>CAMBFG010000005.1 GCA_945865925.1 Dehalococcoides mccartyi
GCCTGCACGCTCGCGGCCTGCGCGTCGGTGACTACGTGCGCGCCCTCGAAAGCGTCGCGATCAACACGCTGGCGGAGTGGGGGATCGACGGCGTACGGGTCGCCGGTCGTCCCGGTGTCTGGGTCGCTGGCGCCAAGATCGCTGCTGTCGGTGTGCGTATCGACCGCGGCGTGAGCCGCCACGGCCTCGCGCTGAACGTCACGCCGGACCTCGCGTGGTTTGACGCGATCGTCCCGTGCGGTATCGACGACGCCGGAGTGACCTCGATGGCGGCCGTGCTGGGGGCCGCCCCGGCGCTTGCCCCGGTTGCCGAGGCGATGGCATCGGTGTTCGCGGAGGCGTTTGATGTGGCACTGGTCGAGGCGGTGCGCGCGTGACCTCGGGGCCCACCCGCGAGACACCGCGAGAGCGGAAGCCGCCGTGGTTCAAAGCGCCGTTCCCGGCGGGGGAGCGCTTCGGCCATATCAAGGACTTGCTGCGCGAACAGTCGCTGCACACCGTCTGCGAGGAGGCGCGCTGTCCGAACATCGGCGAGTGCTTCAACGCCGGTACGGCCACGTTCATGATCCTCGGCGACACCTGCACGAGGGCGTGCGGGTACTGCGCCGTCAAGAGTGGACGCCCGATCGAGGGTGTTGACCTGCTGGAGCCGCTGCGGCTCGCGCAGACGGTCGTCACGCTCGTCCTCGACTACGCCGTGATCACCTCGGTGAACCGTGACGACCTTGAGGACGGGGGCGCGTCCGCGTTCGCCGCGTGCATCCGAGCAGTGCGCCACGCGCGCCCGACCTGCGACGTCGAGGTGCTGATCCCCGACTTCATGGGGAATATCGAGGCGTTGCGGGCTGTCCTCGATGCCGGGCCCGTCGTGCTCAACCACAACACTGAGACGGTGCCCCGGCTGTACCGGGGCGTGCGCTCGAAGGGTGACTACGCGCGCACCCTCGATGTCTTCCGGCACGCGCGCGAGATCGCGCCTGAGATCCCCCGGAAGACCGGGATCATGCTGGGCCTCGGGGAGACCGCCGAGGAACTGGAGGTGGTGTTCGCGGACCTGCACGAGGCGGGGGTGACCCTGCTCACGCTCGGCCAGTACCTCCGGCCGACGCCGAAGCACCTCCCTGTAGTCGAGTACGTCCACCCGGACGAGTTCGCGCGGCTCCGGGACGTCGCGCTTGGCCTCGGCTTCCGCCACGTGGAGGCGGGGCCGCTGGTGCGCTCCTCGTACCACGCGAGGGCGCAGGCGGAGGCTGGCGGGGCAGGCTAGGGAGAACGGTTGGCGTGCGCCTACGTGGGCCGCGCGTACCATCCGCAGATGCTTCGCCGAGCGCTTCCCGGGGTGTACGAGGGCTGGATCGTCGTCGGTTCGGCGGCGTGCGTCGTGCTGCTCATCGGCGCGTCCTTCTTCTACGGTTTTGGCACCATCTTCAACGAGGTCATCGACGAGTTCGGGTGGAGCGTCGCCGCGACCTCCCTCGCCTTCTCGCTGCGCTCCGAAGTAGGGGGCATCGCCGCGCCGTTCATCGGCGCGCTCATCGACCGCCTGGGAGCCCAGAAGGTCGCCCTCGGCGGTGTGGTGATCAGCGCGTTCGGCGTGCTGCTGATGAGCGAGATCCAGGCGATCTGGCACTTCTATGCCGTGATGATGGTGATCGCCATCGGCTCCTCCGCTGCGGGTGGCTCCGTCGGCCTCGTCGCCATCGCCTCCTGGTTCGAGACGCGGCGTGCCTTCGCGATGTCGATCATGACCCTCGGTGGTGGCGTGGGCGGACTCCTGGTCGTCGCGATCGCCGCGCTGGTCGAGGGGTTCGGCTGGCGCGGCGCGCTGCGCATCCTCGCTGCCGTCATGCTCACCGTAGGTATCGCGTTTGCCATCAACATCCGGACGCGGCCGGATGGCCATCCGCAGCCGCTCGATGGTTTCCGGGCTTCCGATGACGGGCGCGTGCTAGCTCCGGCGGTCCGCTGGGGTATGACACTGCGCGAGGCTGTCCGTACTCGGTCGTTCATGTTCATGTCGCTCGGGATGGTGTTCCTGAACTTCAGCACCACCGCCGTCGTGATCCACCAGATCCCCTACCTGGAACGCGAGATGCACGTTTCGAAGGCAGTGGCGAGTTCCAGCGTGGCGTTCTTCACGGTGTTCTCGATTGTCGGCCGGCTGGGGGCGGGCTACCTCGCAGACCGCTTCTCGAAGCGGCTCGTGGTGGTGGCTTCCTGCCTCTTCGTCCTGGCGGGGATGCCGATCCTCGCGTTCGCAGACTCGTACGCGATGGCGACGGCTGGGCTGTTGGTCATTGCGCCGGGATTTGGCGGGACCATCCCTGTCCGCCCGGCGATGCTGGCGGACTACTTCGGTACGAAGTTCTTCGGGACGATCAACGGCACGGTCGCGCTCGTGACGACGACCGGCGGCGCCCTCGGGCCGTGGGTTGTTGGGCTGCTGGTCGACCACACGGCTCACTACTACGCCGGCTGGCTCGTTTGCATGATGGTCACTGCGGTCGCGATCCCGTTCTTCATGCTCGCCACGCCGCCGAGCGATGACCGAATGCGGGCGGCCGGACGTGAAGATGGGCCGGGTGCTCCCCGGCCCATCGTGGATGCTCATTAGCGGCCTGCCCGAGGGCTACGCCTTCTTCGGGAAAATCTCCATCAGCACGAAGTTCGAGGACGTGGGGTGTACCCAGATGTTCCCTGACGCCGGGTTCCCGTTCACGCGGCCACCGTTCGTGGTGATGTTTTCCGCGAACGCGGGGACGTCGTCGCAGTCGTAGGCGAGGAGGTAGATGCCCTCGCCGTGCGGGTTGAACGGGTTGACGCGTTCCAGCATCAACTTGGCAATCGGCCCGTCAGTGTCGGGGCAGATGAGGTGACACATCACCTTGCCGTCGAAGCCCATCGGCTGGAAATTGAACTTGCCGATGCTGTTGTAGGCGCGCTCGCCCACCTTCGCCATGCCGAAGCGGGTCTCGTACTGGCCGACGGCGCTGTCCAGGTCGTGGACAGCGACGGTGTAGTGCTTGAACGTGATGTTGCTCACTGAGGTTCCTTCCGGTCGTGCGCCGCGCAGACTAGCACCCGCCGAGGCGGTGCGTCCGAGGAGGCACCCTAGTCGGTGCCGCCGAAGAGCGGGCCACCCTTGTCCACCACGGTGCCGGAGCCGTCCGCCGCGAAGACGGTGGGACGCTCCTCGCAATAGACCTCCGACTCGCACTTGTTGAACGAGAAGACAGGCGCCTCCCCACGGTGCTCGAAATGGAGGTGCCACGTGCCGGTGACGAGGTTGTCCCGCCCCTTGGCGACCTCCGCCTGGAGCACCTCGATCAGCGCTTGCAGTTCCTTCATCCCCACCTGGAGCCCCCTCGTCAGCCTTCGATCGGTGACCTGAGTCTACCGCCGGGCGGCTGCCCGAACGGGCCTCCCAGCATAGAATGGGCGTGCGAGGCGGGGAGGGCCTGTTGGCGGCCAGCAAATCGATCACCGGCAACTATTTTGAGGATCTGACGCCCGGGCGCGAGATCGTCCACGCCGTCCCACGGACGGTCACGGAAGGTGACCAGGCGCTCTACATCGCCCTCACGGCGAACCGCTACCCGCTCGCCTGCGACGCCGAGTTCGCGCGGAGCCTCGGTTTCCGGCGCGAGGTGGTAGACGACCTGCTGGTGTTTCACACCGTCTTTGGGAAGTCCGTGCCAGACGTCTCCCTGAACGCCATCGCCAACCTCGGCTACGCCGACGTGCGTTTCGGGGTGCCGGTCTACCCCGGCGACACGATCACGGCGAGCACAAAGGTGCTCGGGTGGCGGGAGTCTTCCGCGGGTGACACCGGGGTGACCTGGGTCCACACCGCGGGCAAGAACCAGCACGGCGACGAGGTGCTGTCGTTCATCCGCTGGGTGCTGATGGACAAGCGCGACAAGACGGCCAATTCCGGCGTGGACGACGCGCCGAAGACGCCCGCCGCCGTCGACTCGAAGCAGTTCCACATCCCCGCCAACCTCGACCTGTCCCGCTTCGACTCGGCGGTGACGGGCGGTCGTGCGTGGTGGGAGGACTACGAGCCGGGTGAGCGCATCCATCACGTCGAGGGCGTCGCGATCGAGGAGGCCGAGCAGCAGATGGCGGCCCGGCTGTACCAGAACATCGCGCGGGCGCACTTCAACGCGCACGCGCTGAAGGACTCCCGCTTTGGCAGGCGGGTGATCTACGGCGGTCACATCATCTCGATGGCGCGGGCGCTTTCGTTCAATGGCCTCGAGAATGTCGTGCGCATCCTCGCCTTCAACAGCGGGACGCACAGCAACCCGACGTTTGCGGGGGACACTGTCTTCGCATGGACCGACGTGATCGAGCGCATCGACCTTGGACGGCCGGACTGCGGCGCGCTGCGGCTGCGGTTGGTCGGTGTGAAGAACTGCGACCCGAGGACTGAGGAGCAACCGTTCAAGGTCGCGGACGACCAGGGCCGCGAGCGCTACCACCCGAACGTCGTGCTCGACCTCGACTACACCGTGCTCATCCCGCGGCGACGCTAGGCACCAGAAGGGCCTCGACATGACCGCCACCGAAGCGAACCCGATCACGACCGCACGCGCCCTCACGCAGGCCACGAGGGCTGTCGTGGACGCTGCCGTGAAGCAGGGCGCCGTCACAACGAAGAACGGCGCAACGATCGACGACCACCAGGTGCTCACGGAGCGCCTCGCCTACCTCGCGACGCAGATCCGGGCGGCCGAGGACCTCGTCGCCTACGCAGAGCGCGTGCCGGCGGACGAGATGCAGGGGAGCTTCGCGCTGGCCTACGCGGCGGAGGTCGCGCACGCCACGCGCTCGCAGATCGAGGCGGGCTGGGACGACTTCGGGCTCGGGGCGGCGGACATCGCCCCGCTGGAGACGGCCGAGGCGCGCGCCGCAATCCGCCGCGGGCTGTCGGAGGAGGCGATCCGCGCCATCGGCCGCCAGATGATCAGCACGGGCGGCGTGAACAACTGCGAACTCGAGGACGAAGCCGCGACGCTGACGCGCACCCTCGCGCGGGACTTCGCGAAGGGTGTCGTGGCGCCGGTCGCGCAGGAGATCCACCGCAAGGACCTGCTGGTGCCGGATTCCCTGCTGAAGGCGTTCTCCGAGCAGGGGTTCTTTGGCTCCTCGATCCCGGAGGAGTACGGCGGCACGGGAATGGGCGACCTGCCGATGATCATCATCACGGAGGAGCTGAGCGCCGTGTCGCTGGCGGCGGCGGGGTCGCTCTCCACGCGCCCGGAGATCCTCACGAAGGCGCTCCTCGCGGGTGGCACGGACGAGCAGCGCCGGTACTGGCTGCCTCGGATCGCGGCCGGCGAGGAGCTCGTCGCGATCGCTGTGACCGAGCCGAACGTGGGCTCGGACGTTGCCGGCCTGCAGACGAAGGCGGAGCCGGCCGAGCACAACGGGGTGCGCGGCTGGCGGATCAACGGCGCGAAGGCATGGAGCACGTTCTCCGGCCGCGCGACGATCCTCGCGCTGCTCGCGCGTACCGACCCCGACCCGGCCTCGGGCTCTCGAGGCCTCTCGCTCTTCATCGTGCCGAAGCCGCCGTACGACGGCCACGCCTGGCAGTTCGAGCAGCCCGAGGGCGGCGTGATCTCGGGCACAGCGAACCCGACGCCGGGCTACCGCGGGATGCACTCGTTCACGCTCGCCATCGACAATCTGTTCGTGCCGCACACGAACCTCGTCGGTGGAGACACGGGTATCAACAAGGGGTTCTACCTTCAGATGGGTGGCTTCGCGGCCGGCCGCCTCCAGACTGGCGGGCGCGCGATCGGCCTCGCGCAGGCGGCGCTGGAGAAGGCCTGCCAGTACGTCGTGCAGCGCAGCCAGTTCGGCGTGCCGCTGTCCGAATACCAACTCACCCAGTACAAGATCGGCCTGATGGCCGTACACATCGCCGCGGCGCGCCAGGCGACGTACGCCTCCGCCCGTGCCTTCGACACCCGCGCCGTGGAGCCATCAATGGCGAAACTGCTCTCCTGCGACATCGCCGGCGAGGTGACGCGCGAGGCCCAGCAACTACACGGCGGCTGGGGCTACTCCGAAGAGGATCCGATCTCCCGCTACGTGGTGGACGCCCTCGTGCTCCCGATCTTCGAGGGCGTGAAGCCGATCCTCGAACTCAAGGTGATCGGGCGGTCGATCCTCGGCGGGTAGGGGCGCGCGAAAAACGCGGCTGAGTCCTCGGCGGGGCCGTGATTAGAACGTATGTTTCACCTGAAACAGGGCGTCGCAGATTCGATCTGGGGCGCCTTTCTCGTGTTGGCCTCGATGAGGTGGGTGCCTCGGGGGATCGGATGTGGCCTCGGCTCATGTCATAACGGTGGAAGTTGAGTCGAGGGGACTCAGATAACACGGACGTCTTGTGACAGATGGGGGTTGGAGCCTAGAGCCGGAGGAGGGCGCGAAGCCATTCGAATGCGAGGGCGAGTTTGGCACCAAGCGTGCTCGCCGCGCCGATGAGGGTGGGGATGATGACCAGCCCCGCGAGGCCGAGGGTGATGCCGGCGGCGAGGCCAATGCTGACGGTGGCGATGCAGTAGGCGAGGGTGCCGACGAGGAGCCAGACGAAGGTCATGGCGCCAACCAATTGAGGCGTCGCCCATCTCCGAGGGTTGCCGGTGGCGACCGGGATCGTGCGCTCCAGGACTCGATGGCCGGTGCGGCGGCGGAGGATCACTTCGAGCAGCGCGTCGAGCACGGCGGGGCGGTCGAGGTAGTGGGTGTGGGCGCGTACCGGGTTGAGGAGCACTCCGCCTGAGACCTCGACGTTGTCGACGCGCAGGTTCGGGTGGATGCGGTTGGCCGGGGACTCCAGCGTGCCGCTGATGAAGTCTGCGCGATCCCAGAAGTTGAGCCAGTGGATCCACGGGCGGCCGTTGTTGTTACCGAACGGCTCCGTGCCGATGTCGCCTCGCAAGTCCTCGACAACCCGGTGGTAGCGGTGCTGTCCGGGGTCGCGTTCAAAGAAGTAGTGGATCTTGTCGATGGGACTGCCGTAGGTGACGACGTGAGTGATCTTCCGCTGGTTGAGTAGTTGCTCGCTGAACGCAGCGCCCTGCAGCGCTCGGGCGTCGCGGGCTTCGGCCAGGATGGCGTCGACGGCGATGGCGGTGCCGAGGCTGTGGGCGACGACGACGATCCGCTCGCAATCGGGGTGATTGACGAGGTGGGCGAGGCAGGCGCGCACCTCGGCAAGAATCTGGCGGCGTTTGTCGTAGCGCGTCTGTGTTTCCTCGTAGGTCGTCCAGAAGACCACGTCACCGAGATAGTCCCGGAGCCCGCTGCCGAGGCCCGGGAGCAGCAGGGCCGTGCTGCCCAGCATGGCGAAGGTGGCCTTGTGATCCTTGATGTACCGGGCGAAGTCGAGCGGGCTGCGACCGTGGAGGGTGGCGCCTTCGCGGAGCGCGATGAGGCCAGTGGCGGTCAGGGCAATGAGTCCGGTGACGACGAGTAGCGCGGCGGCGATGGTGACGAGGACGAGGAGGTTGCCAGCCTCGCCTCTGACGCAGGCGCGATGCCATCGACGGGCGATGGCGACGAGGCGTTCGCGGTCGCTGTCAGGGATGCCGGCCTGATGGCCACCCGCCCGCAGGTAGTCCAGGAATCCGCGGAACCGTTCTGAGCGGTGGGCATCCCGCGCGGGCTGGCCCTCGTACTCGTCGTATGCCTCGAAGAGTGTGGTGAGGTCACGGGGGTTCACGCCGGATAGGCCCAGGAGGATGGCTCGACGCAGGCGCGCTTTCTCTCGCCATGCGGTCACGAAGCTCCCCAGCGGCTTCGCGACCTGCGCGAACAACCACTTGATCACATCGAGCGTGGGTACGCCTCCAGCGGTGATCGGCGCCCAGTACGACTCGTAAAAGCGGTATGGCTTGAACGCGTGAAGGCCAGGCGCCTGGTGTTCCCAGCGGGCTTCGAGGTAGGTGACGGGCGGCGCGTCTGGATGCCGGGCGGGCTCGAGTTTCACATCGATGTCCAGAAACTCGCCCTGACCGTCTGTCCGTGCGCGGCGGTCGAGGGCCTCCACGAGTGCGCTGACGTCGCCGAAGCGACGCTGGCTGCCCATGCCGTGGACGAACAGGACGCCGGTCCATTTCGCCCTCGGACGCGCCTCGTGAGCGACCGGCGCGGTGGTCGCAGGGATCGGTATGGCGGGAATCTCGAGTGAGGTCATCTGATGACACCGGGATTGGGCACGACACGAGCGGTCGAGCGGAATGTAGCAACTTCGGCAACGCGGCAGGGGTGCTGTGCCTGACGATCAGGCCGGGCGCCTTACGGCGCCCGGCCTGATCGTGCTGTGGCCCTCAGGGGCTAGGTCGCGGCGCGTGCGGGTGGAGCGGGGCGGGGGTTGGCCTCGCGCCAGGCGAACCAGACCGACTTCGGGAGGGTGCCGGCGAGGAACTGGCGGTGGGTCTCCTGGAAGGTGCGGTCGACTTCGGAGAGGAAGGCCTCGTATGTGCCGTTGTTGTGGAAGACGTGGTCGGCGGCGGGGGCGCGGTCTTCCCACTTGCGCTGGGCGTCGAGGCGCTGCTGGGCCTCGGCGTCGTTGAAGTCGTTACGGGCCATGAGGCGCGGCTTGGCGATGTCGTTCGAGGCGGCGACGAGCCAGGTCGCGTCGCACCACTGGGAGTAGTCGGCCTCGATCAGGTTGACGGCCTCGAGGACGGCGACATCGTTGGGGCCGAGGGTGGCGCGCCAGCGCTCGATGGTGGTGCGCATCTCGTCTTCGATGTTGCCGATGGCCTTCATCCAGCGGCCCATGTTGGTGGGGTTGCCGAAGACGAGGGTGCCGATCTTCTTGCGGTCGATGAGACCGTCGTCGCCGATGATCTCGGGGCCGAATTCGGCGACGGCGTTGTCGAAGCCGGCTTTGCCGGGGTCGAACATGCGGTGGACGATTTTGTCGGCGTCCCCGTGGGTGACGTGGAACTGTTCCACGAGGCGGGTGCAGAGCCCGCTCTTGCCGGTGGCGATGGAGCCGGTAACTCCGAGGATCATGGGCATGGTGTGTCCCTCTCGTTCCTGAGCGGAGTAGAGGCTAGCCGAATGTGCCTCGGAGCGGCAGGGGTGCCCTCGGTGCCCCGTGGGGGCCGATTTCGAGCCTTCTGCGATGGTCGCAGGAGCCTCGGTGAGGCGTGTTCAACGCGCGGCGGTCTACACCTGTTGGGGGCTGGATCCACGAGAGGAGACCACCGATGCCGAAGGCGTGGACTGCGAAGGACGAGCGTCAGTACGAGCACGTGAAGAGCAGCGAGCGGGAGCGCGGACGCTCGACGGACAAGGCGAAGGAGATCGCGGCGCGGACGGTGAACAAGCAGCGGCGGGAGGAGGGCCGGACGCCGAACGCCCGGACGCAGGGGACGGGGAACCCTCGGACGTCGCTCGAGTCGCGCAGCCTCGATGAGTTGCGGAACCGCGGCGCGCAGTTGTCGATCGCCGGGCACGAGCAGATGCCGCGCGAGGCGTTGGTGTCCGCGATCCGCCGCCGGAATGGGAGTGGCTAGGGGCCGATGCCAGGGACGTTTGTTAGATCGCGCGTACCCGAGCGGGGAGATGCCGGTCGATCTCAAGCAGCCCGACGCGCTCGAGGAGGACCGCCACGTAGTTCGCACAGGATCGGTTGACCGCAGGCTTCAGGAGTGCCTCGAAAGACCCGAGCGCGCTGTGAACGCTGTGGCTGGCTCCAATCGGAACCCAACCACGTCCAGCAATGTCTTCTAGTGCAGCATCCAGCAGACTCCAAGAGAGCGGGGTAGGCGTCCGTTGGTTGCCGAAGAGAAGCACTACCGCGTCGTTCGTGATTTCTGCGATCTCGAAAGTCCCGCGTCCGGTCGGTGTTTTGAGTTGGTCACCTGAGTGGATCGTTCCTCGTATCGCGCCTGCTGACCGACTCACTGCTGTCTCCTGTCTGCTCAGACGCCCTCGTAGAGCGCGTCGATGAGGGCGATGTTGCGAGGGTCGCGCCAGGAGCGACCGGACTGGTTGCAGGTGAACGCGAAGGCGAGACGTGCGACCGGATCGGCGAATCCTACGAGCGCGCCGTTTCCGTAGTGTCCGAATGACCCCGGGTTCGGGCCCAGCGGGCGGATGCCGGGGATGGTGAGTTGGAAGCCGAGGCCGAAGCGGGTGGGGCGGCCGAGGATCTCGTCTTCGCCGTCGGCGTAGGTGCGGGCGGCGGCCTCGATGGTCGCGGGGGCGAGGAGGCGGTAGCCGTTGGTGGCGGTGCCGCCTCGGGCGAGCGCGCCGAAGATGCGGGCGATGCTGCGAGCGTTGCTGTGGCCGTTGGTGCTGGGGAACTCGGCGGCGCGCCAGACCCTCGAGAGGACGCCGTTGCCCGCCGAGGACGGGTTGCCGTAGGCGAGGCGGCGCATGCGGTCGCGGTCCGAGGCCTGCGCGGGGTCGTTGGCCATCCAGGGGCGCCGCTCGTTGCGGTCCTCGTTGGGCTGGTACTCATACGCCAGCCAGTCGGCGGTGCGAGCGTCATCCTCGGGCGTGGTGCCGATGAGGAACTCGGCGTCGAGGGGGCCTGCGACGTCCTCGGTGATCACGTCGCGGAGGCGGCGGCCGGTGACGCGTCGGACGACCTCGCCGACGAGGAAGCCCATCGTGTTGACGTGGTAGCCGTGCTTCGTGCCCGGCTCCCACCACGGCGCCTGCTCCTCGAAGGCATGGACCATCGTCTCCCACGAGGTGAGGTGGATGCCGGGCTCCATCGGCTTTGCGAGGGCGGGGAGGCCGGACTGGTGGGTGAGCAGCATCCGTACCGGGATGCTCGCCTTGCCCGCCTGTGCGAACTCCGGCCAGTACCGCGCCACCGGAGCGTCGAGGTCCACGAGGCCCGCCTCGACCTGCCGCAGGAGGGCGATGGCGCTCATGGCTTTGCCGACCGACCAGCAGGGGACGATGGTGTCGCGCGCCCACGGCTTCGTGCGGGCGGCGTCGCGGTGGCCCGCCCAGAGGTCGACCACCGGGACGCCATCGAGGACGACGGAGACGGCAGCGCCGACGTCGCCACGCTCCGCGAAGTTGCGCGCGAACTCCTCGCGCAGCCGGGTGAATCGGGGGTCGCAGTCGCCGTGGATGGGCGGGATGTCGGCCATGCCGGGGATTGTAGCGGCGGACTGAACTGCTACTTTCGAGGGGTAACGAGGAGTCTCGGATGGCGCTTGAACCGCATCAACTCGAGAAGGATGAGCGCGATCAGGCGGTGACGCGGCTCGCCGCGTACCTCCGACGCGAACGCGACGAGGAGTGGGGCGACCTCGCTGTGCGCCTGCTCTTCGACACGTTCGAGGAGCAGATCGCGCCGCTCCACTACAACCGCGGGATCGCGCAGGCGCAGCGGGCGACTCGGGAGTTGGCGGACGTGTTCGATGTGAATCTGGAGTCGCTGAAGCGGCTGCCCCGAGCCTGACTGCTAGCAGCGCTTGATGTATCCGGTGGTGCCGAGCAAGGTGTCGAGCCGGACGGGCGTCAGCCCTCGGGCCTTCAGCCCCTCGAGGATGGCGGGGAGCGCGGCGACTGTCGCAGAGCGGTCCGCTCCAGCCAGGCCGTCCTCGCCATCGTGCAGCAGGATGATGGAGCCCGGTCGGGCCTTCGCGAGGACATGCTCTGCCAGACGCTGCGGGTCCTGCTTGTCCCAGTCGCCAACCTCGACGTCCCAGAGGACAGTGCGCATTCGGGCGTGGCGCACCGCGCGGTTCACGAAGGGCGTTTGGATGCCCCACGGCGGCCGAAAGTAGCGAGGGCATTCGCCGTAGGCCTCGTAGAAGGTCGCCTGCGCGCGTTCGATCTGCGTGTACCGCACATCGGTCTGTTTTGCGCGGGGGTGGTTGAAGGAGTGGTTCCCCAGCAGGTGGCCGCGGTCGCGCAGGCGCTGGGCGAGTTCGGGCTGTTCAGTGACCGTGTGAGCGACGACGAAGAACGTGCCGCGCGCCCCATAGCGCTCCAGGATGTCGGCCGCGGCCTGGGTCGTCGCACCGTTCAGGCCGTCATCGAAGGTAATGGCCACCGTCGGCACGTTCCGGTCGGCGTGGGTGATGCTGGGGTCCGACCACCGGATGCTGCCAAGCGCGAAGGCGAGGAACGGCAGGGTGGCGAGCATGAAAATGTTCTGCCCGTTCATTTCGAGGCTCCCACACACATATCTACAGGCACCGGGCGGATCGCGTAGTGCAACGTGCCCGCCGTGCCTCGGAAGGCGAGGGTAGCGTTGCCCTCTGCAACGAGGGCGTCGAGGGCTGATACCTCGTTGGTGGTGCCGCGACGGAGCCACTCGGCCTGCACGAGGACGTCGGTGGCACCCTTGCGCGCGAGGAAGCAGCGGTACTCGTCGGTACCACCGAACGAGCGACGCTCGACGCTCTCGTCGAAGAAGTCCTGGGCGAGGACGGCTCCGGCCTGCATCAGTTGCACCATGCCGTCTTCCTGGTTGGACATCGTGAGCGCGCGGTACCTCGCATCCGGCTGAACGGGGCCGGCGGCGACGAAGTCCGGGAACCTCGGACGTGAGGTCCAGCGAGCGTTCTGGGGATTCGAGCCGTTGAAGTTGCGTGCGAGTAGCGCGACGCCGATCAGCAGGATCGGTACGTGCCATCGCCGGACGAACGGGATGGCACGCGTCAGGGCCCACGGCCACCACAGCATGCTTGTGCGCTGCAGCGTGATCTGTGCGGGTGTGACGAACCCCCACAGCCCGACTTGCTCGATGGACGGCAGTTGGAGGAACACCCAGATCGCTGGGGACGCGAGGAGCGCCGCACCCACCAGCCACACCATGCGCCGCAGCGGCAGGCGTCGAGTGCCCTCGAATTGTGCGAGGAGCGTGAGCGCAAGGCCCAAGCCGCCCATCAGTGGATGCGCCACCAGTGCGGCGACCGCGAGCGCGGCACCGAGGCGTGGGCGACCTCGGTTGAACTCGGCGGCCGCGAGGGCGGCGAGGGCCAGCGCCCAGATCGTCGGCAGTTGGAACTGCAGGATGGCGTTCCACAGTTGCCAGTTCAGCAGGATGACCGCCACGACGATCGGCGACGCCGTCTTCGGCAGCCACCTCGACACTCCCACGAACAGCACGATCGCGCCCACGACCATCGAGGCGGTCACGGCCCAGTCGCCGAGGATCGGGCGCAGCAGGGCGGCGGGTAGCCACGGGATGAGGCCGTAGGGGAACGTGAAGGCGCGTCCGCCATCGAGGTTGGGCATGCGGAGCGGGATGCCGTGCCCTGCGCGGAGCGACTGCTCGATGAACCACACGTGCCCGTACGACTGCGCGCTGTCGTTGCCCAGGTAGACCGTGTGAAACAGCACGATTCCGAGGTAGCCCGCGAACGCGAGGAGCACGAGAGCGGCGAGTCCCGCGCCGAGCCTCGACCGCTGCGGGCGCGGGACGTCGCGCCAGCAGATGACGCGGTACCAGGCGAGTGCCATGAGCAGGACGTGGCTGGCGGCGTCCTTCAAGCGGGTGTTCGTCCGCAGGACCGGGACCTGGACGACGAAGTCGTTGTCGACGTGGTAGCCAAGGCGCTGTGAGACCACCGCGAACTCGACGCACTCGCTGTACCGACGACCTCGGTAGTACTCCTGCGCATGGACGAGCGCGCCGAGGCGGATGATGCGGTAGCCGCTTTCGATATCGTGCATGCGCGCGCCGGCGAAGAGGCTACCGAGCGCGGTCATCACGATGTTGCCGAGGCGCTTGTACCAACCGTGGTAGGAGAAGTCACGCCGCGCGATCATCGCGTCCGCGCCGGTTTCGTCCATGCGTGCGATCAGGGCGTCGAGGTAGGCGAGGTCGTGCTGTCCATCGGCGTCGAGGTTGATGACGAGCGTGGCCGCGTCGAGCGCGCCCCGGTCGAGGTCGCTGCCCAGGGCATCCCATGCCGCGCGCAGCGCAGCAGACTTACCGCGATTCTCCGGGAGATGGATGACGCGCGCGGAGGTGCGGTCGGCGACCCACGCGTCGAGGACCTCCGCCGAGCCGTCGGTCGAGCCGTCGTCGACGACCAGGATCGAGGCGAACCCGGCCGCCTCGATCTGTTCGAGGACGCCTCGGACGGTGGCGCGTTCGTTGTAGACGGGCACGACGACCACCCGAGTGGCAGACGGTGCCGACGGCTGAGGCGTCAGCGGGCTGGGCGCGGTACTCATGATGCCGTGTGCCTCAGCAGGTGGGGACGCGCTGCCCCACGTGAGACGGCAGTCGCGCAGGCCAGGAGCGCCGCAGTGACGGCAAGCGCCACGAAGGCACTTCGTGCGCCGCTGCTGGCGATCACAGCGCCGGTGAGCGCAGAGCCGGTGAGGCTCCCAGCGGCCTCGGCGGAACCGAGCCAGCCGAGTGCTCCGGCGGGGCCGCTGCGCCCTCGTGAGAAGTCGATGACGACGGCGGTGACGACCGGGATCGCGGCGACGAGTGCCGGGACGGCCGCGGCCATCGCCACAGCGAACGCGAGCGCAGAATGCGTGAACGCTGCAAGCGCGAAGCCGACCGCGACGACGGCGTAGAGCGCAACGATCTCGGTCAGGCGACGCCCGGGCTGCGACCAGCGTGCGACCACCGCGAGCGCGCCGAGGGTCAGGGCGCCCGCAGGTGCGAGCAGCCAGGGCACGCGGAGCACCTCGACGTTGAGGTCGCGCAGGACGAACGGCCAGAAGGTGACCAGCAGCCCGCCGGACAGCACGAATTGCCCCGCCGCGACGAGCCCGAGCGTGGCCGACTCGAAGCGCCGGGCCGCGCCTCCCGATGTCGGAGCATCGAGGACGGCATGGGGCCTCGCTTCGTCCGAGGTACGGCGGACGAGGTTGAGCAGGACAGCGGCGGCAGCGACGAGTACCAGCGCCAGCACGAATGCCGCGCGTGGTTCGATGCCGGCGAGGAGCGTGCCCGCCCCGAACCCGGAGGCGACCGCGCCCCCCGATGCGAGGCTGATCCAGGTGGCGGCGCGACCTCGTTCATCTTCCGTCGTGGCGTTGCCGACGCAGTGACGGAGGAGCACCCAGGCAATAGAGATGCCCGCGCTGAGGAGGGCGAGTCCGGCGAGGTAGCCGACGACGTTCCTCGTGACCAGCATCGTGACTAGGCCTGTCGCGGCCAGCGCGGGCACAGCGGGCAGCACCGTCGAGAGGCGTCGTCGATCCGCGATCCAGCCTGCGAGGGGTGACGCAGCGACCTTGACCCCGGCCTGAAGCGTCAGCGCGACCGCCGGGAGGACGGCTGCGGCACCCAGTGTCCTGAGGAGGTAGGTGTTGCCTGCCGACAGCACGACCAGCCCGGTGATGCCATCGAGTGCCGCGCTCGCGCCGATTGCCGGCAGCAGTCGTGCGGGTGGGAACGGGATCGCGCGCCGAGGCGCGGGGACGCGAGCGGCCATCGGGTGCTCCTGTTGCGCAAGCCGGCGACACCGTGCGGTGCGGCGACTCCACCTGTCTGTTGCGGCCCGATCTGCCCGTGCGTCTCGGTCCCTCGATTGACATCGGCCGACGACGTCATGTTCGGGTGAGAGGGTCGTATAAACCAATCTGGCACGTGGAGTGTGTGGGCTTACGAGGTGTACGCCCGCGATGGCAGAAGAACGGGGCGCGTGAGCGCCCCTTCCTGGAAATCGAGATTGGACCGAATCGCTACCGGTATAACTTCACCACAGAAATCTTGCCCGGCGCGGCGATGGTGCAGAGGTCGCACAGGGTGCATTCATCGAGGTTGGCTTCGACGGTTTCGAGGCGGGCGTCGACAACTTTGAAGATGTCGACGGGGCAGACCTCGGCGACTCGCTTGGCGAGGGCAGGGTCTTGCTGGAGGGCGGGGTCGATGTCGACGCGGATGAACATGGCCATGGTTACTTACCGAGCCGTTCGCTGAGCAGACGCGGGATGTCGCCGATTTTCTCGGCGACGATGATGCCGGCGGCGGTGAGGTTGGCGATCTTCGAGGCCGTCGTGTCAGCGCGTCCCTCGACGATGGTGCCGGCGTGGCCGAAGCGCATGCCGGGCATCTCGTCCATGAAGCGGCCCGCCATGAAGGCGACGATCGGTTTCTTCGAACCGCTGCGTGCCATGTAGTCGGCGAGTTCGTACTCGGCGCGGCCACCGGGCTCGGAGTAGATGGCGATGCCCTCGGTCTCCGGGTCCGCGTCGAACAGCGGCATGAGTTCCGCGTAGGTGCTGCCGATGATCGCGTCCCCGCCGATGCTCACCGCGGTCGAGACGCCGAGGCCGGCCTCGGAGAGTGAGTTGGCGATCTCGACGGTCATGCCGCCGGAGCGGGACATGACGCCGATGCGGCCCGGCTTGAAGGCGCGTCGGGTGGACTCGGCTGCGCCGCCGATGCCGCCGACGCGGGTCTTGCCGGGGGAGATCACGCCGAGGCAGTTAGGGCCAATGATGCGCGTCCCCTTCTCGGCGGCATACTCGACGAACTGCGCGACCTGCTTGCGCGGGATGCGCTCCGTCACGCACACGATCAACTTGATGCCGGCGTCGATGGCCTCGAGCACGGCGTCCGCGGCGAAGCCGGGGGGCACCGAGACGACGGCGGCGTCCACGCGGGTACGCGAGGTGAAGGCGAGGACGTTGTCCTCCACGGGCAGCCCGTGTACCTCGCGGCCCTTGCGGCCGGGGGTGACACCGCCGAGGAGTTTGGCGCCGTAGTCCAGGCACTCGCGCGCCATCGTCACGGCCTCACGGCCGGTGATGCCCTGGATGATGAAGGTGGTGTCCTTGTCGACGAGGATGCTCATGGGGCTAGGCCTTCTTCTTCGTGTTCTCGACGGCCATGCGGGCGGCCTCGTCCATGGAGACGGAGCGGTCGACATAGGGGACGCCGTACTTCTTCAGGATGGCGAAACCCTCGTCTTCCCACGAGCCGGGAATGCGGAAGATGGCGATCTTCTCGGCGGGGTCGAAGCCCGCCTCGATGCAGCCCTTCACGACGCCGCGCGCGACGATGTCTACGCGCGTATTGGAGACGACGTTCATCATCACGGCGATCTTCTCGACACCGGGCTGCGCGCAGATCAACTTCGTGAGGTTGGCCGCCTTCGAGACGGAGGGGTTGCCGCCGATTTCGCAGTAGTTGGCGGGCTTGCCGCCGGCGGCGCGCACGGCGTCGAACAGCGTCAGCGAGCCGCCGCCCGCGCCGATGATGAGGCCGAGGTTGCCGTCGAACTCGGTGAGGTTGCCCGCGACGCCTCGGGTGTCCGCGGAGTCGACGCGCTCGGCGTCGATCTCGAACTGGGTGGGGGGACGCGCCTGGCGCTTCTCCTCGGGCCCAACGCCGAGTTCCTTGAGCAGGTCGAGGTGCTGTCGTGCTGCCTCGGACTCCATGTCCATGTGGGCGTCGAGGGCAATGATCGAGCCGTCCTCGAGTTTCCCGATCGGGTTGATCTCCGCGAGCGTCATGTCCCGCTCGAGGAAGACGCGTGCGAGGCCCGCGACGATCCGCGTGAGGGCATTGAGGTCGTTCCCCGTGACGCCGACACCGGCGACGGCGTTCTTCGCGATGTAGTCAGAGAACGGACGGCTGGCGGAGAAGTGCGTCCGCGAGATGTGCTCGGGGTGCTTCTCGGCGACCTCTTCGATGTCGATGCCGCCCATGTCGCTGAAGATGATGACGGCCTTCTTGGCGCGCCCATCCCAGGTCACGGCGGCGTAATACTCCTGCGCGATGGCGCGCTTCTCCTCGACGAGCACGCCCACCGGCATCAGGTTGCTGATCGGCAGCGCGAGGATGGCGCGGGCGTGCTCGGCAGCCTCGCCTGGCGAGTCAGCGAACTTCACGCCGCCGGCCTTCATGCGGCCGCCGGAGAGCACCTGCGACTTGATCACGACCGGCCCGCCGACCTCGAAGGCCGCGGCCGCCGCCTGGTCGGGGGTCTTGCAGAAGTGGCTCTTCGGCAGGGGGATCCCCGCCTTAGCGAGGATTTGCTTGGACTCAAACTCGTAGAACCGCATGGGCCCCTCCCGCTCCGGTGTGACTGTAGAGGCGCGGGCGCTATGCCTGCGCAGTAATGCCATAGAGCGCAGCGAACTCCGGGTCGCGCGCCCCGATCATGGTCGCGAGGTCCCAGATGACCTTCGCCTGCTTCCAGGTGGCGTCATCCTGCATCTTGCCGTCCAGCATGACGACGCCAGAGCCGTCGGGCATCGCATCCAGGATCTTCTTCGCGATGCGGACTTCCTCGGGGTCGGGCGAGAACACCTTGCGGGCGATGGCGACCTGGCTGGGGTGCAGCGACCACGCCCCCACACAGCCGAGGAGGAAGGCGGCGCGGAACTGGTCCTCGCACGCCACCGGGTCATCGATCGCGCCGAACGGGCCGTAGAACGGCAGGATGCCGGCGTTGACGCAGGCGTCCACCATCCGCGCGATCGAGTAGTGCCACGGGTCCTGCTGCGCGGTGATGCGCGGGGCCTCGGGGTTGGTCGGGTCGGGGTCAGTCCGTACGAGGTAGGACGGGTGCCCGCCGCCGACGCGCGTGGTCTTCATGCGTCGCGAAGCAGCCAGGTCGGCGGGCCCGAACGAGATGCCCTGCATGCGCGGGCTGGCGAGGGCGATCTCCTCGACCTGCGCGACGCCGCCGCCGGTCTCGAGGATGGCGTGGACCATGATCGGACGGGTGACGTGGTACTTCGCTTCGAGTTGGGCGAGGAGGCGGTCGATGTAGGTGATGTCCTGCGGCCCGAGCACCTTTGGGAGCATGACGACGTCCAGCCGGTCCCCGATCTGCGAGACCAGCCGGGTGATGTCGTCGAGGAACCAGGGGCTGTCGAGGGCGTTCACGCGCGTCCACGCCTGGACGTTGCCGAAGTCGTTGTTTTTGACGACCTCGATCCACCCTTCGCGGGCGGCTTCCTTGTCCGCGATCGCGATGGCGTCCTCGAGGTTGCCGAGGAGGACATCGACCTGTGTGAGGAGTTCAGGGACGCGTTCGCGCATCCGGGCGTTCTGGGCTGGGAGGAAGTGGATCATGCGGCTCGGCCGGACGGGGATCTCCGTCAGCGGTTGGGGCGCGCCAATGGCGAGCGGCTTGAAGAAGTCCTTTGGACTGCGCAGCATCGCGCTCCCCCACCCGTTCTCAGCCCCGTCACCAATTCGAGGTGTCGCGCGCCCTCGACGCTAATCCGGCGCCCGATCTGAGTCAACGAACGCCCTCGTCGCATCCGCCTCGGCTCTTGGGGGCAGTCCTGCGGCGGCTCGGCGACGGGCCTCGCGCGCGGCTCGGGCGGCGGCGAGGCGGGCCTCGACGTCATCGTCTACGACCGGGCGGCGGGCGGACCACCAGAGGGCCAGGCCGCCGAGCGTGACCGCGCCGGACTGGATGATCGGGCCTCGGGCGAGGGTGGCCACGACGGCGGCGGCCTCGCCTGAGAGCGTGCCGTCCGAGCCGGCCAGGGTTGCCGCCAGCATCGCGGCCAGCGCGCCGGTCAGGGCGATGGCACCGCCAATGCCGGTCGCGAGGCCGAGCGCGCGCCATCGCTGCACTGGACCGAGCGTGGCGAGGGTGAGGCCCACCAGCAGGATGGTTGCCACGGCCGGCAGCCAGCGCACGAGGGCAAACACACGGTGGAGGTCTTCGTCGAGCAGCCGGAGAGCGAGGGGGCGACCGCCGGGCTCGCCCGCCTGCGCGAAGGGTCGCGTGCCGTCGCGGTAGACGAGGGCGGCGGCCTGATCGAGCAAGATCGCGCGCCACTGCTCGGGCGTGCCACTGAGGACATCCTCGCGGGGGATTCCGGTACCGCCGACGGGGAAACCGGGCACCTCGATCAGCGTGCGCGGGGCGGCGTCCGTGGCAGCCTCGCGCACCCGGGCGTCCTCCGCGCTGAGGAGCCCTCGGGTGTCGGTGAGGCCGTCGAGCAGCCGGGCGATGGCGGGTTGGGCAATGCGCGGGGAAGTGATGTCGGCAGCGGCTGTCGCGCACAGCCAGAGGGCGAGGGTGAGCGAGAGGAGCCGCCCAGCCCACGGAAACCTCGACGCCGGCGGATCCGCGAGGGCATCCGCAGGCCGATCTCGCCTCACGCGTCGGGGCGGGACGGGGAGCGGCGGGGGCTGAGGCGGGGCGGCCCAGGTATTCACGCGCGTACCAGCCGAGTGCCGGTGGCGCGGTCGTGAAAGCCTCGGGCAGTCGGGCGGAGGACGGCGAGCGCGGCCGTGGCGAGGCCGCCGAGCAGCAGCGCGAGACCGACGGTCGCACAGGCGAGTGCGACGAGGTTGAACGTGGCGACTCCTGCGAGGAGTGCCAGCCACAGCCAGCCGGGGACGGCCAGCGGGTGCAGCGCGAAGCGGAGGAGGCGCTGCCTCGGCCGCCCCGTGACGCGCAGCCCAGCGCGGGCCTGGCCTGGCGTTGCGCCACGCTGGACGAGGCGGAGCGCCGTCCATGCGAGCCATGCGGGTGTCGCGGCCAGCAGCAGCGCCGCCGCGGCTGTGGCGTCAGGCGTGGGGACGTCGTCCCGCCCCCACGCGGTACGCACGAGGAGCCAGAGCATGGCGACGAGCAGTGCGAGTAGCGAAGCGAGGCCGCCGTATATCAGGTCGATGGCTAGCGCGGTCGCTCGACGACCGGGGGAGACCTCGGTCGTGTCGGACGAGGTGGGGGGGCGGAGGCGCCGCGTGGTTGGCATGGGGTGGATGATACCGAGTGTCACTCAGTGAGCCGCCCCCACCTCCTCGGAAGGCACGGACGCAGGTATGCCTGAGATCAGCGAGATCGCGCTGGAGATGATCGCGAGGACGCCCCGACTCGCATGAGTGAAATTCCGACTGAGGGCGCGACCGTCGATCCGCCAAGCGCATGGCTCGCGAGGGCGACGGCTGTGGGTGTCGTTACGGGCGCATTCGTCCTGGGGCTGCTGCTCGTGCTGGCTGCATCGTGGTGGCGCGATCGGCAGGCAGCCGAGGCGTTTGACCTTGTCCGCTGGGAGCGGGAGACGGTGGCGGGGCGGTGGCTGCACCTCGTTGGCGCGCCGCTGCGCGATGACCCCGCAGAGGACGAGGCGGTACGGCGCTACTTCGCGCTGCCGTCGTCGGATCCGGAGGCCCGCCGTCTGGAGAACCGTGTCGAGCGGATCATCGAGGGCCGGATCGACGCGACGTTGCATGACCTCGGCATCCACGTGGGCCTGCCTGTGCCCGGGACGGTATTCCCGTTCGTAGATATGGAGCTGGCCTCGTCGCCGCAGGTCATCGTGGAGTCACCGCGCGCGAAGATCGAGCGCGTACGCGCCGACTTGCTCCGCCCCGACCTGTCGCCGGCGCAGGGTCTGGCGATCGAGCGCCGATCGGAGCGTGAGCGCCCGGACCGCCGCGCGCTGGTGGTGCCCTCAGGCGGAGTTGCGACGTACCCGGCGATTGTGACGAACGACGGTGACTATGCGGGCACGGTCGCCACGGCAGCACACGAGTGGACGCACCACTACCTGACGTTCTACCGCCTCGGGCGGTCGTACTTCAGCAGCCGCGACGCTGAGACGATCAACGAGACGGTGGCGGACATCGTGGGCGATGAGGTGGGCGCGCTGGTCCTCGAACGCTGGGGCGACCCGACGCGGGACGTGCCGCGACCGGCTCCCAGTGCCCGTGCGCGTGACTTCAACCAGACGATGCGCGAGCTACGCACCGAGGTGGATGCGCTGCTGGCAGCGGGGAAGATCGACGAGGCTGAGGCGCGCATGGAGACTGTGCGAGGCGACCTCGCGTTGCGAGGGACGTCGCTGCGGGTGCTCAACCAGGCCTTCTTCGCGTGGTACGGGACGTACGCCGCGCGACCGGACTCGGTTGACCCGCTGGGTGCGCAACTCCGCGAGATCCGCGAGCGCACGGGAAGCCTGCCGGCGTTTGCACGGGCGATCCGCGAGGTCTCTTCCCGTGCGGACATCGAGGCGTTGCTAGCGCGGCTGCGCGCCGCCTGACGGCGTGGGCGTTTGTGTCGGTACTGCGGGTGGCGGGGCCGCGGTTGGAGTCGGAGTCGGCAGCAGCGCCGGTGCCGTTGTGGGCGGGGTGGGCGTTGGTGTCGGCGTCGGCGTTGGCAGCGAGGGCCCCGCAGGCGTGGTGGCCGTGGCCTGACGCACGACGAGCAGCATTTCCGTCGTGGTGTCCCCGAATTGCCGGTCGCGCAGCGTCACGCGCAGGCGGTACGTGCCTTCCTTCTCAGTGGCCGTATCCCACACCGCGAGCGTCCCGTTGGTGACGGGCTGCAGGTGCGTGCCGATCGTCTTCCATGCCGAGGGGCTGAGACCGAGGCCTACCTCAACCACCGCGCTCGTGAAGCCCGGCGAGAAGGCCACGCCGCTGATGGCGACGGAACCGCTGATGACGCCCTGGTCGCGTGGCGACGTGACGAGCACGAACGGGGCCTGATCCGATCCGGGCGCGGTCTGGCGGTTCACCACTCGGACAGGCGTCTGGTACTGCCGCGTGCCGAGTTTTTTGTCCTCGAGCAGGACGCGGATGGTGTACACGCCGTCCGTCAGGCGCCGGGTGTCCCAGGCCGCGAGGGTGCCGTCGAGCGTGGACGCCGTCGACGTCTGGAGTTGCGTCCACGCAGTCGGGCTGACGCCGCGACCGAAGTCCACCGTGTAGCGGATGAAGTCGTCCGAATGCGCACGGCCTCGGATGTTGGTGACACCGGAGACTTCGGCGTTCGGCTGCGGGGCAAGCACCAGCACCTGGCCGCCGGGGCCGGCCTCTGCGCCTGGTGCGAGCATCCCGGCGACGCCGTTGGCCGCAGCCCACTCCAGCAGCCCGCCCCATTTCGCGACTTCCGTGGGCGGGAGGACGAGGCGTACCTCTTCCTTCACGAAGTTCGCCGGGGCGTCGGCGGCGGCGCGCTGGCCGGTGCGCGTGTCGATCTTCACCTTCTGCCACCACGAGTCGACGGTTTCGGGTGACTGCTTCTTCGGGTCCGACGAGATGGTGGCAGCGGCGAAGAGCGCCTGGTAGCGGTTGATCTGCGGGCAGAACTCGGACGGCAAGCGCCCCGAGGGCCAGCAGACTTCCTTCGAGACGACGCCGTCCGGCCGCGTGAACTGTGTGGCCGGCTTCTTCAAGTAGGTGAGCGCCTCCGCCATGTAGTCGCGCCAGGCGCGGAAGGAGACCGAGGTGGAGAAGATGCCCTCGATCGGAGCGTTGTCGGCGTTGCCTGCCCAGGTGCCGGCGACCAGTTCAGGGGTGTAGCCGACGGTCCATGTCTCGCCGATGAGGTTCGGGCGATCCTGGAAGGGGGCAGAGGTCCCCGTCTTCGCCGCGGACGGGAACCCATTGGGCAGGCTGAGGGCATTGCAGACGCCGTAGGTGATGCACTGGTTCTTGCCGTCCGAGAGGATCGAGGTGATCAGGTACGGGTACTCGGCAGCGACGATGCGCCGCTCCTCGGGCTGCTTGAACTCGTACTTGGTCTTGCCCTCGTAGTCCTTCACCTTCAGCAGGATGACCGGTTCCAGTTGGCGCTCGTCCTTCTCGAGGGGGCCATCCACCTGGAGGGATTGGCCGCGCATCATGCCGTTGTTCGCGAGGACGGCGTAGGCGAACACCTGGTCCATGAGCGTGACGTCCGAGCCGCCCGTGGTGAGGGCAGGCCCGTAGCCGCCGGGGTTGTTGAACGTCGTGTAGCCGAAGGCCTTGAGGTTCTTCAGGGTGTCCGGGACGCCCGCAAAGATGATCGTCTTGATCGCCGTGACGTTGAGCGAGTTGCCGAGCGCGGAGGCGGTAGTGATCGGCCCGACGAAGCCACCGCTCGGGTTGCGGGGCGCGAAGGTGTCGCCGCTCTGGGCGTCGATCATCTCGAACGGGGTGTCGAGGATGACCGTGCCGGTGCTCCAGCCCTTCTGGAACGCGGTCAAGTAAGTGAACGGCTTCAGCGTCGAACCAGGCGAGTTGCCTGCGGCAGCATTGTCGTTTCGCCCCAGGATGTCGTCGCGGAAGTAGTCACGGCTGCCGACATAGGTGAGGACCTCGCCGGTGCGCGGGTTCATCGCGACGAACGCGCCGTTGTAGAGCTTGGACGGCTCGCCACTCTCCGTGATGTGCTTCTCGAGGATCTCCTCTGCCGTTTTCTGGAGGTGCGCGTCGAGCGTGGTGGTGATCTCGAGGCCATCGGAGAAGAGGGCCTTCTCACCGAACCGCTTCGTGATCTCGGTCGCGACTCGGCCGAGGACGAAGTGCGGGGCGAGGATGTCGAAGCGGTTCGCCTTGAAGACGATGGGTTCGATGAACGCTCGGTCCATTTCCGCCTGGGAGATCTCGCCGCGGCGGACCATGAGTTCGAGGACATCGAACTGGCGGTTCTTGATGAACGAGTCTTTCTTCAGCCCTCGGGTCTCGGCGTCGAAGTTGGCGGGTGAGAAGGGGTTGTAGACGCCGGGGGACTGCGGGACGCCCGCGAGCAGCGACGCTTCGGCGAGGTTGAGGTCCTTCGCGGACTTGCCGAAGTAGCCCTGCGATGCGGCTTCGATGCCGACGTAGATGCCGCCGTAGGAGATCGAGTTGAGGTACCACTCCAGGATCTGGTCCTTGGAGTACTTCTTCGTCAGTTCGAGGGCGATCACCGTCTCGCGCAGCTTGCGGTCCACGGTGCGGTCGGTGCGCTGCTCGCTGGGGATGTAGACGTTCTTCGCGAGTTGCTGGGTGATCGAGGAACCGCCCGAACCCTGGAGGAAGTCCCCGTTGCCGAACGGGATGAAGTTCTCGACACCGGCGCGGATGAAGCCGCGAGTGTTCATGCCGTTGTTCTCGTAGAACGTCGGGTCTTCCACCGCGATGGTGGCCTTCACCAGGCTCGGCGAGATCTGCCCAACCGGGACGGGCCGGCGCAGGCCGGAGAGGTTGTCGACGAATTCGTAGAGGAGGACGCCGTTGCGGTCGTAGATACGCGCGCCACCTCGGGGCAACTGCGCGATCAACTGCTCGGGCGGGACGACGGCGTTCGAGATGCTGTTGTACTCGGACAAGACAAAGATCCCGAGGCCGCCCGCCGTGAGGATGGCCGCGAGCACGAGCGAGGCGACGATGCCCCCCGCCACGACGGCGATGCGCGACTTCTGTCCGTTGCCTTCGCCGAGGGGGCTGGTCCCGCGCTTCGAGAGGCGGCGGCGGAAGACCGCATGAAGGGCCGGGCTCATCGAGTCCCCCCGTCTCGACGGAGGACCACGAGGTGCGACAGCCCGAAGCGGCGGAGCGCGTTGCCCTCTGCCCAGTAGCAAGCGCCCCGCACGAACCGTCCGAGGGCGTGGCTACGTTCCTCGATGTTGTCGAAGCCGGGGTACACGTACGTCTGGTCGACGAGACGAAGTGACGTGCCGGCGATAAGGCGCTGCCAATCGCCGTGACGGTAGGCACGGGCGTGGGGCACGAGGCGATTGCGCGCGGCGTCCGGCAGCCAGTTCACGAACGGGATGTTGCCGAAGATGTAGCGCCCTCGCCAGTAGATGCCGTGTGTCTCGAAGGGGTAGAGGCGGTTGGGGGCGTAGAGGACGCAGGTGCCGCCCGGGACGAGTACGCGCGCGATCTCTCGAAGCGTCGCGCGATCGTCGGCGACGTGCTCGATCACCTCGTTGAGGACGATGACGTCCATGCTGGCGTCGCGGAAGGGGAGGGCCTCGCCGGCTGCGGCGAGGAAGCCGTCGACGCCGCCCGTGGATGTCGCTGCGACGCGCTTGCGCGCCTCGACGAGCCGCCCCGTGGCGACATCGGAACCGAGGGCGTGTGCGCCGCGACGGGCGAAGGCGCGGACGTATTCGCCGACGCCACAGCCGAGGTCGAGTACGCGCCGGCCGGTGAGCGGGACGTAGCGTTCGATGAGGGCGAGGCGACGCTCCTGACCAGAACGCCAGACATAACTCGGGTTGCCGAGGCGCGCGGCTTCCGGCTCGTGCGCGCCGAGGTGGTGCGGATCGACGGCGGGTGCGTGCGAGGGGTCGGCGGGACGTCCGGTCATGCGCGCGGCCTCCACGCTTGCAGCGAGACGAGCGAGGCGTCTCGTGACAGCCTCGATCCTAGGTGCGCTGGCCCGGTGGGGGGAGCGCCTTCTAGAATACGGGCGCACCGTTGTCTTGTCGTTTGGCACAGATTTGCGCCCCGGGCGATCGACCGCGGGTACGCCCAGCACCAGCCTTCGGGCGTGCTGGGAGGAGGATCGATGGCACTCACCGCCGAGGAAGTCCGTCACATCGCCACCCTGGCCCGCGTCGCCGTCTCCCCGGAGGAGGTCGAGCGGCTGCGAGTCCAATTGTCCGGAATCCTGGATCAGTTCCAGATGCTGAACGACATCGACACCTCGGATGTTCCGCCAACCACGCAATCCTTCGATTTGCACTCGGTGCAGCGCGCGGACGAGGTCCGGCCGTCGCTGCCGCGCGCCGAGGCCCTGCTGAACGCGCCGCGGACCGAGGATGGCTACATCCGCGTCCGCGCCGTGCTGGACTAGGCGCCTCGATGCCGCCGATCGACCTCGACGTCTCCGCCCACGAGCATGCCCGCCGGCTGCGCGCCGGGGAATATTCCGCGCGCGCGCTTGCCGAGGCGACGCTGGCCCGAGTGCGGGCGCAGGAGCCGTCGCTCAACGCCTACATCACCGTCACGGACGACCTCGCGCTCGCGCAGGCGGACGCTGCGGACGCGCGCTTGAAGGCGGGTGATGCCGGCCCGTTGGTGGGCATCCCGGTCGGGGTCAAAGATTTGCTCTCCACGAAGGGCGTCCAGACGACGGCCGCCTCGCACATGCTCGAAGGGTTCACCCCGGTCATCGACTGCACGGTGGTCGAACGGCTGAACGCGGCGGGCGCGGTGACGATCGGCAAGACGAACCTCGACGAGTTCGCGATGGGCTCGTCCACCGAGCATTCGTACTTCGGGCCCACGAAGAACCCCTGGGATCTGACGAGGGTGCCCGGGGGATCCTCGGGCGGGTCGGCGGCGACCGTGGCGGCGCGTGGGGTGCCGATCTCGATCGGGACGGACACCGGCGGTTCGATCCGGCAGCCAGCGTCGCTCTGCGGGATCCTCGGGCTGAAGACCACCTACGGGCGCGTGTCGCGCTTCGGGATCGTCGCGTTCGCCTCGTCGCTCGACCAGGCGGGACCGTTCGGGCGAGATGCCGAGGATGTGGCGACGCTGCTCGGCGCCTTCGCTGGGCACGACCCGCGCGACTCCACGACGGCGCCGGTGCCGGTGCCGGACTACACGGAGCGCTTCGATCGCGGCTTCGAAGGCCTGCGCATCGGCGTGCCGGACTCGCTGCTAGAGCAGGGCGTCGACGCGGGTGTGCGCGAGGCCGTGGAGCAGGCGATCGCCACGTTCGCCTCGAACGGTGCGCAGGTGAAGCGAGGGATCGAGTTGCCCGCGGCGAAGGCGGCATTGCCGGTCTACTACATCATCGCGCCGTCGGAGGCGTCGGCGAACCTCGCGCGGTACGACGGGGTGAAGTACGGCTTCTCCTACCCGGATGGGCGGAATGCCGAGGAGGCGATGGCGGAGAGTCGCGGCCGAGGGTTTGGTGCGGAGGTGAAGCGTCGGATCATGCTGGGCACGTATGCGCTCTCAGCGGGGTACTACGACGCGTACTACCTGAAGGCACAGAAGGTGCGCACGCTGATCCAACGCGAGTACGCTGCCGCCTTTGCGGACGTCGACTTGATCCTCACACCGACGAGTCCCGGGGTGGCGTTCCGCATCGGCGAGAAAGTCGACGACCCGGTCGCGATGTACCTGAACGACCTGTACACGATCCCCGTGAACATCGCCGGGCTGCCCGGGATATCGATTCCCTGCGGGATGTCCGAGGGCCTGCCGGTCGGCCTGCAGTTGGTCGGGCGGTACTTCGAAGAGTCCACGGTGCTGCAAGCGGCACACGCCTACGGGAGCGTCACAGACTGGCACGAACGCCGCCCGCCAGCGCTGCCGGGGGCGTAGACTCGCGCGCCATGACCAATCCTCGATCTCCCTTCGGCCTCCCTCGACGTGACCCCAACGGGTCGAACGGCGCTGGGGGCCACGACGACGCTGGTGGTGCTGGGCCGAGTGGTCCCGGTGGCCCGGGTGACGACCTGCCGCGCGACCTCGGTGGCGACAACGCCGACGACGAGCTGACGCTGAAGATCACCGGCGTCCGTGCCCGCCAGGGGGAAGACCCCGGCGAGATGGAACTGGAGATCGAGACCAGCCGAGGGGTGATCAAGGCCTTCTTCACCCCGGTCGAGGGCAAGACGGGCGTCGCGTTGTTCCTCGGCGGTGCCGGAGGCGGGGTGCGCGGCCCCGCGAACGAGATGTACGTGACGCTTGCGGGGGAACTCGCGCTGGCGGGCGTGTCCACACTCCGCCTCGAGTACCGCGACGCCGGCGAGTTCGAGGAGTGCGTGATGGACGCGCTCGCTGGGTGCTCTTTCCTCAAGGGGATCGGTGCGGAGCGCACGGTGATGGTGGGCCACTCGTTCGGCGGAGCGGTCGCCGTGAAGGCGGGCGAACTCGCACCCATCGTCTCTGCGGTCTGCGGGCTGTCCTCGCAGCGCTTCGGGACCTTCGAGGTGGAGCGCCTGTCCAAGCCACTGCTGCTGATCCACGGCTCGAAGGACGAGGTCCTCGATCAGCAGGCCTCCAAGGACATCTTCGAGCGGGCACGGGAGCCGAAGCGCCTGGTGATCCTCGACGGTGATGGGCACGGGCTGACTCAGCACGCGGACGAGGCCCGGTCGTTGGTGACGCAGTTCATCCTCGAGCATGCCGGAGAGGCGTGATGTGGCCTCGCCTTCAGGAAATCTGAGGGCAAGCGTTTCCCGTAACACTCCGGATACAGGTCAGTTTACCCGTGATGTTATGCTCCCTCAGGTTCGGCCCCCGGCACCTTTCGCCCTGCGGGCGGGGATCCTGCCGGAGGAATGCCAACCGTCGACCCGGAAGCCTGCGAGGAGGGGGAAGCCCGATTCGTGGGATTGGGGAGGGAAACCGCAGATGACGACCGACACACCCGCCTACAGCCCAGGGCTGGAGGGCGTGCCGATTGCAGAGTCAGCCCTCTCACTGGTTGAGGGGCAGGTCGGGCGTCTCACCTATCGCGGCTACTCCATCGAAGACCTCACCGGCCCTCAGGGCACGTTCGAGGAAATCGTCGCCCTCATCTACGACGGCGAACTGCCGAAACCGGCGCGCATCCTGGAGATGAAGCGCCACCTGGAGGCCGAGCGCGGCCTCACCCCCGGCCAGATCGAGTTCGCGCGAAGCGCGGCGAAACTCACCCACCCGATGTTCGCGCTCCAGGCGGCCGTGGCGATCCTCGGACCCATGGACAATGACTTCGAGCGCAAGGTCTCGACCGTGACCGAGCGCGGGCTGTCCCTGACGGCGAAAGTCGGGCACCTCGTCGGCGTCATCGCGCAGGCGGTGGCGGGCCGGCCGTACGAAGGTCCCCGACCGGGCGAGTCGCACGCGCACATGATGCTGCGAATGATCACGGGCAAGGAGCCGAGCGACCTGCACACCCGCGTGATGGACGCGCTGCTGATCCTGCAGGCGGATCACTCGGCGGGGAACGCCTCCACGTTCACGTCTCGCGTGGTGACCTCGACAAAGGCGGAGCCGGAGTCGGTGGTGGCCTCGGCGATCGGTGCGCTCTCCGGGCCGGCACATGGCGGTGCGAACGAGCACTCCCTGCGGTTGTTCATGGAGATCGGTGACCCCGCTGGCGCGGAGCCGAAGATCCAGCGGCTGCTCGAAGACAAGTACAAGATCCCCGGCTTCGGACATCGCGTGTACCACGTGAAGGATCCGCGCTCGAAGGTGATCCAGACGCTGGCGGCTGAGGTGATCAAGGGTGAGACGCCCGAGGCGGACCACTACCAGATCGCGCTGATGGTCGAGAAGGTCGCCACCGCGCGTCTCGGCGACCGCGGCCTCTTCCCGAACGTCGACCTGTTCTCCGGGTGTGTCTTTGAGGCGATTGGAATCCCGATCGACATCTTCACCCCGGTGTTCGCTGCCTCCCGCACTGCGGGTTGGACGGCAAACATCCGCGAGCAGTGGGACTCCGGGAACCGGATCTTCCGCCCGGCACAGATCTACGTCGGCGCGCCGGTGCGTGAGTACGTGCCGATCGACAAGCGGTAGCCTCAACCTCGTCACAAGTGACAGGACCGGCCGCCCTCAGGGCGGCCGGTCCTGTCTCCCCAGAGTCCTGAGGTGAGTCAGTTGCTCGATGGTGTCCCGAGTGCGGGGCGATTGTTTGCTGCATCCGGCGCCGTCGGGAAGTCGGGCGGGCGAGGGTAAAACACGATCGCCTGGATGCCTCGCCTGGATGCCTCGCCTGGATAGCGCCGAGACGATTCGTTCGATGGCAGGCTCTGTCAGTGGCATGGCATGCGCCCTCTCGTACCGCAGACTTCGCCGACACAGTCGAGCTGCGAGGCTGCAGGATGCGAGGCTACTCGACGCAGAAGGCCGCAGGTGTCGGTTTGAGGCGTTACGGGCAGATCACAGCCCAATCCTCAGACTGAGGTCAGGTACAGGTAGATCTGTGACGGTCTCGTGACGGGATGAGCAGGCTCGTCTCGGCTAGCAGCCGAGTTGAGTCGCGAGGTCCGCGAAGTCGAGCGCGACCACGTCGTGCGTGGCCTCGTTCGCAGCATCGCGCGGTCGCTCCGCGCCGTACTCGAAGGGTCGCGGGACGAAAGCGGTGCGCATGCCGCTGGACTCGCGCGCGGCCTTGAGGTCGCCGTGGTGCGCGGCCACGAGCATGACCTGACTCGGCGCCAGCGCCAGCATCTCGCACGCGGTCTGCTAGGACTCCGGCTGCGGCTTGTAGTGGCGGACGACCTCGGCGCCGAGGACGAGATCCCAGGGGAGGCCGGCGCGTTTGGCCATGTCCACGATCAGCGCGACATTGCCGTTCGAGTGTGGGGCGAGGATGTAGCGCTGCTTCAGCCGCGCGAGGCCCGCGAGGACATCCGGCCACGGGTCGAGGCGGTGCCACGCGAGGGTGAACTCATCGAGGTCATCGTCGGAGAGCGCCGGGAGGCTCATGTCTGCAAACACCGCGCCGAGGTTCTCGCGGTGCAGGGTGTCCAGCGTGACGAAGGGCCGGCGGCCGCTGCGGATCTCCTCCATTGCGGGTTCGTAGCGTCGTCGCCACGCGTCGGCGACCGTCCCCCAGTCCAGGTTGCGGATGCCGAGGCGTTCACCCAGCGCAGCGCCCTCGCGTGCGACCCCCGAACGCCAGTCGACGACCGTCCCGAAGACATCGAAGAGCAGCGCGCGAACTTCAGGTACTGGCATGCCGGGATCGTAGGGCGACGGACAACCGCTGAGGCGCGGGCTAGTCGCGAAACGGCGCACCTTCGTGCTGCAGCAGCCAGCGCTTGCGCTCCATCCCTCCGCCGTAGCCGGTGAGCGTCCCGTCGGCGCCGATGACCCGGTGGCAGGGCACGACGACGCCGATGGGGTTGCTGCCGTTGGCGAGGCCGACCGCGCGGACGGCACTCGGACGGCCGATGCGTTGCGCGAGGGCGCTGTAACTGAGGGTCTCGCCCACCGGGATGGTGCGCAGTCCTGCCCAGACTTCGCGCTGGAAGGGTGTGCCGTTCGTGCGCACGGAGAGCGCATCGAGGGCTTCGAGTTCGCCGCTGAAGTAGGCCTCGATCGCCGTGCGGACAGTAGGCGTGCGACCCGGCTGACGGACGAGCGTGTCGCCGTAATGACGGGCGAGCAGTCGCTCCATGCGGTCTTGGTGATCCTCCCAGTCGACTGACCGGAGGTAACCGTCCTCGTCGACCAGGATGAGCATGGTGCCGGTGGGCGTCTTGATGCGGTCGGAGCGCAGCGTCAGTGTCGGACGGGTAGGGGGCATGTGGTGTCCTCGGAACGTTGGCTGTCATCGACTGCCGAGGACTGAGTGTGACGCACTTTCCGCCTTCGCGATGGACGAATCCGGACACCGCGTGCGAGATGTCCGAATCTGTCCAGCGCGCGCCGGCGAAGCGCGCAAGAATGCCCGTATGACCACCTCGATCAGCGCCGTCCGGACGACCGGGATCTACTGCCGCGCGGGCTGCTCGGCACGGCCGCTCTCGCGCAATGTCACCCGATACGCCACCTCGATCGCGGCGGAGGCGGCAGGGTTCCGGCCGTGCCTGCGCTGCCGCCCCGACCGGCTGCCGCCGTCGGTCCCCGGGGACACCGAGGCGCTAGTGGGACGCGCGTTGCTGCTGATCGCGGACGGCGCGCTCGATGAGACCTCGGAGGACGCCCTGGCCGGGCGGCTCGGCGTCACCGCGCGTCACCTCCGCCGGCTCTTCCACGAGCGGGTGGGGGCGACGCCCTCGTTCGTTGCGCGGTCGAGGCGTGCGCACTTCGCTCGGCGGCTGCTGGACGAGACGGACCTGCGCATGGTGGACGTCGCGCTGACGGCGGGCTTCAGCACGGTGCGGCAGATGAACCGTGAGATGCAGATCGTGTTTCGGTTCACGCCCACCGAACTGCGCGCGAAACGCCTGCGCGCCGATCGGCTGGTAGCGGACGGCGGGATCCGGTTGCGAGTGCCATACGCAGGCGCCCTGGCCTTCGATGACCTGCTGGACTATCTCCGGCCGCGCGCGCTCCCCGGCGTCGAGGTCGTCGATGGTCCTACCTACCGCCGCACGATCACCGTCTGCGGCGAGGCCGGAGCGATCGAGGTGTCGCAGGCGGTCGATGGTCAGCATCTGCTCGTCGTCGCGCACCTGCCGACGATCGGCGCACTGATCGATGACGTCGCGCGGTGCCGCCGGCTGTTCGGCCTCGACCGTCCCGCGGCGGAGGAGACAACGCTGGCGGGCGACCCACTGCTCGCGGGGCTGATCCGAGCGCGGCCGGGCGTGCGTGTGCCGGGTGCGTGGGATCCGTTCGAGACGTCCGTGCGCGTCCTCCTCGGCCAGCAGGTGTCGGTCGCTGGTGCGACGACGCTCGCTGGGCGGCTCGTCGAGGCGTTCGGGACGCCGGTCGCGGGCCTCGGCGAGATGGGGCTGACGCACACGTTCCCGGCGGCGACGCAGATCGTGGCGGCGAGCATCGAACGGTTGCGTGGCATCGGTCTGCCCGAGGCACGCGCGCGCGCACTTCGCGAGTTCGCGCTGGCGTACGCGGAGGAGCGGGTACATCTCGACGCGGCCGCACCGTACGAGGTGACGATGGAGTCGCTGCTGGCGTTGCCGGGGATCGGGCCGTGGACGGCGCAGATGATCGCGCTCCGTGCGTGTGGCCAACCGGACGCGTTCGCCTCAGGCGACCTCGGACTGCGGCGCAAGGCCGCACGGTTGCGCGGGGAGGCGGAGCCGATGGCTGCCGAGGCCCTCGAGGCGCTGGCGGAGCAATGGCGGCCGCATCGCGCGCTGGCGGCGATGCACCTGTGGCTGGCGTCGTAGCCCGTTAGCCGAGGTAGTTGATGCGCATCGCGTCGCGGACCTCGAGCATCGTGGCCTGGGCGACGGTGCGGGCGTGGGTAGTGCCGGCCATGAGGGCTTCGCGGACGAGGTTGGGGTGGGCCTCGTAGTACGCGCGCTTCTCGCGGATGGGGGCGAGGAACGTGTTCAGGGCGGCAGCGAGTTTCGTCTTCACCTCGACGTCACCGACCTTGCCGAGGACGTAGCGCTCCTTGAGGTCGTTGACTTCGTCGAGGTTGGGGTTGAAGGCGTCGTGGTACATGAACACCGGGTTGCCCTCGACGTGGCCGGGGTCGGTGGCGCGGAGGCGCGTGGGGTCGGTGTACATGCTGCGTACCTTCAGCATCACCGTCTCGGCGTCGTCGCCGAGGAAGATCGCGTTGTTCTTCGACTTGCTCATCTTGGCGTCGCCGTCCGTGCCGACAAGGCGCGGGATGCGGCCGATCAGCGGCTCAGGTTCCGGGAACACGTCACGCTCGAAGATGCGGTTGAAACGCCTCGCGACCTCGCGGGTGAGTTCGATGTGGGGCAGTTGATCCTCCCCGACGGGCACGAGGTGTGCCTTCGGCATGAGGATGTTCGCCACCTGCATCATCGGGTAGTTGAAGAAGGCGACGGGCACGGAGTGGCGTAGTTCGAGGTCGGCCATCTCCGCTTTCAGCGTCGGGTTGCGCTCGAGCATGCCGAGGGGCACCCACCACGAGAGCCACTGCGTCAGTTCGGCATGCTCGGGCACGCCGCTTTCGATGAGGAAGTGGCTGCCCTCGGGGTCGAGGCCCACGGCCAACCAGTCGAGGGCGACCTCAAAGATCGAGTCGCGGACACGCTGGAAGTCATCGGCGTAGTCGGAGACCTGGTAATCCGCGATCAGGAAGAAGCACTCGTACTCGCGCTGGAGGCGGATCCAGTTCTCGAGCGCACCAACGTAGTGGCCGAGGTGGAGCGCACCGGTGGGACGGACGCCGGTGAGGATGCGTTTGCGCGATTCGGAAGGTGCCATGGGTCCGTCCGTGACTCTCAGAGCGAGTGGTTTACTCAGAAGCGGCAGGTGCAGCCGCCCCGGTGCGTTGCTGGCCTACATCTGTTCTGGCGCTGTGATCCCCATCAACCCGAGCGTGCGTGCGAGGACGGCCTGGGTGGCCTCCAGCAGGCGCAGACGGGACTTCGTCAGGGCGGGCTGGTCGGCCTGGATGACGCGGCATTGCGTGTAGAACGAGTGGAAGGCGCCCGCCAACTCCTGCGCGTAGTGCGTGAGGTGGTGGGGCGCCAGTTCGAGCACGGCCTTTTCGAGGACCTCGGGCAGCAGCAGCAGTTTCCGGAGCAGCGTCTGCTCGGCCTCGTGCGTGAGGAGTGCGGTGTCCGCGCCCGCCGAGGTGTGGCCCTCCGCGGCGGCCTTCGCGATCACCGAGGCGATGCGCGCGTGGGCGTACTGCACGTAGTAGACGGGGTTCTCGTCGCTCTGCTTCTTCGCGAGGTCGAGGTCGAAGTCCATCGTCTGGTTGGCGCCGGTGAGCAGGAAGAAGAAGCGGGTGGCGTCGCGGCCGACTTCCTCGATCACGTCGCGCAGGGTGACGATCTCGCCGGCACGCTTCGAGAGCGGGACGACGAGGTCACCTCGGCGGAGCGTGACGAGCTGGTAGAGCAGGACGTCGAGGGCCTCGGGGTCAGCGCCGGTGGCCTGGACGCCGGCCTTCACGCGGCTGACGTGGCCCTGGTGGTCCGCGCCCCAGATGTCTACGACACGGTCGAACTTGCGGGTGATGAACTTGTCGTAGTGGTAGGCGATGTCCGTCGCGTAGTAGGTGGGCGCGCCGTCCGAGCGGACGAGCACGTTGTCCTTGCTCTCGCCGAGGTCGGACGAGGTGAACCACGTCGCGCCGTCGCGTTCGACGACCTGGCCCTGGTTCTTGAGGATGGCCATGACGGTGTCGTAGGGGCCGCCGTGCGCCATCAACGAGCGCTCTGAGTACCACTCGTCGTACTCGACGCCGACGAGGGCGAGGTCGTCGCGGATGCCCTCGATCATGATGTCGATGCCGAGGCGGCCGAACGCGGGGTCAGCGTCCTCGCCAGGGGCGCGGAGATGCTGGTCACCGAAGCGGTCCTTGATCTTCTGCGCGACATCGATCATGTACTGGCCGGGGTAGCCGTTCTCGGGGACAGCGGCCTCGCGGCCGTGCAGCTGCTCGTAGCGGGCGTACAGCGTGCGGCCGAAAATGCCGACCTGCGTGCCGGCGTCGTTGATGTAGTACTCCTGCTGCACCCGGTAGCCCGCCGCCGTCATCACGTTCGCGAGCGTCGAGCCGATGGCCGCGCCTCGCCCGTTGCCGACGTGGACCGGGCCAGTTGGGTTCGCGCTCACGTACTCGATCTGCACGGAGCGCCCACCGCCGAGGTCGAGCGCGGGATATGCCTGTCCGGCACTCGCGATGGCGTCCGCCTGCGAGGCCGCCCACGCGGGCGCGAGGTAGAAGTTGACGAAGCCGGGCACCGCGACGGTCACCTTCTCGATGGCCGGGTGTGCCGGGACATGCGCCCGCAGGGCTTCGGCGACCTCGAGTGCCTTCATGCGGGCCATGCCCTGGATGCGGAGTGCGACGTTGCTGGAGAAGTCGCCGTGCTCGGGGCGGGCGGGGTGCTCGGCGGTGATCGCGGGGGCGGCGAACTCGGGCAGCGCGCCAGCCGCCTGCGCTGCCGCAAGGGCCTGCTCGACGAGCGCTACGACCTCGTCACGAATCACAGCGACGACCCTTCCGGAATCAGAAGCGGCCCGCGGAGAGCGGGCCGCACGCGACGCACCTTCGAACGGATTTGAGTGTACCGCGAGGCCCCGGAGGCGGCGATCTCCGAACCCTCACAGGAACGCGAGGCTGCCACGCTTTCGTGACGTTGGCGGGGGGTGCTGGGCTAACAGTCCGCAAGGCCTCGATGGGTACGGTCGAGGGGCAACCTGAGCCTCCGGAGAGGCGCCGAGAGAGAGGTACCACCATGGCACACACACACTCAGACGGTGGCGGCGGCGCCGCGATGGGAGCAATGCTCGGAGTCCTGGTCGCGGTCGTGGCGATCATGGCGATCGCGCTCTTCGCCTTCGGCGCGTTCGGCTGGCGAGGTGGCGGCGACGGCGGCGGCACGCTCGAGGGCGGTGGCGGCGTCGATGTCCCCGCGCCGGCTCCCGGCGGTGGCAACGGCGGTGGCGCCCCGGCACCCGCGAACTGGCACAGCACCGAGGGCATGCTGACCTTCGTCTAGCGGCTCACCACGAGCGCGCAGGGAGGGCGAGGCTGGACGCGCCTCGCCCTCTCTGTGTCACGCCGTCTTCAGGACCGCCGGGTTCGCCACGAGGATCGGGCTCCCGTTCGCGAAGGCGAGGATGTGCTCGATGGTCGCGCCGTACATGCTCTCGTAGCGGTCGCGCGTGACGTAGCCCAGGTGAGGGGTGCCGATCACATTCGTCATCTTCAGCAGTGGATGCTCGGCGCCGAGTACGGGCTCGTCCTCGTACACATCGACCGCCGCGAAGCCCGGACGTCCTCGGCGCAGCGCCTCGACCAGCGCCCCCTCGGCGATGATCGGTGCGCGGCTCGTGTTGACGAGGAGCGCGGTGGTCTTCATCCGCCCGAGGTCGTCCGCCGTGATGATCCCTCGCGTCTCGCCGTTCAGCGGGAGATGGACCGAGAGCACGTCCACCGTCTGGAAGAACGCCGCGCGGCTCGCAGCCACCTCGTAGCCCGCCTCCCGAGCGCGCTCCAGCGACCCCTCGCGCCCCCAGCAGACGACGTCCATCCCGAACGCCCGGCCGACCGTCGCCACGACACTCCCGATCTTGCCCAGCGCGTAGATCCCGAGCGTCCGCCCGCCGAGCGAGGTCCCGAGGGTGGTCTGCCACGCCCCTCGCTTCAACTGCTCGACCTCGAACGGCAGGTGCCGCAGCGACGCCAGGATCAGCCCCCACGTCAGTTCAGCCGTCTCGTTCGGGCTCCCTCGCCCGCCCCCCGCCGACACCACAATCCCGCGCTCCGTACACGCATCGATGTCGATCGCCGCCGTCCCCCCGGTCATGCTGATGAGCCTGAGGTTCGGCAACCGCTCGATCAGCCCCCGCCGGAACCGCGTCCGCTCCTGCGTCAGCACGACGACCTCGAACTCCCTCAGCCGCTCCGCCAGACTGTCCATGTCCCGCTCCGGCTCGCGGAACGTCACCACCTCATGCGCACTCAGGCGGTGGAAGTTGCTCAGTTCGCGGAACACGCCCTGGTAGTCGTCGATGACCGCGATTTTCATGGGGACTCCTAGGTGTGGCGGGCGATGCTAATGCGTCTCTACCGCGACCTCGCCAATGGGAATGCGTTCGCGGAGAGAAATGTTCGGGTTAGGCTAGTCCGGAGCGGATTCAGGCTGAGGATCGGGGTCAGAGATGGCGACTGGAGATGGCGGAGCTCCAGCCCACGATAACCACTACGTCCCTCAGTTCCTGCTCCGACGCTGGTCCCTGGATGGGAACACCCTGTTCGCTCGTCGGCTTCTCGTCTCGAACGCAGGAGTCCCGGAATGGCGCGAGCGGTCGCTACGAGGCCTAGCTTTTCAATCCGACCTATACACGACACCGGCACCTGGCGCGGTTGCTGATGAGTTCGAGCGCTGGGTGTCCAGCAGCTTCGAAGCACCGGCGAGTAAGGCGATTGACAAGGTCGTTCTTGGGGAACGCTTGATGCGAGAGGATTGGCAGAGCCTCTCAAGATTGTTTGCTCTTCAGGATCTGAGAACGCCTGCGAGCTTCTTTGCTCAGATGGAACGATGGGATCGGGAGTTACCCGGCGTCATCGAAGCCACCACTAAGCGTGCGATTCAGGAGTTGGAGGATGCACGGAAGACCGGACGACCATTGCGCACGCCTGCGGGGCAGAACCACTTCTCCAAGGTCTTCGAGGTCTCCGTCGAGCGATCGTCGGATCCCGGTGGAGAAGCGTTTGTCCGCACAGGGGTGACTCTCGGACGCAGGTTCTGGCTTGCGTCGATTCGTCACTTGCTGACAGGGGCCGCGGAGGTTCTAACCGAGCACAAGTGGACGGTGGCCGAGCCCGCGGATCGCGGTGAGTGGCCGCTCACCGATCACCCCGCACTGAAATTGAACTACTACGGGCCTGGGAAGTATGACTTCGGTGGAGGGTGGGGGGTTCGCAGAACGGATCTCATGATGCCGCTCACCCCTCGCCATCTGCTGATGACCGAGGTGGGGAAAGATGCCGGACGCAAGGTAGTTCTCACTCAAGAGCAGACTGATCGCGTACGTCGATTTCTAGTAGAGCGGGCCCATCGATGGGTGTTCACATCCCGTCAGCTCGACTGGGTTGTGGGGGTGCGGCCGAGGCTCGTAGATGCCGAACAGTTCGAACGCGAGGCTGAGATGTGGGCGCGATGGGACGAGGACCAGACGGAAGCGGAGATGTCCTAGGTCTTCGGCTGGCGGGTGGCTGTCGGTGGCGGAGGTGATGCTAATGCGTCTCCACTACCACCTCGCCAATGCGGGAGGCGATGGCGTAGCGCAGGGCTCGATGTTCGGGGGACGCCAGCTCCGGATCTTCCTCTAGCAGCAGTTGGGCTTCTTTGCGGGCGGCGTCGATGAGCGGGGCGTCGAGGAGGCTGGCGACGCGGAGGCCGGCGACGCCGGACTGGGCGGTGCCGAAGAGGTCGCCGGGGCCGCGGAGTTGCAGGTCGGCCTCGGCGAGGGCGAAGCCGTCGCTGGTGCGTTCCATGACACTCAGGCGGTCCTCGGCCTCGGCGGAGGGGTCGTCGGCGAGCAGGAAGCAGTGCGAGGGGTGCTCGCCCCGGCCGACACGGCCGCGGAACTGGTGCAGCTGCGCGAGGCCGAAGCGGTCGGCGCCTTCGATCACCATCACCGTCGCGTTCGGCACATCGATGCCCACCTCCACGACGGCGGTGGAGACGAGGATGTCCGCCTCGTGGTCGGCGAACGCGCGCATCACGCGGTCCTTCTCGCGCGCGGGCATGCGGCCGTGCAGTAGCAGGATGCGCTCCGCGAGTTCGGGGAACTGCTCGGTGCGCAGCCGCTCGCACTCCTCGGTCGCGGCGCGGGACTCGATGACCTCCGAGCCCTCGACGAGCGGGCAGATGACGAAGGCCTGGCGGCCGGCGGCGACCTCCTTGCGGATGTGCTGGAACGCCTCGACGCGCTGGATCGGCGGCAGGAAGCGCGTCTCGATCGGGACGCGTCCGGCGGGCATCTCGTCGATGATCGAGAGGTCGAGGTCGCCATAGGCGGTGAGGGCGAGCGTGCGCGGGATCGGCGTGGCGCTCATCACCAGCAGGTGCGGGGTGAGCGGACGGCCCTCGGCGCCCGACGCCTCGATGCCCTTGCGGCGCAGTTCGCCGCGCTGCATGACGCCGAAGCGGTGCTGCTCGTCGACGACCGCGAGGCCAAGGCGGTGGTAGGTGACGCCCTCCTGGATCAGCGTGTGGGTGCCGACGACGATCTGCGCGCCACCGAAGCGGATCGCGTTGAGGGCGTCCTTGCGCTCGGCCGCCCTCGTTGACCCGGTGAGCAGGACGACGCGCACCTGTAGCGGCAGCCCCGCGACGGTGACGAGGCCGTGCAGCGGCGGTTCGGGCTCCCCCGAGAGCAGGCGGCACAGCGTGCGGTAGTGCTGCTCCGCGAGTACCTCGGTCGGCGCCATCAGCACGGACTGGTACCCGGCCTGCACCATCGAGAGCATCGCGGCGAGGGCGACGACGGTCTTCCCGGAACCGACGTCCCCTTCGAGCAGGCGCGACATCGCATGCGGCTGCGCGATGTCCTCGCGCACGTCGTTGAGCACGCTGGCCTGCGCGCCGGTGAGCGCCCACGGCAGCGTGTGGAGGAAGTCGTCGGCGACGGTGTGGACCTCGATCGGCGGGGCGTCGCCGGTGCGCCACTCGCGCCGCCGCGTCTGCACGCCGACCTGGATGGCGAGCAGTTCGTCGAAGGCGAGCCGTCGACGCGCCTCGCGTAGCGCTTCCTGCGAGTCGGGGTAGTGGCATTGCCGTGTCGCCTCGACGAGCCCCATGAGCCCGAGGCGCTCGCGGATGCCGGCGGGCAGCGGGTCCTCGATGCGGTCGCCGTAGCGTTCGAGGAGTTTGGCGATGGCGGTGCGCATCGTGCGCTGGGGGAGCCCCTCGGTCAGCGGGTAGACGGGGACGAGGCGGCCCGTGTGCTTGCCCTCGGCGTCCGTCTCCAGGCGCTCCCACTCGGGGTTCTGGTACTGGGGGCGGTTGCGGAAGCGCGCGACCTTGCCGGCGAGGGCGATCTCCACGCCCTCGGGCAGCGCGCGCGCCATGAACGGTTGATTGAAGAAGGTCGCGGTGATGCGTGAGCCGTCCTCGTCTTCGACGACGACCTCCGTCGAACGCATCTTCCCGCCGCGGCCCATGCGTACCTCGCGCGAAGTGACGATGCGGCCGCGGATGGTCTGCTCCGTGTCGATCCGGAGCGAGGCGATCGAGACCGTGAGCGAGAAGTCGGTGTGCCTCGATGGGTAGTGCTGGAGGGCGTCGCGCACCACGTGGATGCCGAGGCGCTTCAGCCGCGCGAGGTGCGCCGGCCCGAGCCCCGTACCCGCCTGCTCGATCGGGAGGTCGAGGCCGGCGACCCCCGGCGCGACTTTCTCCTTCGCCGCCGCGCGAGGCCTCGGCGTCGGTGCTTCGCCCTCGGGGAGTGGGGCCTTCGCGCGCGTCGGCTTTTTCGTGGCACTGCGAGGGGCGCTCGTGCGTGCCCCGCCTCGGGTCGCGCCTCGGGTGACAGGTGTGAGCGCCTCTTCGAGTGTGAGTTCGCGTCGGACGGTGGCGAGGGCGCGGCGCAGCCAGGTCTCGCGCTCCTCGACGCTGAGGGAGCCGTAGCCGGTGTTGGGGAGCGCGCCGATCATCCGGAGGATCGCGGAGCCCGCCTGCTCGCCGCGCGCCTGCTCGCGCAGCAGCACGTCGAGGCCGCCCGCGACGGTAAAGTCGCGCGCGCCGGCGTCGAGTTCGCGCTGGAGCGCGCCACGGAGTCGAGGCAGGTCGGCGGTCATGCCTCGATTATCACCCGCCCAGCGATTAGGCCGGGAGTCTCAGCCTCAGGTTCTTGCCCTATGCGGGCAGGCTTGAGCCTCGGGTTCCTGCCCTATGCGGGCAGGAACGACGGCGACTGTGCGTCCGGCGCCCGGGTGACCCCGGCTGAGACCGCACCGGGGCCCACGTGGACGCCGATGACGGGGGTGATGCGTGACTCGACGTACTTCGATTCCGGGGCGAGGCCGTGCAGGCGGTCGCGCAGGTGCGCGAGTTCCTCCGGCGTCGAGGCGTGCAGCGCGAACACGGTGGCGACGGGGCGCATATCCGAGCAGCGGCGCAGCAGTTCCTCGACGGCCTTCGCCTTGGTGCGCATACGGGCAGCCGGGTGGACCTCGCCGTCCTGGACGGTGATGACGGGCTTGATCTGGAGCAGCGAGCCGAAGAACTCCTGGCCGCGCGACATCCGCCCGCCGCGGCGGAGGTACTCCAGCGTCTCGAGCGTGAAGAAAATCTGCGTGCGCCGCGCCGTGTCGAGGGCGACCGCGACGATCTGCTCCACCGTCGCGCCCTGCTGCAGCGCGCGGGCAGCCTCCATGACGGGGACACCGAGGGCCAGCGAGACCTGGAGCGAGTCGACGTGTGTCACCGGCAAGCCGGTGCCGCCCTGACGTGCGGACTCGAGGGTTGCGCTCAGTTTGCTCGACACGTGGATCGAGACGATGTGCGTCGCGCCCTCAGCAACCAGACGCTCGTAGACGGTGCGGAAGACACCCGGGCCGGGGGCGGCGGTGGTCGGCAACACCTTCTCGCGCCCGAGGCGGCGGAAGAACTGCTCGGCGGTGATGTCGACGCCGTCGCGCAGTTCTTCCTCACCAAAGAGGACCGTGAGGGGAACGACGGTGATGCCGAGCGCCTCCACGATGTCGGTAGGCAGGTCGCAGGTGGAGTCGGTGACGATGCGGATCGTCGAGGTGGTGTTCGTCATGGCGGGAGCCTACTCGACCCCGGCGAGGTACGGGTAGTACGGCTGCCCGCCGGGCACGATCTGGATCTCGAGGTCAGGGTGGCGCTCTCCGATCAGCCTCGGCAGGCGCTCCGCGGCGTCGGCCGGGGCGTCCTGGCCGAGGTAGATCGTCACGATCTCCCCGCCGTCCTCGGTCGCGACATCGAGGCCTGCGAGCAGCGCGTCCTCGAGCGTTTCGGTGGCCGCCACCATTCGTCCGTCGACGAGCGCGATCGCATCGCCCTCGCGCACGGCGACACCGTCGACGGTGGCGGTGCGCACCGAGCGGGAGACCTCTACGGCGCGGACTCCCGCCATCACCTCGACCATCGCGGCGGCGACTGTGGCAGCGTCCCCGTCGCCGCGATATTCGAGGGCAGCGGTGAGCCCGGAGGCAGGCGAGCGGCTGGGCACGACGGTGAGGAAGCCGTCGGAGGCGGCTGCGGCCTGCTGCGCCGACATCAGCACATCCTTGTCGTTCGGCAGCACGATCGCGTGGTCGCGTCCGGCGCGTCGGGCCGCCTCGAGGATGTCGCCGGCGCTCACCTTCACGCCGACCTGCCCGAGCAGCACCCGCCCCGCACCGAGGTCGCGGAACGCGGCGGCGATGCCTCGCCCTTCCGCGACCGCGACGAGGCCGATCGAGGGGAGCGATGCCGGGTCGAGGTCATCGTCGTCGCGGTCGTCCATCCAGGCCTCATGTTGTGCCTGCATGTCCTCGGCCTTGCGCGCGGCGAGAGTGCCGTGGCGCTCGCCGACATCGAAGGCGTGCTCCGGCGCGGCGACGTGGACGTGGACGCGCAGCATCGAAGGGTCGCCGACGACGAGGATGGAGGATCCCCCCGCCGCGACCAGTTCGCCCTCGATCGTCGCACGGTCGAGTGCAGCGCCAGAGATCACGAACTCGGTGCAGAAGCCGTGGCCCTCGTGTTCGACGGCGTCCGCCTGTACTTCGGCGGTGCCGGTGACGAGCGGTTCCGTGGGGAGCGGGTGGTCGAGGATGCCGCAGACGATGCCCTGCAGTATGACCGCGACGCCCATTCCCCCGGAGTCGACCACACCGGCCTCGCGCAATCGTGGGAGCAGTTCGGGCGTGCGTTTCACCGAGGCGAACGCCTCGGTCAACATGATGTAGAGGACGCCCTCGGTGCCCTCGCCAGAGGCCTGCGCTTCGACGGCAGCCGCGCTCGCCTCGCGGATGACGGTGAGCATCGTGCCCTCGACGGGGTTGGTGACGGCGGCGTAGGCGGTGGCGGAGGCGCCCTCGAACCCGCGCGCGAGGGCGGGCGTGTCGAGGGTGGCCGCACCCGCCGAGGTCTCGGCGAGCCCTCGGATGATCTGGGAGAGGATGACGCCGGAGTTGCCCCGCGCCCCCATCAGTGCGGCGCGCGCGACCAGCCCGAGGTAGGCCCCCGCGTCGGAGGCGTTGCCCTCGGAACCCTCGACGCCGCCCTTCAGCGCAGCGCGCCAGGTGAGCAGCATGTTGGTGCCGGTATCGCCGTCTGGGACCGGGTAGACGTTGATGGCGTTGATGCCCTCGCGGTTGGTGGCGAGCCAGCGCTCGGCGACCTCGAAGGCACGCCGGAGGGCGGGTGCGTCCAGGGCGAGGGTGAGGGCGGCGTCAGCCACGTGGGCGATCCTCGCTGGGGGCCGGTGAGGGCGCTGCGGAGCCTCGATGCTGCCCAGCCAGATTCGGCTGGACGCGCTGCCCTGCCTAGACGTTGCGGGGCGGGCGCTGGTACGGTGTCCGGACGGGTTGCGGCTGGCCCCTCGTTGCCGCGCACCTTCCCCGAATCCGCGTCAGTGTAATGGGAACCGCTATGGCCGCTGGCAAGTGTGAGATCTGCGCGAAGGCCGTCATTTTCGGCCGCCACATCCGCTACAAGCACGGCGGTAACTGGGAGCGCAAAGCCCAGAAGAAGAACCGTACCTTCGCGCCCAACGTCCACGCCAAGCGGATGTTCGTCGAAGGCAAGTGGCAGCGTCTCAACGTCTGCACCGGCTGCCTCCGCACGGAGGCGAAGCACCAGCAGGTCTCCGGCGTCGCCTACTAGCCCACACCACGTCGATGGTTGAACGAGAGGCGCCCTGCGGAAGCGGGGCGCTTCTGCGTGTCTGGCCGCTCCCTGGGTGTAGTTTGGAACGGATCCCCTGCTCGCCGCGTTCAACGAATGAGGGAGGGGCCCATCGCTCTTGCATCGCCCCGGTGGCTGCTACGACTCGTCGCAATCTTGCTGATCGCGTTGGCTTCTGCTTGCAATGACAAGCCTGCACCGTCCGTCGACCCGTCGTCCACTATCACGTCGTCCGCAACGGCTACGCCGGGAGCAACTGAGGCTCCGCCGCCTGGCACCTCGATACGCCAAGGTGTGCTCGGGGCCCCGATCGTCCTCGATGCACAGTTGCTCGTCGTGGTCTTACCCCGCATTCAATCCGAACAAGGACCCTCGCACATCGAGCGCATCCGCGTTGACCAGCGAGGTATTGCGGAGCGCAAGACTGTGCTCGACGCCAACGCGATCGTGCCAGGGGCGTACATCAACAGTTGGCGCAACGTGCACCATCCGGCGAGCGGTAGCGGCGGCGAGGTGGTCGTCGCGCTCTGCCATAGTGGGCAGTGTGGCGGCATGGGTGCCGCGGACGCCGGCGCGAAGAGCACCCTGGTCCGGACTGCGGACAATGGCGTGACCTGGAATGTGATCGCCACACTCGATGGGGTCTATTGGATCGTCTCATGGCGGGCCAGTCCGGTTGAGGTCCTCCTCTACCAATATCCGACCGACAATGCCGACTCCCGGCGCCCGCCACGTTTCGTCTCGTGGCCCTCAATGAAGCCTGTCACGCCGCCCTCTCCGATCGCCGGAGCCGTGGAAGAGCAACAATTCCCCGTGTTCATCGCCGGTGGCCACGTCGGTTGGTGGTGGTCCGGCGGTCGCCTGGTCGACGAGGCAGGCAGGGTGCTTCTCACCCTTCCCTCGGTGGCAACAGCAGCGCCCGCCCGACAACTCGATCTCCTCCCAAGCCCGGACGGCCAGCGACTCGTGGTCACCTGGATCACCGGCGAAGCGCGTGAACAACGGTGGTACTGGACGCTCTTCGAGCGCAACTCGGACGGGACGTACGCGGCACGTCCGACGATCTCGCAGCCGACGCTGATCAACGCCGTCCCATACTCATGGCTCGACGACCATCGCGTAATGATCCCCGCAAGTGCCCCGAGCCCGGCCCTCGGTCTGCCTGCGGGATATGTACCCGCGATCCTGGACCTCGATACCGCCGAGGTGCGCCCGCTCGCCGCGTTTGCTGCTGATCCGGCGATTGCCTCGCGCGGCAACTATGTCGTCGGGATCGACTGACCTAGATCAGTTCGATCGAGCGCTTCGAGTTGCCCAGCCAGTAGCCCTCGATGGCGGTGCGGGCAGGAGCCTCGGTGTCGAGCGCAGCGCCGAGGGCTACGAACAGCGGCACGAAGTGGTCGACCGTCGGATGTGCGTAGGTCACCGCCGGCGCGGTCTTCCGGTAGTTGAGCAGCGTGTCGAGGTCGTTCTTCGCGAGCGCCTCGGCGGCCCACTGGTCGAACTCGACGATGGCGCTCTCGAGGCCGGTGCCGCCCGTCCGGACGTGCTTGTTGATGGCGGCGAACGAGTGCGTCATGAACCCGCTGCCCATGATCAGTACACCCTCGTCACGCAGAGGTGCGAGGCGTCGCCCGACTTCGAGGAGCACGCGCGGGTCTTCGCTCGGCATCGAGATCTGGAGCACGGGGATGTCGGCGTTGGGGTACATCGCGAGCAGTGGCACGTATGCGCCGTGGTCGAGCCCGCGCTCCGGGTCGTCGGCGACCGGGGTGACGTCGGACATCAGTTTGCGCACGCGCTCCGCGAGCCAGGGCGCACCGGGCGCCTCGTACGTGACCTCGTAGTACTTCCGAGGGAAGCCGGCGAAGTCGTAGAACAGTGGCACTGTCGTCGTCGCGCCGATGGTCAGCGGGTTGGACTCCCAGTGCGCCGAGACCACGAGGATGGCGGTCGGCCTCGGCAGGCCGGCGGACCAGGCGGCGAGTTCGCTCGGCCAGATCGGGTCGTCCATCAGCGGCGGCGCGCCATGGGTGAGGTAGAGGGCGGGCATGCGACCGCGAGGCTCTCGATTCGTTGTCGTGAGTGCTTCCACAGTGCCCGCCCCCCTTTTCGTCCTCAGTCCATGATCGCACGGGCCGCTGTTAGGCCGCCGCGGCGACGTCTTCCTTCACCTCGGCGTCGATGCTGAGCTTCACCTTCCGGCCGACGAGGACACCGCCAGCCTCGAGGGCCACGTTCCACGTCAGTCCGAAGTCCTCGCGGTCGAGTTCGCCCGTGAGCGAGAAGCCGAGGTGGCGGCCGCCCCAGGGGCCCTGGATGGGGCCGGTGTACTCGCCCTTCAGCGTGACCGGCCGGGTGACGTCCTTGATGGTGAGGTCGCCCACCAGTTCCAGGTCGTCACCCTTTCGGCGCACCTCGCGGCTGACGAAGGTCAGTGCCGGGTACTGCCCAACGTCGAAGAAGTCGGGGCTCTTGAGGTGGGTGTCACGGTCGGTGCTGCCGGTCGTCAGGCTGGCAGTCGCGACGGTGGCGCGCACGAAGGACGCCTCCGGGTGCTGCTCGTCGAGGTGGACCTCGGCGTCCACGTCCGTGAAACGTCCCTTCACGGTGGCGACCATCATGTGCTTCGCAGAGAAGCCGAGTTCGACGTGCTGCTTGTCGAGTGACCAGGACATAACGATGATTCCTTTCGAGCGGGGACTGTACGTTTCCGAGGCAGGTGGTTATCCTCGGTATGTCAGTTCCTGTTTGTTCCTGACTAATGATTAGCCAGAACTCGATTCTTGTGAAGACGGCACTTTGAAGTGCGTTGGGCACTTCGAGGTAACCGGGGCAGGGCCTCGGGGAGTGGGGAGTCACCGATGGGTGCGGAAGTGCTCACGGATCCTGCGGCGCCAACCGCGAGTGCCTGCCTGGTGCGGGAGGTCCTCGACCGTGTCGGGGACAAGTGGTCGGTACACGTCATCCACCTGCTGGGCGGCGGCACGCGCCGCTTCAGCGACCTCCGCCGGGGCATCGACGGCATCAGCCAGCGCATGCTGACCGTGACCCTCCGAGGCCTCGAACGGGACGGCCTCGTGACGCGCACGGTCTACCCCGTGGTACCGCCGCGCGTCGACTACGCGCTCACCCCGCTCGGCGAGACGCTGCTGGAGACGATCTGTTCGCTCGTCGCCTGGTCCGAGGCGCACACGACTGACGTCGATGCTGCACGGGCACGGTATGACGCGCGCGTGGATGGGGCCGCCGCCTAGCCTCCGAGACTCGCCCGCAACGCCACCAAGGCCTGCTCGGGCGTCTGCTCGTCGTTGAACACTGCCGACCCTGCCACCAGGATCGTCGCGCCGGCGTCCACGCACATCGAGGCGTTGTGGGACTTCACGCCGCCGTCCACCTCGATCGTGAGGGCGAGGCCGGAGGCTTCGGCGCGGGCGCGGAGCGTGCGGACTTTGTCGAGGAGGGCAGGTTGCATCTGCTGGCCGCCCCAGCCGGGGCGGATGAGCATCACCACCACCTCGTCGAGGGTGGCGAGGAGCGGGAAGAGCGCTTCGGCGGGGGTCTCGGGGTTGATAGCGATGCCCGCCTCGCAGCCGAGGGCTCGCGCGGCGGCGATGTGCTCGCGGGCGGCATCGAGGTCGCGCACGGCTTCATAGTGGAAGACGAGGCGCTGGGCGCCGGCGGCGGCCATGTCGGCGAACTGCTCGGCGGGCTTCGCGACCATCAGGTGCGCCTCGATGAACAGGGTCGAGGCGGCGCGGACGGCGGCGATGACCTCACGGCCGAAGGAGATGGGTGGGACGAAGTGGCCGTCCATCACGTCGAGGTGCCACAGGTCGGCGCCTCCGGCCTCGGCGGCGCGGGCTTGCTCGGCGAGGCGGCCGAAGTCGGCGGTGAGGATGCTGGGGGCGATCAGCGCCCTCGGCACTAGCGGGGCCTCGAGGTCTCGGCGGCCAGTCGGGCGCGGGCGGCAGCGCGGGCCTCGGTGACGCGCTTCGGCGCAGTGCCGCCGGGGACATCACGCGCGGCGAGCGCTGCGTCGAGGTCGATGGCGAGCACGTCGCTCTCGAAGGAGGAGTGCGCGAGTTGGTAGTCCTCGAGGCTCAGGTCCTCGAAGGTGCGGCCCTCACGTTCGCAGCGGGCGACGAGGGCGCCCACGGCCTCGTGCGCGTCGCGGAAGGGGACACCCTTCTTCGCGAGGTAGTCCGCGATGTCCGTGGCGAGGGCGAAGTTGGCGAAGGCGGCGGCGCGCATGCGTTCACGGTCGAAGGTCATCGTGGGCAGCATCCCGGTCGTCACGCGCAGGCAGACGAGCAGCGTGTCGATGGTGTCGAACAGCGACTCCTTGTCCTCCTGGTTGTCCTTGTTGTAGGCGAGCGGCTGCCCCTTGAGCATCGTGAGCGCCTGGACGAGGTTGCCGATGACGCGCGCGCTCTTGCCTCGCGTCAGTTCGGCGACGTCCGGGTTCTTCTTCTGCGGCATGATGCTCGACCCCGTCGAGTAGCGGTCGTCGAGGCGCAAGAAGCCGAACTCCGCGGTGGCCCAGAGGATGACCTCTTCGGCGAACCTCGACAGGTGCACCATCGCGAGGGCGGCGGCGGCGTGGACGTCCACGACGAAATCGCGGTCGGAGACGGCGTCGAGGGAGTTCTCGGCAACACCGTCGAAGCCGAGGGCGCGTGCGACCGCCTCGCGGTCGATGGGGTAGGTGACGCCGGCGAGCGCACCTGCGCCGAGCGGCAGCACGTTGGCGCGCGCGCGGGCCTGAGTGAAGCGCTCGGTGTCACGCGCGAGCATCGCTTCGTACGCCTGCAGGTGATGGGCAAGCAGGATTGGCTGCGCGCGCTGGAGGTGGGTGTAGCCCGGCATCGCCGTGGCTGCCTCGCGCTCCGCAAGGTCGAGGAAGGCGGCACGGAGGGCGCGCAGGGCCTCGACGATCGCGTCGCAGGCGGCGCGTGTGTGCAGGCGGGTGTCGGTGGCGACCTGGTCGTTGCGCGATCGGGCGGTGTGGAGGCGGCGGCCGGCGTCGCCGACGCGTTCGATCAGCGCGGCTTCGATGTTGAGGTGGATGTCCTCGCGGTCGAGGCGGAAGGCGAAGGTGCCCGCGTCGATCTCCGCGCGGATCGCCTCGAGGCCCGCGATCACGGTGTCGCGGTCGGCGGTGGAGATGATGCCCTGCGCAGCCAGCATGCCGGCGTGGGCGATCGAGCCTTCGATGTCCTCGGCGTAGAGCCGGCGGTCGAAGTCGATAGAGGCGTTGAACATCTCGACGAGCGCGTCGGTCTCGCCGGAGAACCGGCCACCCCAGAGTTTCGAGGAGCCTTCGCTGGGCTGCGTCATGGTCGGAGGCTACACGAGGCCTCGGTTGGGTGCGACGGTGAATCCCGCAGCGGCGCGTCCGAGGCTAGGCGCCGTCGAACGCGCGCTGGAGTCCGGCGAAGTCGAGCTTCTTCATCTCGAACATGGCGGACATCACCCGCTCCACCTTCGCCTGGTCGGGGTCGGTGGCCATCGCTTCCCAGTTTTCAGGGACGACCTGCCAGGAGACGCCGAACTTGTCCTTCAGCCACCCGCACTGCTGTGCGGCCGGGTCGCCGCCATCGGAGAGTCGATCCCAGTAGTAGTCCAGTTCGGCCTGATCTTTGCAGGGCAGTTCGAAGGAGATGGCCTCGCTGAAGGTGAAGTTGGGGCCACCGTTCAGAGCGAGGAAGGGTTGCCCGTTGAGTTCGAACGTCACGATTAGCACGCTGCCCGGAGGCTGGTTCGTGATCTCATGGCCAGCCTCGGGAGAGAGCGTGATCTTCCCCATCTTCGAGTCCTTGAAGATGCTGATATAGAAGCGCGCCGCGTCCTCCGCCTGCGTGTCGAACCAGAGGTTCGCTCGAATCGGTTTCATCGTTTCGCTCCTCTCCGATAGGTGCTCACGATAGCAAACGCTGGCGGTCCGATTCCGTCAGCGACCGAAGAGGCCGCGGATGGCCTCCGAACGGTCGAAATCGACGAGGTGTGTGAGCACCTCGTCCTGCATCTTGTAGATGAAGATGGCAGGCCCGTAGATGAAGCGGTAGCGCATGAGGTGGCCCCACGCCGCCGCGTGTTTGAAGAACAGCAGTGTGGCGCAGACGAGGAAGAGCGGTTCGAGGAAGTTTGGGAAGAACAGCAGCATCAGCTCGTTCTGCGTGACGAAGAAGAGTGTCTGTCCGACGGTCCGCAGCGCGAAGAGCGCGATGATCCACCGCCGGACGGGCCACTTCCACGCCGCGACCACCATGAACACGTACGTCGTGTAGTCGGCGACCTTGTCGAGGTTCTGGTAGAGGTGGTTCTCGTTCGGGTCGCTGGAGTTGCCGAGCCCGGCCGGGATCAGCAGGTCGCCATCGACGGTGTCGAGGACGAAGTTGGCCCACCCCGCCGCGAACGGGAACCAGATCAAGGCGACGGGCAGCAGGAACTTCGCGAGGACGACCGGGACGACGACGAACCAGTTCATCGGCACCGCCGTCCCTCGTCTACTCCGGGCTGGCGAGGCGGAGGAGGTCGCCGGGTTCGGTGAGCATCTGGCGGTGCGCCTGGATCTGTGCCTGGAGGCCGTGGAGCTTGATGAAGCCCTGGGCGTGCGACTGGTCGAAGAGGTCGCCCTCTTTGTTGTACGTCGCGAGTTGCTGCGAGTACAGGCTCTTCTCCGCACGCCGGCCCTGCACCATGATCGTGCCGTGCCACAGCCGCAGTTTCACGTCGCCGGTGACGTGTCGCTGGGTGCTCGTCACGTATTGCGCGAGGTCGCGGTGGTGCGAGGTGAACCAGAGGCCGTTGTAGACGAGGTCGGCGTACTCCTGGCCGACACGGTCCTTGAAGCGCACCTGCTGCTTGGTCAGCGTGAGTTGCTCCAGAATCTGGTGCGCCTCCAGCAGGATCACGGCGGCGGGCGACTCGTAGATCTCGCGCGACTTAATGCCGACGAGGCGGTTCTCGATCATGTCGATGCGGCCGATGCCGTGCTCCCCGCCGAGGGCGTTCAGCCGCTCGACGAGCGCGACCGGGCCGAGCGGTTCGCCATCGAGGGCGACCGGGATCCCCTGCTCGAAGCGGATCTCCACGACGACGGGCTTCGCGGGGGTCTGGTCAAGCGGCTTCGTCCACTCGAAGACATCCTCGGGTGGTGCCAGCCAGGGGTCTTCGAGGACGCCGGCCTCGACGGAGCGCCCCCAGAGGTTCTCGTCGGTGGAGTAGGGTGAGGCGAGCGTCTGGCGCACCGAGATGCCGTGCTTCGCGGCGTACGTGAGCGCCTCGTCGCGTGAGATCGAGTGCTCGCGCGTGGTGCCGACGATGGCGAGGTCAGGCGCCAGCGTCTGCACGCCAACATCGAGTCGTACCTGGTCGTTGCCCTTGCCAGTGCAGCCGTGCGCGACGGCGGTCGCACCGATGGCGCGCGCCTTGTCCACCAGCAGTTTTGCGATCAGCGGTCGCCCGAGCGCGGTCGCCAGCGGGTAACGGCCTTCGTAGATCACGTTCGCCTGCAACGCCGGGAAGACGAAGTAGCGGAGGAAGTCCTCGCGCGCGTCCACGACATCGATGCTCGCGGCGCCGGCTTCAGTCGAGCGGCGGCGTGCGCCCTCGACATCCCCGAGCGCGCCGAGATCGACGGTGAGGCAGTGGACCTCGTAGCCGCGCTCGACGCGGAGCCAGTGGGCGGCGACAGAGGTGTCGAGGCCGCCGGAGTAGGCGAGGACGATCTTCTCGGGCATGTCAGGCGCCTCGGTGCTGGTCAGGGGAGGAGTGGGACCGCCTGATCATACCCGGCGTCGCGGTAGGGTGAAGGCGAAGCGCGTGCCGGTGCGTGCGTCTGATTCGCACCAGATCTGGCCGCCATGGAGGTCCACGAACGAACGGGCGATGGCGAGACCGAGCCCGGTGCCCCCCGTTGTCCGCCGGCCCGCTGAGGTGCGGTAGAACTTCTCGAAGAGATGGACCTGCTCGTCCAGTGGAATGCCAATGCCGTTGTCGTGGACGGAGATCTCCACGAAGTCGCCGGGCACTTCACGTGCTCGTACCTCGATGACGCCTCCGGAGGGGGTGTACTTGATGGCGTTGCCGACGAGGTTCTGGAGGATCTGTCGGGCACGCACCGGATCCGCCCAGACGCTGAGGGAGGCTGGCACTCCGACCCGCACCGAGTGCTGCTTGGCGTTCGCAGCCGACTGCACGTCCTCCATGACACCTCGGACGATGCTGTCCACTTCGATGAGCGTGGGATTGATCTGCATACGGCCGGAGTCGAGGGCGGACATATCCAGCAAGTCCGTGATGAGGGACATCAGCCGGTCGGTGTTGTTGCGCAGCACCTCGACGATGCGTGCCTGCGTGGTGTTCAGCGCCCCCGCGTCGCCCTCGAAGAGCAGGTCGATGGTGGTGCGGATGAGTGTGAGCGGTGTCCGCAACTCGTGGCCCACCATCGAGACAAAGTCCTGCTTCACACGCTCCGCCTCGGCTTCGGCGGAGAGGTCGCGCAGCAGCACGAGCATTCCGGAGCGCGCGGGGTCGGGATCCGGGAACGGGCCCGAGGTGACGGCGAGCTGGCGGTCCCGCAACGTGAGGAGGGCAGGCGCGACTGGCTGGCCGGTGGGCTCGTACGCGCGGCGTCGAAGTGCTTCGAGGACCTCCGGATCGAGCGGGATGAACGTGCCCCACGGCTGCCCGACGAGATCGGTGCGCGGCTTCCCCAGCAAGCGCATCGCGGATGGGTTGGCGATGCGGCAGATCCCTTCCTGGTCGATCACCAGGACTCCGTCTGACATCTCACGCAGGACGGCCTCTGCAATGCGCCGATTCTCCTCGACCTCGTCCTGGAGTTCGGTGCGCTCGAGAGTGGCGGCGACCTCACGCGTGACAGAGCGGACCAGGTCGCGGCGACGCTCCGTGAGGCTGAGCGGGACGGCGGAGGTGACCGCCAGCACGCCCGCAACCCCCTCCGGCGTGAGCATCGGAGTGATGAAGACCCCGCCGACGCCCCAGGCGGCCAGGCGGATGGTCTCGCCGCGCGCTGCGGTATCGGCGACCTCGAGTTCCTGTGAGAGGTCGCCGAGGAGGAGTTGGTGGGCGATGTCGAGGGTGATGCTCGCCGTCCCGTTGGCGAGGTTGGCAGCGGCCGCGACGGACAGGTCACCTTCTTCGGTCGCGACGGCGATGAAGACGCCATCCACCCAGGCGAGGTCGGCGAGTTCCTCGGCAGCCCCGGTGAGGCCGCCCGAACGCTCGCCGGAAAGGTGGGAGAGCACGGACTGGATCACGGTCAGGTCATGTGTGACCTCAATGAGGTTGACCGTGGAGACGTCGAACTGTGCAGCGAGGTCGCGGTTGGCGAGCAGCATCGCCTCGCGCCCCTCGCGGATCGCGAGGCGCATGTCATCGAGTGCCTCGCCGAGGCCTCGAATCTCGGCAGGGCCTCTGATGGAGACGGCGCTCTCGAGGTCGTTCGCCTGGATACGGCGAGCGGCTTCGGCCAGCGCATGGATCGGGCGGATGGCGAGTAGCGCGGCGGCCCACGCGACGAGGGCGGCGAGGGCCGTCGCGATCGCAAGACTCCGGAGGACGCTGAGGCGAGACTTGCTGATGCTGGCGTCGATCAGGCTTTGCTCGATACCCACGTAAAGGTGGCCGAGCGGCTGGCCCGTCGGGGAGGTGAGCGGGACGAATGCGGACAAGAGATGGTCCGTCCCAGCCATCACGATGGTGGTGCCGTTCGCTCCCTGTTCCGCTATCGCCTTCGCGATGTCCTCGGGTGTGAGCCGTAGTTCACCCTCTGACGTCGCGACGACACCGGAGGCGTCGAAGATCGCCACCCGCAGTCCCAGTGCCTTCGCGCGGTCCATGGCGAACGCGGAGTCGATGGTGGACATGACCTCGATGGCGCCGGCGGTCGAACCGTCGAGCCCCGTGATGATCGCAGTTCCAGTCAGGACGAGGCCGAGGAGTTCGTCATGCCGGACACCGCCAAGGGACCGCCCAGTCTGCAAGACGCGCGCGACTTCCGGAGGGGTGGACTGCTGGCGGTTGTTGAGTGGCGCGTGCGCCCGGACGAGGAGGTTCCCGCTGGCGTCGTACAGTTGCATCCCGGTCTTGCCCTGGAAGGGAGTGCCGACGATCTCTGAGAACCCAGTGGCGGCTGTCAACGAGGCGACGACATCGCGTTTCACGACGGCCTCACGGAGGTTGGGGATCCCCGCCAGAACGATGGCACCGGTCTCGGTCAAGTTGGCGAACGAAGACGTCCGCTCCTGAAGTTGGGTGCTCCCTCGCCGGATGCGATCGCGGTAGTGCTCCTCTTCGTTCTTCCCGACGGCGCCGCCCACCTGCACGGCGAGCACCACGCCGACGATGGCGAGGACGAAGATGGCGAGGAGCGCGGTCTGCACCGCGAGCCGGTTGAACAGCCCGCCCATTGCGCCCCCTGAGTTCCCTTGCGATCCTCATCCTAAGGCTGGCGTCGCCCGGGCGGGATCGAGGGTTATCGGGCCACGGACGCCCGTTCGGCCGCGAGGTCGCGGACGACACCGCCCACGATCTCGACGGCGCGGTCGATCTCCTCGGCCGTCACAGTGAGGGGCGGCATGAAGCGCACCACGTTGGGGCGGACGGGGTTCAGGATCAGGCCCCGCTCAAGTGATCGCATCACGACTTCGGGTGCCACATCGGCGGTGAGTTCCAGGCCGCGCAGCAGGCCGGCCCCGCGCTGGCCGCCGACGAGCGGGGAGACATCCTCGAGGGCTGCGAGGCGTCGCGCGAGTTGTTCGCCGCGGGCCTTCGCATTCGCGATCACACCTCCCTCGACCATCTGGGTGATGACGTAGGTGGCGGCAGCGACGGCCAGAGAGTTCCCGCCGAACGTCGAACCGTGGTCGCCCGGCTCGAAGACGGCGCACGCCTCCTTGGCGAGGACCGCGCCGATTGGCATGCCACCACCGAGGCCCTTCGCGGACGTCATAATGTCGGGCTCGATGCCGGCCTGCTCATAGGCCCACATCGTGCCCGTGCGGCCGACCCCTGTCTGCACCTCATCGAGGATCAGTAGGATGCCTTGCTCGTCACACCATGCGCGGACGCGCTTCAGGTAGTCCGCGTCCGGGACGTTCACCCCTCCCTCACCCTGGATGGGCTCCAGGAGGATGGCACAGGTGCGCGGTGTGGTCGCCGCCTTGATCTGGTCGACATCGTTGTAGTCGACGAAGACGAAGCCGGGCATCGGCGGCCCGAAGGGTTCGCGGTAGTGCGGGGTGCCGGTGGCGGCGACTGCCGCGAGGGTGCGCCCATGGAACGAGTTGTGTGTCGAGATGATCTCGTAGGCACCCTGACGGTTCTGGATGCCCCACTTCCGGGCAATCTTGATCGCACCTTCCACTGCCTCCGCGCCAGAGTTGCAGAAGAAGACGCGGTCGAGGACGGAGTGCTGGACGAGGAGTTCGGCGAGCCTCGTGCGCTCCTCGGTGTAGAAGAGGTTCGAGGTCGCCATCAGGGTGTGCGCCTGCTTCGCGATCACATCCGCGAGGCCGGGGTTCGCGTGGCCGAGTGAGTTCACCGCGACCCCCTGGATGAAGTCCAGGTACTCGCGCCCCTCGGTGTCCCACACGCGTGAGCCCTCGCCACGGACGATGGTCACCGGCATCCGCCGGTAGTTCGTCATGTGGACGCTGGCGTCGCGCGTGGGGATGTCGGTCACCGTCTGCTCCTTCTGGGTGCGCTCGAGGGCCACGAGCCCTCGAGCGATGGATGCGGCTTCGGCTTCCGCCTAGCGCGTCGGAGTCGGGGTCGCCGTCGGCTGCCCGAGCTGGCGTTGGATGGCATCCAGGATCTGCTTCAGCCGGTCGAGTTCGGCCTGGGTGCCCTGCTGGCTGCGCTGAGCCTCCTCTAGCAATCGTTGCAGGTCACCTGTCGGGATCGCCCTCGGCGTCGCGCCCGCGGCAGGAGTGGCCGCTGGTGCTGGTGTAGCCCCCGGCTGTGGCTGTCCACCCGGTGTTTGTCCGGGCTGCTGTGAAGCGCCAGGCAGCGAGGACTGCCGCTTGCCGAGCAGCACGTCGATGGCTTCTGCCAGAGTCTTCTCCATCGCGATGTTGTTGCCGTTGGCGACTACGACGCGCACGAGCTCGGGGAGCCTCGAGTTTTCCGCCTGCAGATAGATCGGCTCGACAAACAGGAATGAAGAGCCGACCGGGATCATCAGCAGGTTGCCGCGGATCACCTGCGACCCGGACTGGTTCCAGAGCGTCAACTGCGCGGAGATGCCCGGGTTCTGGTCGATGCGCGCCTCGATCTGCGCGGGGCCGAAGACGAGTGTCTCCGTCGGGAACCGATAGGCGCGCAGGCCGCCGAACAAGTCACCATCGGAGCGACCGGCGAGCCACGCGACCGTGTTCTGTCGCTGACGAGGCGTGAACGGCATGATCAGCACGAACTCTGACTTGCCCTCGGGCTTGCCATCCTCGCGCGGGAGCGACATCACCACGTAGTAGGGCTCCACGGGCTGTTCCTGATCGCGGAAGCGCTCCGTGGGGATGTTCCACGCGTCTTCGCCGATGAACAGCACGTTCGGATCAGTGATGTGGTAACGGAGGTAGGTCTGCGACTGCATCTTGAAGATGTCCAGCGGGTAGCGCAGGTGTTCGCGCATCCCGGCGGGCATTTCAGACAGCGGGCGCAGCAGGGTTGGGAACACCTTCGCCCACGTTGCGGCGATGGGGTCGTTCGGATCCTGCAGGTAGAAGCGCATGTCGCCCGTCTGGGCGTCTACTGTGATGCTGACGCTGTTACGGATGTAGTTCACGCCGCCATCACGTGGCTGGGAGTACGGGAACTTCGTCGCGGTGGTGTAGGCGGACAGCAGCCACATCACTTTGCCGTCCAGGATCACGGCGTACGGGTCGCTGTCGAGGTGGATCCAGGGCGCGACATGTGCGACGCGATCCTTGATGTTGCGCCGCATCAGCAGGCGCGAGTCCGGGGTCACCCGCTCCGAGATCAGCAGGTTCTGATCGCCGAGGTCCCAGGCGAGTGCGACCTTCCGAATGATCGAGTTCATCCGGATGCCGCGGTCGGGCAGGTAGTTCGTCTCTGCGTTCCCCTCGCCCAACGGGTAGTCGAACTCGGGCTCGCTGGAGCGACCGACGACGTAGTGGTTGGTGAGTTCACCGAAGTAGATACGCGAGCCGTCCGGCGTGATCGGCACCACGTCCGACTTCGGTGGAATGTCAGAGGTCAGCAGGACCGGCAGGCCCTCGTCGCGCACCTCGTTGACGGGTGCGACCACCGCGCCGAAGCCGTGGGTCAACTGGAGGCGCTCACGTGTCCAGTTCCGATCTTGCGCGCGGGTCACATCGAGCTCGCGTGCGGCGACCATGACCTGGCGAGCGCGTCCGCCGATGGTGTAGCGGTCCACATCGACGTCTCGGAACGTGTAGAACTGCCGGATCGCCTGGATCTGGTTGAACGTGTCCAGCAACGGGATCGGGTCAAGCAGGCGGATGTTCCGGATCGTCTCCGGGTTCTCCTCGAACTCCTTGGGCGTGACCGCCTGGTTGGCGGGATACTGGGACTCCTCCACCTTGTCGAGGCCAAAGGCGTAGCGAGTCGCTTCGATGTTGCGCCCGATGAAGACTTCTTCCTTCTGGCGCTCGTTCGGGTCGACCGCAAAGCGCTGGACCGTCGATGGGTAGATGACCCCGCCGACGATTCCCGCGAACACCCAGAGTCCGAGGGCGAACGCAGGGGCTCGATACCCGCGCTCGGACATGAACGGGTTCACGGCAGTGACGACCGCGGTGAACAGGCCGAGCGCGACGAGCAGGTATTGCACCGGCAGCCGGGCATGCACATCGGTGTACATGGCGCCGTAGACGATCCCGGAGCCGTCCGTGACCAGGTCGAAGATCGACAGGTAGTGTCCACCGGCGATCAGCAGCAGGAACACTGCGGCCAGCAAGGAGAGGTGGATGCGCATCGGGCGGGTGATGTTCAACTCGAAGCGCTGCAGCGACAGCGTCAGCGCGTACACGCTCCCGGCACCCATGAGCGAGACCGCGACGAGGCCGAGGATCCACGCACGGATCCCGTGCCAGGCCGGCAGCGTGAAGAGGTAGAACGACATGTCGCGTTGGAACTGCGCGTCAGTGGTCCCGAAGGGGACAGCATTCCGCCACGCGGCCATGGTCTGCCAGCCACCGGCGGCGGCGGCACCAAGGATCAGCCCGAGAAAGATCGTGCCCGCCACCAGGACGATGGCGCCGAGCTTCCGGATTGCCTCCGGGTCGACCTCGTCAAGGAACGACTCGTCGACCCCCTTGGGAGCGAGGCGGCGTGCGAGCCAGATGTTCGCCCCGACGGCAGTGATGGTGATCGCCATCCCACCGAGGAACAGCACAACCTGCCACAGGACGACCGTCTTGTAGATCGCCCCGAAGCCGACCGAGGTGAACCACAGCACCTCGACGTAGATCGACTTCAGCGTGTCGAGGAGGAGGAACGCGACGACGGCAGCAGCCGCGAGGCCGACCCAGCGCAGCGCACCGGCGGGCGGGCGGCGGTCGCGTGCCACGGAGCCGAGCCGGAACATCTCCGGTGGTGGCCCCAGGTTTTCTCGATCGTCGCCGTCGTCGTGGAATCCCATGGATCTCCTGAATCTTTCGTGGCGTCGCGACAGATGCCGCGCCCTCTACGCCACGATGCGTGTGCCAACTCGTTCGCCAGAGGCGACCCGGCGAAGCATGCCGGGGACGGTGCCGTCCGCCATGGACGCGGCCACGCCAGCCTCGGCTGCTCGGAAGCAGGCCTCGACCTTCGGAATCATACCCCCGCCCAGGACGCCGGATGTGCGCAACGCCGTAGCACGTGCCTGATTGAGTTCGGGCACCAGCGCACCCTGCGCGTCCAGCAACCCTTCAACATCCGTCAGGAACACGAGACTGTCCGCACGCAACGCGCGTGCGACCTCGCCCGCGACCGTATCGGCGTTGATGTTCAGCGGCTGCGATGGCGCTTCGAGGCCAATCGGCGCAATGACCGGGATCACGCCGCTGTCGAGCAGGCTGAGCAGCAGCTCGGTGTTCACGCCCGTGATCCGGCCCACGAAGCCGAGGCGGTCGTCGTAGCGCTCCGCCGTGACGAGCCCGCTGTCCACACCGCAGAGGCCGACCGCGCGCCCACCGAGCGCGCCGATCTCCCCGACGAGTTGCGTGTTCACCACGCCGCGCAGCACGCCCACGACGACGTTGATCGCATCGGCGTTCGTGGAACGCAGGCCATCGACGAATTGCGACGGGATCTCAAGGCGACGCAGCCAGTCCGTGATCATCGCGCCACCACCGTGTACGACAACGGGACGCTCTCCCGCACGCTGCATCGCGACCAGGTCGCTCAGCGTGGTGTCCTCGGAGCCGAGGGTGGAGCCGCCGATCTTCACAACGGTGGTGAGGGGCATGTGTCGTCGCTCTCGCTGCTGTGCTCGTGCTAGGTGGTGTAGTCAGCGTTGATGCTGACGTACTCGGCGGTCAGGTTGCAGCCCCAGGCAGTAGCCGCGTCCGTGCCAGCGCCGAGGTGGATACGCAGTTGCACGTCCTCGCCGGCCATCGCACGAGAGACCGCCTTCAGGTCCGCTTCGGTCGGCTGGCCGACTTGCAGGACCTGGATGTCACCGATCCAGACCGATGTGCGCGCGGCCTCGAACTGCGCACCGGAGCGCCCCGCGGCCATCATGATCCGCCCCCAGTTCGGGTCGCGCCCCGTGACCATCGTCTTGATCAGCGGCGACGAGGTGATCGTGCGGGCCACCACGCGGGCGTCGTCCACACTCGCTGCGCCTTCGACGACTGCTTCGATGAGGCACGTGGCGCCCTCGGCGTCGCGGGCGATCCCGCAGGCGAGGTGACGCGCGACCGCCTCGATGGCGGCGGCGACCGCGGCGGCGGCCGGGTGCGCTGCGGTGAGCGGCTCGCCACCCGCGAGGCCGGACGCCAGCAGCAGCGCCGTGTCGCTCGTCGACGTGTCCATGTCGACATCGATCATGTTGTAGGTGCGGGACGCGACATCGCGCAGTGTCGCCTCGAGCCATGCCGCGTCGGCAGGCGCGTCGGTGGTGATGAACGCGAACATCGTCGCCATGTCCGGGTGGATCATGCCGGCGCCCTTGGCGCACCCGCCGATCGTGTAGGTGCGGCCGGCGGCGGTGATGCGTACGGCGGCCTGCTTCTCGTGCGTGTCCGTGGTCATGATCGCGCGCGCGAAGCGCAGGCCGCCGTCCTCGGTCAGCGCGACCTCGGCCAGGCCGTGCTCCACCTTGTCCATCGGCAACAGCCGTCCGATGACGCCCGTGGACCCCACGAGGATCTCGCGAGGGTCACAGCCGAGGCGGGCAGCAGCGAGGGCAGCCATGCGGGCGCAATCGCGCTCACCCTGGTCGCCGGTGACGGTGTTCGCGTTGCCGGAGTTGCAGACGAGGCCGCGCACGACTCGACGTTCGGCGAGCACGGACTTGTCCCAGGTGACGGAGACGCCAGTGACGGCGTTCTTCGTGAAGATGCCGGCGACGGTGAGCGGCCCATCGCTGCCGAGGATGCCGATGTCCAGGCGGGGGTCATCGCCGTAGGTCTTGATGCCGGCGTAGGCGCCGCCGGCGCGGAATCCCGCGGGCGTGGTGACGTGGCCGCCCGCGATCCATTCGAGGCCCGAGGGTTCCGGGGTGGGATGAGGCATGGGGTGAGACTCCGAGGGCTGAGGTGACGAGGTGGATTCCGGCGCGCGGTCTAGCCGAGGCGTCGGAAGCCGGTACGCGCGCGGCGCACACGCAGGACAGCGGTGTGGCGGAGGGCGCGCGTGGTGGTCATCTCCCCATCCTCCTTCGAGGCACGGGTCTCGTTACGTCGCGAGTATACGTGCCAGCCTGCCTGTGTCACACTCCCGCGCATGTCGCCCGCCGAGGTCCGCATCCGCCCCGCCACCGAGGCCGATCTGCCCGCGATCGACGCCATCTTCAACCGCGAAATTCTCGAGGGCGTTGCGACGTGGGACATAGAGCCGTGGACGGCCGCCGCGCGCCTCGCGTGGTTCCATGCACACCAGCGCGAGGGCGGAGCGGTCTTCGTCGCGGACGCCCGAGGCGAGGTCGCGGGGTTCGCGCACCTCTCGTTCTACTCGCCACGCCTTCCCTACCGCACGACGCGCACCGACTCCGTCTACCTCCGTCCGGAGGTTCAGCGCCGCGGACTGGGCCGCCTCCTCGTCGCCGCCGTCCTCGACGAGGCACGACGCACGGGCGCCCACCTCGTCATCGCGGGCATCGACTCGGAGAACGCGGCGAGCATCGCGCTGCATCGGTCCCTCGGCTTCGAGGTGATGAGCCGCCTGTCCGAGGCTGGCTGGAAGTTCGAGCAGTGGCGGACCCTCGTCCAGATGGGAGTCATCCTCAATGCCCCCGCCCGCTGACCTCGTCATTCGCCGGGCCAAGGAGGCCGACCTGGACGCGATCAACGCGATCTACAACCGCGAGGTGCGGGAGGGCGTCGCCACATGGGAACTCGACGAGTGGCCCATCGAGCGCCGCATCGAGTGGTTCACCGAGCACGACGACGCCTCACCGGTCTTCGTCGCCACCTCGGTCGGCGCGGTCATCGGGTTCACCTACCTGTCGACGTATCGCGGGCGGCGTGGCTACCAGTACACGCGTGAGAACACGATCATGGTGGACACGCCGTATCAGCGCGCCGGCATCGGCCGCCTGCTCCTCGCGCGGGTGATCGAGGCCGGACGTGCCCTCGGCCTTCGCTCGATCGTCGCCTGGATCACCTCGACCAACACCGGCAGCATCGAGTTGCACCGTCAGTTCGGCTACACCGTGATCGGCGAGGAGATCGAGACCGGTCGCAAGTTCGGGGAGTGGCACAGCGCCGTCGAGGTGCAGTTGCTGCTCGACCGCCCGGACGTGCCATAGTCCGGAACTCATCGGCTAGACCACGCCCACCTGCGGACACCGCTCGAGCAGCGGGCACGCCTCGCACTTCGGCCCCCGCGCGTGGCAGGTCCGGCGCCCGTGCTGGATGAGGTCCACGTGGAACGCGTAGACCTCGGCCGGCGCCAGCATCCCCTCGAGTACCGCGTGCGCCTTGTCCGCCGGCATCTTCGCCGGCACCAGCCCGAGGCGCTTCGCGACGCGCTCGACGTGCGTGTCGACGGGCAGCGCCGGACGTCCGAGCGCGAACAGCAGCACGCACGCCGCCGTCTTCGGCCCTACGCCGTTGATGCTCGTGAGCCACGTCTTCGCCTCGTCCAGCGGCATCTCCGCCAGGAAGTCGAGGTCCCAGTCCGGCCGCCGCCCGTGTACCTCGGCCAGCAGTGCGTGCAGCCGCTTCGACTTGGTGGGGGCGAGCCCGCCCGCCCGGATCGCGTCCTCGATCTGCTCGACGGGCGCCGCGAGCGCCTCATCCCACGTCGGGAACCGCTCCACTAGCCGGTGCATCGCCTCCCCCGAGTTGTGGTCGGACGTGTGCTGCGACAGCAGCGTCAGCACCAACTCGAACAGCGGCGCCCGCGACGTCTGCTGCGGCGCACGCCCATACCGCTCGTCGAGGATGGCAATGACCTCGGTGGGCGACCAGAGTGACGGGGCGGTGGGCTTGCGGGGCATGGGCGGATGGTAACGAGGCGCATACGCTGAGAGCGCGTGAGGGAGCATCCGATGGCGATTGAGGCGTTTCGGTTGACCGGGCTGGCATCGTGCGCGGGGTGCGCGGCGAAGATGGGGCTGGGGACGCTGGCCGAGGTGCTGGCGAATGTCCCCGGGTTCCACGCGGGTGCGCATCCGGAGCTGCTTGTCGGCCTCGATGGCGCGGACGACGCGGCGGTCTACGAGGTGGCACCGGGTGTTGCCATCGTCCAGACGCTCGACTTCTTCCCGCCGGTCGTCGACGACCCATACACCTACGGCGCGATTGCGGCGGCGAACGCGATGTCCGATGTGTACGCGATGGGCGGTCAGGTCCGGCTCGCGCTGAACATCGCGGCGTGGCCCGAAGACCTCGATGTCGCCCTGTTCACCGAGGTGCTGCGAGGCGGCGCGGCGAAGGTGGCGGAGGCGGGCGGTGTGATCGCCGGTGGGCACACGATCTTCGACCCCGAGCCGAAGTATGGCCTCTCGGTGACCGGCGTCGTCGACCCCGCGAAGATCATGCGCAAGGCGGGCGCGCTGCCCGGGGACGTGCTGCTGCTGACCAAGCGCATCGGCACTGGCCTGCTGATGACCGCCGCGAAGGAGCAGCGTCCCGCCCACGAAGCCGGTTACGAGGCGGCCGTGACCTCGATGCTGATGCTCAACCGCGCGGCCTCGGAGGCGGCGGTCGCCCACGGCGCCCACGCAATGACCGACATCACCGGGTACTCGTTGCTGGGGCACGCGCGCGAGATGGCGGACCGCTCTGGCGTGCGCCTGGTGATCGAGGCGGCACGGGTGCCGGCGCTCCCCGACGCCCAGCGCTTTGCCGCCGAGGGCGTCTCAACCGGCGGTGGCGGGCGGAACCGCGCGCAACTCGGCGACCGCGTGACGCTGCCCGCCGGCATCGATGAGTCGCTCGCGACACTGCTGTTCGACCCGCAGACCTCCGGCCCGTTGCTCATCGCGGTCGCCGAGGCAGACGCCGAGCGGCTTCGCTCGACCATCGAGGCGGAGACGGGCGGCTGCTGGCGCATCGGCACCGTCGAGGCCGGCCCTGCCGCGCTGGAGGTGCGTTGATGCGCCGGCGCCTCGCGCTGCTCGCGCTCGCCTGCGCCGTCCTCGGTGGCGGCGTGTTCGCCTCGGCGTGCCGAAGCGGCGGGGACACGCCGAAGGCGGATGCAGCCGATGTGCTGCGTCGCGGCGCCGAGCGGATGGACAACGTGAAGTCGTTCCACTTCGAACTGGCGCACGAGAACGGCACCTCGCAGATCGTGCGCGGCTTGCAGATGGTGAGCGCGAGCGGGGACGTGGTGCCGCCGGACCGCCTGCGGCTGGACGCGAAGGCGAAGGCGGGGCCGCTCAACATCGCCGTCGGCATCGTGGCGCTGCCGGGGCACTCGTACATCACGAACCCGGTGACCGGCCGGTGGGAGGAAGAGCAGATCTCCGTCTCACAGTTCTTCGACCCGGCCGTCGGCGTCACGGCTCTCATGCGCGGCACGACCGAGGCGAAGGTGACGGCGACCGAGAAGGTCGAGGGCCGTAACACCCACCGAGTCGAGGCCCTCGTGGATTCGGGGAAGATGACCCTGTTCGCCGCGAACGCCGCGCCGGGCCGCGCGCTGAAGGTGCGCGCCTGGGTGGGTGTCGATGACCCCGTCCTCGTGCGGGTGGAGATCGATGGCGCCGTGGCCGAGGGCGAACCCGCCAACCTCCTTCGCCGTCTCACGCTGTCGAAGTTCGATGAGGCGATCCAGATCGACGCGCCCCAGACCGGAGCAGCCCGGTAGTGATGCTGTCGTGAGCGCTGCCGGGCCTGCCTCCGATCGGCGTGCGCGTGTCCTGATCGCCTGGGTCGCGCTCGGCGTCTTCGTGGCCGCGGACGACCAGACCTCCATCGTCACGATGTTGCCCGCGATCATCAGCGACATCGGCCTCACCGTGGACGACTTCTATCGCTCGTCCTGGATCGTGAACGGCTACCTGCTCGGCTACCTCGTGGCGCTGCCGATCGTCGGGCGTGTCGCCGACATCTACGGCCACGCGAGGGTGTTCGCGGCGTGCATCGCGTGCTTCGTGGTGGGGAGTGCGCTCGTCGCCGTGTCGCCGGGCTACACCTGGCTCGTGGTGGCGCGCGGCCTGCAGGCCGTCGGCGGCGGCGGTGTCGTGCCAGTCGCGATGGCGATCGTGGCGTCCGAGGTGCCCGCCGGGAAGCGCCTGCTCGGCCTCGGCGCGATCGCGGCGGCCTCGGAAGGTGGGGCGCTGCTCGGGCCGCTGTGGGGCGGCGTCATCACCGACCTCGCGGGCTGGCGCACGGTGTTCTGGGTGAACCTTCCCATGGCCGCGCCGATCGGCTACGCCGTCTGGCGCCTCGCCGGCGACGAGCGGCGTCGAGGGCGCATCGACTGGCCGGGGGCGGCCCTCCTCGGGCTGGCGCTCGCCATCCTCACCGTGGCGCTGGTGGACGACCCGAACGGCCCTCGCCCGCTAGCGGTGACGCTAACGCTCGTCGGGCTCGCCCTCGCGACGCTGGCCGTCTTCGCCTGGCATGAGGCACGCACGCCCGAGCCGATGGTGCGCCCATCGATGCTGGCGGGGCGCCACGTCGCCGCGGCCAACCTCGCGAGCCTGCTGGTGGGTGGCGGGTTGATCACGGCGCTCATCGGCGTGCCGCTGTTCGTGAACCTCGTCCTGCTGGGGTCACCGCTCGATGGCGGCCTGACGCTGATGCGGCTGACGGCGGCCGTGCCGCTGGGGGCGCTGGCAGGGGGCTGGCTGGGCTCGCGGCTGGGCCTGCGCGTCACCGCCAGCCTTGGCATGACGCTCGCCGCCGCCGGCTTTGTGGGGCTGCAGGCGTGGGACGCGACGCTGTCCGAGGTGCTGCGCAGCGTGCCGCAGGTCGTGGGCGGCTTCGGCTTCGGCCTCGTGATTGCCCCGCTCGGCGCGGCGGTGCTGCAGGGCGTGCCCGAGGGCGCACGCGCGACCGCGAGCGCGTGGCTCACGCTCTCGCGCGTGACGGGGATGCTGGTGGGGACGGCAGTGCTGACGTCCACAGGCCTCGGCCGGTTCTACGCGCGCGCCTCGCAGGCGGAGTTCAACTCGCCCGATTTCGAGCGCCTGATCGCCGAGGCGCAGGTGACCACCTTCCGTGAGGTGTTCATCGCGGCGGCGGTGGTGATGGCGGTGGCCGCCCTCGTCGCGTGGTTCATCGGTCGAGGCGACCGCGAGGAACCTGCCGAGCCGTGGTGGACGGCCTCGTAGCGGGCTCTACGCTGGACGCGGAACGAATGGAGCCGCATCGAATGGCCAAGGACGATCCGACGCCGCAGAACGTGGACAAGATGTGGCGCTACGCGGAGAAGTTCGCGGAAAAGAGCGGCACCCACCTGCACCCCGACCGCAGCATCACCGAGGGCGTGGTCCTCGGCCTCGCCCACAACATCGATGTCGTTGGGCGGCCCGTGTGCCCCTGCAACTTCTACCCGCCGAGGGAACTCGCCGGCGACGACGCGGACAACCTCTACCTCCCGTTGGCTGAAGAGACGAAACGCCGCAAATGGATCTGTGCCTGCGACGAGATGCAGAAGTTCAAGTACTGCCACTGCCTGCTCTTCGTGACGAAGGACGGCATGCCGATCACGGAGTACCTGCCCGAGGGGCACGAGGGCCGCGAGATCTACGGCCTGATCGAAGACCCCACCCGGGATCAGGGACGTGCACTCGGCAAGATCGAGGAGAAGCGGGCCGCCGAGGGCAACGCCTGAGCCTGAGGTGTCGACCCTAGCGCTCGCGCTCCCACAGCGTTTCGAAGCCATCGAGGCCGCGGATGGCGGCGACCTGTTCGTCGTGCTCAGCGCGACGGAGACCGGCGATCACGCCTCGCAGCGTCGGGCGGTAGTCCGCGTCGTACGCCTCGCGGAGCCGCTCGAGGATGCGGTCGGCGACGGGCGAGTCCGCCAGCGTGCGGATCGAGTGGGGCCAGACGAAGAACAGGAAGCGCTCCGGTGGCGCGAGCGATGGGCGGCGCTCCGCCAGCCAGGCCACACGCTCTGCCGCATCCGCCATTGGTTCAGCGAGTTCGAGGAGCGGCAGCGAGTACCCTCGGTCGTCGGCGCGGAAGTCGATGACCACGCGCTCTGTCATGAAGTCGAAACCGACGACGAGCACCTCGGTCTCCGCCGCCGCCATCAGGAGCGCGTCGATATCGAGCGTCAGGCCGTTGTCATTCGTCATCGTGGTGTCCGCCTGAATCGAGCGTACGAGCGTGACGCCGGATGCGGAAGGGGGCCGGTTTCCCGGCCCCCTGAGGTTTCCGTCAGCGAGGGGTGACCCTCGAGTACCTCGGCTAGTACATGTCCGCGGACATACCCGCGTTCGGGCGGGAGTCGTCCGGGAGGTCGGTGACCAGCACATTCGTGGTGAGCACCATGCCCGCGATGGACACGGCGTTCTCCAGGGCCGCCTTCGTGACCTTCGCCGGGTCAATGATGCCCAGCGCGATCATGTCGCCGTAGACATCGGCTGCGGCGTCGTAGCCCTGGCCCTTCTTGAGGCTGGCCACCTTCTGCACGACCACCGAGCCATCCTGGCCGGCGTTGGTGGCGATCCGACGAAGCGGCTCCTCCAGCGCGCGGCGGAGGATCTTCACGCCCGTCTGCTCGTCCAGGTTCTCGATGACCAACTTGTCCAGGGCGGGCAGCGCGTTCAGGAACGCGACGCCACCACCGGCAACCATGCCCTCTTCGACGGCGGCACGAGTGGCGGACAGGGCGTCCTCCACACGGTGCTTCTTCTCGGTCAGTTCGACCTCGGTGGCCGCACCGACCTTGATGATGGCGACGGAGCCGGCGAGCTTGCCGAGGCGCTCCTGCAGCTTCTCGCGGTCCCAGTCAGAGGTCGCACTGTCCAACTGCGCGCGGATCATCGCGACCCGCTCGGTGATGGCCTTCTTCGACCCCTTGCCCTCGATGATCGCGGTGTCTTCCTTGCCGATGACCACGCGACGAGCGCGGCCGAAGTCGGTCGCGACCGCGGACTCAAGCGAGCGGTTCAACTCCTGCGAGATCAGCGTGGCGCCGGTGAACGCGGCGATGTCGCCGAGGTTCTCCTTGCGTCGGTCGCCGAAGCCCGGGGCCTTCACGGCGACGACGTTGATCGTGCCGCGCAGCTTGTTCACGGCGAGGGTGGCGAGGGCTTCCCCGTCCACTTCCTCCGCGATGATCAGCAGGTTCTTGGAGACCTGGATCTGCTTCTCCAGCCACGGGAGGATCTCGTTCACCGAGGACAGCCGGCGGTCCGTGACGAAGATGTACGGGTCTTCGAGGACTGCTTCCATCCGCTCCGGGTTCGTGACGAAGTACGGCGAGATGTAGCCACGGTCGAAGGACATGCCCTCGACGTACTCGATCTCGGTCTCGACGCCACGGCCTTCCTCGATGGTGATGACGCCGTCCTTGCCGGCCTGCTCCATCACTTCACCGATGAGTTCGCCGATGTCCTTGGACGCGGCGGAGATGGCAGCGACCTGCGCCATCTGGGCGCGGGTGGTGACCTTGGTGGCGTTCTTGGTGACGGCTTCCTTGATGGCGCGAGCGGCCATCTCGATGCCGCGCTTCAGGGCCATCGGGTCGGCGCCAGCGGCGACGTTCTTCATGCCCTCGTGGACGATCGCCTGGCCCAGGACCGTAGCGGTCGTGGTGCCGTCACCAGCGATGTCGTTGGTCTTGGAGGCAATCTCCTTGGCCAACTGTGCGCCGATGTTCTCGAACTTGTTAGCGAGTTCGATTTCCTTGGCGATGGTGACACCGTCGTTGGTGATGACCGGCGCGCCGAACTTCTTGTCCAGCACGACGTTCCGGCCCCGGGGCCCGAGCGTCATCTTCACGGCGTCCGCCAGGGCGTCAATGCCGCTCCGGAGCGCGTGGCGCGCCTCTTCGTCGAACAGCAGCTGCTTGGCCATAGTGAGTTCCCGTCCTTCGTCCTCGTCCTGCGCCCGCGACCGCCGCGGTCGCTGGGTCGTGCTGCGTTAGCACTCTGCGGGTTGGAGTGCTAACGGTTGTACCGAATCGCGAGGCAGCGCGCAAGATCCCTGAGGCGCTTCGGGGCGATATCCGCCCGGAAGTGCCCAGATCCGACCTCGGAGTGGGTGTTTCACGGCCTCGGCTCTCAGATTCGAGAGGGCGTCCGTCGGGACGCGGTTACGCCGCGGCGGCAGCCATGAAGGCGTCGACTCGCTCCAGGATGGTCTCCATGCCGCCGGCCTGACGCAGCGAGGCAGCCAGGGGGCCCTGAGCCCACTCCCCAGGCACGGTGGCCTCGGAGGTGGGGGCGACGCCGTCCGACATGCCGTAGGCGCGGGCGTAGAGGCGAGCGCGAGCGACCGTGGCGGCCAGACCGCCCTCCACCGCGAGTTCGTCCAGCGGACGGGTGTGGCTGCCGATTGCGTCGACGAGGTCCGCGGGGAACCCCCAGTGTTCCGCCAGCGCTCCCCCGAGTTCGGCGGTCGTAAAGCCCAGGACGTCTCGCTCGGCGGTCGTGCGAGAGACACCGCTCGCGGAGCGGTCGACGACGGCGCGGAGCAGATCGCTCCGGAACTGGTCGAGGGCGAGGACGCCGACCTGGTGCAGGACACCCGCCGTGAACGCCTGGTCCTGGTAGCGACCTTCGGTGCGTGCCAGCACCTCGGCCAGCATCCCGGTTGCCACGCAGAACTGCCAGAACGCGTCGTAGTCCAGGCTCGTGCTGCGTCGGGCATCGCCGACGACGCATGCGGCGAGGGTGGACTGGCGCACGGCGCGGAAGCCCAGGAGCACGACAGCGTCACGCACCGTCGTGATCCGACGTGCAAAGCCGTAGAACGGCGAGTTCGCCAGCCGCAGGACCTTCGAGGTCAGCGCCTGGTCGCTCGCGATCAGCGAGGCGAGTTCGTGGGCGGAGAACTTCGCGTCATCCGAGAGTTCGAGGACGCGAAAGGCGACGGCAGGCAACGGACGCAGTTCGGCGACACCGGCCACCATCTCGTCCATGCTGAGGCGCTCTCCCGCTGCGGCGCGACGGTTCGCGATGCGGGCGGCGAGCGCCGCTCGCGCTCCAGCGAATGGGTCCGCGAGGTCGATTCGGGCGTCCGGCATCCCTGCCTCCGTGGCGGCCCGTATTCGGGCGCACCTTCCACGGAGGATTGTCGGCTGACGAGCCTCAGGATTCAGTCAGGGATTTCCCGCGTCCGGGCTGGGGGTTTGCCACACCAGCGGCTGAGGCACCTCGGGCCCCACGCCCAGCAGGCGGCGCACGGGCGGGCGGAGCCAGCCAGCGCGCGCGACCGGCCAGTAGCGCAGCACGGCGAACCCGGCGATCGCCTCGCGAGCCACCGGCCCGAAGTCCCGGCTATCTGTCGACGCGCCTCGATGGTCGCCGAGCACGAAGTACGTGCCCGCTTCCAGGCGGTTGATGCCGCGATGCTGTTCGGTGGGGGTATCGCCGTGGGCGTAGGGCTCGATGAGCACGCGACCGTTCACCTGCAGACTGCCACCCACGCGCAGTGCCTCGCCGGGCTGCCCGACGACGCGCTTCAGCAGCAGCCGGCCGTCACCCTCCGGCCTCGGATCGTGGAGCGCGACGATCTGCCCGTACTCAGCGCCGGCCGGTGGTGCGCCTCGCCGCAGGATGAGGAAGTCCCCGGGCTCGAGGGCCGGTGTCATGCTCTCGCCCGCAACCTCGACGCGCATCACGCCTCGGCGCAACACGACCGCGAGTATGGAAACAGCGGCCGCAGCCAGCGCACCAAGCGCCAACCACAGCCGCTGCATCATCATCAACCGGCTCGGAAGTCGAGAAGACCTAGGCCTTCTTCGTCTCCCAGAAGATCGTGTCGATCTGCTTGATCAGGCCGAGCAGTTTCTCGCCCTGCGCGGGGTCCTGCGACTTCTTCGACAGGCCGGCTTCCTTGGTGGCGTCCCAGAACAGCTGGTGCAGTTGCGGGTACTTCTCCACGTGGGGGGGCTTGAAGTAGTCGGTCCAGAGCACCCACAGGTGCTCCTTCACCATGTTCGCGCGCTCCTCCTTGATGGAGAGGCAGCGCGAGCGGTAGTCCTCCACCGTCTCGGCGGCGGACTTCATGGAGTCGGCCTTCTGGTAGCGCTCCTGGACGGCCTTGACGGACTCCGCCTCAATGCGGGCCTGCGCGGGGTCGTACACGCCGCAGGGCAGGTCGCAGTGCGCGTATGCGGTCTCCGTCGGCCGGATGAGACGCTCGATGGCGTTCCGAATCATGCTGGGCTCCTCGCTGATGCGTTGGTCGGGGCCCGATGCTCCGCCCGCAGGCTTCAACGTGTCAACCGTGACTCGGCCCTGGGGCGTCAGGTCGCCTTGAACCGAGGTGCTGAGGAAGGCCGCACACCTGCACGGCGTGCTCGGCGCACGAATACGGGCGGTACGATGCGGACGCCGTCGCCGCGCTCAGTGTTGGTCAGACGCCCCGCGTGGGATGACCGCCGAGGAGGGGATCAAGATGCCCACCCGCAACCCGCGATACGCACCATGGCCGGCCCGGCGGTGACCGAGGGCGCGTCGATCGTCGCGATCTGCACATCCCCCCGCGCCGGTGCGCCGATGGAGCAGCACGAGGTGGCCCTGCTGGTGCCCGGTGTGGGGATCGACGGCGACCGTTATGCCCTGCGGACTGGGTGGTGGAGCGACCCGCAGTGGCCCGACCAGGAACTGACGTTGTTCGAGGCCGAGGTCGCTGAGGCGATCGGGATCGCGCCGTCCAAGGCGCGGCGAAACCTCGTGACGCGCGGCGTACGGCTCGAAAGCCTCGTGGGGATTCGCTTCCGGATCGGCGAAGCCGTGGTCGTCGGTGTGCGGGCCTGCGACCCCTGCCGCTACATCGAGGACTTGACCGGCGAGCCGGGGATCACGAAGGCGCTGGTGGGGTTCAACGGTGGCCTGCGATGCCACATCGAAGCGGGGGGCCAGGTGCGTGTCGGCGACGTGATCGAGGTCGTCGGTCCGGCGGTCGAGTAGACCCTAGATGTGGGCGAGCGGGACGCCGCCCGAAGTCCGGTCCGGGTCGTTCAGGCCCGGGAACGGGGCGAACAGCGACTCGAGTTCACGGCGGATCGGGTCGCCCTCGGGCAGGTAGGCGGAGAAGTCGCCATCCGGCTCCGGGCGGGCGCGCTGCCCGGTGACATCGAAGTGCTTGATCTTGTCCTGCAGCATTATCAGCCCCTGCAGCAGGGACTCCGGACGCGGCGGGCAGCCCGGCACGTAGACATCGACGGGTGCGATGAGGTTCACGCCGGGCAGCACGGAGTAGGCGTACGCGAACGGCCCGCCCATGATCGCGCAGCCGCCCATGGAGATGACCCACTTCGGGTCAGCCATCTGGAGGTAGATGCGGCGCACCACCGGCGCCATCTTCCAGGTCACCGTGCCCGCGACGATCATCAGGTCCGCCTGCCGGGGCGATGCTCGGAAGACCTCTGACCCGAACCGCGCGATGTCGTAGCGCGAGGTGGCCGAGGCGATCATCTCGATGGCGCAGCAGGCGAGGCCGAACATCGCCGGCCAGAGGGAGTGCGCGCGCGCCCAGTTCACGAGCGTGTCCACGGACGTCATCAGGACGTTCTTGCGCACCTCTTCTTCGAGGGCAGCGCCGGTCAGTTCCTGCTCACCGAGCAGCGGGTGCGGCAGGCGCAGTGCGCCTTCGCCCGCCGAGGCGGCAGCGATGTCCAGACCGAGGTTCAAGGAACGCGGCACCGTGGTCACAAGCGAGCCCCCGCTGTCAGATTCGCCATCCGCCGCATGCTACGCCGGGCCTCGGAGGGCGGCAAACCACGAACTGAGCCCTACGAGGCCAGCCACGGCAGCCACGAGGCGGGCGGCTCCGTGACCGGGATCGGGGACAGCGCGCGCAGGCGCTGCACGGCGCCGGGGAGCACCTCCAGCAGGCGGTCGATCTCGGCGTCCGTGTTCTGGCGGCCGAGGGTGAAGCGCAGGGAGCCCCGTGCGAGGTCTTCCGGGACACCCATCGCGACGAGCACGTGGCTCGGCTCCACCGAGCCAGTCGTGCAGGCGGAGCCCGAGGACGCCGCGATGCCCGCGAGGTCGAGCGCCAGCAGGATCGACTCGCCCTCCACGAAGCCGACGCAGCACGACACGTTGCCGGGAAGCCGCTGGTCGAGGTCGCGCGGCCCGGTGATCGCCAGCAGCGGGATGCGGCGCGGGAGTTCCTCGATCAGCCGCGCCTGCAGGTGGCGCTCGTGTGACAGGTCGGCCTCCCGGCGCTCCGAGGCGAGCGTGATGGCGTGCGCGAAGCCGGCGATGGCGGCGGTGTCCTCGGTGCCCGCGCGCAGCCGCCGTTCCTGCCCGCCGCCGAGAATCTGCCCGGCGAGCGGGGTGCCGCCGCGGACGTAGAGCGCACCCGCACCGCGCGGCCCGTACATCTTGTGTGCCGTCACGGTCATCAGGTCGACGCCCAGCCGGTCGACGTTCACTCCGAGGTGCGCGGCAGACTGCACCGCGTCCGTGTGGACAGCGGTGCGCGGGTTCTTCGCGTGTACGAGTCGCGCGATCGTCCCGATGTCGTTGACCGCGCCCACCTCGTTGTTCGCGTGCATGACGGAGACAAGCACGGTGTCGTCGCGGACCGCAGCCTCGACGGCTGCGGGGTCGATGCGGCCGTCGTGGCCCGGCGCAATACGCGTGACCTCGGCGAGCCCGTCCCGCTCGAGTTGTTCGGCAGGGTCGAGGATGGCGTGGTGCTCGACGGCCGAGATCACCACGTGCCGCCCTCGTTGCTGCGTGGCGGCGAGGACGCCGCGGAGCGCGAGGTTGTCGGCCTCCGAGCCCCCCGAGGTGAACACGATCTCCTCCACGCGCGCGCCCAGGTGGTGGGCGACGACAGCGCGCGCGTCATCGATGGCGCGGCGCGCCTCCTGTGCCTCGACGTAGATCGAGGAGGGGTTGTGCCAGGTCGTGGTGAGGAAGGGGAGCATCGCCTCGACCACGGCGGGGTCAGGGGGCGTGGTCGCCGCGTGGTCCAGATAGATGCGCGCGGGGCGCTGCGCGGTCATGCCGTCGAGGATAGGCGTTCCCGCTCGCGTCGGGCCGAGCGGGCGAGGTCGTGCAAAGGATCAACCGCCCTCCTACCATCGAGGGAATGGCGATGAACGGCATCGACGGCACTCGTGAGCAGATCCTCGCGCTCCTGCGACGGCGGGAGCGGATGGGGGTCGATGACCTCGCCCGTGAGCTGAAGTTGGCCGGCGCGACCGTCCGCCGCCACCTGGACCTGTTGCTGCGCGACAAGTTCGTCTCCGTCGCCCCCGAGCGAGGCGGTACGGGGCGCCCCCGCCACATCTTCGCGATCACGGACTCCGGTTCGGAGTTGTTCCGCCAGCACTATGTGCGCATGACGCGCCGGCTGCTCAGCGAGATCGTCTCCCTGAGCACGGACGAGACCGCCGGACGCTCCGGCGCCGAACTCGCCGACCTCATCTTCGCGAAGATGGCCGAGCGCCTGGCCGCCGAGTACCGCGCCCGCGTGGAGGGCGACACGCTCGCCGAGCGCGTCCGCTCCGTGGCCCATCTGCTCTCCGAAGAAGGCCTGGACTTCGAGGTCGTCGAGGCCCCCGGCGGCTCCAGCCTCCTCGGGCGGGGCTGCCCCTGCACTCGACTGCTGGGGGAGCACGACGGTGTCTGTGACCACGACCGGGTGCTGCTCTCGCGCATCCTGGGGGTCGAGGTGGTGCCGCTACGCACCGAGTCGCTGCCGGGTGACTTCGTCTGCGGCTACCACGTGCCTGCCTTGACACCCCGGTCGCCGCTGGAGGCCGCTCCGACAACGGTGTAGGCGGATGCCATCCCGGGATGGCGGAGGCTGTCCGGGGTGGGTTATCATTCATGAGCAGTCCAGCGACGGCGGTGTCGCGGATCGACCTCGGAGGTTCCTATGAGCGTTCCGCTGCCCGGTATGGGTGCGACCATTTCCAGCAAGCCTGCGCCGGCCCCGATGGCCATCAGCGCGATGGTTACGATGACCGACCGCGCCGCAACGAAGGCGAAGTCGCTCCTCGAAGCGAAGGGGTACCCGGACGGGATGCTCCGCGTCTTCGTCGTCGGTGGTGGCTGTTCCGGCTACCAGTACGGCATGGCGATCGCGCCGACCGCCGACCCGACCGACCAGATCGTGGTGCTCGATGGTGGCGTGAACGTCGTCGTCGACCGCGAGTCGGTCCCGATGATCTCCGGCGCTGAAATCGACTTCGTGGAGGACCTGATGAAGTCAGGCTTCACGATCTACAACCCGAACGCGGTCTCGGCCTGCGCCTGCGGCTCGTCGTTCCAGACCGGCGAGAACCCGGGGACGCCGCGTCCCTGCTAACAGCCCTCGAGGGTTGACCTGCATCGAAGCCCCGCACACGCGGGGCTTCTTGCTATCCGTGTGCTGACGCCGGAGCGGTATCCTGCGGACGCGAGTGCGAGGAGTTGGCGATGCAAGCTTGGATCAACGTCGGGACCCCGGAGAACTTCGAGATCCTGCGCAAGCGGAAGTTCGACCTGTCGCCGTTCAAGGCGTCACGCCGCCGGCAGACAGCGGAGATGCAGCCGGGCGACCGCATCGTCTACTACCTCACCGGCGTCGTGCAGTTCGGCGGGGTCGTCGAGGTGACCGGCACGGTGCGTGAGGAGACGAAGGACCTGGGGCTGCACTCGGAGGTGAAGGAGGAAGAGGACTACCCCTTCCGCCTGCCGACGAAGCCCGTCGTCATCGCGAAGCCCGGCAACTACGTGGAGATCCGCGAGATCACCGACCTGCTGGAGAAGACGAGGCCGTTCGGGCCGAAGAAACTCGGCATGTGCTTCCGCGGGAACGTCCACAAGATCTCGCAGCACGACCTCGATGTGATCGAGGGACTGATGCGCGACCGGGCGTAGCACGGTGAACGAGCCTGCACCGCGGCGGCTGACGCGCAGCGGCGACCGCCGCCTCGGTGGCGTGTGTGCCGGGATCGCGGAGTACCTCGCGCTCGACCCGACCGTCGTCCGTGTGATCGCGGTGCTCCTACTGCTGGTGGGGCCGATCGGCGGGTTCACCTTCCTCGGCTACATCGTGCTGTGGATCGTGCTGCCGGAGTCCCCGGCGGCCACCGCGCAGCCTCGCGTCCCACGCGACCGAGGTGATACCGGCTTCATCATCGGCCTCGGGCTCCTCGCCATCGGGGCGTGGTTGCTCGTCAGCCGTATCGGCTGGATGGGGATGGGGTGGATGCACGGCGGGTGGCTGCCGGGCTTCGCGAGCGGGCCGCTGCTCCTCATCACCGCTGGCGTCGTCGTGGTGATGCTGTCGCGTCGCAAGCGTCCATAGCGGTGGGCCTCAGCGGCTCGCGAGGATCGAGGGGTACGGATGGCTGAGACGACGACTGGAGAGCACCTGGCGCTGCTCGTAGGGCGACTGCTCGACAACTGTTCGAAGTGCCTCGTCGACCTGACGCACGAGCAGATCCACTTCCGCGCGGGGTCCACGTCGAACTCGATCGCATTCGAGATGTGGCACGTCGCGCGCACCGTGGACAACGTGCTGTTCTTCGCCTTCGACCGCGACCGCCCAGTGTGGCTGCGCGATGGGTACGAGGAGCGCTGGGGCCTCCCGAAGACGGCGCAGGGCACGGGGATGCCGCCCGAGGAGGCGTACGCGATGCGTTTCCCCGAGCCCGAAGCGCTAGCGGGTTACATCGAGGCCGTGAAGGTGGGCGTCCTGCCTCGGCTGGAGGCGGCGACGCAGGAGTATCTAGACACGATCGCGCCGATCCGGCCGTGGGGTGAGCGGTCGCGTGCCGAGCACCTCTGGCAGGTGCTGGTCGCGCACGGCAACGGCCACCTCGGCAGCGTCACCATGGCGCGTGCCGTCCTCGGCCATCGGGACGTCATCGGGCTGTAACCGCGCGAGGCCGCCCGAGGGCGCGTGCTAACCTCCATCTGCGGAGGCGCACACGTGCCAGACGATTTACCGACGCTGTCTCGCTCGTCCACTGGCTGGCCGGATGTGCTGCCGTGGCGAGAGTGGGGCCCCGAGGCCTTCGACCTCGCGCGCACATCTGCTCGCCCCATCCTCCTCGTACTTGGTGGCGCCTGGAGCGGTGCAGACGAGCGGCTTGAAGTCGCCCTCACCGATGTACGCCTTGCAGCCCTCGTCCGGCGGTTCGTGGCCGTCCGGGTGGACGCCGAGGAGCGCCCGGACATCGCCACTCGCTACGGCCCTGCGCCGGTGGTCATCGCGCTCACGCCGGAGGGTGAGCCGTTCGACCGCGCGGAGCCGGACGCCGATGCCGTTGTCACCCTCGCGACGTCCGCGCTCGCCCGCTGGGACGGTGACCGCGAGGACGTACTGTCGGAGGCGGAGACGGCGCGGATCACGCGGGCAGCCGGGAGTGCGGCGGCGGCGTACCGGCGCGGCTCCTCTGCACTGACCCCGGCCATCCTCGACATCACGCTCGACCTGCTGGAGACGGCCGAGCGGGAGTACGACTCGGCGGCCCACTCGGTCGAGGCGGCCCGGCTGTGGCGCTACGCACACCACCGACGCCGGACACCCGGCGCGGTCGAGCGCGCGCGAGCGGTCGCAAGCGCTGCGCTGCGCCGCGCGGCGCGCCCCGGATCGATGTGCTGCGCCAACGACCTCGGCGAGGCGCTGCTCGCGGTCGCCGAACTGGCGCGCGAAGACGACGACCTGGCGGAGTCACTGCGTGAGACGGTCGAGGAGGCGGCGGCGTTCCTCGACGCTGCGCTAGGCGACTCGGCAGGCGTGCTGCGGCACACGCTGCCACCGGCAGGGGCGCCGGTGTTCGCGGACTCGTGTGCGCGTGCGGCACGCGGGCTGATCGAGGCCGGTTCGGCCTTCAACCGTCGTGACTGGACCGCACGAGGGCTGCGCGCCGTCGAGTTCATCGCGTACCAGATGCGTGCAGGCGAAGCGGGCGTGTACCACGCCTGGGACGGCGACGCTCGCGTGCTCGGGCTGCTGGCGGACCAGGTGGAGACGCTGCTGGCACTGCTCACCGCGTACGAGGTGAACGGCGGCGGGACGTACCTCGAACACGCGCGGAACCTCGCGCGACTCCTGGAGCGTGGCTGGTGGGAACGGGGCCACGGCTTCCTCGACACCGCCGACTGGCACGAGGAGTTGGGGCTGCTGGACGAGGCCGTGATCCCGTTCGCGCTCAACGTGGCAGCAGCCGAGGCGAACCTCTGGCTCGCCCGCCTCACACACGACGACCGTTACCTCGATGTCGCGACGGAGACGCTGGCGGCGATCGCGCCGGGCTTCGAGTCGCGCGGGGCGGCAGCCGCCTCGTTCGCTCGGGTCGTCGACCGCATCCTGACGGCTGAGCCCGAGGTGAAGGTGGTGGGGGAGTTCCCGGTCGGTGAGCCGGACGGCGTGGTCGATCCGCTCTACCGCGCGGCGCTCCGCTTGCCGGTCGCCGCACGCACCGTGCAACGGCTGTCGCTCCTCGAAGACGCCGGTCTGATGCGCGACCTCGGCCTCCCGGGTGACCGGCCGCGCGTGGCATACGTCTGCGCAGGACGCGACTGCTCCGCGCCGATCACGAACGCCGAGACTCTGGTCGCTGAGGCAGCAGCCCTCGTCGGCTTCGGGGACCCGCTTGATGACGACGAGGACGCGGACGACCTCGACTAGCCGGGGGCGCCGCCGCTAGAGGTTCGGGTCACCCGCGACGGGTGGCTCGTCCGGTCGGCGGGTCAGGTCGCGGATGCGCTGCATGCGCCACATCGCGTCCAGGTCGCGCTCTGAGATCTCCTGCACCCATGTCAGCACTTCGACCTCACCCCGGAACGGGTGGATGCCGACATTTCGCCAGCGGCCCCCGGCGCTTTCGAGGATCCAGATCGTCTCCTCGCGCAGCGTGGCGAAGTCCCACAGCAGTTCAGCGACGTCGTCCGCCTCGTATTGCTCGGTCTCGATGCCGCGCTCGCTACTGCGCGCCGCGATGGTGGCGCCGTCGATGCGGAGCATGGCTTCGAGGGCTTGCTGGTCTTCGCGCTCGGCGTCCCGGAGGTCGCCTACGATCTGCGCGATGCTCCGTTCCTCCCCCTCCGGGGTCAGGTCGAGGACGCTGTGGTCCACGCCAGAGGCGACGCGAGTGATGCGGCGGCCGACCTCGCGTAGGGCCTTGACGAGGTAGCGGCGGCGGTCGCCATGCACTGCGGTCAGGTACTGCGGCATGATGGGGATGGTGCGCCTCCCGGCGCGGCGCGGCAATGCCCCGCTGTCACCCGGGGCAGGATCGAGGGATTGAGATGGCGGACGAGCCTCGCCCCGGATTACTGGACCATCTGCTCGTGCGGGGGCCCGATGTGGGAGCACTCGCGGCGTTCTACCGCGATGTCCTCGGTGGCATCGTCACGGAGGACGCGCTGCCGCACTGGGTGCGCGTCCGCGTGGCGAACATCGACCTTGGCCTGCACCAGGGTGTCGCTGGCGGCGGCGCCCAGCCCAGGTTCCGCGTACCGGACGTCGCCGCCTTTCGGGCGCACCTCACGGCCCGCGGGGTGGTGATCCCAGAGGGCTACCACGCGATCCCGGGTGGGGTGGAACTCGACTTCGCCGACCCCGCCGGGAACCTGCTCGGCGTCGTCCAGTATGGGGTCGATGTCGCCTCGCTCGACTGACACGGACATCGAGGTGCGGGGCTGGGCCTCGTTCTCACGCGACGGGCGATACCGCTACAGCCTCGGTCGAACGTGGGCAGACGGGCCCCGAGTCTGCTGGGTGCTGCTCAACCCCTCGACGGCTGATGCGCAGGAGGACGACCGGACGCTGCGGCGGTGCCTCGCGTTCTCGCGAGCGTGGGTCGCGGGCAGCATCGAAGTGGTGAACCTCTTCGCGCTGGTGAGCACGCGTCCGAGCGCCCTGCGCGGCGATCTTGACCCGGTGGGCGCCTCGAACCGTCGGGCTGTGCGCCGAGCGGTCGCGCGGGCCGACCTGGTGGTTGTCGGGTGGGGCAACGTGCCGCCCGCGCTCCTCGTTGCCGCTATGCAGTCGATGCGTGGGTTGCCGGAGCACACGTGGTGCCTGGGACTCACGGGTGCGGGCAACCCGCGGCACCCGCTGTACGTGGCAGCCTCGACGGCGCGGGTGCCCTTCACCTCGTGTGTTACTGCCGCGGCGTTGACCCAGCGATCCCCCACACAGAGGATCGAGGCATGAACGCCGCGTCCCTTCCGTACACCGTCCTCGTGCTGCTGGTCGAACTGGCCGTCGGCTCGCTCGCCATGGTCACGGTGTTCGACGCACGACGGCAGGTCACGACGGGATACGTGAAAGCCGGAGCGATGTTCGTGCTGCCCCTTGCGCTGCTCGCGCTGTGGACGGTGAGCACCCTGGAGGCCCGCGCGGAGATCGATGGCTACGCGCTGGCCGATGGCTGGCTGCGGCCGTTCACGGGCGTCCTGGTGGCATTCCTTGCCTGCTCCACGGTGTACGTGGCGGCCGCGTTCGGGCAGCGTCGACGCGCCTCAATGGTGTCGGGGGTAGCGGGCAGCGCCGTGGGCCTGCTGTGCCTGGCGCTGCTTGCTGGGTTCCTCGGCGGCCCGGCGTGGTCGTCGGTGGGCCTCGTCCTCTCGTTCGTCGCATCGACAGCGGTGCTGGGTGGAGCGCTGATGGCAATGACGTGGGGGCACTGGTACCTGACGTCCGGACGGCTTCCCAAGGAGCCGATGGAGCAGATGGCGCTGGTGGTCCTCGTCGCCCTCGGGGTGCAGGCAGTGCTGGTGTTGGCGGGCGCCGTGCTGCCGGCGCGGGCGGTACCGGCCTCGGACGGCGCGGGCATCGAGTTGGTGGCGAACCCGGCGTTCTGGCTGCGCGTGGGGGTGGGGCTGCTGTTCCCGATCGGGGTGACGTGGCTCGCGTTCAAGTCCGCGCAGATTCGCGGGATGATGTCCGCCACCGGGCTCCTCTACATCGCCCTGGGCGCGGTGCTGGCGGGCGAGGTGCTGGCACGCGGCCTGCTGTTCACGACCGGGAATGCCGTCTGAGGTGCCCTCACGTTCGCGTGCAGGTAGCCGATCGCGCGGACCGTCACGCATTCTGACGTTTCCGGGCGTACGATTGCCGCACCCACCACACCCGGGTCTACGAGGCCAGCGGTGACCGAGCCGGATGTCACATCAGACGGACTGTTCGAGGGCTCAGTGGGGCCACCTCGACTGCTCCCCCATCAGCGTGATTCGGAACCGTTCCCATCCACGATCTCAACAGCGCGCGCGCGAATCCGGGCGCGACTCGGAGACGTAACACCTACAGGCGACGATCCCCGGCGCGACCGTGCAGCCGAGGACGCCGACCTGGTTGCGGCTATTGCTCGTGGGGAGGTTGAGGCACTCGAGCGGCTCTATGACCGCTACGGAGCCCTCGTATTCTCTGTCAGTCTCCGGGTCCTGCACGACCACCACCTCGCGGAGGATGTCGTGCAGGAGGTCTTCCACCGCCTCTGGCGGCAGCCGACCTCGTTTGACCCGGTCCGCGGACGGTTCATCTCCTGGATGATGTCCGTGACCCGCAACCGCGCGCTGGACGAGTTGCGCCGCCGGAACCGGCGGTTCCGCTCCGAAGAGCGCGACGAGGATCCGGATCGAGAGATCGCCGGGGGCGACCGATTCGACGACCCCGAGGTGGGGGTGATCCTCTCGGAGATGCGCGTGGTGGTACGGGCAGCGTTGACCCGGCTACCAGCCGCGCAGCGCGAAGTGATCGAGTTGGCCTACTTCGGTGGGCTGACCCAGCAGGAGATCGCCGAGCGGACAGGTGATCCGCTCGGCACGGTGAAGACGCGGGTCCGCCTCGGAATGCGCCGGCTGCGCATCTCACTGGCGGACTATGTGGACGCTCCCCCGCCCGCGCTGGAAACGCCGGACGGGAGGGACGCGAAGGAGACGGGACGCGCGTGACACCCGAAGAACGAGAGGCCCTGCTCGCCGCGTACGCGCTCGGCACGCTCAGCGAGCCGGACATGCGCGACGCGGAGCGCCTGGTGCGCTTGGACGCTACCGCTGCGGCGGAGTGGCGCGCTTACCGCGAGATCGCCGACCTCATCGCCCTCGGCGCCCCCCAGCGGCAGCCGGACCCCTCCCTCCGCGAGCGCATCGTCGATGCGGCCCAACGTCGCGGTCACCCGTGGCGCCGAACCTGGCGCGAGCGCTATATGCCCGTGGCGGGTATGGCGGCGGTGCTCGCTGTCGTCACGTTGTGGGCAGTGAAACTGCAGTCGGACGTGGGGTATTTACAGCGGCAGACACGCGACCTGACGACCGTCCTCGCGCAACGCGACCCCGGTGCCTCCGTGCAGTCCGTGAACTCCCTCGGCATCCAACTCGCGACCGTGCGACGTGACCAGAACACACTGATTGCCGTGCAGGCCGACCCGAATGTGCGTCGTGTCGAACTCGAGGAGACGGGTGCCAGCCACGGCGCGGCGGGCCTCTACCTGTGGAGCGACCAGACGAACGCCGGCGTGCTCTCTGTGCATGGGCTGCCAACCTTGCCTCTGGGGCAGGAGTACAAGGTATGGCTGGAGGATCGCACCTCCCGTTCGCTCCTCGACTTGACGTTCCTGCCCGACGAGCAGGGCAATGCTCAGGTGGTGCTGGAAGCGAACCGCGTGGTGGAACCGGTGCGCATCTACCTCGTGGCGGGGTCATCGAACGGCAAGGACGGCCCCGTTGTCCTGCAGGGAACGATCTGGCGTGACCAGCCGGTGAAATTCCCCCGCTAAGGCCGTCCTACTTCGTCCCCCGCCTGAACCGAGGCATGCGCAGGCCCCTTGCCGGTTTCCCCTCGCGTCGTGACACCTCGGCGCGTGTGGCGTTCATCGACTCTTCGGCGGTCTGGCCCTGCAAGCGGCGGTCGGTGTACCAGAACACCTCGCGTGCGATCGCGGCGAGTGGGATGACGATCACGAGGCCCGTGAATCCGGCCACGGCGCCACCCAGCACCAGGAGCACGATCACGACGGCCGGGTGCAGGTTGACCGCGTCGCCCTGAATGCGGGGGACGAGGAAGTTGTTCTCCAACATCTGCACCGCGAAGTAGACCAGCGCCACCGGGATCAGCAGGCCGGGTTCTGTGGCGGCGACGATCAAGAGCCCGGGGACAGCACCGAGCCACGGCCCGATCACCGGGATCAGCTCGGTCACTCCTGCCCAGAGGGCCAGGCCGATCGAGAGTTCCACGCCGATGATGGTCAGCGAGATCCCGACCGCGAGCCCCACGATCAGGCCGAGGAAGAGTTGGCCGCGGATGTAGCGTCCGAGGAGATAGTCCGCGATGCGCAGCAGGTTCCTCGCGTCCTCCCGAACCTCAACCGGCACGGCACCCAGCAAGCCGGGGACCGTCGTGGGGCGGTCACGCATCACGTAGAACATCCAGAACGGCACGACGGCGAATCCGAAGATCGTGGCGGCAGTCGCCGTGAGGATGCCGACGGTGCGCCGGACGGCGACTTCGCCCGCCTGCGCGGCGGCGGCGGCGGCGTCGTCGGCGAAGCCGTTCAACTGGCGTTGGACCTCCATCGGTGCGCGCTCGCGATAGATGCGCACCCACTCGTCAGTCTGATCGCGGGCCTCGCGGACGAGGTCAGGCAGCCGTTCCACGAAGTGGCTCATCTGGTCAGCCGCGACGGGGACGAAGAAGAACCCGGCGAGCGTGAGCCCCCCGAAGAACATGAGGTAGATCACCGCGACGGAGAGCGTCCGGACCAGCGTCTTGCGGTGAGCTCCCACGCGCCCTTCGAAGAGGCCGGCGAGTGCGGTCACGACCGGCTCGAGGGTGTACGCGAGGATTGCCCCCACGGCGAATGGGAGCATGGCACCACGCGCACGCCAGACGAGGAAGAAGAACGTGGCGCAGGCTCCCAGCCAGAGGAAGAGCCGCCAGCGGTTTCGTGTCATGCGGGCATTGTGCCGTATGTGCGCCACCTGCGGCGGTGCCTGCCGGGGCGGCGCAGTACCATCGATGGATGACCAGTACCGCGCAGCAGATCGAGCACGCTATCGCCGGGGCCGGCCGACGCCTGACGGGGCCGCGCCGCGTGCTGGCGGAAGCACTGATGACGCTGGGCGACCACTTCGCGGCAGAGGAACTGCTGCAGGCCGCGCCCGGCGTTGGGCGCGCGACGGTGTTCCGCACGCTACGGATGCTCCAGGATTCCGGCCTCGTCTGTCAGGTCGTCCTCGATGACGGACGGACGGTCTACCGTCTCGGCTCGGAAGAGCACCACCACCATGTGGTCTGTTCCGACTGCGGCGCGGTGGCTGATGTCTCCTCGGCGCGTCTGGAAAAGGCACTGGGCGCGATCTCCGTGGAGACGGGCTACGAGGTGGATGCGCACCGGCTGGAACTCTACGGACGTTGTCCGGACTGCCGCGCCGCCGCCCACTCTTCGCGCTAGGCACCCGACCGAGGTTGGCGTGCGCCTCCGGCTGGACTACGCTGACCCTCACTAGTTGAGACATGGGCTCAACACCGAGACTCCGCGATCTCTGGAGGCAGCATGGCGCTCGAAGGACGACACGTCCCGGCCCGTGAGCCGCTGGCCGAGCACCACCACGCGGTCTCCGCGCTGGAAGTGCGTCACCTGACGGCGGGCTACCCGGGGATGCCTCCTGCGATCGAGGACGTCTCGCTTCGTGTGCCGGTGGGGGAGATCGTCGGCCTGATCGGCCCGAACGGCGCCGGGAAGTCCACGCTGTTCAAGTCGATCCTCGGGCTGATGTCGCCCACCTCGGGTGAGGTGCTGGCCTTCGGCCGCCCGGTACGCGAGGCACGCGCGGACATCGCCTACATGCCTCAGGTGGAGGAGGTGGACTGGGCGTTTCCGGTCTCCGTCCTGGATGTCGTGCTGATGGGCCGCTATCACGGGCCCCGGCCGTTCCTCGGGTGGTCGAAGGGTGACCGGGAGGCCTCGATGGTCGCGCTGGAGCGGGTCCGGCTGGCGCCGTACGCGTCGAGGCAGGTGGGGCAGTTATCGGGCGGGCAGCGGCGGCGGGTGCTGATGGCCCGTGCGATCGCCCGCGGCGCCCGGCTGCTGCTGCTGGACGAGCCCTTCGCGGGCCTCGACGCTGCGGTCCAGCACGACCTGCTCGCGATCCTGGACGACCTCGCCTCGGAGGGCCGCAGCATCTTCCTGGCCACGCACGACCTGTCCTGCGTCGCCAACTCCTGCGACGAAGCGTGCTGTCTGAACAAGCGTGTGATCGCCGCCGGGCTGCCGTCCGAAGTGCTGACGGAGTCGATCCTCACCGCCACGTTCGAGCGCCACCTGCTCGCCATTCCGCAGGCCGCGGAGGTCGTACGGTTCGCCGACGACGAGCACGCTCACGAGCACTCGCATCGAGGCACGCGATGATCGACTGGCTGCTGGAGCCGTACCAGTACGAGTTCATGCGACGCGCGTTGTTCGTCCTCGCGGTGACGAGTGTGGTGATGGGTGTCGTCGGCGGGTTCGTCGTACACAAGGGGCTGGCGTTCTCCGGCGACGCGCTGGCGCACGCCTCGCTGGCGGGGGTGGCGGTCGCATTTGTGTCCGGAGCCAGTGTGGGCTTCGGGGCGCTCGTGGCGGCCGTCCTGACGGCGCTGGGGATCGGGTGGACACGCGACCGCGCGAGGGTGTCCGCGGACACGGCGATCGGGATCGTGTTCGTGGCGATGTTCTCGATCGGCATCCTCATCCTGTCGCGGCGGCAGTCCTATACCCCCGACCTAATGTCCTTCGTGTTCGGAAACATCCTCGGGGTGTCGAATGGGGACGTGATCGGATCGGCCGTGCTCGCTGTGGTCCTCTTGCTGTTCGTGGGGGCGTGTTACCGGGAACTGCTGCTGGTGGCGTACGACCCCGCCATGGCATCGACGACCGGCGTGCCCTCGAAGGTGTTCCAGTACGCCACGCTGGTGATGGTGGCGGTCGCGGTGGTGGTGGCGCTGAAGGCGATCGGGATCGTGCTGGTGAACGCGATGCTGCTCATCCCGGTGTCCACGGCGGCGCTCTTCCTGCGCCGCCTGCCCTCGATCATGATCGCGGGTGCGCTCATCGCCTTCGGGTGTGCCGCGGCCGGCCTCCACCTGTCCTACTACGCCGGTGTGGCCACCAGCCCCGCGATTGTGCTCGTCGCCTGCGCCGCCTTCCTCGTGGTGCTCGCCGTCACGTCGAGGCGTGGTGTGCTGCCCTCGACTGCGATGGCGATCGAAGGGGTGGCTGAGTGACCTCGGACGGCGCTCCGGAGAAGGACTGGCTGGCGATGCCTCGATCGCTCGTGTCGCCGGTCTACGACATCCTCGGGTTCTCGATCACCGACGGTGGCGAGGGTTGGGTGGAGTGCACCCTAGTGGTGCGCGACGAACTGCTGAATGCGTACGGGGCGCTCCACGGCGGTGTGTGGATGATCGTCGCGGACTCCGCACAGGGTGGCGCCGTCCGCACGATGCTGACTGCGGACGAGCAGACGGCGACCGTGCAGTCCGATTTCCGCTGGTTGCGCCGCCTGGAGGGTGACCGTCTCCGCTGCGTCGGCCGGGTGGTGCGTCGCACCCGCCAGGTCTGGCACACGAGCGTCGAGTGCTTCGATGGCGCGGGCGGCCTCGTCGGAACGGGCACGGCGACGTTCGTCGTGATGCCACGGTAGGTCGACCGGCAGGACGATTTCACGCAGTTGTCACTCCGTCATGGCTATCGCTGATTGAGCGGGGACTCCACGGGCGGCTATGGTGAGGGGGCAGCGCGCGGATGCGCGTGAAGGGCCCGGCCATGGCCGACGACGCCGTCCCGGCTCCCGAGCGCGAGCGCCCCGATCCGAAGCAGATCGACCGCAAGGCTCGCTTCCAGATCCCCGCGAACCGCCCGCCCAAGCAGGACCCCGCCGAGCGCGTGAAGAACTGGGAGGAAGTCTCCTTCCTCTTCGATCCCGAAATCGCGATGGTCGAGGCTAACCGCTGCATCCAGTGCCCCGCCGCCCCCTGCACGAAGGCGTGCCCGGTCCACAACGACATCCCCGGCGCGCTCTGGCTCCTCGAACGGCGCGACTTCGATGGCGCCGCGAACGTCTTCCGCGAGACGAGTGAACTGCCGGAGATGTGTGGCCGCCTCTGCCCCCAGGAGCGCCTGTGCGAGGGCCATTGCGTCGTCGGGAAAAACGCACTCCCCGTCGCCATCGGCAAACTCGAGACGTTCGTGACCGAGTGGCAGCGCGCGAACGGCGGTGCGCCAGCCGCCGTCGAGGTGGCGAGCACCGGCCGCCGCGTCGCCGTCGTCGGGAGCGGGCCGGCAGGCATCGCGGTCGCGGAACGCCTCGCGCGGCGCGGGCACGCGGTCGTGATGTACGAGGCGTGGCCTGAGCCCGGTGGCGTGCTGCGATACGGCATCCCCGACTTCAAGCAGAACAAGCCAGCGATCGACCGCAAGTTCGCCGACCTGCATGCGCTCGGCATCGAGGTGGTGACGGGGATGCGCGTCGGTACGCAGATCTCGTGGGCGACCGTGCGCGCGGGCGTCGACGCCGTGTTCCTCGGCATCGGTGCGTCCGAGGGCGCCCGACTCGGCATTGACGGCGAGGACGCGCCGGGCGTGATCACCGCGACGGAGTTTCTGGTGCGCGCGAACCTGCCGCCGGAGCATCTGCCAGAGGCGTTGCGCATCCCGCTCGGTTCGCCGCAACGCGTGGTGGTCGTCGGTGGTGGGGACACCTCGATGGACTGCGTGCGGTCGGCGCGCCGCCTGGGGGCGTCCGAGGTGACGCTGATCTACCGGCGCACTGCGGCGGAGATGCAGGGGCGCATCGAGGAGCGCAACCACGCGACCGAGGAAGGTGTGCGCTTCGAATATCTCGCCGCGCCGGTCGAGGTGCTGCGGGACGCCTCCGGACGCGTGAGTGGGCTGCGCTGCCAGCGCATGGAACTCGGCGAGCCGGACGACACCGGACGCCGCCGCCCACAGCCGGTCCCCGGCTCTGAGTTCGACATCGAGGCCGAGGTGCTGGTGACGGCGATTGGCTACAACGTGGAACCGGAGTGGGGACAGATCCTGCCCAACCTGGTGCGCGACCGCTGGGATCGCTTCGTCGCTGACCCGGACACGCTGCAAACGAACATTCCCGCTGTGTTCGCCGGGGGCGATGCCGTGAACGGTGCCGACCTCGTGGTGACCGCACTCGCCGACGGCCATCGCGCTGCCGAGGCGATCGACCGCTACCTCGCAGGCCTCGGGCCGCTCGGGGAGCCGACGGCATCGGATGGTGACCCCCGGCAGAGGCTCATTGGGGACTCCTCGCTGCTGGGGTAGCCGTTGCCGCCGCCGCTTCCAGCGTGGAAGAGCACATCAAGTAAGTCCCTTCCGAGTCCTGTGCGTGACTTCAGGAGCGTCGGGTGGAAACCCGGCGCTCGCTGCGTTAGCGTGAGGCCTACACGGGAGGCGGCCATGGACGCTCGACTGGCCCGCACACGCGAGGGCGATTACTGCCCCGTCCGCGCGTCCCTCGCCCTCGTGGGGCAGCGCTGGGTACCGCGCATCGTCTACGAACTGCGTTCCGGGCGGCTGCGCTTCAACGACCTCGCGGCAACCGTCGGCGGCTGCAACTCCCGCACGCTGCGTGACCGCCTGCGCGACCTGGAGGCCGAGGGCCTCGTCACTCGCCACGAAGTCACCGCCGCGCCGCCGTGGGTGGAGTACGAACTGACCGACAGCGGCCGCGAACTCGCGGAGGCGCTCCGCCCGCTGGCCTCGTGGGGGCTGCGGCACCTCGCGACCACCGAGGTCGCCCCGGCGACGGCGGAGTGAGCGTGGCCTTCACCTTCGAGACACTGGCCAAGGGCGACGTCATCCCGTTCCCCCTCACCGTGACCCGCGAGGAGATCGAGGGTTACCTGTCCGCGACTGGTGAGGATGCCGCGCGCTGGACGGACGCTGTGCCACCGCTGCTGCTCGCCGCGTTCATGGTGGCGGGCCTGCTCGCGCGAGTGCCGATCCCGCTCGAAGTCATGCACACGGGCGAAGAGATCGAGGCGCGACGGGCCGTGCGCCCGGGCGAGCCGCTGGACGTACGCATCACCGTTGCGGCGCTGAGCCAGCGTCGCGGCGCCACCATCGCGCAGTTCGAGGCCGAAGCGCTCGCCGCCGGTGAGTCCGTGTTCGTCTCGCGCATCTCCGTACTCGCACCGCCCCCGGCTGGTGGCGCGGAAGGGGCAGGGGCGTGACCGCGCCCGAGGTGCCCTCGGTCACGCGCGTCATCGATCAGGCGCGGGTGGACGCGTATGCCCAGCATGGCAAGGATCCGAACCCGATCCACCGCGAGACGCCGGAGGCGTATGCCGGCCCGTTCGGGAAGCCGGTCGCGCACGGCATGCTCGTGCTCGCCCTCGCGTCCGAGGCGATGGCCGGGGCGTTCGGGCGGGCGTGGGCAGAAACCGGCACGCTGAAGATCCGTTGGCGTTCCCCGGCGTTCCCGCCGATCCGTGTGACGGCGCGTTGCACGCCGAAGTCCGACGTCGCGGGGTTGTTCGCCTACGACGTCGTGTGTGAGGACGAGGCGGGCGAACCGCTGCTCACCGGCACCGCCACCGTGCGTCCGTCGACGGCGTCATGACCTCGACTCCCACAATCGACGATGCATTCGCGGACCGCATCTACAACCAGGTGTGCTTCGCCTGCGGCGACCGCAACGGGCACGGCCTGCACATGCGCTTCGAGCGCGATGGGGAGAACGCCGTGCGCTGCACGTACGTGCCAAAGCCTGAGGACCAGGGCTTCCCCGGCGTCCTGCACGGTGGCATCGTCGCTGCGCTCCTCGACGAGTCGATGGCGTGGGCGATGTGGGCATGGGACTGCGCCCTCGGCGTGACCGCGAAGATGGAGACGCGCTACCGAGGCCCGGCGCGCCTCGATGGGCCGCTCGTAGTGCGGGCGCGCGTGGAGTCCGTGCGCGGACGGCGGGTCGAGGTGCGTGCGCACATCGAGGACACGCAGTCGGTGACGATCGCGGAGGCGAGCGCGGTGTTCATGCGGTTCGCACCGGAGGAGGAACTGCGGATGTCGGTCGAGATGGGGCGCACGCCAGCCCCACACGAAGGCTAAACCTTCGCGACTGCCGGCTGTTTCGCGGGTCCCCGACCGACCGTCTCCCGCGCGATCACGAGGAACCACAGGCACGCGGCAGCCATGATCACACCGTTCGCCGCCAGCCCCCACCCGAACGAGGTCGCGTCCGCCAGCGCTCCGAGCAGCGGCGGGCCGATCATGAATCCGACATCTCCGGACGTGCGGAACATCCCCATCGCCAGCCCTCGGAGGTTGGCCGGGGCGATGTCCGCCGTGTACGCGGCAGGCGCTGGCCCGGCCAGCGATGCACCGAGCGCATGCACGAGCGCGCCCGCAAGGAACATCGGATAACCGCTCGCGGATGCCAGCATGAACATCGAGACCGCCACGACGAGGCTGCTCGGGACGATCGACCACTTGCGCCCGTAGCGGTCGGCGATCACCGCGGCCGGTGCCAGCAGGACGACATTGATCAGCGCCATCACGGTGAAGACCGCACCGAGGACTCCCGGCGACATGTGCAGGTTCTCTGCCGCGTACAACGGCATGAGGGTCTGTTTGCCCGCCGTGCGGGTCAGGAAGATCGCCATCACCACGAAGGAGATCGCGACGAAGTCTCGCGAGGTGGCGAAACGGAGCCACTCGCGCCGGGGCGCGACTGGCGCCGGCGCCCCTGGTATCGAGGGCTTTCGCTCCGCTTCGATCTGAGCCAGGGCGAGGTGGCGTGTCTCGGGGATTTTGAAGTAAGCGTGGACCATCGCGAAGAGCGCCGCGACGCCGGTGACGATGAACGGCGCACGCAACCCCCAGAACTCGGCGAGGACGCCGCCCACGGCGGGCCCGACCGATACCCCCAGGAGCAGTGCGCCCTGGTTCGTCCCGATGAACCGAGCGCGGTTGGTCGGGTTCGAGATGTCGGTGAGGTAGATCTGCGCGCCGGTCATGTACATCGCCGAGCCCGCACCCGCGACGAACCGCCACGCGAGGAGGTCGACGATGCCGACGGCGAAGCCCGAACCCACCATCCCGATCCCGGTCACGAGCGGCCCGGAGACCAGCAGCAGCCGGCGACCGTAACGATCCGACAGCAGCCCCAGCGGGATGTTCAGGAGCAGGCGCGCGAGCGCGAACGAGGACAGCGTCAGTCCGATCGCCGCAGAGCCGACGCCGAACTTTGCCGCGAACAGCGGCAGGACCGGCGATATCACTCCCTGTCCCGCCATGACGAGCACGGTCGCGATGCTGATCAGCAGCAGTTGGCGGTATTCGAGCAGTGGCCCCAGCGGTCCGCGCAGCCATCGAGGGAGCCGCTCGATGAGCGGGCGTTTCGGGGGCGCGGTGGTAGCCACCGCTACACGCCCATCGCCTGGCCCAGCGGCACGTACGGCCGTCCGAGCGCCTTCGCGACAGCCTCGTGGACGACGTGCCCGTGCCAGACATTCACGCCGTGCTGTAGTGAGGCGTCACGTCGCACCGCTTCGACCACGCCGAGGTTGGCGATCTTTAGGACGTATGGCAGCGTGAGCGCCGCGAGCGCACGCGATGAGGTGCGGGGGACGGCACCCGGCATGTTCGGCACGGCGTAGTGGACGACGCCCTCGTCGACGTAGATCGGCTCGCGGTGGTCGGTCGCGCGGATCGTTTCGACGCAACCGCCCTGGTCGATGGCGACGTCCACGATGACCGCTCCGCGCGGCATCGTGCGCACCATCTCGCGCGTGACGACGACGGGTGCGCGTTCGCCCTCGACGAGGACGGCGCCGATCAGCAGGTCGGCGTCACGGACCGCCTCGGCGAGTCCGGCGCGCGAGGCGTAGAGCGTCTCGACGCGGCCCGCGTAGCGCTGGTCGAGCGCGCGCAGTTGCGTCTCGTCGATCGAGGCGACGGTGACACGCGCGCCCATGCCGACCGCGAGGCGCACCGCGTTGCTGCCGACCGTGCCCGAGCCGATCACCACGACGTGCGCGGGCGGCACTCCGGCGACCCCGCCCAGCAGCATGCCGCGCCCAGGCCCCGGTCGCTTCAGGTAGTGCGCGCCGACCTCGACGGCCATGCGGCCAGCCACCTCGGACATGGGGGCGAGCAGCGGGTGGGAGCCGTCCTCACGGCGGACCGTCTCGTAGGCGATCGCGATGCAGCGGCTGTCGATGATCGCCTTCGAGGCGTGTGGCTCGGCGGCGAGATGGAGGTAGGTGAAGATGATCTGGCCCTCGCGCATCAGGCCGTACTCGTTCGGCTGCGGTTCCTTCACCTCGCACACGAGGTCGGCACGCGCGTAGACCTCCTCTGGCGTCGCGATGATCTGCGCCCCAGCCGCGAGGTAGTCGTCATCGAAATAGTGGGACCCCGCGCCAGCGTTGGTCTCGATGAGCATCGTGTGGCCCGCGCTGACGATGTCCTTCACGCCGTCGGGCGTGATCGCGACGCGGTACTCCTCGAGCTTCTGCTCGCGGACGCAGCCGACGATCATGGGAGACGCTCGAGCAGATCGCCGGGGCGGAGGACCTCGCTGGCGGTGGCTTTCGGGTGTCCCTCGCGCTGGACACGCCCGACGGAGATCGTGCCGCCGATGGCCGCGATCTCGACCGTGCCACCCATGGCGGCGAGGACGGTGCCGGGCGGCTCACCGGGTGCGCCAGGGCGGTACTGGCCCTCGAACAGCCGCACGGTCTCGCCTCGAAGGCTGGCGGCGGCGCCGGGCTGTGGGTCACAGCCGCGGATGAGCGCGCCGACGACACGCCCGTGCTGCATCCAGTCGACCTTCGCGTGCTCAGGCCCGCAGGGCGGCTCGTACGTCGCCTGGGCCTCGTCCTGCGGGACGCGCTCGGCGGTGCCCTCACGCACGAGGCGCACCCCCTCGACGAGGGCTTCGACGCCCATGGGGTAGAGGTGCTGGAAGTACAGCGTGCCCACCGAGTCGTCATCAGCGATGTCGACGGTGCGCTGGAGGACGATCGGGCCCGTGTCGATGCCCTCGTCGACCCAGAAGATCGTGAGGCCGGTCTGGTGCGCACCCGAGATGATCGCCCAGTTCATCGCCGTGCGACCTCGATGCAGTGGGAGCAGCGACGGGTGGAACTGGATCGCACCGTGGGTAGCGGCGTCCAGCACACGCCTGCGCACGATGTCCGTGACGAAGGCGAAGACGAGGAGTTCCGGCTGCCACGCGACAAACTGCTGGAAGGGGTCGTCCTGCCGCAGCATCGGTGTCTCGATGACCGGGATACCAGCCTGCGAGGCGGCCTCGAAGAGCGGGTCGGGGCGTGCACCCTGTCGAGGCGTCGAGACGCCGACGACGTCCTCGCCCGCGGCGCGCAACTGCTCGAAGACGTCCTTACCGAAGGCCGCCTGGCCGAACAGGACGATGCGCATGCCGCCTCCTCCACGCGCCGCCCTGCACCTTGGCGGGGACCTCCGAGTATAGGCGCGGGCCTCGCTAGAGGCCGGTGGGAGACGGGCGTTTCGAGGGCTAGTCCGGGTCTTGCGTATCGATCGCGCGGTACATGTACCAGGCGCCCACGGAGCGGTAGGGGGCCCACGGCGCGCCGATGGCAATCGCTTCCTTCGGCGTCGGTGTCTTGGGGAGGGCGTAGGCGATCTTCATGCCGTTGCGGATGCCGAGGTCGCCGACGGCGAGCACGTCCGGGCGGCCGAGGGTGAACATCATGAACATGTGCGCGCTCCACTCACCGAGGCCTTTGACGGCGGTGATGCGCTGCGCGATCTCGTCGTCGGTCATGGCGTCGAAGCCACGGAAATCGAGGGTCTTGTCGAGCGTCTTCGCCGCGAGGTCGCGGAGGTAGCCGGCCTTCTGGCGCGAGACGCCGGAGGCACGGAATTCGTCGTCGGTGGTCTTCAGGACTTCCTTCGGTGTCGGCGGGCGGTCGTCCTTGGAGTAGAGCGCGAACCACTTGCGCTGGATCGACCGTGCGGCGGGGCCGGCCAACTGCTGGAAGAGGATCGTGCGCTGCAGGGAGCGGTAGTACGCCTCGGGGGTGGCCTCTTCGAGGGGGCGCGGCTGGTACGGCCCGTGGGCCTCGATCAGCGCGGCAAGGACGGGGTCGGTGGTGCGGAGGTGCGCGTACGCGCGGGCGAGCGAGAAGCGGACGCGAGCGGCCATAGTGTCCCCCTCGCGGGATCGTAGCGGAGACACCGCGGCTAGTCGGGGGCGTCGAGGACTGACGCGGCGACGGCGTCGACGAACCGCGTGACCTCGCCGGGCGTGCGAAGGCGGTGGAAGCGGATGTGCGCCCAGCGCGGGTCGGCCTGCCAGCCCTCGAATTGCTTGCGACGCCGTCGAGTGGTGGTGATCGCGAAGTGGATCAGGGAGTCGCGCGACCAGAACTTGAGTTGAGGCCAGAAAGTCTCGGTATTCGTGCCCCAGAGCAGGACACCTCGGCGGCCCCATGATCGCGTCAGCACGCGGCGGATAAGCAGAGGCATCGACAGGTCGAGGTAGACGACGGTGTCGGCGCGCGTCCAGACGAGGTCCTGCGCGTCGCTGATGTAGTTGCCGCTGGTGACCCAGCCGTCACCAGCCAGCGCGTGGCGGATGCGGTCACGGAACACATCGACGTGCGCTTCGCGCCAACCGGGCTCCCAGATCAACGCGTCGAGGTCGACCGCCGGGATGTCGAGCAGCGCGCCGAGGCGTCCCGCCAGCGTGGTCTTCCCGCTGGTGGTGCTGCCGATGCAGGCGACACGCCGTCCGACGAGCGGGCTCGACTTCATGCGACGCATCATGCGGTGCAGGCGGTGCCGAGGGAAGGGTGGGGCGAGGGCGAGGGCCTGCGACGCGGAGAAGCCGCCCGAAGGCGGCTTCTCCCGGACACCTCGAAGGGCGTCCTACATGTACTGGCCGCCGTTGAGGCTCATCTGGGCGCCGGTGTACCAGGCACCCGAGGGCTTGCAGAGGAACAGGACGGTGTCCGCGACCTCCTCGGCGGTGCCGAAGCGGCCGAGGGGGATGTTGCCGATGAGGGTCTTCTTGATGTCGTCCGAGAGGGCGGCCACCATGTCCGTCTCGACGAAGCCAGGGCAGACGGCGTTCACGGTGACGTTGAACCGCGCGAGTTCGCGTGCGGCCGACTTCGTGAAGGCGATCATGCCGGCCTTCGCCGCCGCGTAGTTCGACTGACCGATGTTTCCCATCTGGCCGATGATGCTGGACATGTTCACGATGCGGCCGTAGTTCCGCTCGCGCATGCCGCTGACCGCCGCCGAGGTCGTGTAGAAGATCGACGAGAGGTCCGTCTGCACGACGGCGTCCCAGTCGTCCGCGGACATCCGCTGGATCGTCTTGTCCTTGTTGATCCCGGCGTTGTTGATGAGGATGTCGACCTTGCCGAACGTCTTCTCGGCGGCCTCGATCAGCGCCTTCGCCTCGTCCGCCTTGCCGACGTCCGCCTTGAAGACGAGCGCCTTCACGCCGAGGGCTTCGATGGCCTTCTGCGTCTCCTTCGCGGCGTCCTCGTTCGAGGTGTAGTTCACGACGACGTTCGCGCCCTCACGGGCCAACGCCACCGCGCACGCGCGGCCGATGCCGCGGCTCGCGCCCGTCACCACCGCAACCTGACCGTCCAGTGTCCCCGGCATGTTCCCCCCCAACCTTCTTCGCTGCTTGTGTCCTGATACCGCGGCTCGCGCGGCAGCGCCTGCTGAAGTCCCGCCTAAACGACGGTCGGTGGGACGTACTCGCCCCATTCGTCGCGCAGGACGTCGCACATCTCCCCGAGCGTGGCGTACACCCGCACCGCCTCGAGGATCGGCTCCATGAGGTTGACGTCGCCTCGCGCCGCTTCGCGCAGGCGCGTCAGCGAGGCGTCCACGGCGGCCTGGTCGCGGGTCTCGCGGATGCGCTTCACGCGCGCGAGCTGGGACTCCACGACCTCGAGGTTGGGCCGGAAGATCGGCGTCGCGTTCTCGTTGGGGTCGATGAACTCGTTCACACCGACGATCACACGGTCGCCGGACTCGACCTCGCGCTGCCACTGCACGGAGGCTTCTTGGATCTCGGACTGCATCCAGCCGCCCTCGATCGCCGCGACCGCGCCGCCCATGTCCTCGATGCGCGCCATGATCCGCGCGGCCTCGGACTCCAGCGAGTCGGTCAGCGCCTCGATGTAGTACGAGCCGCCGAGCGGGTCGATGGTGTCGGCGGCACCGGATTCGTGGGCGATGATCTGCTGGGTGCGGAGCGCGATCTGCTGCGCCTCCTCGGTCGGGAGTGCGAGCGCTTCGTCGTAGCAGGAGAGCGCGAGGGACTGCACGCCGCCGACGACGGCCGCGAGCGCCTGGATCGCGGCGCGCGCGATGTTGTTCTTCGGCTGTTGCGCCGTGAGCGTCGAGCCGCCGGTCTGTGTGTGCGTGCGGAGCATCTGTGCGTTGGCGTTGGTGATGCCGTAGCGGTCACGCATGAGCCGTGCCCACATCCGGCGCAGCGCGCGGTACTTCGCGACCTCTTCGAAGAAGTGGTTGTGCGTGTTGAAGATCCAGGAGACGCGCTGGGCGACATCGTTCAGGTCGGCACCCTGACGCTGGCACTCATCGAGGTAGGCGCAGGCATTCGCGAACGCGAAGCCGATCTCCTGTGCGGCGGTGCTGCCGGCCTCGCGGATGTGGTAGCCGGAGACGGAGATCGAGTTGAAGCGCGGCGTCTCCGCGGCGCAGAAATTGATCAGGTTGGCGGCCAGCCGGACGGACTGCTTCGGCGGGAAGATGTAGGTGCCACGCGCCACGTACTCCTTCAGTACGTCATTCTGCGCGGTGCCGGTGATCACGCTGCGCGGGTGCCCCTGCTTCTCCGCCGCCACGATGTACATCGCGACGAGGATCGCGGCCGGCGCGTTGATCGTCATGGAGGTGGAGATGTCCGCGAGCGAGATGCCCTCGAACAGCGTCTCCATGTCAGCGAGCGAGTCGATGGCGACACCGACCTGCCCGACCTCGCCGAGCGCCATGGGGTTGTCGGAGTCGTAGCCCGTTTGCGAGGGCAGGTCGAACGCGGTCGAGAGGCCGGTCTGGCCGTTCGCGATCAGGGTCTTGAAGCGGCCGTTGGTCTCCTCGGCGGTGCCGAAGCCGGCGTACTGGCGCATGGTCCAGAGGCGCCCTCGATACATCGTGGGCTGCACGCCACGCGTGAAAGGGAACTCCCCCGGGAAGCCGAGGTCGTCGACATAGTCGAGGTCGGGTGTGTCGAGCGGGGTGTAGACGCGCTTGGTCTCGACGGATGAGGACGCGAAGGTCGCGCGGCGCTCCGGGAAGCGCTGGAGCACCTTCGCGACGGTGCCCTGCTCCCAGCGATCCGCCGCAATGCGGAGCGAGGAGTCGTCTCCCGAGCCGGGCTTCATCATCGTCGGAGTCCTCTTCGTACGCGTGGGGTGGGCGCTAGCCGAGCGCCTCCACCATCACCATCGCGTCGCCGCGGATGACCTCCGTGCCATCCTGCTTCGTGACTACTGTATCGAGCGAGAGCCGGTTGCGCTCCGCGTCGACCTTTGTGACGGTGCAGGTGGCGGTCAGTGTGTCGCCCGCCATCACCGGGCCGCGGAACTGCAGGTTCTGGGCCATGTAGATGACGACCGACGTGGGCGCCAACTTGGTGCCAAGAGCGGCCGAGATGATCCCGGCGCCGAACATGCCGTGAGCAATCGGCTGCTTGAACCGAGTCCGCGCGGCGTAGGTAGCGTCTGAGTGCAGCGGGTTGTTGTCGCCACTCACCTCGGCGAATTTGAGGATGTCCTCGGCGGTGACGGCCTTAGAGAAGACCGCCTGTGAGCCAACCACCAGACCCTGGACGTCATCTGCCACCGCTGCACCTCCCTGGGGGCGCCCGGGGCGCCGTGTTCGAGCCGTCGGGCATCGTACGAGGGCCATCCGGGGCGGACAAACCGGGGGTGCGAGCCGGGCTGGTCTGACGCGACGTATTTACATCGAATAAAACTGCAAAAACGTTGACATTGGGCCGAATCCGCGCGTACGGTGGATTCACGCGGATTCACGACTCGACTGCCCTGAATGGGGCGTGGAGCGTCGCGCGGGGGTGTGACGTGGAACGGACCCGAGACGAACTCGTCCGGCTGCTCTCAGAACGGGGCGAATGCTCCGTGGCGGAGTTGGCTGTCGAAATCGGCGTCTCCGCCGGTTCGGTACGGCGTCACATCGACCTCCTCGTGGCGGAGGGCATGCTCGTCTCGCGGCTGGAGCGCCAGGCTCGCGGTCGCCCCCTGGCCCGCTATGCGCTGAGCGCACAGGCCGAGGAGCGCACGTCCGCAGAGCACTACCAGCGTCTCCTCGCCCGACTCTCGCCAGCACTTCAGTCGCTGCCCGCCGGTGAGATCGAAGGCCGCAGCGGCGCCGAACTCGTCGACCGGTTGTTCGACCAGGTGGCGCAGGCTGTCGCCGACGAACATCGATCCGCGGTGAACGGCCGGACGTTGCCGGAGCGCGTGACGCAGACGCTGCGCGCGCTCTCGACCGAAGGCATCCTGCAGGAAGTGGAAGACGCCGGCGAGTTCTTCCGCCTGCGCAACACCGCGTGCCCGTTCCGCAGCACCGCGGCGGATACCCACGCGTGCTGCTCCGCCGACCGCCGCGCCATCGAGTTGTTGCTCGGAGTGCCGGTTGAGCAGGTGATGACGGTGGCCTCCGGTGGCCACGAGTGCGAGTACCTCGTACGCAAGGATGACGACCACGGGATCCCGGCCGGCGGACTGCTGCCGGTCGTGGGACAGCCCGTGATGAGACAGCAGAGTGGTGTGCCGGTAGGCGGCGCACGATGAGTGGAGATCCGATGACTCAGCCGATCCTCGAAGTGCGCGACCTCAAGGTCAGCATCACCGAGAAACCCGACATCCAGATCGTGAAGGGGATCGACCTCACGATCCGTCCGGGCGAGATCCACGCGCTCATGGGGCCTAACGGTTCCGGCAAGAGCACGCTCGCCTCGACTATCGCGGGGAGCCCCACGTACAAGGTGGACTCCGGCTCGATCCTGTTCCGAGGCGAAGACGTGACGGCCGCTACGGCGGACGCGCGCGCCCGTATGGGCATCTTCCTCTCGTTCCAGTACCCGACGCCGATCCCCGGCGTGACCATGGTCAACCTGATGCGCGAGTCGCTGAAGGCCCGCCGTGGTGCCGAGGTGCCGGCGCGGGAGTTCCTCGCGGAACTGCGCGCGACCCTCGCGAAGTTGAAGATGTCCGAGGACATGGCGCGCCGCTATGTGAACGATGGCTTCTCCGGCGGTGAGAAGAAGCGCGCCGAGATCCTGCAGATGGGACTGCTCAAGCCGGACCTCGCCATCCTGGACGAGACTGACTCCGGCCTCGATGTGGACGCGCTGCGGACGGTGTCGGAGGGCGTGAACGCGCTCCGGACGTCGGACATGGGCGTCCTGATCATCACGCACTATGAACGCATCCTGAACTACATCGAGCCGGACTTCGTCCACATCCTCGTCGGCGGCCGCATTGTCACCTCTGGTGGCTTCGACCTCGCGAAGCGGGTGGAACACGAGGGCTACGACCCGATCTTGAAGGAACTGGGAATCGCCTCGGCGGAGACACCCGTCGCGGAAGGGGCCGCTCGATGACCACTACGGACGCACGCAGCACCGTCGGCGAGTACAAGTGGGGCTTCCACGATGACGAGAAGCCGCTCTTCATGGCCGAGAAGGGCCTGACCGAGGACGTCATCCGCGGCATGTCCAAGATGAAGAACGAGCCGGCGTGGATGCTGGAGTACCGCCTCGACGCCTTCGAGCAGTTCAAGAAGTTGTCTGACCCGAAATGGGCCGGCAGTGCCGAACTGCTCGCGAGTCTCGACTTCGCGGACATCCACTACTACGTCCGAGCGACCGACCGCGACTCCTCCAAGTGGGAGGACGTCCCGCAGTACATCAAGGACACCTTCGACAAACTCGGTATCCCCGAGGCGGAGAAGCAGTTCCTCGCCGGCGCTGGCGCCCAGTACGACTCCGAGGTCGTCTACCACAACATTCGCGAAGACCTCGAGAAGTTGGGCGTGATCTTCCTGGGCATGGACCAGGGGCTCCGCGAGTACGAGGACCTCGTCCGCGAGTACTTCGGCACCATCGTGCCGTCGGGCGACAACCGCTTCGCCGCGCTGAACTCGGCCGTGTGGTCGGGTGGCTCGTTCATCTACGTGCCCAAGGGCGTGAAGGTCGACGTGCCGCTGCAGGCCTACTTCCGCATCAACACGGAGAACATGGGCCAGTTCGAGCGCACCCTGATCATTGCGGACGAGGGCTCGCAGATTCACTACGTCGAGGGCTGCACGGCCCCGACGTACAGCACGGACTCGCTGCACTCGGCCGTCGTCGAAATCATCGTGAAGAAGGGCGCTCGCGTCCGCTATACGACGATCCAGAACTGGTCGAACAACGTCTTCAACCTCGTCACGAAGCGCGCCTACGCCTACGAGGACGCGATCATGGAGTGGGTCGACGGCAACCTCGGTTCCAAGCTCACGATGAAGTACCCCTCGGTCTACCTGATGGGCGAGCGCGCCCACGGCGAGATCCTCTCGCTGGCCTTCGCGGGCGACGGGCAGCACCAGGACGCCGGTGGCAAGATCGTCCACGTCGCGCCGAACACCACGAGCGCGATCATCTCGAAGTCGGTGTCGCGCGGCTCCGGCCGTACCTCGTACCGCGGCCTGCTGAAGGTCCACGAGGGTGCGGAGAACTCCAGCAGCACCGTGCGCTGTGACGCGCTGCTGCTCGACACGCTCTCTCGCTCGGACACCTACCCGACGATGGAGATCGACGAGGAGCGCGTGAACATCGGCCACGAGGCCTCTGTCTCCAAGCTCGGCGTGGACCAGCTCTTCTACCTGATGTCGCGAGGCATCAAGGAGGAAGAGGCCGCGAAGATGGTCGTGAACGGCTTCGTTGAGCCGATCGTGAAAGAACTCCCCATGGAGTACGCGATCGAACTCAACCGCCTGATCGAACTGCAGATGGAAGGTTCGGTGGGCTAGTGGCCACCTCCACCGCACATTACGCCGAGGCCGCAGCCGTTGAGGCGGCGCGTGGCCGCGGCGAGCCGGACTGGCTCATCAATGCCCGTGCAGAGGCCGCCCGTGCCTTCGCTGCCACCTCGATGCCCGCGCCGTCGCTGCGCCCGTGGAAGTACACGGACGTCACCGCCCTCGACATCGAGGCGTTCGCACCGGATGCGGCGTTCGCGCCGCGTATGACGGGCACCGCCCCTGCGGGCGGCTTCGCTGGCACGCTGGCCGCAGGCCTGGCCACGCATAGCGAGGTCGTACGTGAGTACCTCGGCGCGGTCGTCCAGGGCACCGAGGGCAAGTTCACAGCAGCCAATGCAGCCCAGTGGCGCGAAGGCGTCCTCGTGTACGCGCCACGTGGCAAAGCGTTCGATGCGCCCGTGACCGTCCACGTCGATGGTCGCGAGGGCGCGATCTTCCCTCGCATCCTGATCGTCGCGGAAGCGGCGAGCGAGGTGTCCATCATCCTGCGCACGTCCTCCACAGCGGCAGCGCTGCTGGTGGCCGGGGTGATCGAGGTGGTCGCGCAGGCGGACAGCCGCGTGCGGCTGCTCGTCGACACACGCTGGGGCGCCGCCACTCAGGAGTTCACGACACTGCGCGCGAAGATCGGCCGTGGCGCCGACGTGCAGGTCGGCACGATCGCCCTCGGAGGGCTGATCGTGAAGCACACCGTCGAGGCGCTGATGGAGGGCGAGGGCTCTACCTCACGCATTCGCGGCGTGGCGGTCGGCGACAAGGAACAGCACTTCGACTTCGTCACACTGCAGGAGTTGATCGGGCCGAAGTCCACCTCCGAGGTGGAGATCAAGACCGCCCTCGCGGGGGCCTCGCGGTCGATTTACTACGGCCTTACGCGCGTCGAGACTACGGCGCTGGGTGCCTCGGCCAACCAGGAGAACCGCAACCTGCTGCTGTCCCCGCGCGCGAAGGCGGACGCGGACCCCGTCCTGGAGATCCTCACCAATGAGGTGATCCGCTGCGGCCACGGCGCGACCGTGGGTCCCCTGGACAAGGACGCCCTCTTCTATCTCCAGAGCCGAGGGCTGGACATGCGCCAGTCCCTCACGCTGCTGGTCACCGGTTTCTTCCAGTCCGTCCTCTCCGGCCTCGATGCCCCCGGGCTTGTCGAGGAACTGGAGACCGCGCTGCGCGAGAAACTGGCGACCGCCGAACTGACGTAGGCGGCGTTTCGATGGCCAACGAGCGTGTTGCAGCGACCTCGGACATCCCGACGGGCGAAGTGCGTGTCGTGCAGTGCGGCGCACGCTCGCTGGCGGTGTCCAACGTGGACGGCACGCTGTACGCCATCGACAACCGTTGCACGCACGACAACGGCCCGCTGGGCGAGGGGCGGCTGCGCAACGGGCGCATCCTGTGCCCCCGCCACGGCGCCGCCTTCGATGCTCGGACCGGCCGCGTCCTCAGCCTCCCCGCGGTGAAGAACGTCGCGGCGTACGAGGTGACCGTGGACGGTGACGACGTGTACATCGACTGCCCCGATGCAGGAGGCGCCTCGTGACCTCGATCGCCGGGCTGCCTCGGGTGGAGCATCTGCCGTACGACATCGCGCGGATCCGCCGCGACTTCCCGATCCTGAAGCGGGAGGTCGCTTCCGGCGCGCAGCTGGTTTACCTGGACAACGCGGCGACGAGCCAGCGGCCGGTGCAGGTGCTCGCCGAGATCACGCGCTTCTACCGCGACCACAACGCCAACATCCACCGAGGCGTCCACACGCTCTCCGTCGAGGCGACCGAACTCTACGAACAGGCCCGCGCGAAGGTCGCCCGCTTCATCGGCGCGTCCGACCCGCGCGAGATCATTTTCACGCGCAACACGACCGAGGCGATCAACCTCGTCGCGCACTCCTGGGCGCGGAAGTTCCTCAAGGCCGGCGACGAAGTCGTGGTTTCGGAGATCGAGCACCACTCCAACATCGTGCCGTGGCAGATGCTGCGCGACGAGCGCGGCATCGTGCTGAAGTACATCCCGATGCTGCCAGACGGCACGCTCGACCTCGACGCTGTGCAGTCGATCATCACGGAGCGCACGCGCCTCGTCGCGATCACCGCGATGTCGAACGCTCTCGGCACCATCGTGCCGCTCGATGTGATCGTGGCCCGCGCGAAGGCAGTCGGCGCACTCGTCCTCGTGGACGGGGCGCAGTCGGTACCGCACATGCCCGTGGACGTGCAGGCGCTGGACGTGGACTTCCTCGCGTTCAGCGGACATAAGATGCTCGCGCCGTTCGGCATTGGTGTGCTGTGGGGGCGGATGGCGCTGCTCGAGTCGATGGACCCGTTCATGGGCGGCGGCGACATGATCCTTACCGTCTCCATGGAGCAGTCGACCTGGGCGGACGTCCCCGCCAAGTTCGAGGCGGGCACGCCGAACGTCGGCGACGCGGTCGCCCTCGGCGCCGCCGTGGACTATCTCTCCGCGCTCGGCATGGACGAGGTGCGCCGCCACGAGCGCGAGATCACGGACTACGCACTGCGGCGCCTCGCGGACGTGCCTGGCGTCTCGATCTTCGGTGTCCCGGACGCGGAGCATCGAGGCGGGGTCGTCTCGTTCGAACTCGAAGGTGTCCACCCGCACGACATCGGCCAGGTGCTGGACACGAAGGGCGTCGCGATCCGCACCGGGCACCACTGCGCCCAGCCGGTCATGCTGGCGCTGAACGTCCCCGCGACCGCCCGGGCCTCCTTCTACATCTACAACACGACCGCCGAGGTGGATGCGCTTGCGTCCGGCCTCGAGGAGGTCGGTCGCTTCTTCGGTGTCAGGAAGTAGGGCGCGATGGCAGAGTCCGGCCTGCTGGAAGATCTCTACCGCGAGATCATCCTCGACCACTACCGCCAGCCGAGGAATCGCAACGCGACGATCGAGCCGACGTGTTCCGCTGACGGTGCGAACCCGCTCTGTGGCGACCAGGTGCGCGTCGATGTCGCACTGGTCGACGGCGTGATCGAGGCGATCTCGTTCAGCGGGCAGGGCTGCTCCATCTCGCAGGCCTCCGCGAGCATGATGACGGAGTACGTGAAGGGCCGCACGGTCGCCGAGGCCTTGCAGGGCGTCGATGCCTTCCAGCAGATGATGCTGACGGGCGAGGCGCCTGACCTCGAAGGGTTTGACGACATCGCCTCGCTGGTCGGGGTGGCGAAGTTCGCGGCGCGCGTGAAGTGCGCCTCACTTGGATGGAAGACCCTCGCGCAGGCGCTCGCCGAAGGCGGCGGCACCGTGACGACGGATGACGGGAGCCGCTAGATGGCAGACGAACCGCAAGTGACCGAGGCCGAAGTCGAGGGCGAGTCGAGCCCCCCGACCGAGGAGTTTCTGATGGCGGTCCTCGACACGGTCGAGGACCCGGAACTCCGGATGAGCATCACCCAGTTGGGCCTCGTCTACGGCGTCGAGGTCGACCCGGAGGGCATGGTGTCGGTGAACATGACGCTCACCTCACCGGCATGCCCGGTGGGGCCGATGCTGCAGGGGATGATCTACCACAAGTTGATGCAGACCCCCGGCGTCGAAGACGTCGAGGTCAACCTCGTCTGGAACCCGCCCTGGGATCCGAAGACGATGGCGTCCGAGGACGTGAAGATGGCACTCGGGATCTGGTAGGCGCGCTTCGCGCGACCTCGTCCTAGCGGGTCGCGAAGTCGACCGGGAGCGCACCCTTCGGCACGACGCGTTCGAGCGGGGCGCCCTCGCGGGAGCAGCCAAGCGCGGTCTCCACACGGCAGGTGCCGAGGAGGACGCGCGTGATGTCCACGATGACCCGCCCCTCCTCGCGCTTCGTCCGGAACTCATCAAGATCCTTCGTCGCGCTGGTGTCCAGCACGCTCCCGTCGATCGCCCAGCGGCCCGCACCGCAGGGGTCGAGGTAGATGCCAGTGACGGTGCCGGCCTTCCCGGTCGGCTCCCACCGGACGTGGCACGTGGAGGCGGCGGAGCGTGACAGCAGCGCCACCACCCGCCCATTCGCGTCCTGGGCCACCCAGACGCCGTACGTCCGCTGCTGGCGGTCGTTCCCCAGCGTGGTGACGGCCGTGAATACCGGTGCGCCCGGCTGCAGATTCACTTGCGGCACCCGGATCTCGCGAGGCGGGGGCGAAGCAAACGAGACGACGCAAACGGCGGTCAGCCCGACGGCGATCGCGACCACCAGGACGAACGCCAGAATGCGTGGCCACGGGTTCGAGGGACGGGAGCCGTCAGCGGGCCCTCCCAGTGCGTCTCCGGCGCGGTCGATGCTCATGGGGCGATCCTACCGGGGCAGGCCGTTAGGAGCGCCCGGAGCGCAGGTTTGCCGGGCCAGAGGCGTGGTGCGTACGATTCGAGGGCCCCACCGCGCAGCGCAGGCGGCGAAGACGCGGACAGGATGCCGGATGCCCCCGATGACCCTCCCGGCGTGCTCGCGCCAATGACGTACGCGTTCAAGGCTCGCGCCACCCGTCGCCGGTTCCTCGGCGGTGGTTCACGCCTCGTCGCGGGCCTCAGCGTGCTTGCGATCCTGGACGGATGCACCCGGACGCCCGCCGCCACCCCCGGCGGGGCCGTGCCAAAGGTGCGCTCGCGCGTGGTGCTGAAAGAGAAACGTGGGACCGCCGGCAACTTACGCCTCGGCCTCGTGCGGTCGGGCGCGATCGGCGCTACCGGTGCGCCGGTGCTTGCCGACATCGAGTCGTTGCTGGTCCACGCGCGTCTCGTCTCCGTCGACCCGCGCAACGGCCACGTCTACGGCGACCTGGCGACCGAGGTGGAACGGCCTGAGCCGACGGTGCTGCGTTTCAGCCTGGATGACAGCGCGCGCTTCCACACGCAGGGGAGCGACCAGCCCCGTCCCGTCACGTCCGAGGCGGTGAAGGCCTCCTTCGAGCGCCGAGCAGCCGAAGGTGTCCCGCTCTTCTCGCAGGTCATCGAGCGCGTGGAGGCGCCGGACAAGGGGCACGTGGTGCTGCGACTCCGCGCTCCGTTCGCGCTGCTCTTTGAGTTGTTGGGCAGCGTCCCCGCCGCGGTGACCAGCGAGGCGACGTACAACGGCCTCGACGAGCGCATCGGCGCCGGTTGCTTCGTGCCCACGGCCCGTGAGGGCGCCACGCTCCGGCTCTCCGCCAACCCGCTACTGAAGGGCGACGCCGCGCCGCGGCTCGCGCAGGTCACGATCTCCGGGGCCACCCTCGAACGTGACCTCGACCTTGCATTCGCGAAGGGCGACATCGACATACGACGACACACGGACGAGGCGGGCGTGGTGATCGGGAGCGGACGGGAGGGACGGGCGCTGGTGCGCCGCCCCGCGACCCGGATGCGGGGCCTCGGCCTGTCGCTGGTCGGGAAGAAAGATGGGCGGGACGTCCGCTTTGTGCAGGCGTTCCAGGATCAGCGAGTCCGTCGTGCGCTCTCTGTCGCCATCGACCGCACGGCGCTTCGTCAGGCGGACAACGCGTTCGCCTGCGGCCCGGTGGGCCCGGCCCATGCCGCGGACGCGCTTCCCTCGAGCGACCTCGATTCGCACGCCCTCCTTCAGTACAGACCCCAGGAGGCCGCGGACCTGCTCCGCGCCGCGGGTCATGAGGGCCTCGCGTTCACGGTCGTGTACCCGGACCTTGCGGGGATCCTGTCGCTCGCGAAGGCGGTCGGAGAGTCGCTCACGTTGGGAGGCTTCACGCCACGCATGCAGAGCATGCCCTTCGGCACCTGGCAGACCACCCTCGCGGCTGGTGACTTCGAGGCCACACTCGTCGAACTGACGAACCTCGACACCCCCGACCTCGGTTTGCGGTTGCACCAGAGCGGCGGCCTGGATGGGCGGTTCTCGCCCTGGGGCTACTCGAACCCCGTCTACGACGCGGCCGTCCTCGACACCCTGCGCCAGTTCGACCCCGCCGAGCGTGCGACGAAGTCACGCGCCGCCCAGCGCCTCCTGTTGGACGATGTACCGGCGATGCTGCCGATCTACGTCCCCGGCGAGTCGGTTTCGATCGCGAAGGGCATCACGGGGTACGCAGCGGACGCGTACGACTTCAACACCGGCTACCTCGCGCGGGACTGGGCGATGCCCGCTTCGTAGCCCAAAGGCCCGTCAGCGTCCTGCGCGGATCGCTTCGTCCAGGATCTCGATGACGTGGCACACCTCGGCGTCGAGGCCGGTGCGCCGGACGCCTGCCTCGATCTGCATCGTGCAGCCGGGGTTCGAGGTGCAGACGGTGGCGGCGCCAGTCGAGGCGATGTCGGCCATCTTCGCGTCCAGGATCGTCGCGGACATCTCCGGCTGGACAGCGGAGTAGAGGCCGGCCGACCCGCAGCAGCGGTCTGGCGTGCGCATCTCGACGAGTTGCAACCCCGGAATGGCGCGCAGGATCGCGCGCGGTGCCTCGCGGATGCGCTGTGCGTGCGCCAGGTGGCAGGCGTCCTGCAGCGTGACCGTGCGTTCAACGCGTCCGAGGCCGTTTGCGAAGTCGCGTTCCGCGACGAACTCAAGGACGTCACGGACGCCCACGGAGAACCGCTCGGCGCGTTCGGCCCAGCGCGTGTCGTGGCGGAGCAGCCGCCCGTACTCCTTCATCGCAGCACCGCAGCCAGCCGCGTTCACGATCACCGCCTCGACGCCTGCCCGCTCGAAGGCGGCGATGTTGCGCCGTGCGAGGGCGCGCGCGGTCTCCGCGTCCCCGGCGTGCGAGTGCAGCGCGCCGCAGCAGCCCTGGCCCTCGGGCGCCACGACCTCGCAGCCGGCGTGCTGGAGGACACGCACAGTCGCCTCGTGTACCTGTGGGTAGATCTCTCCCTGCACGCAGCCGAGGAGTAGCGCCACGCGCGTCCCGCTGCCGCTCGTAGGCCGTGCCAGCACGCCGGTGGTGCGGAACGGCGCGCGGTCGAGGACGGGGGCGGAGGACTCGAGGCGCGCGAGCGCAGGTGGCAGCATGCCTCGCAGGCTCGCGCCCAGCGGCCCGCGCACGAGCGCCTGCGCCCCGGAGCGCGTGTACAGCCGCCCGAGCGCCAGCGCGACGCGCAACCTCGATGGGCGTGCGAGCACTTCGCGCAGAAGCAGCGCGCGGGTACGCCACCCACGCGGCTGGGCGGCTGGGGCGTTGGCGAGGATGGCGGCGCGAGCGTCCTCCATGATCCGGCCGTACGGCACGCTGGACGGGCACGCCGTCTCGCACGCCCGGCACTGGAGGCAGAGGTCGAGGTGCCCCAGGACGCGGTCGGTCGCGTCGATCCGTCCATCCAGCACACTCGAGATCAGGTGCAGCCGGCCGCGCGGAGATTCGAGCTCCTGGCCGGTCGCGATGTAGGTCGGGCAGGCGGGCAGGCAGAAGCCGCAGTGGATGCAGTTCTGCAGGTCAGCCTTCGAAGGGATGTCGAGGCCCACAAACTGGAGGCCGTGGGCGTGCTCGTGTTCCGTGTGGGTGGTCACAGGCCAGCGCCCCAGCGCCCGGGGTTCAGCGTGCCGCGCGGGTCGAACTGCTGCTTGAGCGCAGCCACCAGCAAGCGCTCCTGCTCACCCATCGGGTCGACGGCTTTGCGGAGCGCCGCGGAGGCGACCTCGATCTGCAGGAAGCCGCCGCGCTCGACCGCCAGTGCGCGCAATGCCTCGACCTCCGAGGCGGCGATATCCCCGCGAGCGATCACCACCCCCGCCGCGAGGTGGGCCCACGCAGCCATCCCGGAGCGTTCGAGGGCTGCGACCGTCGTCTCGACTTCGGCGGGTGGGATGCCGAGCCGCAGCACCGTAGCGCCAGGCCCAGCGGCCAGGCGTCGGAGCCGCCCCCACGTCTCGACTGGTGCCTCCCCCGCGCTCGGTGCGAGCGAGCGCAGTTCACGCAGGGTGCGCTCGGCCGAGGCGGGGCTCCCCGCTACCTCGACGAGGACAGCGGGCACCGGCGGCAGCATGACGCCGTCTGCCGCACGCGCGCCGAGGACCGTGATCGCCCGCACGGCGAGGCTCGCGTCCCACACCCGTCGCGCGAGGTCGCCGCATGCCTCGATGTTGGCGGCGGAGAGGAGCAGCGTGCGTGTGACCGCAGGCAGTGGCGTGAGTTTGAACGTCGCTTCCACGACCACGCCGAGCGCGCCGAGCGCGCCGGTGTGCATCCGGTGCATATCGAACCCGGTCACGTTCTTCACCACCCGGCCGCCCGAGTGCACGACGTCACCCGAGGGCAACGCGACCGCCATGCCCAGGATGAGGTCGCGCGCGGCCGGAAGGTGCCCGCGCCATGCGCCGCTCCGCGCGGAGGCCAGGAGGCCGCCGACCGTGACCTCGTCACCAGGGGATGGGTCGGTCGGCAGGTACTGTCCGTGCTCACGCAGCGTCGCCTGAAGGGTGGCGAGCGTGACGCCCGCCTGCACGGTGACCACGAGGTCTTCCGGGACGTACTCGATGACGCGCTCCAGCCCTCGGAGGTCGAGGGCGACGTCGTACCGCGCGAGCGGACGTCCCAGGCCGGTGGCCGTGCGAGCGCCGAGTGGTGCGACCGTGAGGCCCGCCTCGTCTGCGGCGTGGAGCAGCGCGGCGACCTCGCTGCCGTCGTTTGGCGCGAAGGCGATCGCAGGCGTGACGCCGTCCACGACATAGTGCTGGGACGAGCGCTCGAGATCCCTCGGCAGCGCGTGTCGCAGACGGTCGAGGTCGGTCGCGGTGGCGGTCATGGCGCTCAGACCGAGTCACTGCCGCGGCGGATGGCGGCCATCGCTTCGGCACCGTGGCCGGAGGCGCATCCGTGGCCACCGGGGAGGACCTTGCAGGGGTTGAAGCGCTCGGCGCCACCGAAGGCGACGCGTACGGCGTGCATCGCGGCGAGGTCGGCGGGCGAGTAGATCCACTCCATGTACGAGCGCTTCTCGAGACCGATCCCGTGCTCGCCCGTCACCGCGCCTCCGGCGTCCACGCACAGCCGCATGATCTCTTCGGCGCACTCGAGGACGCGCGCGGTGGCCCCTTCCTCGTCCGGGTCGAACATCAGGTTGGGGTGCAGGTTGCCGTCTCCGGCGTGGAAAATGTTGGCGACACGGAAGCCGTAGCGCGCGCTCGTCTCCATCACGCCTCGCATGACGGCCGGCAGCCGCGTCCGCGGTACGACGCCGTCGAGCAGGTAGAACGCGGGCGAGGCTGCTCCGATGGCGCCGATGCCGACCTTGCGCGCCTCCCAGAGGCGATCGCGTTCGGCGGCGGTGTGTGCCACGCGAATCTCGCGCGCACCCGCGAGGTGGCACGCCTCCTCCACGGCCGCGCCGTCGGCGTCCACGCCCTCGGCGAGGCCTTCGACCTCGATGAGCAGCACGGCTCCGGCGTCCAGCGGGTACCCGGCGTGGATGCGCGGCTCGACGAGCCGGATGATCTCGCGGTCGAGCATTTCGAGGGCCACGGGGATGATGCCGCGCCGGATGATCGCCGAGACAGCCTCCGAGGCGGCCTCGACTGAGTCGAACACGGCGACGAGGGTGCGGACGGCCGGCGCGGCACGCACGAGCCGCACGGTGATCTCGGTCACGATGCCGAGGGTGCCCTCGGAGCCGACGAACAGGCCGCGCAGGTCGATGCCGGGAGCATCCACCAGTCGTCCGCCGAGCCGGGTGATGCGCCCGCCAGGCAGCACCACCTCGAGCCCGAGGACGTGGTTCACGGTGGAGCCGTGGGCCAGCGTGTGCGGGCCGCCGGAGTTGTTGGCGACGTTCCCGCCGAGCGAGCAGACGCGCTGTGAGGACGGGTCGGGCGCGAACAGCAGGCCGTGAGGCGCGACCGCCTCCTGCAACTGCAGGTTGATCACCCCCGGCTGGAGCACGGCGACGCGGTTCGCGCGGTCGATCTCCAGGATGCGGTTCATCTTCGTCAGTACCACCAGGACACCGCCGGTCAGAGGCACTGCGCCACCCGACAGGCCGCTCCCCGAACCACGAGGTACGACGGGACGGAGGTGCTGCTCCGCGATCCGGACGGCGGCGGAGACATCCTCGGTCGTTGCGGGGAAGACGACGACCTCCGGAAGCGCGCGCTCGATGGTGGCGTCGTACTCGAAGGCGATCAGGTCCTCCGGCAGGTGGAGGACGGCTGCGGCACCAAGGGCGTTCTGGAGGTCACGGACGAGGGCTGCGTGGCCCGCCGGGTGTCCGGGAGAGGCCGGAGGGGCGGCTGTGCTGCTCGTCGCCATGATGCGACCGAGTGTAGCATCGGTGCCGGTCCGCCCTCGTGCGCCTGAGCGCGAGCCGCCCGACGAGGAGGCACCGATGGACGTGCGTGGCAAGGTCGCGATCGTGACGGGGTCGTCCGCCGGCGTTGGGCGAGCGCTCGCCGAACTCCTCGCACGCGAGGGCGCGAAGGTGGTCGTGAACTATGCCCACTCCGCCGCCGACGCGGACGAGGTCGTCGCGGGCATCCGCGCCGCCGGGGGTACCGCGCACGCCGTCCGGGGAGACGTCGGCGACGACGCGGACTGTCGAGCGCTCATCGACAGCGCCGTGAGCACCTATGGGGCACTTCACATTCTCGTGAACAACGCCGGGATGACCTACTTCATCGCTCACCCCGATCTCGATGCGGTCAACGAGCAGGTCTGGGACGACACCTTCCGCACGAACGTGCAGGGCACCTTCAACTGCACCCGCGCCGCTGCTCCTCACATGAAGGCAGCCGGCGAAGGTGCCATCGTGAACATTGCCTCGATCGCGGGGGTGCGCGGGGTCGGCTCCTCGATCCCGTACGCGGCCTCGAAGGCTGCCGTGATCACGATGACCAAGTCGTTCGCGAGGATCCTGGGGCCGGAGATCCGCGTGAACTGCGTCGCCCCCGGGTTCATCGATGGCCGTTGGCTGAAGGGCGGCCTCGGCGAGCGCTACGACCAGGCGAAGGCCTCCGCCGCCGCCGCGACGCCGCTGAAGGCCGTGGCGACGCCCGAGACGGTCGCCGACGCCATCTACGGCCTGATCGCGCACCAGGTTTTCGTCACCGGTCAGACCGTCATCGTCGACGGCGGCGCGAGCCTGTGACCTCCGACCGCCCCATCGACCTCGGTGGGGCCGACGTCGATGCCGTGCGTGAGGCCCTCGAGGCTGCCGTCACCGAGGCAAACACGGCGATCAGCGCGGTGCGCGCGGGTAAGCGGGTGCGCGTCGGGCATAAACCCGGCGAAGGCCCGGTCACCGAGGCCGACTACGCGGCGGACGACATCCTGCACGAGCGGTTGATGCCTCTGGTCCCGGGCGCGCGCTGGATCTCCGAGGAGTCCGCCGAGGAGGCCCCGCTGCTCCGAGGCGAGCCCACCTGGGTCGTCGACCCGCTCGACGGCACGAGCGAGTTCCTGCGCGGGCTGCCGGAGTTCGGTGTCTCGGTCGCGCTCTTCGTGCGGGGACGCCTCGTGATGGGGGCGGTCGGGCTGCCGGCGGAGGCCTCGGTGCTCTCGGCGGTCATCGGTGGCGGCCGGCGGGAGACACGTCGAGACGGGGTGACGCTGCCGATGCTCCCCAACGATGGAGTGGTCCGACGGGTGGTGGTCTCCCGGCACGACTACGAGCGCCGCCGGCTGCAGTTCCAGATCCCCTACGAGGTCTACCCCTGCGGCTCCTCCGCGGTGAAGCTTGTCCACGCTGCCGGGATCGACACCGACGTCTACCTCTCGACCGGGCCGAGGTCGCTCTGGGACATCGCCGGTGGTGTGGCGATCATCGAAGGGGTGGGTGGCACGCTGCTGCAGATCAACGGCAGACCGCTCGTACTCTCGCCCCAGCAGATCGAGGTGCCCGCGTTCGTCGCCGGCGCCCCGGCGGACGCGCTCACGCTGCTCAGACGCCTCGGCGCGCCGCTCGACGCGTAGACGTCGAGATTAGCGGATCACCAGTATTGGCGCGGTGATTCGGGATCCGGTGAGTGAGGACAAGCGAAAGGCCGCCGGCGTCCCGGCGGCCTTTGCTGTTCTAGCGTCTCGCTAGAAGAAGGGTTACTTCTTCTTCGCGGACTTGCCAGCCGGCTTCGCAGCGGGCTTGGCAGCGGGCTTCGCAGCAGCCTTCTTCGTCGCAGCCACGTTCACATCCTCGACTAGCCGGGCGGACGCCCGATTCCGAATGGGTCGTGGATCAGGGTCGGGCCCGACCGATCCACCCGCGCAATGTAGCGCGACTGATCGCTAGCGGGACACGTCAGCAAGTGGTTGCGCGCAACTTTTTTCGTGAAGGATCCGGCGACCGCCGCCGGCCCGATCCGATCGCCGCGATCGAGATCAGTCGCGCGACGCCTCGGACGGCTCGCGACGCGCGACGACCGCCCACAGCGGATCGGCGCCGCCGGGCGATCGGTCGATGACCAACGGCTCGCCAAGGCCACCCGCGAGTGCGAGGTACGTCGCGACCAGGCGCACGCGATCCTCGGCGCCCAGCGATTTCCAGACGGCGACCGCCTTCGTCGGAAACATCCGATGCGAGAACGCGACGAGGCAGAGCCCGCCCGGCGTGAGCACCCGGGAGACCTCGGCGAAGACCTCGATCGGCCGGGTGAGGTACTGCACCGATACAGCGCAGACCACGGCGTCGAACGAGGCGTCCTCGTAGGGGAGAGTGGGGTCGGCGTTCAGGTCGCGCACCTCGTGGTCAGACAGCCGAGGGTTCGCGCGGAGTTCGGCGGCGTTCATCCCGAGCCCTGCCACCCGGCTGTACTCGATCTCCGGCGGGAGGTGGCTCACCCAGGAGGACATCAGGTCGAGTACGCGCGATCCGGGAGCCAGCGTGTCGCGGTAAAGCCCGGTCAGCGCCTCGATGGTGGCGTCGTCGATGTGGGTGACGAGGCGGGGTTCCTCGTAGAAGAAGCGGTCAGCGGAGGTGTCCTCGCGCTGGAAGAAATGTGGCGGGAAAGGCATGGCGGGGCCGGAGGTCATCGGTTCGGTTACTCCGTCACACCAATCGTGATGTTGCCGTGGAGATTCTCGTGCCCCGGCGTCGTACAGAGCAGTCCCACCTGGCCGCTCGCAGGCACCTTCAGCCGGATCAGCGTCGTCCCGTCGTTCCGAGGCCGCACGTAATACTCGGAACCTGGCTGGGAGCCCTGCACCACGAACGCGTGCGCCCCCGGCGCGCCCGTCACGACGAGGTCGAGCACGTCGCCCGGCTTCGCGCTCACCCCGGAGAGGTCGAGGACGCCGCTGGCGCCGCTCACGATCACCGTCCGCGTCGCGATCTCCGACTCGAGGGTGCTCGCCTGTGGCTGGGAGAAGTGCCCATGCGCCCCCCATGCGAACGCCCACGCCACGCCCAGGACCAGGCCGAGCGCGAGCCGCCGCGACAGCCGTCGAGGCAGCCGAGGCTGGCGCAGGGGTTCCGAAGGAAGGACGGTCGCCATTGATCCAGCGTACTGCTCGATCGGGTCGCTACGGGACGAGGCGCGCTGCGAGGTCCAGGAGGTTCTGGACGCGCTCGACCGCCGGTGCGAGGGGAAGGTCGCGATTGCGGGGCCAGTCGCACAGGTAGACGTGGATGTCTGTGGTCTGGGCGAGCAATTGTGCCGTCCGCGCGTCGTCCTCGACATGCTCGACCGCACCGAGGCGGCGGAGCGTCGCCTGCTTGTAGTGGGCGCTGCCGAGCGCGGATCGGTTCACGTAGAGCGCCTCGAAGATGCCCTCGAAGTCGTGGTGGCGCAGCCACCAGGTGGGGACGGTGCGGCGGCCCGTCACGACCACGAGGCGTCTCACGGTCGCGAGGCGGAGCAGGGCCTCGCGAGCGCCGGGCATCGGGCGGCGGAAGTCGAAGCGCAGCCGGTCGAGGGGTTCCCTCACCCACCTCGGGTACACCTTCGCGGGGTGGGGTGCCTCGGCCGGGTCGGTGAACGAGCGATGGATGCCGAGGTTGCGCCCGAGCGGCGGCTCGCAGAACACTCCGTCCATGTCCACGGTCATCAGCGGGCGAGCATCGAGGGTCATCGGGACACGGCCTACACGCTCACCGGCGGCTCGGGTGGCGGTGGGGGTGGGATGCCCGGCGTTGGCGGGGGTGGGGGCGCGGCCATCACGATGCGTGCGGCCTCGCCTGAGGCCGCACCCGGCGCGCGACCCACCGCGAACGCTTCCAGCCGGTCTTCCACACGCCGGAAGATCGAACCCACCGGGTACTTCCCGTCCACGCCTCGGGTGCCGCCCGCAGGCACGCCCGTCAGCACCTCGATGCCCTCCTCGATGCGGTCGACGGCCCAGATGTGGAAGCGGCCCGCCTCGATGGCAGCGACCACGTCCGGGCGCAGCACGAGGTTCTGGACGTTCGTGCGCGGCAGCATGACACCCTGGTCGCCGGACAGGCCGCGCACGCTGCAGATGTCGAAGAAACCCTCGACCTTCTCTGTCGCGCCGCCGATCGGCTGGATGTTCCCCAACTGGTCGACAGAGCCGGTGACGGCGATCCGCTGCTGGATGGGGGCCTCCGCCAGGGCCGAGAGCAGGGCGTAGGTCTCTGTGGAGGACGCCGAGTCGCCATCGATGTCGCCATACAACTGCTCGAAAGTGAGGCTGGCGTGCAGCGCGCTCGCGCGGTCCTGGCCGAAACGGTCGGCGAGCAGACCTCGGAGGATGAGGAAGCCCTTGTTGTGGATGCGCCCGGCCATATCGCTGTCGCGCTCCACCATCACGATCGCGCCGTTGCCGCGCGAGACGACGCACGTCACCCTCGATGGCCGCCCGAAGGAGATGTCGCCGAGGTCGTAGACGGAGAGCGCGTTGATCTGGCCGGAGCGCTCGCCCTTCGTGTCCACGTGGATCGAGCCGTCGTCCATCGCCGCCAGCACGCGGTCACGCACGAGGGCGGAGCGGTAGACCGACTCCTCGACGGCGCGCTCGACGTGCGAGGCCGCCACCACCGAGGCGCCCTCGGCACGCGCCCAGTAGTCGGACTGGCGGGTGACATCGAGGAACACGGCCATATTCGCGGAGAGGCGCCGTTGGTCAGCCACCATCCGCGACGAGTGCTGGAGCAGGCGCGACACCGCGTCCCGACCGAACGGGAGCAACCCCCCGCGCGTCGCCTCGGCTCGCACGATGGAGGCAAGGCCCATCGCGTTCTCCGAGGTACACGGGAAGTCCGTCTCGAACTCGGCTTTCACGCGGAACAACTGGCGGAAGTCCGGGTCGTAGCGGTAGAGCGCGCTGTAGAGGTAGCCCTCGCCGACGAGGACGACTTTCACGTTCAGCGGGATCGGCTCGGGCCGCAGCCCGGTCGTCGGCATCAGGCTATACGTCTCCGCGAGGTTCTCGATGGCAACGGTGCCCGAGGTCAGTGCGCGTTTCAGGCCGTCCAACGCCGCCTGGTTCGCGAGCAGGTCACGCAGCCGGAGGACGAGGTAGCCGCCGTTCGCCTTCAGCAGCGCGCCAGCGCGGATCATCGTGTGGTCCGTCGCCATGCCGCCACCGGGCTGGCTCTGGTATTCGATGCGCCCCACGAGGTTCTGGTAGGTCGGGTTGACCTCCGTGACGACGGGCGCGCCCTTCTGCGGGTCGTTCGTGACGGCCGGGTTCACCTCGTAACGGCGCATCGGAGACGCACTGGCCGCCAGGCCGAGGCCGAGCGGCAGCGCCGGGCCTGCCTCCACCGTGCGGAAGCGGTCGCGCTCATGGCGGAGGTCGTCGCGCACGGCGTCGAGGTACTCCTGCACCTCGACGTCATGGCCGAAGCGTTCGGCCAGCGGCTGGAATAGGTGGTCGATGGCGAAGGCGGCGACCTCTTCGTCGAGGGCCGTGCCACGCTCGGTCGCCTCGCGCTCGGCGGCGCGGACACGGAGCAGTGCCTCCTGCACGCCTTCTTCGAGGGTGCGGCGCTTCTCGCCCATCGCCTGGCGCTCCGCCTCAGGTAGCGCGGCGAACTGCTCTTCGGTCGCCGGCTTCCCCTCGATCAGCGGCGCCGAAACGATGCCGGCCTGTCCGAACTGGAGTGCGAAGCCCATCTGAAGTGCGTGCGCCTGTAGCGCCTCGAGGATGAGGTCGCGCCCGCGCCCGACGTCCTCTGCCAATGCCTGTCGGCGCCGCACGTAGTCGTCCGAATCGAACGCGGCGCGGATCTCCTTCGCAGCAGCGGCGACCGCCTCCTCCATCGCGCGGACGAAGCGCAGCCCCTCGCCCGGCGCCAGGCTGATCGCTTGCGGATGGTCAGGCCTCGTGAAGTTGTGGACGTACACCCAGTCGAGGGGAGGCTCGGCTGTCGCGGCTCGCCGCTTGAGGAACGCCGTGACGATGGTCTGCTTGCCGTAGCCGTCCGGCCCGGACACAAACAGGTGGTACCCCGGCGCTTCCATCCCCAGCGCGAACTCGACAGCGCGGACGGCACGCTCCTGCCCGAACACGGCGTCGAGGTTGGGGAGGGCGTCAGTGGTCTCGAACGGGAGCCACTCCGCCGGGCAGGTCGCCGTCACCTGCTCCGCCGTCAGCCGCAGCGCCTCACGGAGCCCTCGAGGCGCATCAGGGGACGAGGTCATGCGGTGGCCCTTCCGTCAGCGCCGGGAGCGGGGCGCACCAGCAATGCTACAGGAGGGGTGCGGGTGGAACCTCGGCCAGCCTTAGCCCGCCGTCGGCCCCACGAACCGCCCATCCGCGCCCGGCACGAAGGGCATCACCTCCATGACGGCATCGAGGTTGAGCGGGCCGTAGATGTGCGGGAACACGTCGCCGTCGGAGGGCTCGTCGCGCACCTCGGAGGTGACGCGGGCACGGTCGATGCGCACGAGGGCGAGATGGACGTGGCCGGCGTAGTAGGCGTTCGCGACGGCTGCGACCTGCTCGGCGCGCGAGCAGTGGATGAAGCCCTCGGTCGCCAGCGTGTCACCTCGGTACTCGCCCGCGGCCTGAGCGGCAGCCCACGCCTCGGCGCTCGCGATGTGGAAGATCGAGGGCACTAGCGGGCAGACACCGTCTGCCGCGTGAGGCGCACGATCTCGTCTGCTGTGGGGGCGCCTTCGAGGATGCGCGAAGCGACCTCGGCGGCGCGGCCGGCGAGCAGGGTGTCCGTGAGGGCGATGAATTTCTCGGCGATGTCGCGCTCGGTGATGCCGCTCTCCGGGTCGCCGGCGGGGTGGTCCACGCGCTCCTCGATCCGTTCGCCGTTGCGCAGCGTGAGGGCGACAACCGCAGGCCACGCCGACGGGTACAGGGCATCGAGGGTGGTGTCCGGCGCGAAGCCGATGCGGTCAGCGAGCGTGAGGGTCTTCGTGTCCGCGATCGCCTCGTCCGTGAACCGCTGTGGTGCGAGGTCGCCGTGGCGGAGCGCGGCAGCGACACAGAACGGCAGCGAGAATTTCGCGGCGTACGGCGTCGTCGGCTCCATGCCTTCGAGGAGTCCCAGCGCCTGCGTGTAGATGCGCACGTCCACGCGCTCGATGTCGTCGATGGCAAACTCCCGGCGCCGTCGGATGGCCAGTGCGCCGTCGACGGCCGAGTGGGTGTGGCGGCACGAGGCGTGAACCTTGAAGGAGACGGTTTCGATGCGCCAGCGCGCCATGCCTTCAGCGGCCAGCCCTCGCGTGATGCGGTCGGCCTCGGGCGCCTGCGACATTGCAGCGAGCAGGCCCTTGGGCCCTTCGAGGATGCGCGTGGCGCCGGTAAACCCGCGCGCGCCAAGCAGCGCCGCCAGCGCACCGTCGTGCGCGGCCTTGCCCGGGTGGAGTTGCTTCGACATTGCGCCGTCGGCGAGGAACTCCCAGAGGCCCGCCGCCATCGTCCCCGCGGAGCCGAGGGCGCGGTGCGTCGCCTCGCCATCGAGGCCGCCGAGGCGGGCAGCAGCCGCTGCCGCGCCGATGACGCCGGCGGTGCTCGTCGTGTGCCAGAACTCGTAGTGGGTGGTGCCGAGGGCTTCGCCGACACGGATGCTCGCCTCGTAGCCGATCGCGATCGCGTCGAGCAGGGCGTCGCCCGAGGAGCCCTCGCGCTCCGCTACGGCGAGGGCGGCCGCGACGATCGGTGCGCCGGGGTGGGAGATCGACTCGCGGTCGAGGTCGTCCATCTCGAGGACATGCGCGGCGGCGGCGTTCGCGAGCGCAGCCAGCGGCGCCGAGGTGCGTTCGCCCGTCGCGAGGATGGTGGCTTGCGGGTGCCCGCCGAGGTCACGGACGACATCGCGCACCATCGTGGGCGGTAGCAGATCCCCGCCGCCGAGCGCCGAGCCCAGCCAGTCGAGGAGGTAGCGCCGCGTCACGCGTCGCGTCGCCTCCGGTACCTGCGCCGTCGCGACCCACCGTGCGAGTGTCGCCGTCTCGTCAGCCATGGTGTGACTCCTGAGCCCTCGGCCCCGAGTCTAGAGCGTCCCGGCACCCCTCTGTGCTTCAAGGAACGCGCGCCAGGTCTGTCGCCCCTCGCGGTGATTCGGTGTGACGAGCGCGTCGAGCGTGGCGGTCGAGGTGGGCGCGGGGCGGAGCGCCGGCTCGGGACGCCCGGTGACCTCCGCGAAGATCGAGGCGAGTTCGGAGGATTCGAGGATCTCCGGCCCGCCCATCTCGATGACCCCATTTGCCGGCGGTTGCGTCAGCAGGTCGACCACGAACGTGGCGACCTCCGCGCAGCCGACCGGCTGATACCGCATCCCACGCGCGAGGAACGGCGTAGGCGGCGGTCGGTCGAAGACGTCCCAGAGCAACTCGTGGAACTGGGTTGTGCGGAGTGAGGTCCACGGCAGCCCGCTCGTCGCGAGCATCGCCTCGATCTCCACCTTCGCGCGGTACAGCGGGAACGCGACCTGCTCGATGCCGACGATCGAGAGGTATAGGACGTGGGCACCGCCCGCTGCCCGCACGGCATCGAGCAGTCCGCTCGTACCAGCGAGGTCGACGCCCTCGATCTGTCCGTCTGTCGCGCCCGAGGCGAGGTGGATGACGTGTTCGACGCCCTCGAACGCAGCGGACGCCAGCGGCTGTCCCAGCGACGCAGCGCCGAGGTCGCCACTGACTGTCTCGACGCCCGCGGGGAGTACTGCATCGGGGCGGCGCACGAGCGCGCGCACCTCGTGTCCGGCGGCGACCAGTCGAGGCATGAGCGCGCGTCCGAGGCGTCCCGTGCCGCCGGTGACCAGAATGTTCGCCACGGCTAGTCCTCGATCGTGAGGACGATCTTGCCGAAGTTCGCGTTGGACTCCATCAGCTTGTGGGCTTCGCCCACCTGATCGAGGGGGAACGCGACGTCCACGACGGGGACGAGGGTCTCGTTGGCGAAGAGCGGGAGCACGCGGTTCACGAAGGCCTGCACCAGCGTTGCTTTTTCCTCGAGGGGGCGGGCGCGGAGCAGCGTGCCGCGCACGCTCGCGCGCTTCTGGGAAAGGGCGCCGATGTTCATCTTCTCGACCGTGCCGCCGCCCATCGAGCCGACGATGACCATGCGGCCCTTCAGCGCGAGCGAGGCGATGTTCTGGTCCCAGTACGGTGCGCCGATCACGTCGAGGATCACGTCCACGCCTCGGCTGTTCGTGCGCTCCTTGATGACCGCGGCGAAGTCCTGGGTGTGGTACTCGATGCCGACATCGAGGCCCAACGCGGCCGCCTTCTCGAGTTTCTCCTGCGAGCCGGCCGTGCCGAAGACGCGGCAGCCCTGCGCGGAAGCCAACTGGATGGCGGCGGTGCCGACGCCCGAGCCCGCCGCGTGGATCAGGACGGATTCGCCCATCTTCAGTTCGCACTGGAGGAACAGCGCGTCGTACGCCGTCAGGAACACCTCGGGGATGCTCGCCGCCTGCTCGAACGACAGGTTCAGTGGCACCGGCATCAGCATCCGCTCGTGTACGGCGATCCGCGAGGCGTAGCCCATGCCACCGAGGAGCGCCATGACGCGGTCGCCGGCCTTCCAGCCCACGACCCGCTCGCCGACCTCGGCGATCACGCCAGCCATCTCAAGGCCGGGGATGTCGTTGCGTGTGCCCGGAGGCCCGTTGTAGCGCCCTCGACGCTGGAGGAGGTCAGCGCGGTTGAGGGCGCTCGCCCTCACCGCGACGAGGACTTCTTCCGGCCCGATCACGGGATCCGGCACCTCGAGGATGTCGAAGGCGTCCACCTGCTCCGGTCGCACGACTACTGCTGCGCGCATGACTGCCCTCGTCTCTGATCGGGTGCTCTACCTCGGGACGTAACTTCGCTGGCTAGCGCTTGCGAGGGCCACCGCGCGGGCGGCGCTGCTGGCGGCGACGTGCGACGTGGCTCGGGCGCTCCGTCGTCGCCTCGAGTACTGGCGTCTCGCGCGGCGGCGGCGCCTTCGGCCCATAGCGGCCGAGGATCGCGCGGGTCATGCGGTCGCTGACGCGGATGGAGAGGGCGAGCATCGCGAAGGACACGACGCCAGTGAGCAGCAACTCCTGATTGGAGATGCCCTCCTGCCTCGACGAGATAAACGCGAGGACGACGGCACCCGTTGCCGCGAACGTGATGGTCGTTGTCCAAGACTGAGGCTTGTTCTGTCTCATGCCCGCATCCTAGGGGACGGGCCCGCCGAGATCATGCGGCGCTCAAGCAAGCCGCTGACCGAGCCACGCCGACAGCCGTTCGATGAAGGCGTCGCGGCGAGGGGCCTCGTCACCCACGAACGCGGCGATCAGCGCTTCCTTCACCGCCTGCGGGTCGTCGTCCTCGTCCACGTGGATGATTTCCTCCACGTCGGCGGCGATGCGATGGTCGTCGCCGTGGCGGAAGCCCTCGTTCACCGGCATGCCGAGGGCCTGTGCGGCCAGTGGCCACGTGGCGTCGACGGTGAACCACTCGTCGCGAAAGGCGTCGAGTTGCACACGCAGGAAGGTGTGTACGTCCGGCACGGGCGCACGCCGCACCTCGTCGAGCAGGTCGGGCGGCAGCCACGGACTGTTCTCTTCGGTGAAGTGGTGCGTCGCGTGGATGATCATCACCCCCGCGCCCAACTCCTCGAGTACCTGCGCGAGCAGGTAATGCTTCCCCGAACACGTCCCACGCCACTCCTCGATCACCGTCTCCGGCCGCCGATCCGAGGCGCGTTGGTACGGCAGGTCCCGCACGATCCGCACCGCCTCCCCCACGCTGAGGTTCACCGACGCGTCGAGGACGCCTCGCTGGATCGCCGCAGCACGCAGTTGGGCAGCGAGATGAGGCATCTAGAACATCCCGAACGCGCCTCGCCCCGCGTTGGGGACGAGGGCGAGCGTGCCCGCGATCTGCTGGACGTGCAGCAGGTCGTGGTAGGCGACGTGGTTCAGCAGTTCCGCGATCGTGATCGGCCCGGCGACCGAGTGCTGGCCCGGCCGTCCGAGATCTGAGGCGGTGAGTGCGCGGAACGTGGCGACCTCGGCGGCACGGGCGCGATCGAACTCGTCGAGCAGCCAGGCGAGCGGGCGCTCGCGGAGGCCAGAGGCTTCGAGGCCAGCGACTTCCGGTTCGTCGAGGATGATCGGGTTCGCTTCGGCCAGCATCTTGTGGACGCGGGTGCGCTGCGACGGCCAGCGGTCGAGCAGGTGGGCGACGATGTCGCGCGCCGACCAGCCCTCGCCGTCACGCGCGTCGATGATCGCGTCGGGCAGGCTGGCCGTGAGCGCGCGGAGCACCGACGGTGTGCTCGCGATGACCTCGAGGGTGCCGGGTTCGAGGGTGGTGGGCATCGAAATGCCTACGCCCGCTCGCTCGGCGCGATGTACTCGCGCGGCTCGGGGCCGGTGTAGAGGGTGAGTGGGCGAATGAGGATGTTGTTCGCCGTCTGCTCGATCACCGATACGCACCATCCCGGCGTGCGGCCGACGGCAAAGATCGGGACGAAGAGGTCCGCCGGGATTCCGTGGAGGTAATAGACGACGCCCGCATAGAAGTCGACGTTCACGTTCACGCCGAGGCGTGCGTACGGCTTCATTGCGGCGACGACGGCCTCGAGGATGGCGTACCACTTCGGCTGGCCCATCTCCTCGGAGAGGCGGCGGACGCCCTCACGCATGTGGCGTGCCCTCGGGTCTTCCGTGCGGTAGACGCGGTGTCCGAAGCCCATGACCGCCTCGCGGTTGGCGCGCTTCGCCTTCACCCAGGCGGCGGCGTTCTGCGGCTCCGCGATCTCCATCGCCATCCGCATCACGTCCTCGGCGGCCCCGCCGTGCGCGGGGCCTGAGAGCGCGGCGACGGCGGCCGTGACCGCCGCGTGCAGGTTGGCCTCGGTCCCGGCGACCACGCGAGCCGTGAAGGAGGAGGCGTTCGCGCCGTGCTCCGCGTGCAGGATGAAGTCGGTGTCCATCAGCGCGGCGGCGTCCTCGGACGGAAGTTCACCCTTCACCATCCAGAGGAAGTTCGCGGCGTGACCGAGCGAGGGGTTCGGCGCGACGGGTTCGAGGCCCTGGCGGATGCGGTGGTGCGCCGCGACGAGCATCGGCACCTGGCTCGTCAGGCGGACGGCCTTGCGCAGGTTCGCCTCGCGCGACTTGTCCTCGACCTCGGGGTCCGAGGCGCCGAGGGCGGAGACGGCGGTGCGCAGCACCTCCATCGGGTGCGCGTCCTTGATCGCGCGGATCACCTCGATGGCGGAGGCGGGCAGTGTGCCCGCGTCCCGGAGTTCGCGGTCGAACTTCGCGCGCTCGTCGGAGGTCGGGAGGTCGCCGTGGAAGAGGAGGTAGGCCGTCTCCTCGAAGGAGGAGCGCTCGGCGAGGTCGTGGATTGAGTAGCCGCGATACCGCAGTTCTCCCGCGCGCCCATCGATGAAGCAGACGTCACTCCGGTCGAAGTAGACGCCGTTGAGACCTCGATGGATCTGGATCTGCTCGTCGGTCGCGTCCGCCATCACCCCTCGCCCTTCCGCTGGGAGAGAGTCTAGCGGGCAGCGCGCGGAGACTCGCGGCCGGCTGCTCGAAGTCACCGGTCTCCACGGACTAGCGGGGCGCGGCGAGGGCCTCTTCCAGCCGCTGCCGGGCGACTTCGACCAGGCGGTCGGGTGCCAGGACCGGCGTCGGCAGGGTGGTCCCGGCACCGAAGGTGACCTCGACCACTGTTGAGAGCAGTCCATCGCGTGCGACGCCCACGGTGACCATGTGCTGAGTGATGGCCGAGCCGCCCTCGCCGAGTGCGATTGCAAGGACGTTCGCCGCTGAGCCCTCGGGCAGGGCGGACACGCTGCGTATCTCACTGATGGTGATCGCCGCGCTCGGGAGGATGCCGCCCATGATCCGCTCAACCTCTGCCTTGACGCACGCCTTGGTCTGTTCGCCGATTGGTTGGCGGAGCGCCTGGACGCTCCGGGCAGCGCCGTCGCCGGCACGGGCCACCATCGAAATGACCGAACCGAGGACGTTGTCCGAAGTCAGCGTGCGGACAACACCGTCACCGATCGCCGTCCCGCCGCCGCCCTCCAACGTGGGTGCCAGACAGGCCTCGATCATGGCCTGCGCGAGCTGAGACTGCTGGCCGCCGAGCACCGCGATCGCGAAACCATTGGACATGCCGACGTCATGTGCTTTCCATGTGCCGGGAATGTCACCAGGCTGCAGCGTCGCCCTGGTGAGGAGCGGCTGGAGCGCTTCCCGCGTCAGCGAGGACGTGGCCTGGCTGTCGCCGGTATTCGAGGGGACAGGTTGATCGTCATCGGGCTGCTTGGAGCAGGCGACGGTGATGACGGCGAGGGCCGTCAGGAGCAGCGTGATGTTGTGCGCGGAGCGCCAGCGTGTTGTGAGAATCCTTCGAGTCTTCCCACCGCTCCGTGACAAAAGTGGCCGCGGCCGCCCGGTGGCCATCGCAATAGCGCAGCGGTCTCGTCCTCGCTACGGGAGTCCGATGGCCTCGCCGAGGCGCGTCCCGCTCGCTGCGAGGAGGTCGAGCGGTCGTCCCGGCAGGAAAGGCACCTCGTCGCGCGGGACGATGGCGACTTCGGCAGTCACCGAGACCAACGGGCCTGCTGCGATGGCGATCGAGACCATGCTGACGGTGAATACGCTGTCACCACCGCTCACACGCGCCACGAACTGCGCACTCCCCACCCCCGGCGGGAGCCCCTCGGCGCCGCCGTGGTCGAGGACGTCGATGCGTCCGCCGGGCAGCTGCGTCGCCATCGCGGAGGCGAGCGCCTCGGAGAGGCACCGTGCCACCTCGGTCGTGTCGACGGCCGCCTGACCGCGGTCGATCACCGCCTGAGCGTCCACCCCGGTGCGGAAGACCCCGCTGACCAGCGTCGTCCCCTGGGCGGCAGTGGCGATGCTGAACACCCGCATCACGCCGACCGCGGACGGATCGCCCGTGGGGAACGAGACGATGCAGCCCGACCCGAGGATCGGCAGCAGCCGCGTGCGATCGCCGACGGCTGCGGCAGTCAGCGCGGAGGTGGCATCGCGCAGGCCCACCTCGGTCATCACCCACGGTGCTGGCGGAAGGTCGGTGCGCAGGACCAGCGACTTCGAGAGCACCGGCTCCAGTTGCGCCGTGGTCATGGTGCGCATTTGCTGCGGCGTCAGAGCGACTGGCGTCGCGGCGGGCGTGGCTGTCACCGCAGGTGTCGCCGTCGAAATGCCCGAGGGCGCCGCCGCCTTCGGCTCGTCTGCACAGGCGATGAGGGCGAATGCGCAACCGAACGCGAGGACCGACGGGAACCCTCGCACTAGTCCTCCTCGAGCGTCGAGGTGTCGCCTTCTGGGAGCCCGAGTTCCCGCGCCTTCAGCAGGCGGCGCATGATCTTGCCCGAGCGCGTCTTCGGCAGGATGTCGATGACCTCGATCTCCCTGGGGGCGACGGCGGGGCCCAGGCGGGCGCGGGCGTGGCGGTTGAGGTCACGGAGCAGCGCATCGGTCTTCTCGAAGCCGTCATTCAGCGTGACGAAGGCTTTCACCACCTCCATCGCGATGGCGTCCGGCTTGCCGATGACGCCCGCCTCCGCGACCGCGGGGTGCTCGATCATTACGGACTCCACCTCGAACGGTGAGACGAGGTGGCCGGAGGTGTTGATGACATCGTCGTCACGACCGACGAACCAGATGTAGCCGTCGGCGTCGCGCTTCGCCTTGTCGCCGGTGTAGTACCAGCCGTTCTTGAAGCGGCTGTCGTAGCGCTCCTCGTCGTTCCAGTACGTGCGGAACATCGAGGGCCAGCCCGGTTTGCAGACGAGCGCGCCCTCGACCATCGGCTCGGCGATCTCGACGCCCTGTTCGTCGACGATCGTGACCTCGACGCCGGGGAAGGGGCGGCCCATCGAGCCCGGGCGGATCGGCATCGAGGGATAGTTGGCGCACATGATCGAGCCGGTCTCCGTCTGCCACCAGTTGTCATGGAACGGCAGCCCGAACGCCTCGATGCCCCACACGACGCCCTCGGGGTTGAGCGGCTCACCGACGGACATCGCGTAGCGGAGCGACGAGAGGTCGAACGACTTCGGGATGTCCGTGCCGGCCTTCATCAGCAGGCGGATCGCCGTTGGCGCCGTGTACCAGACGGTGACCTTGTGCTTCTGGATGTTCTCGAACCAGCGACGCGCGCCGAACCCACCCTCGTCGATCAGGCTCGTCACCCCATTCGAGAACGGCGCGAACATCCCGTACGAGGTCCCCGTCACCCAACCCGGGTCCGCCGTACACCAGTAGATGTCGTCCTCGTGGAAGTCGAGGACGTACTTGCCGGTGGCGTAGTGGCCCACGATCGCGTTGTGGACGTGCGCCGCCCCCTTCGGCAGCCCCGTGGTACCGGAGGTGAAGTGCATGATCGACCAGTCCTCGGGCCCCGTCGGTTCGATCTCGAACTCCTCGGACGCCGGGCCCACGATGTCCGACCACGCGACGTTCCCCGCCGCGACCGGCTTCCCTTCGCGGTGGGCGATCACGATGACGTGGCGCAGCGAGGGCAACTGCGCGCGGATCTCGTTGACCTTGGGGAGCAACTTGGGCGTGGTGATGATCGTGCAGCCCTCGGCGCGGCTGACGCGCTCGCGGATCGGCTCAGGCCCGAAGGCGGAGAACAGCGGCGCCGTGATCGCACCGATCTTCAGCGTCCCGAAGACGGCGAAGTACAACTCCGGGATGCGGTCGGCGAGGATGAAGACCCGCTCGCCCTTCTTGATCCCGAGCGAGCGCAGTGCGTTGGCCGCCTTGTTCGTCTGCTTCTTGAAGTCGAGGTAGGAGTACCGCTCGATGTCCCCGGACGCCGACTGCCAGATGATCGCGGTCTTGTTGGCGCGTGCCCCGTTGGCGTGCCGGTCGATGCACTCGTAGGCCTTGTTGAGCATCCCCCCCGGCCGGTCGATGCCCTTCCACTGCTCATCCCACGAAAACGACTGCCGCGCCGCCGCCCAGTCCGCCAGGTTCGGCGCCGCCTTCAGCGCCGCCACATCCTTCGCGATCTCCGGGTACCCCTCGATCATCGCGCGCCCCCTACCGTCCGCATCGCTCGCAGGCGGGAGTATAGGACGAGGGCTCAGATTCGCGCGGACGCGCACATCGCAACGAGCGGGCACTCCGGGCAATGGGGATTTCGAGGAGTACAAATTAGGGCGCCGAGGTCGACGAGCGCGTACAGCGTCGCGAGTCCCCGACGCGGTGGCCCCGACACGAGGTCAAGAGCGAGCGCGCGCAACTCCGGCTTCTTCCGTGGCTCGCCGCGCTCCCACGTCCAGCCAGTCACGCGAGAGAGCACGCGCGCGACATTGCCATCGACGGGTGCTTTGTTTGTGCGTTGTCCGTCCGCCAGCGCAACGACCGTGCGACCGTACGAGCCAAGTCCAGTGGCGGGTTCACCGCGCATCGTCGAACGGGCCATCCCGATGAGCCTGCCAGCCCTCTGCACTCCGAGCCCGAGTGGGCTGACAACTCGGATAAGTGTCGCCTCCCGCGCGCGGGCGAGATGTGCGTAGTCCGGGTAGCGCTCGATAACTCGCCGCCAGTACGACTCGACTGCTTCGCCTCGGGTCTTTTGCAAGAGGATCTCGGCGACCGCGATTTCATACGGGCTCGCATCGCGCCACGGGAAGTGGCGCGCGTGCTTCCTGGCCCAAGCACGGACCGAGTTCCCAAGGCCCGCGGTTCGGGTGTGTCCAATCGTCCTCACTACACCTCGATGGACATGCAATAACCTCGGTCGAGTGGCGGCAAACCGAGGTGCTTGAGTGTTTTCCGATCTTTCGGAGAGGATTGGCGAAGGACGTCATATCCAACCTTCTCCGGGCTACTTTTATTCGAAGCGTCTTTACGCATGCGTCGTTTCCAGTCCTCGTGCCCCTGTGCAATAGCATGCACGACGGTCTCGGGGATTGGTGTCATCTTGATGGCCAAGAACAGTCGGTTGATTCGCTGCTGGGCTGAGACTGACGAGTCGGTCACGGCGGCACGAGTATCTAGATCCATCGAAGCCATGAATCCAATAATCGATGTTTGCGGGATTCGATTCTGAATGAGCCATTTCACGCGTGTCTTGCCGACCGCGCTGACCTGCCGTTTTTTGTCCTGATTCTGACTTGGCCTAAGAGAATCAACGCTAGTTCTCAAGAGCCCTGCTGAAACACTTTGCTTTTGCTCATCGAAGCTAGTCAGCAAACAGAGATGGCCGAAAGCCTCATGAGGGATCATCCATTCCCCACGCATTGAGAATTTGACATCGACTTCTTCGCCAGCGACTCGCAAGTCGAGCTTCTGCCCTCGTTCTAGTTCTAGTTCCATGCGTAGGAGATTCTCGACGCGAATACCGATGACAGTCTTCTCAGGTTGGTCTAGATCAGCCACTTGCCAACGGCCGCTCCGAATTGGGTCGACAACCTCGTCGACGGCGCGGGCGATTCCTTCGGAAATTCGGTAATCCCAGTTCGGGAGAGCGCGTAAGGCGATCTCGACCGCAGCAAGAGCGGTGTCTAGCGGTGGCGGTACTTGAACCATTGAAGAATCATGCCGCACGTTGTTGGTGAACGTACAGCACCGCGGACGAGTCATGGCATGCAGAGAACTATCTTGAATCTATAGGGCTCGGGCGTTCGCGCCAAAACTCAGTGAAGTCTCCATCAACCTTACTTGAACCGTTCGCGCCCCAGACTGAGTTGGGTCAGCGTGGAGTGCGTTCGCGACCTCGGTTGCTATCGCGGCCGCAACTGGTGGCGGGAATGCGTTCCCGACCTGTCGGTACTGCGCGGTCTTTCGCCCGAAGAAGCTCCAGTCGTCGGGGAAGCCCTGGACACGTGCCACCATCGGGATCGTTAGCCGCGGCATCGCGTCCTTCGGAAAGTCTTTCCCAGGAGCTTCATCGGCAAGCCCCTTGCCGTCCACACCGAGGTTCGCCCATTGCTGTCGTGCGCGTGTCGGGCCGAGGTCGGGTCCCCCGTGCTTCTTGGAGCCCCCGACGAGCGTGGGTGCGATCCCTGCGGCGCGCTTCTTCCAGGCAGCAGCCCCTGGCCACTTGCGTGATGCCATAAGGTCACCGATTGCAGAACCGACGGTGGGTGTCGGTAGGGCTGACACCGGCCAGACGAAGTGCTGCCAATGCTCTCGCCTCATCGCAACGAGGATCGATCGAGGGCGCAGTTGAGGGACACCAAAATCACTTGCATGGAACAGACGCCACTCGCCGACGTACCCGAGTGATTCCAGCTCAGCGATGATCGTCGCTCGGTACGGCGTGAAGCGTTTCGAGAGGAGCCCACGCACGTTCTCGATCATCACCGCGCGTGGGTTCGCTTCTGCGACGAGGCGGAGCATCTCCGGAAAGAGATCACGCTCGTCATCGCTGCCGAGTTGTTTTCCGGCGATCGAAAAAGGCGGACATGGGACACCGCCCGCGAGGAGGTCGATCCCGTCGAACGCACGCCCGGAGAAGTCATGCACGTCGACTTGGCGAACGTCCCACGAAGGCCGGTTCAGACGCAGGGTTGCGCATGCAGCCGCATCAAGTTCGACGGCGGCTTCGAGCTCAAACCCAGCCCGCTCAAGGCCGAGCGCTTGGCCCCCGGCGCCAGCGCAGATCTCTAGCGACCTCAGGGCGGGCGCGTACGCGCCAGACTCTTCCATGGGCTGGATGCTAACCGATCTGCTCAACTCTTCAGTTCTATTGTTCGGAACTTACGTACTATACCACAGCCCCTACCGCCCCGCCATCCCCGGCATCCCCGCCATCCCCGCCATCCCCGCCGCAGCCTCGAACGTCGCGCGGATCGAGGTGCTGAGGAGCGCGTCGATGTCAGCGTCGGAGGCGCCGTGGGCGCGGAGCCAGGGGACTTCGTGGTCGGGGACCAGCGTCCATACGTCGGGGCGGGGGTCCGGGTTCCAGCGGCCCCAGAAGCCGGCGGGCGAGCCGTCGTGGCCGAGGCAGGTCTGCGAGGCGTACCCCGCCTGCACGAGGCCGAGCGCGATCGTCGATCGCGCCTCGACATAGGCCGGGTCCGGCGAGAAGAAGCGGTCGAGGCCCACGGTCGCGCCGCGCTTCGCGAGGCTCGTGAGGTAGGCCATGTCCGTCGTGTCGTTCGAGTGGCCGATGGTCACCGCGCGCAGGTCGAGGCCTTCCGACTCGAACAGGTCGAGCAGCGGCGTGCCGAGCGCGTCCGTCGCGAGCGTGTGACAGGAGATCGGGACGCCGGTGGCCTTCGCGGCTCGGGCGGCGCCTCGCGCCATCTTCTCCAGGTGGACGCGTGGGGCGAAGCGGCCCTCGCTGAGCCGCGCTTCGAGGTCCCACGCGAGTTTGATGATGCCGGCCTTGATGCCGGTGCCGTCGATGCCCTCGGTGATGTCGCGCGTGAAATGCGCGGCCACCTCGTCCTCCGTCCAGCCGAAGTAGACCGACGGCACCCAGCGGTAGACGCCGGTGGCGCAGACGACGTTGACGCCGTGCTCCGCCTGTCGCTTCGCGACCTCCTCGAACAGCCACATCTGGCGGCCGAGGTCGAACGGTGTGAGGTCGATCACGGAGTCGATACCCGACTGGTGGACGCGGGCGAGCGCGTTCACTGAGCGGTCGACCATCTCCTGCCGTCGTTCCGGTGTGTCCATCAGGCCGGGGATGCGCTCCATCCCGCCGCTGCCATTCGTCAAATGCTCGTGCGAAAGCGTCCGGCCGAGGGCGGCGCTGTCGATCGGGCCTCGGATCGTGTTCACCTGTGACATCGGATGTCCCTTCGCCTGGTCCAGCTGTTAGTCGAGCAATCCTGTGAGCACCGTCCACATCGCCGTGCCCCAGCGGGCGACGCTCGCGGGGTCGCACGCCTTGTCGAAGGTGTCCTGCGGCGAGTGAAAGTAGCGATGTCCGCCGAGGAACGTGACATAACGTCCGCCGTACTGGTGGATGTTCCGCGCCTCACCGCCACCGGGCTCGCCGACGCCCATCGCCTCGTACCCCTCGACACCCGCCGAGGCGAGCGCGGCGGTCGTCAGCGAGTGCAGCGCTTCGTCGGCGGCACCCATGCGGGCGACGGCGTTCTTCGCCCCGATCGAGGCCCCCAGGTGCAGCCAGGCATGCGCACCCTTCGGCAGGGCGGCGCGCTGCTTCATGAACTCCTCGAGGCCGGCGTGGTGCAGTTCGTGCCCGGAGGAGGCGACGAAGTGGACCGTGCGCCGTCGCGCGGGCAGGGCAGCGAGGCCTTCCGCGAGCGCGAGCCAGATCGCGATGCCGCCCCCGCGCTCGGCGGTGCAGGTGAACCAGCCGGACTTCGGCGTCATCACGACCAGCGGCGCGGCGGCCTCGTCACTGCCGAGGAGCGTCGCGGTGACATTGGTGGCGCGCGAGTTCAGGCGGTCGCCATCGATCTCTAGAGTGGCCTCGCCGCCCTGGAGCAACGCGGCGTTGAGGTTGCGCGCGTGCTTCGCCGCGACCTGCAGCACGGGAATGCCGAAGGGCTGGCGGATGTGCTCGGCATTGCGCAGCACGATCTCCCCCTCCGGGTCCCCGATCGGGACGACGACGCCAAGGGTGCCCTCGTTCTCCAGGGCGGCGTAGTGCGCGCGAGCGTCCGGCGCGACCCACTTGCGGTCGCCTTTCAGCACTGACGTCGCGATCAGGATCTTGCCGAAAGGCTCCGGGTCGCCGTCCTCGCCGAGGTCGCCCGTGAGGCCGCCGATGCGCGTGAAGCCGCCGTCATACATCGGCTCTCCGTCGATGACACCATCCGCCCACGTCAGGCGTGCGCGCTGCACTTCCACCCGAGGGAAGGCGAACCGCTGGGCCTCCGCGGGTACCCCGGCAGCACCGAGTTCCGCGCGCAGCCACTCCGTCGTGCGGTCGTCGCCTGGCCACCCCGTACGGTGAACGCCGAAGCCCTCGTAGGCACGCAGGCGAGCCTCGATGCGGGCGGGATCGAGGCCGGACGGGATGCCGGAGGAAATGGGGGACATCGGCTCTCCTGTGCGCTCGCGAAGTCTGTGAGTGGTCGCGCCTCGATGTACGCCCCGGCCAGCGGCGACGTCAAACCGCACACACATGCAAAGAAAACATCTTTGACCGATGAGAAATGGCGACATCGCGAGGTTCAGACGACCAAACACGTGACGCAACGGTTCCGTTACATCAGATAGAATCCCTTTCACCACCCGTCCGAGGAGTCTTCGCTTTTATGCGTAAGCCTGCACGCGCCGTCTCTGGACGTTTCTTCGCCATCGCGGTCGTCTGCGCTGCTGTGTGCCTCGCGCTCAGCCTCGTCTCCTCGGCTGCCGCGGAGGGGCCGGGTCATGTTGAGTACGTGCCCGCGCCCGGTGAGACCTCCTTCGACGGGGCCGGCACCGTCCTCGTCAGCATGGACGGCATCACGGTGCCGATGGAGCAGGCGATCCAGTTCTTTGCCAGTACCGGGCAAGCCGTCCGTTGGGCCTCGAACGTGGTGCCCGTCCCGTTCTGCACGATGCAGAGCAGTCGCCCGAGTGGCATGACCGCAGAGCTGTTCCGCGACGCCGTCCGCGAGGCGGCATTGATGTGGAACGACGTGGACGCTGCGGTTGGCGTCCGATACATCGGCGACTGCGCAACCGGGTTCCGCGTCGAGCTCGACAACAACCGGAACGAGATCGGCTGGGACGACACGCGAAACCTCGTCTCCGGCTCGCAGGCCGGGGTGACGCAGGGGTCATGGACGAACTCGTTCGGACGGCGTGACTTCGCGGAGACGGACATCGTCCTCGACAGCAATCTGCGCGTACCGGACGCCTGCTTCCGCACCGTGATGGCGCACGAGATCGGCCACGCGCTGGGCTTCGGCCATTCGGACGCGCGGGCAGATCTGATGTACCCCTCCTTCACAACCTCAAACCTCTCCACCTGTCGCCCGACGGCATCGCCCGCCGAGGTCGCGTGGCTGGTCAGCCTGTACGGATCCAATCGGAAGCCAGTGATCACCTCGCCCGGCGAGCGCGTCGTTTTCGCCAGCTCCCCGGTGAGCCTGAGCGTGCAGGCGAGCGATCCCGAGGGCGATTCGCTGACGTTCGAGTGGACGCAGACGGCTGGCACGCCGGTGGCGTTGAGCGCCTCCGGCGCTTCCGTCTCGCTCGTGGCGCCCGCGACCGGCACCGTGACCCTTGAAGTCGCAGCGCTGGACCGCTACCTGCATCGCAGCACGGCGAGCGTGACGCTGACCGTCACGACGCTGCCGAGTGCTCCCCCCTCAGTGCCCTCACTCCAGTCCATCCTCGCGAACTCCGCGCGGAACGGGACCACGCTGCGATGGAGTCTGGCCGACGGCGCTCAGACGCACGAGTTCTGCGTGACCCGCGTCGGTTCGGCGATCTGTACGGCGCAATCGGACGCGTCAGCGGATATCAGTTGGGCGACCAGCCTCACCTCGGGCGGTCGCGCCGACGAGAGCACTGTCCTGGCCCTCGACATGCGCGCCACCGGGATGCGTGCCTGCAACGCTCAAGGCTGCTCCAGCGTGGGCGTGGGCCCCCTGATGGGCGGGTTCCAGTGGACGAACTGGGGCCTCTCCTACGACGTGGTCGCCATGGCCTACGACGTGCCGGGGACCTCGATCCGCTTCACGATCGCCGGTGCCGTGAACACGGGGATCACTTCGCGGCGCTTCGTCCTCTACACCGGCCCGGACGAAGACCCGCAGCGCACGTTGATCCGCGATTGCGGCATCCTCGACCCCGGGCAGTCGTGTATCGGCCTGCTGGGCTCGTCAGCAAGTGGCCATGGGGCGCTCGCTGTGGTGGAGTCGAGCGCGCTCGGTACGCCGGGTGCGATCCACCGAGTGCGCATTCGCTAGACCTCGGGGTTGTCCCCATGAGGGCCTGGCGTCGCATCGCCGAATGCCATGAAGTCCCAGCGGTACAGCGCGGCGAACCAGAACGCCTTGGCGGGCCGGTAGGCGAAGAACGAGGTCGTCAGGCTGGCGGCGGCGATCGTCCACAGCGGGTCGAGGCCGAGCTCGTCGATCCAGTGCCACGCGACCTGTGAGAACGACATCAGCGCAGCGATCAGTGCCCCCGCGCCATAGCCGAGGGCGAGCGAGCCGATCCACGCCCCATCCGACGCCTCGTAGCGGAGGTCGCAGTGTGTGCAGCGCTCACGGATGCCAAAGAGGCCGGTGAAGAAGCGCCCCTGACCGCAGTGAGGACAGCGCTCGCGGATCACGAGCCGCCACGACGCCCGGAGGAGGCCAGTCTGCTCGCCGGGCCGGATAGTGCGTGCGCCCATGGATCGAGTCTACGCCGAGTCTCTGGCAGCGCCTGCGGGCAGTCTCGCAGTGGTAGCCCCTGCCGAGGCTGCGCCTATAATGAGAGGGCGATAGAGACGGCGCTCGGGCACCCCACCTTCCCGGCACCACAGCAACGCCAGCGCCCACCTCGAGGGCGCTTCGAATGGTGGCGAGCGTGACCACACCGCCCGGCAGCGAACTCGCCTCGCGCATCGTCGAGGCACGACGTGGCGCGGCCCCCGACTCCTTCGTCTCCGTCACGCTCCCGTCTGGGTTCGACCCTCGGTCACTCCTCGACGATCCGCAGGGGAACGGTGTGGTCGCCTCCTACGAGCGTCCGGTGCGCGGACTCGCCCTCGTGGGCTTGGGTACCGCTGGTCGCGTCGAGGTCGCCCCGGGGGCGCATCCCGCCTCAGTGCGGGAGCAGGCCCGGGCGCTCCTCGCTGGCCCCGTGGGCGGCAATGTGCCGCTGCTCGCCCCGCGGCTGCTCGGTGGCTTTCGCTTCAACCCGGCAGCGTCCGTAGCCGAGCCGTGGCGTGCGTTCGGCGCCGGCTGGCTCGTGTTGCCTCGGCTGCTCTTCGTGCTGAGCGGCGAGTCGAACGCCGTCGTGGTCGCCCCCGGTGTCGACCCGGGTCATGCCGAGGCTGTGGTGGATGCCGCCCCTGCACGTTCCGAGGGCATTCCCGCCACGCTCCGCGTCGAACGTCCGATGGACCGCGAGGCGTGGCTGACGAGCGTCGCCACCATCGCCAGCGAGGTGCGCGCGGGCGCCTACGAGAAGGCCGTGCTCGCCTCCACGCAGCAACTCGCCTCGGATGCCCCGATCCCGATCGGGCGCGCGCTGGCCCGCCTCCGGGCCGGGTACCCCGAGTGCCACGTGTTCACGATGACCGAGGGCGACACCACGTTCCTCGGTGCCAGCCCGGAATTGCTGGTCTCACTCCTCGATGGCCGCGTGCGCGCGCTGGGCCTCGCCGGGTCGGCGCCCCGAGGCGACACGCCCGAGGACGACGAGCGCATCGGTGACGCGCTGCTCGCTTCCGCCAAGGACCGTATGGAGCACGAGGCCGTGGTGCGCGCGATCCGCGAACGACTCGGGTCGCTGACCGAAGACCTCGTCGCGCCGAACCAGCCGGAACTGCGGCGGCTGCGGAACATCCAGCACCTGGCCACGGAGATCAGTGCGCGCGTCCGCCCCGGTGTGGGACTGCTCGACCTCGTGCAGCGGCTGCACCCCACCCCGGCGGTCTGCGGCTGGCCGGCAGACCGCGCCCGCGCCGTCATCCAGGCGCACGAGGCGTTCGACCGCGGCTGGTACGCCGGCCCCATCGGCTGGATGGATGCCGCCGGTGATGGTGAGTTCGCTGTGGCCCTCCGCTCCGCCGTCGTCTCCGGCGACCGCGCCTGGCTCTTCGCCGGCAACGGCATCATGGGCGACTCCATCCCCGCCTCGGAACTCTCCGAGGTGCAGTGGAAGTTCCGCCCGCTGACCGAAGCCCTCGGCGCCTAGTCCTTCGCGGTCAAGGTTCTCGTGACACCCGCGTCGCCGATCGCGATGCGCGTGTCTGCGCCTGCCACCAGATGGACGCCGACCTCAGTCTGGTCGTCGAGCAGGACGAGCCCGGAGCCGTTTCCGGAAGCGCCGAGTTTCACTCTGATCTGGCCCTTCTCGTCGCGCAGGCGGAAGACGATCCCGCCATCTGTGCCGTCCTCCATCTGCACCTGGGCGCGCACCACACCGGACTTGTCTAAGACCTCGAGGCGCTCCGTGCGCACCGTGGAGAAGGTGCCCGCTGGCGAGCTGGGGTCCCGGGCCTCGTCGACGACCGCGGTCGCAGTGGCAATCACGGCGATCGCGGCCCCGACGTTGATGACCGTGAGGCCAAGGAGGCCGAGTCGGGCAGGCGACAGTCTCATGGGGGTGTCCTTCCTCAACAGGTCCGCAGAACGACCCGACACTAGGCCATGGCCCCTCGGCCCGGCGGGTGGGTCTAGGGCGAGTGCTCAGGGCGACATAGAATGGGCGGCGATGCCGATTCCTGCCGACCGGTATGTGCATGCCCTGCTCCAGTCGCTCCGTCACGCGGGCGTCCGCCACATCGTCATTGCCCCCGGGTCACGGAACACGCCGATCACCGTCGCGGTGACCGCGCCGACCTCGCCGTTCCAGACGTGGCTGCACCTCGATGAGCGCTCGGCGGGCTACTTCGCCCTCGGCCTGGCGAGGCAGATCGGGGAGCCGGTCGCCGTCCTCTGCACCTCTGGTACCGCCGCCGCCAACTTCCTCCCCGCAGCCGTCGAGGCGCGCCTGTCCCGTATCCCGTTGATCTTCCTGACGGCTGACCGTCCACCCGAGGCGCGCGACATCGGCGCGGCACAGACCGTCGACCAGGTCGGCCTGTTCGGCTCCCACGTGAAGTGGGCCGTCGACATGCCTCCCGCCGACGAGTCCGCCGCGCGCGAACTCGAGCGCTACGCCCGCGTCACAGCGGCCCGCGCTGCCGCGATTGCCCTCGAGGCCCCACGAGGCCCCGTCCACCTCAACGTGCCGTTCCGCGAGCCGCTGGTTGAGGCCGGCGCGATGCCGCCCGTCATCCTCGATGGCCCGCTGGTCGCGCACCCGGCGCAAGCGGCTGTCGCCGCCGATGTCGTCGCCCACCTTGTCGAGGTGTGTGCGGGGAAGCGCGGGCTGATCGTGTGCGGGCCGGAGTCCGCTGGCCTGCCCGCTGCTGCGATCGTCGCGCTCGCAAGTGCCCTCGACTGGCCGGTCGTCGCCGACCCGCTCTCCGGGCTGCGCGCGGGGCCACACGACCGTACGAACGTTATCGACTGTGCCGACGTGATCGTGCGAGCCCCGGAGGCGCTGCGTGCGCTGCCGGAGGTCGTCCTGCGCTTTGGCGCCGCGCCGACCTCGAAGCCGTTCAACCAGTGGCTGGCGGGACAACAGGGCGTGCGTCGCATCCTCGTGGAAGAGGGTGGCATCGCGACCGCCGGCTGGCGCGACCCCGACCTGCAGGGCGACGAGGTGGTCCCCGCCGCACCCGAGGCCCTCTGCCAGGCCCTGACCGCTGCGCTCACCTCGGCCGCCGCGCCGAGCGGTTGGAGCGCTCTTTGGCGCGCCGCAAACGCCGCCGCCCGCGAGGCGATGCGCGAGGCGATCGCAGCCTTCGACGACACGTTCGAGGGTCAGGCCGTCGTCGACCTGCGGGCGGCGCTGCCCTCGGGTAGCACGCTCGTCGCGGGGAACTCGATGCCCGTGCGTGACATCGACTCCTTCTTCTTCAACACGGAGAGCGATATCCGCATCGTCGGGACGCGCGGCGCGTCCGGCATCGACGGTGTCACCTCGACGGCGGTGGGGGCGGCGGCTGCGGGCGGTGGGCCGATCGCGTTGCTGATCGGCGACCTGTCATTCCTGCACGACGTGAATGGCCTCTGGCCGACGCACCGCTACGACCTCAACCTCACGATCGTCCTCGTGAACAACCAGGGGGGCGGCATCTTCTCCTTCCTCCCACAGCGCCAGGCCGTCCCCGACCGCTTCGATGCGTGGTGGGGCACGCCGCACGGCGTCGACCTCCGCCACGCGGTCGCGCTGCACCACGGGCGGCACGCCGTCCTCGACGCTGGCGACCAGCAGGCGGCGATCGCCGCAGCGCTCGCGCGCCCGGGCCTGGACGTCCTCGAACTGCGCACCGAGCGTGACCGCAACGTCGCACAACACGGCATCGTCTGGGCTCGCGCCATCGAGGCGGTGCGCGGCGCGCTCGCGGCGCACGCATAGCAACGGGGGAGCGCGATGCCACACGTCGATGTCGATGGGCTGGCCCTGAACGTCGACCGTTACGGCATGGGGCTGCCGGTGGTCTTGCTGCACGGCTTCACCGGCTCGCGCACGAGTTGGTACGACTCCGTCCGCGCCATCGAGGGCGAGTTCACCACGCTTTCGGTCGACCTGATCGGGCACGGCTGGTCGGGGTCGCCTCCGACGGTCGAGCGGTACGAGATGTCCCGCGCCGTCGCCGACCTCGTCACGATGGTGCGCAAGATCGGCTTCGAGCGAGCGATCTGGGTGGGCTACTCCCTGGGAGGGCGCACGGCGCTCCAACTCGCCATCGAGCATCCGGACGCCGTTTCGGCGCTCGTCCTCGAGGGTGCTTCGCCTGGCCTCGCCACATCGAAGGAGCGCGACGACCGCATCGCGGCGGACGAAGTGCTGGCACAGAAAGTCGAGAACGAGGGCGTCGAGGCGTTCATCGACTACTGGCAGTCGATCCCGCTCTGGGACTCACAGAAGACGACGTTGTCGGAGCCTCAGCGGGTCGCGCTGCGGCAGCAACGGCTCGCCCAGCGGGCCACCGGTCTCGCGAACTCCCTTCGAGGGATGGGGACGGGGTCGCAGGCGTGGGTGGGCGACCGCCTCGGGGGACTGAACGTGCCCGTTCTCCTGACAGCCGGTAGGCTGGATACGAAGTTCAGCGCGATTGCGGCGGAGATGGCCCAGGCCATCCCGGACGCCCGGTTGGAAATCATCGAGGACGCGGGCCACTGCGCCCACCTCGAACAGCCGGCGGCGTTCAACGCGGTGCTGCTGGACTTCTTGAGGGGGATTCGCGGCCGGCTCTAACCCTCGTGGGTGGCGCCGCGCTCGACGGTTGGGGGGACACCGTGACCATCCAGTGGCAGTCCGTGAAGCCGTACACGGACATCCTGTACGACAAGGCCGAGGGGATCGCCAGGATCACCATCAACCGGCCGGAGGTCCACAACTCCTTCCGCCCGGGCACCATCAACGAACTCGCAGAGGCCTTCCGTGACGCTGCCGAGGACAACTCGATCGGCGTCGTGCTGTTCACCGGCGCAGGTGGACGCTCTTTCTGCGCCGGCGGTGACCAGCGCATCCGTGGCCATTCCGGATACGTCGGCGAGAACGGCCAGCCGAGTCTGAACGTCCTACCGCTGCAGCGCTTCATCCGCGAGATGCCCAAGCCCGTGATCGCCCTCGTCGCCGGGTACGCCATCGGCGGCGGCCACGTCCTCCACGTGATCTGCGACCTGACGATCGCCGCCGACAACGCCCGCTTCGGTCAGACCGGTCCGCGCGTCGGCTCCTTCGACGCCGGCTACGGCGTCTCGATGCTCACGCGTCTCGTCGGCACAAAGCGCGCACGGGAGATCTGGTACCTCTGCCGTCAGTACGACGCGCAGGAGGCGTTCCAGATGGGCCTCGTGAACAAGGTCGTCCCCCTCGACCAGTTGGAGGACGAGGGCGTCGAGTGGGCACGCGAGATCCTCGCGAAGTCGTCCACGGCGATCCGCTTCGTGAAGAACGCCTTCCTCGCCGACACGGACGGCGCCACGGGCCTCCAGGTGCTCGCTGGCGACGTGACGATGCTGTACTACACGTCAGACGAGGCCAAAGAGGGCCGCAACGCCTTCGTGGAGAAGCGCTCGCCCGACTTCACGAAGTTCACCCGCCTGCCGTTCCACGGTTAGCGCGCGAAGGATCCCATGCCCTCACCGGATAGCACAGTGCCCTCAGCCGTCCGCTCGCTCCCGCGCCCTGGCTCGTTCCGTGCCTGGCTCCTCGCTATCCGCCCGCCGACCCTGACGGCGGCGATCGTGCCGGTGCTCGTCGGTACGGGCGTCGCGATCCACGACGGCGTGCGAGCGCCGCTCGCAGCCTCGGCGGCGATGGTCGGCGCGCTCGCGTTGCAAGTCGGCGCGAACTTCGCGAACGACCTCTCCGACTTCCGCCGCGGCGCCGATAACGACTCTCGCCTCGGCCCGCCGAGGGCGACGCAGCAGGGCCTCCTGACGCAGCGACAGGTGCAGCAGGGCATTCTCGTCGCGTTCGCCATCGCGACGCTCGCGGGGATCTACCTCGTCACACAGGGGGGCTGGCCGGTCATCGCGATCGGGCTTGCCTCGATGGTCGCAGCGGTGACGTACACCGGCGGCCCGTGGCCCTTTGGCTATCGAGGGCTGGGCGAACTGTTTGTCTTCATCTTCTTCGGTGTGGTCGCCGTCGCCGGCACGTACTACGTGCAGGCGGGTGGCGTAACCGCCGATGTCCTCGCGGCGGCGCTGCCGGTCTCGCTGACGGTGACGGCGATCCTCGTGGTGAACAATGTGCGCGACATCGACACGGACCGGCTCGCGGGGAAGTACACGCTGGCCGTGTACCTCGGGCGGCGGCTCGCGCGCTTCGAGTTCGTGCTGGTCGTGGTGCTCGCCTACCTCTCAGCGGGCTCGCTCTGGCTGCTGGGCTCGTTCTCCGGGTGGGTGCTGCTGTCGTGGGCCTCGGTGCCGGCGGCGGTGCTGCCGATGGCGGCCGTGGTCGCACGCACGGACGGTCCGAGTCTGAACAAGGCGCTGCGCTCCACCGCGCGACTCCACCTGCTGTTTGGGATCCTGCTGGCGATCGGCGTCTCGTTCTAACGTCTCTCCCATGACCACACCGTCGTCGCACCCCGTCGCTCTCCGCTGGCGGCCCTTCCGCCTCCCACTCCGCGCGCGCTTCGAGGCCGCCCACGGGCAGACCGCCTTCCGTGACGGCGTGCTCCTTGAGGCGCGCGACGCCCACGGGCACACCGGCATCGGCGAGGCCTCCCCGTATCCCAGCCTCGGCGGCGGCACCGTGGACGACGTCCTCGGCCTGCTGGCGCGTCACGGCCTCGCGATCTTCGAGGACGGCGTCCTGCTGGGTGGGTCAGGTGTCGAGGCGCTGCGTTGCGCGGCCGACGCTGTACTCCTGGACCTCGAAGGCCGCGCGACTGGCCAGTCGGTGGCAGCGCTGCTGTCACAGGTGCCGGTTGCCTCGGTCGCTGCGAACGCGGTGATTGGGGCCGGGACGCCCGACGAGGCCGTCGCTTACGCCCTCGACGCCGTCCGCGCGGGCTACAGCGTCCTCAAACTGAAGGTCGGCGTGGCCCCGCTCGCTGACGAGGTCGCGCGCATCGAGGCGGTGCGAGCGGCTTGTCCGGACGCCGCGATCCGTCTGGACGCGAACGGCGCGTGGGATGAGGCCTCGGCCCGCGCTGCCATCGAGGCGTTTGCATCGTCGCGCATTGAGTGGCTGGAGCAGCCGGTGCCGCCGCACGACATCGAGGCGCTCGCGCGGCTGCACGCTACCTCATCAATCCGCCTCGCGGCGGACGAGTCGCTCTCCGATCCAGCGTTCCGCGAGCGCGTGCTCACCGAGGGCGCCGCGAGTGTCGTCGTGCTGAAACCGATGATGCTCGGTGGTATCCGGGTCGCCCTCGATTTCGGTCGGCGTGCGCTCGACCGAGGCATGACCGTTGTCGTCACCACAACCTTCGACTCTTCGATTGGGACCGCCGTCGCGCTCCACCTCACGGCGGCGCTCGGCGACATCGCCCCGGGTACCGAGGTCGCGCACGGCCTGTCGACGGGCGAGCACCTGGCCGCCGACATCGTCACCCAGCCGCTGCTACCGCTGAGCGGCCGGCTCTTTGTCCCGCTGGCTGCTGGCCTCGGCGTCGAGGTGAACGAGGCCGCCCTCGATCGCCTCGCGATCGCGCCGTGGTCGGACTGGGTGCGCGCCTGATGCCGGGGGTACCACTCGAGGTCGTGCTGCAGGATTGGGTGGCGCTTCGCGCGCGTACGCACCCCACGCATGTGGCCTTCGAGTGCTCCGGGGAGGCGTGGGACTACGCGACGCTCGAGGCGCGGGTCGCCTCGGCCGCCGGCGCATTGCGCGCGGAGGGCGTCGAGGCCAGCGAGCCGGTGGCGGTGCTCGCGAACAACGGGCTCCCAATCGCGCGATTCGCGCACGCCATCCCGCGCGCCGGGGCGCTGTTCATGCCCCTGAACGCGCGTCTCTCCGTGAGCGAGATCACCTACCAACTCCGCGACAGCCGAGCGCGTCTGCTGCTGTACGACGCCTCGCTCGCCCCCCTCGCTCACGACGCGGCCGCCGAGGCAGGTGTGCGCACCCTCGCCATCGAGGACGCGCGCTGGGATGCCGGAGCGCCCGTCGAGGCTCCGGCGAGCATCGAGGCGGGCCGGGCACACTCGGTGATCTACACCTCGGGCACGACCGGGAGGCCGAAGGGCGCGCTGCTCACGCACGGCAACTTCCACTGGAGCGCGGTGGCGAGTGCCGCGAACCTCGGTGTCGAGGATGACGACCGCTGGCTCGCCTGCATGCCGCTGTTCCACGTGGGTGGGCTCTCGATCCTCCTCCGCTCCGCGATCTACGGCACGACCGCAGTCATCCACGAGCGTTTCGAGGAGGCACGTGTCGCCCGCGCCCTGCGGGAGGAGCGCATCACGCTGCTCTCCGTGGTCGCGACGATGCTCCAGCGGGTCTTCGCTGTCTCACCCGACGCCTTCCCGCCGACCCTGCGAGGTGTGCTCCTCGGCGGGGGGCCCGCCCCACGGCCGCTGCTGGAGGAGGCTGCGCGACGCTCGATGCCCGTGCTGCAGACCTATGGGCTCACGGAGACGTGTTCACAGGTCGCGACCCTCGGTCAGGCCGACGCGCTCCGCAAACTCGGCTCTGCTGGGCTCCCGCTGCTCACCTCGACCCTGCGGATCGAGGTGGATGGGCGCGACGCCGAGGCTGGCGAGGTGGGAGAGATCCTCGTGGCGGGGCCAACGGTCTGCGCGGGGTACCTGCACCGCCCGGACGCCACGGCTGCCGCCATCCGCGATGGCTGGCTGCACACCGGCGACCTTGGCTGGCGCGACGACGAGGGCTACCTGTACGTCGCCGACCGGCGCGACGACCTGATCGTCAGCGGCGGCGAGAACGTCTACCCGGCCGAGGTGGAGTCCGCCCTCCTCGAACACCCCGCCGTCGAGGAGGCCGCCGTCGTCGGGCTGCCGGACGACCGCTGGGGGGCGCGCGTGGTCGCGGTTGTCGTGCCGCGTACCGGCATCGAGGCGCCCTCGACCGGTGTGCTCGAGGCGCATCTGCGCGAGCGACTGGCTGGCTACAAGGTGCCGCGCGAGGTCATCGTGGAAGCGGAACCGCTGCCTCGGACGGCTTCGGGCAAACTCCAACGGCACCTCGTGCGCGACCGGCTGCGCGAGGCGCGACGCTAGGCTGCGGGCGCGCGTGTCCCGGTGACGGCGTGCCAGCCCTGTGCGAGCAGGATGCGCGCGAACGCGGCACCCGGGCAGTGGTTCCGCACGGCGCGGCCCGCGAACATTCCGTAGTAGCGCGTAAAGATGTCGCGTCCGTCTTCGAGTGCTTCGAGGCCTTCGCGGTACGCCTCGATCTCGCCGGACTCGGGCGCGTACTCGTCCCCGCACAACGGCTCGGTCCACAGCACGGCGTCGAGGACGGCGCGGACGGAATCGACGCCGGTGCGCACCTCGGCCAGTCGCAAGTCGGGGATGGCATGCCGTTCGCCTGCCTCGGCCAGCGCCTGGTGCATCGCCGTCTGCCAGGCGGTGACGCGCGGCTCGTCCGGCATCGAGGCCATCACGCGCGCCGTGTTCTTGACGACGGTCGCCTCGTCGAACAGGTCGGGGACCAGCCGTAGTAGTTCGTGGAGCCGCGCGGCGAACCCCGGCTCAAATTTCGAGACGAGCGCCTCGTCCTCGTCCACCCGCACGAGGCGGCGTGACTCCTCGATGCCCCGTGTGCGTAGCCAGTCCAGCAGGGCGGGCTCGAAGGCGGGAGAGGTGCTGTCGGTGGCGGCTTCGGTCATGGGGGGAGTATCGCCCCCGGCGGGCCGAGCGTCTCCGGGCGGATACGTATTCGACGCATTGACGGTCGGAGTACCCCGCGCCGAGAATCCCCCCGACCGCTCGACCTCGCGTCCTCCACCTCGAGGACGCTGGCGGGCAGGGAGGCCCCATGACCAACGCACCCACCCACACCTTCCTCGACCTCCACGTCCACTCCTCGGGTGGCTCCGACGATGCCGGCGGCACCGTCGAGGGTTATCTGAAGTGGATCGAGGCACGTCGCCGCCTCGGCTTCCGCATTGACGGATTCGTCCTGACCGAGCACCGCAACTTCGACACCACCCGCGACTTCTCCGCGCTCGCCGCGAAGTACCACGCGGTCGTGCTGCACGGCCTCGAGGTCGAGACGGACATCGGGCACGTACTCGTCTACGGCGTCACGCCCGCCTTCCTCAGCCATTTCAACCTGACCGACGTCTCACTCCCGTACGCCGAGGTGTTCAAGGTCGCCTGGGAGACTGGCGGCATCGCCGTCGGCGCGCACGGCGGCCGGCCGCACATCGGCCTCGTCGACCACGTCGAGGAGCGCAACATCGACCTCGCACCGATCAAGGTGATCGAGGCGCTGAACGGTGGCAGCAGCGACTTCGAGAACGCACGCGCGCACGACCTCGCTGTCGCACGCGGTCTGCGCGAGGTCGGCGCGAGCGACTCGCACTTCGTCTCAGCCCTCGGGCGTTGCCTGACGCGTTTCGACGGTGCGATCACGACCGTCGAGGGCCTCGTGGCGGCGCTGCGCGACCCGGCGGCGCAGTTCCAGGCGATGCGCCTCGAAGAGACCGTCCCCGGGGCCGTGATCCCGCCGCGTCCGACGCTGGCGCAACTGGTGCCGGCCACCAGCCGCATGGGCGACCTCGGTGGCGATGCGCTCGAGTACGACCGCTCCGTCGTGGGCAAGGAAGTGCCGGCGGGACGCCTCGAGGTGACTGCCGAAGGCATCGCGACGTATTGCGCGGCCCTGGAAGAGACCAATCCGCTGTACACCGATGCGGCATTCGCGGCGCAGGGCCCGTACGGCGGCATCATCGCGCCGCCGGGCATCCTCCAGACCGCACGACTCTCCCCACCGCCCGACCCCAACATCAACTTCGTCGGCACCACGTTCATGGCGGGGTCGCGGCAGGAGTACCACCTGCCGATCCGTGCGGGAGACACCCTCGAGGGCTACGCCTCGGTGGCGCAGGTATACGAGAAGACCGGCCGTTCCGGCCGCATGGTGTTCGTCGTCCGGCGCAACCGCTACATCAACCAGCACGGCGAGACCGTCGCCACGCTGGAGTCATCGATGGTGATGCGCGAGACCAAGGCCGTAGAGGGGGACGCATGACCGCCGCCGACGCACTCGCCCGACAGCGCTACTACGAAGATGTCGCCATCGGCGACGAGTACGAGGAGCACCAGCAGCCGACCCCGGAGCACGTTGCCGCGTTCTTGAACGCTGACTCGACCCGCGGTCCGCAGCGGATGGGTCGCTTCACCGACACCTCCGTCGCGCGCAGCGAAGGTCTGGCGCGCCCGATCATCCCCGGCACCATGTCCACGGCGATCATCACCCGCATCGTCACGGACTGGATGGGCCCCCTCGGCCGCATCGTCAGCCTCGAGGTCTCATTCCGGCGTCCCGTCATGCACAACGACAACCTGCGCTGCCTCGCCATCGTCACCGACGCGGGCGGCGACGCTCCGGACGGCGAGCCGGGCCTCGTGACCCTCGACGTCACGCTGGAGAACGAGCGCCAGGAGAAGCCAGTGCAGGGCACCGCCACCGTCGAGCTGCCCCGGCGCGGCTAAGTCGAGGTCCGGCCTCGATGTTCCCGATCGACCTGCTCGACCCGCTGCCAGACGCGGTCGTACGCCACGCCCTGCTGCCGCTGCGGATCGTGCTGGGTGTGATCATGCTCGACTCGGGCCTCGGCAAGTGGCGTCGAGGCATCGCCGGCACTGGTCGTTGGTTCGAAGGCCTCGGACTCCCCGCCCCGCACGCACTCGCCTGCTGGGTCGCGACCGTCGAGACGGTGTGCGGGGCGCTGCTGATCGCGGGGCTGCTGACGCCGTTCGCGGCGGCCGCCGTTGCCGTCAACATGACTGTGGCCGCATGGGTGCAAAAGACGCGCGTCCACGCCCCATTCCAGGGCGGTGACGTCCAGGGCTACGAACTCGACATCATCCTGGCTGCCGCCGCGCTCACCCTCGCGATCGCCGGGGCCGGCCCGCTCTCCCTGGACGCGTTGCTATCGAGGTAGGTCGCGAGCATCCTGCACGCGGTGACGGTGCAACATCAAGGCGGGCATTGGGAGGGCAGTAGAATCTGCCTACCCACTGGCTGCACGGAGGCCCTTGATGGCGGACACCCCGGCGATTCACGGCGTCGTAGACCCTCGGTTTGAGGGGGTGCGCGAGGCGTTCGCGCGGAACTTCGCGGAATCGGACGAGTTGGGCGCGTCCGTCCACGTGACGGTCGAGGGCGAATCGGTCGTGGACCTGTGGGGCGGCGTGGCGGACGCCGAGAGCGGGCGCGCGTGGGAGCGCGACACGCTCGTGAACGTGTGGTCCTCCACCAAGGGTGTGCTGGCGACGGCAGCACACATGCTCGTCGACCGCGGACTGCTCGACCTCGATGCTCCGGTGGCGCAGTACTGGCCGGAGTTCGCGCAGCAAGGCAAGGAGCGCATCCCGGTGCGCTGGCTGCTCTCACATCGGGCGGGGCTCCCCGCGATCGATGGCGACCGAGACCTACCGCCGCTGGTGTGCCAGGACTGGGACGCGATCACGAGCGCCCTCGCTGCGACGAAGCCGCAGTGGGAGCCGGGGTCGAAGCATGGCTACCACACGGTCACCTTCGGCTGGCTCGTGGGTGAGGTGATCCGGCGGATCACGGGCGAGATGCCGGGTGACTTCATCCGACACGAGATCACCGAACCGCTCGGCGCGCCGTTCTACCTCGGCGTGCCGGACGAGCTGCACCCGCAGATCGCGACGCTGGAGAGCCAGCCGGTCGGCCGCTCGATCCCGACGAGCAGCGAGGCCGCAAGCGCTCCGGCAGCGGGCTTCACGCCGAACCCGGACTCGCTCACCGCGCGCTCGATCTTGCTCTCCACGCCGCCGTTCGCGGGTGACCCGAACAGCGAGGGCTGGCGACGCGCGCAGATGCCGGGGATGAACGGCCACGCGAGTGCGCGTGGCATGGCGCGGATCTACGCCCCGCTCTCCCTCGGCGGCTCACTCGGCGAGGTGCGACTGATGCGGCCGGAGACGCTCGCACGAGCGCACACGATCGACGTCGAGGGGCCGGACGCGATCCTGTTCCTCAAGACCCGTCGCTCGCTGGGATACATGCACCCGGTGATGGAGAACGGTGACCAGCGCGGGCCGGACGCCTTTGGGCACAACGGCGCGGGCGGCTCGATGGCGTTCGCGGACGAGCAGCGGCGCGTCTCGTTCGGCTACGTGATGAACCGGATGTGGCAGGGTGGGCTGATGACGCCTGACCCGCGAGCGCAACGGCTGGCCGGCGCCGTGTACGCCGCGCTCAGTTGACTGCCGCCTCGACCGGTCTGGGGGCCGTGGTAGTCTGCGCCCCGGTTGGCCAATCGGGAGGCGCTTTCGAGGCCCTTCGGGGCCCCGTCGGGGCCCCCTCGGGGCTGAGGAGTCGTGAGTGACGCTGGCTTCGGTGGACGTGAACGGCATCTGCGACCCGCGTTTTGCGCCCGTGCGCGAGGTCTTCGCACGCAACTTCACGGAGTTCCCGGAGGTCGGAGCGGCAGTCGCGGTCGCCATCGACGGGCAGCTGGTCGTCGACCTGTGGGCGGGCACGGCGAACGCCGCACGTAGCCGCGCCTGGGAGCGCGACACCATCGTCAACGTCTACTCGACGACGAAGGGGATGGTCGCGCTGGCGGCGCACATGCTCGCCGACCGCGGCTCACTCGACCTCGATGCCCCGGTGGCGCGGTACTGGCCAGAGTTCGCACAGGCGGGCAAGGAGCGACTCCCGGTCCGCTACCTCCTGACGCACCAGGCCGGCCTCCCCGACATCGATGGCGAACTGCCGGCGGGCGCTGCCCTCGATTGGAACGCGATGACCACCGCATTGGCGGCGGAGCGTCCACGCTGGGAGCCGGGCTCGAAGCAGGGCTACCACACCTCGACCTACGGCTGGCTCGTGGGTGAGGTGATCCGGCGCGTCTCCGGTAAGACACCCGGCCAATTCATCCGCGACGAAATCGCGAAGCCGCTCGGTGTCTCGTTTCACATCGGCTTCAACCCGATCGGGTACCACGTCGCGGAGATCCTGCAGGACAACCGGCAGGGCGTCACCAGCCGCCGGGCGAACGCGCTGCGTGGTGTGGCCTCGGCAATGCGTGGTGTGGACCCGAACAGCCGCGAATACCGCATGGCCGAGCTCCCCGCGAGCAACGGCCACGCGAACGCGCGCGCCCTCGCCACGGTCTACGGCGCACTCGCGCGCGGTGGTGAGTGGGGCAAGACGCGACTGCTCTCGCCGAGGGCAATCGAGCGCGCTGCGGTGGAGCAGGCGAACGGCATCGACGAGACGCTGAAGGTGCCGACACACCGCACGCTCGGCTTCATGCTGCGGTTTGCCGAATTCGGTGACACGCGGCCCGCGACATCGTTTGGACATGCGGGGTCGGGTGGCTCGCAAGGATTCGCTGACCCGGCGAAACGCCTCGGCTTTGGCTACGTGATGAACCAGATGATGTCGCCGCTCCCGGGCGACCCGAGGCCCCCCACCGGTGGGATGGACCCGCGTGGCCAGAACCTCGTACGCGCCGTGTACGCCTGCCTGTAGCGGGATGGACGTCCGTCGCATCCGGCCTGACGAGGGCGCGCTGCTCCGCGCGATGCGCATCCGCGCGCTTGAGGACACCCCCATTGCCTTCGGCAGCACGATCGAGCAGACCCTCGCCTACTCGATGGAGATGTGGGAGGAGCGCGCTCGAAGCAACGCAATGAGCGACACGATCTCGGGGTTTCTCGCGGAGCACGAAGGCGAAGTGGTCGGGATTGCAGGCGGGATGTTTGAGGCCGGAGAGCCGATGCCGTCGCTGATCTCGATGTGGGTGGCGCCCTCGGCTCGCGGCCAGGGTGGGGGCGAGGCGTTGATCGAGGCGGTAGTGGCGTGGGTGCGCTCGCTCGGCGCGACACGGTTGCAGTTGTGGGTCACGGAGACGAATGCGCCAGCGCTGGCGCTGTACCGGCGGGTGGGGTTCATCGAAACTGACGAAACGCAGGCGCTGCCGTCGCACCCAGCGCTGTTGGAGCGCCGGATGGTGCGGGAGTTGTAGCGCGCCTACACCCGAGGCGGCTCGGGGGGCTGCGGCAGCGGCACCTCGCGGCGACGCGCGCCCAACTGTTCGAGGACACGCACGAAGGTCGGGTACTCGTGTGCGCCGACCACCGCGTATTTGCCGTCGAAGATGAAGGTGGGGATGGCGGTCACGCCGATCGCGTTCGCGTGGGCGATGCCCTCGTCCACCGCCTCGCGCACCTCGCCTGACTCGATCGCGGCTCGGAGCGCGGTGCCGTCGAGGCCGGAGGCAGTCGCCTCACGCGCGAGGACGTCGAGGTCCATCAGGCTTTCGTGGTCGGTGAAGTGAGCACGGAAGAGCCGCCGGTGGTACTCGAATACTTGCTCGGTGTCGCCGAACTCGGACACCCATTCACTCGCCTCGAGGGCGCGGTGGGTGTGCGGCTGGAACGTGCGGCCTCGCGTGAACTTCACGCCGAGGGCTTCGCCACGGAGTTCCATGTCGGACGGTGGGGTGTCCGCGGTCGTCGTCGGGGTGCGGACGCGGCCCTCGGGTGGGATCGACGGGTCGAGGAAGAAGGGCGCCCACTCGATGCTGACGTCCCACTCGCGATAGACCCGTTCGACCTCCACGAGGCCGATGTAGCACCACGGTCAGATGAAATCTGACAGCACCACAATCGCGATCGGCTCGCGCGCCTCGATGGCTGGTTCACGGGTGAGCTCGTCGACCATGCAGGGCAGTGTAGTGCGGGTGGCGGCCTAGGATGAACGGGCCTCGCAAAGGGCCGTCCGAAGGAGACACACGATGACGTCAGCCGCCCCTGCTCCGACTCACATGCGCTACCTGGAGCGCCATGGCCACCTCGCCTCTACGTTCGGCGACGACCCATTCGGGCGCTTCGCGGAGAGGTTCGCGAGGGCCTTTGGGACACCGAAGTTCCTGGTGGCACAGACCGGACTCGTCCTGATCTGGCTGGTGCTGAACGCGGCTGACGTCGCCCACTTCGACCCGTACCCATTCATCCTCCTGAACCTCGCGTTCTCGACGCAGGCGGCGTACGCGGCGCCGATGATCCTGCTCGCCCAGACCCGCCAGTCCGAGCGCGACCGCCACTGGACCGAGGCCGACGCACAGCATCGTGAAGAGATCTCGGACGCCATCCTGACGCTGCTCCGCCAGAACACCGACCTCACCCAGCAGGTCCACGGCCTCACCCAGCAAATCGAGGGGCTCACCCGCGAGGTGCGCGACCACGTGATGACCTCCCGCTGACGCTCTCGGCCAGCCCTATACTCCGCCGGCTTGGATGCACGCGAGGGGGAATTCGATGGCTGAGAACGAGTACGAGAACCTGCTGGTCGACCGCATCGGGACGGACGGACGGATCGCGCGGATCACGCTCAACCGGCCCGAGAAGATGAACGCCCTCTCGCAGGAACTGCTCTTCGAGTTCCGGGACGCCCTCGAAGGCCTGGAGACGGACAGCAGTGCGCGCGTGATCGTCGTGCGCGGCGCCGGGCGGACGTTCAGCGCCGGCTACGACCTCACACCCGCGCAGCGCACCGGCGCGGACGCCGTCGTGCGGCAGTTCCGCACCTCGGACGAGCAGGGGCGCCGGCTCTGGCAAGGCGTCCGAGGCGGCATGCAGCGCATCACGAACATCCACATGTACTTCTGGAACCTGCAGAAGGTGACCATCGCGCAGGTCCACGGCTACGCGATCGCTGGCGGCTGCGAACTCTCGATGATGGCCGACCTCGTGATCGCCGCTGACGACGCGAAGTTCGGGCACCCCGGCCTCCGCTTCGCCGGGACGAGGACTTCGATGATCCTGCCGCTGCTGATCCCGATGCGGAAGGCGAAGGAGCTCTTCTACACCGGCGACAACATCAGTGCCGTGGAGGCCGCCGAGATCGGGCTGATCAACCGCGCTGTCCCCGGCGACCGCCTCGACGACGAGGTGCTGGCGATGGCCGAGCGCATCGCGATCCTTCCTGCCGACCACCTCGCGATGCTGAAGATCCACATGAACCGCTTCCACGAGAACATGGGCATCTACTCGTCCGTCCATTCCAGCACCGACCTCGATGCTGCGGGTGGCTTCACGAGTCAGGCCTACCAGTGGGCGGACAAGATGCGGTCTGGTGGTCTGAAGGATGCCCTCGCGTGGCGCGATGGCCCGTACCAGGACTACCGCTCCGACCCCGACCGACCGAGGTAGGCGGGCACCGAGACCGCTCTACCCCCATAGCAGCGCGTTGAAGTAGGGCGGGCCCGCCGGACCCCTATCGCGGCGTCTGAGTCGCCTTCCAGGCATCGATCACCGCGCGGGCGACAGGCCCGGCCTGCTGTGAGCCCGAGCCAGCGAACTCCTTCACCACCACGACCGCGATCTGGGCGTCCTCGACAGGCGCGAACGCGATGAACAGCGCGTGCGAGTTGTCCCCGGGTGCGACTTCCGCGGATCCAGTTTTCCCGCCGACGCGCAGGCCGGGGATCGCCGCCGTCGCCGCCCAGCCGTCCTTCACGCCATGCTCCATCATCGCCCGCAGCGCCTCGGCGGTGGCCGGCGACATCGCGCGCCGCCAGTCTTCGGTCGGCTCATCGAGGAACAGCCGAGGCCTCGGTACCACGCCGCCATTGCCGACGGCTGCCGTGACCAGCGCGAGGTGGAGCGGCGTGAACTGCAGTTCGCCCTGGCCGAAGGCGCTGGCGGCCAGCCCCGCGCCGGTGTCGAGGAACTTCGGGGCGGTACTCAGCCGTCCCGCGGTCGTCGGGAGGGCGAACGGGATCGCCTCGGTCAGTCCCAGTGCACGCGACATCTCGCGCAGGCGGTCGGCCCCCACCTTCACACCGAGTTCGGCGAAGTAGGTGTTGCACGAATAGGCGTAGGCGTCCGAGGCGTTCCGCGTCGTCTTCCCGGGCGGCTCGTTGCGGCTGATGATGCGGACGCCGTCCACGAACACCTGCTCCGGGCACGACACCGGCGTTTGAGGTGTGACGAGTCCGCCTTCGAGTGCGGCCGCCATCGTTACGGTCTTGAACGTCGACCCTGGCGCGTAGAGGCCCTGCGTCGCGCGATTGAGGAGTGCGCTCTTCGGGTCGCTTCGGAGGGCGGCCCACTCCTCCTCGCTGAACGCGGGGTTGAACGTGGGCGTGCTCACCATCGCGAGTACATCCCCCGTGCGTGGATCGATCGCGACGACAGCGCCCGGCGCGTTGCCCATCGCCTTCTCCGCTGCCTGCTGGATCCGCAAATCGAGGGTCAGCCGGACATCCTCGCCGTTGCGTCGCTCGTGCAGCACGTCCTGCCACGTGCTGCGCAGCGTCGGCGCCGTCCGCCCGACGAGGGCGTCCACCCGGATGCCCTCGACGCCCGTCGCGCCGACCTGCGCGGAGTCGAAGCCGAGTACGTGGACGGCACCGGGGGCGCGGTAGACGCGCTGGCGCTCGCCGTTCGGCCCGGTGACGGTCTCCGCGAGCACCTGCCCGTTCCGGTCGAGGATGCGCCCACGCGCGACTCGGTCGGACTCGCGCCGCAGCCGTTCGCCGCTGACCGCGGGCTCGGCGGCGAGGTCGCGGCGGACCACATGCCAGTAGCCGAGGCCCAGCGAGACGACGAAGAAGCCCGTCAGCAGGGCGAGCCCGAGTTCTCGGATCGGCGCCTCGATGCGCGACACCGCGGGCAGGCTGCGACCCTCGGATGTCCCTGCGCTGGTGAGCAGCGCCAGCATCACCCACCCCACCACCATCGAACTCCCGCCGTACGACAGGAATGGACTGGTGAGGCCCGTGAGCGGCATCAGGCGCAGCACCCCACTGAACACGATGAGCACCTGCGCGCCGAGGCTGACCGCGAGCCCCACGCTCAGCAACTGCCCGAACGCACCCTCGATCGCCTTCGCGCGCGCCAGTGCCCGGATCACGAACAGCCCGTACAGCATCACCACGGCGAGCGATCCGAGGAGCCCCCACTCCTCCCCGATCACCGCGAGCGGGTAGTCGGTGTGCGCTGCCGGCACGAGTCCCGGGTTGCCGTAGCCCGGCCCGGCGCCGAAGACGCCACCGAACACCAGCCCGCCGATCGCCTGCAACGACTGGTACCCCGCCCCTCGCGGGTCGGCCCACGGGTCGAGCCACGCGTCCACGCGCCCCTGGATACGCCCAGACCCGAAGTACGCCAGCAGAGCGAGGGCGACCACGCCGATGAGCGCCACCACGAGGTAATCGCGTCGCCTCGTCGCCACGTACAGCATCGCGATCGCGGAGGTGCCGAAGATCAGTGCCGGCCCGAAGTCGCGCTGCGCAACGACGACCAGCACCGTGATCCCGAGGACGCCGAGGATCGGGAGCCAGTACCCCGGCACCGGGGTACGGCCTCGCTCGCCGCGCCACGCCATCTCGGCCGGATGCTCCGCGAGGTGCCCGGCGAGGAAGGCGACGAGGAGGACGCGGAGCAACTCGGCAGGCTGCACCGTGATCGGCCCGATCTGCAGCCAGAGCCGCGCACCCTGCCCCGTGACGTCCGCGCCGAACAGCAGCGTGATCCCCGCGAGCAGCATGCCGGCAGCCATCAGCAGATACCTGAAGCGCCGCAACCACTCGAGGAGCGGCGGGAACCCCACCAGCGCGATGAACGCGGACCACCCGATGGTGATCCAGAGCACCTGGGTCGGGAGGATCGTGGGCTGCACACGCGCGATCACGGCCAGTCCCAGCGCGCACAGCACCCAGGCCGGCGACAACAGCAACGGATCCCACACCCGCCCGAGCGCGCGGAGTGCAAACGGCGTCACCAGCGGTAGTGCGGCGACGACCGCGAGCAACACGGGGAGCGCAGGGTCGGGCCGCACCTCGGTCGAAGCCAGCACGATCGACGGTGCTGCTGCCAGCAGCAGTGCTGGGGCGATCAGCAACAGCAACGTCTGGCCGCGTGATCGGCGTCCCGGGTGGATCGAGGTGCTGACCAGGGCTTGCTCCTTCCCGCCTCGCGATCGGTATCCTCGATCTCAGCCTACCGGACGAGTCCGAGACGGCGCGCGAGAGGATCGAGGGTGTGGCGGACGAAGCCTGGCCAATCGTGTTGCTGGGGCTGCGCATCAGCGTCGTGCTGGTGCTGTACCTCTTCCTGCTCTCGGGCTTCCGGGCGCTTCGCTCCGAACTCCGCGCCCCCACCTTCGAACTCTCCCCCGCCCCACCGTCGCGTCGTGCGTCGACCCCCACCCGCGTGGATGCCCCCGCCCGCGTCGCCCCCACCGTCCCCGTTGATGACGAGTACGACATACCCCCGCTCATGCCCCTCCCCTTCGAGCCGGACGACGGGCCGTCCGAGGCCCCCGCGAGGCCGCGCCGCCGCGTCCCGCTCGCCCTCGCGATCCCGGCAGGGGCGGCCGCCCTCGTCCTCGTGCTTGGCGGGGCCGCGGCCCTCGCCACCCGCTCGCCCGAGGCGCGCACACCCGGCGGGGTCGCCACGGCGCCCGCCAGCGAGGCCTTCGGCCCGCCCGTCGTGAAGCCAGCGGCGGGCCGGGTCACCGTGGGCCTCGCTGCCCAGGAAGACTCGCTCGTGCGGGTCACCGTCGATGGCGTCGTCCAGTTCGATGGCACCCTCCAGGCACGCCAGCGTCAGGCCTGGGAAGGTGGCAAGCGCATCCAGGTCTGGACGGACAAGGGCAAGACCGTGCTCATCGCCATCAACGGCGACAACCTCGGCCCCTACTCCCCCTCGATGGGGCAGCCCGACTGGAACCGTATCGACTTCGGCTTCGCCCCCGGCTGGGTCCGCTCCGACCGCTGATCGAGGCTCCACAGACTCGAATCCGGGCGCCTTCTGGGGAGGTCGTAACTACCAGCAGTGTTATCGTCAGATAGTGACACTTATCCAGCCGCAGCCCGCGCTCGTCACCGACCCCACCGAGGTCGCCACGATTGCCGCCGAGATTCGCGCCGCTGGCTGGGTCGCCCTCGACCTCGAATTCATGACCGAAGGCCGCTACATCCCCGAACTCAGCCTCGTGCAGGTGGGCTGGGGCGACATCGAGGTCCCCCGTGTCGCCGCCGTTGATCCCCTGAAGGTGGACGTCCAGCCCATCGTTGACCTCGTCGGTGACCCGGCCGTCGAGGTCGTCATCCACTCCGCGCAGGCCGACCTCGCCCTCATCGGTGGCCAGTTCGCCATCCGCGGCACGCGCGTCTTCGACACCCAGATCGCCGGTGCCTTCCTCGGCTGGGGCGAACAGATCGGCTACGGCGCGCTCGTCGAGCGGCTGTGTGGCGTCCACCTCGACAAGGGCGCGCAGTTCACCGAGTGGTCGCGCCGCCCGCTCTCCGAAGAGCAGATCCGCTACGCCCTCGACGATGTGCGCTACCTCCCGCTCGCTTGGCGCACGCTGCGCGCCGACCTCGAGGCGCGTGGGCGCCTGCCGTGGGTCGAAGAAGAATGCGACGCCCTCGCCGAGCAGTGGGCCGAGCGCACGCCGCCCGAGGAGATGTACCGCCGCGTACGCGGCTGGAACGGGCTCAAGCGCCGCTCGCTCGGCGCACTCCGCGCCGTCGCCGCGTGGCGAGAGATCGAGTCACGTCGCGCCAACCGCCCGCCCTCGTGGCTGATGAACGACCGCACGCTCCTGGAACTCTGCCGCCGTCCCCCGCTGTCCGCTGACGAGTTCGCCGCCATCCGCGGCCTCGGCGAGGGCACCGCACAGCGCTACGGCCGCGCGATCCTCGAAGCCGTCGCCCGAGGCGTCGAAGACCCGCCCGAGATGGACGAGAACCCGCCGCACCTCCCCAACCTCGGCCAGGCCTGGCCCGCCGTGCTCTCCGGCATCGTGCAGGCCCGCTGCCGCGAGTCCGACATCGCCGCCCGCTTCGTCGCCACCCGCCGCGACATCGACGATGTCATCGCCTGGTGGCTCGTCGGCGACCGCACGCAGGAGCCCCCGCTCCCCCTCCTCGCCGGCTGGCGCCGCGACCTCGCCGGCCAGGACGTCCTCGACTGGCTCGCCGGCGAAACCGCCGTCGTCGTCGACCCCGACACCGAGGCCGGCCTCCGCATCAACCGGTAGGGGCCGAGGTCCCACCTCCATCGCTGCGCCGCCACGACCGGCTGGCTGGCGCGGACGCTGCAACGAGGTTGTCAGCGAATGGCTTCGGGCCTTGCTGCTCTGACATCGCGCATGAGTACCCTCACGAGGAGTGAGGTGACCATGATTCGTCTGTTCAAGTGGCTGTTCCTCATTTCCAAAGTGAGGAAGGATCAGCGAATTCGGCAGACCTTCGCGTCGATGAAGCCACTCTCGTGGCCGCAGCGCGCGTCACTGGTCGCCGCCGTCGCTCGGGATCCCCGTCTCCCCTGGCGAGTGCGGTTCGCTCCGCTTCTGGCCGCCGCCTATGTCGCGTCGCCGCTCGATCTCATCCCGGATTTCGTCCCGTTCTTCGGCGAGCTCGATGACATCGCTGTCATCGGCCTCGTCTTGCGCTTCATGCAACGCTCCCTGCCTCCGGGGCTGCTTGAGGAACACCTGCGCAGAGTCCACGAGGGCGCGTCCACGCCGGCCTAGCGCAGCCGCTTACGGCTTCGCCCACGCCAGCCGCTCATCGAGCCGCCGCTGCAACGTCACCTCCACCGGCACGAACCCATGCCCCCGCCAGAACGGACCGCCCGAGGGGTTCGGGGTCGCGTAGTGCAGCGTCACGTATGGGTGGCCGGCCTCCCGCGCCCAGTCGAGGGTGTGGGCGAGGATCGCGGTGCCGGCGCCGGTGCCACGCGCCTCGGGTGACGTGATGCCCTCGTAGAGGTAGATCGACCCCTCGGGCTGCGTGAACGACGAGCCCCAGTCCGCCGGCGCCATCAGCATGTTGAGCGCCACCGCGACGCCGTTCCGCCGCGCGAGGAAGATCCCGTTCGACTCGTCGGATAGCGCCCCCGTCGTGTACTCCGAGATCGCCGCCGCCGCCTGTCGCTCCATGTACGGCCAGAAGATCGGCCCCTGCCGGTGCCATCGACCGCTCTCGTCCTGGAAGCGCAGCACCTCGGCGCGTTCGCTCGGCGTGGTCCGCTGTACCTCGATGGTGGCATCGAGGTGCTGCGTCGCCCGCGAGGCTTCGAGCGGGGTGCTCTCGCGCACACAGAACGTGTACAGCGACCCAAAGCCGAGGTGGAACCACGCCTCAACGCTCGCGGGCGTCCCCAGCGGCATCGTGATCCGGTGCTCGAAATACCCGCCGTCCGCCCACTGCTCGCCGAGGTACGCGTACATCGCCGCGTACACCGCCTCGACATCCTCGCCCGCCGCGACGCCGTGCCCCGAGCCGGGCATCGAGGCCTGCGTGGGCGGCTCGTACTGCGCCTCGAACGCCTCGACCGAGGTGTGCCGCCGGTGCCCGATCAGGAACCCCGCGAGCCACCCGTCACGCTCCGCGACCACGCTGTCGCATCGCGCCTCGGCAAGGTGCCCACGCAGTACCCCCTCGCACGCCGCGACCTCCGCGAACCGCTCGGTGAGCAACGGCAACGCCACGCGCTCCTCGCGCCGGCGGGCGGCGAGCAGTGCAGCGAGCGCTGGGACGTCGGCGTCCTCGATCGGACGCAGGGTGAGCGGCATGTCGAGGGCTAGCGGAACTGCGAGAGCACGGTGGAGGCGAACAGCTCCGCCGGCTCACGTGTGTCGCGTCCGAAGAACTCGATGTTGAACATCGTGCAGCCCGCGTCCACGTGCTTGCCGATGCGGTCGACGATCTGGTTCGGCGTGCCGGAGAGCGCCAGTTCACCCTTCGGATTCCCCATGTGGCCGCCGAAGATCTTCTGCGCCACCTCGATCATCGGCCCCGCCTCGGCGTCGTCCTTCGCGATGGTCACGAGGCACTGTTGCGCGACCGTGATCTCCGAGGCGTTACGGCCGACGGTGGCACAGTGCTCACGTAGCACCTCGACCTTGTGCGCGATCTGGTCCTGCGACCCGGCCAGGTTGTTCCAGATGTCGGCGTAGCGCGCCGCGATCTTCATCGTGACCTGCTCGCCCGCGCCGCCGATCAACAGTCGAGGCTGGCGCGCCGGCTTCGGCAGGGTGACGAGGTCCTTCGTCTGGAAATACTGCCCTTCGAACGTGACCGACTCTTCGTCGCCCCACATCCGGCGCAGCAGTTGGGCCGCCTCGCGCAACTGGCCGAGGCGTCCCTTCCGGTCGAGGTAGGGCACGCCGAAGTCTGTGAACTCGCGCGGCATCCACCCGGCACCGATGCCGGGGATCACCCGCCCGCCGGACATCTCGTCGACGGTAGCCACGACCTTGCCGAGGTGCGCGGGGTTCCGCATCCCGACCGGCGTCACGAGCGTCCCGATCTCCACGCGCGACGTGATCGCCGCGAGCCCCGCGACCATCGACCACGCCTCGAGGATCGGGATCGAGGGCGACTGCGGCCCGTACAGGTGATCGTTCACCCACAGCGAGTCGTACCCCATCGCCTCGAAGTTCGTCGCGGCGACGCTCGCCTCGCTCCACGACCGCTTGATCTGCGGCATCATCACCCCGAAGTGGACCTTCGCCATCCCACACCCCCATCTGGCGTCGCCTCAGACGCCCCACGCGCCCGCCGAGGTTAGCGCACGGGTGTGAGTAGGTAGTGCCACAGTCTAGGCATCGCATGCATAATCCGGGCACGCACCCGAGGAGGATGGGGAACATGGCGGACAGGCAGCCCCAGCGGTCGAACGACTCGCTCGTCCGGATCGCGCTGCCCTGGCTCGCGTACGCCGTCGTGATCCTGCAGTCGGTCGCGGGTACCTACCTCGGGTGGGTCAATCGCCTCACCCCCGAGGTGCCGCCCTCGTTTGGCGCTCGGCCTTCTCATCTGGTTGCCGCGCTCGCCGCCGGCACGGTCGGGGTGTTTCTGGTCGCACGGGCGCGGCAGAACGTCATCGGGTGGTTGTTGCTCGCCCTCGGCCTCCTCGGCGGGAGCAACATCGCGTTCGATACCTACGCGGGCTATGCGCTGTACACACATCCCGGCCTTCCGGGCGGGCTGGCTGCCGCGTGGGTCTTCAACTGGTTGTGGGTGCCCCTCGTCGCGGTGGTCGCGATCTGCTTCCCATTGCTCTTTCCGGACGGCCGCTTGCTCAATGACATGTGGCGGCGCGTGCTGATCGGGGGTGCGCTCGCGGCGGCGGTAGCCACGACCGCTGCGGCACTGCGACCTGGCCCTCTGGATCCGTTCGACACGATTCAGAATCCGCTTGGCTTGAACTGGGCGCCCGTCGATCTGATGGAGGCCGCCCTCCTGCCGGTCCCGGTGGTGGCCGCAGTTGCGGTCGCGAGTCAGTTCGTCCGCTATCGACGCGCTTCCAACGAACAGCGCCACCAGATCAAATGGGTTGCCCTGGCAGCCGCGTTCATCACGTTCCTGTTCGCGGTCGTGACCGTCGTCGAGCTCCGTACGGACGCGCCGGACTTCCCACACTGGCTCGCCACCTCATTCGTCCTCTCGATGTCGGCGCTGCCGCTAGCGACGGCGGTCGCGATCTTCCGCTACCGCCTCTACGACATCGACATCATCCTCAATCGCACCCTCGTCTATGTGCCGCTCACGGCGGGACTCGCGGGCCTGTACGTGTCGATGAGTGGACTGCTGCGCACCCTCCTGACCAATGTGACTGATGCGGGGTCCGACGCCGCGATCGCCATGAGCACGCTGATGATCGTCGCCATACTCACGCCCGCAAAGAACAAACTCCAGACCATCGTCGATCGCCGGTTCAAGGAAGCCCCGGATCCCCAGAAGGCACTCCGAGGCCTCACCGAACAGGCGAGGTCGTTCGCGGACCTCGCCGACCGAAGGGTCCTCCTGCCTCGATACCTCGAGGCGTTGACGACGGCGTTCAACTCCAGCGGTGCGTCGGTGGAACTGGCCGGAGCAGCGACCAGCCCCATGCGCCTCGAACAGGGTGCGGTGGTCGGCGCTCCCGCGCTGCAATCGGAGATGCGAGCGGGCACCACGTCCCTCGGCATGCTGCATCTGTACCCGCGCAACGACGGCCGCTCCTACACACTGGCTGAGGAGGAGACGCTGCACTCCTCGGTCGAGAGCATCAGCCGGGTGATGGGCCTCGTCCGCCCGACCGAGTAGCCCCGGCGGGGCGCGCGCTCCTGTCCGGATGTGTTCCTGCCCCCTCGCAGCACAGGCGTAGAATCCACCGATGCCAGCCACCACGAAGTCCCGCAACTTCTTCGTCCGCGAGTTCCCCGCGCTCGCCTCGCGTGACTTCTCGCTGCTGTTCGGGAACTCGATGTTCTCCGCCGCGGCGAACTGGGCGCTGCTGCTGGCGCGCGGCTGGCTCGTCTTCGACCTGACGAAGTCCTCGTCGGCGGTGGGGCTCGTCACCTTCGCGGGGATGGCGCCGTTCATCTTCGCCTCGCCCGTGTCCGGCGTGCTCGCCGACCGCATGGATCGACGCTCGCTCTCGCTGTTCTCCGGTCTCGTCGCCTTCCTCGGCACCGTCGGCCTCGCGATCGTCACGCTCGCCGGGGTTGTCGAGGTGTGGCACGTGGTGGTGTTCGCGCTGCTCGGGGGGATCGCGAGGGCGGTGCAGACGCCCGCGCAGCAGGCGATGATCCCCGCGCTCGTGGAGAAGGACCAACTGCTCTCCGGGATGGCGCTCTCCAGCGTCTCCGTCCACGGGTCGAGGCTCGCGGGGCCGCTGCTCGGCGGGATCCTCCTCGAAGTCTGGGGCGCTGGCTCAGTCTTCATCCTCTCGTCTGGCCTGTACTTCGGTGGCGCGATCTGTCTGTGGCGGATGCGCTACCGCAACGTCGCGCCCGCTGGCACGAAGCGCCTCTCCGTCGCCCGTCTCTTCTCTGAGATGGGCGAGGGCGCCCGCTACATCGGCCAGGACCGTCGCGTCGCGCTCGTCGTGATGCTGGTGGTGTTCCACTGCGCGCTCACAATGGCGTTCGACTCGCTCATCCCCGAGTTGTCGCACGACCTCGGTGGCGGCGGGCGGCTCTACTCCGCGCTGCTCATGGGCCTCGGTGCTGGCGCCATCACCGGGACCATCGCCTGCGCGAAATTGCCGACGCTGGCGGCGCAGGGCAATGCGCTCGCGGTCTGCGGTGCCGTGAGTGGCCTCGCGATGCTCATCCTCGGTTTCGCGCCCAGCCCGACGGTCGCGATCGCGGGCGCGGTCGTCGCGGGTGGCGCGCAGGCCTCGTATATGGCGCTCTCGGCGACGTTCGTCCAGGACATGACGCCGGACGCCCTTCGCGGCCGTGTGATGTCGCTCTACGTGATGCTCGCGGCGGGGCACATGGCGTTCGTGAACCTCGGCATGGGCGCGCTCGCGGACATCGTGGGCGTGCGCGTGCTGCTGTTCGTGCCAGGTCTGCTGTGGACTGCCGTGTTCGTCGCCGGGATCATTGCGCTCAGCGACATGCGCCAGTTGCTGCGCAGCGGCACGTTCCGTACGGGCGCGCCAGCCGCCGTCGTCGCACGCGTCTGATTTCGAGCGCCACCGAGGGCTAGTCCGGGCGCTCTCCGACGCGTTCCCCGATACCGAGCATGTTCGCCCACGGGTCGGTCATCCCGAAGTCCCGCAGGCCCCAAGGCTTGGTCGTCAGCGGTCCCAGCAGCGTCGCGTCGGGATCGGACTCGCACGCGGTGAATACCGCGTCGACATCGATCACTTCGATGTAGGCGCTCGCCGGTCCTGCCGGTGTTCCACCCAGTAGCGCGAGTTCGATGTGTCCCGAGCCGAGAATCGCGAGGCCGTACTCGGGTGAGTGGACGCGCACCTCGAAGCCCAGGGTGCGTTGGTAGAAGGCGACGGCGCGGGCGAGATCGCCGACGGGGAAGTTGGGGCGGATCGAGTTCACGGATGCTCCCTTCGCAGGCCTCGGATCAGTCGAGCGCGCGCAGTTCGCGCTGCGTGAAGAACCCCCATACCGCGGCGAGGCCGAGGACCGCGCCCGACAGCATCTGGTAGCGGTCGGCGCCGATCACGGCCGCGCCGCCGCCGGCGAGCAGCGAGCCGAGCGGGATGATCCCCGCGATCGAGAGCGTGTAGATGCTCATCACTCGCCCCATCATCGCGTTTGGCGTGTTCGTCTGGATCAGCGTCTGGTTGAGGTTGACGTACACACCGCCCCCGAGGCCCCACAGCACCATCACGACCGCCGTGAACCAGTACGAGTTCGACCAACCGGTGAGGATCATCAGCGGCCCGGCGAACAGGAGGTTGATCACAAACCAGTTGCCCTTGCGATGCACCTCGCGGCGTGTGAGCAGGAACAGCGACATCGCGAACATGCCCACACCGAGGAGTGCGAGCAACATCGAGTTGGCCCCTGGCCCGACCTGCAGTTTCTCGCGTCCGATCTCCGGGATGAGCACGAACGTTGGCCCGAGCATGAACAGGCCCGAGATCACCGAGAAGATCACCAGCCCTCGCAGCGCACGGTCGCTAAAGACGAACCGTAGCCCCTCGCGCGCCGCCTCGGCCATCTTCGGGCGCGCGACGGTCGAGGGCGCCGCGATCGGTAGTCGCACGCGGAGCATCGCGACGACACCCACGAGGTACCCCACCGCCAGCACGGCGAACGCGCCGCCGTAGTCGAGCGTCGCGATCGTGAGGCCACCGACGGCCGTGCCGAAGAACTGCGCGAGGTTCTGCCCCATCGTCCGCAGCACGATGCCCTGCGTCAGACGCTCGGACGGCACGATCATCTGTACGATCGACGTCAACGGTGGTTGCACCGCGGCGGTTACCACGCCAGTCGCGAGTGCGAGGCCCATCGCGACCGGCACCGAGATCGCCCCTGCCCACCACAGCGCGGCGACGGCGCTCGCGACCACCGCGCCGGCGAGCAAAGAGGCGACCACCATCTTTCGACGGTCGAGGCGGTCCGCCCACACCCCCGCAGGCACCGTGATGAAGAACACCGGGATGCCCAGCGCGAACCCGATCACGCCGCCGAGCCCCGCACGTTCCGACAGTTCCAGCACGAGCAGGACGAACGCGAATCGCTGCGCACCGAACACGAGGAAGTAGACGAAGTTCACGAACCAGTACGCGCGATAGCCGCCGTCGCGGAACAGCCCGAACGAGGCCAGGATGCCCGGCCGCGCCGCTGGCACTGCGCCTCGTCCGCCGGTCTCGGCTGCTCGTTCGGCCATCGGATGCCCCTCTCGGCGCACGCATCCTAACTCTTGCGCCAGTGCGAGGTTGCTCGCCCGACGGCACAGGCCGAAAGGTGTGCGTCATCACGCATGTGCAATCACATGCGACGTGGCAATGATCCGTCGGATACGTATGGCGGCGGTGTTGTCGCACGAGCGATACTGACGTCCCACAGACGGGTTGTCGGAGTCGCGCATGCAAGCACCTCGCGCCGCGGACTCCCTCGACTGGCCCTCGGTCCACCGCGAGGCCCTCGACATCCTCACGCGCTACCTGCGGATCGATACGTCGAACCCGCCGGGACGCGAGGCGCCTGCCGCGCGTTTCCTCGGTGCGCTCCTGGAAGCCGAGGGCATCGAGACGCGCTACATCGAGACCGCCCCACAGCGCGAGATCCTCTACGCGCGCATCCCCGGCGACGGGTCGCAGCGCGGACTGATGCTCGCCAACCATCTCGATGTCGTCCCGCCGGAGCCGCGCTACTGGTCCACGAAGCCCTTCGAGCCGGTCGAGCAGGGCGGGCGCGTGTACGGCCGTGGCGCGGTGGACATGAAGGGCTTCGCGGTGATGCAACTCATCGCGCTGCTCCTCGCGCGACGACAGGGACTCCGCCTCACCCGCGACCTCGTCTACTGCGCCGTGCCCGACGAGGAGGCACTCGGCCGCTTCGGCATGCGCTGGCTCTGCGAGCAGCACCCCGAACTCCTCGACGGTGTCGAGTACGCGATCAACGAGGGCGGCTCGGGCTCGCTCGACTTTGGCGAACGCCCGGTGTTCCAGGTCGCCGTGAACGAGAAATGGGTGTGCTGGATGCGCATCACCGCGCGCGGCATCCCCGGCCATGGCGGCATCCCGAACCCGCCCGAGCAGAACCCGATTGTCCGCCTGTCGCGCGCCATCGAGCGGCTCGTGACCTGGAAGCGGCCCGTCGTCGTCACACCGGAGACGCGCGCGTGGCTCGACCGGCTGACCGCTCAGGGCCTCGCGTACTGGGGCACGACCGAGGCTCGCCTGGAGCACGCCGTCGAGGCGTCACCGGGGCTGCGCGCGCTGTTCACCAACACCCTGAACGTCACCATGGTGCAGGGTGGTGTGAAAGCGAACGTCGTCCCCGGCCGCGCCATCGCCACCCTCGACTGTCGCCTGCTCCCGGGTCAGTCCCGCGACGCCTGGCGCGACGAGGTGCTGGCCCGCATCGACGACCCGGACGTCCGCGTCGAATTCTTCGACGGCCTCGACACCGAGGCCCCCCGCCCCGCCTCCTTCGACACCGACTTCTTCCGCACCATCGAGACCGCGATCGCGGATGCCATCCCGGACGCCGTTGTCGTCCCCAGCATCACCGTCGGCGGCACGGACAACCGCTTCCTCCGCGCCCGTGGCATCCACGCCTACGGCCTCATCCCCGCTGTCCTCACCGGCGCCGAACGCGCCGGCTTCCACGGCAACGACGAGCACATCACCCTCGACCACCTCAACTCCGGCACCGAACTCACCTACGACATCGTCCGTCGGATGTGTACCTAACAGGGATTCGGGCAGCCTCAGCGCCCCCGCGCGTTCAGCGCGCGCATCTGTCCCGTCACCAGCGCTAGCAACGGCGTCGCCACACCCAACGCCGACGCACGACGCAGCGGCTCCTCGAAGATCGCCGCGACCTCCATCGGCAACCCCTCGACGAAGTCGATCATCGTGCTCGGCCGGTAGGCCGCCATCGCGTCGGTGGCCGCCACCATGTTGCGCGCGATGGCGGGCCCATCGAGGCGCACCGTCTGGCCGTGTGCCGCGAGGTCCGCGTTCCCTGCCGCAGCGACTTCGAGGATCAGCGTCGTCACCGCCTCGCGCAGCGCCGGGTCGGCGAGGATGCGGTCGGTGGTGATGCCCCCCGCTGTGACGGCTAGGCCGTTGAACGGCACGTTCCAACACAACTTCGTCCATCGCCCCGCAAGCAGTGAAGGCGCGCGCACCGTCTCCACTTTCGCCCCCGCCCACAGTGCGAGGCCCGCGTGTACCTCCGCCGGATCGTCCTGCAGATGCCCGATGGTCACCGGCCCGTAGTCGATGTGGTGGACGGTGCCCGGCTCGCCTCGGTTGATGCACGTGAACGCGAGGCCGCCGAACACCCGCTCCGCCCCGAACCACTCCGCGAAGCGGTCCTCGAGGCCAAGCCCGTTCATCAGCACGAGGATGCGCGTGCTCGCTCCGACGCACGGCGCGACGAGCGCACGCGCATCCTCGATGCCCGTCGCTTTCAGCGCGCAGATCACCCAGTCGACTGGCCCGATGGCCGCCGAGTCGCGCGCCACATGCGGACGTTCGAGGTGCAGGTCGCCGTCCTTGCTCAGGATGCGCAGGCCGCGCGCCGCCACCACCGCGTAGTCGCGACGCATCAGGAAATGCACCTCGTGGCCGGCCTCCGCCAGTCGAGCGCCGTAGTAGCAGCCGACGGCGCCGCTGCCGACAATTGCCACGCGGCTCATCGGTCGGGCCGTACTCGGACGATCGCCTTGCCGGCCACGCGCCGCTGTTGGATCGCCACCAACGCCTCGACTGCCTGGTCGAGCGAGAACTCCTGCGACACGTGCGGCCGCACTCGCCCCTCGGCGTACCACTGCACGAGTTCGCCCAGCGCGCCGCGCACCTCGTCTGGCCGGTTCCGTCGTGCTTGCCCGAGCGAGAAGCCGAGGACGCTTGCGTCCTTCACCAGTAGATGGTTCGCCGGGATCTGCGGGACCGTCCCGCTCGCGAAGCCGATCACGAGGATGCGGCCCTGCGGCCGGATGAGGTGCAGCGAGGCTGCGAACATCTCCCCGCCGACCGGGTCATACGCCACATCGATGCCGCCGGTCAGCGCCTGCACCCGCGTGCGCACGTCCTCCGAGGACAGCACGCCGTAGTCCGCGCCATGCTCGCGGGCGAGCGCGAGTTTCTCTTCGCTCGAGGCCGTCGCGATCACCGTGGCCCCCACGGCCTTGCCCACCTCGACTGCCGTCAGCCCAACACCACCCGAGGCGCCGTGGACCAGCAGCACTTCGCCCTCCGCAAGTCGCGCGCGATCGCGCAGCGCGAGGTGCGAGGTGGCATAGACCACCGGGAACGCCGCCGCGATCCCAAACGGCATCGAGTCCGGGATCGGCGTCACGTCGATCGCCCGCGCCACGACTTCTTCCGCGAAACCGCCGTGGTCGAGGAAGGCGAGCACGCGCTGGCCAGGCTGCACGCTGCGCACCTGCTCGCCGATCTGCGTAACGACGCCAGCGACTTCCATCCCCGGTGAGAAGGGGAACGTCGGCCGCTCCTGGTACTCGCCCTTCACGATGAGCGTGTCGGCGAAGTTCACCCCGGCCGCGTAGACCTCGATCAGGACGCCGTCCGGGGTGAGGGCGGGCGGTGCGATCTCCTCGACGCGGAGGACGTCGACCTCGGCCCACTGGTGACAGACGACGGCTCTCATGGGGCGATCTTCGCTGAAAAGTCTGGATTCCGGTGCTTCATGGTTGACAGCGATGGTCGATGACGTCATAGTGACGTCACAACGACGAAAGAGAGACGCCAAGTGACTCGCAACCCTGCCAACGCCGCCTACCTCCGCCTCCTGCGCTCCACCCGCCCCGGCACCCCCACCTACCGCGAGTTTGACCGGGACCTCCAGGGTGCCCGCTCCCTCGAGACCAGCGCCCGGATCGCCGCCGTGGCGATGCGAGGGTTCTAGTGCAGGGATTCGAGGTCTTAGAGTCACTCCCGATCCGAGGGAGACATACATGAAAGCCATCGTTCAGGACGCCTACGGTTCAGCGGACGTGTTGCGCCTCGCAGACATCCCCACGCCCGAGGTCGGCGACACCGAGGTGCTTATCCGCGTGCATGCAGCCGGCCTCGATCCCAGCGTGCTGCACATCATGACCGGCCTGCCGCACCTCGTCCGCCTCGCCTTCGGCCTCCGCAGGCCGAAGGCCCGCGTCCGCGGCTTCGATGTCGCCGGGCGGATCGAGGCGGTCGGCGCACAGGTGACGCAGTTCCGGCCGGGCGACGAGGTCTTCGGGTTCTGCAAGGGCGCCTTCGCGGAGTACGCGACTGCTCGCGCGGACAGGCTCGCGTTGAAGCCAGCGAACCTCACCTTCGAGCAGGCCGCCGCCGTCCCGGTCTCCGCGCTGACCGCCCTTCAAGGCCTCCGCGACAAAGGATCGATCGAGGTGGGCCAGCGGGTTCTGATCATTGGTGCCGCGGGCGGAGTCGGCACGTTCGCCGTGCAGATCGCGAAGGCGCTTGGCGCCCACGTCACCGGCGTCTGCAGCACCACGAAGACGGACCTCGTCCGATCGCTCGGGGCGGACGAGGTCATCGACTACACGCGCGACGACTTCGTCGTCCAGCCACAGCGCTACGACATCATCCTGGACACCGCCGGTCGTCGACCGCTGTCCCAGGTACGGCGAGCGCTCGTACCGCGCGGCACGCTCGTCATCGTTGGAGGCGAGGGCGGCAACCAGTGGTTCGCCGGAGTGGATCGACTGCTTCAGGCAGCCGTGCTGTCGCGCTTCGGGAGTCAACGGCTGCGCGGCATGCTCGCGACCGACAACCAGGACGACCTGCTGACCATGAAGGACCTCATCGAGGCGGGCAAGGTCACCCCCGTCATCGACAGGACCTATCCGCTGAGCGAGACCGCCGAGGCCATCCGCGCCGCCCTGGCCGGGCACGCTCGCGGCAAGGTCGTCATCACCGTCATCGACCAACAGACGGCGGGCTAGTCAGCCGCGCCGAGGAGACCTCCATGCCCCGATCTCGTCACAACTGGCACCAGTTCTTCGCTGACTACGAGGGTGACCCGGCTCGACGTCGGGGACGGGACACCGAGGCACACGCTGACCGCAGCGAACTCGTCGACGATGTCGTGGCGTGGATCACCGCCTACCTCGACCCTGCCACTGCCGAGGACGAGCGTGCTCCGCGCCACAGCCGCCGAGGTTCCGCCCGCCGCTTCGATCTCGGCAGCCTCTTCGAGGACGGGACTGACCCCTCGGCATGGCCGGAGGAAGTCCACGAACACCTGGCCGCGCTGCGAGACCGCCTCCACGGAATCTCTGCGCGTCAGTCCGGACGGAGGCGTGGCGAGCGCTCTCGGGGGGGCCGCCGTCGGGAGACCGCCGGGGACCGCGACACCGAGACGCGCAGCCGCATTTCCGGCCGGCCTCGACGTCTCGCGTGGGCAATCGCGACCCGTCTCGCCGTGCTCGTCATCACCGCAATGGTGGCGCGCCGCCGTTCGGAGCGGTCGCGTCGGCGCAGGGGTTTCAGCGTATAGTGCGGCCATGGGCGACCCGGAAGTCCTCGCGCCGTTCTGTCCGCGCTACCACCATGCGGTGGAAGTGATCGGTCGACGTTGGACCGGCGCGATCCTCCGCGCGCTCCTCTCCGGCCATTCCCGCTTCACCGACATCGCACAGACGATCCCCGGCCTCAGCGACCGCCTGCTCTCCGAGCGGCTGAAGGAACTTGAAGCGGAGGAGATCGTGGTGCGCACCGTCCACCCGGAAACGCCGGTGCGCGTTGAGTACCGCCTCACCGCTCGCGGCGAAGATCTTGCCCCGGTGATTCAGGCGCTCGCGAGCTGGTCCGAGCAGTGGCTTCCTGCTCCCGTCGCTACGCGACGTTCGTCCTAACTACACCCCGCTCATGAACCTCGACTACCGGGCCCTGGCGGACCACTGGATGCGTCGTGTTGACGAGGTCGGCCTGCTGGCTGCCGTCGACGAAATCGCCGCACCCGCCCTCATGGTCGACAGTGGCATGGGTACGAAGGACCTCGCGGCCCTTCGCGCTCGCTTCGAGGAGATGGCCGTCGCGTTTCCAGACGCCACCGTCACGCTGGAAGACGTCATCGTGGACGGCCCGAAGGTCTGCATCGTCCTCGACTGGCAGGGCTCGCACCTCGGCCCCCTGCGCGGGTTCCCGCCGACCGGCCGGCCCGTGAAGTTCGCCATCGTCATGGTGATGCTGATGAGCGGTTTCCTCGTGGAGCGCGTGCGGATCTTCTCAGAGGCCTTCACCGGGCCGGTGCAGATGGGCATCATCCCCGCCTTCGACGACCTCCCACAGAACGAGGGTCCGGCGTAGCCCTCGGTCTCCCGCTTCGCCTCGCCCCTGCGGAACCTCACCGGTAGACTCCGGTTTCGTCACACATCAACTGACCGGGGTGGCCGTGCGCCGCAAACTGACCCGTCCGTTCTACGGCTGGTGGATCGTCGGCGCTGCCGTCGTCCTCCAGGCGCTGCCCGCTGGCCTCCTGCAGCAGGCATACGGTGCCTACGTCGTCCTCCTCGAGCGCGAGTTCGGGTGGAGCCGTACGACGCTCTCTGGCGCGTTCTCCGTGGTGCGGATGGAGGAGGGCCTCCTCGGTCCGTTGCAGGGCTGGATGCTCGACCGCTTCGGCCCGCGCACCGTTATGCGCGTCGGCAATGTGATCTTCGCTGGGGGCTTCTTCGTCTTCGCCCAGATCAACTCCGTCGTCGGGTTCTACGCCGCCTTCATGATCATGGCCATCGGTGCCTCGCTTGCCGGCTTCCTCTCCGTCACCACCGCGATCGTGAACTGGTTCGACCGCAAGCGATCGATGGCCATGGGGATTGCGCTGCTCGGCACCGCCGTCGGCGGGCTGATGCTGCCACTCGTCGTCCTCGGCCTGGAGAACTGGGGCTGGCGCGCGATGGCCAACATCTCCGGTGCCATCATCCTCGTCGTCGGCCTGCCATTCGTGCAGATCGTCCGCCACAAGCCCGAGCAGTACGGCCTGCTCCCGGACGGCCGCACCCCCGACGCCATCGTCACCGTCGACGGCGTCGAGGTCACACCCTCACCACAGCCGGAGCAGGCCTCGTTCACCACACGCGACGCGATGCGCACGCGCGCCTTCTGGTTCATCTCGCTCTCGCACACCGCGTCGGTGCTCGTGGTCTCCGTCGTGATGGTGCATTTCGTCGCCTACGCGACGACCGACCTCGGCTACTCGTTGAGCGCGGCCGCCGGCATCGTCACGCTGCAGACCATCACCAACCTCATCGGCCGCCCCCTCGGTGGCTGGCTCGCCGACCGCACCAGTTCGAGACTCGTCACCGCCGTTGCGATGCTCGGCCACGCCACCGCGCTGCTCCTGCTCGCCTACGCCGAGGCCGGTTGGATGGTCATCGCGTTTGCCCTGCTCAACGGCCTCGCCTGGGGCGCGCGCGTGCCGGTGGTGGTGTCGATGCGCGCGGAGTACTTCGGCGCGAAGTCGTTCGGCGCCATCATGGGCGTCTCATCGTTGGTGGTAACGCTAGGCGGCGTCATCGCGCCAGTCGTCGCCGCCTGGGCCTACGACGCGACCGGCTCCTACACGATGTCCTTCACGATCCTCGCGATCCTCGCCGCCCTCGGATCGCTCTTCCTCGTCTTCCTGCCGAAGCCCACCAAAGCCCCCGAACCCGGTTTATAGCGCGACCCAGTCGAGGGCAACGCGCACCCACCCAGCGCGACGCCGTTGCGACGTGTCAGGTTCCCCCTCCTTGGGAGGGAAGTGCACAACTCTTCCACCTGCCCTGACGGCACGATGAGGGATACTGGCACGATGGGTGATGCCGCCGCTGCGATAGGTCGCCGCATCCTCGTAACCGGGTTACCGGGGTCGGGGAAGAGCACGTTCTCGGGCTCGCTTGCCGCGAGGACTGGGTTGCCGCTCATTTATCTCGACCTCCATTTTTGGAAGCCCGGCTGGGTTGCACCGCCGGAGGACGAGTGGCGTGAGAAGCAACGCGGCCTGCTCGCCGGTGACGCGTGGATCGCCGATGGCAACTACCACGAGACACTCGACCTCCGCCTCGAACGCGCAGACACCGTTGTGGTTCTCGAGATGCCCTGGTGGGTGTGCTCGGGACGCGCGCTCCGACGCGGCCTGCGGAAGCCGGGCGAGCTGCCCGAAGGGTGCGAACAGTCGGCCTGGCGCCAATTGCGCGATGGGTGCCGTATGGCTGTCGTCGCTTGGCGGAAGCGCCGCTCAGAGCCCGAGCGCGAGCACGAGATCATTTCGCAGCATGGACAGCATGTGGCGCTTCACGTGCTCAAGTCCAAGCGGGCAGTCAGGGAGTTCCTCGACGGTTTAGACGAGCGATAGCCGAGGTAGACCGGAGCGGGGTAGGGACTGCCTGCGTCGCAGGCGCAGCAGAACGGCTCGCTCGAACCACAGAGCAGTCGGGCGTCCAACATCGAGGTACGCGAGACAGCCGAGGTCGATCAGAGGTCTACGGAGAAAGCCCTACGCCCGCACCGACTGCAGCAGCCGGTCGACCGCGTCACCCACCGCCCGACGCGTCCCCGCTGCATCCGAGGCCAGCGCGATCATGTGCGCCGCTTCGCTCGCGACACCACGGAGCAGATGCGCGATCTCCTCGATCCCCATGCTCGGGTCGAGGTGGCCAGAAGTGCGCAGACCCGTCAGACCGTTGCGCAGCATCGCCAGGCTCGCGTCCACCTCGCGCCAGCGCTCCCAGCCCAGCACGCTCGGCGCGTCCAGTAGCAGGATCCGACGCACTGTCGGGTCCATCGAATGGTCCAGGTACACATCGAACCCCGCGCGGAACTTGTCCCACGGCTCGCCAGCGGCGTTCCGAGACGCGGTTCCGATGCGCTCACGCATCTCCGCCTGCACCTCGATGAACACCGCCTCGAACAGGTCACGCTTGTCGCGGAAATGGTGGTACAGCGCGCCGCGGGTCACGCCCGCCTGCTGCACGATCTCCTCGGTCGCGGTGCCGGCGTAACCGCGTTCCGCGAAGAGCGAGCGCGCCACGACCATCAGGTTCGCGCGCGTGCGGTCGGCCTGCTCGGCCTTCCGGCTGCGGTCCGTGCTGTCAGCGACTGTCGTCACGGGCGCCCTCGATGCCGTTGCGTCTCGGTCGAGTACGCTCGGATCCGTACTGTACGTCCGAATCTGGCCTCCGGGCTACGTTCTCCTGAGGCAGGGCCGTCAGGCATCCGCCACCAGCCGCCGCACCTCGCCGAGGCGTCTCACAGATTCGAGGACGAGCGCCGGGTCAGTCACCAGGTCGCGAATGATGATGTCTGTGTACCCCGCGTCCGCCAGCGTCCGGAACTGCTCCGCCACCTGCTCCACGGAGCCCCACACGAGGGCTGACGGGTCGAACCCGCGATACCCCCGCGCGAGGATAGGCGCGACGGTCCGCCGTGCCTCCTCGGGGTTACTCCCCACGTAGATGTCGCGTCGAATCGCCACCGCCTTCGGCTTTCGCCCGTGCGCGACCGAGCGGTCGAGGTACATCGCGGCGTGCTCGCGCGCCGTCACCGGCGTCAGGCCGGGGTCGGCGAGCCACCCGTCACCGAGGCGTGCCGCGCGGTCGATCGTCGCCGGCACAGACCCGCCGATCCACACCTCGATGGGTTCGGAGGGGACGGGCGCCACGCGGGCGGCGCTGAACGGATAGCGGCGGCTGCCGCTCACGCTCTCGCCGCCCCAGAGGGCACGCACCGTCTCCAGGCATTCCTCGAAGCGGGAGGGTCGATGCGTCGGGTTCACGCCGAGGGCCGCGAACGCGGGATCGTCCGCCGCACCTACCGCGCACTGCATGATGAACCGCCCCTGCGCGATGCTCGCGAGGGTGCCCACCTGCTCCGCGAGCAGCACCGGGTGCCACAGCGGCAGCAGGTACAGCGCCCCCGCCGGCCGTTCGTCCCACTCTGCCAGCAGCCGTCCGAGGATCGGCGAGTTCTGGTAGTACTTCCCCGGCCCGGTGCTGTGGTGGTCGCCCACAAACAGCGAGTCCAGCCCCGCCGCATTCGCCGTGCGTGTCCGCTCGATCATCCATTGAGCGCCCTCGCGCGCGTCGTCCGTGCGGTGCGAACTCGACAGCGACACCCCGATGCGCATGTCACGCCCCTTGCTCGCTAGCCGCGCGCTTTCAATGCCTCGAGGTACTCGATTAGCGTCTTGCCGGAAGCGCGCCACTCCTGCGCGGCCGCCACGCCGATATAGCGGAAGTGCCACGGCTCGTAGATGTAGCCGGTGATCGGCTCCCCACCTGGCGGGTAACTCATCGCGAACCCGAACCGATAGGCATTGGCCGCGAGCCAGCGGCCGGACGGCGAGACCGCGAAGGACTCGACTAACTCCCATCCATTCGAGGGATCGGAGAAGTCCGCCGTCGTCCCCAACTGGTGCTCACTGTGCCCCGGCACGGCGCTCTCACGTCGTGCCTGGGCCTCCCCCATCACGCTCACCCAGTAGGCGAACGTCCGTGCCTGCTCGCCGTACGAGCGATACGCCGATTCGACTCGTAATGAGACGCCATCCGCCGCCGCTGCCGCGATCATCGGGCGCATCGCCTCGATCACGTCGCCGCGCAGCTGCTGGCCGGCCTCCCCCTCAGCGTGCCACGCCGCCGGGATCGCCTGCAGACCGGGCGGCGTGTACCCGTCCGGCAGAGCGCGCTGCTTGTCCACGATGACGTGGAGGTCGCTCTGGAATGGCGCAGTGAACCGCACGCCTGGAGCAGGTGCGCCTGTCACGCCAGCCGACCGGATCGGCGCGGTCGCGGACGGGGAGGCTGCCTTTGTGGGGCTCGGCTGGTTGGAGCCACATCCGAGGAGGGCCGCCGAAGCCATGCCAGCCGCGAGCCGTGCGCTGTCCCCCAGGAATCGACGTCGCCCGAGAATCTGCATGCTCGTCCTCTCGACTCGTACTTCCCCTTCCACAATACGACGCCCTCCTGTGCGTCTGACCAGACCCTACATACCGTCTGTACGCGAACGTCTACAATTCGCCCACAACCCCCCGCGAGGAGCCCCGATGCCCATCTTGCGCACGCTGATCCGGCCCGTCGCCATTCGCGTCCTCGCCTTCAACGAGCGGCGTAAGAGCGGCGTCGTGTGGAACCCCCTGTCGAGCGGCTACCAGCAGGATCCTGTCCCCACCTACACCGCCCTGCGTGAGGGCGACCCCATCCACTACTCCGAGATCCTCCGGGGCTGGGTCGTCTCCCGCTACGAGGACATCGATGCCGTCCTGCGTGACCACAAGCGCTTCTCGAACGCCTCGCGGCTACCGGAGAATGCCGAGGCGATGGCGGACGCCCACTTCGCACCCTCCATGCTGCTGGTTGACCAGCCCGACCACACCCGCCTGCGCTCCCTCGTGAACCACGCCTTCACCCCGAAGGCCGTCGAGGCCATCCGCCCGCGCATCGAGGCGTTCACGGACGACCTCATCGCCGCGGTCGGCGACGCGAAGCGCTTCGACCTGATGCAGGCGATCGCGGTGCCGCTGCCGGTCGCGGTGATCTCGGACATGATCGGCATCCCGCAGTCGGATCGTGCGCGGTTCAAGGTGTGGTCGGACGCCGTCGCCAAGTCGATCGAGCCGACGATGTCGCCTCACGAACTGACCGAGGCCACCCGCGCCCGCGAGGCCCTGCGCGACTACTTCGGCCCGCTGATCGAGGAGCGTCGCGAGCACCCGCAGGACGATCTCATCACCGCGCTCGTCCGTGCCGAAGATCAGGGCGACCGCCTCTCCCACGCCGAGGTCATCTCCACGCTCAACCTGCTGCTCATCGCGGGGAACGAGACCACCACCAACCTCATCGGTAACGGCATGCTCGCGCTGCTGCGCCGCCCCGCCGCCCTCGCCCACGTCGCCCAACACCCCGAGGCGATCGAGGCCGCCGTCGAGGAGATGCTGCGCTTCGACTCGCCCGTGCAGGTAAACGGCCGCACCGCCCTCGAAGACCTCGAGATCGGCGGCCAACTCATCACCAAAGGCCAGCGCGTCGTCCTGCTCCAGGGCGCCGGAAACCACGACCCTCACCACTTCGAGGCTTCCGAGGACTTCGACCCTTCGCGCGGCGACCCCACCAAGGGCGACAAGTCCCACCTCGCCTTCGGCCGCGGCATCCACCACTGCCTCGGCGCCCCACTCGCGAGGATGGAGGCGCAGATCGTCTTCCCGCGCATCCTCGCCCGCTGGCCCGCCATCCGCCTCGCCGCCGAACCCCGCTTCCGCGACAACGTCGTCCTCCGAGGCGTCACCACCCTCGACGTCACCGTCTAGCCACTCCCCCCACCCATCGAGGTACCCTCGACCCCTCGCTACGCCCCTCGAAGGGAGCCCTCCGATGTGCCGATCGATCAAGCGTCTGCGCCAACCCAAAGGCAGCGACCAACCCCCCGCCACCGACGAAGAGATCCGCGCCGCCGCACTCCAGTTCATCCGCAAAGTCAGCGGCTACCAGCGCCCCGCCCCCGCGAACGCCCCCGCCTTCGACCTCGCTGTCGACGACGTCGCCGTCATCACGCATCGACTGCTGGCGGCGCTGCCGAAGCCGTAAGCGGACGGAGCCTGCCTTTGATCGCGGGAAGCCACGATCAGGCGTTCAACGGCTCCGCCTCCGGGCCCCGGACCTCGCGCCGGATCGCCTCGGTCGCAGTGCTTCTCGACCGAGCGGGCCGAGGGGCGTCGGGCCGGTACTCAAGGAGGTCGCCGGGCTGGCAGTCCAGGGCACGGCAGATGCCCTCGAGCGTCGAGAAGCGAACGGCTCTCGCCTTGCCGTTCTTCAGGATGGAGAGGTTGGCCATCGTGATGCCGACTCGCTCAGCGAGCTCGGTGACGCTCATCTTCCGCTTGGCCAGCATCACGTCGATGTTGACGATCGTCGCCATGGATACAACCTCAGACCGTGAGGTCATGCTCTAACTGGAGGTCGACGGCGTTCTGGAGGACACGTTCGAGCACAGCGGCTGCCGTCGCGGCCACGAGCCCGATCAGGCTCGCGAAGATCCCCATCGCCACGGCGCCGGCGTGATCGTCGTCGACCCCGAGGACGATGTAGACCTCGGCGCCAACGATGAACCCGATGACGGCCAGGGCGCAGTACCTGATCGACCGCAAGCCACGGATCGCACCTGGCGAGAACGCCTCGCCCTGCCCCACGTAGCCCAGCAACTTGAACGCCTGGTACAGCCCGAAGAAGAACGGGAGAGACCCCACGTACGCGTAGACGAGGAACGGATCGCGGAAGTAGATCGTCGCCTGGTCGGCGTTCACGTTCCGGCCCTCGACCTGCGGTTCCCAGAGCATGCCCGCCAGCACGCCGGCTCCGACGAGCAGGATCACCGCCCTCAGGAAGAAGATCGCACTGCGCGTCATAGGTGGCACCTCACATGCGTGTCCGGTGGCTCACATGCTACGGTCAGATTTATCGTTAGTCAATATATTATTGTTGTTAAACAGTAGTCGTCGAATGCTCCCCGCCCGAGATCACCGCCCTCCTCGCCACCCGCATCATCTGCGACACCCTCGGCTGCCAGGTCCGCGCTGGGCATTTGCCGAGACGCAAGCGGTAGGCGGCGGCACGGCGGCCGCCTGCTGGCGGCACTGCCGAAGCCGTAGGGGCCGGGAAGGGAATGAGCGAGGCCTAGGCCACCCGCTCCTGATAGAGGTACTTCTGGAAGCCTGCGAACACCTCGCGGATATCCTCCGGCTTGCCAAGGTCGTTCACGGCGTCGGGGATGGAGTCGTTGTACCGAAGCCGTAATAGCGGAGAGAGCTTTTCGCCGTCGAGTTCGTCGACCCCCACCTTCACGTACTGCGAGAGGACGAAGTCGAGAAACACCTGAAGTTTGCTGTTGAAATGCGTGCTGATCTCGACTTTGGCTCGCGCCGCGCGATCCTCGCGGGTGAGCGGTGGCAGCGCGTACGCCACGTAGGCGAGCACATCGAACAGGTCACTCTTCTCGGCGTCGATCACCTTCTGCATTTCGGCGAGATGCTCGGGTCCGAAGCCCTTCTCGGCGAGTCCCTGCAGGAGGCGCTTCCGGGTCTCGGGCACGCTCCAGAGCGCACGAAGTTCTGCTTCGTCCTTGAAGAAGGCCGGTAGTTCGCCGAAGAGCATCGTCATGAATTGCTGCGCGGAGATCGGCGTCCCGTCAGCGTGCCAGAACGTCGTGGACATCATGTGCTGGATGCTGCGCTCTTTGCCGTCAGCGAGTCTCACGCGAATCTTGGCGGCTCGTGGCAGGTCGAACGACTCCTTGGGCTCGAGCGGAGGGTCGTCCGATGGCGGTGTCCCACCGCGGCCATCCCCTTCGGTCGTGTTGTCGATGGGTTCGCCATCCCACTCAGGGTCGCTGAAGTGGTGGTGGGCCTTCACGAAGTCGTAGATCGTGAAGTAGTCCTTGCCGTCGTACAGCCGGGTGCCGCGTCCGATGATCTGCTTGAACTCGATCATCGAGTTGATGGGTCGCATGAGGACGATGTTGCGGACATTCCGCGCGTCGACACCCGTCGAGAGCTTCTGGGACGTGGTCAGGATCGTCGGGATCGTCTTCTCGTTGTCCTGGAAGTCGCGTAGGTACTGGTCTCCGCGCCCCCCTTCGTCTGCGGTCACGCGCTGGCAGTAATTCGGGTTCCCGCTGGTGTTCATCTGATTGATGAGGTCGCGTACTGCCGCAGCGTGTTCTTGGGTGGCACAGAACACAAGCGTCTTCTCGTTCTGATTGATCTGATCCATGAAGATCTTGACCCGCGCGGCTTCGCGTTCCTTGATCTCGATGATTCGGTTGAAGTCGGGCTCGCTGAAGCGTCGCCCCTTCTCGATCTCGCCCTCAAGCAGATGGTCGTCCGAGGTGAACACGTACTCGTCGAGGGTGGTGGAGATCTGCTTCACCTTGAACGGCGTCAGGAAGCCGTCGTTGATGCCTTCTTTCAGCGAGTAGATGTAGACCGGATCGCCGAAGTAGGCGTAGGTGTCGGCGTTGTCCTCGCGACGGGGCGTCGCGGTCAGGCCGAGTTGTACCGCGGGGGCGAAATAGTCGAGGATGCCGCGCCAGTTGCCTTCGTCGTTGGCGCCGCCTCGGTGGCATTCGTCGATCACGATGAAGTCGAAGAAGTCCGGCGGGTACTCGCCGAAGTAGGGCGCTGCGTCCCATCCATCCGCGCCGCTCATGAACGTCTGGAAGATGGTGAAGAAGAGGCTGCCGTTCTTCGGCACCCGGCCCTTCTTGCGGATATCCGACGGTTCGATGCGTTTCAGTGCGTCTTCCGGGAACGCAGAGAAGGCGTTGTAGGCCTGATCCGCGAGGATGTTGCGGTCGGCGAGGAAGAGGATGCGCGGACGCCGCGTCGGCTTCCGTCCAAGGTGCCAGCGGCTGTGGAAGAGTTTCCACGCGATCTGGAACGCGATGAACGTCTTGCCGGTGCCAGTGGCGAGGGTGAGCAGGATCCGATGCCGCTCGTCGGCGATGGCTTCCATGACTCGCTCAACGGCAATGTCCTGGTAGTACCGGCTGGGGTGTGAGCCGCTCTTGTCCTCGAATGGCACGGCCGCGAAGCGGTCGCGCCATGCGTTCACTTCCGCAAAGGTGCGGTTCCAGAGGTCATCGGGCGAGGGGTAGGCGTCGACCGTGCCTTCGACGGCAGTCTGCATGTCGACCTGATAGATGCCCTGGCCGTTGGTGGCGTAGGCATAACGGAGCGCGAGTTTTCCGGCGTAGTCCTTCGCCTGACCGAGGCCTCCGGTCATAGGCTCGTCCCATGCCTTGGCCTCGACGACGCCGAGTTTGGTGTTGCGGTACTCCAGCACGTAGTCGGCGATCACGGGCCGGCTGGGGCGGCCGAGGCCCTCGATCCGGCCAGGCGCGATCTGGTACTCGCGGCGGACGCGGCTGCCTTCGACGACACCCCAACCGGCCGCGCGAAGTGCGGGGTCAATGTGCTCGGCGCGGGTCTCGGCTTCGTTCATGGGGTGTCACAATTGGCCGGTGAACGCATGGTGCAGGATGGACTCGCGCAGATTATCTAATACGTCGAGTTTCCGCTGGTAGAGAGATTCGAGGCGCTGACATTCCTCCCGCAGAGCGTCGAGGCGATCGACGATGTGCTGTTGCTCGGCTAGGCCTGGGACACGGATCGGGAAAGATGGGAATTCCTTGATTGCGATCCGATCGACCGTGGCTCCATGAACGGTTCGACTATCGAGAAAGGAACGAAACGTCGGCGACAAGTACTGGTAAACGAAGAATCGAGGGTCAATCCGCGCTCTATCGACCCGGACGAGTCCCATGCGGCGACCAAGGCAACATTCAAGCCCATTCGGGATGATCGCCACTTGTCCCAGGCGTGTCTCGTACGAAAACACGACATCCCCGGATTGGGGCTTCACCCGACGTGTCCATCGCTGAAAGTCATCCGGCGTTACGTGTCGTGTTTCGCCGAGATTGACTTGCCCATCCTGGAGCGCGCTGATTCCAAGGAAGATCGGTCCCTCATTGACCGTCCTAGGCGTGGCGTGCGGACCGTCGAAGACCTCCCCGACATCACCAATAGGGACAAGGGGATGCTGGTGCTCGGGAGTGAACACGGCTGCGAGGTGACTTTCGAAGAGGGCGCGCGCGTGCTCGAGGTTTCGCTGCGTGTTCGCTCGGGCGGTGGCGATGTCCTCGATCGTTTGATCGAGGACGGCGACGATGCGGTGCTGTTCGGCGAGTGGGGGAAGGGGGATGGGGAAGCCGAGAACGGCGCTAACGTTAGCGCGCGGCATCCGTGTCCCGGTCGAGGTCGCATTGATCCGCTGGACTGTGCCAGCCATCCGAAGCCAATACTGAAGAAAATCCCGGTTCAGGCCGGGCCGGGGTCTGAGCGGAAATATTTCCGTGGAGCAATGGCCCACGAAGTCTGGCAGCATCACCTTGTTCAGGTATGGGCGGAGGCGCCCGTAGAGCACGTGTTCAGACGAGAATCGGAACGTGGAACTCTTCACCGATCGGGGCTCTAGGGAGCCCAGAAACTGTCCCGTGCCCGACTCGATGTCTTCAAGACCGACATACGGCAGGTCACGGTAGACGCCCTGACGCTTGTCTACCTCGCACATGGCGCCCAGAGCTGTGGAATTCAACTCCAGCACCTCACAAAAGCGCCCTGATGCCATTGAGTACTTCATCGCTCTCGACGTCGAGTGCTGCGATCTCGTCGAGCAATTCGGCAACACTCCGATGCAGCACCTCGTTACCACCGTTTGGGTTCCTTAGCGTCAGGTCTGAGGTGGCCGGATCGATGGTTGCCGTATCGATGATCCACGACTTTGGGGAGTCGGCGAAGGTCTTCTGGAAGGCCACGAACTCAGCCATGTCGTCATCGTTCAGAGGATTGGTCTTGCCGAGGTTGCGGCCGGGATCAAGTTGGTAGAACCAGATTCTGCGGGTAGGTGCTCCCTTCTCGAAGAAGAGGACGACGGTCTTCACGCCCGCGCCCTGGAAGGTGCCGCCGGGGCAGTCGAGGACGGTATGGAGAGTGCAGGACTCCAGCAGGAGCTTGCGGAGACTGACCGCCGCGTTATCTGTGTTCGAGAGGAACGTGTTCTTAATGACTATGCCGGCGCGGCCGCCAGCCTTCAGGCTGCGGATGAAGTGCTGGAGGAAGAGGAACGCCGTCTCACCGGTGCGGATGGGGAAATTCTGTTGGACCTCGGCGCGTTCTTTCCCGCCGAACGGCGGGTTGGCGAGGATCACGTCGTAGCGATCCTTCTCCTGGATGTCGGCGAGGTTCTCGGCGAGCGTGTTCGTGCGGATGATGTTGGGCGCTTCAATGCCGTGCAGGATCATGTTCATGACTGCGATCACGTACGCGAGGGACTTCTTCTCCTTGCCGTAGAACGTCGACTCGTTGAGCATCTTGATCTCATTGGTGGTGAGACCGATGCGCGCCTTCATGATTCGTACGACTCGCAGAGGAAGCCGGCTGACCCGCAGGCGCCGTCGTAGACGGTCTCACCGACCCTTGGGTTCACCACCTGCACCATCGCGCGGATCAGCGGGCGTGGCGTGTAGTACTCGCCACCGTTGCGACCGGCGTTCCCCATGTTCCGGATCTTGGCCTCGTAGAGGTGGGAGAGTTCGTGCTTCTCGGTCTGCGAACCGAAGCGCAGTTCGTCGATGTACTCGATGACATCGCGGAGGTTGTAGCCGCTCTGAATCTTGTTCTTAATCTCGCCGAAGATCTCGCCGATCTTGTACTCGAAGGTGTTCGGGCCGGTGGCTTTCTGAGTGAAGCCCTGGAGATACGGGAAGAGTTCGTCATCGACGAAGTCTTTGAGGTCATCGCCGGTCAGCGCGTTGTTGTGGTCGATCTTGCCGTCAGCGGTCCTCGGTGCCGCCCACGCCTCCCAGCGGAAGCGTGGTTCGAGCAGCGGAATCGGCGGTTTCCCGCTCAGGGCGGCCTCCATCGCGCGGTCGTGCTCGATGGCGTCGAGGTACTTCAGGAAAAGGAGCCATGACGACTGCTCGGTGTAGTCGAGTTCGCTCGTGCACCCGGCGTCCTTGTGCAGGACGTCGTCGATGTTCTTGAAGGCCTGCTCGAACACAGTCGCTCCTCCGGGCTTTGCGGCCTAGCGCGGCACCGGGTTCGGATACTACCGGCCATCTGCCGAGTGGGCGTACGCGACATAACCACTCACAGAATCCCGTGCCGCCCGCACGTTCCCCCTCGACCCCCACCCACGTACCCTCTCTACGCGGGGATCAAGCACAGGAGGCTCAATGGCCGTCGTAAATGCGTACTGCGTGAAGTGCAAAGAAAAGCGCGACATGAACAACGCCGAGAACACCACGATGAAGAACGGCAAGCCCGCCGTGAAGGGCGTCTGCCCGGTCTGCGGCACTGGCATGTTCAAGATCGGTGGCGTCGTCCCCGCCTAGCGGGGTCGCATGCTCTCTCGCCTCGGCCACCGGTCGAGGCGTACCCGCCCTCATCTCTTCCGGACTCCGTTCTCTCGAGCGAGCGGCCCCCGGAAGGTGAGGGCGATTCCATGTCCCTTCGCAGCGGCGTGTGCAAGGTCTACGCTCGGCGAGTCAGTCTCGACATATCAACGGACCTCCCCGTTGGCACGCGCGAAGCCAAACACCCTCCCTTGAGGGAGGGCAGGGGGAGGGACTCTGAAGCCTCCTTCCCCCCTCATGGAGGGGGAGGGAGGTTTGGAGGGTGAGGGTTCAAGAAACAATGCAGATCCTGCTCTCCTCCCCCAACATCACATGCGATCACTGCATCGAGACCATCCGAGGCGTCGTCGACGCCACCGAGGGTGCCCACCTCGTCTCCGGCGACCCTGACGCCCGGACGTTCGTCGTCGACCTCGTCTCCGGGGCTGTCCTCGACGTACTCGCCCCCAGGCTGGCCGCGGGGGACTACCCGCTCGGCGACGTCCCGACCGGGCCAGCCGGCCACGGCAGCGCGCTCACGCCCGACTGGCGCCCGAGCGACTGGCGCATCGAGAAGACCGAGGCCGGCGCGAACGTGAACTACGACTGCTACTGCGGCTGCGACGCCGGCTTCGCCCTCGACCGCTCGCAGGCCGACCAGCCCCTCGAGTCGTGCTGCTGCGGCAACCAGATCCTGGTCGGGGCAGGGGCGGGCACCCGCATCGCCTCGAAACTCGACGCCCCCGAGGCGTACCGCTTCGACGTCCAGCAGGTCACGATGCCCTGGGGTCAGCCGCTTGAGGTCGCGCTCGCGATCCCTCTGGAGTAGCCCTCGGCTACTCCGCGCTGAGGCCGATCTCCCGCAGGAACGCCGCGCTCGACGGCTCCCGCCCGAGGAACCCCCGCACGAGGTCAGCCCCATCGAGCGTCCCCCCGGCCTCGAGGATCGTCCGCCGGTAGTCGAGGCCCGCCGCCGCCTCGATGGCGGGGCCGCCCTCGAAACGGCCGTACATGTCGTCACCGAAGACCTGCGACCACAGGTAGCCGTAGTAGCCCGCGTCGTAGCCGAACAGGTGGCCGAAGCCGGCCTGGAAGTGCGTCCCAGCGGGGAACGGGAAGCCGGTGATCCCGTGTAGCGACTCCGCGAGCGCGTCGGTGTCCTTCGAGGCCCCAGCGTCGTGGTAGGCGAGGTCCAACCGCGCGAAGAAGATCTGCCGCAGGTAGTGCAGCCCGCTCCCCACGTTCTTCGCCGCCACCATCTGCGCCAGCAGCCCCTCCGGCAGCGGCTCGCCCGTCGTCACGTGCCGCGTGAACCCGCGCAGCACCGAGGGCTCCCAGGTCCAGTGCTCCAGCATCTGCGACGGCGCCTCGACGAAGTCGCGCTCCACGTTCGTCCCGGCGAAGCGGTTGTACGGCGAGCGCGTCATCACCTGGTGCAGGATGTGCCCGAACTCGTGGAACAGCGTCTCCACCTCGGAGTGCCGCAGCAGGCTCGGCGACTCCGCCGAGGGCTTCGTGAAGTTCGCGACGATGGCTGCCGCCGTCGGGGCGTACGAGCGGTCCGAGAGCGTGCGTCCCGGCTTCAGCATGAACGCCGCCGCGTGCCCGTACTTGTCCGGCCTCGGGTGCAGGTCCATGTAGAAGTGACCGATGAAGCGCCCGTCCGAGGCGTCCATAACCGAATACAGCCGGACATCCGGGTGCCACGCGAGCGTTTCCGCCACCGACACGAAGCGGACGCCCACGAGCCGCTGGTAGACCTCGAAGAGGCCATCGAGCACGGCGTCCATCGGGAAGTACTCCGCCACCGCGAACTGGTCGACCTGGTAGCGCTCCCGCATCACGCGCTGCTGGTAGTACCGCCAGTCCCAGATCTCGAGGCGTGCGTGGGGATCCTCGAGGTGCCGGCGCTTCTCCGCCTGCAACTCCTCGATGTCCCGCTCCGCCTTCACCCGCACCTGCCGCTCGAGGTCGACGAGGAAGTCGAGCGCGGTCTGCGGCGTCTTCGCCATCTTCGTCTCGATCACGTAGGCGTCCCACGAGGCGTACCCCAGCGTCTCCGCGATCTCGTGGCGGATCTCGATCGCCTCGGCAAGCAGGGGGAGGTTGATATCGGCGGCGCGGTTGTGGTTCTTCAGGAACAACTCGCGCCGCAGCGACTCGTCCTCCGCCGCCTCCAGGAACGGGTAGAACTCGGGATAGTCGAGCGAGACGCGGTAGCGAGGCCCCTCGGGGGTCTCCACCGTCTGCAACCGCTCGATGTACGACTCCGGCAGCCCCCGCAGCCCCTCGCGCGGCAGCAGCAGCGCGTCCTCGAACTCGTCGATGTTCCGCCGGAACTCGACGCCCAGCCGCACGAGCCGCTCCTTCAGCGCCTGCACCCGCCCTCGACGCTCCGCGTCCAGGTCGAAGCCGTTCCGCCGCGTGTCCCGCAGCGTGTGCGCCAGCAGCCGCGCGTCCACCCCATCGAGGCCGCGGGCCTCCTCGGTCGTCGCGTAGGCGCGCACCGCAGCCGCGATGTCCTCGCGGAAGCCGACGGTGGTGCCATACGTGTCGAGCCGCTGCTCGGCCTCGAGCGCCACGTCACGCAGCGTGGCGTCCGCTGCGACATAGGTGAGGAACCCGTGCTCTCCACTGGCCAGCGCCAGCAGGCTCCCCACCTCGTCGAGCGGCGCGATCGTGTTGGCGAACGTCCGCGCACCCCCGATCCCTGCAACCCCAGCCCGCGCGACGCCATCGAGGATCGCGTCACAGCGCGCGATGGCTTCCTCGGCACCTGCGCGGATGCGCTCGGGCGTCGCGAGAGTGAAGTCGAAGGGTGGCGTCGAGGCGAGGTCGATGGGGCGGTTCGTCATCCTCGAATCATACGAGGCACGACGAGGCGGCTCGGGAGGTTAGATCGTCTCCTCGGGGTGCTGCCGGGGCAGCCCGCTGAGCGTGAACGCCGCCTCGACGAGGTCGGGGGCGCCCTCGATCTCCGACTCGATCGTCAGGAACTCCGTGTCGTGGTGGACCAGTTTGTAGCGCGAGTTGCCGAGGTACTCGACCTTCTCGATGCGCTGGAGGTCGCGCCACGCCACCTCGTGGATCGGTTGGCCGAGGTGCAGCGCCGTGACGCCCTCGACCGTGAGCACGATCGCGGTCGCCGTACCGCGCCACGTCAGCAGCACGATCGGCACCATCAGCAGCGTGACCGCGCCGGCGAAGAGCCCGAACCCCTTCGCCTCGGTCAGGTCGAGCGCGAACCCGAGCCCCAACGCCACGACCGTGACGAGCAGCGGCAGCGCGAACGAGGCGTTCTGCCACCAGCGGTTGGGGTTGGCGAACACCCGCACGACCTGGTGCATGGTCGCCACGGCGCGTGCGTCCGAGGCGTGGAGGTCGGGCAGGGGGGGCTCGGCAGTCATGGGCAGAATCATCGCTCGGCGTGGCGCGTAAGACGAGCCTGCGCCTCCACGCTGCCGCAGGGGATAGGATCGAGGGGCGTGGGGAGCCCTCGATGCCTGACCAGCCAACCCGATCCGCCCTCCGACTGAGCGTCCTCGACCAGGCGCCGATCCGCGATGGTGGCACCGCCGCTCAGGCGCTGCGCGAGTCGATCCTGCTCGCACAGGCCGTCGAGCGCTTCGGGTACTCCCGCTTCTGGCTCGCGGAGCACCACGCGAGCGGGGGCCTCGCCTGCGCCGCCCCCGAGGTGGTCATCCCCGCCGTCGCCGCGCAGACCTCGACCATCCGGGTAGGGTCAGGCGGCGTGATGTTGTCCCACTACGCGCCGCTGAAGGTCGCCGAACAATTCCGTGCGCTGGAGGCGCTGTTCCCCGGCCGCATCGACCTCGGCATCGGCCGCGCGCCGGGTAGCAGCATGCAGACGAAGCAGGCGCTCGAGCACGGCCCCGGCACCCTCCCACTCGAGGCGTTCCCCGACCAGGTCGAAGACCTCCTCGGCTACCTCGACGACGCGCTGCCCGCGGACCATCCGTTCTTCGGCATCCACGCCAGCCCCATGATCGACGGCACCCCCGAGGTTTGGTGCCTCGGCTCCTCGCTGGACGGAGCGGCGATCGCCGCCGACCTGGGGCTGCCCTACTGCTTCGCGCAGTTCATCGCCCCCGAACTCGGCCCGCGCGCCGTCGCGCTCTACAAGACGCGCTTCAAGCCCTCGAAGTGGGCATCCGAGCCGCGCGTCTCCATCGGCGTCTCCGGCCTCTGCGCCCCGACCGACGAGGAGGCCGAGCGCCTCGCCCTCAGCCGCTACGTCTGGCGCTTCCGTCGCGGCGCCGTCCCCTCTCCCGCGACCGCTGCCGCGTTCGAGATGACCGACCCTGAGCGTGACTACGTGAAGTTCTCGATGTCGAAGGCCGCCGTCGGCTCCCCCTCGACCGTGCGGGCACGCCTCGAATCCCTCGCGGACGAGTTTGGCGCGGAGGAGATCGTGCTGCTCACGATCACCTTCGACTTCGCCGACCGCGTCCGCTCCTACGAACTCGTCGCGCGCCAATTCGGACTGTTTGAGTAGCGTCGGCCTCTTCGAGTAGCCGGGAGACATCGATGGTTGGACGCAAGATCCAGAAGACCGAGGACGACTACATCCAGGAGGCGATGCACGAACTGCCATACGGCATCTACGTCATCGGCACCACGCGTGACGGCAAGCCGAACGGGATGATCGCCGACTGGGTGATGCAGGTCTCCTTCAGCCCCCGTCTCGTCCTCGCCGCCTTCGAGCGCGACTCGTCGTCCCTTGGGCGCATCCGCGAGAACGGCTTCTACACCGTGAACCTGCTCCCGCAGAAGGACGGCCTGCTCATCGCCCAGCGCTTCGTCCAGCCCTCGAACGCCGCCAAAGTGCGAGGTCGTAGCGACGAAGCCGCGGCGCAGCAGCACGACAAACTCGCGGGTACCGACTACCGGCTCTCCGAGCGCGCCGCCGGCTGCCCGATCCTCGACGACGCCATCGCCTACCTCGAATGCGCCGCCGAGCAGTTCATCGAGGCCGGCGACCACATCGTCGTCACCGCGCGTGTCCTCTACGGCGAAGTCCAGCACAGCGGCGACCCGCTCACCTCGACGTACACCGGCTGGTCGTACTCGGGGTAGACGCCGCTACTCCTGCTCCAACCGCACGAGGCGTCCACCCGCGACCACCGCCCTCACGCGCTCCAACGCGCCGAGGTCGCGCGTTGGGTCGCCCTCGACCACGAGTAGGTCGGCGCGCTGGCCGGGGGCGATGCTGCCGCGGTCGGGGAGGCGCAGCAGGCGGGCGCTCGTGCTGGTCGCGAGGCGCAGCACCTCGACGGCGGTCTGGGCGGTCATCGCCTGCATCGTGCGGAGCGCGCGCACGAGGTCGTCGTGAGGCAAGCCGGGGATGCCGCAGTCGGTGCTCATGAAGATGTCGCACCCCGCCTCGAACAGCGCGCGGACGAGGTCGGCACGCTGGGGGAAGCGATCGGGCTGGTCGATGAGCCGTCCGGAGATCGTCGGCGAGACCAGGATGCCCTTGCGCGCAATCTCCGCGATGACGCCGAGGTCTTTCACGCTTCCCGCTGCCGTCTGGAACGAGCAGTGTTCGAGGACATCCACGCCCGCCTCCACCGCCGCCTCGATGCCGGCCACGCCGTGAGCGTGCGCGGCCACGCGACGGTCGAGGCGGTGGGCCTCCTCGATGATCGCGCGCAGTTCGGCGACGGAGTATTGCGCGGCGAAGGGGTTGGAGCCGGGCGTCATGTTGCCGCCGGAGGCCATCACCTTGATCCAGTCGACGCCGGCTTTCACCCGCTCGCGCACGGCCACGCGCACGCCGAGTTCCCCGTCCGCCTCGCCGCCGATGAACCAGCAGTGGCCGCCGGTCGTCGTCACCGGCGCGCCGGCCACCAGCAGGTCCGGGCCGGCCACGAGGCCGCCTCGGATCGCCTCGCGGAGTGCCACAGCGAGGTCGGTCGGCGCACCGAGGTCGCGGACGGTGGTGATGCCAGAGCGCAGCGCCACCATCGCGTGGCCCTGCATCCGCAGCAGCATCCGGGCGGGACTGTCGCTGTCGTAGACCGTGCGCCAGTCAGGTTGCGCGTTGAACGCGAGGTGCGTGTGCCCCTCGATCAGCCCGGGGAGCACGGTGCAGCCCGACACATCGAGCACGCGCGCGCCCTCGGCAGCCTCGCTCGTGACCACGCCACCGTCGACGTGGACGTTTCCGACAGCCGAGGCGCTGTCGAGCCCGTCCCAGACCCGCCCGCCCGCGAGTGTGAGTGCTGCCATCGCTACCGCGAGGACGCGATATAGATCGCGGTCACGATGAAGATCGAGGCGATGCCTGCCAGGACCATGAACAGTCGTGGGCTTCCCATTAGCGTGCTCCTGCCGTGACCCGTACCCCGAGGTGCTGCGCGAGGAAGGCCCGTGCCTCCTCCACCAGCGCGGCGGGGGAGTCTGCGTGATTGCCGTCGAACCAGTGGAGTGACTTCGGCTCGGCGAAGGCCGCCTGCAGTCGCTGGCCACCCTCTGGCGTGACCAGGGTGTCCTTCAGACCGTTCGCGACGAACTTCGGGATATGCGACGTGAGTGGCGCGAACGTGATCGGGTCAGTGAGTTCGAAGATCCGCTGCTCTTCCTCGGCGAGGTCGGCGAACGGTGTGCCCTCGATGACGAACCGCGAGTAGGCGGCGGTGCCACCGACAAACAACGATGCTGCCTTAATCCGGTGGTCGAGGGCGATCAGCGGCACACCGAGGCGGCACCCCATCGAGACGCCGTGGTAGCCGATGGCGTCACCGCGCACCTCGGGCCGCGTCAGCAAGTAGTCGATGGTGCGCATGAGGTCCTGCACGCCCTGGATGCGGGCATCGCGCGTGCGATACATCAAGTCGGGACGGGTGGGCGTGAGGCGGCCGCGGTTGTCAGCGCCCTCGCGCGACCCGAAGCCGTAGGCGTCCACCGTGACCGCGACGAAGCCGGCCTTCGCCCATTGCACTGCAAGCGGCTCGGGCACCGCTGGCGTCGGTGTCGTCATCGCGTGACGGCCGGAGGCCGTCGAGCCATGCTGCATGATGACCGCCGGATGCGGCCCGCCCTCCGAGGGCATCGTCAGCGTGGCGACAACACGTTCGTCATGCGTGGAGGCGAACGTGACGCGCTCGCGACGGAGGCCGGGGACGGCCTGGCGTGTTGCGGGGTTGGTGACCGGGTCGACCTCGCTGGTGGGTACCAGCGGCAGCGTGCGGTCGTAGGCGTACAGGTGGCGCAGCAGCGCCTCGTCAATGGGCATCGAGGCCTCCTTGTCCGTGCAGAACGTCCTCGGCCGCCGCGCGTCCGAGGCGCGCGCACCATACCGCAGCCAGCATCCTGATGAGGTCCGCATGCCCTCGGTGTGCCAGATCGGCGTTGACACCACTCGGGTGCCGTCGGAGGATGGGTTCCCGCCTCGATCTGTGCCCATGGGCATGCCGAACCGACTCCGGGTTCAACGGACGTGTTTACGTTCGTGTTGCAACATGGGCGGGGTGAACTGCTGGCGCGGGCGTGACCCGCGAAACGCACCCCGGAGTGGTGCTGATCGGAAGGCACAACATGGTTGGCGCTGCTTCCGCCCCCGCGATCGTCGTGAAGGGGCTGACGAAGACATTCGGCAAAGTCGAGGCGCTGCGAGGCGTCGACCTGGAGGTCGAGCGCGGCGTCGTGTTCGGCCTGCTCGGGCCCAACGGCGCGGGCAAGTCCACGCTCGTCCGCATCCTCACCACGCTCCAGCAGCCGACCTCCGGCTCTGCGACCGTCGTGGGCATCGATGTCGTGCGTGACGCCGCGCGGCTGCGACGCTCGATCGGTGTCGCTGGCCAGCAAGTGGCTGTGGACGATCAACTGACCGGCCTCGAGAACCTCGAGGTCGTGGGGCGATTCCATCACCTCAGCAAAGAAGAGTCGAAGAAGCGGGCCCGCTCGCTGATCGAGCGGTTCGACCTCGAAGACGCGGCCAACCGTCGCGCGAACACGTACTCCGGCGGCATGCGCCGTCGCCTCGATGTCGCGGCGAGCCTCGTCGGCGACCCCGAGGTGCTCTTCCTGGACGAGCCGACGACCGGCCTCGACCCGCGCAGCCGCCTCAGTGTCTGGGTGGCGATCGAGGAACTCGCACGCGGCGGGACGACGGTGCTGCTGACGACGCAGTACCTGGAGGAGGCGGACCGCCTCGCCTCGCGGATCGCCGTGGTGGACCACGGCCTCGTGATCGCACAGGGCACCGCGACCGAACTGAAGGAGCGCGTGGGCGGCAGCGTGCTCGTGGTCCAACTCTCCGACCACGGTCGCCTGGAGGACGCCCGAGTCGTCCTCAGCCGCTACGGGACGAACCCCAAGGTCGACTCCTCTACGCAGGAGGTGAGCGTGCCGATGTCGGCGGGCGCAGGCGCGATCGCCGAAGTGGTGCGTGCGCTTGATACCGGCGGGATCACCCTCTCCAACCTGACGTTCCACCAGCCGAGCCTGGACGACGTGTTCTTCGCCCTCACCGGGCACGCGAGCGAAGTGGCGGCCGCCGAGGCGACCGGGAAGAGCAAGAAATGACCTCCAGCACGACAGCGCCCAGTCTCACTACGCCCAGCCTGATGACCCGCTTCCGCTGGGGCGTCAGCGACACCTTCGTGATGGTGGGGCGCAACCTGCTCCGCTATGTGCGCCTGCCCGAGAACATTGTGAACGTGACGGTGTCCCCGATCATGTTCTTGCTGCTGTTCACATACGTCCTCGGCGGCGCGATCCGCACGAGTACGCCGGACTACATCACCTTTGTGTTGCCGGGCATCCTCGTGCAGACGCTGTTGTTCGGCGGCTTCGGCACCGCGCTGGGCCTCGCCCAGGACGTGCAGAGCGGGTTGTTCGACCGCTACCGGTCGCTGCCGATGTCGCGCTCGGCGGTCATCGTGGGGCGGCTCGTGGCTGACCTGCTCTCCAACATCTTCGTGGCGGTGCTGATGATCGGCATCGGGATGCTGATCGGCTTCCGCTTCGGCGGTAGTTTCCTTGAGTCCATCGGGTCGCCGGCGATCGGCATCCTGTTCGCGCTGCCGGCAGCGGCGATCTTCGCGGCGGTCGGTCTGACCGTGCGGAGCGTCGAGGCGGTCAACGTGATCGGCTTCACGCTCATCTTCCCGATCACCTTCGTGTCGTCCGCCTTCGTCCCGGTCGAATCGATGCCCAGCTGGCTCCAGCCGGTTGCCGAGGCGAACCCGTTCTCGCTGGCCGTGAACGCCTCGCGCTCCCTCGCGCTGGGCGAGGACCCGGGCAGCAGTCTGGGTGGCGTCCTGATCTGGGTCGTCGTGCTGTCGGCGATCGGCGTCCCGCTCGCGGTGCGCGCGTACAGCCGTCGCAGTTAGGCGATCGAGGGCTCACCAATAGCGAGGGCGCCTACGGGGGCGCCCTCGTCGATCCCGCTGGTGTGCCGGGCTACCAGAAGCCCGCCTTGAACTTCTCTTCCCCGTGGGCGTAGCCCTTTGGGCCCGCCTTCTGGACGCGCACCATGTGCTTGCCGCACAGCAAAATGGTCAGTCGCGACCGATCCTCGGGATCGGTCGTCCATGACGACACCGCGAGTTCGCGGAGCGGGGTGGCGGTGCAGAAGGCGCAACGGGCGGTTGGCATGACTCGATGGTAGCCTCCGGGCTTCGCGGCGTCAGTCGCGCCGTGACCACCTGACCGGAGCCCTCATGAGCGTGATCAACGACCCGACGTTCTACGTCGTCGCCTCGATCGCGGTCCTGCTGGTCGGGATTGGGAAGGGCGGCTTCGGGGGCGGGCTCGGGTCGGTGGGCGTGCCGGTCATGGCCCTCGCCATTTCCCCGACCCAGGCGGCCGCGATCCTGCTGCCGGTGCTGTGCCTCATGGACCTCGTCGGCATCATCACCTACCGGAAGCGGTTCGACCGCCGCATGATGCGGATGCTGTTCCCCGGCGCCGTCCTCGGCATCACGCTGGGGGCGGCCACTTTCGCCATCACCTCGGATCAGGTCGTGGGCCTGATCGTGGGGCTGCTGGCGGTCGGGTTCACGCTCGATCGGTGGCTCGGGCCGCGATTCCGCCGCCTCGAGCCGGTGGCGACCCAGCCGGGGCCAGTGAAGGCGGCGTTCTGGTCCAGCGTCGCGGGGTACACCTCGTTCGTCGCGCACGCGGGCGGGCCGCCGCTCAACGTGCTCCTGCTGCCGCAGCGCCTCGACAAGAGCGTGTACGTGGGGACGACGGTGATGTTCTTCGCGCTGGCGAACTACGTGAAGTTGATCCCGTACGCGATCATCGGCCAGTTCGACGGGTCGAACCTCGGGACGTCGCTCCTGCTGGCGCCGCTGGCGCCGGTGGGGTTCGGGCTGGGGTACGTGCTCAACCAGCGCGTGAACGAGGTGGTGTTCTACCGCCTCGCCTACAGCGCGCTGTTCCTGACGGGCCTGAAGTTGTTGTGGGATGGGCGCTCGGCCCTCGGTCTGTGACCGGAGCCTGGAGGTTCGCCCGGACGGTGAGTGCCTAGCGGCGCTTGGCGGCGGAGCGGAGGACCCAGCCCCCGCCAGAGGAGTTCGAGAACTGCTTCTCGGCTCCGCAGTTCTTACAGGTGCCAACGCTGGTGAGTCCACCCGGTGCGGGCAGCATCCAATGGTGCCCGGTGCAGGACGCGGTGACGCTGGACTCGCTCACGTGGAACCTCCCCCGCCATGGCCGCCTCAAAATCCCCATACCGAGGCGACTTGCGCACCATATCAGATTCGCAATACCCCCGTAACGAATACGTGAGGGTCAGGGCGCGCGTCCGGCTGTCCGGAGCGGCCTCAAATCTACCGCCGCGACCGCCGAGGGCTAGGTTGCGAGGACGGCGAGCGTTCCGGCCACACAGAGCAGCGTGCCGATGCCGATCCGCCCCGTCGGCCGCTCGCGCAGCACGAACATCGAGAGCGGCAGCGCGAGGAGCGGCGAGATGGAGTTCAGGATCACCGCACGCGCCGCGCCCGCCTCCGCCACCGAGAAGATGTAGAGCACCGAGCCCATCCCGGTCCCCACCACGCCCACGGCGCAGATCAGCGCGAGGTCGCGCCCTCGAGGCAGGCGCCCGAAGACCGCCCCTCGTGTCGCTGCGGACATCACGAGGCCAATCGCGACGCCACCGGCCGGGATGCGCACGAACCCCGCCGCCGCAGCGCCGAGGTCACCTCGACCGCCTGCCAGGACGAGCGTCGCGATCGTCCAGGCGCTCGCCACGGCGCAGATCGCGAGTACGGCAACAGGAGTGCTCCATGATGGTGCGACCGTGCCGTCTGTGGCGGCCTCGAGTGCTTCGGTAGCGCGTGCCGAGACGGTCTCCGCCGACTGCGCCACGATGAACCAGGTGCCCGCGATCACGAGCGCCCCGCCCAGGATGAGGCCCCACGAGAACGGTTCGTCCAGGAGCCAGATGCCGCCGGCGGCGGAGAGCGCGACCCACAGGGCGGTGGTCGGCGGCGCCATCCGCTGCACCCCGAGCCGCCCCATCGCTCGGATGTACGCCGTGTCGCCGATGCCGTAGCCGACGAGGCCGCTCGCCACCATCGCGAACAGCACGAGCCACGAGGCCTCACGCAGCTCCGAGGCGGCCCCGGTCACGAGGACGAGCACGAGCAGGAACGGTGTAGCGGCGAGCAGGCGGAGCGAGGAGAGCACAGGCGCCTCGTAGCGCCCGCCGAGGCGCGCGAGCACCACGCTCGTGCCCGCCCAGGTCACGGCAGAAGCCAGCGCAGCCGCCTCGCCCATTTCGTGTGCCCCTCGGAGGCATCATCCACGCGGAAGCGTCGAGGGGCTAGCCGCGCTGCTGCTGCACCGGCTCCCACGCCACGATGCCGAAGAAGCCGCGTGCCTGCGGCAGCCGCACACCACCGGGCACGCTCCACCACTGCTCAATGAGCGCCCGCGCCTGCTGATCCTTCGGGGAGTCAGGCGCGAGCCAGAGCAGGCGCCGCGCCAGCGTCGCCGCCTCGTCCAGCGAAGTGAGCTCCGCGGGCTCGCCGGAGACAGTCGCCACCTCGAATCGCCGGTTCCGCGCGGACAGGAGCGCGACGAACTCGCGCAGGCCGGGGAGCGGCGCGAACGGCTCGCCGTGGACCGCCTCGAACACTGGGGCGAGATGAGCGCCGCGCGGCTGGTCCGCGAGGATCGCGATGCACGTCCGCCGCGAGTGCCGCTCCATCGCATCGAGGAACGGCGCGATCTCGCGGATGTCGTAGATCGAGTGTGCGGCGAACGAAACGTCGACGTCGTCGGCCCAGGCGAGGCTGGGCCAGTACAGGTCGCGCACATCGATGTTCGGGCGAGCACCCGCGCGGATCGCGTCACGCAGGACGTTGCGCATCGCCTCGGACGGTTCGACGGCGATCACGCGCGCCACGTGCTCGCTCAGCGGGAGTGCGAAGCGCCCGCCCCCGGCGCCGATGTCGAGCCAGGTGTCGCCAGGCTTGGCGTGCGCCAGGAGCGGCGGCAGCTCGAGCGATGGCCGCGCTCCCGGCCGGAAGCGAGGCGCGATCGGGGCATAGAAGTCGCCCACCGGCTCTGGCTCGCGCACGCGCGCCACCTGCTCGGCGTCCGCGTCCACCATCGCTGCCCACGCCGCGACGGCAGCGGCCTCCGAGGGACGGAGCGCCTCGCCTGCCACGCTAGGAGAGCGCTGCCTCGACCTGGTCGATGTGGTTGTTGTCGTGGCCGGGGCCGCCGCGCAGCATCAGGTCGCTCGCCGGCATCTCGCCGGGGCGGGCGCCCATCGACAGCGGGTGGTCGAGGATCGCCTGGTCGACCGTGCCGATCGCGGCAATCGCGGCTGCGTGCCCGGTCGCGATCTCGTCGAGCAATTCGGCCACGCTCTTCGTGGAGCGCTCGGAGACCTGGTCCGCGTTGATGTCATCGATGTCGGCGGGCGGTGGCGTCGGCGTCCCGGCCTGGGCCGCGGCGACACGAGCGGCGACGCGGCCGACGCCGTTCGCGCGGGCGGCGAGGTGCGAGAGCGCCTCGCGGACCTTCCACGTGCCTTCCTTCAGCGGCGCGTCGCCCTGCGCCAGGATGCGCGTCTTCAGCGTTGCCAGCCGTGCGTCCACGGCCTGGATCGCTGCTCTTCTCGAGTTGCCATGTGGGGCTCCAGTCTGACCGTGGTGGTGCGGATCGAGGCCCGGAGTCTAGCAGTGTCTCGGAGCCGGTAAGGGGTGCTACGCGCGCCGCCCCGTGAACGTGCCGTTCCCCATGGTGCCGAGGGCGACCTCACCGACGAAGGCGTCGCCCTGCATCACTGCCTCGAACTGCATCGTCATCTCGCCCATCGGGCCGGCAGAGCGCACCGACCAGCGGAGGCGGTCGCCATCTTGTTTGCCGTCGATCAGCGGTGTGGCGCCACCCATGGCGCTATCCCACGTGCCGTGCAGCGCGCCGTTGGAGGACTCGATCGCGAGGGTGGCCTCGCGGGTGCCCCGAGGTGTGGTGAGGGTGACGTTCCACTGGCCAGTGATGGTTGGGGCCGCTGGACCGTCCGCCGTCAGGCTGTCGGAGAGCACGCCGTCCTCGCCGGTGGTGGCGTACGCCATCTTGTAGAGGCGCGCGTAGATGCCGTCGTGGTCCAGGAGTTGCTGGTGCGTCCCGATCTCGGCGATCTGGCCACGCTCGAGTACCACGATGCGCGAGGCGTCACGGATCGTCGACAGGCGGTGCGCGATCACGAAGGACGTGCGACCGCGCAGCAGTTCCCGCAGCGCGCGCTGGATGATCACCTCGGTCTGCGTGTCCACGTTCGCCGTCGCCTCGTCGAGGACGAGGATGCGAGGCCGCGAGAGCACCGCGCGCGCGAACGAGATCAGCTGGCGCTGGCCTACGGACAGGTTGTGCGCGCGCTCCGCCAGGACGGTGTCGTAGCCACCTTCCAGCCGGCGGATGAAGTCGTTCGCGCCGACGAGCCGCGCCGCCTCCTCGATCTCCGCATCAGTCGCGTCGAGGCGGCCGTAGCGGATGTTCTCCCGCACGGTACCGGAGAAGAGGAACGGTTCCTGCAGCACAACGCCCATCTGCTCGTGCAGGTTGGAGATACGAATGTCCCGGACATCGACGCCGTCGATGCGGATCGCGCCTTCGGTCACGTCGTAGTAGCGGCCGATGAGGTTGATCATCGTGCTCTTGCCGGCGCCAGTCTGCCCGACGAAGGCGATCGTCTCGCCCGGCTCCACGTGCAGGCTGATGTCGTGCAGGACGGGCCGGCCTTCGAGGTACGCGAACGTCACGTGGTCGAAGTCGACGCGACCTTGTACCTCGATGGTGCGGGCGTCCGGGCGGTCGACGACGTCCGGCTTGGTGTCCAGCACCTCGACGATGCGGAGGCCGCCGGCCATCGCGCGCTGGATCTGCGTGTACTGCAAGACGAGGTCGCGTACCGGGTCGAAGAAGCGCTGGATGTAGAGCACGAACGACACCACGATGCCGACGGTGACGGCATCCTCGGCGACTCGCACGCCACCCACCACCAGCACGATGGCCGTCGAGAGTGCCACGACGCCCTCGACGATGGGGAGCACGGCGGCGGAGATGCGGCCGGCGTTGACGTTAGCGCGCAGGTTCTCGCGGTTGATCTGGTCGAAGCGCCGGGAGTTCTCGTCCTCGCGGGAGAGGGATTGGATCACCCGGACGCCCGAGACGTTCTCGTTCAGCGTCGCGTTCACCGTCGAGATCGCCTGGCGCACCTCGACGAACGCGCTGCGAGCACGGCGCTGCCACACGATCATCACGACGACGAGGATCGGTACGGCGATGAACGTCACCAGCGCGAGTTCGAAGTCGCGCTGCAGCAGCACGAACACCACCACCCCCAGGACGAGGATGTCCGAGAAGATCGTGAGCGCGCCGGACGTCAGCAGTTCCTGCATCGAGGTCACGTCGCTCGTGACGCGCGACATGATGCGACCGACCTCGTGCCGGTCGATGAAGGAGAGGGAGAGCGAGTGGGTGTGGTCGAACATCTGCGTGCGCAGGCGGTAGAGGACGCGGTGGCCGATGTAGCCCGTCTGCGTCAGTTGGAGATACTGGAACCCCCACGCGACGAAGACGAGGACTGCGAGCTGGATGCCGATCCGTGCGATGCCGTCGACGTCGCCCGCGATCGCCCGGTCAACCGCGAGGCCGATGAGGAGCGGCTGCAGCGTGGACGTGACCGCGAACCCGAGGACGCCAAGGACGGCGAGGACCGCCCGAAGCCGGTACGGGCGCAGGTAGGGGATCAGGCGCGAGACGACGCGGCCGTCGTAGACCTTGCCCAGGTCGTCGTCGTTCCAGCCGTCCATCCCGCGACGGGCGTTGGGCCCCATCGAGGTGCCGCTGTTGCTCCAGCCCCCGGCAGCACCGCCGCCAAAGCCGCCGCCACCCATCATGGTCGTGTCCCCCAGACGGCTCGAAGCGTCACAGGCCGGCGACCGCGGCGGCGTCCGCCCCGCGGAACGCCTCTTCCTGGTCGCGCAGTTCGAGTTCGTAGATCTTTTGGTACAGCCCGTTGGTATGGATCAGCTGGTCGTGCGTGCCACGCTCGACGACCACACCTCGGTCCAGCACGAGGATCGCGTCGGCGCTCTTCACCGTGCGCAGGCGCTGGGCGATGACGAAGGTCGTACGGCCGCGCATCAGTTCGGCGAGCGCCTGCTGGATGAGGTACTCGGTCTCCATGTCCACGCTCGAGGTGGAGTCGTCGAAGATCAGGATCGCTGGGTCCATCAGGAGCGTCCGCGCGATCGAGATGCGCTGCTTCTGGCCACCGGAGAGCGTCACGCCTCGCTCGCCCACCCAGGTGTCGTAGCCGTCGGGCATCGTCAGGATGAAGTCGTGGATGCGGGCAGCCTTCGCGGCCTGTTCCACATCTTCGTCGGTCGCGCCCTGCCGCCCGTATCGGATGTTCTCCCGGATCGTGTCGATGAACAGGAACACGTCCTGCTGCACGATGCCGATGTTCCGTCGCAGCGAGTTGATTGTGGCATCGCGGACATCGACGCCATCGATGCGTACTGCGCCTGCCGTCACGTCGTAGAACCGCGGCATCAGGTTCACCAGCGACGACTTCCCGGAGCCGGTGGGGCCGACGAGCGCGAACACCTGACCGGGCTCTGCCTGCAGGCTGACGTCCACGATGATTGGCCGGGACGACTGGTAACCGAATGCCACATGGTCGAACTCGACCCGCCCGTCCGCGCGAGGCAGGACGACGGCGTCCGGCTTCTCCGTGACGGCGCTCTCGGCATCGAGGATCTCGAAGATGCGCTGACCGGCGCTGACGGTGCGGCTGAGGATGTTGGCGATCATGCCGAGCATGCGCACGGGCTGCTGGAGCAGGTAGAGGTAGCCGAGGAAGGCCGTGAGCTCGCCCGTCGTCAGCGTGCCGGCGGCGACCTGCCGTCCGCCGACCCAGATCGTCGCGACGAGCGCCGCCGCGTTCAGGGCGGTGAGCAGTGGCTGACTGAACGCCTGGACGCGGTTCGTCGCGTAGGAGTTGCGGAACTGCTCCGTCGCTTCGAGGTCGAACTTCTGACTTTCGAACGCCTCACGGCTGAACGCCTTCACCACGCGGACGCCGGAGAGGCTTTCTTGCAGCGCCGTACTCAGACGCCCCTGGCTTTCTTGCACGGCGAGCCAGAGCGGACGCAGGCGCATGCTCATCGCGACGGAGATCACCGCGATCACCGGCAGGAAGCCCCAGGACACCAGCGCCAGCGTCACGTTGGCCTGCAGCATCAGGTAGAGGGCGACCGCAAGCAGGATCAGGATGTAGCCCACACGGATGAGGCCGAAGTTGATGTACATGCGGACGCCTTCGACGTCCTGCGTGGCCCTCGACATGATCTGGCCGATCTCGGCCTGGTCGTGGTAGGCGAAGGAGAGACGCTGGAGGCGGTTGTAGATCGCGTTGCGGATGGAGTACGCCACCGACTGCGAGAGGTTCTCGCCGAAGTACTGCTGCGTGTACGCGAACAGTCCGCGCAGGAGCGCCGCGCCGAGGATCAACAAGGCCGCTCGGATCAGCGGCGTCCACGCCACCTCGCCGTTTTGCTGGGCCTTCAGCGCCGTGTCCAGCGTGTGCCCGACGATCGTCGGGACCGCGAGGGCGAAGAGACTCGCGCCGATCATCGAGCCGACGGTGTACGCCAACTGGCGCTTGTACGGGAACGTGAACCGGAGCAGCCGGACGAGGATGCGCATGACGACCGAACCTCCGGGAGGGCGCTCTGAGCGCGCTCGTACTCGCAACCCTAACGCGCGCGTGAGGTTTGCGCCAGTGGCGACTCGATCGCCCGCCTTTGCGGGCTTCTCGGGGTGCCGTTTGCCGCTCGGCGCTGCTTCGGGGTGGTCGTAACGTGCGGCCCTCATGGATGGGAGGACCGCGATGGCTGAGACACCCCTGGGCCGTCCGATCGGCACGGTGCGAGCCTACCTCGCGATGGCGATCGTGGCGGTGTTCCTCGCCGGGCATCTGGCGGGCGCCATCTGGCTGCTGACTCAGGGCGAGGTGGAGAGCGCGCTCGCGCTCCTCGGCGCGGTCAGCCTCGAGGCTGGGACGGTGACCGGATTCTACTTCGGCGCCCGCGGGGCGCAGCGCGCTGCGTGATGGTCGCGCTAGATCGCGATGGTGCGACCCCACTCGCGGAGCCGTGTCCGGCGCTCGCGGTAGTCGGGCATCGCCTGCCCCACGGCGCGCCAGAAGGCAGGGCCATGGTGCGGGTGCCAGAGGTGGGCCAGTTCGTGTACCACGACGTAGTCGAGGAGCGCCGGCGCGCCGAGGATGAGCCGCCAGTTGAAGCGCAGGATGCCGTCCGGGCCGCAGGAGCCCCAGCGCTGCTTCTGCTCCTTCACGACAACACGACTCGGCTGACAGCCCATCGCCTTCGCCCAGGCGTCCACGCGGAGCGGGATCACCTCCGCGGCACGCGCGCGGTACCAGCCGAGGACGGCGGCGCGCACGGCGGCCTGTCGTCCCTCGCTATCGAGGCGTGGCGGCACGGAGACGCGCAGGTTGAAGAAATCGAGGGCAGCGCGAGCACGCCCGGGCCGCTCGCTGATCAGCAATGGCGTGGCGCGGCCCATGAATGTGAGTGGTTCACCGTCCTCGTACGTCGCTACGCGAGGGATCTCGCGCGGGGCGGCGAGGTGGCGGCGGATCCAGGTCGCGCGCTCGCGGACGGTCGCCTCGATCTCGGCATTGGGTGTGCGCATCGGCGCGGCCACGCGTACGCCGTCTGGCTCGATGGTGATCTCGATGGTGCGGCGGCGACGGCTGCTGCGGACCAGGCGGTAGGTGATGGCCCCGCCGTCGCAGGCAAGCGAGCGCTGCTCCGTGGTCCTCGTGCGTGGGGTCGCAGTGCGCGCCACGGTCGCCCTCTCGGCCCCCGCCGTCGAGCGTTCACCCAGCACCCGCAGGATACGCCTACGGCCGCCGCGAGTTCGCGACGCTGCACACGCTCGCGCGTCCGAACGCACCTTCGAGGTCGTACAGGACGCATTCCCCGACCGCGATGCCCTCGGAGGCGTTGTGCCCCACGACTTCGACGCCGATCCAGTCCCCCACCGGGTTGCGGTGCAGGTACAGCGAGGCGTCCGCGTTCACGTAGTTCAGCCCTCGGTCACCAGAGTTGGCGAACGGGTTCGCGAAGTCCGAGACCATTGCCGCACGCACGAGCGGGCTTGGTCGCTCATCCTCGACGAAGTTCACGATGTCGCGGATCCAGGCGCGCTTCTGCACGGGCGGTTCGGCGGAACCGGGGCCCATTCGGCCGGAGATCGAGCGGGTCTCCCACATCGCCGGGGCGAACTCGGCGGGCGGGGGCGGCGGCGGTGGCAGGGTGTCGGGGTGCGGCACGTCCCACGCAGGTTGGCCCCAGACGGTGCCTTCCGGCGGCGTTGCACGCCGAAGCATGACCACGCTCGCCCGCGCGATTTCGAGGCCGTCCTCGAGTTGCAGGGAGGCGTCCGCCACGCGGATGCGATTGCCGTCCCGCACGACATTGGTGACGACAGTGATGGGTTTCATCGGCGCGACCCGGAACATGTCGACCGTCACCCGGGCGACCTGAAACGCCGGGTCAAGGTGCTCACGCTCGACCTCATACAGCAGGAGGCCAGTGATCACACGGCCGTGGAGCGAGTTCGGATCCCATGGGCCGCGCGTGCGAGGAGTGGGGTGGAACAGCGCGCCTTCGCGGTGGAAGAAGGTCGTGTCTGGCGTGATGCCTTCGTTGGTGGTCATGAGAGCACTCTAGGTGCGCTCCCAGACACGAGGAAGCGCGGGCTAATCGAGGTGCTGGCCGCGCCGCAGTTTGTGGATCTCGGCGGCGATCACGCCCTCGTGGATGTCGAGGGTCGCGAACGTGCCGACGTCCCCGGGGGAATGGCGCATGCCGGGGCGGCTGGGGCTGCCGGGGTTGAGGAACAGGACACCCTGGTACCAGCCGATGTATTCGTCGTGGGTGTCGCCGAAGCAGACCACATCCACCTCGGTACCGAAGCGTGGCCGCAGGTGGTCCTGCACCGGGCCCGGCGGGAAGCCGAGCGTGTGCGTGAACGTGAACGGGAGCGGCCACCGCGGGTCGTGCACCATCCCGATGCGGATGCCCTCTACCTCGACGACCCGCAAGACGTTCGCGAGGCGATCGCCTTCCTCGACAGGGTCGGGGTAGCCCCGAACGGCGAGGACCGGCGCGACGGTCTCAAGGTGGTCAAGGACGCCGAGGGAGTCCAGGTCGCCGCAATGCAGGATCAGGTCCACGCCTCGAAGCGCATGGAGCAGCTCCGGCGGGGAGTCCCAGCCATCCCCCTGGGCGTGGGTGTCAGAGACGACGGCGATGCGCTTCCCGCCGAGGCGGACGCGCCCGGGGCGAGCCGACGGTGGGGGCATCACAGACAAGCCTTCCTCTTCCTGTGGGATGCTAGGGCCTCGTAGATTCGTACGTCGCCCTGAGCGAACGCCGTTTGGCGAAGTTCGTTGGGTAGGTGAAGGCCATCGGGCCGTTACGGGGGACTTCGCCATGCGTCCAAACACCACCACACACGTTGGGGTCCAGTTTCTGTGGGCGGTCATCGCCGCATGCGCTCTCGCGGGCGTCGCGCTCAGCGGCTCCTCGGGTCGCATCGAGGCGGCGGTCACGCTCGACCCGGAAGAGCAGGTTGCCTCACACAGCTCAACGTTGAGCGCACCAGTCGAGGGCTGACGGCCCTCAAGGTGTCGCCCGCGCTCCAGGCCGCCTCCGAGTGGATGGCGAACGACATGATCGGGAACTCCACGGCGACCTCGCTGTCGCACACCGACTCGCTTGGGCGCGACATCCGACCGCGCTTCTCCTCGTTCGGCTACACGGCGAACTCCTCGATCCGGGAGAACATCGCCGCGGGTCAGAAGACGGGTCTGGAAGTCATGCAGGGCTGGATGGACTCGCCCGGGCACCGCGTGAACAACTTGTCGACTGACCCTACCGTCGTCGGCATGGCCCTCGTCGTACGACCCGGTACAACGTTCACCTACTACTGGGCGCTCGCGTTTGGGTCCGCGGATGACAGTGAGACCACGCTCCCAGTCCCCGTCGTCACGCCCGCGTCCGTCCCCGCTGTTGCCATCGCAATCACTGGCAGCGTTCCGACGTCCGGCGTCGCACTGCTGCAAGCCGGTGGTGCTGGGTCGGCGAGTAGCCTCATCTCTGGTCTGGCGATTCGAGGCTGTACGGCGACTTCGGTGTGGCTCGTCACCGGCGGTGCATTGCAGGGCTACCTCGCGGGGGCGCCGGCGTTCGTCAACGCTTCGTTCCCGGCGAGCGTGGCTGCGGGCACCCCGTTCATCGCGGTCTGCAAATAGCCGCGAGCGCGACTGACGTCAGCGCGGGGCGGACGGCGGCGCGGGAGTCTCGGCGGGCATATCGACGGCCATATGCGTGCCGGTCTGGCCATCGCTCGTCGCAATGAGCGTCCCGCCGTGCAACTCCACGATCGAGCGCGCGATCGGCAGGCCCAGGCCGGTACCACGCGCCACCTGGGTGGCGCGTGGCGTGCGGTAGAACTTCTCGAAGACGTGCCCCAGTTCGTCCGGCGCGATTCCGATGCCGTTGTCTGACACCGTGATCTGTAATCGCGAGCCGAGACGACGCAGCCCGACATCGATGTGCCCACCTCGAGGTGTGAACTTGATCGCGTTCTGGACGAGGTTGTCCAGCACCTGACGCATCCGTCGCGCATCCACGACACCCACCACGGTGTCGTCGCCGGTCACTTGCGTGGTGACACCGGCTGCTTCCGCCTGCGGCGCGAGGTCCTCGATGACCCGCCGGGTGATTTCCATGAGGTCCGCGTCGTCGCGCGCCAGTTCGACGCGTCCGCCATCCAATGCGCCGATGTCCAGCAGGTCGTCCACGATGAGGCGCAGACGGTCGGCGTTCGTGCGGAGGAGGTTGACGAGGCGCGCCTGTACGTCCGAGAGCGCTCCGGCGTCCCTATTGTCGAGGAGGTCCACCGTGCCTCGGATCGCGGTCAGCGGTGTGCGTAGTTCGTGGCTGACCGTGGCGACGAGGTCCCGCTTGAGGCGCTCGATGTCCAGCACGGCGGTCACGTCCCGCAGGACGACGACGGAGAGCCCGCCGGGACGCTCCTGTGCCGGACGCGAGACGGCAAGGGTGAGCCCGCCGACCTCGTACAACTGCGGGCCGGCGATGCGAGTGAGTTCGTCTGCGGGCGCGAGGGCCGGGAGGAGTTCGGTGATGTGCTGTCCGGCCACGCTGTCGGCGGCCATATTCAGCATCCGTGCGCTCGCCGGGTTGCAGGCGGTACACCGGCCGTCGCCATCGAGGACGAGCAGGCCCTCCTCCATCTCACGGAACGCGGCGTCAGACAGGCGCTGCTGGTCGGTGACCGTCTCCATCAGGCGCATACGATCGGCGGCAGCCGAATCCAGATGGTCCAGCATCTCGTTCACGCCTGCGGCCACGCTCGCAATCTCGTCCCCCCCTCGGACGCTAGCGCGCAGCGGTCCCGCCGCGCCGCCCGCGCCGATCGCGGACATGTCGCGTCTGAGCCACACGAGGCGGCGAAGTACCGCGAACTCGAATCCCCCGGCCAGGATGAGCACCAGGACGAAACCAGTGACCGTGATCGTGATCAGGAGAGCCCGCAAGGTGAGCGCACTTTGCGCCACGATGGTGCGCTCCTGATCGATCCGAAGGATGACGAGTGGCTGGCCGGAGAGGTCTTCCAAATAGCGGTATGCGACTGCTCGGGCGTCGACGACATCGGTGACTGTGTCCTCGCCACTCGAGAGCCGCCCGTTCGCGGTCGCCACGTCGTGCGGTAACCCGGTCGCGATGACCGGGTAGATCGTCACCCCGAGGTCGAGGCGCTCCCCAATCGCGGTCGCCTGCTCCTGGTTGAGTCGTCGAGCCATCACAACCGCACCTCGAGGGGTGCCGGAGTTGTCGCTGCGGAGGATCGGACGCGCGACGGCCAGCATGGGGCCCTCGATCGTTCCGATCAGACCATGGACGCCCTCACGCCCGCCCGGGAACTGCAGCAGCGTGTGGTCTGACGCGATGCGGGTGGTCAGGCCGCCGATCTGGGTAGATTCGCCTTCCGTGGTTCGCGCACGTGCGAACGGGTTGTCGCCGTCGTTCGAACGGATCACCAGAGCGTCCACGTGAAGGGCGTCCAGAATGTTGAGTGGCAGGTTCGAGGTAAGGAAGTCGACATCGCGTGTCTGGACGAATTCGTAGGCGTCATCCCACGAAGACCAGTCGTTCACGAGGACATCCAGCGCATCCAGATCCGATTCGATCAGCCGGACGCTGTTTTGCAGTTCGGATAAGAGCTCGTCCCGTTCGATCTGCTCATACGCCCTCGAGACAATGAAGGTATGGGCGAGGATGAGGACGGTCAGGATCACCGCGATGCTGACGACGAGGACGATCGCGACACGGTATCGAAGAGACATAACGATAGGACGACTCCCGGTTCCGCCTGTGAGTCGTTCCGAATCCTAACGCCGAGACGCACGTAGGACGGGAAATGAGGGGAACGATGCTGTTGGGGGTATAGCGAGCTTCCGAGGATCCCGATGCAGGTGTGGAGCGGGCATGTTCGATCAGCGTCAGGCGGGGCGGGGCGTCAGTGCGCCCGCCGGCCATCGAATCGCGACCGGGCCCCTCGCTGTCTACGGCGGGGGACTGTTTGTCAGTGGCCTCTTCGTGCTGGTCTCGGCGGGCACGCGGTACTCCGTGGCGGTCTACGGGTGGATCGCGCTGCTGGCGGTTGCGGTTGCGCTCCCGATCGCCCTCGTCGGGCTGCTCGTGGCCGCCGTGGAGCGTGCCAGCGGGCGCGCCTGGCTGAGTGGCGCCCGCCGTATCGAGGGCAACGAGTGTGGTCCCCAGCAGACGGCGGCGCGTGGCATGCGCTACGCATCCTGGATCTGGCTCGCAAACGGCCTCGCGCTGTGGGTGGCGACGGTCGCCTCGGAGGTGGCCGGGTAGACGCGAGCGGCAGCAGCGGCTCACCGAACAGCCGTCGTGGCAAACGGTCGAGCGCTTGCAGTCTGGGCACGTGGGGAGTCTGATCAGGTGGATGCGCGCCTCCCCGGCGCCGGAGGTGCCATGACGGCTCCCAGCGACGGTGATCCCTCCTCAGGAGAAGACACGCCCAGCCCACGTCCTGTGATCCGCGCTGGTCGAGTGCTCCCCGGCAGTCGTCTGGGGTCGCGCCGCGTCCGCATCGGGCGGGCGCTGCGTCCGACGGATGACGGGCACCTCGTCGCGACGGAAGCCGCAGACCGGCCGACCACCCAGGGTGGCGAGTGGGCACGTCGCCTGCGCAACGGGTTGTTCGGGCAGCCGCTCTCTTCCGAAGGGGAGGCCGGCGAGCGCCTGAACAAGGTGCGCGCGCTCGCGATTTTTGCCTCGGACGCGCTGTCGTCCTCCGCCTATGCGACGGAGGAAATCCTCCTGGTGCTGGTGACGGCTGGAGCGGTGGCGCTCAGCCTCGGCTTGCCGATCTCGATCGGGATCGCGGTCCTGCTGGCGATGGTGACGATGTCGTACATGCAGACGGTGCGCGCCTATCCGAACGGCGGTGGGGCGTACTCGGTGGCCCGGGAGAACATCGGCCCCTGGGCAGGGTTGATCGCCGCCGCGGCACTGCTGACTGACTACGTCCTCACGGTCGCCGTGAGTATCTCGGCTGGATCGCTCGCGGTGATCTCGGCCATCCCGGCGCTGGCGGACTACCGCGTGCAAATCGCGCTGGTCGCGCTCGTGCTGCTGACGCTGGGCAATCTTCGAGGTGTCCGCGAGTCTGGCACCGTGTTCGCGGTGCCGACGTACCTTTTCATCTTCTCCTTCGCTGCCATGATCATCGTCGGTGGCGTGCGCCTCGCGATCGGGCTCGATGGCGCGACGCTGACGACGACCGCGGCGCCCCAGCACACGCTGGAGGCGACGGCAGGCGTGGGGCTGATCCTCGTCCTGCGGGCGTTCGCGTCGGGTTCGACGGCGCTGACCGGTGTCGAGGCGATCGCGAACGGCGTGACCGCGTTCCAGGAGCCGGCGCCGAAGAATGCGCGCATCACCATGGGGCTGATGGGTGGCATTCTGGCGTTCTTCTTCGTCGGCGCGACCTTCCTCGCGTGGCGGCTGGGTGTCGTGCCGGTGCACGACGAGTCTGTGATCTCGCAGATCGGACGGTCGATCTTCGGCACGGGCAGCGTGGCGTACTACTTCCTCCAGGCGACGACCGCGACGGTGCTGATCCTGGCGGCGAACACGGCCTACAACGGCTTCCCGCGCTTGGCCTCGATCCTCGCCGAGGACCGCTACATGCCTCGGCAGTTCGCGTACATCGGTGACCGGCTGACGTTCGTCACGGGGATCGTGGCGCTCACACTGGTATCGGGCGTGGTCATCGTGCTGTTCCAGGCGGACACACACCGGCTGATCCCGCTGTACGCCATCGGGGTGTTTGCGGCGTTCACGCTGTCCCAGATCGGCATGTTCCGTCACTGGCGCTCGAGCGGTGAGCCCGGTTGGTGGCGGCCAGCGGCAGTAAACGGCACCGGTGCGGTGATGACCGGTGTGGTGATGGTGGTAGTTGCGGGCACGAAGTTCACACACGGCGCCTGGTTCGTGTTGATTCTGGTGCCAGTGATGGTCTGGCTGCTGGGCAGCATTCACGCCCATTACACCGAGGTCGCCCGGATCTCCCTGATGCCGGACGAGGACGCACGGCCATTCCCTCGCCCTTCGGGGATTGGCGCGGAGCCGGTGGTGGTCACTGTGCGCGACTTGAATCGCGTGTCGTGGCGGGCGGTGCAATACGGGCGACGGCTGTCGTCGAATGTCACGGGGGTCCACGTCGCGCGCGGCGGGCATGAGGACATCGACGCGTTCCAGCGCCGCTGGGCGAGGCTCGTCCCGGACGTGCCATTGGTGGTGGTGGAGTCGCCGTACCGCACGTTCGTCGGGCCGCTGCTGGCTTACGTCGACCGTGTCGCCCTCGACCCTCGCGACCCGGTGTTGGTGCTGGTGCCTGAGTTCCGGCCGAGGCACTGGTGGGCGCGCATCCTGCACAACCGGACGACGGAGCAGATCCAGGTCGCGGCGGAGCAGCGGCCCAACTTGCTGGTCGTGCAGGTCACCGTGCATCAGGACACACTGCGCGAACTCGCGTAGGCCTTCGGCACCTCGATACCGCTGGACACCGTGAGAGCGCCCAGAGGGAGGGCGCTCTCACGAGAGGGGTGCCACAAGGTTGGCGGGGGCTCGAGTTCGCGTGGCTGCGCGACCCGACCGCCTGCTGAGGGTTAGGCGGGCTTGCCAGCCGCGCGAGCCTTGAGGGCCCGCTCCAGCGCCGGCTTCTTCTGCTCGCGCTTCTCGTCTTTCTTTTCGTCCTTCTTCTCGTCGCGCTTCTTGTCGCCGTCGTCCTTCTTGTCCTGAAGGAGCGCGCGAATGCGCTTGATCACGCTCTCCTTCGCGTCCCCACCGAGGTTGAACTGGGCGAGGGCTTCGTCGGCCTGGGCCTGTGTGAGGATGCCGGCACCGACCAGGCGCTTGAGCATCTGGGTGAAGCCCTGTTCCGCCTTCTCCTCCTGGAGGAGCGTCCGCAGGCGCTTCAGGACGGTCTCCTTGGCTTCACCGCCGAGGTTGTACTGGGTCATGATCTCGTCGGCCTGCGCTCGGGTGATGACGCCGGCGGCGACGAGGCGCGTCAGTACCTGGGCGAAGTGTTCCTTCGCCTTCGCGTCGGCAGCGGCGCGGCGCTCATCGCTCTTCGCGCCGGTGTCGGCCTTCACTTTCGCCTGCGCGGCGTTCAACGCGTCCACCGTGATGCCGAGTTGCTTCGCGAGGGCGGCCTCGATGGCGGCGGCGTGCGCCTTGCGGGCGGCCTCGTCCTTCTTCAGCTCGGGGGCCACCGCGGGGACTGCCGCGTGGGCAACCTTCGTGGCTGCCGCGAGCGCTTCCGGCGTGATCCCGAGGGCGGTCGCGAGCGGGTTGCCGCGCACTTTCTCCGGTTTCCGCTCGGGCTTCGCGGCTCGCTCCGTGGCGGGCGCGTCGGCTGGCTCGTTTGCCGAGACGACCATCGGGAGGGCCATCGAGCCGAGGACGGCGACGGCCGTGATCGCGGAGAACCAGGTGGTTTTGTTGAGGTTCAAGTTCGTGTCCTTCGCGTGGGCCCGGTAGGGCGGTGTCATGAATGGAACGAGCAAGGCCGGAGGACGTTCGCTTTCCTCACAGAAATGAGGAGGGCGCCCATGTGGGCGCCCTCCTGAGCGTGGGTGCTGGAATCTCGACCGGTGCTTACGCGGAGGGCGTGGCTGCCTTCGCCGGGCCACCGAAGCCACGGCCGCCCGGGCCACCGGGGCCGCGCTGCGGGCGGTCGCCGCCGCCGAGGAGCGTCCGCAGGGTCTCGCGGGCGGCCTTCGCCGCGGCGCCGCCCTGGGCGACCTGCGCCTTGATCTCGTCGGCCTTCGCCTGCGTGATCTTGCCGTCGGTCACCGCCTTGGCGAGGACTGTCGCCAGCATTTGCGTTTCGCGGGCCTGGTGGGCCGCGTCGAACTCCGCCTTTACCTTGGCCTGAGCAGCGTTGAGGGCGTCCACAGAGATGCCCAACTTGGCTGCGAGGGCCGTGGTGTGCTGCACCTTGAGGGCGTCCAGCGCGGCCTTGTCAGGACGCGTCCCCGGCGTGAACGCCGGCTTCGGCAGGCTCTCGCGGACAGCCTTCTCAGCGGCGGTCAGCGTCGCAACGTCGATCCCGAGGGCCTTCGCGAGGGCCTCGTTGCCGAAGGCTCGGACCTCACCGGGGCCGTGGCCACCCGGGCCCTTGCGGTCGCCAGGGGCGGGTTTGACGGAGGTCTGGGCGGCCTGCAACTTCTCGGCGCTGATGCCGAGGCTGGTCGCGAGGGCGGCCTGGTAGGCCGTCTGATTCGCCTCGCGCGCGGCCTTGTCCTTCATCTGGTCAGCGGTCAGTTTCGGGGTGGCCGCGCGGGCTGTCTCCATCGCCGCCTTCAGCGCCTCGGGCGTGATGCCGAGGGCCGTCGCAAGCGCGGTGCCGCCTCGGGGGCCGCCGTGCTCAGGCGCCGTCGCCGCGGTGGTGGTGCCGGGGGTGCCGCTCTGCTGCGCAGAGGCCACGAACGGCACTGCGGCGGAGCCGACGACGGCGATCGCCGCCAGGCCAGTCAGGATCTTGGTCTTACCGATCATCATTGTCAGGTTCTCCATCCGAGCTGCTTGTGGGAGCCGCTCTTGATGTCCTGAAGACTACGAGTCACGCGTTTGGGAACTCTGTGTCTGTGATTCCGAATTCTTTGGACTCGATGCTAGCCTCGGGACGTCTTGAGGAGACGTGTGAGGGGGCCGCCAGTGACGCCAGCGGTGGAGGCTGCAAAGGCGGCGGGCTGTGCCTTCGAACTGTTGTCATACGAGCACGATCCCCGCGCACCGGCGTACGGCGTGGAGGCCGCAGAGATCCTCGGCCTCGACCCCGCGTCCGTCTTTAAGACCCTCGTCGCGAAGGTGGACGGGCGGCTCGTCGTCGGGGTCGTGCCGGTAGCACTGCACCTCGACCTGAAGGCACTCGCGGCAGCCTCGGGGGGCCGGAAGGCCGAGATGGCGCCACCCGCCGAGGCCGAACGCGCCACCGGCTACGTGGTCGGTGGCATCAGCCCGCTCGGCCAGAAGCGACGCCTCCCCGCGGTCATCGATGAGTCAGCGCTGCTGCTGGAGACGGTGCATGTGAGCGCCGGACGTCGCGGCCTGGAGATCGCCTTGGCGCCCGCCGACCTCGTGCGGTTGGCGGGTGCGACGGTCGCCGCGATCGCGCGCGAATAGTCGAGGTAGATGCCGGACTAGTGCGGAGTGCGGCGCTGCTCGCGGATGAGATGCACCAGCGGGATGAACGACAACAGGATCACCACGGCGATCAGGGCGTACTCGAACTTTGCGGCCGCCTCGCCGATGAAGTAGCCCGCATAGGTCATCGAGAACACCCAGAGGATCCCCCCGGCGACGTTGTACGCAGTGAAGCGGCGGTATGGCATCCCGACGGCCCCAGCGACCGAGGGCACGAACGACCGGATGATGGCCATGAAGCGCGAGATCGTGATCGCCTTGCCCCCATGCCGTTCGAAGAAGACGCGAGCCTGCTCTACATAGCGTCGCTTGAAGAACCGCGCGTCCTCGCGGGCGAACAGCAGCGGCCCCGCCTTCCGTCCGATGGCGTACCCGGTAGCGTCGCCTGTGATGGCGGCGATGATGAGCAGCGGGATGAGGATCTTCAGGTCGAGATGTCCTCGCTGCGCGACGACCCCAGCGGCGATCAGCAGCGAGTCCCCCGGCAGCACGAACCCGATGAACAGCCCACTTTCGGCGAAGACGATGGCGACGAGGACGGTGTACCCGCCCCACTCGATCAGCCGCTCGAGATCCATGCTGCCGCCTTCCGGAGGTATCTGCCGTCGAGACTATCGCAGAACGAGGCCCGCTATTCCTCGACGGAGTGAAGGCGACCGGTGGTGACGTCGTAGGTGAAGCCGAGTACCTGATAGTCGGGCGGGAAGTAGGGGCAGGCGCGCAGGAGCGCGACGTCCTCGCTCACGCTGGAGGCGACGTCGCTGATCGGGAGGAAGTCGATGTCGGGCCGGACGCCGCTGACGGCCTCGACTCGGGCCCGGAGTTCCTCGTTCGTCACACCGAGCAGGCCGCAGTCGGTGTGGTGGATGACGACGCACCAGCGAGTGCCGAGGGCAGTGGAGGAGAGGACGAGCGATCGGACGGCGTCTTCCGAGGCCCGTCCACCAGCATTGCGGATCACATGGGCGTCGCCGAGTTGCATGCCCAGCACGCCCTGCGCCGTGAAGCGGGAGTCCATGCAGGTCAGGATGGCGATCTGGCGCAGCGGGCGGACGCGCAGCGCCCCGGCGGAGAAGTCAGCCGCGTACCGGGCGTTGTTTGCCAGCAACTCGTCGTGGAGGGTCATGTCTCGATAGTCACCCGCAACGCCGCTGAAGTCGAGTCCGCCTAGAGGACCTGGGCGAGGAAGCGCCGGGTGCGCTCCTCACGAGGGCTCCCGAGCACTTGTGCCGGCGGGCCCTGCTCCACGATCTGGCCCTCGTCGAAGAAGAGGACCCGGTCCGCCACCTCGCGGGCGAAGCCCATTTCGTGGGTGGCGATCACGAGGGTCATGCCCTCGCCCGCCAGTTCACGGACGACGGCCAGCACCTCCCGGGTCATCTCCGGGTCCAGGGCGGAGGTGGGCTCGTCGAAGAGCATCGCCTTCGGCGACATCGCGAGGGCGCGGGCGATCGCGACCCGCTGCTGCTGCCCGCCAGAGAGTTCCGAGGGGAAGGAGTTGATCTTGTCGCCCAGCCCAACCCGTTCGAGCAGCGACACGGCGAGGGCGTCCGCCTCGGCGGCCGGCATCTTCCGCACCTGGCGGGGTGCGAGCGTGACGTTGTCGCGCGCAGAGAGGTGCGGGAACAGGTTGTACTGCTGGAACACCATCCCGATCTCGGCGCGCACGCGATGGATTTTCGGGGTGTGTGCGTCCAGTCGGACGCCGTCGATCCAGATCTCACCGGAGGTGTGTGGTTCCAGGCGGTTCAGCGCACGGAGGAAGGTGGACTTCGCAGAGCCCGAAGGCCCCACGACCACCACGACTTCGCCCGCCTCGATGCTGACCGTGATGCCTCGGAGCGCGTGGTACGTGCCGTACCACTTGTGGACGTCCGTACACGTGATCATCGGGTGTGCGGCCTCGGCGGTTGGTGTGGCGTCCGTCATCAGCGTTCTCCGATTCCAGAGCCACCCGAGAGGCGGCGTTCGAGGCGGCGCGAGAGCCGCGACAGTGTGAAGGCGACGATCCAGAAGAGCAGCCCGACGAAGAGCAGCACTTCCTTCTGCCGTCCGAAGAATGCGGGCTGCTCGGTGGTCGCACGGGCCGCCGCCAGCATTTCCGTCAGGCCCAGCACCGAGATGAGGGTGGACGACATCAGGAGGTCGATCAGTTCGCCGGCGAGCGAGGGCAGGGCGCGCCGGAACGCCTGCGGCAGCAGCACCAGGCGCAACGACTGCGTCCCGCTCATGCCGAGGGCTTTGCAGGCCTCTGCCTGACCTCGTGGGAGGCCGTTCAGGCCGCCGGTGATGGCCACAGCCACGTAGACGGCGGTGAAGAGGATGTATGCCGTCAGCAGGCGCGGGAGCAGGCCGACGGTGTTCAGGCCGAGGAGTGACGGCAGGAATCGCTGCACGGCCAGCCACGACAGGATGAGCACCACAATCAGTGGCAGCCCGCGGGTGACCTCGATGTAACCGGTGGCGGCCCAGCGGAGCACGCGGTACGGGCCGCGTCGCGCGAGGGCGAGCGCGAGGCCGACGGGGAGCGCACCCATCGCCGCGACAGCGGTGACGAGGAGGTTGAGGTAGAAGCCGCCCCACTGCGCCGTCGGCACACCGCCGAAGGCAAAGAGGAGCAGCACGGCGAGCGGCCAGAGCGCGACCCATCCCACGATGACCACGCGCTGCAGCAGCCACATCGATCGCTGCTTGAGGAGCAGCGCGGCCCCGAGTCCGCCCCACCCGAGCACGATGCCGCCGCTGGCCCACATGAGGGCTTCCTCGGTGGTGGTCGCCGCCAGGCAGAGGGCGGCGACCACGGAGGCGAACACCACACCTCGACGGCTGGGACGGGAGGTCGTACCCCAGGATGCGCCACTGAGGGCTGCCAGCATCAGGACGGGGATCCAGATCCGCCCAGGAGACGCGGTCGTGGAGCGCGACCGGACGCCCGGCCCATGCGCCCTCGGTGTCTACGCTCACGAGGCCGGCTGAGACGAGGCGAGCACCCGGTGCCAGCGCGCGCACGCCGAGGTGCGGCGGGGGGAAGACCGTGTCCAGCGTGCCCAGCCACGGTCGCGTCGCGCTCGCGTGATCCTGCGCGTAGGCGAGCAGCCGCTGCCGAGCCGGTTCGCTCTCGGTGGCGGCGAGGAAGGCGAGCACCTCCGCCTCGTCGGGTGTCAGGCGCGCGTTGCGGGCGATAGTGACGAACGGAGTCGCGACAGCCTGAAGGGAGCCGTGGAACTCGAGGCGGAGTTCCTCAAGGCGGGGGGCGACGCGCTCCTCGGCCTCCGCGGTCTCGTCGTCCTCAGGGAGATCGAGGCCGGGGAGGGTGGTGAGGAGACGGTCGACCTCGGCGTCCTCGATGACGAGTCCGGCGAAGTCGCGCGGGACGACGCCTCCGAGGCGGCGTAGCAAGGCCTGGACCTGCAAGAGGCCGGCGCCAAACCGCTCCCAGGGCTCCAGCGTGCGCTGCATCCCATACCCCACGTCCGCCGCGCCATGGTACCGGGCAGGTTGGCGAGTGCGTATTCGCCAAACGCAACCCAAACGATTCGACCGTACTATCTGTACGTTCCGGGGGCTGGTACCACGTGTCCCGTACGGGCACGCGGCATGAGGTGGACGCCATGGCTCGTTTAGGCGAGGTCAATCGCATCGTCGGTGGCGCGGGTCGCCGCGCCGTCAGATTCGCCGTACTCGGCGTCGTCACAGCTGCCGTCGCCGGGGGCACCGGCTGGTACATCACGCGAGGGACCGACGAACCGGCGGCGACGGTCGAGACAGCGCAGGCGACCCGCGGCACGCTTGCCACGACCGTGACGCTCCCGGGCACCGCCTCCTCGACTTCTTCGGTCGCCCTCACGTTCCCGGTCGCCGGGAAGATCGCGGAAGTCAACGTGGTCATTGGGCAGGCGGTGAAGGCCGGCGACCAGCTGGCGCGCGTGGACGACACCGACGCACGACAAGCCCTCCAGACCGCGCAGAACAACCTTGACCTATCTCGGCTGAAGTTGTCCCAGCTGCAGGCCCCACCCAAGCCCGAGGACGCCCAGGCGACACGGCAGACAGTCATCTCGGCCGAGGCCAGCGTCCAGAATGCACAGATCGCGCTGGAACGGTTGAAGCGCCCGTCGACGGCGGCGGACATCTCCGCGGCCGACGCTGCGATCCTGTCCGCCCAGGCCTCGCTCGAATCGGCTCAGCGCGCGGTGGACACATCGTTCGGCACCCTCCGCGCTGCTCAGAACACGTATTGCGCGCTCCTTGGCGGGATACTGCCGGCGGTCCCCTGTGCCCCGGGCGCGTTCCCGCTGGTGCCGGATGTGATCGTCCAGTTGCAGTCGATCCTCGGGCCTCCGTTTGCGCTTCCTTCATCCCATGCAAGCGCGACGAACGGGATCCTGTCTGCGAACTCGTCATACCTCAATGCCATTCAGAACGTCACCACGTTGAAGACTGCGCTTGAGCAGGCGAAGTCGAAACGCGCCCTGCTCGATGCGGGGCCCGACAATCTCGATGTCTATGCGGCGGGGCTTGCTCTGGCGAATGCTCAGGAGTCCTACAAGTCCGCCCTGGCCCGAGAGGCCGCGCTCCAGCGAGGTGTCGATCCGCTCGACTTGCAGTCGCAGGTGCTCGCGGTCCGCTCGCAGGAGATCGCGGTGACGACGGCCCAGCAGAAGGTGACGGATGCGATCCTGCGCGCGCCCTTTGCTGGCACGGTTGGAGCTGTCCCGCTGATCGTCGGTCAGCAAGTTGGCACCTCCACGGCTGCGGTCACGCTGACCGACACCGGGACCATCCAGGTCAAGATGACGCTCTCAGAGTCTGACTTGCCGCAAGTCCGCGCGGGCCAACTCGGCCTCGCGACATTCGATGCCCTCGCGGGGCAGTCGTTCGTGGTTCGGGTGATTGGTGTGAGCCCCATGCCCACGGTTACCCAGGGCGTGGTGACCTACGCGGCGCAGGCGATGATCGTTCGCGGCCCCGAACTGATCGAACTCCAACCCGAACTGCAGAAGTTGGCAGCGGCACTCTCCTCCGGCAACGCGCGCACGGGCGCCGTCCAGATCCCGGGCCTTGGTGGTGGTGGTCCCGGGGCGGGTGCAGGTGGCGGCTCGAGTGCCACCCCTGGCGCCTCAGCGACGGCGGCTGCCTCGGCTTCGCCAGCGGGCTCCGCAACGGCCGCCGCGACCGCGCCGACGAAGGGTGGCGGTGGGGCACAGGGTCGGCCGGCAGGTGCAGGTGCAGGTGCAGGTGCTGGTGTAGGTGCTGGTGCTGGTGGCGGCATCACGGGCGCGGGCGGTCAGCAGCGCCTGCCGTCGGAGGGCATGAGTGGTTCGGTCATCCTCGTCCAGTCGGTCAGCGAGAACGTGCTGCTGGTGCCGTCGGGTGCGGTCCGACGTGAGGGCCGACAGTCGGTCGTGCTGGTGCCGGATGGTGCGGGCGGCACGCAGTCGAAGCCGGTGGTAGTCGGCGGCACCGACGGATCGCGCACGGTGATCACGAGTGGCCTCGATGACGGTGCGGTGGTCGTGACCAGCGCCATCCGTGCGACAGGTACCGCGACCGGGACGGCCCGGCCGGGGCAGAACCAGGCGGCGCCCGCAGGTCCGGCCGGTCCGGGCGGCGGCGGAGCAGCGATCAGGTGATCCACCTCGAGAACGTCGAGAAGGTGTATCGCACCGAGGCGGGCGAGGTCCGCGCGCTCGATGGGGTCTCGCTTGACGTGCAGGCCGGCGAGTTCATCGCCATCATGGGTTCCAGCGGCTCTGGCAAGAGCACGATGATGAACATAATCGGCCTGCTGGACGACCCGACAGCGGGCACCTACACCCTCGACGGTGCAGACGTCTCCAAACTCGACGACGACACGCGCTCCAAGTTGCGCGGGCGGCTCTTCGGCTTCGTGTTCCAGTCCTACAACCTCGTGCCGCGCATGACCGCCGTCGAGCAGGTGGAACTCCCGCTGCTCTACCAGCGGGGGACGAACCGTCGTGCGATGGCGCTCGAAGCCCTCGACCGAGTCGGGCTTGCCGATCGGGCGTCTCACCAGCCCAATCAGTTGTCCGGTGGTCAGCAGCAGCGCGTTGCGATCGCCCGGTCGCTGGTGGTACACCCCAATGTCATCCTCGCAGACGAGCCGACAGGTGCCCTCGACACTCGCACCAGCGAGGAGGTGATGGGAATCTTCGGCAACCTCGCACGTGAACAGCGGATCACCGTGGTGGTCGTCACGCACGAATCGAACATCGCTGACTTCACCAACCGCACCGTGCGCATGCGCGACGGGCTGATCATCTCGGACGAACGGCGGCTGCAGGTCATCCCGTCGAGCGCGTCGTCCCCCGATGCGTCCATCCCAGTGAGCGAGGTCGGATCGTGAGCATCCTCGATTCCATCCGTACCGCGCTCCGCGCGATCGCGGCGAACCGGCTGCGCAGTGGCCTCACGGCACTCGGCCTGGTGATCGGCGTCGCGTCCGTCATCGTGCTGATCGCCGTCGGCCAGGGCGCGCAGCAGGGCGTGCAGGAACGCATTCGAGGGCTGGGCTCCGACCTCATCTTCGTGAAGCCAGCCGCGCAGACGGATCGCTCCACGGGGGCACGTGGAGCGCAAGGTGGCGGCATCACGCTGACGGCCGCCGACGCCGACGCCATCACTGAAGCGAAAATCCCAGGGGTCGTGGGGATCGCGCCACAGTTGTCGTTCAACGCGCAGGCGATTGCGCAGAGCCAGAACCTGGGGGTGACCATCATCGGCACCACCCCGTCCTATGCGGATGTACGCGACGCGAGGGTGGCCCAGGGCGCCTTCATCGGCGCGGACGACATCGACCGCCGCTCGCTCACGATCGTGCTGGGTTCGGCCGTCGCAGCGTCGCTGTTTCCGGACGGGGACGCCATCGGACAGCAGGTACGCATCGCTCTCGGGCCGCAGGGCTTCAACTTTCGCGTGCTGGGGGTGATGGAGCCACGCGGCGGCACCGGGGAGCAGGACAACTACGCTTTTATCCCTGTGTCGTCGCTTTCGGCACGGTTCCAGTTTCTCCGTAACCCGCGAGGCGATATCTCGGTCAACCAGATCAACATCCGTACGGCGCCCGGGGCGAAGCAAGAACCGATCGAGACGGCGATCACCGATGTCCTCGCCCAGCGCCACCAGGTCGTGACGCCAGACTTCACGGTCCAGAGTCAGAACGACCTGGTCGGCGCGGCCGCCGAGGTGAGCCGGACGCTCTCGATCTTGCTCGGCAGCATCGCTGGCATCTCCCTGATTGTGGGCGGGATCGGGACGATGAACATCATGCTGGTGTCCGTGACGGAACGGACACGCGAGATCGGCATCCGCCGCGCCGTGGGCGCACGCGGGACTGACGTGATGCGTCAGTTCGTGACGGAGGCCATTGTCCTCAGCCTGGTTGGCGGCCTCATTGGTACTGGCATCGGCGTCGGGGTGGCGATGGGGATCGACGGACGTGATATTTCTGGTACGGCCATGCAGACCGCGATCCAGACGTGGAGCATCGTGCTCGCCTTCGGCGTGGCGCTGCTCGTCGGGCTGATCAGCGGCTCATACCCGGCGTTCCGCGCTGCGCGACTCGACCCCATCCTCGCTCTTCGTAGCGAGTAGCCCGCACGTGTCCCTCGCCACCCCTACGATGCGCGACATCGGAGGCGGCATGCGAGCAGCACTGCGATCCTGGCGACCTCGAGGTTTGCGCGAGTTCTGGCGTGCGCATGCGCTGGAGACTGCCGGCCTTGCCGCGGCACTCGGCATCGCCGCCGGTCTCCGGTTCGTCGCGCTGAGTGAGGCCGGCCTCGGCAACCTCTTCTACGCATCGACGGTGCGCTCGATGGGCCGGTCGTGGCACCACTTCTGGTACGCGGCGTACGACCCGGCCGCCACGCTCACGGTGGACAAGCCGCCGCTCGCGCTGTGGTTCCAGGTGCTGGCGGTGCGCATCGGTGGCTTCGAGGGCACGTCGCTGATCGGGCCGATGGCGGTCGCGGGCGTCATCGCCGTCGGCCTGACCTGGGGGGCAACGAGGCGCACGGCAGGGCCGCTCGCAGCGCTCGTGGCGGCACTGGCGCTGGCGGTGTTTCCCGAGTCGGTCGCGACGTCGCGTGACTCCACGATGGACGCGATGCTCGCGGCGTTCCTTGCCGGTGCGGCGTGGTTATTGATCGTCGCGGTCGAGACGCCGAGGCCGCGCCTCCTGCTGGTGTGGGCGCTGGTGATGGGCTTGCTGTTTAACGTGAAGTTCTTCGAGGGCTTTCTCGTCATGCCGGCGGTCGTGCTCTACATCGGCCTGCGCTGGCGGCGCGATGTCATCACGCGCTGGCGGCCGATCGCTGGTGCGGGCGCGGTACTGGTGCTGGTGAGCGTCGCGTGGGTCGCCTCCGTCGAACTGACCCCCGCGGAGCACCGACCGAGGATCATGAACGACAGCTCGAACAGCGCGGTCGGCCTCGTGTTGCGCTACAACGGCCTCGAGCGAGTCCTGCCCGGTGAGGTCACGATCTTCGCGCCGATTCCGGGCGGGTCGGCGGACACGAACGCGCAGATCCGCGCGTCGGCGCTTGCGTTTGGTGTGGGCGATGCCGGCCCCGAGCGCCTCGTCACTGGATCCAACGGGCCGCTGCTCGGTGCGACCGTGCTCCTCGCGCTCGCGGGCATCGCGCTGGCCGCGCGGGAGCCGAGGCGGTTCCTGGCGAGTCCGGCGCTGTTCTGGGCTGCCTGGGCGATCACCGGCATCGTGCTGTTCACCGTCTCCAACCGTGCCGCCGCGCAATACACGGAGTCGTACGCGCCTGCCCTCGCCGCCCTCGTCGGCCTCGCCGCAGCCGAGGTGGTACGGATGCGAGGTTGGCGCGGCGCCGCCGTGACCGTGGCGGTCGTGCTCGGTGTTGCGGTGTATGCGAGGTGGGCGGTCCGAGGCCACCCGCCGCTGATCCACTCGACCACGATCGCCGTGGTGTTGGTCGTGCTCGCATCGGCGCTCGTGCTGCTGGCATGGTCGCGGCGGCACGCTTCGCTGTATCGGGGGCTGGCGTTCGTTGCCGTGCTGGCGCTGCCGGCGGCGGCCTCGATATGGATCGCGACCGAGACGCCACACGGTGGGCAGATCACACGCCCGAACCCGCTCGTCTACGCCGCGAAGCGACCGCCGGCCGCGGGTGCGCGCGTTGTCCCGGTCGACCTCGTGCTCGCCGCGTTCCCGGACCAGGGGACGAAGTACCGCTTCGGCATCGACGGCGTGAACAACGCAGGCGAGGCGGTGGCCTACGGCGACATCTCCGTGTTCCCCGTCTGGAACGAATACGAGCGCGCGGGCATGCTGCCGTCCGAGGAACTCGATGAGTTGCTTGCAAGCGGCGAGGTGCCTGGCCTGATCCTCGGTCTAGGGCGGCTGCGAGGCGGGTTGATCGGGCGCGACGTCATGGACGTGGTGATGAAGCGATGCCGCCTCGATCCGCGGGCGCGTGTCGGTCAGGAGTGGTCGGTCTGGCGCTGCGTGCCCTAGCGCTTGCGCGCTACCTCGACTTCAGGAAGTCGAGGATCCCCCAGGCGAGGCCTTGTGCGATGGTGTCCCGCGCTCGATCGTCCTTGAGCAGGGCGACGTCATCCGTATTAGAGATGAAGAGTAGTTCCACTAGGACTCCAGGCATCAGGCTCGGAACCTTCGCCTGCGCACTACCGCCGAGGGTGGTCTGGCCGCCCGGCGAGAGCACGAAGAGGCCGACGCAGCGTCCCGCCGCGCCTCGCCAGCACGAGGAGTCGATGATGCCGCGGTCGCGGATGCCGTATCCAGCGCGGTTCGTGGTGTCGATCAAGCGATCCTGCACCGTTCGGGCGAGGCGCTTGTTCTCATCCGCGAACTCGCGACGGCTCTCCCAGTAGACCTCGATGCCTCGCGCGCTCGAATCTGGCGAGCCGTTCGAGTGGATCGAGACGAACACGTCCGAGTTCGCCGCATTTGCCAGTCTGACCCGTTCAGCGAGCGAAGCCCGCGAACCATCGCGTCCAGTGCCGCCGCCACCGGGTGGGTAGTTCGTGTCGCGTCGGGTGACGACGACCTCGACGCCTGATTGCTGGAGGTAGCGCTCCACCCGGAGCGCGAAGTCAACGTTCGAGTCCTTCTCCACGACGCCGTAGGCGGCCGCACCAGACTCGTCGCCACCGTGCCCGGGGTCGAGGGTGACGATGTACTTGCCATCGAGTGCTGCGGTAGCGGACATCGGCGTCGCGAGCGGCTTCGCGTCGACCGTTCCCGGTGCGGCGTTGACTTCGACAGCGGGCGTCGAGGTCGATGTCGTCGCCGCCGCGGGCGCACGGACATCAGCGCCGCACGCCGCGAGCGAGAGTGCGAGCGCACTGGTGATCGCTGCAATCAGTCGAACCCGCATCGATGGCTCCGGTCACCTCGGTGGGAGGTGGGTCGATGGTACTGGAATCGAGGGTCAAGGGATGCGGGTGGATACCTCGGTGGGTGGTAGCAGTCGAGCGTCTCCAAGCGTGCGATGCGGCTCGTGGAGCTCAAAGAATCGTCGAGCCCGCCTCACGCCGGCCCAGCGCGCCGCACTACACTGCGCGAGCCTCGACCAGTGGTCGGGCGGTGTCGAGGAGGGTGCTATGGCTGGTGCGCTGGCTGGCGTTCGGGTGATCGACTTCGGGCAGTACATCGCGGGCCCCCTCGCGGCACAGTTGCTGGGCGACCAGGGCGCCGAGGTGATCCGTATCGATCCGCCGGGCGGCCCGCTCTGGGACACCCCCGCCAACGCCACGTGGAACCGCGGCAAACGCTCGATCGTGCTCGACCTCAAAACCGACGACGGGCGGGGCGCGGCGCGTGCTTTGATCGCCAGCGCGGATGTGGTCGTGGAGAACTTCCGGCCGGGCGTGATGGACCGCCTGGGCCTCGGTGCCGTTGCGATGACCGAGGCGAACCCTCGGTTGATCTATTGCTCGTTGCCTGGCTTCGCTTCGGACGACCCGCGCGCGGGGATGCCGGCCTGGGAGGGCATCGTCGCCGCCGCCGCCGGGATGTACCGCGCTGCTCGCGGTGGGACGCCGACGAACGGCCGTCCGATCTACAGCGCGATTCCGCTGCCGTCCTCGTATGCCGCGATCCAGACCGCGGTCGCCGTTGCAATGGCGCTCGGTGTGCGGGAGCGCGACGGCGTCGGCCAGATCGTTCAGGTGCCGCTCTTCGACGCGATGTTCGGCGCCATCGGCTACGACGGCCTGCGCGTCCACACCGGCGACCTGCCGCCGATGGGCGCTGGGGTCTCGCTGACGACACAGTTCGAGTGCTCGGACGGCCGCTGGATCATGTTCCACACGGGCAACGGCAAGACCCAGGAAGTCCTCGACGCTGCGGGCGTCGGGAGCTGGGTGAAGGACGGCCTGCTCGACCGTGAGCGACTGGCGAAGAACCCCGATCTCGCGCGCGAGATGATCGAGAAGGCACGCGTGCTGTTCAAGACGCGCCCGGCCGCCGAGTGGGAAGCGCTCGTCAACGCGGCCGGTGGCGAGTGTGCTGTCTGCCGCCCGAGCGCCGAGTGGCTGACGCACGAGCATGCGCTCGGTTCCGGCACGATCGTCGAGGTGGACGACCCGATCCTCGGCAAGATGCGCGTCCCGGGCGTATCCGCCCGCCTCACGCTGACGCCGGGTGCGGTCGGTGCGCCGCGCCGCCCGCTCGATGCCGACCACGCTGAGGTGATGGCACTCGCGATGGCGGCCCGTGGGGCAGCGCCGACCGCAGCCGCGCCCGAAGGGCTGCTGCGCAGCGCCCTCGATGGTGTGCGCGTCCTCGACCTTTGCATCGTGCTGGCGGGGCCGACGTGCGGGCGCACGTTGGGCGAGTACGGTGCCGACGTCATCAAGATCGAGGCGCCCATGCGGCCTCCAGGCTTCGCTTTCCACGGCGACGTCAACCGAGGCAAGCGCTCGATCGTGCTCGACCTGAAGACGCCGGAGGGCCAGGAGGTCTTTTGGAAGTTGGTCGAGACCGCTGACGTGGTGGTGCAGAACTTCCGCAAGGACGTCGCGCAGAAGTTGGGGATCTCCTACGAGCAGGTGAAGGCAAAGAAGCCGGACATCGTCTACGCCTCCCTCAACACCTACGGGCACGTCGGCCCATACGCCGGACGCGCGGGCCACGAGCAGATCGCGCAGGCCGCGACCGGTATGCAGGAGCGCTTCGGTGGCAAGGCCCAGCCCCAACTGCAGAAGTACGCGGTGAACGACTATGGCACCGGCTTCCTCGGTGCGTACTCCGTCGCGCTCGCGATGTTGCACCGGCGGAAGACGGGCGATGGCCAGCACGTCGATGCCGCGCTCGCCTACACCGCGACGCTACTGCAGGGTGCCTACATGCAGGACTTCGCCGGCAAGACCTGGGACGAGGCATGCGGCCAGGACTCAGTCGGCAGCGGTCCCCTCAACCGCGCGTACGAGGCCATCGACATCTGGCTCTTCCTCGCCGCACCGACCGTCGCCGCCCTCGCAGGCGTCGAGGGCTTCGGCGGGATCGAGTCGCTCTCCGGTGCCGCACTAGAGGCGGAACTGGAGCGGCGGATCAAGATGGCGCCGCTCGCGACGTGGCAGAAGCGCGTGGCGGGCGTCGATGGCGTCGCGGTGCATCGAGTGGTGCAGGGGACGCGCGAGTTGATGGACCACCCGTGGGTGCGCGAGCACGGCCTGGCGGTCGCGCGCGAGCACGACGACATGGGCATGGTCACGACCATCGGCCCCGCGGCCCGTTTGTCGAGGACTCCGCTCCGCGCCGGGAATCCCGCACCGGCCCTCGGCCGGCAGACCCGCGAGATCCTCGCGGACGTGGGCCTCGATGAGCGCGCGGACGCGCTGATCGCGTCGGGCGGCGTCCGCGACTCGATGGGGATGGCGATGCGGTAGGGCGCTACCGCGGTACCTCGTAGCGGCGGAGCGCGCCGTCCGAGATCACGAGGAATGCGCGGCGGTCGGCGGTGAACACCGCGGTCGTTGCGGCACCGTGCTTCGCGTCGATCCACACCTGGGCACCCATGCTGTCGAGGATGCGGGCACCGCCGTTGCCAGCGACTGCGACTAACGCTCCGTCTGCCGAGAGCGTGGCGCGTGCGCCGGCTTCGGGTAGTGTCACGCGGAGGCGTTCGGTCCCGCTGGCCGGGTCCCACGCCTGCAAGCGTGAGATGAGTTTGCCGTTCTCCTGTATGCCCGTCGTCGTCAGTAGCAGCCGTCCGTCGCGGGTGAAGGAGACCTCACCGACGAAGTCCTCGAACGACAGCCGCGCGCCGAGGGTACCCGAAGGGATCTGGGCGAATTGGACGGTCGCGCGCGCGTGCCACACACCGGTATCCGTGGGGCCCACGATGAAGTTGTAGACGGGCGCTGCCGTCTGGAAGCCCGTCAGTGTCCCGACCTTCCCGCTCGTCCGTACGTCGAAGACCGTGGCCGCGATCGTGCTCTGTTCGGTCACAATGACGTTTGCACCATCTCCGGTGAACGATGCCGAGGCACGACCGCGCGCGCCCTCGATCGTCCGGGGGGTGAAGTCGGGGGTGTCGAGGTCCCAGAGCAGCAACGCGCCCGTGTCGATGCCGACGACGGCAACGGTGTGGCCGTCTGGCGAGACCGCAAGGATCTGTGTCCCCGCCGGCGCACTGGTCCGCTTCGGCGAACCGATGGCGACATCGGTGCGGATGAATTCGCGGTCGCCGAACGCGAGGATGCTGCCGTCGGCGGCCCACCCGAGTCGAGCGTTCGTCGGGACCGGGATCAAGGTCACCTCGACGAGACCGCGCGCGGTCTGGGCGGTGAGCGGGCCAGGTGTCGGTGTCTCTGTTGGCGCAGGTGTGGCGGTCGCGGAAGGTGCGGTCGTCGGAGCGGGGGTCGAAGGCTGGTCGCCACCGCCTCGGCAACTGGCGAGGGTGGCTGTCGCGAGGGCAAACACCATCGTTTGGAGCCACTGCGTGCGTACCGACATGCTGCCTCCAGTGTTGTGTGACAGATACGACGCTACACCACTCCCGAGGTTCCTCGCGGGCTCTGCTATCCTCCGGCGGCTCAGTGCGGTCCATACCGGACGCAGAGAGGGGTGCACCATGGGTGACGTCGAAGGACTGGTCCAGACCCGCGACGGCGGAGTGGTGACGCTGCGGCTCAACCGGCCGGAGCGGCTGAACGCCATCACCTGGGACATGGTGACCGGCATCACCAACGCGGTGTTCGAGGCCGGTCGCGACCCTGATGTGCGCGTGATCGTCATCACCGGTACGGGTCGTGCGTTCTCCTCGGGCGACGACATCGTCAGCGGCATGGGCACGATGCCCGACGGCTACGAGCGCAACGGCCTGCACGCCGAGCGAGGGCCGCACTTCGACCTCGTGAAGACACTACTCAGCACGCCGAAGCCGATCGTGGCGGCGCTGAACGGCCTGACGCATGGCGCGGGCTGGGTGACGGCGCTGTCGAGCGACTTCCGAGTCGCGCGCTCCGACATCGTGATCGGCGACATCCGAGCGGGCAAGGCGATCTTCGCCAACCAGGGCGTAGGCCTGCTACTCCCCGCGCTCATCGGCAAGTCGCGCGCGATGGACCTGCTGATGACCGGCCGCGTGATCTCCGCCGTGGAGGCGGAGCGCTACGGCATCATCAACCGCCTGTGGGCACCCGAGACCTTCGAGGCCGACCTCGCGGCCTTCGTCGGCGAACTTGCCGAGGGCCCGACAAAGAACTACGCCGCCTGGAAGGCGAGTGTGAACCGCGCCGTGCTCCAGGACTTCGAGGAGTACAACGACCACGAGCGCTGGCTGAATCTGCTGCTCACGGACTCCGTCGACCGCACCGAGGGCGTGCAGGCGTTTCGCGAAAAGCGCCCGCCGAAGTTCACCGGTCGGTAGTCCTCGCGCGACTGATCCGAAGTTGATACGGCGCAATTCGCTGGGTTGATTCGACTCTTACGGCGCGTGGGAGAACCTCTCGACGCGGCACTTCTCGCCGCGTATGCCGCACGACGCGGCTCGAGAGGACACAGCCCCATGGCACGAGCAGCCAAGGAGATCGTCGTCGAGGCGCCGCTTCGATCGGTCTACAACCAGTGGACCCAGTTCGAAGAGTTTCCGCGCTTCATGGACGGCGTCAGCGAAGTGAAGCAACTCGACGACCGCCGCCTCGCGTGGCGCGCCAGCATCGGCGGGCGCGAGGTGGAGTGGGAAGCCGAGATCCAGGAGCAGGTGCCGGACGAGAAGATCATCTGGCGCTCCATCTCCGGCGAGGCCAACGCGGGCCTCGTCTCCTTCCGCCCGGCCGGCGACGGCCGCACCGAGGTCCACCTCGAGATGTCGTACGAGCCGCAGGGTCTGGCCGAAGAGGTCGGCGCCGCACTCGGACTCGTCGAGGGCAAGGTGGAGGGCGACCTCAAGCGCTTCAAGGACTTCATCGAGGAGCGTGGCGGCCACGAGACCGGTGGTTGGCGTGGTGAGATTGCCAACGGCAACGTCTCCGGCGGCCACACCGGTGGCGTGGGGCAGACCCGCGAGCGCTAGCCTCGATTCCCGCTCGGCAAAAGAGAGGCGCGCATCCGCGAGGGTGCGCGCCTCTCTTTTGCCCGAGGGCGCTCGATCTCTGTGACTCTTCAGGGGTGTCGATGCACCGGTAGTGACGACAGCAGGTACGTGCTGCCCGCCGTGTTGCTCATCAACTTGGAAGGCTCGACGAAGAACTACGCCGCCTGGAAGGCGACCATGATCCGCGCCGTGCGCCAAGACTTCGAGGAGTACAACGACTACGAGCACAGGCTGAACCTGCTGCTCACAGACTCCGTTGACCACACCGAAGGCATGCAAGCCGTCCATGAGAAGCGCCCGCCGAAGTTCACGAGACGATAGGACTTAGTTCTGGCTGGTTGTCCTCAGACCTCAAGTAGTTCGGAGAGAACGGTCTCGATCCACATCTTGAGTCGTTGCACGCTACCTCTGTCGGGAGCCGAGTGCGTTGCCCCGGATCCGCGCTCATAGGCGGAGCGAACAAGTGATGCGGTCAAGCCTTCGACCAGCGCAACCGCATCTTGCGGTCCCTTCCGGCTCGCTTGGGACAGTCCGCGCGAACGAAGTACAAAACTCGCCTTCTGACGCATAGTCGGTGCACGCCTGTCCTTCTCGAACTCGAAGCCGACATCGGACTCGACCGCTGCGTCAGGGGCGAGGTGGTCAAGGACCTCCCGGAGGGTCTCGCGCAATTCAACCGCTGTTCCACGAAACGACACGCGCCCCGGGTCGCTCAGATCCGCGATTGCTTGTTGGTATGAGCGCGCTGTCGCGGGCAGCATCCGATCGATAGTTGTGTGTACTCGAGACTCTGTGTCGGTCATTCCGCGAGCGTGCACGAGTCTCTTCGCTGCAGTCGCCCCGATGCCGATCTCGCGGAGCCCGGACATCACGGCTTGCTTCCGAACGATTTCTCTGACGACGCGTACGTAGGATGTCCGTAAGTTTGCGCCCTGAGACAGTCGAAGAAGCGCTTGAAGATGGTCGTCCAAATCGTTGAGGACAGCTGGGTCTTCCACCAATGTGGCAAGCTCTGGTCGGAGTTCCCGGAAGTAGGTCTGAACCGACGACTGCGCGCTAGTGCGAAGGTGAGATGCATTCACGTTCACAGCCGTGGAGCGGTTGAGCGCGACCCTTAACTCTTGCACGCCGTCCCAAAACCTAGTCCACGGATCGCTGCCGGTGGTCATGACTGAGGACCTAGGCGGAGCGTCGGCCGGGGCCGCCCTTAGTCTTGGCCGTTGGCTTTACTACGGTCTCCTTCTTCCGAACTGGCTTCGCTGCAGCCTTTTTCGTGGTTGTACGAGGGCGTGCAGAAGCACGCTTCGTTACGCTGGCGCCTCCACCTTCACGGGGGAGGCCGTGGACCACGAGGTTGTATCCAACAGGGTTGAGCTTGTACTGGACTTGCCCCGATCTGACGGACACCCAAGATAGGGCGTGTAGCCCTGGAAGGATGTCTGAATGGAATCGACAGGACGACGTGCACGGCGTGCGTTCACGGACGAGTACAAGGCGGAAGTCGTCGAGCTCTGCCGCACGAGCGGCAA
>CAMBFG010000006.1 GCA_945865925.1 Dehalococcoides mccartyi
GCGAGCGTCGGGCGGTTCCCCACCCGACGCTCGCTCCACGGATCACGGTGCGCGGCCTTGCTCCGTGATCCTTCAGTGGATGCGCGCTCGAGGCGGTACCCGCGGGGGGCGAGGTCCGACCACGCAGCGCGCCAGGGCTGAGGGGCGACGAAATCGTCGACATAACGATGACCTCGCCTTCAGCCGATGCACGTAGTTCGCGCGCGGCGGGCGATCGGTTCACTCCGAGGCGGAGGCTTGCCGAGGTTTAGCGGGTCGCAGCCGTTGGGATCACGATCGGGACGCCGCTCGTCGGGTGGGGGAGGACAGTCACATGCGGCCCATACGCGGCCAGGATGTGTTCGGCAGTCACCACCTCGCGCGGAGCACCCGAGGCCAACACTCGGCCGTCGTGGAGCAGCACCATCCGGTCGCAGGACGCGGCCGCGCTCGTCAGGTCGTGGACGACGACGAGGATCCCCGCACCTTCCGAGGCCAGCGCGCGGAGCAGTTCGAACAGGGTCGCCTGCGCCTCGGCGTCCAGGTTCGCGCTCGGCTCGTCCAGGAGCAGCAGGCGGGCCTCCTGCGCGAGGGCACGTGCGATGAAGGCACGGCGGCGCTCGCCCCCTGAGAGGGTCCCGAGGGGGCGCGGTGCGAGGGCATCACAGCCAGCGCGCCGCATCGCCTCGTTCACCACTTCGTGGTCGTGCGCGGACGGACGCCGGAGGAGACCGAGGTGGGGGTACCGCCCGAGGGCCACGAGTTCTCCAACCGTCATCGTGGGAGGCGCCTCGGGGAGTTGCTCGACGACGGCTACGAGGCGCGCTCGCTCGCGTCGGTCGACTTCGTGGAGTGGTGTGCCGAGCAGCCGGACATCGCCGGAAGTGTGGTGCGCACCAGCGAGCGCCCGTAGCAGCGTGCTCTTCCCGGCGCCGTTCGGCCCGACCAGCCCGACGATCTCGCCCGCACGCACCTCGATGGCGATGTCGCGCACGATGTCGCGCTCGCCGATCCGGACAGTGACGCCCTCAGCAAGCAGCAGCGTCGCGGAGACGGTCGAGGCGGTCACAGCGTCCACCGCCGCCGACGCCGCATGAGCAAGAGGAAGGCCGGGCCGCCGATGAACGCGGTAAGGATGCCTAGCGGGACTTCCTGCGGGTCGATGACCGTCCTCGCGAAGGTGTCGATGAGCACCAGGAACGTCGCGCCGTAGATCAGGGAGAGCGCGAGCAGGCGTCGGAAGCCGCCGCCCCACGCCAGCCGCACGGCGTGCGGCACCATCAGCCCCACGAAGCCGATGATCCCGGCGACGGCGACGGCGGCCGCTGCCATTAGCGAGGCCGCTGTCAGCACGATCACTTTCGTGCGCGCCACATGTAGCCCGAGGTGCTCCGCCTGCTCCTCGTCGAGTTGGAGGACGTCGAGCGCCCTCGATGTGAGCGCGAGCACCGCGGCGCCTCCGAGCACGTACGGCAGCGCGAGGGCGACGCGCGTCCAGGTCGCGGTGTTCAGACCGCCGAAGATGAAGGCGAAGATCGGCTGCGCCTTCTCACCGCCGGTGAGGAGGATGAACGACGAGACCGCCGAACAGACAGCCGACAGGGCGACTCCCGCGAGGATGAGCGAGACGCCGTCGACCTCCCCGCCGGCGCGCGCGAGCATGGTCACGAGTACGACAACGACCAGCGCCCCCGCGAACGCGCTCGCCGGCACCCACCCGAAGCCGTAAGAATCCATCGGCAATGGCGAGACGATCGCGAGTGAGGCGCCGAGCGCCGCACCCGAGGCGATGCCGAGCAGGAACGGGTCGGCGAGCGGGTTGCGGAACACACCCTGGTACGCCGCGCCGGAGCCCGAAAGTGCGGCGCCCACGAGTACCGCAGCGGTCACCCTCGGCAGGCGCACATCGAAGATGATCCGCTCCCATGTCGCGGGCGCGTCCGGGTGCAGTGTGACCCACGGCAACCGGTCGAGGATGAACGCGACGGCGGTGCTTGCTGGGATGGGCGCCGCCCCTCGTGTCAGTGCCAGCACGCAGGCGAGTGCGAGGAGCGCCAGTCCGAGGGCGACCGGGCCGAGTGTGCGCGCGAAGGCTGTCGCGCGTGCCAGTGGTGGCGTGCCAGTCCGAGCAGACTCGATATTGGGTGTCGCCACGTCGCCTATTCCATCGCGGCGAGCGGGCGCATGTCTTCGACGCTGAGCGGTGCACCGCCGTGGAGGGCACGCAGGCGGTTGATGCGGTCGGCCAGCGGCGGATGCGTGGAGAACAGGCTGCTCGCGCGCTCTTCGAACTTCTTGATCGGATTGGCGATGTACAGGTGCTGGGTCGCGCGGTTCGCGACCTCCAGCACCTCACGGTCTGTGCCGATCTTCCACAACGCACCCTCGAGTCCCGCGGGGTTGCGGGTGAACTCGACGGCAGTCGCGTCGGCGAGGTACTCGCGCTGACGGCTCACGGAGAGTTGGACGAGCCTCGCGGCGATCGGCGCAAGCACGGCGAGGACGAGCGCCAGCACCATCATCAACGCTTGCAGGCCGCCTCCGCCGCTGTCGCGATTGTTGCTCCGGCGCCGGCCACCACCCCACATCATCGAGCGCAGCAGCACGTCCGCCAGTAGCGCAATGCCACCGACGAGGACACCTACCAGCAGCGCGAAACGGATGTCCAGGTTCCGCACGTGCCCCAACTCATGCCCGATCACGCCTTGCAGTTCTTCGCGATCGAGGCGGTTGAGCAGGCCCGTGGTGACGGCGATCGAGGCGTGCTGCGGGCTCCGCCCGGTGGCGAAGGCGTTAAGCGCCGTGTCCTCGATCACGTACACACTCGGCATCGGCAGGTCGGCCGCGATGGCCATCTCCTGCACCACGTTCATCAGCACGGGGTGTGCCTCGGCGGTCGCGGGATGCGCTCGCGATGCGGCCAGCACCATCTTCGCGCCGCCGTAGTAGGTGACGAGGCCGGAGACGAGCGCCGCGATGCCCGCGACCACCGTCGTGCCGATCGCGGCGACGGGATCACCGAGCCACGCGAAACCGACGACGAACCCGAAGCTGAGGAACAGGAGGGTCGCGACGAACAGCAGCAGCGCCGACTTTCGTCGGTTCGCCGCCGCCTGTGCGTAGAACGTGGTCGCTGCCATCGGCCGCCCTCGATGCCTGCCTGCGGAGGCTAGCGGAGGCGGACCTCAGGAACCTGACTCGCCTCATCAGGCGCGTCGAAGAAGTCACGCGTGGTGAAGCCGAACATCCCGGCAAAGATCAGCGCCGGGAAGGTACCGATGCCCTCGTTGTAGTCGCGTACGGTCGCGTTGAAATGCTGGCGGGAGAACGCGATCTGGTTCTCTGTCGTGGTCAGTTCTTCCTGGAGTTTCAGGACGTTCTCGTTCGCCTTGAGGTCCGGGTAGGCCTCCATGACCGCGAACAGTGAGCGGAGCGTCCCGGTCAGGGCGTTCTCAGCCTGTGCCTGGGCGGCAGTGCCCTGCGCGCCCGCCGACACCGCGTTCGCGCGGGCGTCGGTCACGCGCTGCAGCGTGTCCTGCTCGTGCTCCATGTAGCCCTTGACGGAGTTCACGAGGTTCGGGATGAGGTCCCAGCGGCGCTTCAGTTGCACCTCGATCTGGGCCCAGGCTTCGTCGACGCGCAGGCGCTTCCGGACGAGCCCGTTGTAGATGGAGATGACGACGCCCGCGAGGAGCACGAGGACGACGACACCGACGATGAGAGGCAGCATGGCGCGGCTTTCTGGCGCCCCGCTCGGGCGGCCAGCCTCAGGATAACGGGTCGCGCAGGCGAGGGCCGCTAGCGCGGAAAGCGGCGGCGTTCGTCAGCGAAGCCGCGCTCCGCGGCGTCCGAGGCGGGCCCGGCGACGCGCCGGAACGCCTCGACCATCGCGTGCGCCTCAGGGGTGAGGGTGGAGCCGCCACCCGTTGTGCCGCCAGAGCCGGACTCCAGCAGGGGAATGCCAGCGGCTGCTTCCATCTCGCGCAGTTTCTTCCATGCGGTGCGCACGGGGAGGCTGAGCGCCTCCGCGGCGGCGGCGACCGAGCCGCGCTCGGCGACGGCCTCGAGGAGTTGGGCGCGGTACTCGGAGAGGACGACTTCGTCGCCGCGCTCCAGCCACACCTTCACGCGGAGGCGCAGCGGATCAGGTTGCGGGGATCCCGGGGACTGTGACTTTGGCATCTGCCACCTCCCGCTCGCCCGTGGTACCGTCCTGCACGCTCGTGCAACACGTTGTCGCGCACGAGATCTCGCTCGGAGGATGACCATGTCTTGCATGTCGCTCGCTCGGATGCTCGGTGTCGTCGTCGCCGCGTTCGCCCTCGTCGCCTGTGGCGGCGACACGGGACCGGCTGCGGCACCCGCTACTTCCGCTGTGGCCCAGACGCCCATCGCGACGCCGACGCCTCCGAAGCCCGCTCGGCCCGACATGATCCTCGCGACCACGACCAGCACGCAGGATAGCGGACTGCTCGATGTCCTCGTGCCGGCGTTCCAGAAGGCGACTGGCTACCAGGTGAAGGTGATCGCCGTCGGCTCCGGCGCCGCGATGCAGATGGGCGAGCGAGGCGACGCGGATGTCCTGTTGGTCCACTCGCCAGCCGCCGAGGAGAAGTTCGTCGCAGATGGCTTCGGCATCGAGCGCACACTGGTCATGCACAACGACTTCGTGGTCATCGGGCCAACCGCTGACCCAGCGGGCCTGAAGGGCTCGAAGACCGTCGCCGAGGTGATGAAGAAGATCGCCGACAAGAAGGCGACGTTCATCAGCCGAGGCGACAACTCCGGGACGGACGTGCTGGAGAAGAACCTCTGGAAGTCCGCGAGCGTGGCCACTCCGAAGGGCCAGTCCTGGTACCTCGAGACCGGTCAGGGGATGGGTGCCACACTGACCGTGGCCCGCGAGAAACAGGGCTACACGGTGACCGACCGCGCGACGCTCCTCGCGTTCACGGGGAAAGCGGACCTGCCCATCCTGCTCGAAGGCGATCCCGCGCTCCTCAACGTCTACCACGTCATCGTGCTCAACCCGGCGAAGTTGACGAAGACCAACACGGAAGGCGGGCGTGCCTTCAAGGACTTCCTGGTGAACGCGGAGACGCAGAAGATGATTGGTGACTTCGGCAAGGAGAAGTACGGCCAGGCCCTCTTCTTCGCTGACGCCGGGAAGCCGAACCCGCTGGGGCGCTAGTGGATCTGTTGCTTGAGGCACTTCGTGAGGCGGTACGACTCCTTCGCACCGGCGACGGGGACGTCTACTCGATCACGCTGCGCACTGCGCTCATCACCGGGGCGTCGACGCTGGTCGCCGCGCTGGTCGGACTGCCCGTCGGCCTCGGCATTGCCCTCGGGCGGTTCCCTGGGCAGCGAGTGCTGCTCGCGATTGCGAACGCTGGCACGGGGATGCCGCCCGTAGTTGCGGGCCTCTTCGTCGCGATTCTGCTCTGGCGCTCGGGGCCGTTGGGCGCCCTCGGCCTGATCTACACGCCGTGGGCGATGGTGATCGCGCAGGCGCTGATCGCGACGCCGCTCGTGGTGTCGTTTGCGGCGGCGGGGGTGATGGCGCTGCCGCCCTCGCTCCATCTCCAGGTGCGCGCGATGGGCGCTGGCGCTGCGTCATACGTCTGGCTGATCGCCCGCGAGGCACGCCTCGCGCTCCTCGTCGCCGTGATGGCAGGCTTCGGGGGCGTGGTCTCCGAGGTGGGCGCGGCGATGATGGTGGGCGGCAACCTCTCCGGCGAGACGCGCGTCCTGACGACCGCCGCGGTGCTGGAGGTGAACCGAGGTAACTTCGGTACCGCGCTTGCCCTCGGCCTCATCCTCCTGATGCTCGTCGTGCTGGTAAGCGCGGCGCTCACGACGGCGCAGGCGCGGGTGCGCCGTCGATGACCTCGATCACCGCAACACCTGCCCTCGAATTGCGTGGTGTGCGAGTCCGCCGAGGTGGGCGCGATGTCCTGGATGTCCCCCACCTGAGTGTGGCGTCCGGCGAGACGGTGGCGATCCTCGGCCCGAACGGGGCGGGGAAGAGCACACTCATGCTCGCTGCCGCGCTACTGCTGCCTGCGGACGGTGCGATCACCATCCTCGGCGAGACAGCGCGTCGAGGTGCGCACGTCCGGCTCCGACGTCAGACGGCCACGGTCTTCCAGGATGCGGCGCTGCTCGACATGACCGTGCGCCGCAACATCGAGGTGGCGCTCGCGATGCACGGTGTCCCCCGCGCTACTCGCCGCGCGCGTGCCGGCGAGTGGCTGGGACGTCTCGGGGTGGCCCACCTCGCGGAGCAGCGCGGGCACGCCGTCTCGGGGGGCGAGGCGCAGCGCGTGAGCCTCGCGCGGGCGTTCGCTGTCCGGCCTCGGCTCCTGTTCCTCGACGAGCCGTTCTCAGGCGTCGACCACGCGACGCGCGCCGCACTCACGGGCGACCTGCGCGCGCTCCTCGCCGCCGAGGGCACCGCCGCGCTCATTGCCACGCACGACCATTCGGAAGCGTTACTGCTCGCTGACCGCGTCGTCCTGCTCGATGCCGGCCGACCGTTGCAGATCGGCCCGGCCGCCGAGGTGCTGGCGCGCCCCGAGAGTGAGGCTGCGGCGCGCTTCCTGGGCTTCTCCGTGCTCGGACCAGGGGGCTGCGCGCTCCTCGGCCTGCAGGGTGCCGATGGCGCAACGCGTGCAGCCGTCGCGCCCGATGCGGCACGTCTCGATGTAGCAGGGACGCCGGGCGTGGTGCGTCGTGCGGAGGCCGGTGGCGGTGCTGGGCGGCTGATCGTGGAACTCGCGTCGGGGGACACGCTGGCGGTCGCGCTCGCCGTCGAGGCGTTACGTGCGCCCTCGCTGGCCGTGGGGCAAGAGACGCGGGTGGCTGTCGACGCGAGGCGCGTCGTCTGGCTCGCGCGCTGACCGGGCCGCCGCCCTATCCTCGGCGGTGGAGGCCACGATGACTGAGGAGCCCCGCGACGAGGCACTGGACGACGACGAGCCGCTGCAGAAGCACGGCCCGGTCGAGCAGCCCGTCGGCAAGTGGACCGGCCTCTTCCCGAAGAAGCACCCGCTGGTCCTCGTGAACACCGGGGATGGCAAGGGCAAGACCACGGCCGCCCTCGGCATCACCATGCGGGCATGGGGGCGTGGCTGGAACATTTGCTGGCTGCAGTTCATCAAGAAGAAGGACTCGCACTACGGCGAGACCTACGCCGCGCAGCGCATGGGCATCGAGATGATCGCCCTTGGCGACGGGTTCACATGGCTGTCCGAGAACATCGAGCACGACATCAAGATGGCGACCGAGGCGTGGGCGCTCGCGCGCGAGAAGATCATGTCCGCGGAGTTCGACCTCGTCGTCCTCGACGAGATCACCTATCCCATTACGTACGAGTGGCTCAACGTCCACGAGGTGATCGAGACGCTGCGTAACCGTCCGAAGGACGTCGACATCATCATCACCGGCCGCGCTGCCCACCCGCTCCTCCAGGAGTTCGCGGACACCGTGACCGAGATGACCGAGGTCAAGCACGCCTTCCAGTCCGGGATCAAAGCCCAGCCCGGCATCGACTACTAGGGTGTCGTCTGCACCAGCAGGTCGGGCCTCCGTCGTCGAGGTCTTTCTCGTCGCGCTCAAACTCGGACTCACTTCGTTCGGTGGGCCGGTCGCGCACCTCGGTTATTTCCGCCACGAGTACGTCGAGCGGCGGCGCTGGCTGACGGACGCCGAGTACGCCGATACGGTCGCGCTCTGCCAGGCGCTCCCCGGCCCAGCGAGTTCCCAGACGGGCATCGCGATCGGCACGGCCCGCGCGGGCTACCTCGGCGGGCTCGCGGCATGGGTGGGGTTCACGCTGCCCTCGGTGCTCGCGTTGACGGGGTTCGCGCTGCTGCTGGGCAACAGCGAGGTGGCGACGTCCGGCTGGGTGCAGGGCCTGCTGATCGCGGCCGTTGCGGTGGTAGCGCAGGCGGTGTGGGGCATGTCGCGGTCGCTCGCGCCCGACCTCGAACGGCTCGTCCTCGCGCTGATCGCTGGGGTGACGATCACGCTCGTGCCGCACGCGGTAATGCAGGTCGGTCTCCTCGCAACAGCGGGGGTGTACGGCTGGCTGCGCTGGCGGCACCTCGATGTTGCCTCGCCGGCCGTCGTGCCGCTCGAGGCCCGGTACCGGCGGCTAGCGCCGGTGTGGCTGGGGGCATTGGTGGTCCTGCTCGTTGGGCTCAGCATCGGGCGTGCCCTGACCGCGGATGACAGCCTCGTGGCGCTCGCGGAGGTCAGCGCTCGCTCCGGGGCATTGGTCTTTGGCGGCGGGCACGTGGTGCTGCCGTTGCTTGAGGAGGGCTTCGTCCCTCGATGGCTCACGGCAGACGAGTTTCTCGCAGGGTACGGGGCGGCGCAGGCGGTGCCGGGGCCGCTCTTCACGTTCTCGGCGTACCTCGGCGCTAAGGCGGCGGGCGTCGGTGGCGCGGTCATCGCGCTGGTCGCGATCTTTGCGCCCTCGCTGTTGCTGGTGTGGGGCGTCGGGCCGTACTGGGACAGCCTGCGCGCGCGGCCCTCGGTGCGCGCGGGACTGCGAGGCGTGAACGCCGGCGTCGTCGGGCTGCTGGCGGCGGCGCTCTACTCCCCGGTGATCACGAGCGCGATCGGGAGCATCGAGGACGTCGCGCTCGCCCTCGCATGCGCCGCGCTGCTCATCGTGTGGAAGCGACCGTCGTGGTTCGTGGTACTGATTGCCGCCGCCGGTGGGGCGCTCCTCGGGTTGTGACGGTCAGGCGGAGGCGCGTGGCGCGTGGACGAGTCGCAGCATCGTCCAGCCGAGGATGCCCGCGACGAGCGATGCGGCGAGGATGCCCAATTTCGCGTCGGTGAGCAGTCCGGCTTCCTCGAAGGAGAGGCCCGCGATGAACAGCGCGACCGTGAATCCGATACCGGCGACGATGCCGAGGCCGGTGATTGACCCCCAGCCGACACCCTCTGGCAGACGCGCACCGAGCGCGACGGCGATCCGGATCGCGAGCAGGATGCCCAACGGCTTACCGAGGATCAGCCCGAGGAAGATGCCCTGAGCGACGGGCGCTCGCAGTGCCTCGCTGAGGGTGCTTGCGTCCACGGCGACTCCGGCGTTCGCGAATGCGAAGAGCGGCGCGATCAGGAACGCGGATATGGGGTTGAGCGCTTTCTCCAGCCGCTCGAGCGGTGATGCTTCTGCGGGCACCTCGATCGCGCCGACCGGACGTCGCGCCTGCCACGGCGTCAGGAGGCCGAGCGCGACGCCAAAGATCGTCGGGTGGATACCGGATTCGAGGGTTGCCGCCCACCCGACGACACCGAGCGCGACATACACCGGGAGGTACCAGACACCGGCCCGCCTCAGGACGTAGCAGAGCAGGAGGATCGCCCCCGCGAGGGCGAGCGCGCCGACCGCGAGCCCGTCCGAGTAGAAGATCGCGATGATCAGGATCCCGCCGATGTCGTCCGTGATCGCGAGCGCAAGCAGCATCACCTTCAGCGCGAACGGCACGCGCGAGCCGGCGAGCATGAGGACGCCGAGCGCGAACGCGATGTCAGTGGCAACGGGCACGCCCCACCCCTGGCTGCCCGGACCGCCTCGGACCATGGCGAGGTAGATCAGGGCGGGGAGCGCCATGCCGCCGATCGCTCCGGCGATCGGGATGACGGCCTGACGGAGATGCGCGAGTTCCCCCGCGACCACTTCGCGCTTGATCTCGAGGCCGACGACGAAGAAGAACACCGTCATCAGGGCGTCGCTCAGCCAGAAATGGACGTCCTTATCGATGCTCCACATGCCGAGATCGACTCGGATGTGCTGCTCCAGTAGGTGGTGGTAGCCCTCGGCCCAGGGGGAGTTCGCCCAGCCGAGAGCGATGGCGAGTCCGCCCAGGAGGATGACGGCACCCGACGTTTCGGTCGCGATGAACCGCTGGACGGGACCGCGGATCAAGCGGACTGCTGTCCGTCGCGCGCCGGGGGTGGGTGCCGAGTCCTGCATCAAGATCCTCAGCCCTGGGCGCATCGCACTGACTCGGGTCGCCGCTCAGAATACCCGAGGCTCCGGGAGCGGCCAGTCGCGACGCTCTCAGGCGCGCGAACCTCGGCCCGGCGACGAGTCCGAGCATTTCGCGCAATCTTCGATGGAGTTGGTGAGATTCGCGCGGTTTGGCGAGTTGCTCCCAGCGCTGTGCGGCTGAAAATCGCGAGTCGGAGCGGCCTTCGAAAGGAACGAGACAGATGCGTAGTTCAGCACGCCGGACGACGGCAATCCTCGGCACGGCGGTGGCAGCGTTCGCGCTCCTCCTGACCGCATGCGGCACCGACGAGACTGCAGTGCCCACGGCGACGGCGTCGGCTCAGGGCACAGCCACGGCCGCTGCCACGCAGGCCGCGCCCGTCGGTGTCACTGTCACCGACCTCATGGGCCGCAAGGTCACGGTCGCGAAGACCCCGACGAAGATCGTGACTACCAGCCCGTCCGCCCTCGAAATGCTCTACGCCGCTGGCGGCACCGCCATCGCGCGGTCGAGCACGGCGGCGGCGCCCGGGATCGACACCAGCAAGATGACGGACATCGGTTCGGCCTACCAGCCGAACTTCGAGGCCATCCTGAAGTTGCAGCCAGACCTCGTAGTCGCGGACGCGTCAGCGCAGGCTCCGCTTGCCGGGCAATTCGAGGCGCAGTTGAAGGGCGTGCCGGTCGTCTTCGTGGGCGCGGTGAAGTACGCCGACGTCGCGACCTCGATTCGGATGCTCGGCCTCGTGACTGGCACCGCGGAGAAGGCGAAGACTTCCGCCGACGCGATCGACGCAACCGCGAAGCAGGTCGGCGACGCCGTGAAGGGCAAGACTGCGACGAAGACACTGGTCGTGGTCGCAGGCCGCGATGGCCAGTTGTCCGCGGCGCTGAACGACTCGTTCATCGGCGACATGGTCAAGATCGCCGGTGCGCAGAACATCGCGGCTGAGTTGAAGCAGTCCGGCCAGGTGCCGGGGTACGCGACGATCTCGCTGGAGACGGCGTTCAAGGACAACCCGGACGTGCTGCTGGTGATCGTCCCCGGGAATACTCCGGGCCCCTCGATCAGTAGCATCGTCGCGCGCACGTTCCCCAACCTGAACGCGGTGAAGAACAAGCGAGTCCACGAGATCAGCCTCGACATCTTCCTGCAGGCACCGGGCCCGCGTGCGGCCGATGGCCTGAAGGAACTCACGACGTTCATCCAGCCTGACGTGAAACTCGGCGCTGCGGTCGTCCCCGGCTACTAGCCGGGGCGTGCTCAGTCATCGAGTCGGGCCGGAGCGATGTCGCCCCGGCCCGACTGTTTTCCCGGCCTGACCGCCTAGACTTCGCCTATGTCCCTCTCCGTAGCGATGCCCGACCGTCGAGTCCGTGCCACCGCCGCGGTCGTGGTCGCGGCGGTGCTCGTTGTCCTTTCGGTAGTGTTTGCCTGCGCGGTGGGCGCGGTACACATCCCCCCGGGCGATGTCATCGATGGCCTGCTTGACCGCTCCGACCCGGTGACGCGACAGATCGTGTGGCAGATCCGCTTCCCGCGGGCGCTGGTCGCGGCCCTGGTGGGTGCGAACCTCGGCATCGCGGGCGTCCTACTGCAGGGGATCACGCGCAACCCGCTGGGCGACCCGCACATCCTCGGCTTCTCCGCGGGCGCTGGCGTGGCCGCCGTCGGCCTGCTGCGCGTTGCACCCGAGGTGCCCCTGGCGCTGGTCCCCGCGGCGGCATTCGGCGGCGCGCTTGCCTCGGCGGCGCTCGTCTACGCGCTTGCGTGGCGCGGGGGGATCTCGCCGGTGCGGTTCGCCCTCGCGGGCGTCGCCGTCGCGGCGCTGTTCACCGCGCTCTCGACGGCGCTGATCGCCACCTCAAAGTTGTTCACGCAGGCCGCGCTGGCATTTCTCGCTGGTGGGCTCTACCAGCGAGGCTGGGAGCACGTCCACCAGGTCTGGCCGTACACACTCGTGGGTGGGCTGATCGCGCTCATCGTTGCGGACTCGCTCAACGTGCTCGCGCTCGGCGATGACGTGGCGCGCGGCCTCGGGATGCGCGTCGAGCGCACGAGGGCGCTGCTCGCGGCGCTGGCCGCGGTGCTCACGGGCGCTGCCGTCGCCGTCGTTGGCCTCGTGGCATTCGTCGGCCTCGTCGTGCCCCACATCGCGCGGTTGCTCGTGGGGAGCGACCAGCGTGTCGTCCTGCCGCTGTCAGCCCTGCTCGGGGCGCTGCTGCTCGTGCTGTCGGACTCGATCGCACGGGTGGTGGTAGCACCCGGTGAGATCCCGGTGGGCATCATCACGGCGATCGTGGGTGCCCCGGTGCTGCTGATCCTGATCCGGACGCGCACGTGATCGAGGGCACGCCGCTCCTCGAGGTCCGCGACCTGCGCCATGCCTTCGGGGGTACGCCGGTGCTGCGCGGCGTCTCCATCGCGCTGCACGCCGGTGAGATGACCGCGATCATCGGGCCAAACGGTTCGGGGAAGTCGACGCTGCTGCGGATCGCCGGACGGCTCCTCAAGCCGCAGTCGGGCGTCGCCCGCTTCGACGGTCGAGACGCCTGGTCGATTGCACCTCGGGAGTTCGCCCGGCGCGTCGCCTTCCTCCCGCAAGCACCCGAGGCCCCTGCCGACCTCGCCGTCGGCGAACTCGTCGCACGCGGCCGACACCCACATCGCGGTCTGCTCGGCGCATCGAGCGCCCGTGATCGCGAGGCCATCGAGCGAGCCCTCACACTGGCCGGCGTCGAAGGGTTGCGGCACCGCACGGTGGCGACGCTCTCCGGTGGTGAACGGCAGAGAGCGTGGGTCGCCCTCGCGCTGGCTCAGGAGCCGGACGTGCTGCTGCTGGATGAGCCGACGACCTACCTCGATATCGGCCACCAGGTCGAACTGCTCTCGCTGCTGAGGCGGCTGAATGAAGAGCAGGGCCTCACCGTGCTGATGGTGATGCACGACCTCCCGCAGGCCGCTCACTACGCGCGCCGCCTCGTCGCCATTCGTGCTGGCGAAGTCGTAGCTGACGGCTCACCTGCCGAAGTGCTGACGGAGGCACAAGTGGAAGCGGTGTTCGGGGTGGCGGTGCGCGTGTATCTGGACCCCGAGTCCGGCGTGCCAGTAGTGGCGCCAGTCGGCCGCTAGTCGGTGAGTTGTGCGCGCAAGCACTAGTAACTGACATCTGGATCGTTGCTCGCCTCAAGAAAAATGTGGTAGATCGGGCTCGCCTACATACAGGCTGCACGTTTGCCGTATTCGAGCTCCGTGCAGGGCCATCGATCTGGAGGGAACGACATGGCTGAGACGAACTACTGGGAGCGACTGAACGGCGGACGCGTCTCGCGTCGGTCACTCGTGCGTGGCGTCGGGATCGGGGCAGCCGGCCTCGCAGGCGCGGCGCTCATCGGTTGCGGCAGCAAGGACGAGCCGGCTGCCGCCACGCCGAAGGCAGCAGCGCCCGTCGCCGTGACGGCCGCGCCCAGCGCGAAGCAGCCCAAGAAAGGCGGCACGTTCCGCCTCGGGTTCACCGGCACCGTTGCCGGGATCGACCCGCACAACTCGGTGTTCGGCGGGTCCGGCGGCGTGCCGCAGGTCTACAACTACCTCTTCCGGCGCGAGGTGCTGCGCGGCGACCTCGGGCTGAAGTACGACCTCGCGAAGTCGCACCAGGTGGAGAAGGACGGGGTGACCTGGACCTTCAAACTCCGCACGGACGCGAAGATCGCGCCGAACGACAAGGGCGTGCCGGAGCGCATGCTCGACTCCGAGGACGTGGTCCAGTCGTTCAAGCGCATGGCAGACAAGCCCGTCGCCGCGAACGCCTACGCGTTCTTCGCGGCCTGGGTCGACAAGTTCGACGCGCCCGACAAGGAGACGGTGCGGCTGGTCACGAAGAAGCCGTACGCCTGGGTGGAAGAGAACCTGGGCGACAACCTGAAGGGCGCGATCGTCCCGAAGGAGTGGCTCGCGAAGCCGGCCGCTGACGTCAAGCAGTGGGCGGTCGGTGCTGGCCCGTTCATGCTGAAGTCGATTCAGGAGGGCGAGGGTATCCGGATGGTCCGGAACCCCGGCTTCTACGACAAGGAGCGCCCGTACCTCGACGGCTACGACGTCCTGAACTTCAAGGACGTCGCGACGCAGCGCACGGCGCTGTCGTCCGGCCAGATCGATTCCTACGTGACCGCCGACCCCTCGCCAACGCCCGTGCCCTCGCCAACGCCACCGCCGACGCCGCCAACGCCAACGCCACCCGCGCCGCCTACACCGCCTACGGAATGGCCGCCGCCGTCTCGCTAGTCGCCTTCGCTGGTGCCTACATCCTCGACAAGAGGCGCCAAGCATGAACCTACGCATCGCCTTCTACGTGGTCGCGCTCGCTATCAGCCTTGCCGCCTTCACGGGGGCGTACGGCTACAGCTACCCCTCCGCCGCCGACTTAGCCGGCGCCCGCGCCTTCGCGGGCGCCGCCACCGCGAAGGCCGAGCGCGCCAACGACCGCGCCACCGTCGCCTCCAAAGCCGCCGCCGACCGCGCCTACGTCGCCGCCGACTACCGGGCGGGCGAAGCCGCCTACGCCGCCGAGCTCGCCCGCGCCGCCAACTACGACGCCAACCAAGCCGTAGGCGGCTTCGCCCGCGCCGCCCGCACCGCCACCATCGCCGCCTACGGAATGGCCACCGCTGTCTCGGTAGCCGCCATCGCTGGTGCCTACATCCTCGACAAGCGCACGCAGCCCAAGCCCATGACTAGCCCCCGGCAGGACGAGTAGAGTCCGGCGCATGAAGCATCACTCGCTCTTGCTGGCTATCCTGCTCGCCGCCGTGGTGTGCGGGTGCACGACCGCTCAAGCACTGCCGAAAAAATCATCACTCCCCGAGTTCACGGTCATCGGGAAGGATTGCTACATGGTGCCCTTCGCGGGGGCCGGTTCCTCTGCGGGAACGGGAAAGTCCGGCTACTACGTCACCATCATTCTTGATGGATACCCGCGCGAGACTCGAGTGGCTGGAAGCAGTTACGCCCAGGACGCTTGTGGCGAGCCCGAATTCGTGACCATCACGGGGGCCGCGCGCTACCCCAATTCGACAGATGGGAAGTGCTATCTCGAGGCGAAGGTCGGTGAGGTCTTGCGCAGCGAGTGCCGGTAGCCAGGCGGGGGCGGCGGCGGCCATAGCGTCAACGAGGGCGGTGCGGGTTCTGCGGGCGACGAGATCGCGGACTTTGCGGGCCGCCTGGGAACCCGAACTGTCGCCGGCCCGGAAGATGGCCCGGCTCAAGGCTTTGGTGGCGGCGTTGAGGTTGGCATTGAGGTCAGACATGGCCGCGGCATCATAACCAGTTCGCGCGCCTCCGGGGCCGCGTCCGGGTGTCACCTGTTTCACAGCGACGGTGAATGGTGACGCGAGGCTTATCACTCCCATAGAGTCTGAGTGACTTACAGGGGCACCGCCGCTAGGTCGCGCGAGAGGCCCGCTTCGTCACCCCCACCGTCACCCCTTCTCACCCCCATAGAGCCCGAGTGCCTTACGGGGGGCAAACTTCCTACACTCCGCCGTATGAAGACGCTACTCCCCACCATCTGCCTAGTCCTTGTGCTCGGCCCCGGATGCTGGTCTGACAGGACGAAACTGAGCCCGATTGAGGCGGCCCAGTCGGGCGTCGTGATGATCGTCGTGTCCTCTGCTGATCGTGTCGTGGGTTCGGGCAGCGGAGTAGTCATCCACGACCGCCTCCATGTGATCACCAATCTTCACGTGGTCGCCGGCGGTGACACGTATGACGTGATCCTTGCGCCCCCGGGTAAGGCCCGTATCTCCACACGCGGAGTGGTCGTGGATTCTGACAAGGTCAGGGACATCGCCGTACTGAGACTTCAGAACGAGCTTGGATCTCCGATCCAAATATCTGGTTCTCTCCCGCTACTCGGAGATTCCCTGACCATCGCGGGTTACCCCGGGGTGGGTGGGGACACGCTCACAATCACGAAGGGTTCGGTTGCCGGGTTCCTCGATCAGGAGGACGGACTCGGGAATTCCTGGATCAAGACGGATGCCGTAATCAACCACGGGAACAGCGGCGGGGCGGCCCTGGACTCGAGCGGGAGGCTAGTCGGCATCCCGACCTTCCTTGCCCGATCCGGAACCGATTCCCTTGGTTACATCTTGTCTATGCAGGTCGGGAGGGAACTGGTCGCGCGCGCTGTGACTCAGCCGGCATCATCGATTCAGCGGCCACTCAGCTCGCCTTCCCCGACCCTCTCCGCAACGCCGAATCGCCCTGAGCAAGCACCGGTACCTACCCCTCCACCCACGCCAACCGCCGCAGTCTCAGGAGCCACACCGCGCCCACCCACCAGCGGTTTGCTGACTTCGTTTGGTGACGGCACCTATGAGATTGGGAGCCAGATCCCCCCGGGTACGTATCGAACAACGACCGCACGGAACTGCTACATCCAAACCGGCTCTTCCGGTCTCTTCGCCTTCGGGCTGAGTGGAGAACTCACCGTCGTATTCGAGCCAACCTGGCGAACGGTGAGGCCGGAGCGCTGCGGAACATGGACGCCGATTACCCCAACTGTTCAGTCGTCCTTCGGAAATGGGCTTTTCCTCGTCGGAAGCCAAGTGTTGCCTGGCATATACCAAACAACTGGGAGCCTTGACTGCGTGTTGTCTGAGCATGCACCCACCAACAAATTTGGGCAGTTTGAGGGCACCCATGAAACCGCCAATTTGGGGTGGGGGCCTCAAACCATTGAGGTTAAGTCGAGCTGGAGGATGGTCAGTTCCACTTCCTGTGGAACCTGGAATCGGATAACGCCCACCGTTCAGACTTCGTTCGGCGACGGCAGATTCTTAGTCCCGAGCCAAGTACGACCCGGCACCTATCAGACGACCAATCCACTTCAAGCCCCTCCAGGTAGTTATCGCGGTTGCGAGGTATTCGGGCCCCGATTCATCGACCATCGCAAGGACAGTGGATCGAGCTTCGATCTCGTGATCGACGCGAGTTGGACTTCGGTCGCATCGACGGAGTGCGGGACCTGGAGATTGGTGAGTCCGTAACTGTTTCGACCACTGTTCACGGCTCTGACTCTCTCACTCCCCTGAACCGCGAGTGACTTACAGGGGCGCTTCTACCGCAGGGTCGCGCGCCCGACCCTCTCCGCCAGTCGGTCGACCACCGCAACTGCGTGAACGAGGTAGGCCTTCGTGGCCCGTGCCTCGGCCGCGCGGAGTCGGTGGTCCGTCCGCCAGTGCATCCCCGAGGGTTCGGCGGGAAGCCTTCCAGGAGGCTCCCAGAGCCGCCTACGCGCCCCCGATCTTCCATGCACGCCGTAGTTGGCGATCCGCCCGCCCGCGTCAGAGAAGGTCAGCTACTCAGGGCGCGTCCCTTGCCGTCAGCTACCCGCGCTGGTTGTCGTAGTGGGCCATTTCCTGTTGAATCGCGCGCTTGATGGTTTCTACGATCTTGCTCCCGCGGCGGTCGAATCCCAGCGTGTTCATCACCTCTGCAAGGACCTCGTCGGTCGTGCGGAGCAGACTATCCGAGTTCACCCATCGCACGATATTGCGAAGTTCTGCTTGGCTGTAGTTCCCGATGGGATGGCCGCGACGGACAGGTGGGCGCGGACTCCGGGTGGCGGGCGCCGCGACACGAGGTGCCGCCATCAATGCCGGTTTGGTACTTGGCGGCTTATCCATATCGCGGTCCGCGAGCGCTTGTTTGAATGCACCAAGTACGCGGGTCAGCTCGCTTTCGCGATGCCGGAACCATTCCGTTGACCAGATCCGACAGAACCGCCACCCAAGCCGCTCTAGATGCTGCTGGCGCAGCCGGTCACGATCGCGCGCAGTCTGCGAGGAGTGGTAGGTCACGCCATCCGACTCGACGGCGAGCACAGGTTCGCCCGGCCGCTCCGGGTGCATCAGCGCGAAGTCGATCCAATACCCGGAGGCCCCGTACTGGGGGACTACCCGTAGCCCCGACCGTTCCAGGTGCGCAAGGACGTCACGCTCGAAGGGATTCAGGTCAGGCTTCAGCTTGGTGCGGACCCCCAGGTTGGTGCCGCCACTCTCTACATAAAGAAGATAGTCCCGCAACATCTTCGCGCCGATGGCGTGCAGGCGCTCAGGATCCATTTCACTGCCGGCAAACGAGGTCGTCACAGTCATTCGACGACGCGCGCGCGTGATCGCCACGTTCAGCCGACGCTCGCCGCCGACTAGGTTGAGGGGGCCGAAGCGATACTGCATGCGGCCATCGGCCGTCTTCGCATAGCCCACGCTCAGGATGATGGCGTCGCGCTCGTCGCCCTGAACGCGTTCAAGGTTCTTAACGAAGAAAGGTTCGACGCGGCCATCGTCGAAGAAGGGATCAAGCTCCGGATGTTCCTGACGTCGAAGACGGAGTGCCTCCTCGATGCGCTGCGCGTGCTTGATGCCAAGTGCGATCACGCCGAGCGACTCGTCGTGCGATGCGGCGTGCTCGAGGATTAGGTCGACCACACGCTCGACCTCGTCAGTGTTCGACGACGTGGGACTCGCGATATTCGGGCGGAACGGAATGTGCTCGAACCGCAAACAGTCATCACCTAGGGCTCCGGGGAAGGTCTGCAGCGCCCAGTCGTATAGGGAGTCCTGTGCGTTCGAGAACGCGATCAGGCGTTCATCCTGGCTCCGGTAATGCCAGCCGAGCGTGCGTGTCCCATAAGGAGGCGGCAGCAGCGCCGACATCACGTCGAGCAATGACTCCACGTCGCGTGTCAGTGCGAGGTTCGGCGCCGGAACGCGTGATGTCGATCGCAGCTGCGGTGTTGAAACCGCCAGAGGCTCCAGGTCGTCGTCGACATCGTCTATCTCTTCGTCGTCGTCCGGATCGTCTAGCACTGCAGCTGATGTAAAGAACGCGGTCGGGGGTAGTTGCTTCGGATCGCCGGCGACGATCGCCTGTCGTCCGCGTAGTAGCGCGCAGATCGCATCGGCAGGCGGGATCTGGCTCGCCTCGTCAAAGATCACGACGTCAAAGCAGGCCCGCCGCGGCAGCACCTGCGATACCACAAGGGGGCTCATAACCCAGCATGGCTTGACCGCGGCGAGGACGTGCTCGGCGCCCTCGTAGAACTCCCGCAGCGGCCGGTGCCGTTGCTTCTTGCCGGCCTCGGCCGAGACGAGGGCCGCTTCGGACGGATATGTGTCGCGGGCGCGTACCGCGCCCAGCGCCCACGCACGACGGACACGGGAGGCCGATGTTGCGATGTGCTCGACGTCGTCCCGTCGGAACGACACTACTTCGGCATGCTGTGATGTCGCGTCGAAACGACGCAGTGCGGGGAGTGCGAGCGTGATCGCGTCGAGTACGGATACCGTCCAAGCGTACTCGAGCGCCTCGGCAGCCTCATCCGGTGTGATGTCGCGCTCGAGCACAAGGTCGATGATTGGCGTCAGCTCTAGCGCGCGCAGGCGGTCCTCGAGCGCACGGATGTCAGGCAAGCGCATCAATGTCTCGCGGTCATCGAGCAAGCGCTGCATCTCGATCGCCACCGCTTCGATCGACGCCTCGTCGGGTGCCATGAGAGCGAGGTGCTCGACAAGCTCGCCGAACGCATCGGCAGCTGTCTTGGCGGCAGCTTCCAGCGCTGCGAGGTGGACAGATGGGACTGGCGTGGCGATGCCGGTGGCCCGCCAGCGCTCGGCGGTTGACTGCGCTTCCTGCACGGCGGCGAGCAGTGCTTGGTCATGCATAATTCCCGAGCGGTCGACCGCGCGCAGAGCGGCGCGAGCCCGTCGGTAGTCCCCATCGAACCAGGAAGCAAAGAGGCGTCCTAGCTGCCATCCCGCGGCCGCGCGCATCGCGGTAGCGAGTGCGGGAAGGTCGAGGGCGTACGCGTCAGGCGTGAAGCGCGCATCGACGGTAATCGCTTGTCGAACGAGCTCGATCGTACGCCGTACTTCGGCGAGCGAGTGCGCCGCAGGTAGGTGAGTCTCCGTGCATACGCGCGCGATGGCGTCAGCGAGTCCAGGAAGTACCGCACGCGCCACGAGTGTTAGTTCGTCGATCGCTCGCAGCACATCGGACTCCGATGTCACCATTCGAGCTGTGTACGCGGTGGCCCAAGGCCGTGCGGGCAGCGCGGCTGTTTCGGTGGGTGCGAGCAGGCGCGTGCCGCCCAACCGGCAGAAGCTCCGGAGATCCTCGATCGCGGCATTGATCGTAGGTGCATCGAGTGCCGCGAGAACGTCGCCGCGGAACCGAACATCGGAGCGAGCACTTTCGGGAATGCGCAAGATACGCATTTGCGCCTCGAACGCCGAAACATGCCACGGTTCGGTCCGTTCGTGGAGGTCGTGCGCGTATTGCTCGAGCTCGGTCCGGTGTCGCTGCAGGCTCGTGTGCAGCGCTTGGACGTCAGGTGCGGGGGTCGCGCCCGCAGCCGCTATAGCGCCCGCGAGTATCTGCGCGTTGCGTCGGCGGTTCCCAGGACCGTCATGGAGGTCGAAGACGAGGTCGTCGAGTCCGACGTTGCGCAGCCGCCCGAGGACGGCGTCGATTGCCGCGCGCTTCTCGGCTACGAACAGCACCGCTTTCCCGCGCGCGCTGAGGGTGGCGATGAGGTTCGAGATGGTCTGCGACTTGCCTGTCCCCGGCGGTCCGACGACCACGAGGTCAGCTCCTGCAACAGCGGCCGCGATGACCATTGACTGTGTACTATCGGCGTCGAGGACGAGGAACTCGTCGGGTGGAAATGGGACGACGGGCAAATGCTCGATGTCAAGGGCGCGATGCCGTTCGCGGAGCTCGGCACGAGCATCGGTATCGCCGGCGATCGCAGAGAGCAGCGCGTGCCCTTCGATCTCCGCCTGGGCGTGTTCGAGGTCTCGCACCATCGGTAGCTTCGCATAGCTGAAGTTCGCGACGATGACCCGATCGGCGATAGCGAACCCAGGGATGTGCCGGCAGACAGCCGTGAGCGTACGGAAGGCCAGCGTTCCGCTGCTGTCTTCCGAGGGATCGATCGCGAGCGCCTCGTCGTCGCCGCGCACGTTGAAGTCTGTGGCAAGTAGGTGCAGCAGGGTCGGGTTGATCTCGCCTCCCTCTGCGAGCTCGAGTTCGAAGTCGTCCGACGCCGCACCGATCGGCTTGAGCTGGAGCGGACGGAGGACGACCGGCGCGTTGGGGAGCGAGGCGCTGCGATCGCTCGTCTAGGTCGCGAGGCCTTGGGCGAGGAACAGGGTCTCGATCCCGCGCTCCTCGCGGTTCTCGCGGGCGCGGGCGAGGAGCGCGCGGGCGCGGGCGGCGGCCTGCTTCCGGAGCTCCGGGTCGGGATATAGGTCAGAGAGGCGAAGCCGCCCGCCGCGGAGCAGTCGCAGTGCAGCCGGGGCGGCGGCCGTGCCGCCGATGTCTAGGGTGCTCAGGCGGAGGTCGCGGTAGTGCAGCAGGTTGTTGTTGCGGCCGCCGAGGTCGACGAGTTGCGCCGTCCAGGTCTTGATGGCGTCGGCCACCAAGCGTGAGCGCACGGAGCCGCCTGGGACGCTCGGCGCATCGGGGGAGGACGCGATAGGGGACGAGGCGTCCGATGGCTGGTTCATGCGGCCGAAGCATACCCCAGGCAAGGATCCCGTCCAGTTAGTTGCACTTGGGGAAGTCGCCAGGTCGGTACCGACGTTGTCTTCTTCGTCGAGCGCGACGATTACTCGCCGCGCACAGCTCAGCACACTCGCAGTGTCCTCCGCGCGGCGCTGAATCAGGCCATGCGCTGGGGACTTGCCCAACGCAACGTGGCAGCCCTCGCGGAGCCGCCGCCCTCGAAACGCGTTGAGGTTGCTCACCTCAACGCCGAACAGGCCTCGCAACTGCTTCGAGCGGTTGATGGGGATCGCTTGGAGGGACTCGTCACAGTGGCTCTTGCCGTCGGTCTCAGGCAAGGCGAGGCGCTCGGCTTGACCTGGGATGCTATCGACCTCGACGCGGGTTCCGTAGCGGTGCTGCGGACCCTCCAACGCATCAACGGGGTCTACGAGTACCTTCCCCCGAAGACAACCAAGAGCCGCCGGACAATCCCCCTGCCCTCCATAGCCGTTCAGGCACTCCGACGTCATCGAACTAGGCAATTAGAGGAGCGGCTTCGCCTCGGTCAGAAATGGAACGAACAGGATCTTGTCTTCACGGGCGCGACCGGCCAGCCACTCTACGGCCCCTATATCACCCGACGATTCCAGCGAATCCTCCAGCAGGCAGGGCTGCCGCGCCTGCGGTTCCACGACCTGAGACATTCGTGCGCGTCCCTGCTCCTTGCACAGGGAGTGCCCCTGAGCAGCATCCAAGAGGTACTTGGGCACACGTCCTACGCGTTCACAAGGGACGTGTACGCCCACCTGAGCGAGGAACTAAAGAAGGACGCGGCGACTGCGATGGACCGCGCATTGGGGGCTCCCTAAAAGCCCGTGGGTACATCCGTGGGTACATTTAGGGATGGGATGCGGGACGCTGATCCCGCATCACCAGTAATATCAAGGCCGTGCCCTCGTAGCTCAGGGGATAGAGCAGCGGCCTTCTAATCCGCCGGTCGGATGTTCGAATCATCCCGAGGGCACCACAAGCCATTCTCCGGGCTTCGGTGTCGTGTTTCGGTCGCATCCCCCGACTGAGATCGCCGCCCGAGGGCCGCAGATCCGCCCGAGGACTACCCGGTCCGTTGGTGCCACCTCCCCCGATGAAGCGTGCGGAGCCAACTGTGTAGGCTGGCGTGACGCTTCGGTGACGTTACCCGGGTGAACGTATCTGGGATCGGATGCTCACCGCTCGGGAGCCCGAGAAACGACGAGAGTCTAATTGGTCACCGTATCCCCAGATCCAGATCTCGACGCGTTCGCGACTGTCCTCGCGACATATCGCGCCGACATCATGGATCGCTGGCTCGCGTTTGCGCGCACGCTTCCGTTCCATCGTGGTCGCCCTGACGAGGAGATTACGAATCACCTGCCGCTGGTGCTGGACGCGCTGATCAAACTCATGCGCAGTACTCGCCCGAGCGCAGGCCTCGGACTCTCCCCAGAGGACGAGTCCGTGCTGAAAGAGGCGACTAACCACGCCAGTCGCCGCTTCGAACAGGGACTCCGCCCCGCCGACGTCATCACTGAGTTCCGCCTGCTGCGTCAGGAAATCGGTCGGGCGATCTGGGATCACCTGCCAGATGGTATTCCTGCCCGCACCGTGGGACTTGCGGAACTGTTCGTCCATGACGCGCTCGATGGAGCAACGAACCTCTCGCTGACGGCCCTCGTCCACCAGATCGAGGAGGTGCGCGAGGAGATCCTTGCCACCACGATGCACGAGGTGCGACAGCCGATCACGTCCATCAGGGCGAGCATCCAGCTCGCGAAGAGGGGGCTGGCCGCCGGCGCTACCAACCTTGCGGGAGCGGTCGAGTCGTTGGCCCGTGCGGAAGTCGCGACCGATCGGATGATGGTGATCCTCAACCGGCTCGAGTCCGTGTCGCGGCTGGCGCTCAGCCGCCTTGAGGTCCACACGGAACCTGCGGATCTTGCCCAGATCATCGACGACGCCGCGTTGGCGGCTGGACTCAGACGAGGCTCGACGCATCTCTTTGGAGATAGCCCCCGGCACCGATACCTCCGGCGAGTGGGATCCTGAGGCGCTCGGCCAGGTCGTCGCGAACCTGCTCTCCAACGCGCTCAAATACTCGCCGGCCGCTACGCCCATCGACATTCGCATCGTCGGCGACGACGAACAGGTGACCCTCAGCGTCAGCGACCACGGGATCGGGCTCGGGCCGCAGGAGGCTGCGCAACTCTTCCATCGCTACGCGCGTGCCTCAGGCGCGGTCGAGACTGGGATCCCCGGCATCGGGCTCGGCCTCTTTCTCGCGCGGGGGATCGTGAAAGCCCACGGAGGCACCATTCGAGCGGAGTCGGCTGGCCGCGGCCAGGGGACGACCTTCGAGGTGGTGATCCCGCGAACGGTACCAGTGGAGCAGGCGACATCCGCCACCTCGAGCGCCCTGTAGCCGCCACGGCGTAGGCTGGCGCTCGCCGAGCACCGCGCTGCTGGGGGCGTCCTCGCGATTTCTAGTCCGCCGGTCGGATGTTCGAATCATCCCGAGGGCACCATCCTCCCCTGGAGGTCACCCGATGATCACTGACGCCCAGGTCCACCTGTACTGGCCCGACATACCCGAGCACCCCTGGCCGCGTGACCCGGACCGGTCGAAGCCGCCTACGAAGCACGCGCGTAGTTTCACGCCGGAGGAGATGCTCGGTGCGATGGAGGCGATCGGCGTCGACCGAGCGGTGGTCGTGCCGCCGGGGTGGGCGGGCGAGGACAACTCGCGCGCACTCGCGGCAGCGGAGCGGTACCCGGGGAAGTTCGCGGTCATGGGCCGCATCGATCCCTACGACCCGACGACACCGGAGCGGCTGGAACACTGGCTCGAACAGCCCTCGATGCTCGGCATCCGCATGAGTGGGAAGTGGCCGACGAAGCCGACCCAGGTGGAGGACGCGTTCTCGGATCCGGCCCTCGAGTGGTACTGGGAGGCCTGCGAGCGGCTGGGCATTCCCCTGATGATGCTGACTCGGCAGTTCGCCTCGCGGCTGCTTCCGATCGCGGAACGCCATCCGAACCTCACGCTGATCATCGATCACCTGTCGACGCAGGAGGGCGCCACCGCCGCCGAGGCGTTCGTCGCCTACGACGACATGATCGCGCTCGCGAGGTTCCCTCGGGTGGTCGTGAAAGTGGGCAACGGCCCGAACCGCTCGCGCCAGCCGTATCCCTTCGAGGACGTGCATCGGTACCTGCGAGGCGTGTACGACGCATTCGGAGCGCGGCGGATGCTGTGGGAAGCCGACATCACGCAACTCACGAAGAACACGTATGCCGAGTGCCTTCGCCTCTGGCGGGAAGATCTGCCGTTCCTCACCTCCGAGGACAAGGACTGGATCTTCCACCGCGCCACCGCCGAGGTCCTCAACTGGCCGGAGTAGGCCTCGCCTCCGGGAAGTACACATCGAAGCGCGCCGAGCGGCCACGGAACTGCAGTGGCGGCTGGCGGACGAGCGGCGCGGCGATGTGCGGTGCGTGCAGCGGGCGCTTCACCACCACTCGATGGCATCCGCTTCGCAGCGCAGCCTCGAGCAGGCGGTCGGCGTCGTCCTCTCCGCTGAGCAGCCGCGAGAGCAGGCGCATCTCTTTCTTCACGAGCGCCGAGCGGGTGCGCTCGGGAAACATCGGGTCGAGGTAGATCACCTCCGGCAGCGCCTCGGCTGGCAGTGCATCGAGGTAGTCGCACGCGTCGGCGCGGACGAGGGTGATCCGCTCGGCCAGCGTGTCCGCAGCGTTCGCATCGCGGGCTCGACGCAGACCATCCTGGAGCAGCGCGAAGACGACGGGGTCGCGCTCGATGGCGGTGACGTGGCATCCGAGGAGGGCGAGCACGGCGGCGTCGCGCCCGAGGCCGGCGGTCATGTCGATGACGTCCAGTGGCTTGCCCTTGAAGCCGACCGCTCGCGTCAGCAGTTCGCGTCGGAGTGGTTGCGCCCGCCGGTAGCCGAATGCGCCGCCGGTGAACTCGCAGTGCACCGGGCCGTCGGTGCTGTCGACCTGGAGTAGTTCGAGGCGCTCGTCGGTGACGACGAGGAGCAGCGGGTACGCCTCGGCGCCATCATGGACGAGCGGGAGACCGAGGGTGCGGGCGAGTTCGGTCGCGGTCGCGACGCGCTCGGGGGAGGCGGAATCGCAGCGCACCGCGACGCTCGGTGCTTCGCTCGACTCCGCCACAGGCCACGATCCTCTGCTTGGCGGCCTGCGCGAATGGGATCGCGACCGGAAGTCCAAGCCTACCAGCCCTCCGCTATTCTTCTGACCGGAGAACACCCGATGCCCGAACCGCAGGCCGCCCCCACCATCGCCGTCCATCTCACGCTGTTCGCCGACCTCCGGCGCTTCGAGCCGAAGGGCTCGAACGGCCCTCGCACCTTCGCGATGCGGCCAGGCGCGACCGTCGCCGACCTCGTCGCGGAGGCGGGCGTCCCGTCCACCGAGGACGTCACCGTCGGACTCAACGGTGAGCGTGCGACTCTCGATACCCCACTCAGCGAGGGCGATGACGTCGTCCTGTTCAGTCAGATGGAGGGCGGATAGCCCTCGACCCCACGCTCCTCGATCCGTCGTGACGCACGAAAGAGACGCCCATGGACCGCACCGGCTACTGGAACAAGATCCTCCACGTTGACCTCACGGCAGGTACGACGCGCATCGAGGAGCCGGGCGACGCGTTCTTCCGCCTCTACGGCGGCGGTCGAGGCCTCATCGGGCACTACCTGTTGAAGTACGTCCCGACGAATGCTGACCCGCTAGGCCCGGACAACGTCCTGATCTTCGCGCCGGGTGTCCTGACGGGTGCGCCGGTACCGGGTGCGGGACGGCACAGCGTGGGCGCGAAGTCGCCGCTGTCGGGCGGCTTCGGTGAGTCGGAGGCCGGAGGGTTCTGGGGCGCCGAACTGAAGCGCGCCGGCTGGGACGCCATCGTCGTCCACGGTGCGGCCTCAAAGCCGGTCTACCTGTGGATCAACGATGACACCGTGGAGGTGCGCGATGCCGCCCACCTCTGGGGCAAGATCACCGGCGATGTCGAGGGCATCCTCAAGGAGGAGATCGGCGACCCGCGCGTGCGCGTGGCGCAGATCGGGCCGGCTGGCGAGAACCTCGTGCGCTTCGGAAACATCGCGAACGACCTCAACGAGTTCGCCGGCCGCAGCGGCATGGGCGCCGTGATGGGCTCGAAGAAACTGAAGGCCGTCGTCGTCCGTGGCCGCACGCCGGTGAAGATCGCCGACCAGCCCGCGCTCCTCGGCATCTCGAAGTGGGTGAGCAGCACCGTCGAGCAGGTCCATCGAGGGTTCCACGAGTACGGCACCGGCGGCGCGATGCAGGGGAAGAACCTCGACGGCGGCATGCCGACGCTGAACTACCGCATGGGCGCCTTCGATGAGATCGCGAAGGTGGACGCCATTGCGATCAAGGAGGAAGTCCGCATCGACATGGGTGCGTGCTTCGCGTGCTCCGTGCGCTGCAAAAAGGTCGTGCAGATCGAGGCGCGCGAGGAAGACGCTGGCGTCACGCGCAAGGGCGTGAAGATCGCCGTCGACCCGCAGGGCCGCTACCGCGTCGACCCGAAGTACGGCGGGCCAGAGTACGAATCCCTGGCGGCCCTCGGGCCGAGCGTGGGCGTGGACGACATCGTCGCCGTCTGCAAGTCGAACGAGGTCTGCAACTACCTCGGCATGGACACGATCACCGCCGGTACGACGATCGCGTGGGCGATGGAGTGCTACGAAAAGGGCATCCTCACCGCCGAGGACACTGACGGTGTGAAGTTGCAGTTCAGCAACGGCGATGCCGTCATCGAGATGCTGAACAAGATCGCGTACCGAGACGGCTTCGGCGACCTGCTCGCCGAGGGCTCCCAGCGCGCCGCGCAGAAAGTCGCGAACGGCTCCCAGGAGTTCCTGACCACGGTGAAGGGCATGGAGATGGCCATGCACGACCCGCGCCACATGGAGCCGATGCGTACGAGTTACCTCCTCGCCCCCACGGGCGGTGACCACATGCGGCAGACCGGTGACAAGAACGGCCTGCGCAACCAGATCGGCATGTGCCACTTCCTCGCCTACGACGACGGCCAGACCGCCGAGATCCTCAACGCCGTGACCGGCTGGGGAGTCGACCAGGCGGAGATGGTCGCGACCGCCCATCGAGGGCTCACCCTCGCCCGACTGTTCAACATGCGCGAGGGCATGACCCGCGCGGATGACCGCCTCCCGAAGCGGTTCTACGACGACCTGCCGAAGCACAAGGGCCTGACCGACGAGGGCCTCGGGGAGATCGTCACGAACTACTACATCGAGCAGGGCTGGGACGCCGAGACCGGCCGGCCGACGGCGGAGACGGTGCGCGCCCTCGGCATCGAGGCGGACGCCGCCGGCCTCGTCTAGCGCGTCACGCACCGGATCTATCGCGCAACACCTCAAGGAGTCCCCATGCTCGCTGCACGAGTGAACGAGTAAGGCCCCGTCGAGAACATCCGAATCGAGGACATCCCGACGCCAGTTCCCGGAGCCGATGACGTCCTCGTGCGGGTGACCGTCGGCGGCGTGAACTTCGCTGACGTTGGCATGTCCACGGGCGCTGCGCGTCGAACGCCGCCGCCATTCTCGCCAGGAGTCGAGGCCGCGGGCACCATCGAGGCGTTGGGTGAGGGCGTGACCGGCTTCGCGGTGGGCGACCGGGTCGTCTATTGGAACGGGCTGCCTTCGGCGTTCGCGGAGTACGCGGTCGTCCCGGCCTGGCGCCTGGTGAAGGTGCCGGCCGGTGTGACGGACGAGGTGGCCGTAGCGCTGATGGTGCAGGGCACCACGGCGCACTACCTCGCGACTGATTCCCACGCGCTGAAGGCGGGCGAGACCTGTCTGATCTGGGCGGCTGCCGGCGGCGTCGGACATCTGCTCACGCAGATCGCTGTGGCGAAGGGTGCGCGAGTCGTCGCCATCGTCGGCGGCGAAGAGAAGACGCGCTTCGCCCGCCGCATGGGCGCGGCCGTCGCCATCGACCGCCGCGAACGCGATGTCGCCGAGGCCGTGAAGGAGGCCACCGAAGGCCTCGGCTGCGACGCCGTGTACGACAGTGTCGGTGCGGCCACCATCGAGACGTCGCTCCTGGCGACGAAGCGTCGAGGCACGTGCGTGCTCTACGGCGGCGCTTCGGGCCCCGTCACGACGGTCGACACCTCGCTCATGGCGCGCGCCGGCTCGATCTTCTTCACGCGGCCCGGCCTGGCGGACCATCTCCGCAACGCCGAGGAGATCAACGGCCGCATGGCCGATCTCTTCGCGTGGCACCTCGCGGGCTCGCTTACGCCTCAGTTCGGCGGCGAGTACGCGCTTGCCGAGGTACCGAAGGCGCTGACGGAGATCGCGAGCGGCCAGACCACCGGAAAGCTGATCATCCGCATCCGCTAGGCTCAGGCGCCATTTGCTCCCTTCCGCCCGCTACGATGCCGCCCGGCGGCGCAATCGCTCCGCCGCAAGTGCGAGGGCAAACACATGCGCGACCTGACCGGCAACGTGGCGTGGATCACCGGGGCGGGCAGCGGCATCGGTGAGTCCGCTGCTCTCAAACTCGCCGAGGCGGGCGCGGTCGTCGTGCTCTCCGGGCGGCGTCGCGACCTCCTCGAGGGCGTCGCAAAGCAGGTGCAGGCGGCGGGCGGCAACGCGACTGTCGAGGCCCTCGACGTGGCCGACAAGCAGGCAGTGCTCGCTGTGGTCGGTCGCATCAAGGCGCGCCACGGCCGTATCGACATCGGCGTGTTCAGCGCGGGCGTGAACGTGACCGAGCGGAACTGGTCCAATGTCTCAACGGACGGCTGGGACCAGGTGATCGGGATCGACCTCGATGGCGTCTTCTATTGCTGTCATGGTGTCGTGCCGCTGATGCGCGAGCAGGGCGGTGGCGTCATCATCAACGTCTCGTCGATGGCCGGGAAGGCCGTCAGCCCGCTCACCGGCCCGGCCTATGGCGCCGCGAAGCACGCCCTCAATGCGATGACCGCGAGCCTGCTGATCGAGGAGCGCAACAACGGCATCCGTGCCACGGCAATCTGTCCCGGGGAGGTGGCCACCCCGATCCTCGACTCCCGTCCCGTGAAGGTGAGTGACGAGGACAAGGCGCGGATGTTGCAGGCAGAGGACGTCGGCGACCTCATCCGCTACGTGGCGCAACTGCCCACGCACGTCACGCTGAACGAGATCCTGATCACGCCGACGTGGAATCGCTTCGCCGCGCGCTAGCAGGTTTCGCGGGCGCAGCGGACCTCGCTATTGGAGGTTGCGCATCCGCGGCACGAACGCCGTGATGAACGCGAGCGCGACGAGCATCGCCGCCGCGAGCCCACCGATCGCGAGTTGCGGCCCAAGCACCTCGGCCAGGATGCCGACGACGAACGTCCCCACCTGCACGAGGCTGAACTGCATGAACCAGACGGCCGACACACGTCCGCGGTACTCGTCCGCTGAGTAGGACTGGATCAGCACCTGCCCCAGTGACATGCGAGTCGCCTGGGCGGCCCCGAGGAACAGCATGATCGGCATCGTGAGGTAGTAGTTCGTCGACGCCGCGAAGGCGATGAGGGCGACGCCACCGACCGTCGCCACCATGAGCAGCACTCGCCCACGGTTCCGCTCGGTCAAGGACGCGACAATGATCGAACCGCCCAGCGCGCCGACGCCGGTGATCGTCATCAGGATGCCCTGCTCTGCGGGCCCCTTCTGGAGGACCTCCCGCACGAATCCCGGCAACATCATCTGGTAGGGCATCGTCGCGAGCACGATGATGAAGTTGACGACGACGAGCGTGCGGATCGGCGGATCCTGGACGACGTAGCGAGCGCCCTCCCACATGTCGCGGAAGCTGCCGCCACGTCGCGGCCCGCGTGCGTCGTAGGCGAAGGCGGGGCTCTTCGGCAGGCGGATCGTGAAGGTCACGGCGGCGGCGTACATCCCCGCCATCACCCAGAACACCCACGCCGGATTGAGCAGCGCGAGGAGCAGGCCACCGAGGGCGGGGCCGAGCAACTGCATCAGGTTCTGCCCGGACGTGTTCATCCCGATGGCATTCATCAGTTTTTCGCGGCCGACCAGGTCCGAGATGATCGACTGTCGGGACGGCATCATCACGGAGTTGACCGCACCCTGCAGGACGGCACTGATCATCAGGTGCTCGATACGCATCAAGCCGGTCCCAGCAAGGACCGCGAGGGCTGCGGCGTTCAGCACGTTGTAGCCCTGGGCAAACTGGATCACCGTCTTCTTCGGCGCGCGGTCCGCGAGGACGCCACCGAGCGGCGCGAAGATCAGGCCAGGGACGGCGTTCGCCATCGATACGAGGCCCAGGGCGGCAAACGATCCCGTCAGCTGGAAGACGAGCACGCCTCGCACCAGTTGCTGCATCTGCATGGAGCCAAACTGCAGCAGGTTCCCGATAAACAACAGCCGGAAGTACGGATTTGCGAGGGCCTCAAACCGACGCAGCATGAAGCCTCGCTGGCGCTGGGGAGCGCCAGAAGGGGCGCGCGTGTCCTCGAGCGTGGCCATCACAGATCCCTTGAAGCAGACGTGAGGAGAGGCATTTCTGACGCCGCATACCCTAACGTGAACGTGAAGGGGAGTATACCCCTCGGTGCGCTTGTGGGAACCCCCACACCGAACGGGATCGCCTGATCGGGCATGCCGCTGGCAGGACGTGGCTCGTCGAGTGCCATCGGCCTGCTGCGGTCGGACTCTTAAGCCTCGCCTAGAGCGTGAAGTGCATTGCGCAGTGCTCGATCCCCGCTTCGAGGTACACCGGCCCCTCGACGAGATAGCCGAGGCGCTCGTAGAACGGGATCGCGTGGGTCTGGGCGGAGATCTCTACGCGCACGAAGCCCCGCGCCCGTGCCTCGCCGTGCAGCCGCTCCATGAGCGCGTTCCCCACACCCGAGCGCCGCCACGCTGTCAGCACCGCGACCCGTCCCAGATGGACCGCACCGCCAGCGGGAGCATCGAGGAGGAGGCGAGCCGCACCGACCGTCGCACCATCCGCCCTTGCAATGATGTGCAACGCTTCGCTGCCAGTGTCACCCGTTGGGCTCGCGTCGTACGCGTCGATCTCCTCGTCAGCCGGTACACCCTGCTCGTCGACGAAGACGCGGAAGCGCACGGCGAGCGCCTCGTGCAGGTCGTCCATCGAGGTGACCGGGACAACATCGATCGTGGCCATCGGGGCCTCCGAGCCGGATCGTAGCCCGCTTGCGGACGGCTATCCTCGACCGATGACCAACCCCACGCCGATCGCCTGGCCCGCAGTCCACGCCGAGGCGCTCGCGGTGCTGCGGGACTACCTCCGCATCGACACGTCCAACCCTCCGGGGAACGAGGCGCCCGCGGCCCGCTTCCTCGGGCGCCTGCTCGCCGCCGAGGGCATCGAGTGCGAGTTCATCGAGACTGCGCCGGGGCGCGAAGCGGTCGTCGCGCGACTGCGCGGTGACGGGTCGCGCGGCGGTGCGCTGATGCTCGCAAACCACCTCGACACTGTGCCCGCGGAAGCCGAGGGGTGGACGGCGCCACCCTTTGCTGCGGAAGTGCGCGACGGACGGGTCTACGGGCGCGGTGCCGTCGACATGAAGGGCACCGGTGTCATGCACCTCTTCGCGATGTTCCTCGCGAAGCGGCAGCATGTGCCCCTCGCGCGCGACCTGGTATTCCTCGCCGCGCCGGATGAGGAGTTGGGCTCGTCGGTCGGTGTGACGTGGCTGATCCGCGAGCGCCCCGACCTGTTCGAGGGCGTCGCGTTCGCGCTCAACGAGGGCGCCAGCGGGATACCGGAGTTCGCTGGCCGCCCCGCCCACCTCTTCGAGGTCGCCGTGACCGAGAAGGAACTGGCGCCGCTCCGGATCGTGGCGACCGGGACACCGGGCCACGGCAGTAAGCCCGCGCGCGACAGCGCGACCGTGCGCCTCCTCGACGCGCTCGACCGGCTCCGTCGCTGGCAGCGAGGCATTACCTATACGCCAGAGACGCGCGCCTACCTCGAACGGCTGCATGAAGCGGGGCTGATCGATGACATCGACGACCGCGCAGGCGTCGAGGCCGCGATCGGCGCAAGCCCGGACACGGTTGCAGCGTTCACGAACACGCTGAACGTGACCGTGCTGCGCGCGGGCACTCAATCGAACGTGGTGCCCGGCCGCGCTGAGGCGCTCGTGGACTGTCGCCTGCTCCCTGGCCAGTCGCGCGACGCGTGGGCCGCCGAGGCTGCTGCGATCGTGGATGACCCGCTGGTGCAGGTCACCCTCGAGTACCCGACCTCAGCACCGGTCGTCGCCTCGCCGTGGGACACCGAGGTCACCCGCGTGATCACCGAGGTGCTCACGGAAACGTTCGAGGATGCCGTGGTGCTGCCGTCGTCCTCGATTGTGGGGACGGACAACCGGTTTATGCGTCCGCTGGGGATCCCGTCCTACGGCTTCATCCCGTGTCTCCTCTCTCAGGAGGAGCGCGACGGGTTTCACGCGCACGATGAGTTTCTGACCGTGGAGAACCTCAACCTTGGTGTCGAGGTGATGTACGAGGTGGTGCGCCGGCTCTGCGAGGCCCCCCACTAGCCGAGGGTGGCACGGTAGGCGAGCGCGAGGTCGACCCACGCCTGCAGTTGGCGCTGCGTCTTGATCCCGTCGGGGGCGACGAAGACGAAGCCCTTCATGGGGCGGCCAGTGAAGTCCATCGGACGGGCATGCGGGCGCTTGAGCGCTGCATCGTGGTCATCGGCGCCCAGGCGCACCATCAGGTCGTCGTTCGTGACCCCGACGCACATCTTGTCGCCGACCATAAAGGCGAGGCCGCCGAACATCTTTTGCTCGCGGACATCGTCACGGTGCGCGAGGAGGGGGCGGATCCGCTCGACCAGGCTCTCGTCGTATGGCATCTAGTCGGCGTCCAGGCGGGAGACGAACCGATCGATCATCGCGACAACCTGATCCGGTGCCTCCAACTGGACGAAATGACCAGCCTGCGCCGCCTGGCCGAACTCGCCATGCGGGACCACGGCTTGCAACGCAGCCTCGGAGCGATTCCGTCGGCTGGCGCCGATGTAGAGGAGCGGCTGCCGGACCCGCCTCGCGATCGCCGGGATATCGGCAAGCAGCGTGGCACGCAGTGATGCGATCGCGGCATGTCGAGGCGTGCGCGCGGCGTCCTCGATGATGCGCTGGCCCAGGCTCGCGTCCCTTGGATCCGGGAAGAAGAAGCGGTACAGGGCACGCACGCCCTCGGGATGTTCGCGGTCGACGAACGCTCGGTAGGTGCGGTCAGCGGGGAGTGCTTCCGCGGTCGTGTATCGGTCGAGTGCACCATCCACGCTGATCACGGCACGTACGAGGCGCGGCTGGCGCACCGCGAGCGTGAGCGAGACCGTGCTGCCCATCGAGTGGCCGGCGAGGATCACAGGGGCCGTGCCGCCATGGGCCTCGACGAGCCCGGCGAGGTCGGTCGCGAATCCATTGATCGTGTAGCCAGCCGGCGGCGCCTCGGAGCGGCCATGCCCGCGCAAATCGACCGCCAGGACGCGCCCGCGCTCCGCGAGCCGCTCACGGACCTCGCCCCAGTGTTCGAGGTTGGAGCAGAGGCCGTGTACGAGGACGAAGGTGGCCCGCCGCCCTCCCGCTCGGCCAGCGATCTCGTAGTAGAGCCGGGTGCCATCCGAGGCGCGGTGGTACGGCATCTACGCGCGCCCGATCGCCTCGACGTTCACGTAGAAGAAGAACGCCTGCGGTTCGCGTGTCCAGCGGCGCCAGCCCTCGGCGATGGCCTCGAGGTCGGCTTGAGTGGCGAGGCCGTACTCGACGGCCTGGGTGGCGAGGGCGGAGTGAGTGACGCGCTCCGCCCATGAGAGGCCCCAGTTCTCGACGGCAGCACGCTCGTGGAACAGCACTGTGGTTGCGCTCACGGTGACGTCATGGAAGCCAGCATCGAGGAGCCAGCCGGGGAGGCGGCGTCCGGCGTCTGCCTCGGCCTCATTCCGCCTCGCGACGGCGTGGTACAGCGCTAGCCAGCGCTCGATCTCGGGCGTGTGCGGGGACGCGGTCATGGTGGCGTAGTCGGCGTCACGGACGGCGGCCAGCCCGCCCGGCTTCAGCACGCGGCGCATCTCGCGCGCAGCGTCGACCGGCTTCGTGAGGTGCTGAAGCACCTGGTGCGCGTAACACACGTCGAAACTCGCGTCGGGGAAACCGAGGGCGTACACGCTGCCTTCCTCGAAGCGCAGGTTCGGTGTCCCGGCGTTTGCCTCCCGCGCCTGGTCGAGGACGGCCGGGACGACATCGATCCCGACGACCTCAGCGGGCGCCACCGCACGCGCGAGGCCCGCGGTGATGGTGCCGGGGCCGCAGCCGACGTCGAGCAGGCGCATGCCCGGCTTCAGGTGCGGCAACAGGAAGGCAGCGTCCACCTCGGCAGTCCGGCGCGCGTGTTGCCCGACGACTGAGGCGTGGTGGCCGTGCGTATATCGATCGGAGTTGATGGTCATGGCGCGGACGATACCAGCGAGTGCGGGGAGCCGGGAGACGGTGATGGCGCGCTTCGAGCGCCTAAAGCATCCCCAGCCGCCCCATGGCGGTGCCCACGAGCATCGTGTGCAGTTCGGCACGTCGGGACTCGTGCTGCTCGTACTGGCCCATCTCGATGAGGACGGGCGTACAGCCATCGACCCAGCGCGCGAAACCGAGGGAGGAGGAACCTCCCGCGAGTTGCGGCGTGACGGACCCCGGGAGCGCCGTCGAGGCTGGGGTTGCGGTCTCGGTCGGGCGAGGCGTGGAGCCTGCCGGAGGCGGCTGGCCGCCCTGGCCGCTGACCGTGGTGCGCAGGGTGAACTGCTCACGGAGATTAATCCGCTCGTTCACGATGTCCATCGACTTCTTGATCAGCGGCAGCGTGTCCGCAGTGCCGCCGCTCGCGATGGTCTGGCCGATGAAGGCGGTGCCCCCGCTCGGCCCGCGCTCGTTGTAGAACATCCAGGACTCGTGCAGGTCGAAGAGCCAGTGCGGACGGTAGTAGTTCGCCATCTGGACGATCTCGGCGGCCATGCGGGACATCGGCTGCGGGCTGTTCGGGTTGCCCGGGTATGCGCGGTTCAGGTCGCCGAAGCCGTCCCCGGTGCGCACGAAGGCGTAGGTCGAGAGGCGGTTCGCCCGCGGGACCACGATGAGGCTGCCAATAAGCGGCACCCAGTCCGCGATCTGCTCCGCCGCCATCCAGCCACCCGGCTCGTTCCCGTGGACTCCTCCGAGCACCAGCACACGAGGGCCCTGCTTGCCGCTGTGGATCGCGATGCCGGACGTCTCCCACTGCGTGTCAGGCATGAGACGGAAGCGCTCGACGCCTGCCGGGAAGATGGGCTCCGGCCTCGGCGTGGGGGTCGGGGACGGCCCTGGTGAGGCCTCGACGGTCGCCGCACTCGCGATGCCGCTGCTCGGCGCCTTTCCACCGCATGCGGCGACGAACGCGCCGAGCGCTGACACGCCCCCGACGAGCGCGAGGAAGCGTCTGCGGTCGATCGGGCTTCGGGCTGACAGTTGGGGCTCAGGCTCCATTTGCGAAGGATACGACTGCCGCGCTTCGAGTGTGATGTGTCCGCGGAGCGGCGCGCGGCGCCTGGTCGGTGACATAACAGGAGTTAGTAGGAGGAGACGTCCATCGCTGGCATCATCCCGGTCGCGGCGTAGACCGTCCGCTCCGCGATGTTCGTGGAGCGGTCCGCGATGCGCTCAAGGTTATGGGCGCACCAGAGGAGGTGGGTCGACGGCTCGATCGTGCTGGGGTCGCTGACCATGATCTGGACGAGGTCGGCGTAGATCTGGTCGTAGAGGCGGTCAACGGTGTCGTCCATTCGACCGACGCCATACGCCGCCTCGGCGTCTCGGTCGACGAACGACTGGACGGCGAGGCGCAGCATCTCCCGCGCCTTCATCGCCATGATCGGCATGTCGATGAGCGGCTTCACCAACGGCTCGTCCTGCATCATCAGCACGATCTTCGCGATGCCCTCGGCGTGGTCGCCCATCCGCTCAAGGTTGTCCAGCACCGAAGTCACAGACACGATGACGCGGAGGTCGACCGCCATCGGCGCCTGGAGTGACAGCAGCGAAATGCATGAGTTCTGCAGGTGGAAGTTCATCTGATTGACGTCGGCGTCCCGCTCGATCACCTCACGGGCGGTCTGGACGTTCCGCTCCACCAGGGCGGTCATCGCGCGCTCCACGGCGCGGTCGACCATTGACCCCATCTCGATGACCCCATCGAGGAGTTGGTTGATCTGGCGGTGGAACTGTTCGCGGGGCATCGGATCTCCCATAGGCGGCGCTCGTTCGCGTCTGGTGAGCAGTTTACCGTGCCGTTTTCGCGATCCGCGTAGATTCAAAGTACTCGATCACGGTGTGTTAACGCGGGCGCTAGACCCTCCTCATAGACCCAGAACAAGCAATCGGACCCGCATGAAGCGGGATGACCCAAGGGGGACTGAGGATGATGAAGATGGGAACACGCTGGAAGCGCCTGCTGCCCCTGGTGGTAGTGGCGACGCTCGCCACCGGCCTCGTGGCCTGTGGCTCAGACGAAGAGACCCCGGCGCCGACGGCGACCACGGCTGTAGGCGCATCGACGGCTGCGGCAACTGCTGGCGGTCCGGTCAAGATCGCCGCCGACATCGGTAAGGCCGACAAGGCTGACCTGACCGGCGCTGGCGCCACGTTCCCGGCCCCGCTCTACCAGGCGTGGTTCGCGGACTACAACAAGCTCGCCAAGGACGTGAAGGTCAACTACCAGGGCGTGGGCTCTGGTGGCGGCATCCAGCAGTTCACGGCGACGACCGTGGACTTCGGCGCCACCGACCTGCCGATGACCGAGGCTGAACTCGCCAAGGCACCGGACGCGCAGCACGTCCCGACGGTGCTCGGCTCCGTCGTCGTCACCTACAACCTCAAGGACGTCACCACGGCCCTGAAGTTCGACGGCGACACGATCGCCAAGATCTGGCTCGGCAAGATCACCAAGTGGAACGACGCGGCAATCGTGGCCCTCAACCCGGGCGTGAAGCTCCCGGACGCCGCCATCGCCGTCGTGAGCCGCTCGGACTCGTCCGGTACGTCGGGCGTGTTCACCGACTACCTGTCCAACATCTCGCCTGACTGGAAGACCGCCATCGGTGTCCAGAAGGCGCCGAAGTGGCCCGTCGGCCAGGCCGGTAGTGGCAACGCTGGCGTGACCAACGCGGTGAAGCAGACGGACAACTCCATCGGCTACGTCGAGTTGTCCTACGCGGTCTCGAACAAGCTCCCGTTCGGTGACGTCAAGAACAAGGCCGGCAAGTTCGTCACGGCGAGCCTTGCTTCGACCTCGGCGGCGGCGGCTGGCAGCACCCTGCCGGCGGACTACCGCGGTTCGATTGTGAACCCGGACGGCGACGCGTCGTACCCGATCGCTTCCTTCACGTACGTCCTCGTCCGTAAGGACGCGGCGTCGTGCGCCAAGGCTGGGCCGCTGGTCCGGCTGCTGTGGTGGGCGCTGCACGACACGTCTGCGGCCGCAACCGCGACGTCCCTCAACTACGCTCCGCTGCCGGAGAAGGCGCTCCCGCAGGTTGAGGCGACCTTGAAGTCGCTCAAGTGCGAAGGCAAGGCAATCCTGCCTTCCTAGTCAGTGATTCAATTGCCCTGGGGCGGACGCGATGGTCGCGCTGCCTCAGGGTGGTCGGGTTAGTCTGTTCCGGTCGGCGGAGTGGTCCGCCGACCGGAACGTTCTCTGGCACGACCGAGAGGAACGTACGTGGCGACTACGACTGACGCTGGTCAGCGTCCTCGGCGGTCTGCGCTTACGGGCGGCCGCCATCTGGCGGACCGCCTCTTTCAGGGCATCACGGGCGTGGCGGCCTCGATCGTCCTCATCATCGTGGCGGGCCTCTTCGTCCAGTTGATCTGGCGGTCATGGCCGGCGATGAAGGCCAACGGGTTTAGCTTCATCTGGCAGACCAACTGGGACCCGGCGCGCGGCATCTTTGGTGCGGGCGCGTTCCTCGTTGGCACGGCCCTCACCGCGGTGTCCGCGCTGATCCTCGCGACGATGGTCGCAGTGCTGGTCGCGCTCTACCTCGTGGAGATCGCCCCCGCGTGGGTGGCGCGCCCCATCTCGTACATGGTCGAGTTGCTGGCAGCGATCCCGAGCGTCGTCTACGGACTCTGGGGTATTTACGTCCTGGGCGGGTTCGTCAAAGACGTGATCGGGCCCGTGCTGACGAATACGCTGGGCACGTTCATCCCCTTCTTCGGTGGGACCCCTCGAGTGACGGGACTGCTCTCCGCCATCCTCGTCCTCACCATCATGATCATCCCGACCGTGATGGCCGTCTCACGTGACGTCATCGCCGCCGTCCCCGGGAGCCAGCGCGAGGCCATTCTGGCGCTGGGTGCGACGCGGTGGGAGGCGATCCGGATCGCCGTCTTGCCATACGCGCGGTCGGGTGTCCTCGGTGGTGCGATCCTGGGCCTGGCCCGAGCGGTCGGCGAGACGCTTGCCGTGACCCTGGTCATCGGCAACCGTGTGAGCATTCCGGACACGATCTTCGCGCCGACCTACACCATGGCGAGTGTGATCGCGAACCAGTTCCAGGAAGCCGAGGGCGCGACTCACCGCGCGGCACTGATGGAAGTGGCGCTGCTCCTGCTCGTCTTGACCTTCGTCATCAACGTCATCGCGCGCATCCTGGTATGGCGCGTGACCAACGGCCAACGGGCGGTGGTGATCGAATGACGACAGCATCGACCGAATCTCTGTTCACTCCGGCGACCGAATCGCTGTTCCGTCGACGGCGGACCACGGATCGCGTGATGACGATCATCATGCTCTCGGCAGCCGTCCTGGCCGTGACGCCACTCGTGCTGATCGTCTTCCACGTGCTGACCCACGGCATCGGTGCGCTGTCGCTGTCATTGCTGACCGAGGATCCCAACCCTGCCGGCCGCCCCGGCGGGGGAGTGCGGAACTCGATCGTGGGGAGTGCGATCATGGTGGGGATGGCCACGGCCATCGGAGCACCGATCGCGATCGCCTGCGGCGTATTCCTCTCCGAATACGGCCAGAACCGTCTGGGCACCGTGCTGCGCTTCCTGGTGGACGTGCTCGCCGGAATGCCCTCCATCACCATCGGACTCTTCATCTATAGCCTCGTGGTCCTGCCGAACAAGAAATTCACGGCGATCGCTGGGGCGATGGCGCTCGCGGTCATCCTGATCCCCGTGGTCGCCCGCATCACCGAAGAGATGCTGCTGCTGGTGCCTCGATCGCTCCGGGAGGCTGCCTTCGCCCTCGGTGCGCCGAGGTGGCGGACGGTCATGACCGTGGTGCTGCCGACGGCATTGCCTGGCATCGTGACCGGGCTGATGCTCGCGCTCTCACGCATCGCGGGGGAGGCGGCACCGCTGCTGTTCACCTCGTTGGGGAACCAGTTCTTCAGTACCGACCCGTTCTCGGCCATCGATGCCTTGCCAACGCGTATCTACTTCTACGCGTCGGGCCCATTCGACTATTGGCATGAGCAGGCATGGGCGATGAGCCTGCTGCTGGTGGGATTCATCCTGGTCGTCAGTCTGATTGTCCGGGCACTGGCCGGCACGAAGGTGACCGTCCGTCAGTAGGTTGCGCCAGTGTGCGCACGAAGGAGTTTCCGATGAACGAACCCGGCAGTCCCGCCGCAATCGGCGAGCGCTCGCCCATGGATCTGCGCCCCACGCAGACCATGGCGACTCCCAATGCCAACGGAGACGACAAGGCACCGAAGCGGATCGCCCTCAGGGTCGATCACATCTCGGCCTGGTACGGCAACAAACTCGCTGTCTCGGACATCACGCTGGACGTTGACGCGCACTCCGTGACGGCGCTCATCGGCCCGTCTGGTTGCGGCAAGTCGACGTTGCTGCGGTGCATGAACCGCATGCACGAGGTCACACCTCGCGGACGCGTCGAAGGGAAGGTGATCCTCGAGGGCGAGGACATCTACGGCGCGGGTACGGACCCCACCCGAGTGCGGCAGCGCATCGGAATGGTCTTCCAGAAGCCCAACCCGTTCCCGACGATGTCGATCGAGGAGAACGTCGCGGCGGGTCTGCGCTTCATGAGCATCACGTCCAAGTCTGAGATCGCCGACCGCGTGGAGAACTCTCTGAAGGCGGCAGCGCTCTGGGACGAGGTCAAGAACGACCTCAAGAAGCCCGGCATCGCCCTCTCCGGGGGCCAGCAGCAGCGGCTCTGCATCGCCCGTGCGATCGCCGTCGAACCCGAGGTCGTCCTCATGGACGAGCCCTGCTCGGCGCTCGACCCGCTGGCCACGCTGAAGGTGGAAGACCTGATGCGGACGCTGGCCGTGAAGTACACGATCGTCATCGTGACGCACAACATGCAGCAGGCTGCCCGTGTCTCCGACAGGACAGCGTTCATGCTCGCCGGCGAGGGTGGGTTCGGGCAGTTGATCGAGTACCGCCCGACCGACGAGATCTTCACGAACCCGAGCGACAAGCGTACCGAGGACTACATCACCGGCCGCTTCGGGTAGCGGAGGCACGATGCCACGCGAGGCATACCACCGCGATCTCACGGCGCTGCATGATCGCACGCTCGCGCTCGCACGGCGCGCGCGGCGAGCCGTGGACGAGAGCGTGCATGCACTGCGCGCGGTAGACGTTGACTGGTCGCGACGCATCGACCACGACGACATCGAGATCAACAATGAGCGCCTCGCCATCGAGGAACGCTGCATCGCGCTGATCGCAGCCCAGCAGCCGGTCGCCGTCGACCTCCGGCGGCTCGCGAGCACGCTATTCATCACTGGTGAGATCGAGCGCATCGCCGACCACGCGGTCGGTATCGCGCGGATCAACCTGATGATGGCCACCGAGCCACCGCCCCGCCCGCTGTCCTACATTCCCTCGATGGCTGACCGAGCCCTCGCGATGTTCGACGACGCCATCAAGGCCTTCGACGAGGACGACGACACCCTCGCCCGCCACGTGTGCCAATCTGACGACGACCTTGACCGCCTCCAGGACCGCGTCTACGCCGACGTGATCGAGGCGATGCGCGCGGATGCGAATGTGGTGGAGCGGAACACCTACCTGCTCTGGGCGGCGCACAACCTCGAGCGCATTGGGGACCGCTGCACGAACATCGGCGAGCGTGTCGTCTACACCGTCACGGGCGAGATGACGGACACGAAGCCCTCTACGTTCTAGGCGCGGGGTTCCGCGTATCCCGCAAGCGCGAGCGGTACGGTGAAGCAGATCATCGTGCCGCGGGGCTCCTCCGCCACCCAGATCTCACCGCCGTGTCGCGTCACGATCTGTCGCGCGATCGAGAGTCCAAGGCCGGTGCCGGTCGGGAGGCCTGCCGTGCGTGCGCGGTCAGACGTATAGAACCGCTCGAAGACCCGTAAGCGCTCGTTCGGCATGATGCCTGGGCCGTCGTCTCGCACCCAGAAACGCACGAACCCCTCGGCCGGTTCGGCCCCAGTCGTGACGGTGTCGCCGGACGCGGAGAACTTGATCGCGTTGTCCAACAGGTTCGTCAGCACTTCCAGGATGCGCTCCTGGTCCGCGAGGACAAGCGTGGCCGACGCGGCATCCGAAGTCTGCTCGATGAGTGCGACGCCGCCGCGCTCCGCCGGCGGACTGATCCTCTCGATCGCCTCACGCACCAACTCCCCGGCGGGTACCGGAGCGAGGTCGAACGGTTCGTCGCCCTGCTCGATGCGTGACAGCCGGATGAGGCGCTCCACGATCCCCTGCATGCGGTCCACCTCGCCCGCGAGTTGGCGGTGGAAGCGGGCACGCTGTGCCTCGTCTGGGACGCCGTCCTCGAGCGTCTCGGCTAGAGCGCGGGCGGCGGTGATCGGCGTGCGCAGTTCGTGCGAGATGTTGGCGACCAGGTCCTGCCGCGCGCGCTCCGCCCGTCGCTGCGCCGTCCGGTCGAGCACGGTCACGACCGTCCGCCGGTCGGGGAGCGCGAGCGCTGTCACCCGCAGGACGAGGCCGGCGTCCAGGGTGATCTCGTGCGCGATGCCGTCCGCCTCGCGTGCGACCCGGGCGAGTTCTGCCTCGCGCGTGGCGCGGATGAGCGAGATATCCAGCATCGCCTCGCGTGGGCGGTCGAAGAGGGCGGCGGCGGCGGTGTTGGCGAAATGGACGGTCTGCTCCGCGTCCAGCAGGAAGACGCCTTCGACGAGCCGGTCGAGGATGGGCGCGACGCCGGGGTCGGCCTGCGCCGCAGCCTCGGCGCGCGCGCTCGCCGCCGGCCGGGTGCTCGGTGCGCCGAGTACCAGCGCAGCAAGAACGATCACGCTGGCGGCGAGTGTGTCCCACGGGCCGGGCAGGAACGTACTGGCCACGAACAGGGTGACGAGGACGGCCGCGACCAGGGCCGTCCGGCCCCCGAGGCTCACGGGACGAACTTGTAGCCGATGCTGCGCACCGTCAGGATGTGCTCCGGTCGTGCGGGCTCGTCCTCGATCTTCTCGCGCAGCCAGCGGATGTGGACATCTACGGTGCGCGTCTCGCCGCGGTAGGTGATGCCCCAGACGGACTCCAGGATCTGGTCGCGCGTGAGCACCTGCTCCGGGTGGCGCATGAGGTATTCGAGGAGCGCGAACTCGCGAGGCCGGAGGGGGACGATGGTGCCGTCGCGACGGAGTTCGTGCTTCGTCGGATCCAGGGTGAGGCGGCCGGCGGTCACGGCGTGAGCGGCCTCGTCCGTCTTCAGCCCGGCGTGCCTCGACAGGTCGTCTCGCCGCAGCATGGACGTGACGCGCGCGCGCAGTTCGCGCATGGAGAACGGCTTCGTGACGTAGTCGTCCGCGCCCAGTTCCAGGCCCTGTACGCGGTCAGGTTCGGCGTCGCGCGCCGTCAGCAGCAGGATGGGGACGGGGGTCTCCGCGCGGAGGATGCGGCAGACGTCCAGCCCGGACATCCTCGGGAGCATCACGTCCAGCACCACGGCGTCCGGGTGGTGCGTGCGCGCCAGTTCCAGCCCGCTCGCGCCGTCTGACGCCGTCAGGACGGCGTGGCCGTCCAGTCCGAGGTTGTACGCGACAGCGTCTCGGATTCCAGCGTCGTCCTCGACGACGAGGACTGTGGACATGGGGCCTCCAACGGTTCTTGCCATGCACCCACACTACGAGGGCGGAAGCCGGGTAGCCGCAACGCTATGTTAACGCCTCGCGCGGGTGGACTTGAGCGTCCCGGCCCGCCGTTCGGTATCCTGCTGAGCGCGGGCGGACGGTCACGCTCGTGCGGCGGTGGGTGTGACGATGCTGTGGGCCCCTTTGCGCTCGGTCTTCCGACGCGACCCGCTTCGCGCGGGTCAGGTTGCGTCGTGGCTGAGCGTCGGCCCGGCGCTGGACGGCCCCGGCTACCTCCGGCTTCGGCTGCAGGGCGTCACCCACGTCGTCGACCTGCGCGACGAGCGCTGCGATGACCCGGACGAGATGGACAGCCTGGGCATCCGCTGGCGTCGCTTGCCGATCGCCGAGCGTGACGCGCCCACCCCACGCCAGATAGCCGACCTCATCCATTGGTTGGACGCCGAGGCGGACGAGGTGCCGAACGCCTCCCTCTACCTCCACGGCGCCACCGGACGCTGCCGCACGGCCACCGTTGCCATTGCCTTGCTGATGCATCAGGACACCGCGCTCCATGACGCCGAGCGGCGGGTGCTGGCAGCGTGGCCTGCCGCCTCGCTCAGCGACGCACAGCGTGCCTTTCTGGACCGCCTGGCGGCCAGCCTCGCTCATCCCGTCGCACCGGCGGTGGCTGACGTCAGCGCCGCCGGCGACGGCTAACGGACGCCCTTCGCACCGGGCTCGCTGGGTATCATCGAGGCATGTGCGGACGCTTCACCATCACCGAGGAGAATCCGGACGAGATCGCTCGCGTCCTCGGGATTTCCGTCGACGAACTGGTCGAGTTGTCCTACACGCCGCGCTATAACGTGGCGCCGATGCAGCCGTACTGGATCGTGACTGCCGATCAGGAAACCCGCCGCTTCCAGCCCGCCACGTGGGGCCTCGTGAACTGGTACGAAACGAACCGGCGCGAGGGCGCGAAACACATCAACGCCCGCGCGGACTCGCTGGCCTCGCGCCGCCCGTACCGCGAGGCGTTCGCGGCGACTCGCTGCGTCGTCCCCGCGGACGGCTTCTTCGAATGGACAGCCGAGGGCAAGCAGCGCTTCCCCACATGGTTCCATCGCCCGGACCAGCAGGTCTTCGGCTTCGCTGGTCTCTTCACCTCCGCGCGCCTTTCTGGCGAGGCGGAACCGACCACCACATTCACGATTATCACCACGAGCCCCAATGACGTGGTGGCACAGGTTCACGATCGCATGCCGGTCATCCTCACCGACGACGCTGCCATCGATGAGTGGCTCTATCCGAAGCAGACGGCCGATCGCCTTCAGGCACTGCTCCGGCCAGCACCGGACACATTCCTGGCAGCGACCTCGGTCAGCACGCGGGTGAATTCCGTCGCGCACGACGACCGCGCGTGCCTCGAGAAGGTTCCGCAGAGGCCGGGTCAGGGTGCGCTGTCGCTCTAGTCGAGCCGGAGCCCTCGGTCAGGCGTGGTGTGTGACCACCTTGCGGATGCCCGGCAGCAGCGTCCGGACCCCCACGAGCTGGAAGCCATCGAGGTCGGCGCGCGTTGTGAGGTGTGCCTGCACGAGCCGTCCGAGGGGTTGGGCGAGGACGACGCCCAGGGTGGCGGCGGTGAACGCATTCCCGAAGCGGTCGCGGATGCCGCTGCCTGACCCTCGGGCGAGCGTGGCCATGGTCGCGGCGGCAGTCACGGCGCCAGTCACGGCAATGTTTGTGCCGCAGAGCGGAGACACTGCCAGCGCCGTTTCGCCTCGCTGCATGCGGGAGAGCGCCTCCTCGGCGCAGGAGCGGAGCGTGGCCTCGTCCACCCGTCCGATGATGAAGAACCCGTCCGAGGCGGCCCGCCCGGCCAGTCGTCGAGACCCGTGACGCGCCAGCAGCACGGATACGGTGGCGTGTTCGAGTCCGTGGTTGCGTCGGATGTCGTTGATGCGACGTCGGAGCCAGCCAGTGTTCGTGCTCTGGGCCACGGGGGCCTCCTCACCTGCAGATCGAGTATGACCCATCGCGCGAGATCACGGCGCGCGGCTGGTCCCCGGTGCACCGATCTCGAAGTCGGCTGTGACCTCGACGCGGATCGTGGCCGTGCCGCCTGTCGGCGATGTGAGCGTCACCGTGCCGCTCGCGCGTGCAGCGGGAAGTAGCGTCGGGTTCACCGTGATCGTCAGTTCCGCGCTACAGGCGCCCGTGGCGCATGGCATGCCGGAACCAGCCGCAGCGCCGGCCGGTGGATCGACGATGAGGAAGTTGTGGCTCGCGGTTGCCTGCCACGTCAGGATGCCCGTGCCGCCATTACGCACAGGCACTTTGATCGTCTGCACGGTCTGGCGGTCTTTCAGGTTGACGGTGACCGACCTGGAGGTCGCCTCGAACACCGGTGCACCGATGAGGCGCGCCTGGAGGTCTGCCGCGATCACTGGCCGCTGCACGAGGTGGGCAGGCTGTGGCGTGGGGATGTCCATCGTCGAGTAGGGGAAGACGAAGTTGGCGGGGCTCAGCGCCTGGAAGAACTGCGGCAACTGCAAGTTCGGGAGGGAGGCCTGGAGTGGCTCCCAGAGCGGCCGTCCGCCTCGACTCTCCGGACGGGCCATGCAGCCCCAGACGATCTCCTGGTACGGGAAGCGGTTGCGCGCCTGGGTCCCGTCGCAGCGCCACGCGGGGTGCGGGAACGCGCCGAATGTCGGGTCAGCAGGGTGGTTGCTGATCGAGGCGCCCGGCCCGGTGAACCCGTTGTACGCCCACACCGCGAAGTACCAGTTCTCGACGATCTGCGGGTCGGACTGCGTGTCCGTCCCGGCGATGGGCCGCTGGTCCGGCGCGCTATTCCACTTCTCCGCGAGGATCTGCGCACCCCGCGCGATGTTGTAGGCGAAATGCGTGGCGATGCTCGCCTGGCGGGAGGTCGCCTTGTTTTCCGCGCCCAGCGGCACGGTCATCCCGGTCGTGACCTGCATCACCCCATGCCCGCAGTCGAAGGAGACGAGGCCGTCGCCGACGCTCTCGAACCTGACGCTGGGCTGCGCCATTGTCAGGTTGGACTCGACCCAGGCGATGGTCTTCAGCAGGGTCGCCGGGATGAATGGCGCGCCGTCCACTCGGGTGGTCCGCGTCCCGCGTTTGATGGACTGGAGCGCGAAGAAGGGGTCGTTCGGCAGCAGGGCGTTCACGGAAGCGGCCTCGATGCCCTGGAGGTACAGCGCGCGCGCCTGGTCGCCCTCGTAGGCGTACGGACGGCGTGGGTCGAACGCGCACGCCTCAGCGCTCGGCGTGCCCGGACGTACGAGGGCGCCTGTCAGACCGGCGACCGTGACGAGCATGGCGATCGCGAGGAGTGCGAGACGCCGGCGGTCAGGCACGGGTGACCCAGCCGATGAAGATCACGTCGCCCGGCGCGGTGATCGGGTAGCGGCCGCCGTCCGGCCCTAGCAGCACGATGCTCTCGTTGCCGGGGCTCGAAGCCGTGTCGCCGTCGAATGAGCGGATGGCGAGGTAGGTGCCGCCATCGCTCCACGACAGCGGCACGTCGAAGCCCTGCTGCGGCGCGGGCAGCGCACGCACATTGCTGTCCTCGATCAGGGTGATCGCGCCGGATCCCGTGCGCGAGTCTTGACCGATGGCCAGACTGCCGCCGGGTGTCCATGCAGGGTTGAGGTGGTCAGCAGTCTCCGGCGTCTCCGCCACTTCGCGTTGCTTGCCGTCGGGCAGGCTCGCGACGTGTGTCCGGTACACGACGCGCTCACCGCGTACCTCGGGCGCGAGGTACGCGAGCGACTTCCCATCCGGCGCCATCTGCCACCCGCGGGCGAGGTGATCCGAGGCATGCACGATGACCTGCGCGGCGCCGTCGCGGACGCGCGCGAGGTCAGTCCCGCCCGTGGAGAGCCGAGCGATGATGAGGTTGCCCTCCGCGTCCTCGCCGACCGGGAAGATGCCGAATGTCGTCTCCTCGGTATAGGTCGCACGGCGCGAGCCGTTCCCGATGTCGAGCCGGACGATCTCCTGACGCTGCCCGTTGCTGCGGCGGTAGAGCACGCTGCCGTCGCGGTTCAGCACGGGCTGGATCAGCAGGTCAGCGTCCGAGGCGAGGCGTGTCCGCTGCCCGGAGTTCAGGTCGATGGTCCACACCTCGGCGGGGGTGTCGCGACCGCCGCCCTCGACTGGTGCGAGCAAGAAGACGGCGCGACCCTCTCGGGTGGTGGCTGCGGGGTTGATCCCCCACCCGGGCGCGTGCTCCAGCGTCGCGACCAGCGTCCGCTTCGAGGGATCGTCAGCGGGGGCGCTGTAGATGCGGTCGGCCAGTTCGCCGAATTCCGCGAAGACCGCCAGCGGGACACCCTCGTGCGTCTCTTCGCCGTCGAACAAGGGGAGCAGGCGCAGCGTGCCGAAGGCGAGCGCGAGGAGCGCGACGACGATCGCGCCAGCAAGGGCAGGACGAGGGAGGTGGCGAGGTCTGAACATACGTCGCGGACCGCGGCCCCAGGGGGCGACGCCACCCGGCCCCCGCCAGGTCCCGGCGACGCGACGCGGCTAGCCTCGCCTTTCCGTCATGCGCAACAAGCGCGATCTCGTTCGCCTCCGCAGCACGACTCCATTCACGATACGGAGGCCCCTTCGAGGGTGTCAACGAATCAACGGCGCTTGCTCCGGAGTCTGTGCGGATTCACAGCATCGAGGCGTCTCCAGCCCTCGCGCCCTATCCTCGATGCGTGATCCTCCAGTTGCTACCCCTCCTGTTCGACGCGCCGCTGGCGTTCGCGATCCTGGCGACGGCATTCGTGGTCTCCATGCTGACCGGCCTGATCTTCCACGAGTTCTGTCACGCCTTCGTCGCGGATCGGCTCGGCGACACGCTCCCGAGGCGGATGGGGCGGCTGACCCTCGATCCGCGGGCGCACTACGACCCCATCGGCACCACGATGATCTTCATCGTCGGATTCGGGTGGGCGAAGCCGGTGCAGGTGAACCCTCGATCGCCGGGGCAGATGGCGGTCGTGGCGCTGGCGGGGCCGCTATCGAACTTCGTGATCGCGGGACTGGCGGCGTTGCCGCTGAAGTTGGGGCTGATCCCGTTCTGGCACCCGTTTGTCGGCAGCGAGAGCATCCGATTCTTTGCGACGCAGTGGGCGAGCAGCCCGGAGGATCTCGCCGGGCTGTTCCTCGGCACGGTGGTCCTGTTGAACGTGCTGCTGGGCACCTTCAACCTGATCCCGATCCCCCCGCTCGATGGCTCACGGCTGCTCGACCTCGTCCTGCCGCCGAACCTCGTGACCGAGTGGCATCGCTGGGGCCCGGGCCTCCTGATGCTGCTGATCCTCGCGCCGTTCATTACTGGTGGCCGGTTCAGCATGCTCAGCATCACTGGCCCCTTCGTCGACCTCCTCCTCCGCGCGTTCCTCGGTGACGCGACCTCGATCCGCTTCTCCTGACCAGGCGTCGAGGCGTGCCCCTTCGCCACCTCGCCTCTCGCGCCCGCTACCGCACGCAGCAGTACGCGAAGGGCATCCGTCCGCGCGTGTCCTCCGAGGAGGCGGCGACCGTCCGAGGCTTGCTCACCCCCGCCGAACTCGCGCTGTTCCTCGGCATGCAGCGACGTGACCAGCGCCACTCGCTGGACCTGTACCGCGCGCTGGCCGCCGAGGGCGCGCCGAGCACATCGCTGGTGGCGGCCCTCGTGCATGACGTGGCGAAGGAGGAACTGCGTGACTGGCAGCGCATCCTCTTCGTCCTGCTGGAGGCGGCGCGTCCGGGCCTCGGGCGCCCGCTTGAGGTCGAGGCCGGCCCGGCCTGGCGCACCGGGCTCTGGCGGCTGCGGCACCACGCGCGGCTCAGTGCGGAGCGGCTCGCGGCCGCCGGTAGCGCCACCCGCGTCATCGAGATCGTGGACGCGCACACGGGGCCCCCGCCGGCAGATGATGCCGAGGTCGCACGGTTCATCGAATGGGACAGCCAGACGTAAACGCGCCCCCGCCGATTCCGGCTGATGCCCGGTGTTACGATGCCCTGACCACCCACCGAGCGGAGTCCCTATGACGCGCGTCGCCATCCTCGGCACCGGCCTGATCGGCACCTCGATCGCGCTCGCCCTCCGCGAGCGCGGCAAGGCTGACGTGGAACTCGTGGGGCACGACAAGTACCTCGATGTCGCGCGCAAAGCGCAGCAGCGTGGTGCGTTCCACCACGTCGCGAACACCGCGGCCGAGGCGGTGCGTGGCGCCGACCTCGTCATCCTCGCGGCGCCGCTGCTCGCCATCCAGAAACTGATCGAGGAGATCGCGCCCGCCCTCGGCCCGGACACCGTCGTCACGGACACCGGCTCCACCAAGGCCGAGGTGCTGCGCTGGGCCGCTGCGACGCTCCCCCACCCCGAGCACTTCGTGGGCGGGCACCCGATGGCAGGCAAGACGAACTTTGGGCCGGACGCTGCCGACGCAGCGCTGTTTGATGGCGCTCGATACGTCGTGGTGCCGGCGGTGAACTCCTCGGAGCGCGCCGTGACGACCGTCATGAACCTCGCGGAGACCATCGGCGCGAAGCCGATGTACATGGACGCCGCCGAGCACGACGCCTACGCCGCGGCGATCTCCCACATGCCGATGATGGCTGCCGTCGCGCTGTTCTCCATGGAACGTGCGTCCGAGGCGTGGCCGGAACTCTCCGCGATGGCCGCCGGCGGCTTCAAGGACATGACACGTCTCTCCGGCACCGACCCGGCGATGGCCTTCGACATCGCGGTCACGAACCGGGAGAACATCTCCCACTGGCTAGAGCGGTTCGCCTCGACCCTGCTCGACCTGCGCGACCGCATCAACGATGTGGACAACGAGGGCGACCTGTACAAACTGCTGGCCGCCACGGAGTTCGAGCAGGTCGGCTTCCGCAACGGCATCGTCGGCCGTGAGGAGAAGGTGGGCGGGAACATGGACGAAGTAGGTGCGTTCTCCTTCTCGGACTTCCTTGCCGGCGGCTGGGTGAGCGAAAAACTTCGCGAGGTCACGAAGGACTCCGAGGCCCGCCTGAAGTCGATGGAAGAGCACGATCGCAACAAGCGGAACGTCTAGCACGCGATGCCCGAGGCACCCCCACCGCTTATGATCGTGCTGACTGGCCCGTCCGGCGTCGGCAAAGACTCCGTCTTCGACCGCATGGTCGAGCGCGGCGTGCCGATGGCACGTCCGGCGACGATGACCACGCGCGCGCCTCGCCCCGGCGAGCAAGAGGGCGTCCACCACTACTTCGTGACGCCCGAGGAGTTCGAGCGGGCATTCGCCGCCGGCGAACTCCTCGAGCGGTCTGGCGAGTACGGCAAGCAGTACGGCGTCCCGCGACGCTCCGTGCGCACGGCACTCGCGACCGGGGACGACGTGGTGATCCGCGTGGACATTCGAGGCGCGGAGTCGCTGCGGGAATTGCTCCCGGACGCGCTCTTCATCTGCCTGATCGCCGAACGCATGGGCGACCTCGCCTCACGCCTCGAAGGCCGCGGCACCGAGACCGCCGAGGAGCGCGCGAAACGCCTCGCGATGGCCCCAGACGAGATCGAGCGCGCCAGCCGCTTCTGCGCGATGGTCGTGAACCCCCAGGGCCGCCTCGACGACACGGTGGACGAGATCCTGCGGCTAATGGAGACCGAGCGAGGTCGCCCGGGTCGCGGGCCAATCGCGGTCTAGCGCTTCGTTGACACCCCTCGGGGGCCGACATAACCTTCGAGCCTGTCCTTTCGCGTTGATATGACGTCGAACGGGAGTAGTACACCGCACAGCGGAGCCCAGAGAGCCGGGGCAGGTGAAAGCCGGCGCTCGCAGCCGCGGTGGAATGGACCCGGGAGTCCCGGCCCGAGACCTCGATCACTCGAGGAGGTAGGCGTCGGCGGTGTGGGCGCCGTTAACCAGGCCCAGGGCATCGCCCGTCGCCGCACCAGTCGAGGTGCGCGTGGGGCCGTGCCTGGATGAGCCTCTCGCCTGCGGGCGCGGGGGTATGTGGGTGGCACCGCGAGGACCATCGCCCCACGGCGATGGTCCTTTTTGTTCGGAAAGCCCGAATGGGGCGCAGGAGGTCGAGTGGACAAGGTTCGGGCAGCGGCTGGGCGGATCACCCTCGGCGGGGCCGGGGAGTGGTGGTGCTCGCGCTCCTGGCGAGGGCTGCGCGACGCGCGCCCGCTCACCCACTCCTGACTCTGTTTCGCCAGAACGGCCCCGGAGGCCATCGATGACCTACACACCTTCACTTCCAGACGTCCGGCGCATGACCGGGCAGGGCACCATCGTCCCGATCTTCCGCGAGGTGCGCGCCGACCTCGAAACCCCCGTGTCCGCTTACCTGAAGGTCGCGCGCGGCGGTTTCTCCTTCCTGCTCGAGTCCGCCGAGGGCGGCGAGCGGATGGGGCGCTATTCCTTCATCGGCACCGAGCCGTACCGCGTCTTCGCGGGCGAGCATGCCGACGGCGACCCCCTCGAAGTGGTGCGCGCGGAACTCGAGCGCTCGCGCGCGGTGCCTGCACCGTACCTGCCGCGCTTCCACGGCGGCGCTGTCGGCTACCTGGCGTACGAGGCGGTCTCCCACTTCGAGCCGCGCGTGCCGGTGCCGGACGTGGACACGCTCGGTATCCCCGAGTCGTGGTTGATGTTCATCGACTCGCTGCTCGTGTTCGATCACCTGAAGCACACGATCAAGGTCGTCGCGCACGTCCGCCTGGATGGCGACATCGACTCGTCGTACCGCATGGCGGAGCGGCGGATCGACGAACTCGTCGAACGCCTCGGGCGGCCGCTGGGGGCGCTGCCGTATGTGCCGCACAGCGGCGCGAGCGGGCGCGAGGTCACGAGCAACTGGGAGAAGCAGGACTTCATGGACGCGATCCTGAAGTCGAAGCAGTACATCCAGCAGGGCGACATCATCCAGGTGGTGCTCTCGCAGCGCTTCAGCCGCGAGACGGGCGCCCACCCCTTCGAGGTCTACCGCAGCCTGCGCACGATCAACCCGTCGCCGTACCTGTTCTACCTCCAGTTCGGGGAGACCTACCTCGTCGGCTCGTCCCCCGAACTGCTCGTGAACATCGAGGACGGCCTGGTGGAGGTGCACCCGATCGCGGGCACGCGCCCGAGGGGTGCGACACCGCTCGACGACGAGCGGCTCGGCGAGGAACTCTCACACGACCCGAAGGAGATCGCGGAGCACGTCATGCTCCTCGACCTGGGCCGGAACGACGTCGGGCGCGTCTCGGAGCCAGGCAGTGTGAAGGTCACGCAGCAACTCGACCTCGAGTATTACTCGCACGTCATGCACCTCGTGAGCCACGTCACCGGGCGGCTCAACCCCTCGATGTCGGCCTACGACGCCCTGCGGGCGGCGTACCCGGCGGGCACCGTCTCCGGCGCACCGAAGATCCGCGCGATGGAGATCATCGCGGACCTCGAGCCGGACCGGCGCGGCCCGTACGCGGGCGGGGTGGGCTTCTTCGACCTGTCGGGGAACATCGAGACCTGCATCACGATTCGGACGCTCGTGATGAAGGGCGGCATGGCGCACGTGCAGGCCGGCGCGGGCATCGTCTACGACTCCGACCCCGAGAAAGAGTTCGAGGAGTGTCGCCAAAAGGCGCGCGCACTCCTCGCCGCCATCGATGACGCCGAGCGCGGCGAGGGCGGCGGCCCTGCCGGTAGCCTGGGGTACGAGTAATGGCGCCCGACGGCCCACGCCTGCTCTCCGGCGCCATGATGGTGCGTCAGGACGGCCTTGTGCTGCTCGTCCAGCACCCGGTGGCCAGCCCGTTCGCGGGCAAGTGGTCGATGCCCCTCACCGGCGTGCCCGACCACGAGACCGCCGAGGACGCCCTCGAACGCATGCTGCGCGAGGCGCTGCACGTCGAGCCCGGGGCGTACGACTTCCTGGACACCGTCTACGTGAGTGCCGTCACCAACGGCGAGCGGTTCATCGTCAACGCCTTCACCTGCATTGAATGGGACGGCGAGCCGCGCTTCGGCGCCGAGGCGTACTCCGACGCGATCTGGCTGTCCCCCGGCGCACCGGGCAACCTCGACCTGCTACCCGAGGTACGCGAGTGGCTGAAGACGGCGTTCGAGGAGGAGACCGGCGAAATCGTGCCGCGCGAGTACGACCGCGAGACGCTGCTCGCCGACCTCGCAAGCGCGCGTGGCGACCTCATCGCGGCGCTCGACGCGGTACCTCTGCACCAACGAGGCCTCGCGGAGGCCTCGGGCTGGTCGCCGCTCGACGTGCTCGCGCACGTCCCGGACGTCGAGGCGTACTACCGCAACGAGATCCGGCGCTGCATCGAGGGTGCAGGCCAGCGCTGGCGGCTGTTCAACGAAGCCCAGTGGGAGGACGCCTTCCGCCTCCGCGCTGCCGAGGACGAGCGGACGCTGCGAGGACGCCTCGCGCAGGTGTCTGGCGAGACACGCGCCTTCCTCGCTGGTGCGAGCCCGGAACTGCTGGCCATGTACATCGACCATCCCGAGCGCGGGGTGGTACAGGTGGGCGACCGCATCGAGAAGATCGCGGGGCACTACCGCAACCACGCTGACCAGATCCGCCACATGGTGCAGGCCGCCGCGGCCACGCCCGGCGCATAGGAGACCACCGTGCTGCTGCTCATCGATAACTACGACTCGTTCACCTACAACCTCTACCAATACCTCGCCGAGCTCGGCGAGCAGGTCGAGGTGTTCCGCAACGACCAGATCTCCGTGGAGGACTGCCTCTCGATGGCGCCCGACCACGTCGTGATCTCGCCGGGGCCGTGCTCGCCCAAGGAGGCGGGCATCTCGGTCGACCTCATCCACGCGTTCGAGGGCAAAGCGCCGCTGCTCGGGGTGTGCCTCGGCCACCAGTGCATCGGCGAGGCGTACGGCGGCGTGGTGAGCCAGGCGGGCGAGATCATGCACGGCAAGACCAGCATGATCGCCCACGATGGGAAGGGTGTGTTTGAGGGCTTGCCCGACCCCTTCGAGGCGATTCGGTATCATTCGCTCGCGATCGCGCCTGACACCGTGCCGGATGTCCTGGAGGTCAGCGCGCGATCGGAGAGCGGCGTGATCATGGGCGTCCGCCATCGCACGCTGCCGATCGAGGGCGTGCAGTTCCATCCGGAGTCGATCATGACGCAGCACGGTCACGCGATGCTGCGGAACTTCCTCAAGATGGGCCGGGAGGTGCAGCCGTGATCAAGCAAGCCCTCGCCGCCCTCGTCGACGAACGCCGCAACCTCACCGAGGACGAGGCGCGTGAGTCGATGCGCGAGATCATGCGCGCAGGCAACCCGCTCTCCGAAGGCGAACGCGCCACCGAGGCGCAGTTCGGCGCGTTCGTGACCGCGCTCCGGCTCAAGGGCGAGACGGTCGATGAGATCACCGGTATGGCAAGGGCAATGCGGGAGGCCTCGCTGCATGTCCAGTTGGACATCGCGCCGCTCCTCGACACCTGCGGGACGGGCGGGTCGAGCAAGAAGATCTTCAACGCCTCCACAGCGGCCGCCTTCGTGGCAGCGGCGGCGGGCGCGAAGGTGGCGAAGCACGGCAACCGCGCGATGACCTCGCAGTCCGGCTCTGCCGACCTGCTGGAGGCCCTCGGCGCCGTCGTGACGCTCGGGCCGGATCAGGTGGCCGAGTGCGTGCGGCGCACCGGTGTCGGATTCATGTTCGCGCAGACCTTTCACCCGGCGATGAAGTTCGCCGGGCCGCTGCGGCCGCAACTCGGCTTCCGCACGGTGTTCAACATCCTCGGGCCGCTGACGAACCCGGCGGGTGCCACCTGTCACGTGATGGGAGTGCCGAACGTCGCGCTCGCTGAGACGTTGGCGAACGTGCTGCTGCGCCTCGGCATGCGCCATGCCCTCGTCGTGACAGGCGAGGACGGCCTGGACGACATCACGGTCACCGGCGCCACCACGGTCTTCGAGGTACGCGGTAACTCGGTCACTCGGAGCACGATCACCCCGTCCGACCTCGGCCTCACCGTTTACCAGGCGGACGCGATCGAGGGCGGCACGCCGCAGCAGAACGCTGAACTCCTGCGCGATGTCCTTGCGGGTGAAGGTTCGATGGCGATCCGCGACCTGATCTGTGCGCAGGCAGGCGCCGGGCTCTACGTCTCCGGCCTCGCGACTTCCATCCGTCAGGGCGTGGAGCAGGCCATCACCGCCATCGAAGAGGGCGACGCCGCCGCACGGCTGGGCGCGTTCGTCGAGACGACGCGCCGCCTGGCCGTGGCGAAGTAGCGAGGCCGCCCGTGGACGCGCGCGCCACCGGCACCATCCTCGACGTGATCGTGTCGGACCGCCGCGTCCGGCTGGCGCAGGATCGCAACGCCCGCCCTGAGTCCCGCCTGCGCGACCTCGTCGCGATGGCGCCACCCGCCGTCGACTTCGCTGCTCGGCTGCGTGAGGGCCGTCGGGCTACGCCGGCCGGCGCGCGGCTCCGCCTCATTGGCGAGGTGAAGCGCGCCAGCCCGAGTAAGGGTGTGTTCGACGCTGACCTCGACGCCTCGAAGCAGGCGCTGGCATACGCCGCGGCCGGCGCCGCCGCGATCTCCGTGCTCACCGAGCCCGACCACTTCAAGGGCAGCCTCGCCGACCTCGAGGCGGTGCGTGCGGCATTCGGGGACGACCCGGACCGCCCCGCCGTACTGCGCAAAGAGTTCATCTTCGACCCGTACCAGGTGATCGAGGCGCGCGCGGCCGGTGCGGATGCTCTCCTGCTGATCGTGATGATGCTGGAGCCCGCCGCACTCGCCTCGTTGCTCGCACAGACGTACGCGCTCGGGATGCAAGCACTGGTCGAGGTACACGATGAGGCCGAGATGCACGCGGCGCTTGCCGCCGGCGCGACCGTCCTCGGCGTGAACAACCGCGACCTGCGCACCTTCAAGGAAGACCTCGGCACCACAGAGCGCGTGGCCTCTCTGGTCCCCTCGAACGTCACGCTCGTCGCCGAGAGCGCGATTCGCACCGCCGCCGACGCGCGCCGGATGGCTGCTTGCGGTGCGCACGCGCTGCTCGTGGGGGAAGCCCTCGTCACCACTGGCGACATCGCGGGCAAGGCGCGCGAACTGATGCTCGTGGACGACAGCGAGGTGCGTGCGTGACCTACGTGAAGATCTGCGGCAACCGCACCCCCGATGACGTCCTCGCGGCGGCCGAGGCGGGCGCGGACTTCGTCGGCATGATCTTCGCGAAGTCCAGCCGTCACATCGACATCGACGACGCGCAGGCGATGGTGCGTGCCCTTGGTGGGCCGCTCTCACAGCAGGAGATCTTCGCGCCGCCGCCTTCGCTGGTGCATGGCCGCGAGGAACTCGAGCCGTGGTTCCGGCACGGCGCGCAGGTGCTCACCGCCTACCTCGGGATGAAGCGCCCGCTCACCGTCGGGGTCTTCGCCGACCAACCGATCGAGGAGGTAAACGAACTCGCCGAGGAGGCGGGCGTGGATCTCGTGCAGTTGTCCGGTGACGAGACGTGGGAGGACTGCCTGCGCGTCGCGAAGCAGGTGATCCAGGTACGCCACGTCGGCCCCGTCGACACTCCGGCCGATCCGCTGGAGGATGTCCGTCCCGGCTTTGCGCTCGCGCTCATGCTCGACTCCGCGCATGGCCAGTATCGAGGTGGTAGCGGCCAGGTCTTCGACTGGGACGTGGCGACGAGAGTCGCCGCGCGCTTGCCGATCTTCCTCGCGGGTGGCCTGACGCCAGTAAACGTTACGGAGGCGGTCACCCGAGTGCGCCCGTGGGCCGTCGATGTAGCGGGTGGCACCGAGACCGATGGGCGCAAGGACTACGCGAAGGTGCGCGCGTTCGTGCAGGCCGTGCGAGCCGCCGACGCTGGAGGTGTTCGATGACGACCCACACACCCGAGGCAACCGTGCCGGACGAGTTCGGCCACTTCGGTGAGTTCGGTGGGCAGTACGTCCCCGAGACGCTGATGCCTGCGCTCGCCGAACTCGAAGTCGCCTACCACGAGGCGCTGCACGACCCCGCCTTCCTCGCCGAGTTGGACGGGCTGCTCCGCGACTACGTTGGGCGACCGTCGCCGCTCACGCACACGGCTCGGCTGTCCGCCGAGGTCGGCGCGAAGGTCTACTTGAAGCGCGAGGACCTGAACCACACCGGCGCGCACAAGATCAACGCTGTCATCGCGCAGGGCTTGCTCGCACGGAAGATGGGGAAGCGTCGCATCATCGCGGAGACCGGAGCCGGCCAGCACGGCGTCGCGACGGCCACGGTCTGTGCGCTCTTTGGCCTCGACTGCATCGTCTACATGGGCGAGGAGGACATCCGCCGCCAGTCGCTCAACGTCTTCAAGATGAAGGTACTGGGCGCAGAAGTGCGCCCCGTCTCCTCCGGTTCACGCACCCTGAAGGACGCGACGAACGAGGCGATCCGCGACTGGGTCACGAACGTCCGCGACACCTACTACATCATCGGTTCTGTCGTAGGGCCGCACCCGTACCCGGCGATGGTCCGGGACTTCCAGGCTGTCATCGGCAACGAGGCCCGCGAGCAGATCCTCGCGAAGGAAGGGCGCCTCCCGACGATCGCCGTGGCGTGCGTCGGTGGCGGCTCCAACGCGATGGGGCTCTTCCACGCCTTCCGCGACGACCCGGTGCGCCTGATCGGCGTCGAGGCGGCTGGGGAAGGCCTCGACAAGCGGCACGCAGCGACGCTGGGTAAAGGCCGGCCGGGCGTGCTGCATGGTGCGCGTTCGTTCCTGTTGCAGGACGCCAACGGCCAGGTGCAGGAGGCGCACTCGATTTCCGCCGGCCTCGACTACCCCGGCGTCGGCCCGGAGCACGCCTACCTGAAGATCAGCGAGCGCGCCGAGTACCGCTCCGTGACTGACGACGAAGCACTCGAGGCGTTGCAGAAACTCTCCCGCCTCGAAGGGATCATCCCCGCGCTGGAGAGCAGCCACGCGGTGGCGCAGGTGATCAAGATGAAGGGCACGTTCCGCCCGGACGACCTGGTGATCATCAACCTCTCTGGCCGGGGCGATAAGGACATGAACACCGTCGCTGAGGCTCTCGGCGTCACCGTCTAAGGGAACGCCGGCAGCCCCCACTCGCGCGGGTCGAACTCGTCGAGGTGGGCAATGACTCGATGCGCCCCGGCCACGAGGCCCTCGTGGCCCGGTTCAGGAAGCGCGACGACCCACATCCCGGCTGCCAGCGCGCCCTGCACGCCCAACGGTGCGTCCTCGAACACCAGGCAGACCTGCGGCGTCCCACCAATGCGTCGCGCGGCCTCGAGGAAGATGTCCGGCGCGGGCTTGCCATGCTCCACGTCCTCTGAGGTCACGATGGCGTCGAACGACGCGAACCACTCCGGCTGCGCTACTCGCTTCGCCTCGAGCGAGTGGCGCATCGAGGATGTCGCGATCGCCTGCGGCACGCCGTGGTTCCTGAGGTGAGCGGTGAGTGCGAGCGCGCCCCGGGTCGGCTGCGCCGTCGCGAACAACGAGACGAGGCGCGCGTCACGCTCGGCTGCGAACGCCTCGGGCGCCATCGGGATCCCCGTCATCTCTACTAGCACGCGCGCCGCGACTGGCGTCGGTCGCCCGATCATCGCGGCCCGCAACTCGACGGTGAGTGACGCGCCGTAGCGGTCGAGGATCTCCTGCGTCGCGAGGCGATACAGCGGCTCGGTATCGAGCAGCGTGCCATCCAGGTCATAGATGACGTGTGTGATCCGCTGCATGCGTCCGCCCTTCGAGGCGAGCGTACCCGCGAGTGCCTCCGGGGTCGCCGGTGTAGCCTGAATCTGCCACGCACCCTCGGAGGGCCGGTGTCCGACTCCCCCACGCTTGCCACACCACGACCGCCCGCGATCTGGCGGATGTCCGACCTCGCCCTCGGCCTGGGGTTGGCCGGCGTCGGCTTTCTCGTGCTCATTGGCTCCTTGCTCGGCGCGTCGATCGTGATCGATGTCGCACCGGAGGATGACACGCAGGCCGCCGCCCTGATCGCGGCGGTGGTGACTGTGCTGTTCGAGGCGTGGCTGGGCGTCACTGTCTGGCTCCTCGCACGCCGTCGACGGCTCGCCGAGGGCGACCTCGGTCTTGCGCAGACCGGATCGGTGCGGTGGGCGGCTTACGCCGTGGCCGCCGCCTACGCGACGCTGGTCGTGTACGCGCTCGTGGTCGAGGCCATCGAGCGGCTGACCGCCGTTGACCTCGGTGCGCTGAAGCAAGGCAACGGGATTCCGGAGTCGCTGGGCAACACTCCGCTCGTGATGGGCATCCTCGGCGTTGGCATCGTCGTGGCGGCGCCGTTGGGTGAGGAACTGTTCTTCCGGGCGTTCCTGTTCCGTGCGCTGGCGGGGCGATTCGGACTCGTCGCTGGCCTGCTGCTCTCCGGACTGCTGTTCGGGGCGTTCCACACGAACGTCGGCGTGTTCATCCCGTTCTTCTGCATCGGCGTGATCTTGGCGTGGGCCTACCATGTGTCCGGGTCGCTCTGGACGCCCATCGCGGCACACGTCACCATCAACGGCATCTCCTTCATCGCCACGCTCGCGGGGGGCAGTTCGTGACCGACCGTCTGGCCGAGATGTTCGCCCGCACCCGCGCAGAGCACCGACCGGCCGTGCTGCCCTTCCTCCCGGTCGGCTGGCCCGAACTCCACGACACCGTCCGCCTCGTCGAAGCCGCCATCGAGGGTGGCGCGGACGGCTTTGAGCTCGGTATGCCGTTCTCCGACCCCCTCGGCGACGGGCCCGTGAACCAGGTCGCCTACGCCGAGGCGATCGCGAACGGCTGTACGACCGAGACGGTGTTCGAGGCGGTCCGGACGCTCCGCTCGCGGGGGGTTAGCGCCCCCTTACTCGTTATGGGATACTTCAACCCCGTCCTGACCTACGGGTTTGAACGGTTTGTGGGGGACGCCGCTGCCGCCGGTGTCGATGGCTTCATCGTGGTTGACTTGCCTCCCCAGGAGGCGAGGGAACTCGAGGGCCTCGTCCGAGCAGCGGGACTACATATGGTGTATCTGTTGCCACCAACGGCGACGCCGGACCGTATCCGGCTCATCGCCGATCACGGCAGCGGGTTCATTTACTGCGTTGGCTTCGTCGGGATCACCGGCGAGCGCGCGGAGGTCTCCAGCGAACTGCCCGGGCTCCTCGCCCGGGTGCGTGAGCAGACGGACCTGCCGCTCGCAGTGGGGTTCGGCATCTCCCGGCGCGAACATGTTCGCGCAATCGGAGAACTTGCCGACGGAGTCGTGATTGGCAGTGCCTTCGTCCGCTCCGTGGCGGAGGCAACCAGTGCGGAGCGCCCGGCTGCGGCTCGGCGGTTCCTGGAGGAGATTACCGGTCGTGTGTTGTAACGCCGGCACCTGGCACCGCGAGCAGCGCCCTGTGGCGCTTCGCGTTTCTGCGTCCTATACGCGGAGCCAGGCGTCCCGTGCCGTTGCGACAACGGCCGGGTCGTTTGGCTCGTGACCGGGGCCGCTTCGTGCGGCCTGATGCATCGAGTCTGACAGACGGAGTCCACACCCCATGATGCTAGTCCGAGGTATTCGCGGCGCCACCACCGTGCGTTCCAACTCGCGCGAGGAAATCCTCGAGGCGACGAAGGAACTGCTCGGTGAGATCGTGCGTCGCAACGACCTGGACATGGACCACATCGCCTCGGTCGTCTTCACCACCACGGTCGATCTGAACGCAGAGTTCCCGGCGGTGGCGGCGCGTGAGATGGGTTGGACCTACATCGCACTCGAATGTGTGCACGTCATGAACGTGCCCGGGTCGCTCCCGCGCTGTATCCGCGTGCTGCTGCACGTGAACACTGAGCGAGGCGCGACCGACATCAAGCATGTGTACCTGCACGAGGCCAAGGCGCTGCGCCGGGACCTCGTGGACGCTTCGGAGGCTGAACTGTGATCATCGTGATGAAGCCCGACCACACCCAGGAGCAGGCCGACGCCGTGTCGGAACGCCTCGGCAACTTCGGCCTGAAGGGCCAGCCGATCCACGGCGCCACGCGCACCGTCATCGCCGCCCTCGGCCAGGTCCTCCAGGACCACCGCGACGAGATGTCCATGATGCAGGGCGTAGACGAGGTCATCCGCGTCTCCAAGCCCTACAAACTCTCCAGCCGGGAGACCCACCCGGCCGACACCGTCATCGAAGTCGGCTTCGGGGTGAAGGTCGGCGGCGGCCGTCCTGTCTTCATGGCCGGCCCCTGTTCCATCGAGACCGAAGACCAGTTGTGGGCCTCCGCCCGAGGCGTCCGTGAGGCCGGTGCGCACGTCCTGCGCGGCGGCGCGTTCAAGCCTCGGTCCTCTCCGTACGCGTTCCAGGGCCTCGGCGTCCCGGGCCTGAAGATGCTGCGCAAGGCCGGCGACGAGCTCGGTATGCCCGTCATCACCGAATGTCTCTCGGTCCGCGACATCGACGCCGTCGCGGAGTACTCGGACATCATCCAGATCGGCGCCCGCAACATGCAGAACTTCGTCCTGCTGGAGCAGGCCGGGAAGACGGGCAAGCCCGTCCTCCTGAAGCGCGGCATGGCCGGCACCATCGAGGAGTGGCTCCTCGCCTCGGAGTACATCCTGTCGCAGGACAACCCGAACGTGATGCTTTGCGAGCGTGGTATCCGTACGTTCGAGACGGCGACCCGCAACACGCTGGACCTGAACGCGGTCGCACTCGTGAAGCGGCTTTCGCACCTGCCCGTGATCTCGGACCCGTCGCACGGCACCGGCAAGTGGTATCTCGTCCGCCCGATGACGATGGCCTCCATCGCCGTCGGTGCTGACGGCCTGGAGATCGAGGTCCACCCGAACCCGGATCACGCGCTCTCGGACGGCGCACAGTCGCTGACGCCCGCCAACTTCGCGGAACTCGCGAACGACGCCCGTGCGCTGGCCGCGGCCATCGGTCGCCCGTTCGCGGACGTGCCCGCGCCCGTCGCGGCCCGCTAGCCCTCGTGACGTCCGATCAGGACGCGACCGCTCCGGCGTCCCCCCCGCAAGGGGAGGCGTCGGTTGCGGTGTCCTCGGACGCAGTGGCAGCCGAGGGCGCCCCGGGGGAGGTCGAGCCCGCCTTCGCGCTGAGCCTGCCAGCCTTTCAGGGACCGCTGGACCTGCTGCTCCACCTCATCGAGTCGAGCGAACTCGACATCACCGAGGTATCCCTCCTTCAGGTCGCCGACCAGTACCTCAAACACCTTCGCTCACGCGAGCAGATCGACATCGGCTTGCTCGCGGACTTCATCGCCATCGGCGCGCGGCTGCTCCTGCTGAAGTCACGTGCCCTGCTCCCGCGCGATCCGGACGCTGTCGTCGACGACGACGAAGATCCCGCCGCTGACATCCGAAGCCTCGTCGAAGCGCTGCGCGACTACCGTCGCTTCAAGCAGGCCGCGGAGTTCCTCCGCTCCCGTGATGGCGGCCACGGCACCTACCGCCGCGAGGTCGCGCCTCCGAAGGTTCCGCTGCCCACCGGCCTCGACACCGTGACCCTCGCCTCGCTGGTCGAGACCATCCGCGAGGTCATCGCGCGGCTGCCCGAAGAGGAGCCGGAGGGCGAGGTCGCGCGCGAGCCGGTCCGCCTGCGTGACCGGATGACGCGCCTCTCCGAGATGCTCGACCGGGACGGCCGCACCTCGTTCCGCCGCCTGATCGAGAACGCCACCTCGCGCACCATGGTGATCGTGGACTTCATGGCCGTGCTCGAACTCATCAAGCAGCGCTACCTCGCCGCGCAGCAGTCCGACGCGTTCGGCGACATCGAGCTCGTGCGACTCGCTGGCGCAACCCTCGATGCGAGCGCCACAGCCGAGGCCTCTCAGGGGTTCACCGGTGATTAGCCGCCCCACCTCGATGGTGGGGGGCGCCTGATGCTGCTCGTCCGCGACGAACTGCAGCGCAGCGTCACGCCAGGCGAACACGCCCTCTCGATCGGTGTGTTCGACGGCGTCCACGGCGGCCATCAGGCCCTCGTGAAGCGCATGCTCGACGAGGCCCATGTCCGAGGGCTCACCGGTGGAGTGGTCACCTTCCACCCCCACCCACGCACCGTGATCCGTCCGGATCAGCCCTTCGACTACCTCGAATCACTCGAGCACCGCGTCGAATTGTTGCGCGCATGCGGCGTCGACTTCGTCTCGGTGCTGCAGTTCACCTCAGAACTCCAGCAGGTGAGCGCGGAAGACTTCTGCCGTCTGCTCGTCGAGGAGGCCCGTGTCCGCCTCATCGTCGTCGGCGAGGACTTCCGCCTCGGCCGCGGCGGCGAGGGCACGGTCGCGCGCCTCGCGGAGATCGGGGAGGGCCAGGGCTTCGAGGTGCTGCCCGTGGGGCTCCTCGACCACGGCGCGGACAGCACACCGATCTCCTCGACCCGTATCCGGACCGCCCTCGCGGCGGGTGAGATGGAGGACGTCCACGCGCTCCTCGGTCGCCCGTTCTCGCTGCGTGGCCCCGTCCTGCAAGGCGACCAGCGAGGCCGCACGATCGGCTTCCCCACGCTGAACGTCGGTGTCAGCGCTGACCGAGCACTCCCGCCGGACGGCGTATACGTGACGCGCGCTTACTTGCCGACAGGGATCTTCAACGCCGTCACCAACATCGGTACCCGCCCCACGTTTGACGGCACCACGCGCCGCGTGGAGACCCACGTCTTCGACTTCGAGGGCGACATGTACGGTCAGGTCGTCACCATCGAACTGCTCCACCGCCTGCGCGCCGAGCAGAAGTTCGATGGCGTCGATGCCATCGTCGCGCAGATCAAGATCGACGCCACGGCGGCGCGGGAGTGGCTGCGATGACCCGCGCGATGGCCCCCGTGGATGAGCAGATGCAGGTCCTGATGGCCGGCACCGAGTTCGGTGACGACGCCACGCGTCGCACGATGGAGCGCGACCTGCGCGCCCGCATCGAAGAGGACCGGCCGCTGCGCGTGTACTGCGGCTTCGACCCGACCAAGGTTGACCTGACGCTGGGGCACGCCGTCCCGATGCGGAAACTGCGCCAGTTCCAGGAGTTCGGCCACGAGGTCACGTTCCTCATCGGCAACTTCACGGCACTCATCGGCGACCCCACGGGCCGAGACGCCACGCGCCCCGTACTGACGCGCGAGCAGGTCGAGGAGAACGCGAAGACCTACACCGACCAGGCGTTCGTCATCCTCGACCGCGCGAAGACGAAGGTCGCCTTCAACGCTGAGTGGTTGGACGGCCTCGGGTTCGCGGACGTGCTGCGCCTGACCGGCCAGTACACGGTCGCCCAGTTCCTGCGCCGCGAGAACTTCGGCACGCGCTACGACGAGGGCACTCCGATCCATGTCTCGGAGTTCCTCTACGCGATGCTCCAGTCGTACGACGCCTTCCACCTGCAGACGGACGTGCAGATCGGTGGCTCGGACCAACTCTTCAACCTGATGGCCGGCCGCCAACTGCAGGAGGCGTGGGGCCAGCGCCCGCAGGTCTGCATCACCCTGCCGATTCTCGTGGGCACCGATGGCCACGAGAAGATGTCGAAGTCGCTTGGCAACTACATCGGCCTCACCGAGACGCCGAACGAGATGTTCGGCAAGGTCATGTCGATCCCCGACTCTGCGATAGTGAACTACTACACCCTCGCCACGCCGCTCCGTCCGACCGAGGTCGACGCCCTCGCGCGCGACCTCGAGGCAGGGACCCTCCGCCCGATGGACGCCAAGAAGCGTCTCGCCGAAGAGATCACCGCCGTCTTCCACGGCCGCCCCGCCGCCGAGGCGGCCCGTGAGTACTTCGAGTCCACCATCCAACGACGCGAACAGCCCACTGAGATGCCCGAGCATGCCGTCGAGGGCGACACGCCGCTGACCGCCGTCCTCGTGGCGGCGGGCCTCGCGGCGAGCAACGGCGAGGTGCGGCGGCTGGTCACACAGGGTGCCGTTTCTGTGAATGGCGCAGCCGCGGCCGAGGCCAACGCGCTCGTCCGGGCGGGGGATGAGATTCGAGTGGGGCGGCATCGATTCTTGCGTTTGGTGCAGGCGTAGCGCAGGACGGCGACGCCTGCGACACTGCGGAGAGACCTCACTTGGCGCGGGGGAATGCGTCCAGGGAAGGCCGGGGGATGATCGACGACGGCGTAGAACTCGACCTTGAAGCCGTGTGCCAAAATATCGCCGAGGCCGAGGTGATCACCCTCTATTTCCCGCTCCTCGGCCGCACCCTCCTCGTCGACGCACGCTGCGCCCCTGACACTGGCACCCTCGTCCGCGTCGTCCCGATGGCGCGCGACACCGGTGAGCGCCTGCGTTCTCTCAAGCGCCTCCGCCACACGCTCCCGCGTCCTGAGTCCATCACGATGATCCCGTGGCAGATGCGCGTTGGCAGTGTCGTCAGCACCGGCGTGTGGGCCTGCCTGCTCCGCCGCATCGATGACCACCCCGCCGCCGAGTCCTGTCTCGATCATCTGCGGATGCTCGAGCGCACTGAGCAACTCGACGCGATCCTCGGGCGACGGTACGAGGCGTTGTGGACGCGCGTGGGCGCCCGCGAGGTGGCCGAAGAGGACGAGCGCTAGCGGGCTCCCTCAGGCCGTCCCGAAGCCCTCTTCCGAGGCGGGGCGGAGGTCAAGCACCTCCAACTGCAGGCGCGCCTCACCCCCGAACTGGTCCGAGCGGAACGTGTACACCACGTCGGCGTCCTCGCCAGCGGCGACGGCCGAGGTGGCCTGCCTGAACGCGATCGCCCGCCACGTCACGTTGCCAGCGCGCAGGGCCATCTGCAGGTGCGCGCCATCGGCGCCCACCGTGCGGTTGTTCGCGACGCGCACGCCGCGTGCGAGGAACACCGGCGCCGGGTTCCCATTCCCGAACGGTCCGAGCAACCCCAGCCACTGCACCATCCGTCGGTCCACCTCGGTCAGCGGCAGTTCGGCATCGATCTCCAGCGCCGAGATCATCGCGTCCGGGTCGAGGTGGCGCGCAGTGTCCTCGGTCAGTCGTGCGCGCATCTCCGGGATCCGTTCGGGGGCGATCGAGAAGCCGGCGGCGGCACGGTGCCCGCCGTAGCGCAGGAAGAGGTCGCTGTTCCGCTGCAGCAGGGCGGTCACATCGAACGCGGGGATCGAGCGGCAGGAGCCGCGCCCTTCGCCCCCCTCAATGCCGATGGCGATCGCTGGTCGGTGGAACTCTTCCGCCAGCCGCGCTGCCGCGAGGCCGATGATGCCCGAGGACATCTCGCTGGAGTCCACCACGATCAGCGGCGGTGGTGGGTCGCCCGCGAGCGACCGTGCCAGCTCGACCGCCTGCGTCGTCGCGGTGCGGCGGTCGTCGTTCAACCGCTCGATCTCGGCCGCGATCGTGCGTGCCTCCTCGATCGTCGGCGCCAGCAACAGGTCAAGCGCGATCCGTGCGTGCGCCATCCGCCCCGCGGCGTTGATCCGAGGCCCGATCACCCAGCCGATGCCCTCCGTGTCGATGAGCCGCGGCTCGATCCCCGCGACCTCGCACAGCGCGAGTAGCCCCGGTCGAGTCGTCGTGCGTAGGGCCTCAATGCCGATGCGGAGCAGGTCGCGGCACTCCCCGAGCAGCGGCGCGAGGTCGCACACAGTGCCGAGGGCCACGAGCGCGCGATGCGGCGCGGGGTCGTACTGCTCCCCCAGGCGGTCGTACAGGTCGTGGACGACCTTGTACGCGACGCCCACCGCCGCCGGTTCCGAGCCGTACGAGTTCCCGTTCAACTTCGGGTTCACGATCGCGAGGGCGTCCGGCAGCAGGTCGGGGATCGTGTGGTGGTCGATCACCACCACGTCCATCCCCAGCCCGTTCGCTTCCGCCACCTCGGTCACCGCGGAGGTGCCGGTGTCCGCGGTGACGAGGAGCGTTGCGCCCTGGTCGGCGAGGCGGCGAATCGCGCGCACATTCGGCCCGTAGCCCTCGGTGAACCGGTCCGGCAGGTACGGCATGGGCTTCGCGCCGAGGGCACGCAGACCCTCGGTCAGTACCGCGGTCGCCGTCACCCCGTCCACGTCGTAGTCGCCGTACACCGCGACCGTCTCGCCGGCCCGGCACGCGCGCGCCAAGCGGTCGACGGCGACATCGAGGTTCGGCATCAGTTGGGGGTCAGTGAGGTCACGCGGGGTGCCGAGGAACCGTCGCGCCGTCTCGGTGGTGGTGACGCCTCGGCGGGCGAGCAGTAGACGCATCAGCGGCGGTAGCCCCGCCCCGGCGTCCGCGAACCCCGCGAGGTCAGGCGCAGCGTCGAGGCGCCAGCGACCGCCCGAGCCGGTCAGGACGCGCGCAGAGACTAGGCTGCCCAATGCCTGCTTCTTCTCGAAGCAATCTGCACCACGGGGTCCTTGTCTTCCGACAGCGCCTTACCAACATCCACCGAAGGCTTATAGAGGCCCCGGATGCTTTGCGTCTTCTCGACACACCTCAGGAGGGCAACCTTCGGCACGGTGTAGGGACTCGCGAATACTGCACCCTTGAGGCGCCTCATCGCGCGCCAGTCTCCCCCGCTGATCCGTACCAGAGATTGCATTTGCACTCGCTTAGCTCGAGCAGGCGATCATCATGATCACAGAACTGTTCTCGGATCCAGGGCCAATGAGATGCCAGTCGCGGATCGCGGCTTGCCAGCGAGAGGACACGCCTCAAGGCCGTGATCTTCCGCCCGTATGCGTCGTCGTCCCAGCGGTTCCGGAGCGTCTGTACTGCTTCAAGCACTGTTCCCCGCGCATCTAGGCCCGAGAGAACGTCAAACCCCCAGTACTGCGCAAACTCAGCTGGTCGGGAGTATCGAACCTTCGCGACGTTGATGTTCAACCCGAGGACATTCAGTTCCTCGCTCGCTCGGAACAGGAGTCGTTCGCAATCGGCCTTCGTTCGGGCAGCGATGACCATGTCATCGGCGTACCTGAAGTAGCGTGCGTCGACAGGATCGCATGTCGCCTTGATGTTCGTGTCAAAGGGTAGGAGATACGCGTTCGCCAACACCCGCGAGCAATCCCCGATCAAGTCCTGAGGGAGCCCCTTCGAACTCCTTGCGTACATCGTCACACGGTTGTTCCATGCACCTAGGAGGTACGAGAGAACCTCAATCGCGAGTGGCGCTTCAGGTGCGTGCTGTCGGAGAAGTCGTTCGAGGCGCGGCAAGTCGATCGAATCGTAAAAGTTCGCGATGTCGAAACTGACGAACCACGAGTCTTCGGGGCTATCTCGGAAGGTAATCCAGAGAAGCTTCCAGTATTCGTTCCAGTTCTTTACCCATGCCGCTGGGTTATAGGCGGAGGGAGGGGCATATGTATCATCAACGACTTCTTGGATCAGCCTTTGCGCTTGACCATCTTCAGTCCTCCGCCGGGCTCCACCCAAAGACCAGCCACCGAACGTGCCCGGAATGGCGTCACGCGCGAGCGGCTCGTCCAGCGCGCGGACACACGCGAAATAGACGATGTAGTCGCGGAGATCGAAGACGGGGATGAACCTCGGGACTCCTGCTGACTTTGGTGCAGACAGCAAGCCCACGATTGACCGTGGCGAGTAGTCGCCGCGAAGGACTTCTGCTTCGAGCGCCGCGAGCCCTCGTCGGCGATTCTTGAAGTCATCAGGAGTACCAAGACGCACGAGGCAGTCCTTGTAGAGGTGGTCAAGGAAGCTGTCTTGCGTGCGGAAGTCGAAGCGCGGCCCGCCCCCTGCTTCGACCACGACGGTTAGCCCTCGTAACGGTTGAAGATCAGGCAGGAGTTGTGGCCGCCGAAGCCGAGCGAGTTCGACATCGCGTACTTCAGCGCGAGGTCACGCGGCGCGCCCGGCACGTAGTCCAGGTCGCAGTCCGGGTCCGGCGTGAGCAGGTGCAGCGTCTGGTGGATCTTCTGGTCGCGGATCGAGAGTACTGCGACCGCCGCCTCGAGCCCCCCGGCCGCGCCGAGCGTGTGCCCGAACATCGACTTGCTGGAGGAGATCGGGATGCCCGGAGCCGACTCGCCGAAGACCGCCTTCAGCGACATCGTCTCGAACTTGTCGTTCAGCGGGGTGCTCGTGCCGTGCGCGTTGATGTAGTCGATCTCGGCGGGCGAGATGCCTGCTTTCTTCAGCGCCAGTCGCATCGCGCGCGCCGCGCCCTCGCCGCCTTCCGAAGGCTGGGTGACGTGGAAGGCGTCCGCCGACTGCGCGTACGAGGTGACCTCCGCGAGGATCGCTGCCCCCCGCGCCTCGGCGTGCTCGCGGTCTTCGAGGACGAGGATGCCTGCGCCTTCGCCGAGCACGAACCCGTCACGGTCGAGGTCGAACGGCCGGCTCGCCGTCTCCGGGTCGTTGTTGCGCGAGAGCGCCCTCGATGCCGCGAACGCGGCGATCGTCATGCGTGTGACAGAGGCCTCTGCGCCGCCGGTCACCATCGCCACCGCGTCGCCTCGGCGGATCGTCTCGAACGACGTGCCGATGGCGTCCGCACCCGAGGCACAGGCAGAGACGGTGTTGAAGTTGGGCCCGCGCAGCCCGAACCGGATCGAGGTCTGGCCGGCGGCCATGTCCGGAATGAACATCGGCACCAGGAACGGCGAGACGCGCGTGGGGCGCTCGAAGAAGACCTTGAACTCCTGTTCGAGTGTTTCCATCCCGCCGATGCCCGACCCGATCATGCACCCGATCTCGTCCGCGTCGGCCGCGACATCGAGGCCGGAGTGCTCCAGCGCCTCACCCGATGCCATCACGGCGAGGTGGGTGAAGCGGTCCATCCGCTTCGCCTCCTTGCGGTCGAGGTATGTCGAGAGGTCGAACTCGGGCACTTCGCCCGCCACACGGGTCGGCAGGTCGGCCGTCTCCACGCGGGTGATCGGGCGGATCCCGTTCGTGCCGGCGAGCAGCGCTTGCCACGTCGCCTCGCGGCCCGCGCCCACGGCGCTCAGCATCCCCACACCGGTCACTACGACTCGACGGTTCGCCATCAGGAGCCCTCCCACCGCTTCACGATCACGGCGGAGTTGTGCCCGCCGAGGCCGACCGATGTGCTCATCGCGTACCGGACGGTGGCGCGGCGCGCCTCGTTCGGTACGACGTCCAGGTCGCACGCCGGGTCCGGGTTCACATAGTTGATCGTCGGTGGCACGATGCCGCGCTCACACACGAGTGCGGCGATCGCCGCCTCGACGGCCCCCGCCGCCCCCATCATGTGCCCATGCATCGACTTCGTCGAGGACACCATGAGGCCGTTCGCGTGCTCGCCGAAGACCTCGCGGATCGCCGTCGTCTCTACGCGGTCGTTCAGCGGCGTGCTCGTCCCGTGCGCGTTGATGTAGTCGATCGCCTCGACGCCGAGCCCGGCGCGCGCGAGGGCGTCCTGTATCGCCTGCGCGATGCCGTGCCCGTCCTCCGCTGCTGCGACCATGTCGAAGGCGTCGTTGCTCGTGCCGGCGGCGATGAACTCCGCGTAGATGTGCGCCCCGCGCGCCAGCGCGTGTTCGAGTTCCTCCATGATGAGGATGCCGGCACCCTCGCCGAGGATGAAGCCGTTGCGGGTCGCGTCGAACGGCCGGACGGCCTTCGTCGGGTCCTCGGCGGTCGCGAGGGCCTTCATCGCGTTGAACCCGGCGTAGTAGACCGGCGTGAGCGGGGCCTCGTAGCCGCCGGCGATGATGACTTCGCAATCGCCGCGCGCGATGATCTCGGCGGCCTCGCCGGTCGTTGCACCACCGGTGGCGCAGGCGGCGGTGACCGCGAAGTTCGGCCCGCGCGCGCCCGTTTGGATCGCGACGAGGCCGGTCGCGGTGTCTGGGAGCATGTGCGAGATGAGGAACGGCGACACCCGCCGCGGCCCCTTCTCCGCGAGGATCGCCGCCTGCTCCACGATCAATTGAGCGCTGCCGATGCCCGTCCCGATCACCACGCCGACGCGACGCACGTCTTCCGCGCTCATGTCGATCCCCGAGTCGGCAAGCGCCCGCTGCGAGGCCGCCAGCGCGAACACCGTCGAGCGGTCGATCCGCCGCAGCAGTTTCGCCTCCACGTAGTCGGCGGGTTCGAAGTCCTTGACCTCGCCGGCGATCGGGAACTCGTACGCGCTCGTGTCGAAGAGGGTGATCGTGCCGATGCCCGACCGTCCGGCGACGAGTGCCTCCCAGTTGGAGGTCACATCGTTGCCGAGCGGGGTGATGAGACCCAGCCCGGTGATGACGACGCGGCGGGTCACGGTGTCGTGCGGCGCGGGGGGAGGACGGAGATCGGGATGGGCTTGTCGCGCGCGTCGTCCAGCGAAACCGCGGTGACTTCGCCCGCGATCCGCTTCACCATCCGCGACAGACTGTGCCCCGGGCCAACCTCGATGAAGGTGTCGACCCCTTCACGCGTCATCCGGCGCACGTTCTCCGCCCACAGCACGGGCGACTTCAACTGGGCCTCGAACTCCGCGCGGACCTCGGCGGCCGTGCGCAGCAACTCGGCGGAGATGTTGGACACGATCGGGCGGTCGGGGTCGGCGAACGGGATCTCGCTGATCACCTGCGCGAACTCGGCAGCCTGCCCCACGTGCAGCGGGGTGTGGCTGGACACCTTCAACTTCAGCCGGATCGCCTTCGCCTGGAACGCCCGTGCGCCTTCCATGGCTCGTTCGAGGGCGGTGACGTCGCCTGAGATCACGGTCTGCTGCGCCTCGTTGTGGTTGGCCACGTCCACGCGGTCGTGCTCGCCTCGGGTGGCGTCCTCGCACAACTGACGGACGGCGTCCGCGTCCATGCCGATGATCGCGGCCATGCCCACCGGACGGTCGTCGTTGAACGAGCCCATCAGGCGCGAGCGCTCCATGATGATCAGCAGCGAGTCGCGGAATGAGATCGCGTTCGTCGCGACGGCCGCGCTGAACAGGCCGAGCGAGTGCCCCCCGAACAGCCGAGGCCGCACACTCACGCCCGCATCGTTCAATTTCTCGCGCATGGCGCGGAGGAACGCGACGGAGGTGGTGAGCACCGCCGGTTGCGTGTTCTCCGTAGAGGCGAGGTCATCCGCGTCGGAGTCGAAGCAGATCGAGGCGAGGTCGATGCCCGTCAGGTCACTGGCCTCTTCGAAGGTGCGGCGGGCCGCCTCCGAGTTGGCATGGAGGAGCTTGCCCATGCCCGGAGACTGGGAACCCTGCCCGGGGAAGACGAGCGCGATGGCGTCGTCAGGCGTGTTGTCTGGGGTGGTGGTGAGGGCGTCGGTCACGCGGGTTTCCTCCGCGGTGTCCGCCTGCCCCGCTCGGGCGTTACGGACACCTGTTCGACCCTTGAACTATACCGCCTGTGGCCCTCCCGGGCGTCAACGATGTGTGTACGCGCGAATCTGAGCGTGCTGCCCTTGCACAGGTGTTTCACAGCGGCAGGCGGTCGCTCCGGTCGTCCCGTCGAGGCGGCTCCAGCGCCTTCCGCGCCTCCGGCAACGCACGCAGGAGGTCGGACGCCAGCGTCCCGGCTTCCCCGTAGACCGCCGAGACCTGCCGAGCGGCCTCTGCATGCACCCAGACGGCCACACAGGCTGCCTCGAAGCCTGGGAGGCCCTGGGCCGCGAATCCGGCCACGAGCCCCGCCAGGACGTCCCCAGTGCCCCCGTGGGCCAGTGCCGAGGTCGCCGTCTCCGAGATTCGCGCTCGGCCGTCCGGCGCGGCGATGACCGTCCCAGCGCCCTTGAGGATGACCACGCTCGAGGTCTCCGCCGCCAGCCCGAGGGCGCTCGCGAGGCGGGCCGCCTGGATTGCCTCGATCGGCTGCCCCGTGAGCCGCGCCATCTCCCCGGGGTGAGGCGTGAGGACGCGAGGCGCGGCAAACCGCGTGTGCCATCCATGCTCGCCCGCCAGCACCGTCAGCGCGTCCGCGTCGAAGACGACCGTCTCCAGCCCCTCGACGCCGTCGAGGCCAGCCAGGAGGTGCTGCACGAAGCCTCGGGTGCCGTCCGACAGCCCCATGCCCGGGCCGACCAACAGCGACCGCGCACGACCCCTGCGGAGTGCCTGCAGCAGGGCTCGTGCGCCCTCGGGTGTATGGGCGCCATCGAGGTCGGGGAGCGGCTCGTGCGTCGCGTCGGCGAAGGACACCAACAACGGTTGGATCGAGGCGGGCGCGGCCAGCGTGACCACACCACAGCCTGAGCGTGCCGCCGCCTCGGTCGCGAGGCGAGCCGCGCCGGGGTACCGCCGCGAGCCGGCAGCGATGACGGTCGTGCCAAACGTGCCTTTGTGCCCATCCGCCGGTCGCTCCGGCAGCGTCGCGCGCACCTCACGGAGCACCAGCGTGCCGAGGCCGAGCCGAGCGCGCGCCTCGGCGGGCACCCCGATCTCGACGGGTACCACGCGGCCTGCGAGCAGCGCGCCGGGCGTAGTCACCAGGCCGACCTTGGTGCATTCGAACGTCACGGTCTCGTCAGCACTCGGCGTCAGCGGGTCGGCGTAGCCGGTGTCACTGTCGACGCCGCTTGGGAGGTCCACCGCCAGCAGCGGGATCGCGGGTGCCGAGGCGCGCGCCGCCTGCAGCCGTGCGAGCACCTGCGCCGCGTCGCCCTCGATCGGGCGCTCCTGCGGACGCAGACCGGTCCCGAAGACGGCGTCCACCGCAACCGCTGCGGTCGAGAGCAACTCTTCGAGGGTGGCGTAGCCAGCGTCTTCCGTCGCGATCGTGTGCGGCACGCCCGCCTCGATGCACGCGCGCCACTCGAGGTCGTCCTCGGCTCGCGCACGCAGCAGGTAGACGTGGACCGGCGCACCCCACTCCGCGAGGCGTACCGCGGCGACGAGGCCGTCCCCGCCGTTGTTCCCCGACCCCGCGAGGATCAGCACCGGACGCTCCTCAGAGCCGCCCGCCATCATCCACGCTTCCTGCGCGACCGCGAGGCCCGCATTCGCCATCAGTTCACGCTCGGAGACACCGGCAGCGACGGCGGCGGCTTCGAGGTCGCGCATCTGCGCCGCTGTCGCGAGCGGCGCCATCGGCCGACCGAGGAGCGGGCTCATTCGCGTGCCCCATCACCCTCGGGGTCGTCGGTCATCAGGCCACGTTCGCGCAGCCGCGCAATCAGGCGCGCTCGACCGGCCATCGGGTCTTCCTCCAGCCGCTCCTGCGTGCACACGACGATCGCCATCGCGAACGATTCGAGGTGCGTGAGCGAGACATCAATGGCGTCCAGGCCGATCGCGTCCGCGCGCCGCCGGGCGCCGCCGTACAGGTACACCACCGGCTTCCCTCGACGGTCGGGGAGCACCTCGATGTCGCGCCAGGCGACCGAGCGTGCCCCGGTACCGAGGGCCTTCATTGTGGCTTCCTTGGCGGAGAAGCGCGCAGCCAGTTCTGGCACACGGCCGCGGCAGAAGGCGGCTTCGGCGCTTGTGAAGACGCGGTTGATGAACCGCTCCGGGTGCTTCGTCAGCACCGCGGCGACACGGTCAATCTCGATCAGGTCGATGCCGATGGCATGCGTGCTCACTGGCCCTCCGGCCCGCGAATCTAGCACGATCCCGTGTCATACTCGCCGTGCCCACCACCGCAGGAGGCTGCCCGTGACCGCGAAGATCATCGACGGCACCGCCATCGCCGCCGCCGTGCGCGCGGAAGTCGCCGCCGAGGTCGCGCGCGACACCGCAGCCGGCTACCGCCCACCTCACCTCACCGTCGTCATCGCCGGTGACGACCCCGCCTCGCACGTCTACGTCCGCAGCAAGGGCCGCGCCTGCATTGAGGCCGGGATGACGCACGAGACGATCGCCCTGCCTGCCGACGTCACTCACGCCCAGGTGATCGAGGTGATCCGTCGCCTCAACGCGGATGACGGCGTGGACGGTGTCCTCGTGCAGATGCCGTTGCCCTCGCAGGTGGACGCGCAGGCCGCGATGGCCGCCCTCGACCCCGCCAAGGATGCCGACGGGCTGTCGCCCTACAGCCTCGGGCGCCTGCTCCAGGGCGACGCGCCGATGCCACCCTGCACGCCGTCCGGCATCGTCGAGATGCTGCGCCGCTCGGGCATCGACACCCAGGGCGCGCGCGTCGTCATCGTGAACCGCTCGATGCTCGTGGGGCGTCCGCTCGCGATGCTGCTTTCCAACCGAGGCGCCGGCGCGAACGCCACCGTGACCGTTGCGCACACCGGCACGAAGGACCTCCCGAGCGTGATGCGCGAGGCTGAGATCCTGGTGACGGGGATGGGCCAGGCGCACGCCGTCACCGCCGACATGATCCGACCCGGTGCCGTGGTCATCGACGTCAGCGTGGTGCGCATCCCGGACGCGACGAAGAAGGCCGGCACTCGCCTCGTCGGCGACGTGGACTTCGAGGCGGCGCGCGAGGTCGCCTCGTGGATCACGCCCGTGCCCGGTGGTGTAGGCCCCATGACCATCGCGATGCTGATGAAGAACACCCTGACGGCTGCCCGCGCCCGGCGAGCCGCCCGCTAGCGGCTGGACGAACCTCGGCTGCGCGCCAGCGCGCGGCGTGCGAACATGGGCCCATGGACGAACTACGCCAGCGCATCGCCGAACTCCTCGCGCGCGTGCGGGACATTCAGGTGCGACTTTGACCTCCCTGCACAGGAGCGCGAACTAGCGCGCGTCAGGCAGGAGGCGGAGGCGCCCACGCTCTGGGACGACCAGGCGGACGCCCAGCGCGTCATGAAGGCCGTCGCCCGTCTCGAATCCTTGATCGAGACGTGGAGCACCCTCGAATCCGGCTCGCAGGATCTCCAGACGCTCCTCGAACTCGCCGCCGAGGCGGATGAGGCGGAGCGCGCCGAGGTCGTCGCGGAGATCGAGGCCGAACTCGCGACACTGCAGGCCCGCTTCGACGCCCTCGAACTGTCGCTGACCCTCGGCGGACCCTACGACGTGCGGAACGCGCTGCTCTCGGTACACGCGGGTGCCGGGGGTACCGAGGCGCAAGACTGGGCGGAGATGCTGCTGCGGATGTACCTCCGCTGGGCGGAACAGCACGGGTTCACCGCGGAAATCCTCGCCATCTCCAGCGGCGAGGAGGCCGGCGTGAAGTCGGTCGACCTCAAGATCAGCGGTGACTATGCCTACGGCATGCTCCGCTCCGAACGAGGCGTCCACCGCCTGGTCCGGATGTCCCCGTTCGACTCCTCGCACTCCCGCCACACCTCGTTCGCACTGGTCGAGGTGATGCCGGAAGCCGAGGTACACGACAACACCATCGTGGTGAACCCGGACGACCTGCGGGTGGACACGTTCCGGGCGTCCGGGCACGGTGGCCAGAACGTTCAGAAGAACGATACGGCCGTCCGCCTGACGCACCTGCCAACCGGTATCGTGGTGACGTGCCAGAACGAGCGCTCCCAGGGGCAAAACCGGGAGAGCGCCATGCTCGTACTCAAATCGAGGCTCCTCGAACTTGAGATTGAGCGACGCGAGGCCGAGGCGAAGCGCCTGAAGGGCGCACACGTCGAGGCCGGGTGGGGGAACCAGATCCGCTCGTACGTCCTCCACCCCTACAAGATGGTGAAGGATCTGCGCACCGGGACTGAGACCAGCGACACCGCGCGAGTGCTTGACGGTGGTATCGATGAGTTCGTGGCGGCCTACCTGCGCGGGCAGGTGGGGACGGAGGCGGCAGGATGACCCACCGAGTGACGTTCGTCCGTGGCGCACGCTCCATCGAGGTCGCGGTGGTGCTCTTCGCACTGCTGCTGGGACTCGCGGTCACGCCTCGCACGGCCCACGCGGGCACCATCACCGCGGGCGACCCCACTACGACGAGCGCTGACCCGAAGGCCGTGGTCTTCAAGGTGACGGTGCAGGCGCCCTCGGGCCTCCAGACCGCGACGCTCGACTACAAGCTCTTCAACCCAGACACGACCGTCGGTGGTAGCCAACAGGCCGAGGTCAACGGCAGCACCGCCACCGAAGTCACCGTCACCCTCAACACCAACTCCAACGAGCGCTACATCCCGATCGGCTCGTTCTTCAGGTACACGTGGACGCTGGTGGACAAGGACGGGACTCGCGTCGTCACGCCGGAGCGTTCGTTCGTCTTCCTCGATGGCCGCTACCAGTGGCAGGAGAAGACCACCGGCAACTTCACCGTCTACTGGTACGGCGACAACGTCCGCAATGCCGATCTGGCACTGCAGGCCGCGGCCGCCTCGACCGCCGACAACGAGAAACTGCTGAACGTCAAACTCACTTATCCGATCCGCCTCGTCGTCTGGCGCCGGGAGTCTGAGGGCGAAGCGGCGCAGCAGTCGCGAGGTGGCTCGTTCGACCGTCAGGTCGTGACCGGCGGCGCGCGTGTGGCCCCCGATGTCGTCCACCTGTACGACCCGATCGGTGGGTTCGTTGACGTAGTGCGTCACGAGATCGCACACATCGTGACGAAGGTCGCGGGCGACGGGCCGTTCGGCCGGCTCCCCTCGTGGATTGATGAAGGCACCGCCGTATTTGCCCAGACGGATCCGGGTGGGTACCGCTTCGCGCTGCAGTCCGCGATCCAGTCCGACAACCTCACCCGGCTGAGGGCAATGTCATCCCCCGCCAACCAGGCGAACAAGGTGGACATCTTCTACGGCCAGTCGTGGGCCACGGTGAAGTACATGGTCGACAAACACGGACAGCCGAAGTTCGCCGACCTCTACAAGACGTTCCGGGCCAGCGGAGACATGGACGGCGCCCTGAAGCAGGTCTACGGCGTGGACCAGGACGGTCTGTACAACGAGTGGCGGCAGAGTGTCGGCCTGAAGCCGATCGAGTTCCCCCCCGAGGCCTCCACGGGTAGCCCGCAGGCGCAGGGCACTCGCGCCCCACTCGGCATCGGTGTCCCCGGTGCGGGCGGGACGGTCTCGCAGGGTGCGGGCGGCGATGGCGCCACGACACCGGCGACCGCGAGCGGATCGAAGACGCTTCCGGCGATCATCGTTGGCCTCGCCACGCTGGCGATGGCGGCGGGGATGGGGTTCGGCGCCTTCCGGCTGCTCAAGAAACCGAAGACCCGGGTTTAGCCCCTTGGCTATCGCCCCGGCACGATGAGCCCGCTCCCGCCGCTCGCTGCGGGTGGGGGCATCGAGGGCGCCCCGGCGGCGCTAGCGGCCTTCACCTGCTCCTCCGTGACGAACTCCGTCACGAAGAGACGTTCGCGCGTGACCGTCTGCTCATCGTTCGAGGCGATGCGCCATAACTGCTCGATCAGTTGGGGTTCGTCCCACGCGCCGGAGAACCGCCGACCCTCGATCGTCATCAGCGGCACCTCGGTGACGGCCTTGATCGAAGCGAGACGAGGGAACTCCGCTACCTCGATCGCGGTGAGCCGGATGTTCTTGCTCTCCGCCGCGAACGCGCCGGCCAGCCGCAGCAGATGCCCGGAGTAGGCGTCGTACGGCGCGATGAGGATCTCCACATCGAGCGCTCGAGGAAGTCCAGCCAGGGCAGCCTTCGTCTCCGGCTGCAGGGGCGTTTCGCCCGACAGGAAGGTCACCACGTCCAGCAGGGGCGGGAAGAGCATCCCGGAGACCAGACCCACGAGGCGTATCGACTTGCCGCTGCCGCGCAGCACCGTCGTCGGCGCCAGGTAGATCGCCTCGCGCTGCGCTCGCTCGGCGAACTGGTCGAGGGAGTACGGGGTGATCTGGATCGCGGGATGCAACGTGGCCAGCTGGCGCATCGCGGCCAGCATCACCTCGGCGTGGACGGCTCCGTCGCGGTCGGGCAGCACGATGCTGGTGTCGGGCCGCCACCACACCTCGAGGCTGACGCGGCGTGAGATGCGCTCAGAGAGCCAGCGCGCGATGGCGAGGGTTTCTTCGCGGCCAAGGGGGCCGGCGTTCGGGGTGGTTGCAGCGGCTTCGTTGGTCATCGGTCCTCCGTCGGTGCTGCGTCCTCTGCGATGAGCGCACGCGAACCGATCCACAGTCGCTGGAACGCCGTCAGCACCGTCAGCACGGCGAGTGCCCACAGTGCCGCGCGCGTGAGTCCGAAGAGCAGCGCCACGCCCACGAGCACCACGCGCTCCGAGCGCGTGAACAGCCCGTCCTTCAGCGCCAGTCCGAGGCCTTCCGCACGCGCTCGGACGTACGACACCATCAGCGACCCCACCGTCGCGACGAAGGCGAGCATCGCCTGCTCGTCACTCCCGGTCTGAAGGGCGTACCAGAGCAGCCCGCCGAGGACGGCCGCCTCGGACAGCCGGTCGAGCGTGGAGTCGTACAGCGCGCCAAACCTCGATGCTGTCCCCGTCGCGCGGGCCAGTGCGCCGTCGAGCAGGTCGAGCGCGCTGAAGAACAGCACGGCGATACCCGCCAGCAGCAACTCCCCCTGCGACGCGAGCCATGCAGCAAACACGTTTCCGAGGAACCCCGCCGTCGTCAGCATCGCCGCCGTGACGTGCGCGGCGGCGAGGCCCCGGACGATCGGATCGAGGATGGCGGCTGGTGCTCGGCGCGGAAGAAGGCTCATTCGCGCATCGCCAGACGGTGCCGGGTGGCGTCCATGCTGTCGCGCTGGTCGAGCAGGCGCTCGTAGTAGGACTCCACCTGCTGGCCGACGCGTGGCCAGGAGAATTCGTCTACGCGCAGACGGCCGCGCGCCGCCAACCGTTCACGCTGCGCCGGGTCGCGCACCAGTGCGGTGAGCGCGTCCGCGAGTGCCATCGTGTCCTTCGGTCGTACGAGCACGCCATCCACCCCGTGCGTGATCACCGACGCATATCCATCGATGTTCGAGGCGACGACGGGCAGTCCCGCCGCCATCGCTTCCAGGAGGACGTATCCCTGCGACTCGTTGCCGAGCGCGGGAGAGCAGAAGACCTGCGCCGTGCGGTGATACCTCGGCAGCTTGTCGTAGGGCTGCTCCGGGACAAAGATCACACCGCGCTGGCCGCTCCGCTGCACCATCGCCTCGTACCGTCGGCGTGCACGCGAGTCTGGCCCGACGACGATCAACCGTGTGTCGGGGATGCGGGCGTTCACCACGCCGAAGGCGCGCAGCAGCGTCCCCAGGCCCTTTCGCTTCTCTGCCCGCCCCACGTAGAGGATGTTCATCGTGCCCTCGAACGCGGCGATCGGCTCGTGCCGAGGGTCGGCCCAGTGTTCGACGTCGATGCCATTCGAGATGATGTTGTAAAACCCTGGGAAGTAGCGGCTCACGTACTGCGCGGCGGGTGGCGATACCGCGATCTTGCCATCGATCTCTCGGAACCAGCGCTTCAGCAGCCGCTGGCCGTATGCATACAATCGGTTCCCGCCATCCTTGCGTGCGTGGAACGTCCCGACCGTCACCGATCGAGGGCTCGCCGAGCGCGCGTTGCGCAGCACCTGGATCGGGAGCACGGGCATCAGCGGCTCATGGACGTGGATCACGTCGAACTGCTCGGCCGCCAGCAACTCCTGTACGCGCTTGCCGAGGCGAGGGTTTACGGGGATGCGCACCACGGATCCGGACGCTGCTACCGGGATCGGGCGGCCGATGACGTGGACGAGGGGGTCATCCACCTTTCGCGAGGCCGGAGCGATCACGTGTACCTCGTGCCCGCGTGAGCGCAACTCGTCAGCGAGGTGCAACACGTGGTTGTTCACGCCGCCGGGCGTGTGCCAGTCGTACGGGGACACGAGCGCGACCTTCATCGATGCGCCCTGACCCGGTCGCTGACGCGCTGCACGAACCGTCCGAGGGGCGGCCACAGGACCTTCTTCGGCGTGACGGAGAGCCCTCGCACCTGTTGGAGCGCGAGGCGTCCCGCGCCGATCTGGCGCAGCGGGATGCCGGCACCCTTCCGTCCCGCGCTCGTGCGCGCGAGGATCGCCTGCCGGACGTCGTCCGAGGTGCGCCCGGGGAACAGGGTGTACGCGGCGCCGACGGCTTCCGTGAAGTGCGCGTCGCTGCCGCCCGTCTCCGCCAGGCCCCAACGCGCACGGTTCATCTCGACCGCGCGGATGCCCGTGTCCCAGCCCGCCGAGGTCGGATTCGCGACCTCGATCCCGTCCGGGTGCGTCGTGGGGTCGCCGATGGCGAGGACGCGCTCAAGTGTGCGCCGCCCGATCGAGCGGGTGAGCAACGAAAAGGGATGCGGTACGACCGCGAGGCCACCCTGGGCGTGGATTGCCGCGACGGTCTCCTCCAGCGATCGGAACGATCGCACCGGCCGCTCCACCCACAGCGCCAGCAGGTGCCCGTGTTGGGTCGTGACCTCGATGCCGGTGACGAGTTCGAAGTGGTAGGGCGCCTGGGCGTGTACCTCGCGCGCCTCCAGGGCACCGCGGATGTCGTCGTGATCAGTGACCGCGATGACATCGAGTTCGCCGAGGACTTCGACGCGCTCGAAGATCGTGCGTGCGTCCTCCATGCCGTCACCGAACGCGGTGTGGACCTGCAGGTCGGCACGGCCAAAGCGGCGGGCGGGAGCAGCATCGTGGGGCATCGAGGTCATTGTAGCCCGCGCCAGACGGGCGCCAGCGGGAACCATTGCCCCGGTGTCCGTGCAATCGCCCGTTCGAGGGCGCGCACATACACCGCCTCGGCGGCTTCCACATCGCGGCGTCGGTCACCGCTCGGCTGCGGCAGCACCAGCCGCTCGACGGCCGCGGCGTACCGCCCCGGCCTCGTGCGCGTCACCCACCCGACGAGGACGGCCGCGCCCGTGCGCACCGCGATCTCCATCAGCCCGTCCGGCATCGCCGCGCGCTCCTCGAAGAACACCGTCGGCTTCCCCGTCCCGAGCACATCGCGGTCGGCCAGTCCGCCGAGGACGCCTCCGCACCGCACGTGAGCAATCGCTGTCCGCAGCCCCGCCGTGTCAGGCGCCAGCATCCGCGCTCCCGCGCGCTCACGGCGCGCCTCGATCAATACGTGGACGCGAGGGTTCGACAATGGCTCGACGAAGATCGCGGACGGCAAGCCGAGGCACGGTAGGAGCGTCGCGATCACCTCGGGGTTGCCGAGGTGCGCGGACATCAGCACGACCCCACGCCCCTCGTCGTACGCCTCGAACAGCGCTTCGACGCCATCGATACGGTCGAGGCGTGCGAATGTCTCCTCCGGCGTCAGCCGTGGCATGAGCGCAAGGTCGATCCAGTACCACGCCGCCGTCCGGACGCAGTCGCGCGCCTCCGCCTCGATGTGACGGCGCGGCGCACCGCTCCCCAGGACGTGACGCATGTGGTCGGTCGTCGTCTCGCGCAGCCGTCGCGAGGCGGGCCAGACGAGGCCGCCGCCTGCCCACACGAGCGCGGCCAGCACGCGCAGCGGCACGCGTGGGAGCACGAGCAGGAGTGCCCGGAGCAGCCAGTACGGCATTCGAGGGCTAGGAGCGCGCCGCGCGCGCGAGGTCCGCGACCCAGAGGCTGCGGAAGATGTACCACTGCGCCGGGTCGCGCCGGACGAACTGTTCGAGCTGGTGGAAGACCGCCTGCGTCAGGCCTCGGACGTCAGCGTCCTGGTCGCCGGTTGGGGTGAACGCTACCGGTGCCACCTGCACGGTGACCGAGTCTCCCCAGGGATGGATGCGCGGCAAGGCAGCGGCGATCACGGACGATCCGGCCCGCAGCGCGATCCGCGCCGGCCCATCCGGTACCGCGATCCGCTCGCCGAAGAACTCGACCTCGATGCCGTCCGAGGGCTCTGGGATATCGATCAGCACCGCGACGACGTCGTTGCCGCGCAGCGCACGCAGGATCCCCGGGCCCATCCGCTCTGCCGCGATCACCTTCATCCCGAGGTGCTCACGCGAGCCGAGGACGAGGCGGTTCACCGGCCCGTTCTCGAAGGTGTCCGCGATCACGGAGATCGGGAACCCCTTCTGCGCGAGGATGGCCGCGCCCAGGTCCCAGTTTCCGAAGTGCATCGTGACGAACACGATGCCGTTCCCGCGGCGTTCGGCCTGTAGACCCGCCCAGCCGTCCCACACCACGCGCCGGTTGACCTCGGTGGCGTCGGTCCGGAGGAAGCGCACGAAGTCCACGAGGTAGACGATGTAGTTCCCGAAGGAGCGTCGCGCCAACCGCCGCGCCGCCTTCGCATCCCCGCCTGTCACCCGCAGCATGTTCGCCACACATCGACGCCGCCCGCCGCGCCACGCGAAGTAGGCGAGCAGGCCGACGCTTCGGGCGACGGCGTATGACAGGCGCAGTGGGATTGCGCGGGTCAGCAGCGCGCCGAACTTGAAGGCGATGTAGGTCAGCATGGCGGAAGCGTACCGGCGGCGAGCGTTGGGCGTCTCCCTCACGCGCGCGTGACACGAGACGAGCCCGCCAATGGCGGGCTCGCTCGGGGTGGGGGGAGAGTCTGTTTGGAGGGCTATTCGCCCTTGATGAACGCCTCGACGCCGTCGCGGGCGTCCTCATCCAGCATCTGGCGCGGGGGTGACTTCATGAAGTACGCCGCCGCCGGGTACAGCGGGCCGCCGATGCCACGGTCCAGGCCCAACTTCGCCGCTCGCACCGCGTCGATGACGACACCAGCGGAGTTCGGCGAGTCCCAGACCTCAAGCTTCAGTTCCACGTTCAGCGGTACATCCCCGAAGGTCGTGCCCTCGATGCGGATGTGGCACCACTTGCGGTCCTTCAGCCACGGCACGTAGTCCGAAGGCCCCACGTGGACGTCCGCCGCCGGCAGTTCGTAGGCGATCTGCGAGGTGACCGCAGAGGTCTTCGAGATCTTCTTGGACTCCAGACGTTCCCGCTCCAGCATGTTCATGAAGTCGGTGTTGCCACCGAAGTTCAACTGGTAGGTGCGGTCGATGCGCACGCCGCGGTCCTGGAACAGCCGGACGAGGTTGCGGTGGATGATGGTCGCGCCGACCTGCGACTTGATGTCGTCGCCGATGATCGGCAGGCCCTTCTCCTTGAACCGGTCAGCCCAGTAGGGCTCTTTCGCGATGAACACCGGGATGCAGTTGATGAAGGCACACCCGGCCTGCAATACCTGCTCGACGTACCACTTCGTCGCCTCTTCCGAGCCGACCGGGAGGTAGTTGATGACGACGTGGGTGTTCGTTTCCTTCAGGATCTTCACGATGTCCGCGGTCTGGCCGGGCGCCTTCGTGATCACCTGCGAGAGGTACTTGCCGATGCCGTCATGCGTCATCCCGCGCTCGACCTTGAGGCCGGTCATCGGGACGTCCGTGAACTTCACCGTGTTGTTCTGGCCCGAGAAGATCGCTTCGGAGAGGTCCTTGCCGACCTTCTCGATGTCCACGTCGAAGGCGGCCGTGAAGTTGATGTCCTTGATGTGGTAGCCGCCGAGCACCGGGTGCATCAGCCCCGGAATCTCGTCGCCCGCCTCTGCGTTCTTGTAGTACTCGACGCCCTGCACCAGGGATGAGGCGCAGTTTCCGACGCCGATGATCGCGACGTTGATCTTCTCGCTCATGAGTTGGGCCTTTCGTGCCGGAGCGCCCGAGGAGGGGCGGTGAGGCTTACGGAGTCCAGCGTGCACCTTCGGACATCCATCCGTCCAGTCGAAAGATACGATATGATTCATAAGTAAGACAGATGGAACGCAATGGAAGAAGACGCCCTCCCGCTCAACCTCCACCTCCACCACCTCGCTTATCTGCGCGAGGTGGAGCGGAGCGGCACGTTTACCGCCGCTGCCCGTCGCCTGCACATTTCCCAGTCCGCGCTCTCTCAGGCCCTCGCCGAATTCGAGCGGCGCCTGGGTGTCCCGCTGTTCGAGCGCGACGGTCGCCGCCGCTCACTGACCGAGGCGGGCCGAGAGGCTGCGCGCTTCGCCTCGGAAGTGCTCGGCAGGGCGACCGAGCTGCGCGCCTGGGCGGATGCCAGGCGCGCGGGCGGCGGCGGCTCGCTCGCGGTCGGGATGATCGATGCCGCCTCGCTGTACGTCCTGCCGTCGGCGGTGAGCGCGTTCCGGGCGTCGCATCCCGGTGTCGCGTTGCGTGTTGTCGTCGATACGACCGAGGCGCTACTGGAGCGTCTGCTTCGCTTCGAGATCGACCTCGCGGTCGTCGTCGGCCCCGTCGCCCCTGGCTTCGAAACGGTCGAGGTCGCACGTGAGCCGCTGCGGCTGTACGGGCCTCCCGGCCAGACGGCGCCCGGCCCGGAAGCCGAATGGATCCTCTACCCCGCTGGCTCACACACCCGCGCGGTGATCGATGCGGCACTCGCGGCGCAGCGCATCGTGCCCCGGGTCACGCTGGAGTCCAGCAACCCGCAGGTGCTCCGTCAGCTGGTTGTCCTCGGCTTTGGGTGGAGCGTGCTGCCAGAGCGGGTCGCGGAGGACGGGCCGTCACCACTGAGGCCGTCAGGGGACGTGCTGGGCGAACGGACACTGCTTGGGGTGAGGCGGCCAGGAGCGCCGCCGGATGCGCGTGCGGAGGCATTCCTCGCACTCGCGGTTGCGGCCGGATCGGCCGCGCGTGAAGGCGCCTAGACCGGCGCCTTCACGAGTTTGGACATCCGCGTGCCGCAGACCCCACACGGTGCCTGCATCGCGGTCTTGCCGTTCTTGAGGGTCACCTGCTGAGGTGCCTCAAGGTCCCGCATCGCGCGGCATTTCAGGCAATATGCCTGCATCGGGCCCACCTCCTTGTGGCGTTGAGGTTCCGATTGCCCGGTAAGTACGCTTCCCGCCCGCCGCCTGTCAACAGACTCGGGTAAGCGGGCTACGGAGTGGTAGGAGCGACGACGGCCGGTTCCGGGGGGAAGACGCGGTACGGGTGCCACGCCCCCAGGACGTTCGAGGGCTCCAGCAGCGCGAGCAGTACCCCGTCCGGTCCGTACGCCCGCACCCGGCGCTGGCCTTCGATCGCGACATAACCGTTCATCGCGAGCGACGCGTCGAGGCCCTGGCGGACTCGGGCGGTCTGTTCGCCCGTCAGGGTGACAGCGGGCCAGTCACCGATCACGGCGTCCGGTGGCAGCAAGAGCGAGGCGCCCTCTCCGGCATCGAGGCGGGCCACCGCCTCGTCCAGCGGGATCGCCTCGTCGGCTACGAACGGGCCCACCTGCGTGCGCCGGAGGCCGGACAGATGCGCGCCGGTGCCCAGCAGCGCACCGAGGTCGTGCGCAAGCGATCGGACGTAGAACCCTTTGCCACAGCGGACATCGAGGTGCAGGACGGGCCGGTCTGCCTCGGAGCGGTCGAGCCCCAGCACGTCGAGGGCGTACACGATGACCGGTCGCGCATCGAGGGTGAGCGGGTCGCCGCGTCGCGCCGCGCGGTAGGCGGGGACGCCGGCCCGCTTCACGGCGGAGTACGCCGGCGGCACCTGCATCTGCTCGCCTACGAAGCCCTCGAGCGCCGCGCGCAGCCGCACCTCGTCGAGCCCGGTGGCGTCGTGGACTTCGACGGTCTCGCCTTCGATGTCGTAGGTGTCGGTCTCGATGCCGAAGCGGATCTCAGCGGTATAGCGCTTGCGTGCACCGACGAGTTCGTCCACGAGCCGCGTGGCCTCGCCGATCGCGATCGGCAAGACGCCGGTGGCGTTGGGGTCCAGGGTGCCGGCATGCCCCACCTTCTTGGTGCGGGCCGCGCGACGGATGCGGCGCACGACCTCGAACGAGGTGATGCCGCGAGGTTTGTCGACGTTGATGAAGCCGCGCATCCGAGTCCGTCCGTTACGGCGTAGGCAGGTCACGCCCGTCGGCCTGGGCGACATCGCGCAGCAGGGTGGTGATCCGGTCCGCCTCGGCCATCGAGCCGTCGCGCGTGAAGTGCAGCCGAGGTACCCGGCGGATGTGCAGTTGCTTGCCGAGTTCGCGGTGCAGGAACGGCTCGACGCGTTCGAGCGCGTTCATCGCGGCAGCCGTCTGCTCCTCGTCGCCGAGGACGGACACACCGACCCGCGCGTGGGCGAGGTCAGGGGTGACCTCCACCGCGGTGAACGAGAGGATCACGCCCTGCAGGTCCGGATGCTTCACGCGGCGGTTGACCAGGTCGGCGATGACCACCTGAATGATGTCCCCGACCTTCTCAGTACGACGGGTCAGCGGACCTGCTCCAGGTGGTACGTCACGATCTCGTCGCCTTCCTCGAACGAGTCGAAGTTCGAGACGACGATGCCACATTCGAGGCCGGCCGCGACGTCGCGGGCGTCATCACTGATGCGCTTCAGCGACTCGATGGTGCCCTCGTGCAGCACTTCGCCCTTGCGGCGGACGCGACAGCGTGCGCCACGGACGGCAGTGCCCTCTCGCACGTAGGAACCGGCGATGGCGTTGCGACGGCTGACGCGGAAGATCTGGCGCACTTCGATGGTGGCGTCCTGGCGCTCCTCGAAGATCGGCTCCAGCAGGCCCTGAACGGCCTTCTCCACGTCCGCGATGATGTCGTAGATGATCCGGTACTCGCGTACCTCGATCTTCTCGGCGTCCGCCAGGCGGCGAGCGCTCGGCTCGACACCCGAGTTGAACGCGATGATCACGGCCTTCGCCGCGACCGAGAGCTGGACGTCCGACTCCGTGACGGAGCCGACGGCAGCGTGGATCACGCGCACGCGCACATCCGGCAGCGTGAGGTCTTCCAGCGTCTTCACCAGCGGTTCGACTGAACCGTGGACGTCTGCCTTCAACACGAGGTTGAAGTCGGTGATCGAGCCCTTGCGGATCTCACCGAACAGCGAGTCCAACGTGACGGCTGCGCGCTCCTCGAGGCCGGCGAGGCGGCGGCGCTTGTGCTCCTCCACCTCAGCGCGGGCGATCTTCTCGTCCTTGCGGATCTCGAAGCGCTCCCCGGAGGCCGGGACGTCGTCCAGGCCCAGCACCTCGACGGGTGTCGAGGGGCCGGCGATCTTCAGTTTCTCGCCATCCGCGGCGGTCATTGCCTTCACGCGGCCGACGGACATCCCGGCGATCACGGTGTCGCCGACGGTCAGCGTGCCCGTCTGCACGAGCAGCGTGGCCACGACACCTCGGTGCCGGTCCGTCTTCGCCTCGAGCACGACGCCACGGGCGGGCTGGTCGACACGCGCGGTCAGCGTCTGCATGTCCGCGACCAGCAGGACGTTCTCCAGGAGTTCGTCGATGCCCTCGCCCTTGATCGCGGAGGTGGGGACGACGATCTGGTCGCCACCGTATTCCTCCGGCACCAGACCGAGCTCCATCAACTGCTGCTTGGCACGGTCAGGGTTGGCGTTGTTTGCGTCGATCTTGTTCAGCGCGATCACCAGCGGGACGCCAGCCGCGCGCACGTGGTCGATCGCCTCGCGCGTCTGCTGCATCACGCCGTCGTCCGCCGCCACGACCACGATCGCGACGTCAGTGACGCGAGCGCCGCGCGCCCGCATCTGCGAGAACGCCTCGTGGCCCGGGGTGTCGATGAAGGTGAGGAGCCGGCCGTCCGGTGCCGTCGCCTGGTAGGCGCCGATGTGCTGGGTGATGCCACCGGCTTCGCCTGCGGCGACGTTCGCGCGGCGGATGCGGTCCAGCAGCGTGGTCTTGCCGTGGTCGACGTGGCCCAGGACGGTGATCACGGGCGGACGCGTCACGAGTCCTTCGCCCTCGTCCACGATGCGGAGCGAGGTGCTGGGCACCTCTGCCTGGTCCTCGGTGTCGGCCGTCTCGGTGTCTGCCGGAGCGTCTTCCTCGAGTGCGAAGCCCATGTCGGTCGCGACGATCGCGGCGGTGTCGAAGTCCACGACCTGGTTGATCGTGGCCATGACGCCGTTCTTCATCAGTTCTTTGATCACATCGACGGGCGTCACACCGAGCAATGCGGCAAGGTCCGCAACGACGATTGCGTTGGGGATCTTTACGACCTGTTGGTTCGTCATACGCGTGCCTCGATGTCTCCGTCTGTGTGTCCGTCCGCCTGGGGGGCGGTGAATCGTCCTGCATAGGCGCGGAGCGCCTCACGGTCAGCCTCGTCCAGTGTCACCCGGAGGGAGCCCTGGAGCGCCCCGGCGATGCCGCGCTGCCAGCAGGCTGCCGAGGGGTGCAGGTACGCACCCCGGCCGGGTGCCTTCCCGCGCTCGTCCACCTCGACGTGGCCCTCCACCGTCCGTACGACCCGGACGAAGGAGGACTGGTCACCCTCCTGGCGGCACGCCACGCAGGTGCGTTGCGGCCGAGGCCGAATGCGGCCTCCTGCTGCCGGATGGCTACTCGTCGTCCTCGTCCTCGTCCTCAATCAAGTCGTCGCCGTGCAGCGCCGCCTCGATCTCTTCCTCGTCGAAGTCGTCCAGCACGCGTCGACCGCTACCGCCGGCACCGCGCTGCGGCGGCTGCGGGCGAGTGCTGCGGACGGGCGCCACCGGGCCACCTCGGCTACCACGGTTGCCGCGACCACCGCGGCCTGCGGCCGCGCCACGACGGCGCTCTTCCTCTTCCTCGTCCACGACCAGGTCGCGGATGTCCTCGCCGAAGCGGAGGCCACCGGGTTGGGCGGGGGTACGAGGTCGGACGGGGGCGGGCGCAGCCACCTCGGCGGCGGGGGCAACCGTCTCCGGCTCCTCCTCCACGAACTCCGCCATGACCTCCTGCTCGGGGGTGAGGCGGATCTCCTCGTCCTGACGCACGGCCGGACGCGGGGGACGCTCGCCGGGCAGGCCCGGCCGCGTGTAGAGCGCCTGCGAGGGCGCGATGGCGTCCGGGGACGGCGCAGCGGTCGCGGTGGCGGCGGGGCCGCGGCCCGGGACCGGGAGCGCCTCCATGTTCGGCTCGGGCGGCGGGAACAGGTCCTCACCGGCCGCGATGATGGCGGACTCGCCTCGGATGTCGATGCGGCGGCCCGTGAGTTGCGCGGCCAGGCGGGCGTTCTGCCCTTCCTTGCCGATCGCGAGGCTCAACTGCTTGTCCGGCACCGCGAGGTACGCGGTGTTCGTGTCGCGGTCGATGCGGATCGAGACGACTTCCGCCGGAGACAACGAGTTCGCGACGAACGCTTCCTCGACCGGGTCCCAGCGGACGACATCGATGCGCTCGCCGCCGAGTTCGTTCACGATGTTCTGGATGCGCGAGCCGCGCACGCCGACGCACGCGCCGATCGGGTCAATGCCGTGCTGGCGCGAGATGACGGCGATCTTCGTGCGGTGGCCACCGTCACGGGCGATCCCCATGACCTCGACGACGCCCCGCGCGATCTCCGGCACTTCGAGTTCGAACAGGCGCTTGACCAGCGCCGGGTTCGAGCGGGAGACCACGACCTGCGGGCCCTTCGAGGCTTTGTAGACTTCCTTCACGAATACGCGGAGCCGCTGCCCCACGCGGTAGTGCTCGGAACGCACCTGCTCCGCTGCCGGCAGCACTGCCTCCGTCCGGCCGAGGTCGAGGATCACCTGGCGGCGTCCACCCTCAACTCGGAGCACCGTGCCGGAGACGAGTTCGCCCTCTTTGCCGGTGAAGTCCTCGAAGACGGACTCGCGCTCAGCCTCGCGCAGCCGCTGGAGCACAACCTGCTTCAGGGTCTGAGCGGCGATGCGTCCCGCCGGGGCGGCGGCGACCTCTTCCTTGATGACGTCTCCGGCGTGCTTGCCGGGGTACCCCATCGTGGAGGCGCGCTCGGGCGACACCTGAAGTTCGTCATCCTCGATGTCATCGTCCGGGGTCACCGTGTAGAGGCGCCACGCGTCGATGTCGCCGGAGTCCCGGTTGATTTTGACCTCGACCTCCGCGTACTGGAGGTCGTCCTTCTTCAGGGCAGAGGACATGGCCGCTTCGACAGCCGCGAAGACGGTATCGGAGTCCAGATTCTTCTCTGCCGAGAGCTGAGCGATGGCGAGGACGAATTCGTTTTTCATGGTCCACCTGGGCCAGCCGGGGAATGGGGCGTTGCCAACAAAAAACGTGGGCTCAAGCCCACGTCTCGGAAGGAGGCGTCGCCCGACCATCCTACCACCCCGATTTCGCCAATCACAAGGCGCATCAGGCGCGCCCCACCCCCTTCAGTCTGGGCTCGGCTGGTCGAGAATCACGAGGACAGACCACGTCCGCGCTCTGCGCGGATACCACCGCCGAGTAGTGCCGCCGAGATTTGGGCGCAGACGGGAGCCGGAAGTGCGCCGCCTCGCCATCACCCACCGCGCCGCCGCCGGTGCTCCGCTCGCCCGCGATGTCGTGGGACGCAGCGGCGAGGTGCTCGCGCGCGCTGGCCACGTCCTGTCAGTCCGCGTCGTCCGCGCCCTCCAGCAGCGAGGCGTCACCACCGTGTACGTCGACGATCTCGCCAGCGTCGGGATCTTGCTCACCTCCATCGTCCCCCACCCCGCGGCAGACACCCTCCAGCAACTGATGTCCGAATTGGCCTCGCGCCTGCAGGTGTCCGTCGAGTCGCTCGCCAGCCAGCCGACCCCCAGGATCGTCGAGGCCCTGCGCAACGGCACGTCGCCAGTCGCCGCAGTGCGCGTCACCGCGCTGCTCGCTGACATCCGCGCCGGGGCGGCCGCCCTCGCACGCGCGTGCGCCGAGGCTGATGGTGCCTCGGGCTACCTCACGGACCGCCAACCGGACGACGACCTCGTGGGGCACTCGGTCCAGGTGGCGGCGCTCACGGCGCGGATCGGCGCCGCCGTCGGGCTCGCGGACGACGACCTCGCCGCCGTGACCTACGCGGCGCTGCTGCACGACCTCGGCCTGATCTTCGTCCCGGCGGAGATCCGAGGTGCTCCCGAGCGCTGGAGCATTCCGCAGCGGATGCGGTTCGAGGATCACACCGTCCTTGGTGAGGCGTTGCTGACCGTGCTCGCCCGCAGCCACGCGATCGTGCCCATCGTCGCCGCCGAGCACCACGAGGCGCAGGACGGCAGCGGCTTCCCGCGCGCGCTCCTCGGGGCCAACCGGGTCTTCCGTGTCGCCGACCGCAAGCGCGAAGCCCGACCGATCGCCCTCGCATCCGAGGTGGTCGCGGTCGCTGACCGCTACGAACGGCTGGTCTCGCCCGCGCCCTCCCGTGCGGGATTGTCGCCGGCCGAGGCGCGCTACGAACTGTCCTCGGAGGCTGGTACCAAACTCAACGCGGAGATCGTCGCGCGGTTTCTCGACACGTTCCCCGCGCTGCCCCTCGGTACGGAAGTTCGCGTCGTGGGCGGAGAGCACGATGGCTCACGCGCCATCGTCAGCCAGCCCGGCCGTGACACGCGCTCACGCCCCGTCGTGCGGGTGTACGCCGACCGGATGGGCTCTACGCACACACCGGTCGAGGTGAACCTCGACATCTACCGGGACGTGAACGTGTTGCTGGACGAGCGCGCGGCCTAGGCGGGCCTCAGGCGGGCGTAGAGCCGAATTGGCGGGCGGCCGTCTCGGCTACCTCGATCGTGAGGCCGCCGATCAGCGCCTGGCGCTGCGCGACCACGGCGGCGACCACCTCGGCGCGCGCGACCTGCGAGGACTCTCCGCCGTCGCGGATCTTCAGTTCGACAATGCCAGCGGCGAAGTTCCGGCTCGACACGGTCAGACGGAGCGGGACGCCGATCAGGTCGGCGTCGTTGAACTTCACGCCCGGTCGCTCGTCGCGGTCATCGAAGATCACGTCGAGGCCCGCCTCGTGTAGCGCGTCGTAGAGGGCGTCCGCGTCCGCGCGGGCCGCCTCGTCGCGGTCGAGTCCGATGCCGACCATGTGGACGTCATACGGCGCGATCGAGGCGGGCCACGCGAGGCCAGCGTCGTCGCGATGCACCTCGGCGGCGGCGGCGATGATCCGCTCGACGCCGATGCCGTAGCAGCCCATCGTCGGGGTGAGTTGCGCGCCCTGCGCGTCCTGCACCGAGACGCTCATCGAGGTGGTGTAGACGTACTGTAGCCGGAACACGTGGCCCATCTCGATGCCGCGCGTGGAGCCGAGGGTGCCCTGGCCACACTGCGCGCACATGTGGCCGACCTGCGCCGTCGCGATGTCCGCGACCACCTCGGCCTGCCAGTCACGGCCGATGTTCACGTTGCGTTTGTGCCAGCCGGCGCGGTTCGCGCCCGCCACCAGGTTCGGCGATTCCGCCACCGAGGTGTCGGCGATCACCCGCACGCCCGCGCGCACCCCGATCGGCGAGGCGTATCCGGCGACCAGCCCGTACTCGGCGACCTCCGCGTCCACCATCGGCCGCAGTTCCGCACCGCCGAGGGCGTTCGTCAGTTTGATCTCGTTGACCTCAAGGTCGCCGCGCACCACAGCGAAGACTGGCTTGCCGCTGCGCTCGCCCTTCTGAGTGGCCATGTAGAACACGGCCTTCGCGGTTTGCTTCGCCTCGATGCCGAGGAACTTCGCGAGGTCGGTGATCGAGGTGACACCGGGCGTCTCGACGTCCTCGATGGCGGCGGGCTCACCGGCGACGGCAGCGGGACGGATGAAGGCGGCCTTCTCCGTGTTGGCGGCGTAGGTGCAGTGGTCGCAGAACACCACCGTGTCCTCGCCCGTCTCCGTCGGGAAGATGAACTCCTGCGAGCCCTTGCCGCCGATGGCGCCCGAGTCGGCCTCGACCGGCAGCGTCGGAATACCGCAGCGCGCGAAGATGCGGCGGTACGCCTCGAACATCGCGGCGTAGGACGCGTCGAGGCCGGCGTCGTCCGCATCGAAGGAGTAAGCGTCCTTCATCGTGAACTCGCGGACGCGTACCAGGCCGCCGCGGGGGCGGGCCTCGTCGCGGAACTTCGTCTGGATCTGGTACAGCGTGACGGGAAGGTCGCGGTAGGAGAACGCGTGGTCCTTGAAGAGGCGGGTGATCACCTCTTCATGCGTGGGGCCGAGGGCCATGCCGCGCTCACGGCGGTCGGACAGCTGGAAGAGCACGTCGCCCATCTGAGCCTTGCGGCCGGTGGCCTCCCACAACTCGATCGGCTGAATCGCCGGGAGGTGAACCTCCTGCGCGCCCGCGCGGTCCATCTCCTCGCGGACGACCTGCTCCACCTTCAGCTTCACGCGCTGCCCCAGCGGCAGGAAGGAGTAGACCCCCGACATCAACTGGTCGATGTACCCGCCGCGCAGCAACAGCGCGTGCGAAGCCGTCTCGGCGTCGCCGGGCATCTCCCGCAGGGTGCGTCCAAACATCCGTGACATGCGCATGAGGCGAGTCTACGAGGTGTACGCCCTACTTGCCCGCCCACCGCCCGTGCCACATCGACCCTGCTGAGGCCTCACGCGCGCTCTACGATGCCGCCCATGCCTGAGATCGTCATCGACCAGCAGACTGCCCGCCGCTTCATCCTCGGGAAGCAGGGGCTGTGGCCGGGCCGCCGCTGGGCAGGACGAGCCGGGACGCGCGCGGCCGCGAGGGCTGTCGAGCATCTTCAACTCGACCCGCTCGTGATCGTGGCGCGCAGTCACGACCTGATGCTGCACAGCCGCGTCGCGGACTACCGCCCTGAGCACTTCGACCACCTCGCCTACCGGCGGCGGGAGTTCTTCGACTGGGGCGGGTGGCTCGCCGTCCGTCCGATGTCGGAACTGCCGTACTGGCGCACGCTGATGCACCGCAACCGACAGCACCACCCCGAACTCGGGCGGAACGCGAAGACCTACGCGGGCGCCATCGAGGAGGTGCGCACCGCCCTCCGCGAGCGCGGCACTGTTTCCGGCCGCGACTTCGCCGCCATCGATCGCGAGGCCGTCACGAGTTACCGAGGCAGCAAAGACACCTCGGTCGCCCTCTACTACCTCTGGCGCACCGGGGAGGCTATGACCCATCACCGTGACGGGTTCGAGCGTGTCTACGCGCTGACCGAGGCGATTGCGCCCGCGCATCTGCTCGAACCGGTCAGTGAGGCTGAAGCGGACCGCTTCCACGCGCGCAAACTCGTCGCCTACCAGGGCATCGGCCGCGTCTCGGCGCTCTCCGGCTGGCTCTCGAAGCGTGTCACCGCCACCGAGCAGCGGGCGATCGAGCGCGACCTCGTCGACTCCGGCGAGATCGTCCCGGTCACGGTCGAGGGCTGGCGGGGCGCACACTATGCCCTCGCGAGCGACGTCCGCCTGCTGCGCGAGGTCGCGCGAGGCGGCGTCCCCACGAAGTGGCGTCCCCTCGACACCTCCACCGACGACGAGGTCGCGCTCCTCTCGCCGCTCGACCCGGTCAGCGCTCGCGGCCGCGCGAAGACCCTGTTCGACTTCGACTACAAGTGGGAGATCTATCACCGCGCGGAGGACATGCGTTTCGGCCGCTACACGATGCCGATCCTCTGGGGCGACCGCCTCGTCGGCCGCCTCGATCCGAAACTCGACCGCGCCTCCGCAACCCTCGTCATCAACAACGTCTGGTTCGAGGACGCCGCGACCGGGCGGGACGAGGCGTTCCTCGAGGCGTTGGCACTCGGCGTGCGACGGCTGATGACATTCCTCGAAGTCGAGCGCGTGGACGCCTCGGGCGTCACGAGCAAGGCGGTGCGCACAGCCCTCGCGTCGCTCAACCCGTCGAGGGCGCGCAGAGCGCCGGCCTAGCCCAGCGGAACCGCCTCGAAGTGCTCGACCACGGGGAACGGGTCGTAGAAGTGGTGGAGCAGAGCGCGCCAGCGCTGGTACTCCGGCGAGCCGCGGAAGCCGACCGTGTGCGCCTCGAGCGTCTCCCAACGCACCAGCAGCAGGTACCGCCCGGGCGCCTCGATGCAGCGCTGCAGCTCATGCCCGAGGTACCCGGGCATCGAGGCGATGATCGGGGAGGCCTCGTGGAACGCCGCCTCGAACTCCGCCTCGCGCCCAGCGATCACTGGCAACACCGCCGCTTCGAGGATCATCGGGACGCCTCCCATTCAGCGATCTGCTTCTTCGTCGCGGCGGCACGCCACGCGTCCTCGATCAGTTCCTCCAGCACAGCGCGCTTGACCGCCTTCAGCCGTACGAGGACGGATGGCCAGTCGCGGTAGTGGTCGGTGAAGAAGAAGACCTTCGGCTGCTCGGCACACAGCACGTCGCGCGCCTCGATCGGCATCCACAGCACGATCACGTCCGGTTCGGGCCGCGAGTAGACGATGCCGCGCTTCTTGGTACGGAAGGCCGGTCGTCCCTCGAACGATGCGCGCTCCTCGACCCCCGGGAACCCGAGGGCGATCGCACGCACTTGCTCGAATGTGACCGCCATCAGGCGACCTCCACGATCCCTGCCGTTGCGAGGACATCGATGGCGCGGGCGACGTCGTCGTCGGGCTCGACCTGGTCGATCTCGAAGGTACGCTGAGCGCGCGGGTTCGCTTCCGCGATGCGCGCCGCGAGCCACGCGAAGTCGACGTCGCCGTTGCCCGGCGCGCGGTGGTCGAGCAGGCCTCGCACGTCGTGCAGGTGCAGTTCCACCAGTCGAGGGCCCACGAGGTCCCACCAGGCGGAGCGGTCGGTGACGCCGAGCCGGTGGTGGACCTCGGCGTGGCCGACGTCGTGGACGTACCCCACGACCTCGGGCGGGTAGAGGGCGAACAGGTCAGCGGCCTCATGGGGCAGCGGGATTTCGTGGTAGTTGAGGCGCGTCTCGATGCCGAGGGTGATGCCGCGCCGGCTCGCCTCCTCCGCCATCGTCGCGAGGCTGCGGCGTGCGGCCTCGAGGGACGGCGGAGCAATCGCGGCGCGCTCGCGGACGGTCTCGTCGATGGCGGCGGCCCACTCGTCGCGCAGCACCTCGCGACGGTCGTACATCGAGCGCAGGCGGCGCTCGCCCGCCAGCAGCCGCTTCCCCACCCCGCCGAGGTGGACGACGACGATCGGCGCTCCCGCGTCGGCAGCGAGCGCGATCGAGCGCAGGTGGAAGTCCACCGCGAGCCCGCGCTCCACCTCGTCCGTCGCACCGAGGTTCAGTTCGCGGTTCCAACCCGCCGAGGGGTGCCGTTCCAGCGGTGCCGGCGCGTGGACGCCCGTCACCGGCAGCGACCCGTACCCGAGGATCGCCCCTGCCTGTTCCGCCGTCATCGAGTGGTTGATCTCGACGCCGCGGTAGCCGAGTTCTCCGGCGCGCTCCATGAACGCGCCCAGCGAGCGCTCAAAGCGCGGCTGGACGGCCCACATCGTGGAGAGCGAGGGAAGGAGGGGGTTGATCGCCATGGCGCGATCCTCGCGCGCGCGCGGTCGAGACGCTAGCGGCAGATGGCACAGCCCTTGGCAGCGGCAGCCTAGTCCACGCCGACGAGGAAGCAGCCCCAGTTTGGGCCAGCGGAGGCCTCGATCGCCCAGTTTCCCGCCCGGGGAAGCCCGAATGAGGATGTTGCGTAGAAGACGGCCGAGTCCCCCGAGACCCACGCAGGACTCACGTACGTGTAGGTGTGAGTGGGTGCATCCAGAAGCGTCGCTCGAAGAATCAGCGGAATAGGTTTCCCGTCCGATGCTGGCTTATGAAGCGGAACCCATGCGGTCTTGGCCTGTGCCTTCATTGGATCCCAGTCCGCGGCGTAGCCCATTGGGTCGAACACCCACTCGCCGGAGCGAGCGTGCGAGTTGCCTCCGGCTGTGCAGCGTCGATCAGATCCACCCTGGAGGAAGGGGCGATCAAACGACGAGGGACGGATCGTTGGCTCTGATGTCGGAGGAACCATTCCCGCTCGCATTTCGATGGATGGGATCGTCGTACCGCGCGGAGCCTTTACCTCACCGATGGTGACCAGGAAGCAACCCCATAAACCATTCGAAGTGACCACCACTGCCCAGGGTCCCACTCGCGGCAACTCGACGGGTACGCGGACCGCAAGATCGGACTGACGAATCTCGCTCCGCGACCGGTCGATCTCGGTGACGTGAGTGGCGTCCGATCCATCGAGCAGCTTGGCACGGAGGAGAATCGGCGGAGTCGGGGAGCGAAACGACGTTTGATCTGCAGGGACGAGGAGCCAATCACCAGTTGACGCTTCCTGGGAGCGGTCGAGCACCCAGTCCCGCGATCGCATCGGCCCATCGATGTTGGCGTCTATGCATGTGGTCGATGAGCGCACCGACTTGTCGAAGACCTGAGGTAGCACACCGCGATAACCGAGTTCTCCGAGCCAACGACTATCTTCTGTCTGCGCTTGATCGAGGCTTGGTGGGGGAATCCTCGTGATCTCATTTCGAGCGCCGCCGTCGTTTCTCGTACTGTTCTCAAGCCGTACGGAGGCCAGCGGCACGACGGTATACAGCGATTGAAGTGAGGGCTGAGGCCGCGCGGTTGCCGTGGGAACTGGACCCGACGGCGACGTCAGTTCCCTCGCGGGGCTGGACGTGCAGGCCAAGAGGATTGCGGCCCACACCGTCAAGACGGTCGTGACGTATCGCTGTCGGAATGGCGACTGTCGAGAAGCCCACGCCAACGGAGATTTCCCGTCGCTCACGGATCGTCCAGACTCCGAACGTCGTGTCGCTCAGCCGAGCCTACGAGGTGGGCGCAAGGCCCTTGGTGGCGATGACGTCGTCCAGCAGCGTGCGCACCTGGCCGAGGACGGTGTCGTAGGGGTAGTGGCCGACGACAGCCTCGCCGCGCTTCAGGTTCACGCCCAGCGGGCCGCACCACAGGCCGATGTCGGCATCGTCTGTCTCGCCGGGGCCGTTCACGCGGCAGCCCATGATGGCGATCGTCACGCGGTACTTCGAGGCGTACTCCGACATCGTCTTCACGTCGCGCGCGAGTTCGATGAACGCCTCGTTCTCCACGCGGGAGCAGGAGGGGCAGGAGATGATGTTGAGGCCTTCGCCGAAGTTGGCGGGCACGGAACGGAAGCGGCCGTTCGCGATGTCGGTGAGCAATTCGCGCCCGACGGTGATCTCCTGGCCCTTGTCCTCGAATGGCAGGGTGAGTGAGACACGGATCGTGTCACCGATACCCTCGGCCACCAACTGCTCGAAGGCGATGCGGGTCTTGATGATGCCATCGGGGGGCATCCCCGCCTCGGTCACGCCGAGGTGCAACGGGACGTCCGGGCGCTGCGAGGAGAAGCGGCGGTTGCCCTCCACGACCTTGCGCCAGTCGGAGTCCTTCAGCGACACCACGAAGCGCTGGAAGCCGAGGTCATCGAGCATCTGCGCGTGTTCGAGGGCGCTCTCCACCATCGCGCCCACATCGTCATGGCCGAACTTGGCGGTCTTCTCCGGGTCGACGGAGCCGCAGTTCACGCCCACGCGCAGCGCGATGTCGTGCTTCGCCGCTACGTCCGCGATGAAGGCGACCTTGTCGCGCACGCTCTTTTCGCGCTCGTGGTGGTGCAGGTGGCCGGGGTTGTAGCGGACTTTGTCGACAAGCGGAGCCACGAGGGCGGCCAGCCGGTAGTTCTCCTGCAGGTCGACGGAGAGCGTCGCGCCGAGTTCGCGCGTCTGTGCGCGGATCTCCGCGAGTGCCTCGACATCCTTGCGGCTGTCGATGGCAATGCGGATGACGTCGGCGCCCGCGGCGTGGATCAGGCGCACCTGCCGCACGGTGGCCTCGATGTCCTGGGTGCGGGTAGCCGCCATCGACTGCACGGCGATGGGCGCGCCGCCGCCGATCTGCGTCTGGCCGACGCGGACGGCGCGGGTGGGCTTGCGGCGGGCGGTCATCGGCATCGAGGGCTCCCAGCGTGTGAGGTCGAGCGCGTCAGGCTCAGGGTAGCGCGCCGCACGCTAGCCACCGTCAACGATGCGTGAGATGTCCGCGAACGTGACGACGATGGCGAGCAGCAGGAACGCGGCCATCCCCACGAGGTGGACCAGCGCTTCCCGCTCCGGCCGGATCTTCCGCCCGCGTCGGACGACCTCGATGAGGACGAAGAGGACGCGACCGCCGTCCAGCATGGGGAGCGGTAGCAGGTTCAGGATGCCGAGGTTGATCGACAGCAGCGCGGCCAGTTCCAGCAGCGGCGAAATGGCGCCCGCCGTGGTCTCCGAGGAGCGGGCGACCTCGCCCGTGGTCTGGGCGATGCCGACGGGGCCCTGGAACTGCGGGCGCGTCGTCCCCTTCACCCAGCCCACGATCTCGTTGCGGGCGAGGATCAGCGTCTGCCACGTGAGTACGGCGCCATTCGGGATCGCCTCCCACGGTGGCTGCGAGACGGTCACGGTGTACGGGCGGCCGTCCACGGGGTTCACGGACTCGGGGGCGATCGAAATCCCCGTCGGCCCCTGACCCTCGGGCGGGGCCCAGCGGGCGTACACCGGCACAGTGACGCGCTCACCGGCGCGGCGCACGACGACGTCCACCGTCTTGCCCTGATAGATGCGCACGAGGCGGCTCGCTTCGGCGAGGTTCTTCGTGTCGTACGAGCCGACGCGGAGGATCACGTCGCCCTCGCGCAGTCCCGCGGCCGCGGCCGGACTGTCGGCGGCCACGGCGGTGATGCGCGCCTGCCCCTCGTCTTCCTGGTGCGGGATCATCAGTGCGGCTGAGAGCAGCACCACCGGAAGGATGAGGTTGATGAGGGCGCCCGAGGTCAGGATGATCAGCCGCTGCCAGCGTGGTTTCGCTGCGAGCGAGCGCGGGCTCGCGGCGTTCTCCTCGCCCTCGAGGCGGACGTAGCCGCCGAGCGGGAGCCAGTTCACGGCGTATTCGGTCTCCCCGATCCGCTTCGCGAAGATGCGCGGCGGGAAGCCGAAGGCGAACTCGTGGACGCGGACGCCGAAGGCCTTCGCGGTGAAGAAGTGGCCCGCTTCGTGGACCATGACGACGCCGAGCATGATCGCGAGGAACAGCACCGCGCTGGTCATCGCGTCCCGCGCCATCACGAATCCGATGACGAATCCGACCAGGACGATCGCTGCGGTGATCCACGTCTGCATCGGGGGGCGACCGCCGGTCATCGGAGCGTCGCTCGCAGCTTCGGCCGAGGCGCCGTCGCGCCATTCGTCACGCATCAGCGCACCCCCGCCGCAACACGGCTATCCACGAACTGTCGTCCCCACGCTTCGGCGGCGAGCAGCGCTTCGAGGTCCTCGGTGCGCTGTGCCCGGTGGGCGTCGAGGGATTCGGCGAGCAGGCGGGCGATCTCGGTGAAGCGGATGCGGCCCGCGAGGAAGTGCGCGACCGCGGACTCGTCCGCGCCGGAGACGGCGGCGGCGGAGGTGTCATCGCGTCGCCCGGCCTCGATGGCGATGCCCAGCGCGGGGAAGCGGGCCGCATCGACGGTGCCGAACGTGAGGCTGCCGCGCTTCGCGAGGTCGAGGTCCGGCACTGGCTTCGCGGCGCCTCGGTCGGGGTAGGTGAGCGCCACCTGGATGGGGAGGCGCATGTCCGGCTCGCCCAACTGCGCCTTCACGGAGCCGTCGCGGAACGTCACCATGCTGTGCACTACGCTCTCGCGATGCTGCAGGATGTCGATGCGGTCGAGCGGGATGTCGAAGAGCCAGCGCGCCTCAATCGCCTCGAGCCCCTTGTTGAACAGCGTTGCGCTGTCGATCGTGATCTTTGGGCCCATTTTCCACGTGGGGTGTGCGAGCGCCTGTGCCGCCGTGACGGCGTCGAGGGCAGTCGGGTCGTAGTCCCGGAATGCGCCACCCGAGGCGGTGAGCGTCAGCCGCTCGACGCTCTCCGGCGCTTCGCCCCAGAGGCACTGCCAGATCGCGGAGTGTTCGGAGTCCACCGGGCGGAGTTCGGCGCCGAGGGCACGTCCAGCATCGAGGGCGGCACGCACGGCGGGCCCACCGACGACCAGCGTCTCCTTGTTTGCGATGGCGACGCGCTTGCCCGCACGGAGCGCGGCGATGGTCGCGGGGAGCGCCGCGAGGCCGCTGGTAGCGACGAGGACGACATCGACGTCATCACGGGTGGCCATCACATCGAGCGGCTGCCAGGCGGCGGAGGTTTCGGCGCGCAGCGCGTCGGAGTCGCGGCCGGGGCGGGCGAAGAGGGCGGCGGGGGAGAACTCGCGTGCCTGGGCGTGCAGCAGGCCCGCGTTGCCGCCGGCCGCGAGTGCGACCACCTCGAAGGCGTCGGGCAGCGCGCGCACGACATCGAGCGCCTGCTGGCCGACGGAACCGGTGGAGCCGAGGATCGCGAGCCGGATCATGGCGTGCCTGCGCTCGTTGCGATGGCGTCTGCGCGGAGGTGGGGTGCTACAGCCATCGCACAGACCAGTATAGGCAGACGCCGACGATGAGGACCGAATCGAGGCGATCGAGCAGGCCGCCGTGGCCCGGCAGCCAGCCGGACATGTCCTTCACATCCATCGTTCGTTTGAGCGCGGACTCGAGCAGGTCACCCGTGATCGCCGCGACCGGTAGCAGCAGCGCCACCGCCGCAGCGGCGTGCCCGAGGCCGAGGTCGAACGACCCGTGCGCGACGACAAAGGCGATCGCACCGAATACGAGCCCTCCGAGGCCACCCTCCCACGTTTTCTTTGGTGACACGGACGGCCAGAGCAGGTGCTTGCCGAAGAGCCGTCCGACGGCATACGCGCCGGTGTCGGTCGCGAAGGTGGTGGCGAAGAGCACGATGCACCACGCGCGGCCATCCTCGATGCCTCGCAGCAGGATGACGTGCGCGCCGAGCGGGACGTAGAGCGTCGTGCCGAGCCACCAGCCGGCGTCCGTGGCGGCAATGCGCCCTCGCGGGTGGAGGAGGAGTGCGAGGGTGATGGCGGCCATCGCGGCGAAGGGGAGCACGGGGAAGTTCGGCGCAGCGCGCGAGGCGGCGGCGAACAACGCGACGGCTGCGGCAGCGCTCATCGCGTAGGCGGGGGAGCCATCCGGACTCGCGGCGCGGGCCATCTCGTAGGCGGCGGCGGCGAGGATGAGCGTGACGGCGGCGGCGAAGACCGGCTCGGGAGCGGCAAGGAGGAGGGCGAGGAGCGGGAGCCCGACCGTCGCGACCAGCAGGCGCTGACGCAGCATGGTGCTAGACCGACAGGAGCTCGCGCTCCTTCTCCTTCGCCATCACCTCGATCTTCTCGACGTACTGCTGGGTGAGGCGGTCGATCTCGGCAGAGGCGTTGTCGCTCTCGTTCTCGGAGATACTGCCGTCCTTCAGGGCCTTCTTGACCTCGTCGTGAGCGTGACGGCGGATGTTGCGGACGGAGACGCGCGACTCCTCGGTCTTGGTGTGGACCTGCTTCGTCATCTCTTTGCGCCGCTGTTCGGTGAGCGGGGGGATGGGGAGGCGGATGATGCGGCCGTCGCTGTTCGGTGTGATGCCGATGTCGGACGCCTGGATCGCCTTGATGATCGCGTCCACCGTGGTGCGGTCGAACGGCGTGATGCTGATCAACTGCGCCTCGGGCGTGGCGAGGTTGGCGAGCTGGATGAGGGTCATCTTCGCGCCGTACACATCGACCATGAGGTGCTCGACGAGGGCGGTGGAGGCGCGGCCGGTGCGCACGCCCGTGAGGTCACGTTCGAAGGCGTTGACGGCGCCTTCCATCTTGCCTTCGGCCTCAAGGAGGATCTCGTCGGTCATCGCGACCTCCAGGACTGCGCGGGTGGTGGGTGAGGGCGAGCGTACCGCAATCCTGCCGGGCGCTCGCCCTCGAATGGCTGCCGTGAAGGCGGCTACTTGCCGCCGATCTCGAAGCGGGAGAAGCGGGCGATGCGCACGTTCTCGCCGGTGGTGGAGATCACGTCCTGAAGCAGGTCGGCGATGGACTTCTTGCTGTCCTTGATGAACGCCTGCGTGAGGAGGGCGTTCTCCTCCTTCGTGCCGGGCGCGCCATCCGGGACCTCGTCCGCGGTCAGGGCGAGCGGGCTCATGGCGGCGACCTGCATGGCGACGTCGCGGGCGAGGCCCTTGAACGCGTCCGTGCGGGCGACAAAGTCGGTCTCGCACTGCAGTTCCACGATGGCGCCGATGCGGCCCTGGCCGTGGATGTAGGCCTCCACGATGCCCTGGCCGGTCTGGCGGTCGGAACGCTTCGCGGCAGCGGCGACGCCGCGCTCGCGCAGGAGTTCCTTCGCCTTGTTGAAGTCGCCGCCGGCTTCCTCAAGGGCCTTCTTCGCGTCCATGACGCCCGCGCTGGTCTCCTCGCGGAGCCGCTTCACGTCCTCAGTGCTGATAGCCACAGTCATGCTCCTCGGCTGGCCCGACCACGCTGGGTCGGGCGGGGATGCGGGCGCACGGGTCACCCGCACGCCCGAGGTCGGGCGCGGACTACTCCCGCGCGGCTTGGTACTGCTGCTCGACTTCGCCGACCGCGACGCCCTCGAGGACGGCGTCCGCGATGCGGCCCGTCATCAACTGGATGGCGCGGATCGCGTCGTCGTTCGACGGGATCGGGAAGTCGACGTGGTCCGGGTCGGCGTTCGTGTCGCACATGGCGATGATCGGGACGCCGGCACGGCGGGCTTCCTGGACGGCGTTCGCCTCCATCGTCGGGTCGACGACGAAGACAGCGCCGGGGAGTCGGGTCATGTTGCGCAGGCCGCCGAAGGCGCGCTCAAGGCGCTCGTAGTCTTTCGCCAGCATCATTTGCTCGCGCTTGGTCAGGCCTTCGGCGTCCAGGACTTCTTCGCCGGCCTTGATGCGGGCCTCGAGGCTCTTGAAGTACTCGATGCGGCGGCTGACGGTGATGAAGTTGGTGAGCGTGCCACCGAGCCAGCGGCTGGTGACGTAGGGCTGCCCGGCACGGGTGGCCTCGGCGATGATGATGCCGCGGGCCTGCTTCTTGGTGCCGATGAAGAGCACCTGGTCGCCCGCGGAGACGACCTCCTGCACCTTGGTCACGGCGGCGTCGAGGCCCTTGACCGTGAGTGCGAGGTCCAGGATGTGGATGCCGTTACGGGCGGTGAAGATGAAGCGCCCCATGTGGGGGTTCCATCGACGGGTCTGGTGGCCGAAGTGAACTCCGGCCTCCAGCATCTGACGCATGCTGACGCCTGCAGCCATCGCTGCCTCTCTTTCTCGCGCGGCCTCCGTATAGATTTACCCGTGCTGGACGCCCGGGCAGGACGGTGGCTCACCTGTTCTCGTGACTCGGTTGAGTATGGGGCAGGGGTGGCGGAGGCGCCAACGTTCCGGAGATGAGTGATCCTCGAAAAAGCAGATGAGAACATATGTTTCACGTGAAACAGGGCGAGCTAGATTCGATCGGGATAGGGGGCGGCGGTCCCGATGGGGTCGGGAGGCGCCTGAGGCGTCGCGCGCGGGGGGTTCTGCGCACCGGTTGTACTCGGATCTGAGTCGCGCCGACTCAGATCCTTGGGGCTGTGTCGAAGGCCCTTGGGTGACACCTTGGACTTGGTGATCCTGGTGCGGTCGTTGTCCCGTCTGGCGAGGGGTGCCTAGACTCGGGGTGACCGGGTTCGGGGAGGTTCTATGCCGACGTATGAGTACAAGTGCTCGGCGGGGCATCAGTACGAGATGCAGCAGCCATTCGGGTCACCGGCGGAGCAGCCGTGTACGAAGTGCGGGAAGCCTGCGCTCCGGGTGCTCTTCGCGCCGCCGCTCGTCTTCAAGGGTGGCGGCTTCTACAAGACCTCCAGCCGAGGCGACCAGCGCATCGCGTCGCAGCAGGCCTCCGGTGACTCCGAGCCCGAGACGAAGTCGTTCAACGCGGGCCTCGACGACTCGACGAAGCCCGGCGCCTCCGAGGCCCAGGGCAAGCGCAAGGAGAAGGTCGAGCGCGCCGAGCCTCCTGCGAAGGTCAAAGACGAGTAGCGCGGTCGGATAGGCGCCCCTCGTGCGCGCCGTCCTCCAACGTGTCCTGCGTGCCTCCGTCACGGTCGACGGTGCCCTGATCTGTGCGATCGAGGGCGGCCTGCTCGTGTACCTCGGCATCGCCCCCGACGACACCGAGGCCGAGGTGGAGTGGTTCGCGCGCAAGGTGTCGGAGATGCGCATCTTCGAGGGCGCCGGCGATCGCGCGGGGCAGATGGACCGCGCGGTCGGCGAGGCGGGCAGTTCCGTCCTCGTCGTCTCGCAGTTCACGCTCTACGCCGACACGCGGAAGGGCCGCCGTCCCTCGTTCGTCGACGCCGCCCCACCCGAGGTCGCCGCGCCACTCATCGAACGGTGCATGGACGCGCTCCGCGCCCGCGGCCTGCGCGTCGAGGGCGGCCGGTTCGGTGCGCACATGATCGTGGACGCGGTGAACGATGGCCCCGTGACGATCTTGCTCGACAGCGAGGAGATGGGCCGGTCTCGACGCGGGTAGGGGCTACCGCTTCGCCTTGACCGCCGCCTTTTTCGCTACCGGCTTCTTGCTTGCCGCCTTCGCCACGGCCTTCGCCGCCTCAGCCTCGATGTTCTCTTGCACTCGATGCTTCGTCATCGCGGTGATCAGGCGCACGGGCACGGGCTTGTCGAGCGGGAAGCGGATCGTTCCCTTGTCGCCGACATCGTACGCCGACAGTTCGTCGCCGAACGTCGCGAGCAGCGAGGCCGACGTGGGGTAGAGCGAGTAGTGCTGCTTCCATCCGGCGTAGTGGAAGACCGCACCGTGCAGCTTGAACGCGCCGATCTGGTACGAGATCACCTCGTCAGCGCCGGGCGCACCCTTGCGGATCGCGCCTCGGACCTTCGCGAGGACGGCCTGCACGTCCTCGGGGAACGAGGCGATGTAGTCGTCGACGGTGGTGAAGTCCGTCTTGGCCATCTGAGTTCTCCATGCCAATCATCGAGGGGGCCGCAGGTATCGAGATTATCAAGGACGAGGCAGGGTCGTTACGGGTTTGCGACGTGAGCGGGACGCCTCGGTTGTTAGAGTGACTGCATGGATCTGTCGACAATCGAACGCATCTTCCTCGGTGACGGCTCATGGACGTTCGTCTTCGAGATCGTCTTCCGCACCATGTTCCTGTACGGGTTCATGTTCGTCCTGATGCGGCTGATGGGCCGTCGTTCGGTCACTGAACTCTCCGTCGTCGAGATCCTCCTGATCATCGCGCTCGGCTCAGCCGTCGGTGACCCGATGTTTTACCCGGACGTCCCGCTGCTGCACGGCATGGCCGTGATCACTACCGTCGTCACACTCAATCGGGCGGTGTCGTTCCTCATCAACCGCAGCGACCGCATCGAGCGCCTCGTCGAGGGGCCCCTCGTACGTGTCGTCCATGAGGGCCACCTCGACCTCCCCGGCTTCGAGGCAGTCGAGATTGCACGGGAGGAGGCCTTTGCCCTGTTGCGCCTCAGCGGCGTCGAACACCTCGGCCAGGTGCGCGCCGCTTACCTCGAACAGAACGGGGAACTCAGCATCTTCCGTTACCCACCGGGCGAGGAGCGCGTTGGCCTGCCGATCGAGCCGCCCGAGGACGTCGAGCCGTTGGAGCGCTACGAGTTGGGGGCGCCGGTGCCCGCCGCGGGGCACTATGCGTGCTGGTCCTGCGGCGAGACTCGACTGCATGAAGAACAGATGCCGGTAGCAGCGTGCGCGTGCGAGCACGGGTTCCGGGTGAAGGCGGCTGGCCGGGGTTAGCCGGCCGGCCCCCTCAGCCCTCGCCTACCGCGGCCCGTCGCACGTCAGGCGATCCTCGTTCTCGGCCACGAGTCGCGAGACGCGCGCGCGAGACCAGTTCCACGAGCGCAGTCCATCGCCGTCCTCGGACTGACGGTCGCGGATCGCGGTGGCCAGGATGCACTGCTCCGCGGCGGGCAGGGTGTCGAAGCGCTCGATCAGAGTGGGGATCGCGTCCGCACTGAGGATCGAGGCGTATGTGGCGTCGAACGGGCGTCCATCGTCCAACCTCGCGAGGTTGGTGCGCGCGATGAAGCTGTCGGGGTTGAGGGCGGTGATCGCGAGGAGCACGCCAACGGCGAGGAGCGCGGCGCCAGCAAGGAAGTGCTCCATTCGGCGTCGCGCGACGGAGACGAGGAACCATACGAGCGCGACGGCGAGCCACGGGAGCGTCGCCGCGGCGTAGAGGCGGGACTCGGTGAGGCCGAAGGCGTCGCGGTAGATCGCGAGGCGCTGCCAGGCCGAGGCCATGATCACGAAGAGCAGCGCGACGAGCGTGATCGAGAATCCGATGAAGAGCCGCGAGGAAGCAACGTCTCGCTTCCGCGCCCAGTCGATGCCGGCCAGTACCGGCAAGAGCAGGAGCGACGCGACGACGAGTTGGAAGAAGCCCTCGCGCGCGTACTGCGCGTAGGTCAGGTCGATCGAGGATGTCACGGCGTCTTCGCCACCGAAGAGATAGCGGATCTGCACGACGACAAACAGCGCGAACAGCGTCGACAGCAGGCCCAGCGCAATCGCGACCTCGACGCGGCCGAGGCGGTGACGCTCGGGGACGGCGACCGCGATCTCGTTGGGGAGCGTGACGGCGACCGAGGTCGTGAGGGCCCCCGCCGCGACGACGAAGCCGAAGATCAGCCACCACACGTGAGGCCCGACTCCGTCGAAGTCGAGGTCAATGACACGGTCGACCTGCGCGGCGAACACAGCGTCGGCAGCCCGGAAGAGCAGTCCGAAGACGACGAGCAACGGGACGGTGAGCAGGACGATGCGCAGCGCGAGCAGCGCACGCCCTGCGCTGCGGCCTCGACCGGCGGTCTGCCACTGGCCTGCGGTCGCCAGCCGCAAGATCGAGATGGGGAACGAGACCCCGACGGCGATGGCGGCGGCGATGCCGGCGACGGGACTGACTCGCCGGACCGCGAGCCCAGGAGCGAGCCCGAACCCGATGGCGAGGAGGGCCAGCGCGCTCAGGATGCCGAAGACCGTGAGCGCGTCGGAGTCACGCCATCCCGACACCGAGCAGAGCAGCACGGCAATAGCCAGCACCGCGACTCGGTCAGCGGGAAGCGGCCGTCCGAAGCGCCGACCGGCAACGATCGCGAGCCCGACGATCGAGGCGACCCATACGGGAAAGTTGATCCCCAGGTCCGTCTGATGGAAGAGGACATCCGTCCATACCGCGATCAGCGCGGCGAAGCCGGCCAGCAGTCGGACCTGTGCGGCGGACAGCGCGAGGCGAGGCACGAGCAGTCGTTCGGCATACCCCGCGAAGGCGCTCATCGGAAGCGTCGGTGATGGGTGGACGTCGGCCTGCGACGGTTCGCCCAATGGCGCTGCCGCCTGATCCAGGAAGCCAGTCACGCTTACCTCGTCAGACCCGCCCTGAGAATGAGGGTACCGCATAACCGCGCGCCCTGTGGCAGGTGATGATGGCCTGCCCGACGCCCCTGGGCCTACTTGGCCTCGACGAGGTACATCGAGTCTGCTGATGGCCATCAACGATCGCCGGACCGCACTGGAACAACGTCCGGAGTGCACGCGTTCTAGAGTGCAAGCGGTGAGTACTCGAAGGCGGACGGCATGACTCGGTTAGCGTTGCTGGCCTCGATGTTCGTGGTGGCACTCGTTGTCGCCGGGTGTGAGGACAAGCCCGCTCCGGCCGCAGATCCGACCACGTCGCCGACAGCGAACACGATATCGCCGTCTGAGGCGGCTCCTCGAACGGCTCCGACGGCCAGTGCCACCGCCACCGAGTCGAGAAGTACTGCGCCCCCGTCCGACATCCCAGCCCTTCCCGTAGCGACCCCGCCGGATCGCTTCATCGTGAAGCGTGCTGACGGTCTCTGGCTCACCTCACTAGCGCATCCCGAACAGAATGAACGTCTGGCTTCGTCAGAGTTCGCCTATGCAGGTGCAGTGACCGCTGGTTCCAATGCCGGGATCTACTACATCGCATCCCTCGCTGCCGGCGTCGGGAATGTCGAATTCGGTCTGTTCCGGAAACGGTCCGGCCAGGCGAGTACTCGAGTCGCCTCCGACTTCTCCGCGGTCTGCTGTGACGTTGCGATCTCACCGGACGGCGAGCACCTTGCGTATATCTCCCACGACGGCCTGCGCATCCGAACACTCTCGTCGGGCACTGACCGCCTTGTTGACGCCCACGGGATGGGAGTGTGCAGAAGACCCGACGACTCAGGATGTGCTCGTCTGGTCCAACCCAAATGGACGACAGACGGCAGAGGTTTGACTTTCGGGGAAACAGGATACGAACAAGATCCTGTTCGTTACCTCATCGCTTCGTTTGCTAGGCCCGCTACACGGGTTCTCGTGGGCGGTGAGCTCGCACCTGATGGGCTCCAGACCTGCCACGAAGGCTATTCGAATGCACGAGGAAACCGGATCCGGTACCGCCCGAGTCCGGCACGACCTGAAGTGTTCCTTCAGCTGCTCGCGCCGCCAGGCCAGATGCTTCGGGCAATCAGTTGTGGCTGGTCTCAGGAGAGCGATCTGGCTGCGACCTATCAGAGTTATGACGCACGTCAGGAGATGAGTCTGCTAGTCGCCGTGTTTCGGAGTGGGATACCCCAATGGACGACGGAGATCGCGGGGGTCAGGGGCTATCCGCTCGTTGGTGGGTGGCTCAGTGACTCTTCCGGAGTGGTCGTCGAAGTGTTACTAGGTCAAGGGGAGGAGCAGCATTTTCTGGTGACACGGGACAACGTCTCGGCACTCAATATCGACGGTAGGGTGATAGATATCTTGCCTGAATAGCATCGGGCGACAATCCCGCGTCGCACTGAGCGATGCGCCAGACGGTCCGATCTCAGGTGGCTGCGAACACAGCCAGCCCTCTCGCGACGGCGTCCTGGACGCGGTCTGCGGTGGCGCGTGCATCGATGTCGGCCGAGGTATCGAGGGTAGCGCCGGGGATCGCGCCGCTCGCGGTGTCGCGCGACAACTCCAGGTGGAGCACGCGGACGCGGCCGTGGATCGAGTGCTCGCGCGCGGCATCGCGTTGCAGGGCGACCTCGAGCGTTGGGAGCAGGGTGACGAGGTGGGTGGGGGCGCCGATGCCTTCGAGGGCGGCGCGGTAGAGGGGGGCGGCCTCGGCGGTCACGACATCGGAGATCACCACGGCGTAGCGGAGCGCGATCGACTCGCGGGCGATGGCGCAGGCGTTGCGGATGGCGAGCAGGCGCTGCTCCTGGGCCTGGCGGTCGGTCTCCCAGGGGCGGCGGTAGCCGGCCTTCACGGCGTGGCGGAGGTCGTCCACCTCGATGTGGACCATGCGGTCGAAGCGTTCGCAGAGGGCTTCGGCGACGCTGGTCTTCCCGGCGCCGGGGGGGCCGCTGAGGATGATGATCTGCTCCACGGGGCGTGCCTTCCTAGGCGGGGCGGACGTCGAGGGAGATATCGAGGGCGGGGGCGGAGTGGGTGAGCGCGCCGCAGGAGATGAGGTCGACGCCGGTGGCGGCGACGTCCGCGATGGTGGCGAAGGTGATGCCGCCGGAGGCCTCGAAGAGGACGCGCGCGTAGGCCGGTTCTTTGCGGGCGTCCGCGACGATGGCGGCCATCATCTCCGGCGTCATGTTGTCGAGCAGGATGACGTCCGCGCCACCCTCGAGGGCGGCAAAGGCCATCGCGGGGGTGGTGACCTCGATCTCCAGGCGGAGCGTGTGTGGGACCTCGGCGCGTACGGAGGCGAGGAGCGCGGGGATGGCGACGCCGCGGTGGGCGGCGGCCTCGATGTGGTTGTCCTTGATCAGGACGCCGTCCTGCAGCGTGTCGCGGTGGTTGCGCGCGCCGCCGACACGCACGGCATAGCGTTCGAGGGCGCGGAGGCCGGGCGTGGTCTTGCGTGTGTCGACGACGCGCGCGCGGCCGCCCTTCGCCGCCGCCTCGACGTACTGGCGCGAGAGGGTGGCGATGCCGCTCATGCGCTGCATGAGGTTGAGCGCGACGCGCTCGCCCGACAGCATCGGACCGAGCGGGCCCTTCACGGTCGCGACGACGGTGCCGGACTCGACCCACGCGCCCTCGGGTGTGGTCGCGTGGAGCGCGATGCCGGGGTTCACCTGGCGGAAGACGTGCGCGACGACATCGATGCCGCAGACGACACCGTCCTGCTTGTAGAGGATGGTCGCTTCGCCTCGCTGGTCAGGGGTGACGGTCGCGCGGGTCGTCACGTCGAAGCCCGCGCGGTCCTCGGCAAGTGCGTTCGCGACGATCGCCGCGACGACGGATGCCGCCGGCGGGGAGGCCTCGTTGTTTGTCATGCGACACCGTCCGATGCGCGAAACACGAGGTGACGTCGCCACGACTCGCGCGGCTCCGGGAAGTCGGTGCGGTAGTGCGCACCGCGTGACTCCTCGCGGGCGAGGGCGGCCTCGGCGGCCATGCGTCCGCAGGTGACGATCGAGCGCAGTTCGTAGCCGGCGCGGTCGAGGGGTTCGGGGAGCACGGCGGCCCAGCGCGCGAGTTGTTCCGCGGCGGCGCGCAGTCCCTCGGCGTCCCGCACGATGCCGACGGAGCGCCACATGAGGTCGCGCACGGCCTGCGCGGTGGGCGGCTCGCCGCCGCCTGGGGCCGGGGCGAGGGCCAGGACGTCACGCGTGGCCTCGGGTGCGGCGGCGGGCGTCGACTGGCGGTAGAGCCGCTCGACGGTGCGGTGGGCGAAGACGACGGTTTCGAGGAGGGAGTTGGAGGCGAGGCGGTTCGCGCCGTGGACACCGGTGCAGGCGGTCTCGCCGACCGCGAAGAGGTTGGGGACGGTGGTCTCGCCCCAGGTGTTCGTGCGCACGCCACCCATCGTGTAGTGGGCAGCCGGCGAGACGGGGATGCGGTCGCGCGCCATGTCCAGACCGGCCTCACGGCAGGTGGCGTAGATCTGGGGGAAGCGCGCGGCCAGCCACGCCTCGTCGCGGTCGGTGATGTCGAGGAGGACGTGGTCGCTGCCGGTGCGTGCCATCTCGGCATGTGCGGCGCGGGCGACGATGTCACGCGGGGCGAGTTCGGCGCGCTCCGGGTCGTACTCGGGCATGAAGCGCCGGCCGTCCGTGCTGTACAGCAGGGCGCCCTCACCGCGGACGGCCTCGGAGATGAGGAAGACGGGGCGGCCGGGGAGGACGAGGGCGGTGGGGTGGAACTGGGTGAACTCCATGTCCTGCACCTCGGCGCCACACGCGTAGGCAAGCGCCGCGCCGTCGCCGGTGGAGACGACGGGGTTGGTGGTGGTGCGGTACATCTGGCCGGCGCCGCCGGTCGCGAGGACGACCCGTCCCGCGCCGAAGCGTCGACGTTCGCCGGTGGTGGTCGTGAAGGTCTCGATGCCGGCGGCGCGCCCGTCCTCGACGACGATGCGGTTCGCCTGCGTGTGTTCGAGGATCGTCACCTCACGCTGGGCGAGGCTCGACAGCGACAGTTCGATCTCGAGGCCGGTGCCGTCGCCGCGCGCGTGGAGGATGCGCGAGGCCGAGTGGGCCGCCTCCTTGCCGAGGGCGACCTCGCCGTTGGTCTGGTCGAAGTGGACGCCGTAGCGCACGAGGTCCTTGATGCGGTCGGCCGCCTCGAAGCAGAGGATGTGTGCCGCCTCTTCGTCGACGAGCCCCGCACCCGCCTCGATGGTGTCCGCGAGGTGTGCGGCGGGCGAGTCGCCCGGCCCGACGGCAGCGGCGATGCCACCCTGCGCGTGGCGGGTGCTGGCCTCGTCGATGGCGCCCTTGGTGACCACGAGGACGCTCGCGCCGAACTCGCGCGCCTGAATCGCGGCGTAGAGGCCCGCGATGCCGGACCCGACGACGACGAGGTCGTACGCGTCGCGGACGTCCGCTGTACGCGAGATCACGACGGCGCGCCGACTTCGACGGGCGAGGGCTCGTACTGCGTCACGGCGCTGACGATGGCGGCCCAGTCGTGCGGGACGACGGGGCGTCCGCTCTGCGCGTCCACGTAGACGTATCGATGGTTGATGCGCGCAACGACCGTGCCGTCGCTCGCCGCGGCGAGTTCGCACTCGAAGCGCAGGCGACCCTCGACGGCCTCGACGCAGCGAAGGCGGACGATCGCGGCGTCATCCCAGCGCAGCGGCGCGCGGTAGCGGACTTCGGTGTGCGACTGGAAGCGCAGCACCTCGCGGTGGCTGGGAAGGCCAGCCTCGCGGTCGTACGCGTCGAGGGCGATCTCGGTGAGCGCGAGCATCACGCCGCCGTGGACGAAGGGTGTGCCGCCGAAGGCGTCGGTGTGACGGAGGGGCATGCGCTGCTCGAACCGGAACGCGGGGGTGTCGGGCATCCTCGGAACTCCGTCTAGCCCTCGACTACTTGAGGGCGAGCATGCGCTCGAGGGCGACCTTGGCGTCGCGCTTATGCGCCTCGGGCACCTGAATGCGGTTCACCACGCGGCCCTCGACGAGTTCTTCCATCACCCACGCGAGGTAGGCGGGATGCACTCGATACATCGTGCTGCAGGGGCAGACGACGGGGTCGAGGCAGAAGATCGTCTTGTCCGGGTGCTCCTTCGCGAGACGCGAGACCAGGTTGATCTCGGTGCCCACGCCAATCACCGCGCCGGCCGGGGCCTGCTCGATGTACTTCACGATGTAAGCGGTGGAACCGTTGGCGTCCGCGGCCTGCACGACATCGGCGCGACACTCGGGGTGTACGACGATCTTCGCTTCGGGGTAGCGGGCGCGTGCCTGCTCGATCTGCGACACCGTGAAGCGCTGATGCACGGAGCAGTGCCCCTGCCACAGAATGATCCGCGACCGCTCGAGTTCTTCGACGCTGGCGCCGCCTCGGCTGCCGGCCGGACGCCGCCAGTTCCACAGGGTCATCTGCTCGAGGGGGATGCCCATCGCGTGGCCGGTGTTGCGTCCGAGGTGCTGGTCCGGGAAGAAGAAGACGCGCTTGCCTCGCTGGAACGCCCACTCGAGGACTTTGCCGGCGTTCGAGGAGGTGCAGACGACGCCGTTGTTGGCGCCGCAGAACGCCTTCAGGCTCGCGGCGGAATTCATGTAGGTGACGGGGATGATGTCATCCGTGCTGCCGAAGATCTCGCGCAGTTCCGCCCAGGCGGCGAGGACATCGGGCTCGGCGGCCATGTCCGCCATCGAGCAGCCGGCCTCGATGTTCGGGAGGATCGTCTGCTGGTGGGGCGCGGCGAGGATGTCGGCGGCCTCCGCCATGAAGTGCACGCCACAGAAGACGATGTAGTCCGCCTCCGGCCGCTCCGCCGCGTACTGGGCGAGGGCGAACGAGTCACCTCGTTCGTCGGCGAACTGGATGATGTCCTCGCGCTGGTAGTGGTGCCCGAGGATCACGACGCGCGTCCCGAGGGTCGCTCGCGCCGTGCGGATGCGCTCGGCAAGTTCGGGGGCTTCCATCGTCCAGTAGCGCTCCGGTATAGAGGGCTGCCACGAGGAGAAGGCGACTTCCTGCGCGAGCGGGACGGTGTCGATGCCCGTGTTGGTCTCGCACTGGAGTTGGGCGATCGGGAACGACTTGTAGTCGATGGTGGGTGTCTTGATGGGAGTCATGGCGGGCCTCACGTCCTTTGCGTATCTAGTACGCAAAGTGGTTCGTGTGAAGGGTACGCTTTCTCCCTCGGGCGGGTCAATACGCGGGTGATAGAGGGTAGTCAGGGGCGGTTTGACGCCGCTGCCATCCCGAGTGCCTCGGCCCGCCCTGCGCAGTCGTACAGAGACGTCCGATAGCGCTGAGGCAGGCTGGGATCGCGCACGGGCGTGCAGGCAGCGCGGACGGCGTTCATGATCGCGGTCGGGCCGTCCTGGAGCGCCCCAGCATTGGGCGGAGGCACCCGCTGCGGCAGCGCTCCTGGCTGCGCTCCTGATGGCTGCGGCCGTGGTCCCCGCGGTGCTCCACCCGGGCGCGCACCCGCTGGAGCGCCGTCGGGAGCCAGCGCGCCGTTCGGCCCAATGCGAGGCGGCGTGAAGCCGGGTGTGCCCGGAACGGGCTGAGGCGGTCCCTGCGCTGGCTGGGCGTTCGGCGGTGGCCCCGGGACGCCGGCGGTGTCAGTGCTGACGTAGCGCACATCGCCGCGGGCCACGATCGCCGCGAACTCCTCCACGCTGATCGTCCGGTCGCGCCCGGAGAAACCGCCGAGTGCCATCACCGAGAGCGAGTGCCTCGCGATCAGCGTCGAGCCAGTCTGGGCGCTCGCGACGGCGAGGTCCCAGCGGGGGGACTCATCGTTGTGCGCCTGCAGCCACTCCGCGATCTGGCCCGTGCCGTCATCAAAGGCCTGGGAGCCGAAGGTGCGTCCGGCAGCGCCTTGCCGAGGCCCGGCCTGAGGGAGACTCGCGTTGAGCGACGCCTGGTTCGTTTCGGCGAGCGACCATGCGCCGGGCAGCAGCAGTAACGCCCCAAGCGCGAGCCCCATCCCGGCCTGGTGCGGAACGCGCTTCCAAAACGTCGCGACGGCGAGGGCCCCTCCGCCGGTAATGGCCCCCGCGACCACATATGGACGCAGCCAGCCGAAGAAGTTCGGCTCCCGCCCTGCCACATCGATCTGCACGAGCACGGTCGCAGTGAGTGCGAGCACGACCATTACGAGCCAGGCGCGATGCCGGCGCACGACCTCGACCGCGGTGACGGAGTTGATCCCGACGAGCGCGGCAATGCCCGGCGCGAGGGCGGCGGTGTAATAGGAGTGGTAAATCCCCTCGGCATAGGAAAAGACTGCCGCGTGGAGCAGCACCCAACCGACGAAAAGCGCCAGTGTGGCGCGTCGCGCGGCATGGTCGCGCCACAGGTACGCCGACCACCCAGCACCGATGAGCGCGAACGGAAGCAGCCACGCGATCTGGCCACCGTTGGCAGCGTCGAACATGCGCCACGTGCCCGGAGAGCCTGCGATGATCCCGCCGGGGCCGCGGGCGCCGCCTGGGGCAGGCGGAGGTCCGACGGGCCCTGGCCCAACCCCGGGGGGCTGACCACCGTTGCCGTCCGGAGCGGGTGGACTCGCGGGTGGTTGTGCACCTCGGTTGCGGCTGAAACCCTGGCCGTCGCCGTCCACGCGACTGACGCCGTTGTAGCCGAGCACAAGGTCCTGCACGGTGTTGTTCGTGCTGCCGCCGATGTATGGGCGCGAGTCCTCCGGCAGGCGGTCGACGACGAGCATCCAGGATGCGGAAGCCGCGAGTGTGACCGCCCCCAGCACGACAAGTCGTCCGAGTGTCGGACGCAGCGCAGCGCGCCACGGCCCGGACCATCCGACGAGGATCGCGACCACAAGGGCCGGCCCCGGGATCCAACCGGCGAGCATCTTCGAGTTGAAGGCGATGCCGACGAGCAGTCCCGCGAGCGCTGCCCACACCCACCATCGACGGGCCTCGAGCGATCGCAGGACCGCGCCTGCCGCTCCGATCAGGGCAAGGAGGTAGAACGGCTCAGGAAGGTTGAGGCGGTTCACTGCAACGGAAATTGGGGTGAGTGCGAGTGCCAGCGCAGCGATCGTCGCTGCGGCCGTGCCGAAGTACCGGCGCACGATGAGCCACAGGACTCCGACAGTTACTGCACCGGCGAACGCACTTGGGAGCAGGATCGCCCACGTGGAGTAGCCGAAGAGTCGGGCCGAGAGCGCACCCATCCAGAGGAAGAACGGTGGCTTGTCGACGGTGATGAAGCCGCCTGGGTCAAAGGCCCCGAAGAAGAAGTTGCTCCATGAGAGCGTCATCGAACGGACGGCGGCGGCGTAGTAAGTGTTCCCCCATCCGGCCTGTCCCAGCCGCCACGCGTTCATCCCGAACGACAGTGAGATCACTCCGGCCAGTGGCAACCACCGGAGGTATCGCTTGGGTACGCGCGCGAGCACGCGTTGCACCATCGGCGGCAGACCTGGCCGCTCGAGGGTGTCCGCGCCTTCAGTCTGGATCACGTCGGCTGTCGCGTCGGTCGCCACGATCCTCCTGCGCCCCGCATCCTGCGGGATGACGGCCAGATGCTAGCGAGCCGGGGTTCAGGTCTTCTTTGTGGAGTGAGGCAGTGAGTGCACGGAGTCGCCGTCCGCGAGGACGAGGTTGAAGTACCGGGCGAGGAGACGTGACTCAGGCGTCGCTCGCCGCCGCCGCCCGAGTCGCTCGTTCCGCTCGATCTGCGATCGCTCTCGGCATTCCGCTGAAGATGCGGTCGTGAATCGGCAAGAGGAGGTACCAGTACAGGAGTCCAGGGAGGCCGGCTGGATGGAAGCGGGCCGCGGTGATCAGCGTGCATGTCGTCGGCGTGTCGGCGATGACCTCGAACTCGAGCGCCGCTGCGCCGGGCACCTTCATCTCTGCGACGAGCGTTAGGCGCTTCCCCGGTTCGACCTCGACGACGCGCCAGAAGTCGAGTGCATCCCCGGATCGAATGTCACGCGGATGCCGCCGCCCCCGCCTCATCCCCACCCCGCCGACGCAGCGGTCGAGGAGCCCGCGCAGGCGCCAGAGGACGTCCGCGTAGTAATAACCCCGCTGCCCACCGATTGAGGCCACCAGTTCCCAGACGCCTTCGGATGGGGCGTTGACCGTCGTTCTCACCTGCGCACCTTTGGAGTAGAACGAGACATCTGGGTTGTAGCCGCGAAAGGCCAACGCCCCCTCAGTCCAGCGGATCGGCATGCGGGCGGCGCGCTCTTCTAGCAGGGCTGCGGTCACGGCTTCTCGGTAGGTGTGCAGCCGGATCGGGACCAGCCGCCGGATCGCGGCGTCGTCCGCGGGGAGGTCGTGGCGCAACCCATCGATGAGCGGGCGTACGACCGACGCCGGGACACTCGTGACGAGGTCGAGCCAGTAGGACGAGAGACGCGGCGTCAGCACCGGGAGCGAGATCACGTAGCTTCGCTTGCCGGTGACCTCTGCGAACTGCCGCAGCAGTTCCGCGTAGCTCAGCAATTCCGGTCCGCCGACATCGAATGTCTGTCCGGCCGTCTCGCTCACTTCAGCAACCGCGCAGAGGTACTCGATCAGGTCGCCGAGGGCGATCGGTTGCGACCGCGATCTGACCCATCGAGGTGTGGTCATCACCGGCAGGTGGTTGACCAGATCCCGGATCACCTCGAAGGCTGCCGAACCGGGTCCGACGACGATTCCCGCGCGGAGTTCGGTGACCGGGAGGCCGGTCGCTCGCAGCACCTCGCCAGTCTCGCGACGCGACTCGAGGTGCGCGGAGGGATCGCCAGGCGGCTGAATCCCACCGAGATAAACGATGCGCCCGACCCCTGCTTTTCGTGCAGCCTCGGCGAAGTTGTGGGCGCCGATCCGATCGCGTTCCTGAAAGTCCTTGCCCGAGCCCATCGAGTGGACCAGGTAGTACGCGACGCCGATGCCGGCGAGTGCGCTCCCAAGGGTGTCGGGCTTGAGCACGTCCGCCTCGCAGCACTCAACGCCCACCCAGTCGCGAGCAGCCAGCGTCGCAGCTGACCGCGCCGCGGCCCGTACCCGGTGACCGCGATGCATGAGCGCAGGCACCAAGTGGCTGCCGACGTACCCACTGGCGCCGATTACGAGGATGTTCATCCCAACATCATACGGCGCGCGGGAACTGCTACCCCTCGAACTCCGCCTGTAGGCGTGGCATGACCTCGAGGGCGATGCGGGCGAGTTGGGCCGTCCGGTCGCCGCCGGCGAGGACGAGGTTGAAGTGGCGGACGCCGGCGTCCACGTACTCGCGGAGGCGGGCGACCCACATCTCCGTGTCGCCGTAGACGGTGTAACGCTCGAAGCGTTCGAAGGGGACGCGGTAGGTGGACTCGATGCGCTCGGCGATGGTGGGGAGGGCGACGGCGAGGTCGTCGTCGAACATGCCCCAGAGTTGCAGGGCGGGGCGGATCGCGGTGGGGTCACGGCCGAGTGCCTCTGCCTCGGCGTGGACGTTCGCGAGGCCCTGTGCGAAGTGCTCGGGCGTGGTGACGAAGGGCATCCAGGCGTCGCCGAAGCGGGCGGCACGGCGCTGTGCGGGCCTCGCCCGGCCGCCTACCCAGAGGGGGATCGGAGGCGAGGGGACGAGGTCGAGGGTGGCGTCGTCGACATCGATGGCGGTGTTGTGCAGGGTGACGGGGTCGCCGGTCCACAGCGCACGCACCGCCTCGAGGGTGTCGTCCAGGCGGCGGCCGCGGTCGGCGAGGGGGACGCCGGAGGCCTCGAACTCCTTGGGGTATTCGCCGCCGGTGCCGACGCCGAGGCGGAAGCGGCCGTTGGAGATCCACTGGAGCGTCGCGGTCTGCTTCGCGAGGGGGGCCGCGCCTCGGAGTGCGGCGAGCATCACCCCGGTGCCGAGGCCGATGCGCGAGGTGACGGCGGCGGCAGCAGAGAGCAGCACGACGGGCTCCGGCCAGAAGACGGGCCACAGCACGTGGTCACCCACCCACACGGAGTCGTAGCCCAACTCCTCGGCGACCTGGACGGAGGCGAGGAACTCCTCGGGCGTGGCGCCGCCGGGGAGGACGCCGAAGGTGAGGTCGCTCACAGGATCACGGGTTCGCGTGAGACGAAGCGGAACAGCTGCGCGGGGCGGTGCGCCCCTGCTCGGCGGTGTTCCAAGGTGGCCTCGATGATGCCGGCGGAGAGCATGCGCTTGCGGAAGTTCCGGCGGTCGAGCGGGCGGCGCAGGATCGCCTCGTAGACGGCCTGGAGTTCGCGCAGCGTGAACTGCTCGGGCAGCAGACCGTAGGCGATGTTGGTGTAGTCCAACTTCGCGCCGACACGCGCGGCGGCCTGCTCGATCACGGTGTTGTTGTCGAAGGCGAGGGGCGGCAGCGCGTCCACCGGCAGCCATCCGGGATGCCACGCCTCTTCCTCGCGCAGGCGCACCTTCGAGGCCTCGACGAGCGCGAAGTAGGCGACGGCGACCGAGGGACGCGCGGGGTCGAGGCCGGAGATCGTGAACAACTGCTCGAGGTAGAGGTCGGTGATGCCGGTCTCCTCGACGAGTTTGCGTGTCGCGGCGGCGTCGAGGCTTTCCGAGCCGTCCCAGCGGCCACCGGGTAGTGCCCATTTGCCTTGCTCGGGCTCATCGGTGCGGTGGACGAGCAGCACCTGCAGGTGTCCGTCCGTGACCGCGAGGATCACGACGATCGAGGCGACAGACGGGATCGGTTCGGGTGTTGCTGGTGGTGGCATCGATAGATCGTGCGAGGCCTACAGCACCGCGAAGGAGAGGGTGCCGGCGACGCGTCCCTGCAGCGACCACGGTGTGACCTGGTCGACGGTCACGCGCACGAGGTCGCCGATGCGGTTGGTGGCGTCGAAATGGACCAACTGGCCTCGGCGCGTGCGGCCGGTCGAGCGGCCATCCTGCTCCGACTCCACGAGGACCTCGACGGTCTGGTTGAGCAGGCGCTGGTTGATGCGCGTGGCAGAGGCGGCGTGCAGGCCCTCGATCACCTGAAGGCGGGCCTTCTTCACCTCGCGCGGGACGTCGTCCGCCATGTTGCGATGGGCGAAGGTGCCGGGGCGCGGCGAGTAGGCGGCGACGTGGATCGTGTCGAACTGCGTGCGCTCAATGAGGGCGACGGTGTCCGCGAACTCCTCGTCCGTCTCGCCGGGGCAGCCGACGATGACGTCCGTGACGATGGCGGCGTCCGGCATGCGCGTGCGGATGCGGGCCACGCGCTCCTCGAACTCCGCGAGGGTGTAGCCGCGACGCATGCGCTCCAGCATCGAGTCCGAGCCGGACTGCACGGGGATGTTGAAGTACTCGCAGACCTTTGGCTGGTCGGCGACGGCATCGATGATGCGGCCGGTCATGTCCTTCGGGTAGGACGTGAGGAAGCGCACGCGCTTCACGCCGTCGATCGCGTCGATGCCCTCGAACAGCGTGGCGAGGTCTGGGCGCTCTGCGAGATCGTGCCCGTAGGCCTCGACGGTCTGGCCGAGCAGCGTCACCTCGCGCACGCCGTGCTCGGCGAGGAAGCGGACCTCGTCGAGGATGTCGTCGACGGGTCGGGAGTCCTCGCGGCCGCGACGGAGCGGGACGATGCAGTAGGTGCAGAACTTGTCGCAGCCGTGGATCACCGGCACGTAGGCCGTCGGCCCCTTCGGTAGCGAGTACGTCCGCGTCATCCCGCCAGCGAGCAGCGATCCCAGTTCGCCGTCCGAGGCGTCACGCGCCTCGGCGGCCATCGCGAGGATGCCATCGAACTGCTGGGGCCGCGCCCACTCGTCGACGACGGGGAAGCGACGGCGGAGGTCGTCCGTCTTCGGCCCGACCATGCAGCCCATGACGACGATCTTGGCGGTGGAGCCCTCGACGCGTCGTTGCTTGAGGATGCCGAGGCGCCCGTAGGCGCGGTCCTCGGCGTGCTGACGCACGGAGCAGGTGTTGATGACGACGAGGTCAGCCGCCGTGTCGTCCTCGACCGGGTGGTAGCCGAGGCGTTCGAGCCCGGCGGCGAGTTTGAGGGAGTCGGCCTGGTTCATCTGGCAGCCGAGCGTCCAGATGTGGAAGGTGGCCATCGGTCGGTCCTTTGGGGACAACGTGTCCTGGGAGTGGGGTCCTCCGGTGTATGGGGCTGGCGGAGGGGGAGGGATTCGAACCCTCGGTCCCGGAAACCCGAGACAAGCGCTTAGCAGGCGCCCGCACTCGACCACTATGCGACCCCTCCGAGGGCCATGTAGGCATCCTACCGGGGGCGTCGGGATTGGGCGACAAAGACGAAGGGCCCTGCGAGGGGCCCCTCCTGACTGAGTACGAGGCGAGGGCTAGGCCAGCCCGCGGTCCTTCAGCACCTTCAGCATGGTGCTGCCGATGTCGCTCGGGTTCTCCACGATGGTGGCGCCGGCTTCGCGGAGCGCCTGCTGCTTCGCGGCAGCGGTGCCAGCGGCGCCGGCGATGATGGCGCCCGCGTGGCCCATCCGACGTCCCGGGGGGGCCGTCGCGCCGGCGATGAAGACGACCACGGGCTTCGACATCGTCTTGATGTACTCGGCGGCTTCTTGTTCGGCGGTGCCGCCGATCTCGCCGATGAGGACGATGGCGGCGGTGTCCGGGTCGGCCTCGAAGAGTTCGAGGGCCTTGCGCTGTGAGGTGCCGATGATCGGGTCACCCCCGACGCCGACGGAGCCGGACTGGCCGACGCCGACGCGGGTCAACTGATCGACGGCTTCGTAGACGAGCGTGCCGGAGCGGCTGATCACGCCGACGTTGCCGGGGAGGTAGACGTCCACCGGCATGATGCCGGCACGGGACCGGGCAGCCGGGTTGATCACGCCGGGGCAGTTCGGCCCGATGAGCGTGGACTTCGAGCCGGAGAAGACGCGCTTCACCCGCACCATGTCGAGGACGGGGACGCCCTCGGTGATGCAGATGATTACCGGGACGCCAGCGGCCTCCGCCTCCAGCATCGCGTCGGCCGCGCCGGGGGCGGGGACGAAGATCAGCGAGACGTTCGCCTGGAACTCGTCGACGGCTTCGCGCACGGTGTTACGGATCGGGACGCCGTCGATGGTCTGGCCGCCTCGGCCGGGGGTGACGCCACAGACGACCTGGGTGCCATAGTCACGGCTGTTCTTCGCTTCGCGCTGGCCGGCCGCGCCGAAGCCCTGGATCACGACGCGGCTGTTCTCGTCCATCAAGACGCCCATGGGGAGTCTCCTTCTCTGCTCGTACGGTTCGAGGTGCCCTCGGTGCTTGCTACTTGACGGCGGCGACGACGCGGCGCGCGGCGTCCGCGAAGCCGTCGGCGCGGATGAGTTCCACGGGCGAGGCATCGAGGATGCGCAGGCCCTCCTCGACGTTCGTGCCGGCGAGGCGGACGACGGTCGGCTGCGGGAGCAGGCCCTGCGTCTTGGCGTCGATGACGCCCTGGGCGATGACGTCCGTGCGGGCGAGGCCGCCGAAGATATTGACGAGCACGGCCTTCACGTCCGGGTCCGTGCCGATGATGCGGAGTGCGGCGACGACGGCCTCGGGGCTGTTCGCGGTGCCGATGTCGAGGAAGTTGGCGGCGTCACCGCCGGCCATCTTGATCGCGTCGAGCGTGGCCATCGCGAGGCCCGCGCCGTTGACGAGGCAGCCGATGTTGCCATCGAGTTTCACGTAGTTCTGGATGCCCGCGTCGTGGGCTTCGAGTTCCTTCGCGGCTTCCTGCGAGCGGTCCTGCAACTCCATGTTCGCCTTCTGGCGGTAGGCCGCGGAGTCGTCGATGGAGAACTTCGCGTCGGCGGCGAGGACACGGCCGTCCTTCGTCAGCACGACCGGGTTGATCTCGGCGATCGAGCCGTCGCTCGCCTCGAAGGCCTTCACGAGGCCCATGATCAGGACGACCATCGGCCCGAGGGTCGCGCCCTCGAAGCCACAGGCGAAGGCGAGTTCGCGCGCCTGGTAGTCGCGGAACCCGGCGGCCGGGTCGATGTGCTGCTTGAAGATCGCGTCCGGCGAGTCCGCGGCGACGGCCTCGATGTCCATGCCACCCTGTGGGCTGGCGATGACGACGGGCATCCCGGCGGAGTTGTCGATGGCGACCGAGAGGTACACCTCTTTGTCGATGTCGATCAGTTCTTCGACGAGGACGGAACCGACGGGCAGACCCTGCGGGCCCGTCTGGTGCGTCACCAACTGCATTCCGATGATCGCCGCCGCGTGCTGCTTCGCCTCGGCGGGGGTGTTCGCCACCTTCACGCCGCCGGCCTTGCCTCGGGCGCCGGTGTGGGCCTGCGCCTTGATCACGGCCTTCCCGCCGAGGTCGGCGGTGGCCTTTTCGGCCTCCTCAGGCGTGCGCGCGACGATGCCCTTCGGCACCACCACCCCGTACTTCGCGAGCAGCGCCTTGGCCTGGTACTCGTGCAGTTTCATGGAGCCTCGATCCTGCGGTCGGAGGGCCCCGGCGCGGGGTCGGGCAGCCCTCGAAGGTTGCGGGGTGCGACATAAGGACGGGCCGCGAGGCGGCCCGACGGGGATGGTAGCACTGGAGCGGGTGAGGGCTAGGCTCTCGATAAGCGAGGAGTACCAAATGAGCTTGTTGTTCACCATCGAGGCTGGCGCTGTCGGTGGGCTAGGTGCCATCCAGAGCGCGCAACGCGACTTCAGCCCGTATTTGATGCACCTAACGAGCTGGTCCTCGATGACGCCTGTCCGGAACGAATTGAGATCGCTGCAGCAAGCAGTCCCCTTCAGTGCCACATTGTTTAGGCAATATCTCGCGACCGCCGATAAGGACTCGCAAGGCGTATTCGATGCGATTCGGAATTCTGGTGCTCTCTCGGTTCGTCGTTTCAGTCCAGCACTTGCCCCTGCAGTGTGCCTCACGGAATGCACACTTCCTGGGCTATTGGATCATTCGGCGAGGTATGGCCGGTTCGGATTCCTTATCCCCAAGCAGCAGGTATTTGCTCGAGGAGGCGCGCCCGTAGCCTACCTAAAGGCGAATGAGCGATGGGATCTTGAGCAGGCCGGGCGCACGAATGGGATCCTTTCGACTCTGTGGAATCGGTCGAACGTGTATCGTCCACCGGGTCAAGGAGGAACCGTGCAGGACTACACGCATGAGCGAGAATGGCGCTGCCCGGTCGACATACCAATGAACGATGTGGCCGCGTTTATTGTGCCTACGCCGGCGTTCGCGTTGCAGGTGAACGCAACGATCCCAGTCCTTCCGCTCACGCTGTTTATGAGCTTGGACTCTAGTGTCCGGAATCCCCTCGCTGGTGGTGATGTGCCATTAGACACTCCCTCACCCTTCGAACACCACGGCCCGCGTCTCCACCCCACCCGCGAGGAAGCCGAGGGCTAACCGTCCCTCGCACTCGACGGCGGTGCGGTCGCGCTTCGTCCAACCGGTGAACGGGATGACCTTGAGGGTGGCGGCCAAGGCTCGGCGTCTTTCGTTCGCCCTCCACGGGGGCCGCTCGTATTCTCCCATCACATGACCCGAATCCTTGTCGTTGGTGACACGCACGTCCGGCAATGGGACGACGCACACCCCGCGTTGCGCGAGGCGATTCGTGGCGCCGATATCGCCATCCACTGCGGGGACTGGGTCACCATGGCGGCCGTCGAGGGGTTCCGGGCGGAGGCGCGGCAGGCGGTGGTGGTGCATGGGAACTCGGACTACGTCGAGGTGCGCAAGGCGCTGCCGTATCGCGAGATGATCGAGGTGGACGGGGTGCGCATCGGTGTCACGCATCCGGCGTGGGGCGGGCCGGAGCCGGACCCGCCGGCGCTGCTGCCGGACTTCCCCGCGGAGTTGTTCGGGCGCCTCGATGTTGTCGCGTACGGGCACATCCACGTGCCGATGGACGAGGTGCGCGACGGGATGCAGTACGTGAACGGCGGGCAGGGGTACCCCTCGTTCCGCGTGCCGGGAACCATCGCGTGGATCGAGACGAAGCCGGGCGGGCTGTTCACCGTCAGCATCGAGACGTTCGCGGCGCTGTTGTAGGGGTCAGCGCGAGCGATTGCGGTGGCGCATCGCCCCACCGCCGCCACCCCCGCCCATCATCGATACGCCGAGGATGAAGCCGAACTGGTACCAACCGCCGTCACGGCCGACGTTGTAGACCGGGTAGCGCTCCCAGATGTCGAAAACATGCAGGATGAGCAGCCCGAACGACGTCACGCCGTTCCATACTCCCCACAGCACGTCCCAGAGCACATCCATGCGGCAAGCCTAGTCCTCTTCGAGGGTAGCCCGGACGCCGGGCGCGCAGGCAGCCTCGAACTCGGGGGGACTCGTAGCCGACCGCTTCGGCGAGCGGCCTTGGTGTCGTATCTTCGACGAGGAGGGGTGCCGGAGTGGCCGAACGGATCCGTCTTGAAAACGGACGGCGCGCGAGTGCCCGTGGGTTCGAATCCCACCCCCTCCGCCATGGCCCTCAGGGCCTCCCGTCAGGTCGGAGGACGGATGATGGTTGCCAGCGAAGGCTTTGCTGAGTTCCTGCGCGAGGAACTCGCTCCGCTTGGCCGCGTCACCATGCGGCGCATGTTCGGTAAGACCGGCGTGTTCTGCGACGGGCTGATGTTCGGGATGGTGACGAACGACACGCTCTACTTCCGGGTTGACGACGACAACCGGGCGATCTTCAAGGAAGCAGAATCCGTCCCGCCCCTCAACTACGAAAAGCAGGGCCGCACGATCGACCTCTCGTTTTGGCGTGCGCCGGAGCGGCTGCTCGACGAACCCGATGAGCTGGTCAGGTGGGCGCAAGTCGCGCTGGCGGCGGCAGGTCGGGTAGCGGCGAAGCGAGAACGGACAGCGCCCAGGCGAAAGCCAGCTTCGTGACTCGCGATCTGAGGCCTCAGCGAGCAGCCGAGGCCTGAGCGAGGCTAGCGAGGGCTGCGTCGCAGCGTCTGCGTCAGGACAACCGCCCACAGCGACCACTGCAACAGCACCGAGACTGCGGTGAGCCAGAGGCGCAGGGTCAGGAACACCACGAAGAAGATCGCCAGCATCACGACGAGCGTCGCGGTCGTCGCGGCGGGCGGCTTCTCGGTCGCGCGGATCGCCGGGACGATCCCACCAGCGAGCACGAACCCACCCACGAAGAGCACGATGTCCTGCCAGGCCACCGGCGCCTCCGTCCTGCGCCTCGAATCATCGAGGGCGAGGCGGGGAGGCGCCAGCCGGCCCCTCGATGCGGCCTAGCGACCGGTGCGGTGGCGATGGATGGCCGAGGGGCCGTGCGGGCACGGTGGGCCGATGAGGTCCTTGAACAGTTCCTGCTCGATCCGGCAGTCGTCGCAGCGAGCCACGGTGACGCGCTGGCCGAGGTGTCTCAAGTCGTGAGGCATATGCGTGCTCCTTCCTGCGTTCCAGATTCGCCCTCGGGTGTGAACGCCCGATGTGGGTGCCGTGATCACCTCGTCAACGTTCGGAATCTGACAGATATCCCTCGTGTCTCATTTCCTCGGTGAAACCCCGATTCAAGGTGCACATGCGCCCGACCGATAGTGCTGGGGAGACCCGCAGCAGGGAGGCGCGCGCGTGCTGAGCAGGACTGAGCCACACCCAGACATCGACGTGCTGATCGGCGAAATCTCCGACATGCAGCCGCTGCCGGTGGTCGCCGTCCGCGTCCTGGAGATCGCGGATGGCCAGCAGTTCTCCGCGCACGAACTGTCGCAGGCGATCGCCGCCGACCAGGCGCTGACCGCGAAGGTGCTGCGTCTCTCCAACTCCGCTTACTACGGCTTCCCGAGGCGCATCACGACCGTCCGCGACGCCGTGGTGCTGCTCGGCTTCCGCGCGGTGCGTTCGGCCACGCTTGCCTCGTGCGTCATCGAAACCGTGCCAGGCGGCAAGGTGCTCGACCCGATGGAGGCGTGGCGGTACTCGATGGTGGTGGGGCTGCTGGCGGAGGTGCTGGCGCGTGCCTCGAAGCGCCACCAGGACGAGGCGTTCACGGCCGGCATCCTGCACAACATCGGACGGCTCGCGCTCGACCAGCACCGCCCGACGAAACTCGCCGAGGCGAAGCGCATCGCCGAGGAGCGTGGCATCACCGCCGCCGAGGCGGAGCACGAAGTCTTCGGCTTCACCTCCTCGCAGATGGGTGGGGCACTCGCCCTCCACTGGAACTTCCCTGCCGACCTCGCCGCGGTCGTCGCAGGGCACCAGCTGGACCTGGACGCGCTGCCCGACCCGCAGTCGCTCTCGGCCTACGTCATCCGCGCCCGCTTCTTCGCGCGCGCGGCGGGCATCACGGACGGCTTCGAGTCCCCGCTCGCGGAGCACGGCTCCGACGTGTGGGCGGACGCCACCGTGCAGAAGCAGATGTCGCAATCCGGTGGGCTGGACGGCATCCTCGAGCGTGTGAACGCGTTCCTGGCCACCGCCGACATCAAGCGGTAGGCCGCCGCCACCCTCGCTTCATGCGCCGCTACCATCCCCCCGGAAGCCGGAGGGGCCTGGATGCTGCGCAATCTCGCTGTGATGGCCGGGCTCATCGTCCTCTTCACGCTCCTGGCCGCAGTCGGCCTGATGCCGTCCAACGCTCAGGATCGGACCCTCGTGGCGGCCACGGTCGTGGCATTCGCGATGCTGGCGCTCTCCCAGACGGGCAAGCGCCGTGGCCCGTAGCCCTCGCGCGCTCGCTGGGCCCCCGCACGGAGTACCGCTCCTCCATCGTGCCATTGCGGTGGTGCGTAGACGCTCCCTCAGGTCGCCGGTAGGATTCGGCGTGACCCCGCCTGAGGCAGGGGCCGTTCTCCGCACCGCGCGGACGGAAGGGCTCGGCTCGTGACGTTCGTCATCACGGACCCCTGTATCGACACTCAGGATCAGTCGTGTGTCTCTGTCTGCCCGGTGGACTGCATCCACTTCGAGGAAGGCAAAGACGCCATCCTCTACATCAACCCCGCGGAATGCATCGACTGCGGCGCCTGCCAGCCAGCCTGCCCCGTGAGCGCGATCTTCCCTGAGGCTGACGTGCCCGCCGACCAGGCGCGCTTCATCGAAATCAACTCGTTGTGGTTCGACGACCCGGACGCTGCCCGCTCGCGCCTCGGCGGTGGCACGCCCGCTCCGGCGGCCGCGCCCGTCGCCGCTGCCGCTGCGCCTGCCCAGGCCGCGCCGGTGGCGTCCTCGGATGCCGCGCCTGCCGTTGAGGCTGCACCGGCTGCGGCGCCCGCACCGCCCACCGCCGCCGCTCCGAAGGCCGCCGCTGTTGCTCCTCGCCTCGCGGTCGCGCAGGTCGAAGCAGGCGGCGGACATGCGCCCGACGTGTCGACTTACCGCCTGCCGCCGGTGCTGGGCGTCGTGTCGCTGGTGCTCTTCGCCCTCGCCTTCTGCGCGATGGTGATGGTGCCGGGGCCCGCGATGCTGAAGTTCGGTGACTTCCACGTCGGCGCCACGATCGCGCTGCTGGCGCCGGTGTGCGGATTGCTGCTGCTGATCTTCGTGGCCTCACAGTGGAGCGTGTTCTCGCTGTTCGCCGCGAAGGGGGGCCGTCGCGAGTCGAAATGGCGCCGGACGAGCGTCGAGTGGCGCCGCAATGAGGAGTCACGTCGCTACAACCTCGTGCAGGTGGTGGAGCAGATCGCGGCTGAGCGGTTCGCCTACCCGGACGCGAAGAACCCGGACCTGCGGACCTTCGTGAACCTCCCGGAGCCGACGCTTGGCATCGAGCCGCGTGGTACGGGCGAGAAGTTGTTCCCCGACATCGTCGCGGTGGCGGTCCCGGGGAACTACCCGGTCGCCCTCGCGCAGGTGGAGTCGCGCGAGACCGTGACGCGCGAGCAGGCGATGCACGTGTGGGCGCCGCTGGAGAACCAGCAGACGACGCTCTACCTGTACGTCCCCGCCGGTTCGCTGGGCCGCGCGAAGGATTACGCGAAGGCCGCCGGCATCAAGAAGGCGAAGTTCCGCACCTGGCGCTGGACGCCGAACGGGATGGTCGTCAAAGAGGCGTAGGGCCTCGCGACTCGCGTCCAACTGACGAGGCCCGGCCACCCGCCGGGCCTCGTTGTGTGACGGGCAGGTGCGTGGGTCAACGCCGCTAGGAGTCCGGCCCACCGATCCATTTGAAGTACTGGCCGAGGTCCGGCAGTGACGCATCCGCGCCGAGGAGGAAGGCCACTCCGAGCACGAGGCTGAACACGGCGGCGACCAGGCCCGCGGCGGCGTAGAGCCACTGGCGACGCTGGCTGGATATGAAGCCCGTCGTCGTGGCAACCGTCACGATTGAGTTCGAGATCAGCAGGCCAACGACGAACGCGAGCAGCACCACGATCGCGCTCGCTCGGCTGGTGGCACCAACGACCGACGCGATCACGAGGGCCTGCGTGCCGGTCTCCGCGCCGACGCCGTGAATCAGGCCGACTCCGAATGCCGTGCGCGCTCCGTACTGCCCTTCGTGTGGATGATCGTGGTGTGGCCGCTTGAAGAGCCTCGCCATGAGCAGGCCATAGCCGCGCCGGACACCGGCGAACACCAGCATCCATCGACTCCGGAGGTGAAACTCCCCACCGCGGGCGTACTGGTAGAGCGAGAAGAACAGGTAGATGGCCAGGGCGATGAGGGTGACCCCGACTACCCGCCCCATCACCGGATCGATCCAGTCCGGGAGGAACTCGGAAGCCAGGATTGCCAGCAGCCCCAGCACCGTGACGACGGCGGCGTGCCCAAGTGCGTAGAGGCTCCCCAGCAGGAACGGCCGGCGCTGCTCATCGAAGTAGCGGCGCAATGGGCCGCCGGAGACATCCCGGTCGATGACGAGCGTCTGGGCGGTCACGTGCTGGTTCGAGGTGTGCTGCGACCCCTTGCGGGCGACGCCGCCGGAGGTGGTGCTGGTGATGTCCGTGATCGCCGCGATGTGATCCCAGTCGATGCCGTGGCGAATGCCGAGGGCCAGCGCACCACCGACCAGCACCCCGGTCCCGCCGAGTGCCCCGGTCAGCAGTGCGTCGAGGGATGGGGCGTCAATGGTCAAGGTGGGCCTCTTGTTGCGACGATTCGCAGGAAGGAATGATAAGCCGCCGTGCAATGTCGGCAGGCTGGTCGGGGCAGTGGGGGCGCTAGGTGCCCTGCTCGGCGCGCCAGCGCAGGATCCACTCGGTGTGCTGGGCCTCGTGGGTGCTGGGGAGGGCCGCCTCGCCGTAGCGTGAGGCATCGAGGCCGAGCGGTGAGGCCGAGGCGATCGCGTCGAGGAGACGCCGATGCGAGGTCGCGAGTTCCCAGCGCACCTGAGCGAGCGAAAGGTCGCGGCGGAGGTCGTAGGCGAGGCCGCTGTACTCGTGGTCGCGGCCCGGCATGTGCCAGGCGGTCTGGTGGCCGGCGGAGATGCGCTCGACCTCGCTGGCGCGGAGGTCATCCCAGAGCGCGAGGTGAGCGAGATGGTCCTTCACGGACCAACCGTCGAGGGTGGGTTCGACCAGCCGCGCCTCGCTCAGCCCATCGATGGCTGCTAGCAGCGCCGCGCGCATCTGGCGGAAGTGGTCGAGCAGGGCATCGCGGTCTTCGGGCATCTCACTCGTCCTCGTCTGGCGCGTGCTTGAGGGCCTCGCGGCGCGAGAGCGGGCTGAGGCGAGTGCCGAGGCGGTCGACGTATGCGACGACCCACGGCATGTCGTGCTTCGCGTATTCGCGCAGCGCCCAGCCGATCGCCTTGCGGATGAAGAAGTCCCTGTCGGCGAGGTTCGCCTCGATCGCGTCGCGCAGGAGGTCGAGGTCGGTGTCACCTCGATGCCCCAACTGGCAGATGATCGAGACGCGGCGCTTCCAGAGGACGGGGTCGCTGATCCAGCCTCGCAGGGTCGGTGTCACCTCGGCGCGGTGGCGTTCGAGGATGTCGCCGATGCGGTGCGAGGACTCGTCCACGACGTCCCACCACGCGCCGGTGACCACCATCTCCTCGAAGAGCGGCAGCGAGGCGGGCGCATGCCGGTGCGGCGTGCGCCCCGCGAGGTTGAGCGCGGCGTACCACTCCTCGCGGTAGGTGGCCTCGCGGAACAGTGCGAGTGCGGTGTCGCGCCACGCCTCGACGCTCACGAGCGGGTGCTGCTTCGCGAGCGCGCCCATCTCGCGCTTCAGGATCGGCGCGGGGACACCGAGGTACGGCATCGCCGACTTCATGTACGCCTGCATCTTCGGAGCACGCTCGACGTCAGCGACGCTCGCGAGGGCACTGCGGACGGCCTCGATCAGTGCGCGGTCAGCGTGCCGGAGCACGGACGGGCGCGGGCTCATGCCAGGTCAGCCGCCGCTACGCGGATCACGTCCGCGAGCACCTCGAGGGCGCGCGCCTCGTCCTCGTCAGCGGCCAGGAGGGTGACGCCGTTCGCCATCGCCATGCGTGCCGCCCACTGCACGAGGTGGGCGCGGGAGGCGAGGGCCTCGCGGTACTGCGTCGCGATCTCGCTGGTGCTGCCCGCGCTCAGCGACTCGGGCGTGGGGCCGAGGGCGGGCTCCCACTGGTCGACGTTGCCTCGTGCGCCTCGAGGCCAGCGGTGGGAGACGAGCACGCGCGTGTAGGGCACGTCCGGTGGCGCGCCCACGGAGCCGATAGCGATGCGCGGTTCGGCCATCGCTAACCCTTTGCGCTGCGGGCGAGGGGGCCCGGAAGGCTGAGGCTCGGCATGCCCGCGAGGGAGCCGAGGGCCTGCAGTTCACCCGCGTGGTAGAAGACGTGCGCCGCCGACCGCGCCAGTTGTGCGCCGATCGGGTGCTGGTTGCCGCGATACGTGAGCGTGCCCGCGAGGTCCGCCGGGGTGAGCGATTCGAGGTAGGGCGTGACCGCCTCGATGGTGCGGTCAAGCGACTCGCGCGCATCGTCCCAGTTGGGGACGCTGCGAGGCGCGCCGGGGCCGACGTTCGCGGCCTCCAGCCAGGGGTCGCGCATGCCGCGCATCCCGAGGTTCCAGAGCAGGTCTTCGCGGTTCGCGACATGCGCCACGATGAACGAGCCAGCGTTCAGCCGTGCGAACGCGCCCACCTGCGCGGGCACGGGCAGCGCGTCTGCGACTCGGCGTACCTCGTCCAGCCCGTCGAGCAGCATCGGTACGAGCGACGTCGAGGACGTGTCGGCGGCATCGATGTGCTGGCAGCGCGCCAGGGGGCCGGGGAGCGAAAGGTCGGGCATCCCGACGAGCGAGCCCGCGACGGTGAGGTCGGCGGCGTGGACGTAGATGTGCGCGACGCTGCGGCGCACGAGGTAGCCCTTCGTGAGGCCCTGGTTCGCATACGGAGAACCATCGAGGAGGGCGAGTTCGCGCAGCGAGCCGCCGTCGAGAACGGTGGTGTATTCACGCATCCGCTTGATCGCCTCGCGGAACGTATCGATGCCCTCGCGGTAGGCGGTGTCGTCCGGCTGCGTCCGGCGGACGAGGTTGGGTTGCTCGGCAATCGGTCCGCTGATCCAGAGATCCTGTGTGCCCGCGACGTGCGCCATGACGCCACCGGGCGCGCTTAACGGGCCAATGTGGCCCTCGCGGCCGGGTGCGGGGATCGCCTCCGCGGTCGCCAGAAAGGCGTCCTCGGCGTCGAGGAGCAGGCGGACGGGCAGGGGCATGGTGGGCGCGTCGGGCATGGCTTCGAGTCTAGCGGGACGCCTCGGGCGGTTGGAGCGCCCTCGGGCGGGCGCTAGGCGGCGCGGCGGCGGAAGGTGCCGCCCCGGGTGACGATCGCGGGCGGGGCGAGGTGCGGGAACTGCGCCGGCGACAGCACGATGTCACGAGCGCCAGCGGTGGCGCCCTCGATGTACTGGCGGAGCAGGGTGACGGCGGCCGCGCCGAGCATGATGCCGAGGACGGTGGCGAAGAGCATTCTGGTACCCCCTGAACGGAACGCTTGTTCGTTCCGAACACCAGAAGAATAGAACGCTCGTTCTGAGCCTGTCAACCCCCTGGAGGCTGGGCTACTGCGAACGGGCGGCTCGGCGACGCGTTACAGAGATGTATACATCGGGGGCTCCTCATCTCAAACTTATCGCAGGGCGATCCTCATCGCCGGGCGTTCGCGCGTGCTCTGGTAGGCGAGCGGCTGGCTGATTCGAAGAAATGGTTCATTGCCCTCGGGGTGGCGGTGCTCCTGAGCGGAACGGTCATCGCGACCGTGAATGCCGCGGGACCGACCTACCTGAGCGATTGCACAGGCACGGCCTCACCACCGGCCTGCGGCACTCCCATCGCTCGGTGGGACATGTCCCACGGGACGATCCCCTTCTGCACGTCTCAGGCCGGCCGACCTGCTGGCATTGGCGCCGTTCAGTTCGAGGAGTCCGTCCGCGCCGCCGTCGCGACCTGGAATGCGGCAGGCGCACAGATCGTGGCGACCTATGCCGGAGACTGCGCCAGCAGCCCCGAGGTTCTGGGTGCCGCTCGCAATGAGGTTTGGTTCGATATGACCGGGACGACGCTCGGTGCGACCGAGGGGGCGAGGACCGAGGCTCAGATGAACCTGTCGCCAAGCGTGAACCCGACCACTCGGACCATCGTCGAGGCTGACATCATTATCGGGCCGCTCGTGGGGGCTCTGGATCCGACCTGCTTCAGCGATGTGGTCGTCCATGAGATGGGGCATGCGCTCGGATTGGGCCATAGCGCCGACATGGGCGATGTGATGTACCCCGTCCTGCGTTCGGCCGTTGGCGGCGGCTGCACGGCGACGCCGTCAGCACAGGAGTACGAGGCACTTCGATCGCTCTACGGCGCTGCATCGGCCCCGGCTGTTCCATCGCACCCTGCGACTACGGCACCAGCGGCACTCGCGAAAACGGACTTCGGTGAGGGACGCCTGGCGCTGGCGCTGTTCCCAGGTGGCACTCTGGAACAACTGGAGGTCTGGGCCCGCGCCGCCGATGCCACTGGGCTGGCTCTGCCGGATGCCCGCGGAGTCCTTCGAGTCCTGGTGCTCGGCGCTCCGTCGTTCGTGAACGCGGACTTCCGTGCGTCGTTCCCCAACGGCTGGGACATGGTTACGCCCGTGATTCTTTCGCGTTAGAGGATTCAGCCAGCACGAGACTGGTCTGGTGTGAAAACCAACTCGGGATCATGCGGCGCCAGCCGCGTGATCCCGTTCCCATGATCGGACCGCCTGACTACTGGCCTGACCGCACTCGACTCAGGCGGCGCGCTGCCACGCCCACCATCGCGATGCCTGCGATCAGCAGGCCTGCGGCCCCAAGGCCCGGCTCCCGTTCGTCTGAGAACCCGTCGGTACCGGTACCGGTCCCTGGCCGGAGTCGGTCCGCCCGATGGCACATTGGGTGGCGGGATCTGGATGAGTGTCACCGTCGGGGTGAGACCTCGGTCGACGGAACGCCTGTTGGCGGTACCCCAGTCGGCGGAGTGACCGCGGGCGTCCCCGGCGTCGGAATCAGGATCGGCACAACTGATGAGTGGAACCGTTCGTCCGGCGGACCAGATCGCGTGTCCTACTTCGGGGGCTGGAGCGCCGTCTGGCCGCCGAGGTAGGGGCGGAGTGGGGCGGGGAGTTCGACGGTGCCGTCTTCGAGAGCGTGGGTTTCGAGGAGGGCGGCGAGGGTGCGGGGGAGGGCGACGCCGGAGCCGTTGAGGGTGTGCAGGTGGCGGACGCGGCCGTCTGCGCCTCGGTACCGGAGGTTCGCGCGGCGGGCCTGGAAGTCGAGGAAGTTGGAGACGGACGAGACCTCTAGCCACTCCTGCGCGCCGGGCGCCCAGACCTCGATGTCGTAGGTCATCGCGGAGGCGAAGGTGAGGTCAGCGGATGCGAGGCGGATTACGCGGTAGCGGAGGCCGAGGGCGGCGACGATCTCGACGGCGTGGCCGAGCAGGCGCTCGAGGGCGTCCCAGGAGTCGTCCTCCTCGGTGAACTGGACCATCTCCACCTTGTCGAACTGGTAGCCGCGCTTGATGCCTCGGACGTCACGGCCAGCGGAGAACTGTTCGTGGCGGAAGCAGGCGGTGTAGGCGACGTGGTGCAGTGGGAGCGTCGCCACGTCCATGATCTCGTCGCGGTACATGTTGGTGACGGGGACCTCGGCGGTGGGGATGAGCCAGAGGTCGGTGCCCTCGGCGCGGAACATCGTGTTCGCGAACTTCGGCAGTTGGCCGGTGCCGACGAGGGCGGCCTCCCGCACGAGGAACGGCGGGTAGATCTCCTCGTAGCCCTGTTCGCGATGCACATCGAGCATCCACGCGATGAGCGCGCGCTGGAGCCGTGCGCCGTCGCCACGCAGGAAGTAGAACGGCGCGCCGGAGACCTTCGCCCCGCGCTCGAAGTCGATGTAGCCCGCGTCGACGCCGATCTCCCAATGCGGTTTGCGGTCAGCCTCGATGGCGGGGGTGGCGACGCTGTGTACCGGGACGGGCGGATCGACGCGGCGCTGTGAGCCGTCGCGCCCGTCGCCTTCGAGGACGATCACGGCGTCCGGCTCGCCGCCGATGGGGACGTTGGCGTGGGGGATGTTCGGCATTTGCAGCAGCAGTGCGTCGAGGTCGGTCTCCACCTCGCGCAGTTCGCCCTCGCGGGCGTCGAGGTTGGTGGCGACGGCGCGCTGGGCCTCGATCAGTTGTTGGCGCTCGGCGGGATCTTTGGCAGCGCCGATCGCCTTGCTGGCGTCGTTGCGTTCTTTGCGCATCCCTTCGACCTCGATGAGGAGGGCGCGACGGCGCTCGTCGGCGGTGAGGATGGCGTCGAGGGGGGCGTCCGAGTGGCGGTCGGCGAGGGCGCCGCGGACCTCGTCCGTGCGTTCGCGGATGACCTGGATGGCGAGCACGGCCTGCTCCTTCACGGTAACCCTCGATGGGTCCCTCGAAGGGCCGAGCCTACCCCGCAGCCGCGATTGCCGCGAGGCCGAGTTCGCGCACGTCCGCGTTGACTTCGGGAGAGTCGAGGGCGGCGGCGTCGAACCAGGTCCAGTCGTGGCCATCGTCCGGGAGGATGGGGTCGGCCACGAGAGGCCGGGTGAAGTAGACGAAGTCGATGTGCTGGTGGGGCTCGTCCAGGCCGCCGTCCTTCGGGATGTCGTAGACGCCGATCTTTGCGGGCGCGAGAAGGTGCGCCGGTGGCTCTGCGACGAATCGAGGCCCGGTCGGGAGGACCTCGACGGCGAGCCCGGACTCCTCCAGCACCTCGCGTAGGACGGCCTGGATGGGGTCCTCGTCGGCCTCGATGTGCCCACCGGGGGGGAGCCAGATGCCGAGGCGCGGGTGCCGGTGGAGGGCAGTGCGGCCGCCGATCGAGACGAAGCCACTGACGGTGAAATGGCGGTGCATGAGGCTCCTCGTGGGGTGGCCGGAGCGTACCCCGCACAGATTCCAGATGCCATCTCAGATTCCCCCCGCAGATTCGTTATGGCGTCACAGCGAACGTATCCCGGCGAGGTGCCGTTCCCTTAATGACCTCGGTGGGCGCCAGGGGGCGCGTACCGGTCATCACCAGCGCGAAAGCGCGAGGAGTCCACATGCGTCCATATCGTTTGGCGCTGCTTCCGGCGGCGGTCGTCTTTACGCTGCTGATTGCCCTCGTCGTCCCGTTCGCCACTCGCGATGCGGAAGCCGCGCCGCTCGGGCTGAAGCTCCCGGCGCTCGCTGGGACGCAGTGGAAGGCCGCCTCGGGCTACAACACCGCGACCCACCTCGGCGTTGACCCGTACGCGCTCGACCTCGTGCGTGCCGATGGCGCACCTACGGCCGGGTCGCCGGTGCTCGCGCCGGTCAGCGGGACGCTCGGCGGCGGTGGCACGTCGCAGGACTGTGCGTGGATCCGCGCCTCCGAGGTGACCGTCCTGATCTGTCACATCATCACGGAGCCGTACGCGCGCAACGCAACCATCGTCCAGGGGCAGCTCCTCGGCACCGTCGCGCCGGAGGGCCAGAAGGGCAACAACGGCCTGGCGCACATCCACCTCGCGGTGAACCTCGGCGGCAGCAGCGGCACCTCTCTCCCCTTCGACGGCGACTACACCCTCGATGGCGTCCGCTTCCCGGCGACGACCGAGGCGAACGCGTACAGCGGTGCCCCGATCGTGACCTCGACGAACACGGCGATTGCCGGTGCCCCGGCGACGGCGACGCCGACGCCGCGAGCCACCTCGACCCCCCGAGTCACGACGCCGACGCCGACCTCGGTGCCGACCGTCGCGGCTTCGGCCACACGAGGGCGAATCGTGTCAGGCGTGGTGCAGACACAGGGCATCAGCCTCGTGATGTTCGGCGGCGGTACGAGTGCTGAACTGGTCTCCGGCGCGGGTTGTGGGACGACCTCGGCGACCTTCTGGGTCACGACCGGCGGCCGCTTCGTCGGCTACATCCCGGCAGCACTGGTCCCCCAGGTGAACGCGGAGTGGGACGCGCTCTTCGCGACCGGCATCCCGGCGAACACGCCGATGATCGTGCGCTGTCGGTAGGCCAAAGATCGAGTCCTGACGCCAAAGCGCCGCCCGCGAGGGCGGCGCTTTGACATGCATCCGCGACGCCTCCCGTCGCCCTCGTTGTCTGTCCGCATCCCTCGCCCGCCTACGGTGGGATCGGAGTATGGGGGATTTGCGAGGATCGCGATGGACGGCAGTCAGCCTCGAGCGGTGAGTTTGTGGACGGCGCGCGGGGGGCCGGCGCATGCGCCGTTGCGCGGAGACACCACCGTTGACGTCGCGATCGTCGGCGGGGGGATCGTGGGGATGACGGCGGCCTCGATCCTGCGGGCGCACGGGCGGCGGGTGGCGGTGATCGAGGCACGCTCGATGGGGCGACAGACGACCGGCGGGTCGTCCGCCAAGATCACGGCGCAGCACAGTCTGATCTACAGCCGCCTCCGCAGCACGTTCAGCGACGCGACGGCTCGGGTCTACGCCGACGCGAACGCGGCTGCCGTCGAGTGGATCGGCGAGCGTGTCGCCCGGCTCGGCATCGACTGCTCGTACGAGCGGCATCCGGCCTACGTGTTCACCAACGACGCCGGTCGCGTCGACGAGCTGCGCGAGGAGGCAGAGACTGCGGTCGGCCTCGGGCTCCCGGCGCGCTTCGTGGAGTCGGTGCCGCTGCCGGTGCCTGCTGTTGGTGCGGTGGTGTTCGATGGCCAGGCGCAGTTCGACCCGTATGCGTACCTCCTCGCGGAAGCGCTGCGGTTCGTCGACGAGGGCGGGCTGCTGTACGAGAACACCCGGGTCACCGACGTTGACACGTCGGGTGCCCTCGCCCGCGTGGTCACGGACCGCGGGGTGGTGTCGGCGCACGATGTGATCCTCGCGACGAACCTGCCGATCCTCGACCAGGGGCACTACTACACGAAGGCCTTCCCGATCGCGCACCTCGCGATCGCCACACGCCTCGAGGGTGACGCGCCGGACGGGATGTTCATCACGGTCGACCAGCCGACGCACTCGCTGCGCTGGCATCGCGACGCGCTGGACCGCCTGTGGATGCTGGCGCTGGGGCCGCGATTCCGCACGGGCTCTGAGGACACAGACGAGGGGTTCCGCGACCTCGAGGCGTGGGCGCGGACGTACTTCCCGATCAAGTCGGTCGAGTACCGCTGGTGGAACGAGGACTTCCAGTCCGCCGACGGCATCCCGTACGTCGGCCGGCTGACCTCGGATGTCGACCACCTGTACGTCGCGACGGGGTTCAGCGGCTGGGGGATCAGCAACGGCGTGGTTGCCGCGCAGATCCTCGCGGACACGATCGAGGGACGTCCGAACGCCTGGGCCAAGACCTTTGACTCGACGCGCCCGCTGCCGCTCCGTGCCGCTGGCGACCTGGTGAAGGGAAACCTCCCATCGGCGAAGGCGTGGGTGGGCGACCGGATCGGATCGCGGCAGTCCCTCGACCTCGCGACGATCCGGGCAGGCGAAGGCCTCGTCGTGGACGTCGAAGGGAAGGCGACGGCCGTGTCGCGCGACGCGGCAGGCGCGATCCACGCGGTGTCCGCTGAGTGCTCCCACCGTGGGTGCATCCTCGACTGGAACGGCGCGATGCGGACGTGGGACTGCGGGTGCCACGGGTCCTCGTTCGACCCGGACGGCCAGGTGCTGCGCGGGCCGGCGGTCAACAACCTCGAAGCGATGAACGTCACAGATGCAGCGACACCGCAAGGCGTCTCCACGACCTAACCCAGCGCTTCCCCATCCAACCACCCGACTCTGAACGCCTCGAGGCTCTCGATGACGGCGTGGGCGTGGGCCTGCGGCGGCGGGACGAAGGTCGCTTGCCTCGACTGCACGACGCGCATTCCCGCAGCGAGGGCGGCCTCGATGCCGTGGACGGAGTCCTCGATGACGAGACAGTGTTCGGGCAGGACGCCGATGACTCGCGCAGTGTGGAGGTAGATGTCCGGGGCGGGTTTGCCGCGACCGACATCGGAGGCGCTGACGACGAGCGGGAAGTAGTGGCGCAGGCCGGTGGCGGTGAGGGTGAGTTCGATTGCGCGGTGGCCTGACATGGATGCCACGGCGATCGCGAGGCCTCGTGCCAACGCGGCTTCGATGACCTCGACCGCACCGGGGAACGCGGGTAGGCCCTGACCGAGCGTTTCGAAATAGGCGGGGATGATGTGCGTGTCGATGAGGTCGAGCGGGAGGCCGTAGGTCGCGGCCAGCCAGTCTTCGAGGCCGTCCGTCCCAATGAAGCGTTCGTAGTCCTCAAGCGTCATCGGGTGCGGTGTGATCGCTGCCGCGGTCGCCTGGAAGAAGATCGGCTCGGTGTCGGCGAGTACGCCGTCCATGTCGAAGATGAGGGCGCGCACCGTATGAGGGCGCACCTCGGGCATCGTTAGGCCTCGGACGCCTGTGCGGCGAGGGCTTCGGCTTCCAGCAGGTGCTTCAGGTTCCACAGCGAGTCACGCAGGGCCTGGGTGCGGTGCGCTCGATGCACCATCACCTCGCCGACGGTACCGATGAGGCCCGCCGCCGCGCGGTAGGCCACGTCGACGGTCAGATGGACCTCGTGCGCGCCTTCGACGTGCATCGCCCAGGTCACGGAGTCGAAGGCGCCGGCACCGTCGCGCACGTAGAGGATCGAGCGCGCCTCGGACCCGTCGCGACGGAGGCGCACGGCCTCGTTCCTTCCGGGGAGGGCGAGGACGAACGCGCACGAGTCGGAGTCGGCGGTGTAGCGCTGGAAGTGGGGGGACAGCCACTCGTCCTGCGTCGAGGGGTCGGAGAGGCGGCGGTGGATGGCGGCGACGGGGACGTGGATGTGGACGTCCTCGCGGATCGTGACGGGGGCGGGCACTACTGCGCCTCGGGTGGAGCGTCCTCGGTGGTGGCGGTCTCGCGAGGTCGTTCGCGCAGGGCGGGGAACAGCAGCACCTCGCGCAGCGAGTGCTCGCCGGTGAGCAGTTGCACGAGGCGGTCGATGCCGATGCCGAGGCCGCCCGCGGGTGGCATGCCGTGTTCGAGGGCGGTGAGGAAGTCCTCGTCGGCGCTTTCGGCCTCGTCGTCACCGTCAGCGCGCTTCGCGGCCTGCTCTTCCATGCGCGAGCGCTGGTCGACGGGGTCGTTCAGTTCGGAGTAGGCGTTCGCGATCTCGTAGCCGAGGGCGAACAACTCGAAGCGCTCGACGGCATCGGGATCGTCGGTCTTCTTCTTCGCGAGCGGGGAGAGCGCGGTCGGGTAGTCGAAGACGAAGGTCGGCTGGATTAACTTCGGCTCGACGAACGTCGACATCAGCGCGTCGAGGATCGTGCCCCACGACGCGCCCTCGGTGATCGGGACGCGGCGCTCGCGTGCGAGGGCGGCCAGCGCCTCGGTGGTCGGGTAATCGCGGTAGTCGATGCCGGTGTGTTCGAGGAGTGCCGCGCGGTACGTCGTGCGCGCAAACGGGGGTGCGAGCGAGACGTCCGGGCTGTCGGCGTGGACGAGGTTGGTGCTCCCCAGCACCTCGACGGCCACGCTGGAGATCAGCGCTTCCACCATCCGCGCGACGTCCTCGTAGTCCGCGTACGCCTCGTAGGACTCGAGGAGCGTGAACTCCGGGTTGTGGCGGAAGGAGACGCCTTCGTTGCGGAAGACACGGCCGATCTCGAAGACCTTCTCGAAGCCGCCGACGAGGAGGCGCTTGAGGTGGAGTTCGAGGGAGATGCGCAGGAAGAAGTCGCGGTCGAGGGCGTTGTGGTGGGTCGTGAACGGCCGTGCCGCCGCGCCACCCGCCTGGTCCTGCAGGACCGGCGTCTCGACCTCCAGGAAGCCACGGTTGAGGAAGAAGCGCCGGACCGCGCTGACGATCTGCGACCGCTGCGTGGCGATGACCATCGATCGCTCGTTGGCGAGGAGGTCGAGGTAACGCTGGCGGGCGCGCGTCTCGGGGTCCTTCAGCCCAGCCCACTGGTCGGGAAGCGGCAGGAGGGTCTTCGTGATGACTCGCCAGGCCGTGACGGCCACGGTGACCTCGCCCGTGCGCGTGCGGAAGAGCGTGCCGCCGACCTCGAGGAAGTCGCCGAGGTCGACGAGCGAGAGCGCCTCGAAAGTGTCGAGGTGGTCGCGCCGGAAGTGGAGCTGGATGCGCCCGGTAGCGTCACGGACGTCGAGGAAGGCGGCCTTGCCCATTATCCGCTGGGCGGTGACGCGACCGACCACGGAGACCTCGATGGTGCCCTCGGGCTCGCCAGCGTCGACGAAGGCGGCGCCGGCCTGCGCCGCGGTGTGTGTGCGCGTGACGCGCGCGGGGTAGGGGTCGCCCGCCTCCAGGAGACGAGCGCGCTTGTCGAGGCGCTGCTGGAAGAGTTCGCGCTCAGATGGCATATGGGTAGTAACGCATACGCCGGGGAGAGGCGCATTCCCGCGCTCCGGGAGGTGGCAGTGGTGCATTGACATGCAACCAAAAAGTTGCATATTGTTGCTCCATGGATGAGGTGTTCAAAGCGCTGGCGGACCCAGGCCGCCGAGAGTTGCTCGACCGCCTGTTCGCTGACAACGGACAGACGCTCACCGATCTGTGCGAAGGCATGGGCATGTCGCGACAGGCGGTCACGAAGCACCTGACCATCCTCGAGGCCGCCAACCTCGTTGCCACGGTCCGTGTCGGGCGCGCGAAGTACCACTACCTGAACCCCGTGCCGATCCACGACATTCAGGAGCGGTGGGTCGGAAAGTTCGAGCGTCCTCGGCTTCGCGCGCTGAGCAACGTGAGAAGTCGAGCGGAGGAAGTCAATGGCTGATCGACCGGCATTCGTCTACGTCATCTATATCAAGAGCACAGCGGAGGCGGTCTGGCACGCGCTGACCGATGCTGCCGTCACGGCGGAATACTGGGGTCACAGCAACGTCTCCGACTGGCAGCCAGGTTCCCGGTGGGAACATCAACGCACGGACGGGACCCGGATCGCCGATGTCGTCGGCACGGTCGTCGAGGCTTCACCGCCGACACGGCTGGTGACGACGTGGGCAGCGCCTGACGCGACGGGGCCTAGTGCTGTTTCCCGGGTCACCTTCGATCTCAAGGCATATGGAGAGATCGTGCGACTCACGGTGATCCACGATGATCTCGCCGACGAGGCCGAGCGCGAGGCCGCAGCCGGGGGATGGGCAGCGGTGCTGTCCAACCTGAAGTCCTTGATCGAAACGGGAAGCCCGCTGCCGCAGGAGCCGTGGCTCATGCCGTAGTCATGCATCGACCGATGCCGGTGGCGGGGTGCTCCACTGGCATGCAACTGCACCCGCGTTGCCTACTGGTGGATGGTCGTGATCGTGAGTTCGAGGTCGCCGGCGGGGGCCTGGATCATGACCTTCTCGCCCTTTTTCTTGCCGAGCAGGGCGCGGCCGACCGGGGACTTGTGCGAGATCCGCCCCTGTGTGGGGTCAGCCTCGGTGGGTCCGACCAACTGGTACTTGCGGGCCTTGCCGTCTTTGCCCTTGACGGACACGGTGGAGCCGACCTGGACGGTCTTTGACTTGGCGGCAGAGACCTCGTCGATGATCGTTGCGGACTCGAGGATGCGCTCGACCTCGGCAATGCGGCCTTCGAGGAAGGCCTGCTGGTTCTTGGCGTCCTCGTACTGGGCGTCCAGTTGGTCCGGGCCGAGTTCCTGGGCTTCGCGGATCGTCTCGGCAACTTCCGCACGTTTCACGGTGCGCAGTTCCAGCAGTTCTTCTTCGAGCCGGATGAATCCTGCCTTCGTGAGCAGGACGGGTTCGTCAGTCATGGGAAACTCCCTGCGGCCCGCAGCCGCGAAGCAGAAGCCCGGCGCCCTCACGGGCCGCCGGGCGAGAGATCGACTAGGAGCGAGGCTCCGTCACTAAGGATGCTAGCGGATGCTCTGTTTGCCTCGCAAACAGAACTGTACCTGCCAACTGTGAGGAATCTGTGAAGCCGGGCCCGTCGAATCTCAGTGGTAGACTCAGTGCCGGCGGGGTGCCGGGCATACGGCCCGCGCGGGAGCGTGCCCCATCTCCATCCTTCCCGACCTCGAATCGCCGCCGCCTCTTCCTCCACCGCCGCCGCGTCCCACGCGAGGCGTGGGGATGCCCGTACTCGTTATGGTGAGCGTGCTTGCGGTTGCCTTCGGGGCGGTGGCGGGTGGACTCGCGGGGCGGGCGACAGGGGGCGGCAGTTCGCCTGGTGCTGTCGCGGGTGTCTCTACTGCGACGCCCGCGCCGACGCCCTTCGCGCCGCAGGGCGGTGCGGGGATGACGAGGGCCGCCGAGCGCGCGCTCGCCTCGGTGGTGGCGGTGATCGCGGAGTTGCCGCCCTCGGTGGACTCCTCGGGTGGCCGCACGGAGCAGACGAACGCGGGCACCGGCATCGTCCTGGGCGAGGACGGCCTGATCCTCACCAACTTCCATGTGGTCAGCGGTGCTTCGCGCGTGCGCGTCCTGCTGCCGAGTGGCGAGTCGCGCGAGGCGACGTTCATCGCGGACGACTCGCCGTATCAGGACATGGCGTTGCTCTCGATCCCGGCGGGGGGGTTGAAGGCGGCGGTGCTGGGGTCCTCGGCGGCGCTGCGCCCCGGTGAGCCGCTGATCGCGATCGCGAGCGGTGTGAATTCGGTCCAGAACCAGGTGAAGGCCGGCGTGGTCTCGGCGACGAACGTGGAACTCGTGCGGCCCGGACTGATCCTCAAGGGGATGATCCAGACCGACGCGGCCGTGAACCACGGCGACTCCGGCGGCGCCCTGGTCAATGCGAACGGCGAGGTGGTCGGCGTGCTGACGACGATCGTCCGCGCTCAGCCGAGCGGCGACATCGTGGAGGGTGTCGCCCTGTGCCACGCGATCGACGACCTGAAGCCGGTGATCGAGGCGATCCGCAGCACCGGTTCGAACCCGCGCCCGCGCATCGGTATCGAGCGGTTCAACACGCACCATCGCCTGCTGACGGCAACCGAGGCCGCGCAACTGCGGATCCGGCCGAGCGAGGGCGTGGTCGTGACGCGTGTCGAACCCGCGAGCCCGGCCGAGGCCGCCGGGATCCGTCCCGGGGACGTGATCCTCGGCATCGGGAACGCGCGGATGTCGCAGACTGAGCCGTTCGTCAACCTGCTGGCAGCGGTCGGGACGAATGAAGTGCGCCTGACGGTGGTGCGCGACGGCCAGGCGCGGCCGATCGCGGTGACGCCCCGGCCGGTCCGTCGGTCGTAGGGGGCGGACTATGCCGGCTCGCCCACGCCTCGTCCCGCCCGAACGGCCCCGCTTCGACGCTGGTGCCGAGGACGACGGCTTCCCCCATGACAACGACCTTGCTCGCACGGGAGGCAGACCGCCTCGCCGGCCACGCAGCGTCGATGACGACGGCGGGCACGAGGATGCGGGGCTCTTCCGGATGCTGGGCGTGCTGGTGCTCGTGGCGGCGGTCGTCGTCGCCCTCGTGCTCCCGGCGTCACCGATCCGCGTGATCGGTCGCGGCGGGGGTGAGGAGTCCGCGGGCCAGGGCGTCAATGCGCGGTCGCGTGGCGATCTGCCTGCGCTTCCGGGTGGCCTGAGCGCGGTGAGCCGGCTGTACGACCTGGCCGTGCCCAACGACTTGAGTGGCACACAGATGATCGAGGTCGCGCTGAGCGGACACCTCGACGACGGCAACAACCTCGCGTTCTACGCATACGAAGACGAGCGGTGGAAACGGCTCGCGGTCGCGACGCTCACGGCGGACGGGAAACACGCGTCCGGCGAGTTGCCGTACCCACCGAAGTCGGTCGCGGTGCTGCGTTCGACGGCGACCGCGCGCTCACTTGGCCTGATCGTGAGCGCGGGGCAGACGCCTGAAGCGCGCACACTCGCCGGGGCCTCGGTGATCGCCGTGCGCGGGGCTGTGCTGGGCAAGGACGCGAAGACGGTGACGCTGCGCCAGGGGGGACTGGCACCGGCGGTCAAGGCCGCCGGTGGCAAGCCGGTGTACTTGCTGGTCGAGCCCGGAACCGATGTGAGCGACGTCGGGTCGCAGTTGGGTGGCGACCTCGCGACCTCGATGGTGGCCGCGGCGAAGGCATCCGGCGCAGCGGGCGTACTGGTCGATCTCGGCGCGTTGCCGAAGGAGCAGCGCGAGGGCGTCTCGCGGTTCGGCGCGGAGTTGGGTGCCCGGCTGCGCGCGGAACGCCTCGGCTTCCTGGTCGCGGTGCCCGCGTCGGGTCGTGACGGCGGTGCGTATGACTGGAAGGCACTCCTCGGCGTGGCGGATGGCCTGTGGCTGATGCCGCGGTTGGACGCGGTCACGTACTACGGCGACGTGGACGCGACACTCGATGGTGCGCGCGACGCGGGTGTCGACATGGCTCGGGTGGCGCTCGTACTCGACCGGCGGTCGCAGGAGACCGTGCCGGGGCAGCGCTCGATGTTGTCGCGCAAGGAAGCGCTCACCCTCGCGAGCGCCATCCAGCGCGGCGCGGACAGCGGCACCGGCGGCACTTCCACGACGGTCAATCTGAGTGTGCCGTTCCTTGCGGGGAGTGGCGGGGGCCTGCGCTGGGACGAGGGCGCGAAGGCGGTGGGATACCAGTTCTCCGAGGGCGGCAAGCCACACGCCGTGTGGATCGAGAACCGCTTCTCCGCGGCGTTCCGGCTTGACCTCGCCAGCCGCGCCGGCCTCGGCGGGGTGGTCGTCGATCAGGCCGAGGCGGACGAGACGCTGGCGGACGTGGCGGATGCCGCGACAGCGTTCGCGCAGGGGTCACCGCCGAAGTTGGAGCGCCCGTTCGGGCCGTACCTCGTCCCGTGCTGGGAAGCGCGCGGCGGCGGGACGATCGACGGCGCCTCCGCATGCTGGGCGCAAGATCACCCGGCGCTTTCCGCGGTGTGGCGCGCCCCGAAGGCGGGAGGCGCGTACACGGTCCGGCTCGTCGTGTCGGACGGCGTCGCGTTCGTGGGGCAGGAACTGTCGATTCGCGTGACGTCGAGCGGGCAGGCGGAGGCTGGTGGGGATGCGACGGCGACACCGACCGGCCCGCGTTCGACTCCCGGGCAGTCGACGGCGACACCTACGGGTGGACGGCCGCCCGGCCCGGCGGGGAACTAGCAGTGCTACGAGTGATCGGCGGAAGCGCTCGCGGTGTGCTGCTGCGGATGCCTGCCCGCGCGGGGACGCGCCCGACCTCCGGACGGCTGCGCGAGGCGCTGTTCTCCATGCTCACGAGCGCGGGGGCCGACGGTGCGCGCGTGCTCGACCTCTACGCGGGCAGCGGCGCGCTGGGGATCGAGGCCATCTCCCGATGGGAGGGCCATGCGACCTTCGTCGAGTCCGACGCGCGCGCCGCAGCGGTGGTGCGGGAAAACCTTCACCGAGCGAAGTTCGACGAGCAGGCGGAGGTCGTGGTGGCGCGGGTGGGGCGTTGGCTGGCGATGGGCGGTGAGCCGTACACGCTCGTACTCGCTGATCCACCCTATGATGACGGCGCCTCGTGGGCCGCGATCGAGCAGACTGTCGCGGGCGCGCTGACGCCAGACGCGATGATCGTCGTGGAACATGACGCCCGGCTCACACCGCCGGAGACCCTGGCAGGGCGCGAGTGCTGGCGTGACCGCCGGCAGGGCGCCGGTGCGGTGGCGATCTATCGTGCTCGAGCGGAGGAGGCTGCATGACCGTCGCGCTGTACGCGGGACGTTTTGACCCCGTGACCAACGGCCATCTGGACGTGGTGGCCCGCGCGGCCTCGATCTTTGCCGAGGTCGTCGTGGGCGTGGCGGCCAGCCGGTCCGCGATCTTCACGATCGAAGAACGCACCTCGATGTTCGAGACGGCTGCACGGAACGCGGGCCTGACGAACGTGCGCTTCGCCGCGATCACCGGATTGACGGTGGACGAGGCGCGCAAGCAAGGCGCCAGTGTGATCGTGCGCGGACTGCGCGCGGGCGACTTCGCCTACGAGTTCGACATGGCGCTGATGAACCGCGACATGGCCCCGGACGTCGAGTCGGTCTATCTGATGACGGCGCTGGAGCATCTGTTCGTCTCCGGGACACGTATCCGCGAACTCGCCTCGTTCGGGCGGGACGTCAGCAAGTTCGTGCCGCCCGGGGTGAATGACGCGTTGCGCAAAAAGTTCCAGTCCTGATCGCACGCCCGCGCGGGCGAGGAGGCTGCCATGGACCTGTTGCATCTGGTGGACCGCATCGAAGAGTTGCTGGCGACCGCCCAGAAGATGCCGATCGGCAACCGCGCGATCATTGACCGTCGACGGATGCTGGACATCATCGACCAGATGCGCATCGCCATCCCGCACGAAGTGCGGGAAGCGCAGGAGATCGTGGCCCGCCGCGACCACGTGCTGCGTGAAGCCGAGGAGGACCGCCGGCTGATCGAGGCGCAGGCGCAGGAGCGCGCTTCGCGGATGGTGGAGTCTCACGAGATCTCGCTGGCCGCCCGCGCCCGTGCCGAGGAGATCGCGCGCGAGGCCGAACGCCGCCTCCAGGACCGCATCGACGAGGCGAACAGCGACATCTCGCAGCGCATCGACGAGTCACGGTCGATCGCGCGCGAGCAGATGCGCGCGGCGGACGAGTATGCGCGCGACCTGCTAGAGCGGCTGGAGCGGCAACTGGGGACGTTTACGAAATCGGTCCGGGCTGGCATCGACCAGTTGGAGCCGACACCACAGTCAATCGCCCGCTCCGTGCCGCGGGCCGAGATCCGGGAGGCGCCGCCCCTCGATGTGCAGGCACCGCCAGTCGAGCGTGAGCCGGAACGCCCGGTGGAGCGACCGGTCGACCGGACGCCGGATCGCGCTCCGGAGCGCCTTGCTGAGCGCGATGAGGAGCGTGACGAGCACGAGGACCGTCTCGATCGGCTGGAGCGCGAGCGATTCGACCGCGAGCGGTTGGAGCCGATGCCCCCACCAGCGATGGCACGGTTCGACCGCGCGCCGATCCCGTTCCCCCGTGAGGAGGCCGAGGAAGGCCTGGAGAACTTGCTCCAACCTCGACGGACGCGGCCTGTCCCGTCGCGGGAGATGTCGCGGGAGACCTCGTCCGAACCGGGTGTGATCGATGACTTCGCGAACGAACCGCTGGACGACGATCCGATGTTCCGTCGGGCGCGCCGCGACGCCGACGCCGCCGCCGCCGCCGACGACCGCTAACAGCGAGGCGTCAGCACGGGCCTCAGCGCCACGCGCGGTCGAGGGCGTCCTTCGTCAGCCGTCGTGTCGCTACCTCGGACTCGCCCCGCAGGAGTGCGATGCCGTGCGCTCGGCCGGGGAGCAGCAGCGCGCGTGACGGGTCCAGATGCGCGTTCCGGGTGATCTGTTCCAGCGACTCGCGTGCGCTCAGGTCTTCGCGTGCCGCCACGATGGTGAGGCGCGGACCGATTGCCGCACACGCCTCGAGCGCTTCGAGGTCAGCGAAGTCGGCCGGGAGTGATAGCCCCACTACACTGACGTCTGGCTCCTCGCGGGCGACGAGGGCGGCGACGGTGCCGCCCATGCCCGCGCCGACGATGGCGATGCGCTCGTAGCCGCGCGCTCGCGCGAACGCGACGACGACCCGGACATCGTCCGCCATGAACCCGAAGTCCTGGTGGTCGCCGCCGGAGTCGCCGTGCCCGCGCAGGTCGAGCGTCAGCGCGGACGGGTCGCCCGCGACGCCAGCGGCCGCCTCCGGCCACCAATCGCGCTGGGTGCGGTGATACTCGTGCAGGTAGATGACCAGCCGGCGTCGATCACGCACCCAGAGGCGGGCGTCCAACGGGCGGTCGTCCGAGGCGCGCACCGTGACCGCCTCGGCACCCGGGGCGGCCGCTCGCTGGTTCCGCTCGGGAAGATCGAGGCATCCCGCCGCCGTGAGCAGTACGACCAGCGCAGCGAGGGCGACCAGCGTCCGCCTCGCAGCGCTGCTCACCGGCCCACGAAGTTCAGCAGCCGCCCGGGCACGTAGACCGCGCGCTGCACCTCGATACTGGCGAGCGCCTCCGCGAGGCGGGGATCCGCCATCGCGGCGGCGCGCGCCGCGGTCTCGTCGGCGCCCGCGGGCACATCGATGCGGCCTCGCACCTTGCCGTTGACCTGCACGACCAGCGTGACGGTGTCGCGTTCGATCAGCGCGGGGTCGAAGGCGGGCCACGGCTGACGATGGACCGACTCGCTGCTGCCAGCACCACCAAAGCGGGCCCACAGTTCTTCCGCAATGTGCGGACACGCGGGCGCGAGCATGAGCGCGAGGGTACGCACGGCCTCGTCCCAGGCGTCGCCATCGGCGGTGCCGGCGTCACGCAGACGCTGGAGTTCGTTCGTCAGTTCCATGAGTGCGGCGATCGCGGTGTTGAAGCGCTTCGCCTCGAAGTCCTCGCCCACCTTCTTGAGGGTGGCGTGCACGAGCTGACGCAGTGCGCGGCCGCCGACGGCATCGACGGCGCGCGTGGGCGGGTCGACGGCGACGGTCCACGCGCGGTTCAGCCAGCGCGAGACGCCGACGATGCCGTCGACGTCGTACGGGCCACCCTGATCCCATGGGCCCAGGAACATCAGGTAGGCGCGGAAGCAATCCCCGCCCCACTTCTTCACCTGGTCGTCCGGCGCGACGACGTTGCCCTTCGACTTCGACATGCGTCGACCGTCCGGGCCGAGGATCTGGCCCTGCGCGAAGTACCGCGTGAACGGCTCGTCGCCGGGGACGAGGCCGAGGTCACGCGCGACCTTGTAGAAGAAGCGCGCGTAGAGCAGGTGCATCGTCGCGTGCTCGGAGCCGCCGGTGTACTGGGCGACGGGCAGCCATGCCTCGGCGGCCTCGCGGCTCATCGGCGCCGTCTCGTTGTGCGGGTCGATGTAGCGCATGAAGTACCACGAGGAGCACATGAAGGTGTCCATCGTGTCGGTCTCGCGTTGCGCGGGCTTGCCGCACTGCGGGCACGTCGTCGCGACGAACTCGGGCGACAGCGCGAGGGGCGACTGGCCCGTCGGGCGGAACTCGACGTTGTACGGCAGCTCGATCGGCAGTTGCTCCTCGGGCACCGCGACCTCGCCACAGTCCGGGCAGGTGACGATCGGGATGGGCGCGCCCCAGTACCGCTGGCGGCTGATCAGCCAGTCGCGGAGGCGGTACTGCACCTTCGTGCCGCCCCAGCCCTGCGCTTCGAGGTACGCCGCGATGGCGCGCTTGGCCTCGACCGAGGGGAGGCCATCGAACTGCTTCGAGGCGACGAGGGTGCCGGGGGCCGTCCACGCCTCGGCGAGCGGTTGCCCGTCCCACTCGGGCGGCGCGATCACGACCTTCACCGGCAGGCTATAGCGGGCGGCGAAGGCGAAGTCGCGTTCGTCGTGTGCGGGGACGGCCATCACTGCCCCGGTGCCGTAAGACGCGAGGACGTAGTCCGCAATCCAGATCGGGACGCGGTCGCCCGTGAGGCGGTTGGTGCAGTACGCGCCCGTGAACACACCGACCTTCTCGCGGTCGGTGGCAAGGCGCTCGATCTCCGTCGCGTGCGCGGCGCGCTCCTGGTAGGCGCTGACGGCCTCGGCCTGCTCGGGCGTGGTCAGCAGCGGGACGAGCGGATGCTCAGGCGCGAGCACCATGAAGGTGACGCCGTGCAGCGTGTCCGGCCGCGTCGTGAACACGCGGATCTCGGCGGTGCCGTCGGACGCTGGCTGTTCGAGGGCGAACGAGGCCTCGGCGCCCTCGGAGCGGCCGATCCAGTTGCGCTGCATGACCTTCACGTGGTCGGGCCAGTCGAGGGCTTCGTTGTCCAGCAGTTCCTCGGCGTAGTCGGTCGTGCGGAAGAACCACTGCGCCATGAAGCGTTGCTCGACGACGCTGTCGCAGCGGTCGCACAGGCCGTCCTTCACCTGCTCATTGGCGAGCGTGGTGTTGCAGGAGGGGCACCAGTTAGCGGGGGCAGCCTTCTTGTAGGCGAGACCGCGCTTGAACATCTGGACGAACCACCACTGCGTCCAGCGGTAGTAGTCCGGGCTGGAGGTGTTGACCGTCCGCTCCCAGTCGAAGATCGCGCCCATCGACCGCATCTGCCCGCGCATGCGCACGATGTTGGCGTCCGTCCAGTCCTTCGGATGGATGCCGCCCTTGATCGCGGCGTTCTCCGCCGGCAGCCCGAAAGCGTCGAAGCCCATGGGGAACAGCACGTTGTATCCGCGCATCCGGTAGTACCGCGCGAGCGTGTCCGAGGGCGCCATGGCCCACCAATGGCCGACATGGAGGTCGCCCGAGGTGTAGGGGAACATCGTGAGGTGGTAGCGGTTGGGGCGACCTTCGATGTGGTCGGGGACGCGGTAGAGGTTGTCCTGCTCCCAGCGGTCCTGCCAGCGGGCTTCGATCTCGTTGGGTTGGTAGCGCTCGGCGCGTGCGCGGTCGCTGGTCTGTTCGGTGGTCATGGTGCCCTCGTGTGGTGGTCGCCAGCCCTGTTGGGTGGCGGTGATGTCGGCGCGTTGGTGCGGGCCGGGCGACATCGCGCGAGGCGCGACGCCGCCTAGGTAAGGAGGAGGCGCGCACCCTCGAGGGCGCCACCAGGGCAGGAGGTGAGGGCCGGCCGCGTGTTCATCGTGCTCACAGTATCCCGAGGCCGCACGAGGCGCGTCAATCCGGGGCTGGCGCGCTCAGGCGACCACAATCAGCGCGACCACGAGCGGTACACCGAGGCTCGTCAGGAGGAGGAGCCGCACTGCGTGCCGCAGTCGGGTCGCCGGGTCGGGCGTGCGGAGGGCGAGCCTCGCCTGGTAGGCGACGGCGAGGGTGTACGCGACGAAGAGGGTGATGAGGACGGGAAGCATGCGCGGAGCGTAGCCCGCCGATCAGGGGGAGGCGAGCGTGGCGATCGGCCTCCCCTGACGGAGGATGTAGATCCGGCCGGCGGAGTCCGTCGCCATCGAGGTCATGTTGTTCAGGCCTCGCGCGACGATCACGGGCTCCCCGCCATCGAGGGGGAGTGACCACAGTTCACCCGAGCAGTAGTCGGCGTAGAGGTAGGTCGAGGCCACCTCGGGGACGGCGACGCCTCGGTAGGCGGGGCCACCGGTGACGGAACAGCGGCCGCCGGTGTGCGTGTACTGCGTCACGGGGAGGACGAGGCCGGTGCGGTTGCAGGTGGAGGCGCCGTAGCAGCGGTCGCCTTCCATGATCCTCCAGCCCATGTTGTCGCCTCGACGGACCGTACTGATTTCCTCGACCTCACCCTGGCCGACGTCGGCGACCCAGAGCGTGCCTGTCGCGCGGTCAAACGCCATGCGCCAGGGGTTACGCAGGCCGAACGCCCAGACCTCACCCTTCGCGCCCTGACGGTTGACGAACGGGTTGTCCTGAGGGACGCGGTAGGGCTCGCCCGCAGAGGTGTTACGCACATCGATGCGGATGATCTTGCCAAGCAGCGTGCCGAGGTTCTGGCCGTTGCCCTGTGGGTCCCCGCCAGATCCGCCGTCACCGAGGCCGAGGTACAACAGCCCGTCCGGGCCGAAGCGGATCGCGCCACCCTTGTGGTTCGGGAACGGCTGCGGCTGTTCCAGTACCACCAGTGCGCTGGCCTTGTCGATCACGCCGTTCGCGCCGGCGGTGAACCTCGACAGCACGGTACGGCGCGGGCTGCGCGCGGCGTAGTAGACCCAGACGCTGCGATTGGAGTCGAACGCCGGGTCGAGGGCGACGGAGAGCAGGCCCTCCTCATTCCCGTCGGTCGATACGCGGTCGCGGATGTCGAGGATGGTGTCGGTCGCGCCGCCGCTTGTCACACGCAGGATCGTCCCGACTTGCTCCGCGACGAAGTACCCGCCGGGGTACTCGCCGAGTTCGGTGGGGCGGTCGAAGTTGCGGCCACCGAAGGCGTTGACGGTGGTGACGGTGCGCGGCGGGTTCGCACGCGGCGTGGCGAGCGGTGCTGGTGTGCCAGTGGCCGTCGAGGTGGCGCCGGGCGTCGTGCCTGCGGGCGCCGTGCCGGTTCCGGTCGGCGTAGTCACGGAACCCTCGGTCTTCGGGGCGGCCGTCGCGCCGCCGGTCGCTGCTGTCGAGGTGGCGCCGCCGGAGCCCGTGCCATCGGTCGCGCCGGACCCGCTGCCGTCCTTCGCATCGCCATCGCCGCAGGCGAGCAGCGCGAGGGCGAGCGCGGTGGCCAGGCTGACGGCGGTGGCTCGGACGGTCGGACGGAGGCGCATGCGGGCTCCTTCGGGAGACTGATATCCATGTAACCACGCGAGGCGTCCAAACGTGCGGTGGCGATGCAGACAGCCCGCCTCCGTGCGACGCTCAGGCGGCACAGCGAGCGTGGACAGGGAGCGCTGGTTGCCGGACCTCGATGCTGACTTCGTGGTGGTGGGTGCGGGCGTCGTCGGACTGGCGATCGCCGAGCGCCTCGCCGCCCGCGGCACGGTCGTCGTGGTCGAGCGGAACGAGGCGGCGGCGCGAGAGACCTCGGCGCATAACACGGGGATCGTCCACGCGGGGTTCCTCTACGAGACGGGCAGCCTGAAGCACCGCCTCTGCCTCGAAGCCAACCCGCTCGTCTACGAATGGTGCGAGGCGCACAGCGTCCGCGTTGCGCATACCGGCAAGTTGGTCGTCGCCCTCGCCACCGAGGACCTCGACGGCCTCGAGCGCGTGGAGGCGCGCGCACGCGCGAACGGCGTCTCCGGCATCCGTCGCCTGACGGGCATCGAGGCGCGTGCGCTGGAACCGCACATCGCTGCCGTCGCCGCGCTCTCCTCGGAGACTTCGGGCATCATCGACCAGGCCAGCTTCGCGAAGAGCCTAGAGTCCGCCGCGCGCGATCGAGGCGTGCTGTTCGCCTTCCGTCACACCGTCATCGCGGTCGAACACGCCGAGGGTTCAATGACCGTCCACCTGCGCGACGCGGAGGGCACAGAGTCGTCACTGCACGCGGGTGTCCTCGTGAACTCCGCCGGCCACGGCGCACCCTCGATCGCCGCGCTCGCCGGCCTGCCCCTCGACGGTGACACCGTCCGAGGTCTGCCACCGCTACGCCAGCGTGTGAACCGAGGCCGTTACTACGACCTCGTCACTCCCGAGTTCAGCCGCGCGGTCTCGCGGCCGGTGTACCCAATCCCCTCGGGCGCCGCCGACGTGCAGCGGCACCAGGCGCAGGCAGGCGGCGCGGGGATGCACCTGAGCGTAGACATCGATGGCGTGGCGCACCTCGGCCCTGACACAGAGTGGCTGCCTGACGGCACGCCCCTCGACTACCGCGTGGACGACGCCCCGCGCGCCGCCTTCCTCGCTGCCGGACGTCGCTTCCTGCCCGCCCTACGTGACGAGGACATCGCCCCCGGTCAGGTCGGCTACCGACCGAAGATCGAGGCGACCGGCGATACCCCGCCGGACTTCCTGATCTTCCGCGACGGCGCGTACGTCCACCTCGGCGGCATCGAGTCGCCCGGCCTGACCTCGGCGCTCGCCATCGCGCGATACGTCGATGGGTTGGTATGAAGGTGATCCCGCGGTCTCCCGTGGGCTGTGATTGATGGAGGTCGTGATGGCGAAACTCATCGTGTCGGAGTTCATCACGATGGATGGCGTGATTCAGGCGCCAGGTGGCGAGGACGAGGACCTCGACGGTGGGTTCAAGTATGGCGCGTGGACGCTGCCGTACTGGGATGACGCCATGGGCGAGAGCCTGAGCGCGCTGATGGGGAGTGCGAGCGCGCTCCTCCTCGGCCGGCGCACGTACGTGACGCACGCCGAGGCCTTCGAGCCGATGCCGGCGGGCGATCCGTTCGGGGACTTGATGAACCCACTCAAGAAGTACGTGGTCTCGCGGACGCTCGACAAGCCGTTCTGGCGAAACACGACGGTTATCCGCGACAACGTGATCGAGTCAGTGCGGGCAGTCAGGGCCTCGACTGACGGGAACATCGTGACGGACGGCAGCAGTCAACTGGTCCACGCGCTGCTCGCGGCCGACCTCGTCGACGAACTGCACCTGCTGCTCTATCCGTTGATGCTTGGCAGCGGTAAACGCCTCTTCGCGGACGGTGTCCACTCGGCCTTCACGCTGAAGTCCGCGACGCCGTATGCGACTGGCGTCGTGGGGCTCGACTACGTCCGTCAGCGGTAACTGAGTCGCCTACAGCCGCGCCGCGACCCAGGCTTCGAGGTCGGCCATCACCTGCGGGTGCTCAGGCTCGTTGAAGATCTCGTGCTTCAGGCCGTCGTAGAGGCGCAGGCTCCTGTCCGCGGAGCCGACGTGCTGGTGCAGGGTGGTGCTGCGCTCGCCGTCGGGGACGCCCGTGCCGGCCATGATCAGGATCGGCAGCCGGATATCGCCCGCGCGCTCCTGAATCGCGAGGCGCATGGGCGCCATCGCCTCATCGCGGGCGACGGGGATCGGGCCCCGGTAATTCAGCGGGTCGGCGTCGTAATCGATGGCCACCCGCGGGTCGCGCGCGAGGAACCCGGTGGCGAGGGGCGGGCGGGTGTTGGTGCCGGGCATCGCCTCAGGTGTCGGAGGGAGCGGGGTGCCAGGCTTCGCGATGCCGCCGCCCGAGAGCACGAGGCCCGCGAGTTCCGCCTGGTGGTTGAGCACGTAGCCGAGGCTGATCGCGGAGCCCATGCTGTGCCCCACGAGGAAGATCTTCTGGCCGGGCTGCTCTTTCTGCACGAGGTCGAAGAACGTCTTGAGGTCGTCCAGGTACTGCTGGTACGAATCGATCTCGACGCGCGCGCCGTCCGACTTGCCGTGCCCTCGATGGTCGAGGGCGTAGACCGCGTAGCCGTGCGGGACTACGGCGTTGACGAGGTTCATGTAGCGGCCGCTGTGCTCGGCGAAGCCGTGCGCGACGAGGAGGACGGCCTTCGGGGCGCCCTCGGGCAGCCACGACTGCCAGTAGATCTTGAACGCCTTCGCGCCTGTGAACGTGCTCTCGGTGTGCTTCATCGCTGCCCCCTCGCTGCCTCGGTGCGGGCGGATGGTAGCGGCTCGGGCGCTAGAACGAGGCGACCTGCGGGATGACCTGGGTGCCGAGGCGCTTCACGAAGTCGAGGGCGTGCGGCCCGACCGGCATCACGACCGCCTCCTGCACGCCCATCGCGGCGTACTCCCGCATCTCCTCGACGAAGGTTTCCGCGTCACCCTGGGCGAGGGTCTGGTTGTTGTAGAGGATGGTCTTGCGGATGCTGGCGTAGTTCCGCCCCTCGCGTTCGCAATGCGCGCGCAGCACATCGAGTTTGTGCGCGACGACCGCGGGGTCTCGGGCGAACAGGTTGCACGCGTCGCCGTACTGCGCCACCAGCCGGAGCGTCTTCTGCTCCCCGCTGCCGCCGATCATGATCGGTGGGTGCGGCTGCTGGAGCGGGCGCGGCGAGCAGAGCGTCTCGCCCAACTGGTAGTAGCGGCCCTCGAACGAACCGTTGTCGTCGCTCCACATCTGCAGGCAGATGCGCAGCGTCTCCTCCAGGCGGCGGAAGCGCTCGCCCACCCGGGGGAACTCGACGCCGAGCCCTCGATGCTCGCGCTCGTACCACGCGGCGCCGATGCCGAGTTCGGCGCGCCCCTCGGAGAGCACGTCGAGCGTCGACACGATCTTCGCGAGTAGGCCGGGATGCCGGTACGTGACGCCGGAGACGAGCGTGCGCAGGCGGACGGTCCTGGTCTTCGCCGCGATGAAGCCGAGGGTGGCGTACGCCTCCAGCATCGGATCCTCGACCGGCGCGAACCCCTGCATCTGGAAGTAGTGGTCCATCACCGATACCGAGGTGCAGCCCACCTCCTCGGCGGTCGCTGCGAGACGCGCGAGGTCGGCGGCGATCCTCGGCGGGCCGCCGGGCCACTGGAAGCTCGGGATGTGGATGCCGATGTCCATCGGTGACTCCTCGGTGCTCTGTGCGAGCGCTAGCGGACGGCGTCGCCGTGACGGTAGTCCGCCGTGATTTCGTCGAGCCGCGTCTTCACGTCGGCGGGCAGCGGCGCCTCGACCGCTGCGAGCGAGTCATCGAGTTGCTCCGCACGGCTGGCGCCGATGATCGGTGCCGTGATCGCTGGGTGCGCGAGCACCCAGCGCAGCGCCATCTGCACCATCGGAATGCCCGAGTCCTTCGAGACACCCTTGATCGCCTCGACCGTGTCGAACTCGCGGTCATGCCAGTAGCGCGACTGGTAGTTCTGAGCCGCGTTGCCGAGGGTGAAGCGTGTGCCCTCCAGCGGGCCGGAGGCCTGACTGTGCTTGCCAGTGAGCAGGCCACCCGCCAGTGGGTTGTAGGGGATGACGCCGATGCCCTCCTCCTCGCAGAGCGGGAACAGTTCGCGCTCGAACTCGCGGAAGAGGAGGTTGTAGCGCGGTTGCACACTGTCGAAGCGCGCGAACCCCGCGGCCTCCTGCTTGCCGATCGCCCTCGCGAGCCGGAACGCGAGCCAGTTCGAGACGCCGATGTAGCGCGCGCGTCCCGATCGCACGACGTCCTCGAGGGCGCGCACGGTCTCGTCCAACGGCGTGTTCGGGTCGTAGCCGTGCAGTTGGTACAGGTCGATGTAGTCCGTGCGCAGCCGCTTCAGGCTCGCGTCGACGGCGTCGAGGATGTGCTTGCGGTTCCCGCCGCCCTCCCAGCGCCGCGGCCCCATCTGCCCGTGACACTTGGTGGCGAGGATGAACTCGTGGCGCTTGCCCTCGAGCCACTTGCCGACGATCTCCTCCGTGCGCCCGGCCGTCTGCGGCCCGCCCCCGAGCGGGTACACGTTGGCGGTGTCGAGGAAGGTGATGCCGCCGGTCGCCGCGCGGTCCAGGATGCCGAACGAGGTCGCCTCGTCGCACTGGAGGCCGAAGGTCATGGTGCCGAGGCAGAGCCGGCTGACCTGCAGCCCCGTCCGCCCGAGTCGTGTGTGTTCCATCGAGTGCGCCGCCTTCTAGCGCGCCCCCGCTCCCTGAGGTTCAGGCGAGGCCGCGCGAAGGTTACAGACTACGCCCGAGTGCCAGTCCGCCCGCCGCTGCACCAATCCCCAGCACCACCGTCCCAACGACGTACGCCACCGCCAGCGCCGAATCCCCCGCCTCGACGTGCGCAATCGCGTCGTACGCGAACGCCGAGAACGTGGTGAACCCGCCGAGGATCCCCGTGGTCAGCCCGAGCGTCACCCACCTCGGAGTCTCGGTGAACCTCGACTCCACCGCCCCCAGCACGAACCCAATCGCCAGCGCCCCCACGAGGTTCACCGCGAACGTCCCCGCGCCCCCGACGGCGACCCTCGATCCCACGGTCGTGGCGACCCAGTACCGGGCGAGGCTGCCGGCGGCGCCGCCGAGTGCGATGGCAATGGGGATGGGCATGGCCGAAATCTACACGAAGAACCCCGCAGGAGCGGGGTCTGTGATGTGCTGATGGTGGACCCGAGGGGGCTCGAACCCCTGACCTCGACACTGCCAGTGTCGCGCTCTTCCAGCTGAGCTACGGGCCCGGAAGCAACCTATCGAGTGTACGAGTGCCCTCGCGCCTCGGTCTACCGCGCGGGGCTCGAGGGCTCTGGGCGGGCGTCGAGGAGCGCGAGCAGGCGGCGCGGGTGGTTGGTGGTGATGGCGTCCACGCCGAGGGCCACCATCCGCGCGAGGTCTTCCGGGGCGTCGACGGTCCAGCAGGCGACTTCCAGGCCGAGGTGATGGGCGAGGGTGATCGCCTCGGGCTTGAGGGCGCGGAACGTCGGGTTGATCGCGCGGACGCCGAGGGCGGCGGCGAGGCGGATGCGGCGCGCCAGTTCGTCCGGTGGCAGCACGTCGTGGGTGAGGTCGAAGAAGACGGGGACGTCCGGGAGGAGGCGCTGCGTCAGCCGCACCTCGGCCTCGGTGGACGGGGTGAACAGCGAATACGGCTCCGCGTGCAACGAGCGGATCAGCGCGGCGACCTCACCCTCGATGCCGCGCGCGGGGATGTCTACCTCGATGACGATCTGAGGCGTCCCGTCCGCTCCGAGGACAGCGGCGTACGCCTCGGCCAGCGTGGGGATCGGCTGTGGCTCGTGGCTCTGGGGTGCGCCCGTCCGGATCGCGCTCAGTTCCTCGTACGTGACGTCCAGGATGGCGCGCGGGTCGCCGGTCGTCCGCTCGAGCGTCTCGTCGTGCAGCAGCACCAGCACGCCGTCGCGCGTCGCGCGCACGTCCACCTCGACGACGTCGCAGCCGTCCTCGATAGCGCGCGCGATGCCGAGCAGGGTGTTCTCGGGCGCATTGCCCTCGTTCGTGCGGTGCGAGATGACGAGAGGGTGATGGGGGTGGGGCAGCATGGGCCGAAGTCTATACTCGCGCCCGCGACGCCTCCTTACGAGGCGATGACGGGAGCACGCGATGGCCGGGCCACTCGATGGTGTGAAGGTAGTGGACCTCTCGCGGCTGGCGCCGGGGCCGTTCGCCTCGATGGCGCTGGGTGACCTCGGCGCGGACGTGCTGCTGGTGGAGGCGCCGGCCGGGGCGATCCGCGGTGGCGCGACGGGTGCGGCCAACGTGGATGCCGAGGCCGCTGCGCGACGCCGTGCGCACAACCCCCTCGGGCGTAACAAGCGCTCGATCGTCGTCGACCTGCGACAACCCGAGGGCGTCGAGATCGTGCATGCGCTCGCAGCGCAGGCGGACGTATTCCTCGAGGGCTTCCGGCCCGGCGTCACGGAACGCCTCGGCGTGGGGTACGAGGCGATCAGCAAGACCAACTCGCGCATCGTCTACGCCTCGTTGTCGGGGTACGGGCAGACGGGGCCGTACTCGAACATGGTGGGGCACGACATCAACTACATCGCGGTGGGTGGGTCGCTTTCGATGATTGGCCACGCCGGTCAGAAGCCAGCGGTCCCGCAGAACACGATCGCGGACTACGCGGGCGGCGGTCTGATGACTGCCTTCGCGATCGTCTCCGCGCTCTACGCGCGTATCTCGACGGGCCGTGGGCAGTACCTCGACATGTCGATGTCGGACGGCGTGCTCTACCTCCTCGCGAGCCAGACGGGCGGGGTCCTCGCAGGTGGGCAGCCGCCGAGGCCGGGGATGCCGGGGCTCGGCGGTGGTTCGCCGCACTACACGGTGTACGAGTGCGCGGACGGCAAGTACCTCTCGATCGGCTCGCTGGAGCCGCAGTTCTGGGCGGCACTGTGCCGCCTGAGCGGTCGCGAGGACATGCTCGAGGCCGAATTCGATGCCTCGAAGCACGCCGAGTTTGGCGCGCACCTCGATGCGTTCTTCAGGACGAAGACGCGCGACCAGTGGTTCGCCGAACTGCGCGACATCGAGTTGTGTGTCGCGCCCGTCCTCGATGTCGCGGAGGCGCTCGCGGACGAACACCAACGCGCGCGCGGCATGGTGGTCGAGATCGACGACGCCGTCACGGGCCACGTACGGCAGGTTGGCATCGGCCCGAAGTTCTCGGACACGCCGGGCAGCGTACGAAGCACCGCGCCCGCTCCTGGCGCGCAGACCGACGTTGTCCTGAGTGACCTCGGCTTTAACGCGATGCAGATCGCGAGTTTGCGGGAGCGGAATGTTGTCAGGTAGTTGTGATATCGGCGTGCGATTCGAGTTTGTAGACCTGTTATTCTGAGTGCAGAGATTGCTTCCAATCTGACTTGCGTTCGTCCCGAGCGCTGTTTCCGAAGCGCGCCCAGGCCCCCCGCCTGATCGCCCCACTCAGTGGGGGCGCTGATGACCCCGATCCCACTCCTCCGTGTGCTGATTCTCGAAAACGACGACGCTGAGTACCTGCGGCTGGTCGCGGCGCTTCAGATCACCGGTCGCGAGGTGACCGTTGCTCGCGCCTCGGACGTCACTCAGCTCCTCGAAATGCAAGACAGCCCGCACGACCTCATCATTGCCGACCGTTCGATCCCGCCGTTCGATACGGATGCCGGTATCCGCACGATGCGCGAACGAGGCGTAGAGACACCAATCGTTGTGGTCGCGAGCAGTCTTGACGGCGCGGCGGCGTTCCAGTGGATCCAGGCTGGCGCGGCTGACTATCTGATCAAGGATCGCCTCGCGCGCCTCGGCCCGGCTGTCGAGCGGGCCTTCGCCGAGCGCGAGTTGCGTATCGAGAAGGCCGGAGTCGAGGCCCGGCTCACCTACATCACCAACTATGACGAAGTGACCGGGCTGCTGAGGCCGTCGTTGCTCCAGGATCGACTGGTGCGGATGTTCCCGATTCTCAGGCCGGACGAGCGACTCGCGGTGCATTTCCTCGACCTCGATGCGTTCAAGGACGTCAACGACACGATGGGGCACGCGGCGGGCGATGAGGTCTTGCGGCTGGTTGCACGCCGGTTGGAGTTGGCCGTGGGACGGGAGGAGTCGATTTCGCGCCTCTCCGGAGGGAAGTTCGCGGTGCTTCAACGGCGAGCCGCTGGCCTGGGCCCCATCGTCAGCCTCGCGGATCGCCTCGTCGAGTCCTTCCGATCACCGTTCGAAGTCGATGGCCGCACCGTCTTCGTCACGGCGTCCTGCGGTGTGGCCGTGTACCCCGAGGATGGACGGGATGTCGAGACACTGTTTCGGGTTGCGGACATCGCGATGTATGCGGCGAAGGATCGCGGCCGGAACCGTTTCGAGTTCTTCCGCGCTGAGTTCGCTGAGTTGGCCCGGATACGTGTCGCCCTGACGCATGACCTTCGCCAGGCGATCGCCGACAAGGCAATTGGTGTGGCGTTTCAGCCGATCGTTCGAGCGTCGGATGGCGTGGTCGTGGGAGTCGAGGCACTCGCGCGCCTCACGACGTTGGCGCGGGGAGCGGTGGGCCCTGCGGAGTTCATACCGATCGCGGAGTCAGCGGGCCTGATCGCGGACATCGGGCAACAGGTGCGCCAGATCTCCTTCGCCTGGCTGCGGCAGTGGCTGGATGCCGGCCACAACATCACGATGAGCCTGAACATCTCGCCACTGGCGCTCAGGGGACCGGGGCTTGCTGAACAACTCACCGAGCAGGCGAAGGGATTCGGGATACCCGCTTCCAATGTGACGGTTGAGATCACCGAGAGTGCGATCATCGGAGAGTTCGAGGGGGCGCTTGCGTTGCTCGGTGGCCTCCGGGCCGAAGGGTACGGCGTCGCCGTCGATGACTTCGGGACGGGATATTCCATGCTCACTTCGGTTCATCAGTTTCCGCTGACCTCGATCAAGATCGACAAGGAGTTCGTCGACGATCTGCAGTCGGACGAACGCAGCCGGGTGATCGCCAAGATGGCGACTGACCTCGGACACGGCCTCGGTCTGACGGTGGTCGCCGAGGGCATCGAAACCGCCGAACAGCGCGACATCCTGCTGGCCCTCGGTGTGGACGAGTTCCAGGGCTACTTCTTCGCACGCCCCATGCCCGGCGAGGAGATCGGCGCCTACCTCCAGGCACACCGTGCCGAGGGACCCGTCGACACCCAGCGCAAGCACGACTGGATCACGAGGCGGCTGAAGCCCCTCAGAGACGGACCATCCGGATGCGTATAAAGACTTGGCTGACAGCGATGCCCACACTCGCGACGGTGGGGGTCGTGCTCTTCCTCGTGCTGGCGGTGAGCAGCGGGCTCCTGATGTGGGGCGCGAACTTTGGCAAGGCGATGGTGCATGACCAACTGGCGGAGCAGCGCATCACCTTCCCGCCCGCAGGAAGTCCAGGCCTAACCCCGGCGCAGTTCCCCGGCCTGCAGCAGTACGCGGGGCAGCCCGTGGACAGTGGCCCGAAGGCGAAGGCATACGCCGACGAGTTCATTGCCGTACACCTCGACAAGTCCGGCGGCGGCAAGACCTACTCCGAGGTGAGTGCGGCCTCGCAGGCCGCACCCGGCGACGCGGCCCTGGCAGCGCAGGTGCAGACGCAGTTCCGAGGCGAGACGCTGCGTGGCCTGCTGCTCTACGCGTGGGGCTGGTCCGTCGTCGCCTCAATTGCTGGCTGGGTATCGATCGCGGCGGCGGTCGGTGCGGTCGCGGTGCTCGTCGGCCTGATCGCCGGCTTCGTCGCCCACGAGCGCGACGGACGTCGGGCGCCCGCGCAGGCGTGAGCGAGTCACGCTAGGGCGTCGCGCCTTCGACCACGACGACGCCCTGCGAGGTGACGGCTTCCCAGATCGACTCGGCTACGAAGGGGCCGGGGGCGATCGCGTGATCGCCGCTCGCGAGCAGCGACATCACCACACACCACACACCGAAGCCCACGAGGTTCGCTGCCAGGACGCCTCGACCCGGCCGGCCCGCAACTCGTGCGAGGGCGGCCTGCGTCGCCGCGACCCACCCACCGATCGCGAGGATGCCGACGCCAAAGGAGATCGCAGGGATTGCCATGCCCAACGCGAGGAACAGCGGCCAGCACGCCAGCCCCGCCTCGCGGAGCAGCCGGTCGACCGGCACCATCGTGCGGCCGAGGCGCTGGACGACGGCGATCGAGATCACCAGCCAGGCGATCCAGAGCGCGAAGGAGAACGGCACGCCGACGGTCAGTGTCGTCGTCAGCGTTGTCCGTGGGTCGCCGAGGCCCGAGGTCAACCACCAGAGCCAGCCGCCAAATGCCAGCGCCACCATTCCCGCGAGCGCGAACACGAGGGCGAACGGCATCTGCACCAACGCATCGACGTTGGCGATCCGGCGGCGGCGGCGTGACGGCGGGGCAGGCGTCGCCTGATCGCCCTCGACGGGTGCAGGGCGCGCCGTGTCTACGGCGTCCGGTTCGGGGTAGCGCATCGGCCGTTCCTCCGCACGAGGTGGCCGGGGAGTGCGCAGATTGTACCCGCACCGGCTGGTCGAGAGTGTGGGCCGCTACAGCGGCTCGCGTGACGGGATCCCCGCCCGCCTCGGGTAGCGCCCATCCAGGCGGCCGGTCCGCCGGATGACGATGACGCGCTGCGGCGGGACCCCCTCGGGCAGCGGCAGGTCGAGGGGGTCCCGCAGGTCGCCGCCGAGGGCCTTGAGCGCTCCGCCGGAGGCGGCGAGTTCGTCGCCGGCGCGGCTGCCCTTCGGAGCGACGAGCAGGCCGCCGTCCTTCAACAATGGGAGGGCGTACTCGATCAGCACCGGCAACGGTGCGAGCGCGCGCGCGGTCACGAGGTCGAAGGTGGCGCGCAGCATCGGCCCCCGCCCGGCGTCCTCCGCGCGTGCCCCGACGACTTGCGCGTGTTCCAGCGCGAGCGCCTCAACGACTGTGCGAAGAAACTCGGCGCGGCGTCCGTGCGACTCCACCAGGACGAGGTTGAGCCCGGTCTCTGCGATCGCCATCGGGACACCGGGGAAGCCACCGCCGGACCCGAGGTCGGCGATGCGCTGCCTCGATCCCTCGGCGACGATGCCGGCGCTGCGCAGGGCGGCAAGCAGCGCGAGCGGCTCCGCGAAATGGCGGCGCTGGATCTCCTCGCGATCAGTCAGGCTGGTAATGCCGGCGCGTTCGTTCCACTCCTCGACTAGGTCGAGGTAGCGAGCGAAGCGCTCTCGCGCGGGCTCGTCGAGGTGGACGCCCAGACGTGCGGCCGCGGCGGTGAGGGGAGCGAGGGGATCGGCGGTCATGGGTTGGCCTCCCGGGCCGGTGGGGTGGGCTGCGGGCCGGGCGACCGGCGGGATGCCATAACGCGTTGACAGGCCATCCCCGTCATCTTCTAGACTCTACGCATGAGGTTCCAGCCGTCGTGCTGGAGGTCGTCGCATTCCCGAATGCGGCGACCGCGCCCGAGATGACCCGAAGCACCCCTGCCCGCCCCTGCTGGCGAGGCGACCGAGCGCGAGCGGAGACCCCCGTGGCGGAGAGCGTGACGGCGTCTGAGGCCCTGGAGCACTTTGCTGGCTCCCTGGCGAACGAACCGGAGAAGGCGGAAGTGGAACTTCCCGCCGTCCGGGCCTTTGTCGCGTCCTTTGGCCCCACTCGCCCGATGGCGGAACTGCGGGGCGGGGATGTCACCACGTACGTGAAGACGAAGACGGACGGTGAACCGGCGACCATCGAGCCGCTGCGGGCCTTCCTCGCCTACTGCTCACGCCTCGCGTTCACCCCGGAGAACCTCGTACCCGCGCTCGGCATCGGACTGACCGGCGGCGGCGCCCGAGGCGGCCAGGGTGCAAATGCCGAACTTGGTGGCGCGGCCTTCTACGTGACGCTCGATGGCCTCCGGCACATCGAGGAGCAACTCGCGATGGAGAAGGGCAAGCGCCCGATGATCGCGCAGAAGTTGCACGACGCGATGGCGGACAAGGACTTCCGTGAGAACGCGCCGCTCGACGCTGCCCGCGACGAACAGGGCCAGCTCGAAGCGCGCATCCGTGATCTCGAAAGCCGTCTGCGTAACGCCGTGATCATCGACGAGCAGGCGAAGCGCGGGCGCGCAAACGTTGGCTCGGTCGTCAAACTCGTGAACCTGGAGACGAAGCGCGAGCAGACGTTCAAGCTGGTGAGCGCGACCGAGGTCGATCCGTCGCAGGGGAAAATCTCGATCCAGTCGCCGGTAGGCGTTGCCGTGATGAACCGTGGCACGGGCGACGAAGTCACCGTGAACGCGCCGTCCGGGCCGGTCGTGTTCAAGATCCTCGAAATTCAGGGCTAGTCCTCGTTCCGCATCGCGAGCCTCTGCGGGGGTTCGCGGGTATCCTCGGGACATGGACGCGCAGACAGCATCAACATTCGTCATCGAGGCGCACAACCTCGTGAAGCGCTACGGCGACGTGACGGCGCTGGCCGGCGTATCCGCCGAGGTGCAGCGCGGCGAAATCTTCGGCATCCTCGGCCCTAACGGTGCGGGCAAGACCACGCTGGTCGAGGTCCTCGAAGGGCTGACGCGTCCCACGGAGGGCACGGCGCGTGTCCTCGGCGTCGAGGTTACCCAGGACCCGGTCGCCGTGAAGGCACGTATCGGTGTGCAGTTGCAGGCCGCCTCGTACCACCAGTTCCTGACGCTGCGCGAAATCCTCGAGCTGTTTGGCTCGTTCTACCCGAAGCGGATCCCCGCGATGGAGCTGCTGGAGCGTGTCCACCTTGCGGAGCGTGCCGGTGCGCGGATCGGGACGCTGTCCGGGGGCATGAAGCAGCGCTTCAGCATCGTGGCGGCGCTGGTGAACGATCCGGAACTCGTGTTCTTCGACGAGCCGACGGCCGGCCTGGACCCGGACGCACGCCTCGACCTGTGGGAGATCGTGCGCCAGGTGCGTGACGCCGGTGCGACCGTGGTGCTGACCACGCACTACATGGAGGAAGCACAGGCGCTCTGTGATCGAGTCGCCTTCATGAACGCCGGCAAGATGGTCGCGCTCGACACCCCCGCTGGCCTCATCCGCTCGCTGAACGCCCCCTATCGAGTCATGGCCACCAGTGCGACCCCGCTGTCCGAGGCGGGCGTCCGGGGCCTCCCCGGCGCCGCCGAGGTAGAGGTCGCCCTCGGTGCGGACGGCCACATCGTGCGGCTGCGTGCGCAGGACGCGCCGGCGGTCACGGCGGCGCTCACCGCGCTCGCTGACCGCGAGGGTGTGCGGCTGGTCGACCTCGCGGTGCAGCCGGCCTCACTGGAGGATGTGTTCATGAACATCACCGGACGGAAGTTGAGCGGATGACCCGGATCCTCTTCTCGTCCTCGTTGAAGATGCTGACGCGCGACAAGCAGGCATTGTTCTGGGCGCTGATCTTCCCGCTCATCTTCCTGGGCGTGTTCAAACTCTTCTCTGGCGACGCCGCGGGCACCACACGCCTCATCGTCTCCGTCGACACGACAAGTGAGCGCGGCCGCTCGCTTGTCGATGCGCTTTCACAGGTGGGCTTCCTCGAGGTGGAGGTGCGCCCCGGACTCGACGAGGACTCCGCCCGCGTCCTCCTGCTGGACGACGAGGCCGACGCGGCCCTCGTGGTGGACCCGGCAGCGCCCAACACCCCGGCCAACGCCGTGCTGCTGATCGGCGTCAGCGACCCGATCGGGCGGCAGGTCACGTCGGCTGCAATCGCCTCGGTGGTTGACCGCGTGAACCTGGTCCTGACGAAGGTGCCCGTCCCGATCTCGATGACCACGCGACCGGTCGAATCGAAGACGACATCGTTCTTCCAATTCGTCGCGCCCGGCATCCTCGGCATGGGTCTGATGAGCTTCGCGACGATTGGCCTTGCCGGATCACTCTCGCGCTATCGCGAGGAAGGTGTGCTGCGCCGCATCCGCGCGACGCCGCTGGCGCCGTGGCGGTTCTTTAGCAGCGTGCTGGCCGCCCACCTCGTGATCACCGGTGTGCAGGTCGTATTCCTGACGTTGATCGCGCAGATGCTGGGTGCGGACCTGTTCTCCGGTGGCATCTGGGCGCCGCTCATCGCGATCTTCGGGACGATCTCGTTCCTGAACATCGCGGTCATCCTCGCGGGGCGGGTGACCGGCCGCGGCGCGGTCGAGGGCGCGGCCAACGCCGTCACCCTGCCGATGATGTTCCTCTCCGGCTCGTTCTTCCCGGTCAGCTCGCTACCCGAGGTGATGCAGACGGTCGTGAAGGTGCTGCCGCTGACGCACATGCTCGACGCGCTGCGAGGCGTGACGATCGAGAGCGAGTCGATCACCGAGCAGTGGCCGTCGCTGCTGGTGTTGCTGGCGTGGGCATTGGTCTCGTTCGCTGTGGCGCGCGTCTCGTTCCGCTTCGAGGACGCATAGCCCTGCGAGGGCTGACCGCCGCTAGCCGAGCAGCATCCGGTCCGCCACCATCGCCGCGAACAGCAGCGCGAGGTAGGACGTGGAGTAGCGGAACATCGCCCGGGTACCCTCGATGCCCTGGCCGCGCATGATCCGCCATGACATCACCACGAAGCCGACTCCGCCGATGGTCGCGACGGCGAAGTAGATGCCACCCATGCGAGCGACAGCCCCGAAGATCAGCGTGATGAGCAGCGTCAGGGCGCTGTAGAGCAGCGTCTGCCGCTTGGTCTCGCGTTCGCCCATCACCACCGGCATCATCGGCACGTTGACCGCGCGGTAGTCGTCCGCGAGGCCGAGTGCGAGCGCCCAGAAATGCGGCGGCTGCCAGAAGAACACGATCGCGAAGAGCAGGGCGCCCTCGATGGTGACAGAGTTCGTGATCGCCGCCCAGCCGATGAGCGGTGGGAGTGCGCCCGCGATCCCGCCCACGACGGTGTTCTGTACGGTGCGGCGCTTGAGGAACATCGAGTACACGAAGACGTAGAAGGCGAACGCGCCGAGGGCCAGGCCGGCCGCCCACTCGTTCACCGTGAACAACAGCCACGGCCCCGAGGCCATCCCGAGGGTCCAGCCGAAGATCGCGGCGTGCTTCGCGGGCACGCGTCCGCTGGGGATCGGTCGCTTCCGCGTCCGCGTCATCAGGCCGTCGATGTCGCGGTCGATGTACATGTTGACGGCGCCAGCGCCGCCCGCGGCCAGCATGCCGCCGAACAGCGTCGCGAGGACGAGCCCCCAGCCCGGCCAGCCGTCATCTGCCAGCACCATTGCGGGCACCGTGGTGATCAGCAGCAGCAGCATGATCGAGGGCTTCGTGAGGACGAAGTAGTCACGCGCCGTCTGCTTCCACGCGGGCACAGCCGGTGCCACCTCCGCGCGCCCCACGCTACTCATCGACCAGCGCCGGTGCGAGGCGGCGTACCCGTCGCCTCGGCTTCTTCGAGGCGGTCCTCGAGGCGTTCGACCTCGCGGCTCAGGGTGCGGATGCGGGCCTGGAGCAGGAGCAGGTAGACGAATAGGCCGGCCCAGAAGACAGCGAACCCGGCGAAGAGATATCCGAGCTGCCCGTCCATCACGCCTCCTCGCGGCGGTCGACCGCCGCACGCAGCCCCAGCAGGCGCTGGCCCAACCGTTCGGTGTCAGTTCGTAAGGCGATGAGCCAGACGGTAAGGAGGAGGATCGCGATCGTCGAGATCAGAAGGACGAGCCCCATTGATCCGGGCAACTGCGGGTCCAGACGTGCCACGATCGGCTGTGGGTGCAGCGTTCGCCACCAGCGTACCGACATCATGATCAGTGGCACATCGAGGCTACCCACGATGGCATACACGGCGGAGTAACGAGCCGATTGCTCGTCGTCGGGGTCGGATACGGTACGAGCGAGGAGGTAGGCGATGAGAATGAGAAAGAGCACCAGAGTCGAGGTTAGGCGCGCGTCCCATTGCCAATAGACGCCCCACGTTGGCTTACCCCATAGGGAACCCGTGGCGAGGGCGAAGCCGGAGAATAAAACACCGACGCCCGCAGCACCCCGTGCAGCGGCGTCCCAGCGCATGTCACGCTTCCACAGCACCATGATCGAAGCGGCGAACAGCACAGCTACAGCGAGGTACATGGCGAAAGCGCTCGGGATGTGGATGTACATCAGCCGTTGCACATCGCCCTCGACTAGCTCGCGCGGTGCTGCGACGACCGCGCCCACGAGCATCGCGAGGATGCCGATGCCGGTCAGTGGCGGTAGAACGACCCAGCGAAGCCGGTAGAGACGCTGTGCGGCGCTCATCGTTCGACCGCCAGCGGAAAGAGGATGACCGCGGTCAGCGTGCTCCACAGCGCGAACACTCCGAGGAGCATCACCCACGGCGCTTCGCCACCGAAGAGGCCGAGCGTGTCTCCGGTGGCCCGTACGGCGGCGATCAACATTGGGACGAGGAGGGGCAGGGCCATTACTGGGAGGAGGACGGCACGCGTGCGGGGCCCGCTCCCCAGCGTCCCCAGTAGCGTGGTCAGTGAGACGTATCCGGCCGTCCCCAGCATCACAATCGCCACCAGTTCAGGGGTCAAAAGCGGTTCATCGAACAGGATAGTCGCGGCAATCAGCAGGGCAAACTCGATCACCACGAGCGCGATCAGGTTCGAGAGCAGTTTGCCGAGGAATACCACCGTCGGACTCACTGGCGAGAGCAGCAGCGCGTCGAACGTGCCCTCCTCCGCCTCCCGCTGGAATCCAGCGCCCGAGGCGAACACACCCGCGAACAGGAACGTCGTCCACAGGACGCCCGGGAGCAGCGGGCGCACGTCGGTGGTGGCAAGGTCAAACGCGAAGGAATAGACGAGGACGGAGATTGCGGCGAAGGCGGCAGCGGTCAGCCACCCGGCACGGTCCCGCCACGCGAGCCGCAGGTCCTTCACCAGCACCGCCAGGACGGCGCTCACGCGCGCGCCTCACTCACGGCGACCGGACTGACGGTGTCTTCCGCCAGCCGCCCGCGGTCGAGGCGCACCAGGCCGTCCGCCCACGCTTCGATGCGGTCGACGCGATGCGTAGCGGCAAGCACGGTCACGCCCGGCGCGCGCAGCATCACCTCGTCCAGCAGCGCGATGCCTTCCGGGTCGAGCCCCGTCTCCGGCTCGTCGATCAGCAGCACCGAGGGTCGGTGGATCAGCGCTCGCGCGATCGCGAGCCGCTGGTGCGTCCCGCGCGAGAGGATCGAGGTCGACTCGTGGCGACGCCGCCAGAGTCCGAGCAGGCGCAACAACTCTTCGATGCGCGATGGAGCATCCGGCACGTCATACAGCCGTGCGAAGAACTCCAGGTTCTCCAGCGGCGTCAGCGCCTCGTACAGCATCGGACTGTGGCGGAGGACGCCGAGCGAGCGGCGCAGCGGCGCGCTCTTGCCTCGCAGGTCGTGACCGGCGATCGAAGCCTCGCCGCTCGTCGGGTGGACGAGGGTGGCGAGGAGCGACAGCAGTGTCGTCTTCCCCGCACCGTTCGAGCCGATGAGCGCGACCTTCCGTCCAGCGGGGATGCGGATCGACACCTCGTGTACGACATCGACGCCCGCGTAACGCCGCGTCAGCGCGCGCGTCTCGATGGCGTACGGGGCGACCTCGCTGGCGGTCACGCGGGGACGGCTCGGCGTCGCCAGATCAGCGCGCCGGCAGCCGCGATGGCAACCGTCACCGCGACGGCGGCGATCGAGGCGCCGGGTTGTTCCGTCAGCGGATGGTGCTGGATCGTCCCGCCCACCCCGTCGATGTCGACGAGCAGCGACTGGCCCGCCTCGATCGACGCGGGAGTACGGACAACATGGAGCACCGTGCGGGCATCGTCCTTCAGCACCTGGTCGTCCACCTGCTCTGCCGGAGCGACCGCCCGGATCCCCCGCGCGAACTCGCGAGGCACGCGCGCGACCACGGACTGCGCGGGGATCGGCACCGTCACGCGCAGCCGGTAGCGGTCGCGCGCCGGATCGTACTTCACGAGGTAGGACGTGATGATCGAGGTGGCCTCGCCCGGCCGGATCGGCGTGGTGACTGACAGGACGCCGTTGGCGAAGGTGGCACTGCCCTCTTCCTCGGTCGCCTCCGTGGCGCCCTCCGGTGCCGGCAGGCGCAGCGTGACTCCCGAGGCGCCGCCGGTATACGTGCGGTCGCCCGTGACGGCGACGACATCCTCGCGCAGCACGCCCATCTCGCCCGTGCCTCGGTCGAGGCCCACGACCGTGACGATGGTCTGGATCAGTGTCAGCACATTGGCCTGGTCCGTGGTCGCGTGGATCGTGAAATCGCGTGTCGCCGCACGCTCGGTGCCCGTGAAGCGCACCGGGTCGCCGAAGTAGTTCACCCGCTGGTACGTCACACGCGGGACATAGGTGCGAGTCGCGCTCGCCGGCACGCTGACCTCGTACTTGCCGCTCACCACGAACGCCTTCACGCTCCCCGTCGCCTGCGCCCCCTCGAGGATGATCAGTTCCACTTCGACGGCGCCCTCGAAGGTTGCGCCGGCGCTTGCCATCGTCACGCTGCCGCGTACGACCCCCTCGCTCGCCGGTTGCTGCGCGAGCGCGCGCGGGGCAAGCACCGCTGATCCGCCCACCAGCAGCGCCACCAAGACAGCGGCGAGGCTCACGCGGCGGCTCACGCGAGGTCCCCATCGATCGCACGCAACGCCTCGGTCACCTCGCGCAGGCGGGGGCCGAGGGCGCGCCGGCCTTCGAGGCGGTCAGCCGCGCTGATGCGACCAGCGGAGGCGTCCTCGTCGAGTTCGCGCAGCGCGAGCAGCAGGTTGTCGCGCTCACCGGTGAGTTCGCCGGCCTCGCTGTCGGTGTGCACATCGAGGGCGTCACCACGCCGTGGCCACACGATGAAGCCGCTGGCAGCGATCGCGAACAACGCGAGGACAGCCCATTCGGTCACGGGCGAGCCTCCGGAGATCTGTCGTCGGCATCCGCGATCTGCGCGTCGAGCCACGCGTCGTCGGGGACGTCGGCGCCCGAGGGTGTCGAGGGCGGTACGGGCGACTTCGGACGGCGCGCGTTCAGCAGGAACCACCCGCCCGCGACACTGACGAGCAGCAGGGACACACCAACCCAACCGAACAGCACGAGGTTGAACCCCTCGCGCGGGAGGTCGGCGCGGACGCGGGCGCCGTAACGCTGCTCGAAGTACAGGATGATGTCGTCCGCGCTCGACCCCGCGACCAGCCGTTCGCGGATGATCCGCTTCATGTCCGCGCAGATCGCCGTCGCACAGACATCGAGGCGCTCGTTCGTGCAGATCGGGCAGAGCAGTTGGCGCTCGATCGCCTGCGCCTGCGCTTCGAGGCGCGGCTCGACGGCTGGCGGCACCTGCGCCGCGGCCGGTGACGCCTCGAGCATCGCGCCCGCGAGGACCGCGACGGCCAGCAGCAGTGCGAAGCGATGCCTCATATCGCTCCGCCTGCCTCAGTCGTGGCCGAGAGAGCAGGCGCCGTTGCCCGCTGGCGTGCCCTCGACGGGCCGTAGGCGAGCAGTCCTCCGGCGGTGTAGATGCCGCCCCCGATCCACAGCCACATGATCAGCGGGTTCACGAAGGCATGGACCTCGGCGACCCCGTCCTGGTTCCATCCCTGCACGAACAGGTAGAGGTCGCGCGTCAGGCTCTCATCGAGGGCCACGATGCCCGTCGGCTGCTCCGGGAAGTTCGAGAAGAACCGCCGTCCCGGCCGCATGAGTGCGACCTCGTCGCCGTCCTTCGTCACGCGGACGTCCGCGTACACCTCGAGCTCGATCCCGTTGACGCGAGGTTCGCTGGAGGTCAGGCGCTCGTAGGTGAAGGTGTACCCGCGCGCCTCGAACGACTCGCCAGGCGCGAGGACGGCGCGCGCCTGCTCCCGGTAGATCGTCGACCCCACCACGGCGACCGCCATCACCGCGACGCCGATGTGGACGAGGTACCCCCCGTACCGCCTCGAATCCCGCCCGAACAGCGAGGGTGCCGCGCGCACAGGGGAGGTGCCCCGCGCCCGACCGAGGGCGCGCGCGCCGGCCACGAACTCGCGCAGCGTGACGAGGGCAACGGCGACCGCCGCGCTCGTCGTAGCGAGGGCGCGCGGGTCGCGCATCCCGAGGGCGAACAGCGCGACAGCCACGACCGCGGTCGCGGCGAGCGGCACGAGCGCCCGCCGCCGGAGCATCCCCGGAGCGCCTCGACGCCACGGGAGCAGGGTGCCGAAGGTGATGAGCGCCAGCATCGCGATCAGCAGCGGCCCCATCACCTCGTTGAAGAACGGCGGGCCGACCGTGATGCGCGCGTCACGGACGAGTTCAGAGAACACCGGGAACAGCGTCCCGCCGAGGATCACGAGGGCCATCGCGATCATCAGGTAGGAGTTGAGGATCAGCCCGGTCTCACGCGAGGCGAGCGAGTCGATCTCGCTCACCGCGTGGAGCCTCGGCAGCCGCCACACTATCAACATCAGGCTCGCACCGATGGTCGCGCCGAGCAGCACAAGGAAGTACGGGCCGACCTCGGACTGTGCGAACGAGTGGACCGAGGCCACCAGCCCCGAGCGCACGTTGAACGTGCCGAAGACCGCGAGGCAGAACGCCGCCAGCACGAGGACGACGTTCCAGGTCTTTAGCATGCCTCGACGTTCCTGGACGATCAGGGCGTGCAGGAACGCGATGATCGGCAGCAGCGGCAGGATTGCGGAATTCTCCACCGGGTCCCAGCCCCAGTACCCGCCCCATCCAAGCACCGTGTACGCCCACCACCCGCCGAGGAAGTTCCCGATGCTCAGCACGAGGAACGAGGTCAGCGCCCACCCTCGAGCATGCCGTACCCACGCGCCGTCCAGCCGCCCGGAGAGCAGTGCGGCGGCGCCGAGGGTGAACGGGATGACCGTGGAGACGAGGCCGGAGAGCAGGAACGGCGGGTGTACCAGCATTCCCGGGTCAACGAGCAGGGGGTTGAGCCCCTGTCCGTCGGCCGGCGTCACCGGGCTGACTCGGAAGGGCGAAGCGAAGAAGACGAGGGCGAACAGGAACGTCGCGATCACGACGCCGAGGGTCGCCACGGCGTGCGGCGCCCCCCACGGGATCCGCGGCACCGTGATGACGACGAAGGCCGCCATGAATAGCGACATCGACCACGTCCAGAACAGCAGGGAACCCGGCTGTCCGCTGTAGAGCGACGCCCATTTCATCGCCGTCTGCATCTCCGAGGACGACACCGAGGCCACGTGTGCGATCGAGAAATCGTTGGTGAGCAGCGCGTACCCGAGCGTGACCGTCGCCGTCGTCGTCAGCAGCGCTACCGCGAGGATGGCGCGCCGCCCAGCGAGCACGAGCGCGCGATGGCCGAGGCGGTGGCCGATGATCGAGGCGCCAGCCGCGAAGAGGGCCGCCCCCAGTGCCGTCAGCAGCGCAGAGGCACCGACCGTCGCGACGACGTTCACGCTACCGGCCGACAGGGGCGGGGGTGGGCGACGCCAACCCCTTCAGGATGTCGGAGGAGATCGAACCGGGGACCGCCGTGCCCGCCATGAACTCGTTCTCGTGCTTGATCACGACGGAGGAGGCATCCAGATGCCCCGCGCGGTCGGATTTGCCCTCGATCACCACGAACGCGTACGGGCCGAAGAGGTTGGGGACGACGCCCGTGTAGGTGATCGACATCCGCTCGTCGTGCTCCCCCGCAATGTCGAAGGCAACCGACTTGCCGTCCTGCACGATCGTCTCGGGCACCACGCGCCCGCCGACACGCCAGCGGGCGTCCGTCTGCTTCCCGATCTGCTGGGCGAACTCCTCGGGGGTGACGTAATACGAGACGGAGGAAGAGGCCGCTTTGAAGGCGAGGAGCCCGATGGCCGCCGTGGCGACGACGAGCAGCAGCACGAGGCGGGCGCGGCGGCTGGTGAGCATCACGACTTCCCGCCCGGCGCGATCTCGTCCAGGAGCCCTCGGAGGGTGCGCTCGTCCATCGGGCCGCTGTACTTGGTGCGCACGGCACCGCCTGGTGCGACGAAGAAGGCGGTTGGCAGCCCCTGCACGCCGTACTCAACGTACACGGCACGTGCCTCGTCCGCGACGACCGGGAAGGTGAGGCGGTACTGGCTCACGAACTGCCTCGCGTCTTCCGGCTGGTCCCACATGTTCACACCAAGGAAGACATAACCACGGTCGCGGTACTCGCGCCAGAGGGACTCGATGATCGGCGCCTCGGTCTGGCAGGGGACGCACCAGGAGGCCCAGAAGTACACGAACACCGGCTGCTGGTTCTCCCGAGCGAAGTCGAACGTCTCGCCATCGAACCGCGTGAGCGTGAACGGGGGCGCCGAGGTCAGCGCGCCGTCCTCGCGTCCAGTCGCCGTACCGCCGACGCCTCGCTGGAGTGCCACGCCGAGGGCCACGACCAGCAGAAGGATCCCCGTGCCCGCGACGAGTGTGATGAGGAGGGCGGGCCGCGGGCGAAGCATCAGGGGTACGAGGCTAGGTGTCCGCGTGGCATGACTTCAACAGGTGACGTTTGTCGGTGCCACGGGGATGCGCGTGGACTCCTTCCGGGGGCCTTCTGGATTCACGATCGGGGCGCGATCGAGGGCTTCGCGCTTGACCCTTCAGCGGGTGGCGGCTATCAAGGGTGGGCTGCGGGGGTGTCCCGGGCTCATCGTGCGCGCCTCGCGCAGTGATGGAGCCGCGAGAGCGCGGTCGAGACAGGTACGGGGGGACGCTGTGGGCAGGTCTGGACCCGGTCGGATCATCGCGATCGCCTTCTCAAGTGTCGTAGTCGGCGTCATTTCCTGGCTCTGTTACCTCGCTTTCGTCGACTCGGCCGACACGCCGCAGAGCACCTGGCGTCCGATGTCGGATAACACGCACAACATCCACACGGTCTACGAGATCGTCTTCTGGCTCGCCGCCATCGTGTTCGTCTTCATCCTCATTCTGACCCTCGCCTTCACGCTGATGTTCCGCGAGAAGGAGGGCACCACCGCCCAGCAGTTCCACGGCAACTCGAAGCTCGAGGCCGTCCTGCTGGCCGTCCCGGTGCTTATCGTGGTCGCGATGATGGTGCCGTCCTTCAAGGCCATCGCCCAGAACACCGCCGACCCGCCAGAGGGTGCCCTCGAAGTCATCGCCATCGGCCACCAGTGGTGGTTCGAATTCCAGTACCCGGAACTCGGTGTGACCACCGCCAACGAGTTGCACGTCCCTGTCGGCCGGGCCGTGAGCGTCAAACTGAAGTCTGCGGACGTCATCCACTCGTTCTGGGTGCCACAGTTGGTCGGCAAGGTCGACATGATGCCGGGTCACGAGAACCACTTGTGGTTCACCCCGGACACCGCCCGAGACGACGCCTACCTCGCGCAGTGCGCGGAGTTCTGTGGCGCCTCCCACGCGAACATGCGCTTCCGCGTCTTCGTGGACACCGAGGTGAAGTTCGACGCCTGGACGAAGGCGACGCTCGCTGACGCGGCGAAGCCCGCCACTGACATCGTGAAGGCCGGCGAGCAGCAGTTCACGCTGTCGGGCTGCGTCGGGTGTCACACGGTGCAGGGGAATGCGATTGCCGTCGGCAAGCTCGGGCCGAACCTGACACACGTCGGCTCGCGTACGACGATCGCCTCTGGCGTGCTGGCGAATACCCCGGACGGCCTGCACAAGTGGTTGAGCAACCCACCGGCCGTGAAGCCGGGTTCGAAGATGCCCAACCTGGGCTTGAGCGAAGACCAGATCCAGAAACTGACGGCGTATCTGGGCAGCCTGAAGTAGGGATGGCCCTGCACCTGGTGCGCCCACTGGCGCACGCGATGAGCATCTGGCGGCCGACGGCGTGCCGCATGGTTGGAGGACGGTAGATGGCGACTGCTGTCGGGACCCTCGGCCACACGCGCGAGGAGAGCACTGTCTGGAAGTGGATGACTACGGTCGACCACAAAAAGATCGGCGCCCTCTACCTCATCACGGGCTTCACGTTCTTCCTGGTCGGTGGCATCGAGGCCACGCTCGTCCGCACGCAATTGGCCGTGCCGAACGGCACCGTGCTGGACGCCGGCCTCTACAACCAGTTGTTCACGATGCATGCCCTGACGATGATCTTCCTCGCGATCATGCCCATGGGCGCCGCGTTCTTTAACTACTTCATCCCGCTGCACATCGGCGCGCGCGACGTCGCGTTCCCCCGCCTCAACGCCCTGTCCTACTGGGTGCTGCTCTCAGGCGGCCTCATCCTGACTTCGTCGTTCTTCTTCGGTGAGGCGCCGAACGCCGGCTGGTTCGCGTACGCCCCACTGACGGAAAAGGAGTTCGCCCCAGACAAAGGGCTGGACTTCTACACCGTTGGCCTCTTCATCGCCGGCCTGGCGTCGCTGATGTCCTCGCTGAACTTCGCCGTGACGATCATCAACATGCGCGCGCCGGGCATGACGATGATGCGGCTGCCGGTCTACATGTGGATGACCCTCGTGGTCGCGTTCCTGCTGATCCTGTCGCTGCCGGTCATCACCGTCGCCCTGGTCCAGCTGTACTTCGACCGCAACTTCGGCACCAACTTCTTCACCCCGGGCGCCGGCGGTGACCCGATCCTCTGGCAGCACCTGTTCTGGGTCTTCGGCCACCCGGAGGTCTACGTCCTCATCCTGCCCTCGATGGGCATTGTGTCCGAGGTCCTGCCCGTGATGTCGCGCAAGCCGCTGTTCGGCTACACGGCCATCGTCATGGCTGGTGCCTCCATTGGCGTCCTCGGCTTCGGCGTGTGGAGCCACCACATGTTCACCACGGGCCTCGGCACCGTGCCGCAGTACGTCTTCTCCGCGAGCACGATGGCGATCGGCGTCCCGACCGGCATCAAGGTGTTCAACTGGCTGGGCACCATGTACGGCGGCAACATCAAGATGACCGTGGCGACGTACTACTCGATCGCCTTCGTCGCGCTGTTCACCATCGGCGGTATCTCCGGTGTGATGCACGCCTCGCCTTCAGTGGACGGCCAGCATCAGGACTCGTACTTCGTCGTCGCGCACATCCACTACGTGCTGTTCGGCGGCGCGATCATGGGTATCTTCTCGGGCCTCTACTACTGGTTCCCGAAGATGACCGGACGGCTGCTGGACGAAACGCTGGGCAAGATCGGCTTCTGGTTCATCTTCATCGGCATGAACCTCACCTTCTTCCCCATGCACTTCCTCGGGCTCGCCGGCATGCCGCGACGTATCTACACGTACGACGCTGGCTTGGGCTGGGAGACGTGGAACTTTGTTGCGACGATCGGCGTGTACATCATCGTTGTGGGTGTCGCGCTATTCCTCGTGAACGTCTTCAAGACGTTCCGCAAGCCGCCTGACGCTGGCGACGACCCGTGGGGTGGTGCAACCCTTGAGTGGGCCACGACCTCCCCGCCGCCCGAGCACAACTTCGACGTCGTGCCGGTAGTCCGTGACCGCGACCCGGTCTGGTACAACCGCGACCACGGCATCGTGACCCCGGAAAAGCCCGCGCACCTGCACATCCACATGCCGCCGCCGTCCTACTTCCCGCTGGTGTTGGGGATCGGCATTCTGTTAATCGGCGTCGGCGCCCTGTCGAGCCTCGCTATCACGGCGCTCGGTGTGGTCGTCGTCTACTACGCATTGTGGGGCTGGGCCCTGGAGCCCACGGAGTAGCGACGCCCTTCATCAGCGCGACACACACGAGGAGCAGACGATGGCCGCAGCCCACGCAGAACCCCAGCACAACACCACGACCGGGATCGACAACCGGAAGATGTTGATGTGGGTCTTCCTCGCGTCGGAGTGTCTCTTCTTCGGCTCGCTGATCTCCACCTACCTAATCTTCAAGGGCGACTCCATTACCGGCCCACTCCCGCATGACGTCCTCGATATCCCGCTGACGTCGACCTCGACGTTCGTGCTGCTGATGTCGAGTCTCACCATGGTGCTGGCGGTGTTCGGCGCGCAGCACAACCGGCTCGGCCTGATGAAGGGGATGCTCCTCGCGACCATCGTGCTCGGCCTCGCCTTCCTCGGCTTCCAGGTGTTCGAGTTCCGGACGTTCGGCCACGAGGGTCTGAACCTCACGACGAACCAGTTCGGCGCGACGTTCTTCGTCCTGACTGGCCTGCACGGCACACACGTCGGCGTCGGCGTCCTCTACCTGGCCTCGCTGCTGGTGGCCTCTGGCCGCCGTAACGGGCTGGGCAAGGAAGTCGCCCTGCACGTCGACATTGCGGGGCTGTACTGGCACTTCGTCGACATCGTCTGGATCGTCATCTTCACGCTGATCTACCTCATCCCGTAGACCGGGACCGCACGGCTCGAGGATCGGAGACACCGATGGCGATGGAACACGAGATGCACCACGGCGACGAGCACCCGTCGTCGACGATCCGTCAGTATGTGATGACCGGCATCCTCCTGACCGCGATCACGGCCGTGGAACTCTTCCTGTCCTACTCCTCACTTCCGCATGGGCTCATGATCACGCTGCTGATCGGGCTGTCGGCCGTGAAGTTCGCCATCGTCGTCGCGATCTTCATGCACCTGAAGTTCGAGAACCGCCTGCTCACCCGGCTGTTCCTCTTCGGCCTCGTCCTCGCGACCTGCATCATGATTGCTCTGCTCTCGCTCTTCTGGAACGACACCACGGACGCCGTCGGCGGCATCCCCGAGGGCCAGCAGACCGCCCCCAAGCACTAGCCACCGTCTGAGACGCACACACGAAGGCCCGTCACGCGACGGGCCTTCTGCTTGTGTGTCCGGTGCCTAGCTCTCGGCGGGTGGGGCGTCCTCGGCCTGGAACCACCCGAGGAAGATCGCGCCCGCGGCCGCCAGCATGATGATCGTGCCCGGGACCCACATCACGAGGCCACCGATCTGCTGATCCCGGAGCGGCGTCCAGTCCACGATCCGCGAGATATGCCCGTACTCCTGGTACAGCGGCAGAGAGGCGAACACGATGAACGCCGCCGCCCCGTCCTTCAGTGCCCCCACCACGACGAGATAGAGCACCCGTGGCATCGCCTCCAGCCGAGGTCGGTGCGGGGCAGCCTCGATGACGTTCCACCAGAACAGCGTCGCCGCGAAGGCGAACGAGGCGTGCTGGAACACGTGCAGCGACGGCTGACGGAGCGCCGCGTCGTACCACCCGGGTACGAGGTGCCACACCCATACCGTCCCGATGAAGACGAGGGCAGCGGCTCCCGGGCTCGTCAGCCCTCGGTAGGCGCTGCTACCGAGGCGGCTCCCGGCGATCGGCCGGACGACACCCTGGCGCAGCCAGTGAGGCATCCCGCGTAGCAGGGGCGTCGCGGGCGCACCCAGCAGGATCCCGGGGACGGCGAGCATCATCACGATCTCGTGCTGGACCATGTGGAACGTCAGATGGTGGGCCGCGAGCCGGTCGAGTGGCGACTCCTGCGCGAGCACGAGCAGTGCGACCCCCGCGAGGAATATTCCCGTCCGCCAGCGCGGATGTGGCCTCGACCGTTCGGGCCACTCGCGCAGGCCGCGCAAGTACCACCACGTCAGCAGCGCCACCGGTATCAGGAACGTGGGGTCGAGGCGCCAGACCTGCCACCACACGCGCCCATCGGGGGCCACCTCGTGGGCGACACGCAGTGCCTCGGCTGCGCCCGGGAGCAGCAGCAGCATCGCTAGCCGGTGCTGCCTGCGGTGGCCCGCGATGCCGCCTGCGAGGCTGCCAGGGCGTCCTCGGCGGCCTCCTTCGCGAGTTGCTCGTCATTCCCGCGCTTGAACCAGAAGCCGAGGATGATGCCGGCCGTGATCAGGTTCAGCAGTTCACCGAACGGTACCCACATCAGCAGCCCCGCGAGTTGCTGGTCCTCGATCGGTGAGCCAGGCAGGAAGCGGTATACCCGCTCGTACGTGGGGTAGAACGGCTCGTCCGCGAAGACGATGAACGCCGCCAGGATGTGCTTCGGGATCATCGCGCCGTAGAAGTACAGGATCCGTGCCAACGGTGGGATGCGAGAGTGCAGCGGCTTCGGGTCGATGATGTTCCACCAGAAGATCATCGACACCAGCAGGAACGAGGCGTGTTGGAGGTTGTGCAGCCAGTCCTCGTTCAGTGCCCGGTCGTACAGGCCCGGGTACAGGTGCCAGCCCCACTGCGACATCGCGAACAGCGCCATCGCCACGATCGGGAACGTCACCACTCGATACACCGCGCGCGCGACGACGTTCCCTGCCACCGGCCGTACGACGCCCTGCCGCAGCCATCGAGGTATCCCGCGCAGCATCGGTGTCGTGGGTGCGCCGAGCAGGATCAGCGGCGGCACGATCATCATCACCACGTTGTGCTGGATCATGTGCATCGAGAACTGGTGCTCGCCCAGCCGGTCGAGGGGTGACTCAAACGCCAGCACCAGCACGATCAGCCCGGCATAGTACGAAGCCACCCGCCACGACGAGTGCTCGCGTGAGCGCTCCGGCCAGCGGCGCAGCCCTCGGGCGTACCAGAAGCCGACCAGCGCGATCGGGATCAGCAGCAGGGGGTCGAAGTTCCACGCCGTCCACCACCGGGCGCTCTCGTTGATGACGTCGTGGGCCGCCCACTCGAAGCCGGTGGGGGCGAAGTCGGGGCTGGCCATGGCGTCCTCCCGGTGGGTGCCCCCTAGTCTCGGGCACCGCCCCCCGAGGCGCACGCGAGCGGGGGCCGGTCAGATTCGCCGCCCCTCGCGCGCTTCCCCTCGTTGACGCCGCCTCTACCCGCCGTCTAGCATCGAGTCCGGGTACTTTGCGTAGTAAGTACGCAATCACCTCCGGCCATCGGGCCGCCCCGCCGAAAGGCCCTCCGATGCAGACGCTTCGCGTGGCGCTCGCCCAACTGAATACGACCATCGGCGACCTCGAGGGCAACCGCTCGAAGATCCTCGAAGCCGCCCGCCGCGCCGCCGCCCAGGACGCTGACGTCGTCGCGTTCTCCGAACTCGCCATCACCGGCTACCCGCCGGAGGACCAGCTGCTCCGCTCCGCGTTCATCGAAGAGGCCGCGCGCAGCCTCCAGGCGCTCGCCGCGGAGGCGAAGGGGCTGCCGCCGCTCATCGTCGGCTGCGTCGAGTTCGACCAGCACCTCTACAACGCCGCCGCCGTCGTCCACGGCGGACGTGTCGTCGCGACCTACCGCAAGCAGAAACTGCCGAACTACGGTGTCTTCGACGAGGAGCGCTACTTCCAGCCGGGCGCGGAGACTCTCGTCGTCACGATCGCCGGGGTGCCCGTCGGCATCACGATCTGCGAGGACGCCTGGTACCCCGGCGGCCCGATCACAGACCTTGCGATCGCCGGTGCGGCGGTCATCGTCAATATCAACGGCTCGCCGTTCTACTCCGGCAAGGCCCGCGACCGCGAGCGCATGCTGGCCACGAGGGCTGCCGACAACACCGTCGCACTCGCCTACGTGAACCAGGTCGGCGGTCAGGACGAACTCGTCTTCGACGGGAACTCGATCGTCTTCGACGCCTCCGGCGAGATCATCGCCCGCGGCGCATCGATGGAAGAAGACCTGCTGATCACAGACATCCTCGTGGAGGAGGTCCTGCAGCGGCAGTTGCACGAGTCCCGCCTGCGCCGCCTCCGAGGCGTCGCCGAGCCCTCGACCCCCGTCCGCCGCATCGAGGTCACCCCACAGGCGGAGTCCGCCCGGGCGCCGCGCCGCAATGTCGTTGCCCCGCTCGCCAACACCGTGGCGGAGACCTACCGCGCGCTCGTCGTCGGCACGCGCGACTACGTCCAGAAGATCGGCTTCGAGCACGCCTTCATCGCGCTCTCCGGCGGCATCGACTCCGCCATCGTTGGCGCGATCGCCGTCGACGCCCTCGGTGCCGATCACGTCACCGGCGTGTCGATGCCCTCGCGCTACTCCTCGGAAGGTTCGATCTCGGACGCCGTCGATCTGGCGCAACGGCTGGGGATCCGGCTCGTCTCCCTCCCGATCGAGGCGGTCCACCAGGCCGCCCTCGACACGCTGGAGCGTGAGTTCGGTGCCGATGACCTCGGCGTCGCCGGGGAGAACGTCCAGAGTCGGGCGCGCGGCATGCTGGTGATGGCGATGTCCAACCACCGCCCGAGGTCGCTCGTACTCACCACGGGCAACAAGTCCGAGTACGCCTGCGGCTACGCCACGATGTACGGCGACATGGTGGGCGGCTTCGCGGTGATCAAGGACGTGCCGAAGACGCTCGTCTGGGAACTCGCGCGCCACCGCAACACCCTCGGCGCGGTCATCCCCGAGAACTCCATCGAGAAGCCCCCCAGCGCGGAACTGCGCCCCAACCAGTTGGACTCCGACTCGCTCCCCGCCTACGAGGTGCTCGACCCCATCATCGAGGCCTACGTGGAAGACGACCTCTCGCTCGAAGCGATCGTCTCGCGCGGCAACGACGAGGCGACCGTGAAGCGGGTGATCGACATGATCAACCGCAACGAGTACAAGCGCCGTCAGGCCCCCCCGGGCGTGAAGATCACCCCCCGCGCCTTCGGCCGCGACCGTCGTCTCCCCCTCGCGACTCGCTATCGGGGCTACTAGGGCGTTCGAGGGCTACGGCTCGGGTTCGTCGTCCTCGATCAGCGAGGGGTCGAGGCCATCCGCCTCGATGCGCTTGGTGACGACCGCCGTGAGCGTGTCGAGCGCGGTCAGCTCGATCCACGTCTCGAACGCGCCGCGTACTTCCGCGAACGCATCCTCGATCTCCGCCTCGAACTGCGGGCGAGTCATCGAGGCGTTCCGCGCTGTGCTGAGTTGCTCCACGAGCCGCTCAATCTTCGGTGAGACCTGCGCGAACATCTGTAGCGCCGCGTCGTCCTCGGCGGTGGCCGCGCGGTCGCGCATGATCTCGAGCGCTCCCGCCACCCACGCCAGCGCGCCGAGCATGGTCCCGGCGTCGCGGCGCGTGAGGTTCAGCCGCACCGGCTGAGGCCGGTCGAGCCGCCCCTCCGGCGAGGTCATTCGAGGCGTTCCGTACGGTCGCCCTCGTATGCCAGGGTCTCGGCCGCCCGCAGCGCGCCCAGCAGCGCCCCCCCGTCGCCGAGTGCCGGCCGGACGACACGCGCACCCGGCGCGACCTCGTCCAGCACACCCTGCAGCACCGGCCCCAGCGCGTTCACATGCGCGTCCTCCCCATCGAGGATCACGACCACCGGGTCCACGAGCGCGGCTAGGTCTGCGAGCACTCCCGTCACCTGCTCCAACACGTCGCCTTCGAGGGGCAGCGACGGGTCGAGTTCCGGGAGGGCGGGCAGCGACCCCGCGCGGTTGCCCGCACCCGCGAGGATGCGGCCGTTGGAGAGGACTGCTGCCTGCGGGATGCCGCGTAGGCTGACGTACAGCGCGTCCATCGTGCCGTCCGCGGCACCCGCGCTCCACTCGCCTCGCAGGGCGGCCTGCACGCGGTTCAGCGCGACCACGGGGGCGTCGATATGGCGGCGGATGGCGTCGACGACGTGCAGGCCATCCCACTCCGTCTGGCCGTTGCTCTCGACGAGGATGCCGGCCACCGGGTCCACGAGGCCGGGGCACGCGATCGCGATCGCCTGTGCCCAGCGCTTCTGCCCCTCGCGTGCGAATGCGGTGGCAATGCGCCCACCGACCTCCCATGCCCACGCGGCCTCGTTCGGCAGCGGGCCGAGGTCGACCGTGTCGCGCTCGATCACCTCGCCGTCGCTGTCCACGAGGACGATGCGCAGCGCGGTCGCCGTGAAGTCCACGGCGACGAGGACTGGCTCCGGCAGGTCCTCGGACGTCACAGCGCCCACCTCTCCACTTTGCGGATCGCCTGTGCCACCAGGTCCATGTCCTTCGAGGTCAGCCCGGCGTGCAGCGGCAGCGCGATCATCTCGCGCGGCAGCCGGTTCGCCGCCAGCGTCCGATCGTCCGTCATCGAGGCGTCCGTCGCCAGCGAGGGCCCCAGCGCCGCTTCGACCGGCACCCCCTCTGCCTGCAGCACCGCCAGCGTCTCTTCGAGCGAGCGCTTCCACAGCATGCTGCGCAACCGGAACACATAGCGGTCGTACCCGTGGTGGATCCATCGTCCGTGCGACATCGAGGCCACACCGCGCATCCCGCGCAGGTTGAACGTCAGCTCCCAGGCCAGTTCGCGGCGTGCCCGCAGCGCGTCCTCGCTGCCCCGCCACTCCGCGAGCGCCACCCGAGCGACGGCCTCCTCGATCGGCGCACCCTCGGCGCGCACGCGCGCTGCCAGCGTCTCGTCCCGCAGCACGAGGAGCGCCCCGCCATCGACGCCCACCGCGATGCCGCCGGAGAGCAGATGCGGCGCACCCAGCGCGAATACCGCCGCGCGACCGATCGAGCCCGCGGCCGCCCCTCGGTACGACGCACCGACGGCCTCTGAGCACTCCTCGATCAGCGTGCAACCTCGCTCGCGCGCCACCGGCAGCACGGTTTCGAGGACGGGCGCATGCCCGAACGGGTACGCAACGACCACCGCGGCCGTCTCCGGCGTCGCCACCGTCGAGAACCCGCGCGCCGAGATCGCCGCCGTGTCCGCGTCACCCTCGGCGGCCACCACGGTCAGCCCAGCCGCCTCGACCACCGCGACCCACGAGGTCGCCCCGAGTGCCGGCAGCACCACCTCGCGTCGCCCCGTGACTGTCACCTGGAGCGCCCACCGTCGCGCCTCAGCCGCCGAGGCAAGCGCGATCACCGTCGACGCGTCGAGGCCCAGCCCAGCGGCAAACTCCGCCTCCAGCGCACGCACCGGTGCAGCGTCGGTGGCGGGGGCGACGGTGGGCGGCTCCGGCCATGCGCCGAGGCGGGCGGGCTCACCGCCGTCGATGGCGAGGGGCGCAGCGGTGTCGTTGGTCAACAGATCTCCCCGTACCGTCCAGTCTTCCCGCAGGCGGCCGAAGGGCGAGCGTACGGGCGCACCGGGACGCCCGCAACGCGAACCGAGGCGGGCCGACGCGTATCCTCGATGGCCGGAGGGGCCATGCTGCTGCACCTGCGCGACCGCACCATCGATGTGACCCATCGCACAGCGGTGATGGGCATCCTGAACGTCTCGGACGACTCCCCGATCGCCTTCTCGCGTGTCGGCGCCGGCGAGGCCCTCGACCGCGCGGTCACCCTCGCCCGGGCCGGCGCTGAGATCGTCGATATCGGCGCGCACTCCACGCGTACCGGCGGCCGCGACCTCACACCCGATGAGGAGGCCGCCCGCGTCGTCCCGGTCATCGAGGCGTGCGTGCGCGAGGGCCTGCTGACCTCCGTCGACACGTGGACGCCCGCGGTTGCCCGTGCGGCGGCCGAGGCAGGCGTCCACCTCCTGAACGACGTCACTGGCGTCACTGACCTCGCGATGCTCACCGTCGCTGTCGAGTACCACCTACCCGCCTGTGTCATGCACATGCGCGGCGAACCGAAGCACCATCGCGAGGTCGACCAGTCTTACGCCGACATCAGCGCGGAGGTCACCGCCTTCCTCGTCGAGCAGGCGCGCGTCCTCGACGCTGCGGGCGCAGGCACGCCGTGGCTCGACCCCGGCTTCGGCTTCGGGAAGTCCGCCGCCGACAACCTCGCGATGCTGGACGGCCTGCCGAGGCTCGTCGAGACGGGTTACCCCGTACTCGTCTCAGCGTCGCGCAAGGGCTTCCTCGCCGAACTGATGGGCCTCGGTGACCGCCAGGACGTCGAGGGCCTGTTGGAGGCCACGATCGGCTTCAACGTGCTCGCCGCCGCTGCCGGCACGCATGTCGTCCGTGTCCACGATGTCGCTGAGGTCGCTCGGGCGCTGAGTGTCGTGAACGCGTTCCGACGCCAGCGCGCCGGACTCGTGTAGGCCCGCGAGACGCTGAGGGGGCCTCGGCTAGCGGTTGGAGACGGGCGTCAGGTTCCGCGGTGCGGTCGGCGCGTATGGGAGCGCGAGTGCCGCCGACAGCAGCGCGGGCGCCCGACCCGCGAGGACCGCGACCGCGATCACGGCTGGCAGATACGCCACCGCGAGACTCGACTTAGGCAGCAGGGCGTGGAGCAGCGCCACCACTGGCGTCGCGATGGCGACAGCGCCGGCCGCGAGTGCGAACCGCATGCTGCCGCGCGGCGGATGGGTCCAGAAGCGCTCGATCACAGGTATCAGTGTGCGCCTGAGCGCCTCAATCTGCGCTCAACAGGCTTCGGAATCACGACGCAGGCGCCCCCAGCGATTGCCGGGATGAGAAAGATCTCCGCGCCCTCGCGTACCGGCTCCAGTGGGTCGTTCTCCGTCACCTCAGAGTCGATCGCCACGGCGATCTCGCCGCGCAGCGCACCCTCGTCGAACAGCACCCGCGCGAGCGCCGGCGCCTCCGCCGCGAGGGCATCGAGGACGCGCTGGAGCGTGTGGCCGGCGACCTCAATGGTCGCGCGGCCGTCCGTCAGGTCGCGCCAGTGGGCGGGGATATGCACGGTGGCCATCGTGTCCGCCTGACCGTCTACTCGCGGGGGAGTAACTCGTCCAGGATGCGCGTCGGCGTCACGGGCGTGTGGTAGAAGTTCACGCCGATGGCGTCCCGCAGCGCGTTCCGGATCGCAGCCATCGGCGGCACGATCGGGGCCTCGCCCACGCCTCGCACGCCGTAGGGGTGGCCGGGGTTCGGCACCTCCACCAGGATCACCTCGATCGGCGGCAGGTCGTTCGCCACCGGCATCCGGTAGTCCAGGAACGAGCCGTTTCGCAGGCGGCCCTGATCGTCGTACCAGTACTCCTCCTGCAACGCCATGCCGATGCCCTGAACCGCGCCGCCCTGGATCTGGCCCTCCACGTACGCGGGGTGGATCGCCGTGCCCACGTCCTGCACCGCCGTGTAGCGCAGCACCGTCACCTTCCCTGTGTCGCGGTCCACCTTCACGTCCGCGATGTGCCCCGCGTACGCCGGCCCCGTCGTGTTCTTTCGCGACGACACTGTGACCGCCACGTGGCCGCCCGTCGTCGGGAACCGCTTGCAGATCTCGTCGAAGGTGAACTGCTGCGCTTTGCCGTCCTTGTCAGTGCCCGTGATCACGGCGTCGTTGCTGTACGTGACCGTCGAGGCGTCCACACCCCAGATCCGCGCCGCGCGCTCCACGAGGCGCTTGCGGATCTCCTGGCCCAGTTCGTACGCCACCCAACCGCCCGCGAATGTCGTCCGGCTGCCGCCTGTCACGGCCGTGTAGCCGACAGAATCCGTGTCGGTGACCTGCGGCTTGATCTGTTCGTACGGCACGCCCAGCGACTCTGCCAGTTGCATCGCCAGCGACGCCCGCGTCCCGCCGATGTCGACCGACCCGAGGATCAGCGAGACCGAGCCGTCTGGGTTCACCGTGGCACTCGAGGTCGACTCCATGCCGCCGTTGAACCAGAAGCCGAGTGCTACGCCCCGCCCGGTGTCCTCGCCCTGTAGTTCTGAGTTGTAGTGGGCGCTCTCTCGGATTGCCGTGATCACCGCTTTCGCACCGATGCGCGGCAACGGTGCGCCCGCACTGTTCGTCGTGCCTTCCTCAGGCGCGTTCTTCTCTCGGATCACCATCGGATCGATATCGAGCGCCCGGGCGATCTCGTCCACTACCGACTCGACCGCGTACTCCGAGGCCGGCGCACCCGGGGCGCGGTAGGCGGCGGTCTTCGGCGTGTTCGTCACCACGTCGAAGCCGTCGATGCGCTGGTTCGCGAGGTTGTACGGGGCGAGCGCGCACATGACGCCCGCGCCGACCGCCGAGCCGGGGTAGGCGCCCGCGGCGTAGCAGAGCTCGACGTCCGCTGCGACGAGCGTGCCGTCCTTCTTCGCACCGATCTTCACGCGGTTCCACGTCGCCGCCGTCGGCCCGGTCGCCTGGAAGACCGCCTCGCGCGGCATCCACATTTTCACCGGCCGCCCGGTCTGCTTCGACAGCAGCGCTGCGACGGGTTCGAGGTAGACCGGGATCTTCCCGCCGAAGCCGCCACCGATCTCCATCGGCACGACCTTGATCCTGGCGACGGGCTGCTGCAGCAGCGTGGCGACCTGTTCGCGTACGGCGAAGGAGCCCTGTGTCGACGTCCAGACCGTGATCTGCCCGTCCTGGTTCCAGTACGCCGTGCCGTTCTGCGGCTCGATGTAGCCTTGGTGAAACTGGCTCGTCGTGAACTCACGCTCGATGACGATGTCCGCCTCGGCGAAGCCGGCGGCGATGTCACCCTTCTCGACGCGCATGTGCATCGCGATGTTCGTCTCGCGGTCCGTTGGCGTGTCCACGCCGCGCGCGCGCACGTTCGTGCGCAGGTCGCTGTGCAGGATCGGCGCTGTGCCGAGCATCGCCTCCTTCACGTCGATGACGAAGGGCAGCACCTCGTACTCGACCTCGATCAGCGCGAGGGCTTCCTCAGCGATGTGCCAGTCGATGGCAGCGACCGCCGCCACGGCGTGGCCGTGGTACAGCGTCTTGTCGCCCGCGAGGACGTTGTCCACGAGCCATTTCGGGTTCGCGGTCCCCTCACCGAGGTCGAGCGTGCCCGACTCCTGCCGCGGGAAGTCCGCGTTCGTCACGATCGCCTTCACGCCCGGCAGCGCGAGCGCCTTCGAGCTGTCGATGCGCACGATCCGAGCGTGGGCGTGCGGTGCGCGCAGGATCGATCCGAACAGCATCCCTTCGAGGACGATGTCTGCGCCGTAGGCAGCGCGTCCCGTCACCTTGTCCACGCCGTCCGGGCGGATGGGGCGGGTGCCGATGACCTTGTAGACGGGCTTCTCCGGTGTGGCGACCATGGCGACCTCCTCGTGCCCCGACCGGGCGCGGGCTACTTCTTCAGGGTGCGCATCTGCTCCGCGGCGGCCTGCACCGCCAGGATGATCTTGTCGTAGCCCGTGCAGCGGCAGAGGTTGCCGGCGAGCCAGAACCGCACTTCGTCGTCCGTCGGCGCGGGGTTCTCTGCGAGCAGGGCCGTCGATGACATCAAGAAGCCCGGCGTGCAGATGCCGCATTGCAGGGCGGCCTCCTCCAGGAAGCACTGCTGCAACGGTGCTAGCCCCTCCGGGGTCGCGAGGCCCTCGACGGTCCGCACGGTCGAGCCTTCGATCTCCGCCGCCATCACGCAGCACGAGTTCACCAGGCGGCCATCGAGGATCACGGCGCAGGCGCCGCAGTTGCCGTTGTTGCAGCCCTCTTTGACGCCCTTGAGGTTCAGCCGCTCGCGCAGTGCCTCGAGCAGGGAGTCCCGCGAGTCCGCGAGGAATGTGCGTTCCTCGCCGTTGATCGTGGAGGTAATGACCAGTCGTTCGCTTGTCGCCATGTCGGACTCCTCGTGCCTAGTTCGCCCGCGCGTGCTCGACGGCGGCGCGGATCACGCGCTGCACGAGCACATCGGCGAGGTGCTTGCGCTGCTTCACCGTGCCCCGCATGTCATCGATCGGTGTGGCCGTCTCCTTCGCTGCAGCGCCCGCTGCCGCGATCGTCTCGTCCGTCAGCCGGCGTCCCACCAGCGCTTCGGCTGCCAGAGGCACCATCAGCGGCGTCGCGGCGACTGCCCCGAGGCTGAAACGGGCCGCTGTGACCACGTCGCCCTCGATCGTGAGCGCGCACGCGGCGTTGACGACGGCGATGTCCATCTCGTTGCGCGGGATGAACCGCTCCCAAGCGTTCCCGCTATGCGCCGCCGGCTGCGCGAAGTGCAGCGAGACGATGAACTCGCCCGGCTGCAGGACGCTTCGTCCGGGTGCCGTGCAGAATGCGTCCACGCGCACCTCGCGACGCCCGTTCGGGCCGGCGACCTGCGCGACGCCGTCCAGGACCATCATCGCCGGGATCGAGTCGGCCGCCGGAGAGGCGTTGCCGAGGTTCCCGCCGAGCGAGGCGCGCCCCTGAATTGCCTTCCCGCCAATGACGTGGGCTGCCGCGCGCAGGGCGGGGTAGACCCGCTGCACATTCGCGTCGCCGTAAATCTGGTACAGCGGCACCGCCGCCCCCACCGTCAGGCCGCGCTGCGCGTCGTACTCCATGGTCATGACGTCAGAAATGTGCTTGATATCGACAAAGAGGTCGATGACCCGCCGACGCTCCCGCGCCTGCACGATCACGTCCGTCCCGCCGGCGAGTATGCGAGACGTCTCGCCGCCCTCTCGGAGCATTCGCACTGCCTCGTCGATAGAGGTGGCGCGCGCGTATCTGAGTGCCTGCATCCGACTCCCTCTGTCCCGCTACGTGAATCTGCCAGTCTGGCCCGGGAATCGGGCTGGCAGGAATTATCCCACCCCATCCCAAATGTCTCGCGCGCGTCGGTGATCACGCGTGCCGAGGATAGCGTCCCTGCGACGGCGGTGCCGACCGGTGATCAATGGTGATCAATGTGGCGGGGACATGGCACTTTTTGTCGACGAGAGAGTTGTGTGTGCCTGTTCGCATAATCACGAATGTAGTTGCTGGGAGGAGTACACAGGGCTTGTCATCAGGGATTTCAGCGACAACGCGCCAGGGATTACGTACCCGGAGGAACGCACGTGGACTCGAACTATTGGAAGAGCCCGGTCAGCCGGCGCACCGCACTTCGCGGTACCGGTCTGGGCCTCGCGGGCCTCGCCGGCGCAGCCCTCATCGGCTGCGGTGGCAAGAAGACTGAAACCCAAACGACAGGCGAGGCGAACCGGCTACAGGACGCCGCCAAGGGCGTCGGTGCCAAGGTGGCGGAGACCGGCGGCACGCCGGTTCCGAAGGACCAGGTCCGCGTCAAGCCGGGCCTGTACGAAGGCCCGGTGCCGGCATCGGCGGCAGAGCGCAACCCGAAGGTGAACGCCAAGTACGGCGGCACGCTGAAGATGCGCTACCTGGACCCGCCGCGCATGGACCTGTCGCGCACACTGTCCTGCACGATCTTTATGACGCAGTCGATCACCTCGAACAAGCTAACGCGGGAGAAGCTGGGCCCGCTCGCTGATCCGTTCAACGTCGAGATTGAGCCCGACCTCGCCGAGAAGTGGGAGTCTCCGGACAAGGGCCAGACGTGGATTTTCAGCCTCCGCAAGGGCGTGAAGACACATAACGTCGCGCCGCTCAACGGCCGCGAGTTCAACTCGGAGGACGTCGCGCAGACGATCAAGCTGTATCTCGCGGGTTCGCAGAAAGATGTTTTCTCGGACATCACCAAGACCGAGACGCCGGACAAGTACACCGTCAAGGTGACGCTCAACGGCCCGAAGAGCGACTTCCCGAAGGAAGTCGCCGCCTGGTCATACCTGTACATGAAGGAGCTCATCGACAACGAGACCCTCCGCCAGGAAAAGGCGATGGGTACCGGCCCCTTCATTCAGAAGGAGTGGACCAAGAAGCAGCGCTCCGTCTTCGTGAAGAACCCGGACTACTTCGAGAGTGGCCTGCCGTACGTCGACGCGATCGAGATGTATGTCCAGGACGATGCCAACGCGCTACGCGCTGGCTTCAAGACGGACAACTACTTCGACTACAACGCGCCGGACAAGAAGACGCTCGCGGACACCTTCGCCGAGAACAGCGACGACATGGTGGGCAATACGGCCCCGGTGTCGCGCGGCGCCAACGTCAACGGTTGGCAGTACCAGATGAAGAACCCGATCTTCAAGGACGAGCGCATCCGCCGTGCCCTGTCGCTGGCCTTCGACCGCAAGGACTTCGACCTCGCGAACAACGGCGGCGACAACCAGAACCCGGAAGGCCCGTACTCCAACTCGCCCATGCCGTGGGCGTTCTGGCTGGACAAGTACCCGACGGCCAAGATCAACGGCCCGTGGTATCAGTTCAACCCGGCTGAGGCCTCCAAGATGATGCAGGCTGCGGGTTA
>CAMBFG010000007.1 GCA_945865925.1 Dehalococcoides mccartyi
CCGCGCCCGCTCGAAGGGCCTCTCTGTCACCTACCAGCGAGGCGACATGACCGCCCTCGACCTCGGGCGGAAGTTCAACCTCGTCACCATCCCGCTCGGCAGCGTCCAGCACCTCGCCAGCAGCGACGACCTCGTCTCCACCCTCGAGGTGGTCGCCCGCCACCTCGGCCAGGGCGGCGTCGGCGTCGTCGACGTCGAGTCGCCGCACTCCGACGACTTCCAGGTCGGCCCCCTTCCCGTCGTCGAACACTGGACGAAGCCATGGGAGGGCGGCACCGTCACCAAGGTCGTCGCCGTCGAGCCCCACCCCTCCGAGGGTATGAAGTGGATCACCTGGCACTTCGACGTCGCCGACCGCGACGGTCGCCTGCGCCGCGTCAACGCGATCTTCACCTTCCGCACCATCACCCTCGATGAACTCCACCTCGCCGGACGCCTCGCCGGGCTGCGCATCATCGCCCGCTTCGGTGACTACGAGTTCACCCCGTACCACGATGGCGCCGAACGCCTCGTCGTCCTCTTCCAGCGCACTGACGACCCTATGCAGTGGATCTACGAAGAGGATGGCGACTACGACGCCGACGGCGAAGCGGTGGCTGGCGCATGACCGCCGTCGCGCTCGACGCCATGGGCGGCGACGACGCCCCCCGCGTGACCGTCGAGGGCGCGCTTGAGGCGGCCGCCGCCGGCATCGAGGTGATCCTCGTCGGCGACTCCGAGGTCCTCGGCCACGAACTCAACCGTCTGACTGTCGCGAAGGGTGCCAGTGCGAAAGGTGGCAGCCATACCAACCTCCGCATCGTCCACGCCCCTGACCAGGTCGCGATGGGTGACCACGCCGCGCGAGAGGTCCGCCGCCAGCGCCAGACCTCCCTTTACGTCGGCATGGAGCTCGTCAAGAGCGGGGACGCGAGCGCGCTCGTCTCGATGGGCAACACCGGCGCCGGCATGGCCACCGCCCTCGTCGTCCTCGGGCGGTTGAAGGGTGTCGAGCGCCCGGCGCTCGGCGCCGTCATCCCCGCGGGCGACGGCAACGTCCTCTTCCTCGACGTCGGCGCGAACGCCGATGCGCGCACGAGCCACCTCGTCCAGTTCGCCCACCTCGGCTCCGCCTACATGCAGTCCGTCTACGGCGTCGAGCACCCGAGGGTCGCCCTGCTCTCTATCGGCGAAGAGCCATCGAAGGGCTCCGCGCTCGTCATCGAGGCGCACGAGGCGCTCGCGCAAGCCGACATCTCGAACGGCGGCCGCATCCGCTTCGTCGGCAACATCGAGGGCCGCGACCTGCTCACCCAGCAGGCCGACGTCATCGTCGCCGACGGCTTCACCGGCAACGTCGCGCTGAAGATTGCCGAGGGCCTCGTCTCCTACCTCTTCGACTCGCTGCGCACCGCCGCCCGCTCCTCCCTCCGCGCGAAGGTGGGCGGCCTCCTCCTCTACCCCTCCCTCCGAAGCGTCCGCGACCGCCTCGACTACCGCGTCCACGGCGCCGTCCCCCTCCTCGGCGTCGACGGCGGCGTTTTCATCGGGCACGGCCGCAGCGACGGCCACGCCGTCGCCAGCGCCCTCAAAACCGCCCAGCACGCCGTCGACCGAGGCATGCTCCCCGCCCTTGCCGCCTCGATTGCGGACGGCCTCCCGAAGTAAGCCCAGCCCCCGAGGCCGCGCCGGCTAGCCGAGGTCGAGGCGAGCGACCGTGCACGAATTGTGATGACTTCGTAACGCCGCCGTATGGAGAGAACGCGGCCCTGCAACGCCCCGTCGCAGCCCCGTCGCTACATTCCTGTGAATCAAATCTGTAGAGTCCCAGGAGCAGCGCCGTGTCCGATTCACCCGTGAAATGCTCCGAGTGCTGGCTGCACTTCGAAACACTCCAACTCTGGCAGCGCCACAGCCTCGACACCCACGCCCTCATCCCCCGCCGCCCCAAGCCCCGCCTTCATCTGCAGCCCTGAGCGCCGAGGCTCGCCCCCTATAGCGGCAGCGGCGAGGACGCCCCCACCTCCGAGGCCATCGCCCCCGCCCCACCCGCCGAGGGCGCGAACTTCCACCACAACCGCATCGCGTCCCGCAGCGCCGCCACCTGCGACGCCGGGTCCCGCTCGTCGAGGCACGTCGCCAGGTACGCGTCCAGCACTGCCGCCCCCGCCGTGTCGATGCTCGACCGCACCGCCATCAACTGCGTCACGATCTCCTCGGAGGTCCGCCCCTCCTCGAGCATCCGCGCGATCCCCCGCACCTGCCCCTCGATACGATGCAGGCGAGCGATCAGCGCCGCGTGGTCGGCGGTCGGGGCATTCGAGTCAGCCATGCCCTGATTATCGGCCATCCCGCCCCCCGCTGGGGGTGTGCCAGGCTCAGATTGACATACCCGGTGGGGGTATGTACGATCTCCCTGCGGTGATGACGAGGCGAGCGGTCGCCCTCGGCCAACCCCAACGGACGAGCGCCCCGGGCAAAGCACCCAGCGCAACAGTGCCGCGCCAGCCGCCATCGAGCGCTGACGCAGGCAGGAAGGAGCAGGCGATGCCTGCCGACACCAGCGACGCCACATTCCAGGCAGACGTACTGGACAGCGACATCCCCGTACTCGTCGACTTCTGGGCACCTTGGTGCGGACCCTGCCGCATGGTCGCTCCCGTCGTCGAGGAACTCTCGAACGACTTCGCCGGCAAGGTGAAGTTCGTCAAGCTCAACACGGACGAAAACCCGAAGGTCTCCGCGCAGTTCGGGATCCGCTCGATCCCCACGCTCATGATCTTCAAGAACGGCCAACTCGTGCAGCAGGTCGTCGGCTTCCGCCCGAAGTCGCAACTCTCCCCGCTGCTCGACGCAGCCACCGCCGGCGCGACCGCCTAGGCCCCGCCGACGCCACACCCCTCGAGGGCTGGGCGCGCGTCAGATTGTCAGACAAGAAGGGGCGGCCGTCAGGCCGCCCCTCCTGTTGGTGGGTTAGGAGTGTCACGGCATCCGCTTGGGCGCGATCAGCGTTGGTAGTATCTGCGAGTGCCGTCCTGCTTTCGCATGTCGTGTTCGTTCGGGAAATAGCGTGTTTTCGAAGAGTGATCGCGAGTCCGTTTACAGCGCCCTGGCGAAGCTCGCGGATCCGTCGAATGCAGAGGGCTTACGGAAGCAGCGCGCAGTTCTCCTGCTCTGTTATCTGCGAAATGTCAAAGGGTATGACGAGGCCGATGCCTTCGAGTTCATCTGCGATAGCGACGATGACGGGGGGCTCGACGCACTCATACTCGAGGAACACGAATCGGACAGTGGATCCGAGTACGTGTTGGTCGCTCTTCAAAGTAAGTATCCGGAGACTTCGAATGGCACCTTTACTGACAAGGAGCTTGGTGAATTCGTCGGACGTGCGAAGCAGCTCGAGACGGTCGCTGGATGTGAAGGTTTAGTTCTTCCTGACGGACGGAAGTGAGCCTGCCCCGGTTTCCCGGACAGGTTGCTTCTGGAAATCATGCCGCAGATGAAGCGGCCTGACGACTCCTTTCGTAGTCCACGGGGCTGAGCCCACCGATCGAGGTGTGGCGGCGGCGCGGGTTGTACCAGCCCTCGATCCACTCGAAGATCGCCCGCGCCAGTTCGGTCCGCGTGGCCCAGGCCTTCCGGTCGAGCAGCTCTCGCTGCATCGTCCCGAAGAACGACTCCATCATCGAGTTGTCCAGGGCCGAGGCGACGAGTCCCATCGAGCCGAGCAGCCCGGCCGAGCGCAGGCGCTGACCAAACGCCCACGCGGTGTATTGCGAGCCCCGGTCCGAGTGGACGACGGTCTGCCCGGGCTGCGGCCGGCGACGCCAGCGTGCCATCTCTAGAGCGTCCACGACGAGCTCGGCGCGTAGGTGGTCGGCGATCGACCAGCCGACGATGCGTCGCGAGTACACGTCGAGCACCGCGGCGCAGTAGACCTTGCCCTCCCGTGTCGGGTGCTCGGTGATGTCCGTGAGCCAGAGCCGGTCCGGTGCATCGGCCATGAAGCGACGACGCACCAGGTCGTCGTGCACTGCCGGCAGGGGGCGGTGACGCTTGCCGTGACGGCGATGGATGCCCTGCACGTGAGCCGCGCGCATCAGCCGGGCAATGCGCTTACGGCCGCAGCGCACGCCGCGCCCGAGCCGGAGCTCCAGGTGCATTCGCGGTACGCCGTAGCTCCCGCGCGACATGGTGTGAATCTCGACGATCTGTGTGCTCAGCGCCGCGTCGACGACCGCCCGTGCCGACGGCGCCCGGCCTCGCCATTCGTAGTATCCCGACGGCGAGACCCCCAGTTCCCGGCAGGCCACCGCGACGGGCACCCCGTCAGCGGCAAGCTCTTGGACCAGCCGGAATCTCATTTTGGGAGCACGTTCTCGCGGGCAAAGAACGCCGCCGCCCGCTTCAGAATCTCGTTCTCCATCGTCAGCACGCGGTTGGCGCGGCGCAGCTGCACGAGTTCCGCGCGCTCCTCCGTGGTCAGGCCGTCTGCATGGCCTTCGTCGATGTCTGCCTGCTTGAGCCAGCCGTGCAGCGTCGCGTCGGAAATCCCGAGGTCTTGGGCAATGCGCAGGATCGGTTTCTCACGCTGCCGCGCCAGCTCGACTGCGCGGTGCCGGAACTCGGGTGGGTACCTCGTAGCCATCTCGGACTCCTCCCTGGGCGACCGAATCGCCACAGTCTAGGTGTCCGGGAAACCGGGGCAGGCTCATAGTTGAATGAGGTGTCGCGCCGCGTCAATCGAACATCGCGAGCGGTGTCGTGCCTCGCCTCACCGCTTCCTCCCCACCTCCTACCCCCCACGCTCCCGAGCCGCCCGACGCTCCGCCATCACTCGCATCCGCTCCGCCAGGTCCGCCGGCACAGCCTTCCCCGCATCCGTGAACGCACGCGCCTGCGCCTCACCCGCCGACGCGAACGCCGACCGGCCCCGCGTGTCGAACCACTCCCGCGTCGCCAGCAGGTGCGCCCCGTCCCCCGCGCGATAGCGCGGCGCCACATAGCGCTGGAACAACTCGAACGAACGCGCTGTCGCCTCCACGCTCGCCCACTCGTGGTGGATGAACAGCACCCCGCCGATCCCCCCGCTCCGCTCCACGATCGTGTCCAGCGCCTCGATCGCGTCGTCCGGCGTGCCGAAGATCAAGCCGGGGTTCCCCTCCAGCGCCTCCTGGATCGTCTTCCCCGTCACCCCGAACGACTGCCCGCTGTTCGGCGCGCCCGAGTCCCCCGCGTACGCCCGCACCTCGAAGCCCCGCGCCACGTCCGCGATCGCCTGCTCGCGCGACTCCGCCAGGTGCATCGTCAGCACCACGCTCCAGTCCGCGCGTGACACCGCCGCCCCGCTCTGCGCCGCCTCCTCCTCCACCCAGCCCCACGTCCGCTCGAACGCCTCGTGGCTCGCCCCCGCCACGCTCAACAGCCCAATGCCGTGCCGCCCCGCGGCCACTGGCCCGCTCGGGGTGAACGACGCCGCCACCGAGACCGGCAGGTGCGGGCGTGTGTAATTCGGGAGTTGGAGATGCGCCTCGCGCAGCGTAAACCAGTCCGTCTGCGCGCTGACCGTCTCCCCGCGCAACAGGCGAAGGATCACGTCCAGTGACTCGTTCATCATCCGCCGCTGCTCCGGCGCCTCGATCCCCAGCATGTAGGCGTCCGACGCGAGGATGCCCGGCCCCACGCCCAGCATCGCGCGGCCCCTCGTGAGGTGGTCCAGCAGCACCATCTTGTCCGCCACCAGGAACGGGTGGTGGTACGGCAGCGACGCCACCCCGGTGCCGAGGCGGATCTGCTTCGTCCGCTCCGCCGCCGCCGCAATGAACACCGCCGGGTCCGCGATCAACTCGCGCCCACCGCTGTGGTGCTCGCCCACCCACACCTCGTCGTACCCCAGCCGGTCGAGCGCCTCCACCAGTTCGAGGTCCCGCTGCAGCGCCAGCGTCGGATGTTCCCCCGCGCGATGGAACGGCGCCATGAACAACCCGAACCGCATCGGATGCGCCGCCTGGACGAACGGAGTGGCAGGCATAGGTGGCCCTCGCATGCTTGAGGTCTGCGGACGTTCCGCCGAGGGTACCGCGCCCCGCCTCGCCCCCACCGGGATCAGAAAGGGGACCGCCCCGCGATCCCCAATCCCCACCTGGCACAGCCCTCAGATCTCGCTAGAAAATGAACGTTTCCTAGCCCAGACCCCCTCGGAATCGGCCCCTAGAAAACAACCCCTTTCGCGCGCGAATCTATTTCGCGACCCTCTCCGGTTTTTCGCCGATCACCCGAAAAATCGAGGTTCGAAAAGTCAGGGACAAGGTCAGACGAAGTCAGTCCCCACCCAGTGGAATCGAGGACGGCGGCCCATCCGTGGCGCGCTGGCCCTTGGACACGGAGCGCCCCTGCTTCTCCTCGAGGCGTGTCAGGGCGCGCCCCTTCTCCGGCGTCGGGTCAGCGCGGTTCCCATAGGCCTCGCGGCCTTCGTGGCCCTCGGGCAGGTGTTCGGTGATGGGAAGACCTTCCTCATCGCAGAAGAGCAGTCAGTGGCAGTACTTCCACCGCTGCATCTCCTCGCAAGGACAGATCCAGGTCTTCTTCTCGATCTCCGCCTGCTTGTCCTCGAAGAACATGCAGGGACACAGCGGCTTCCCCACCTCGTCCGCGTTCTTCGCGAGGCCGATGACCAGGAACTCCGTGATCTCACGCTGGGGGTGGAGGTGCGTCCCGCTCTTCTCAGCAAAGTTCTCGACGAACTTCCACATCTTCGCCAGCGTCTCCGGCTTGGCGACGGAGCGGTCGGCGTCGGACGGCTGGTCGAGGGTCATCGCACGCTCCTGCTCCGCCCAGTCTCCAAGGGCCCAGTGTCAGCCTCCGCGACAGACGAGGCAACCAGCCTCCCAACTGAGCCCGGTGAGCCCGCTAGGATGGCGTGGGAGTGGATGGCGTCCGGTGATGTCCGCGGTCTTCAAAACCGACGTGGGGTCGCGTTGCGCTCCCAGGTGGGTCCGACACCCACGCACTCCCGCCAGAACTGCCGCACCGCGGCTCCCGTCCAGGCATCGATGGGCGTGAATTGCGCCCGCTGCCGGAACCCGGGGGAGGGTGGCCGGCAAGCGGGCGCTGTTGAGGCGGAACGGGCGGGGGGGCTCGATCCGCCGGGCTGAGGCCTGCTGGCCTAGAAGATCACCATCAGCAGCACGACGATGACCAGAAGAGTGACAATACCGCCGCCGATGTACATGAGTCGTTCCTGTCGATGTCGCCCCGGAGGGCTCGTTGGTCTCTGGTGGGCTCGTTAGCCCTTGAGCGAGTCGGCGGCCTTGTCGACCGCGTCCTTCGCATTGCCCATGGCGCCCTGCGCTGACCCCTTGGCCTGCTGCGCCTTGCCCTTGGCTTCCATCTCTTCGTTGTCCGTAGCCTTGCCGACAGCCTCACGGGCCGCGCCTGCGATCTCGTTGCCCTTGCCCATCGCCTTGTCTCGCTCGCCTGACATGAAGTGCTCCTTCGTGGGCCTCGGCACCGCCGGGACTCGTTTGCTGTCGTGAAGGACATGCTGCCATCGAGGGCGTCGCAATCGCGTCGTTGTGTGGGCGTGCGTGCATCACTCCCATCACATTCTGTGAGGAAGCACGCTCAGCGAACCTGCGAGGGCCTCGGCCAGCGGTGGAGGTCGACTACTGGAGGCGGCGGACGGAGCCCCAGGCGAGCACGAAGACGAGGAAGGCGACGGATGCCATCGCCATGAACGCACCGATCCCGGTCTGGGCGCCCCAGGCGGAGATCGCGAAGGCCATCGGGAACGACCCGAACGCCTGGACACCGTGGGACATCTGGTTCACGGCCATCACCCGCCCTCGCATCTCGTTGCGCGTGACCTGGTGAAGCAGGGTGTTGTTCAGCGCCATCGCGACCGAGTGGAAGATCCCGGCTGTCGCGAGGATCGAGAGTGACAGGACGTAGTTCGAGGACGCCGAGAATCCGAGCAGGATGAGGGCGTAGGCGAGGAAGCCACCCAGCATCAGCAAGCCTCGGTTGCGGGCGCCGCCGACGTACGCGAGGGCAAACAGCCCGATGAGTGAGCCCCAGCCCATCATCGAGGACAGCATGCCGAAGCCCGCGTTCCCTCGATGCAGGACATCCTCCGAGACGATCTTGAGGAACGGGATGTACGGATAGATCAGCAGCGATGGGATCGTCGAGAGCACGATCAGGCCGAGGATGCGCTTGTCCTGCCAGGAGTACGTGAACCCCTCGCCGATCATGCGCCACGGTGAGACGGTCGAGGTGACTCGGGTCTGGCGAGTGACGTGGCTGATCTGGAGAGTGGCGATGCTCGCGGCGACCTGAAGGCCCACCAGCATCACCAGCCCGGAGGCCACGCCCCACGCCGCCATCATGACGCCGAACGCGGAGGGTCCGAGGACACGCGAGACGTTCTGCACCATCGAGTTCACCGCGACGGCGTTCGGGAGCGTCTCGTCCGTACTGACGTCGTAGACAAAGGCCTGGCGGGCAGGCTGGTTGATGGACTGCGCGAGGCCGCCACCGAAGGCGATGACGTACACATGCCAGACGTGGGCGAGGTCGAACAGCACCAGCGCGGCAAGGATGGCGGCGAGCACGGCATCGAGGAGGGTGGAGGCGACGATGATGCGGCGCCGAGGGAAGCGGTCTGAGAGGTAGCCGCCGTATGGGGCGATGAGCGTCCCCACGCCACCTCGGAAGGCGGCGACGGCGCCGAGTTGGACGGCCGAGCCGGTCATCTCGTAAACGAGGGCGAAGAGGGCAAGTTGCTTCGCCCACTGCGCGAAACCAGCCGCGAGGGTGGAGAGCGTGAGGTAGCGGAAGTCGCGCAGCCGGAAGGACACGAAGATTTCGCTGGTCGAGGTCTTCGATCGCTTGGGTGGCGTCGCCCCGGGCGTCGCGTCAGATGCAGATGTCGGTAGGCGGCCGGTAGCCATGGCTTGCCTCGATTGCGGCGCACGATAGCACCTCGTGTCAGGGCCGTTCGGGCGGGTCGAGTAGGATCGGGCCGGCTCGGCAGATCGAGCGAAGGAGACCCCTCGTGCGCGCACTCATCGTCGATCCGAACATCGAGGGCAAACTCCGCCTCGGCGAGGCTCCCGAACCCGAACCGCGGCCCGACCAGGTGCTCGTTGCGGTCCAACACCTCTCGCTCAACTACGGCGACCTACGAGGTGCGCAGGCCCGTCCCGCCGGATTCATTCCCGGCTGGGACGCTTCCGGCACCGTCCTCCGCGCCGCCGCCAATGGCGCCGGCCCCGCCGCAGGCACTCGAGTCGTCACCACCATGAGCACCCAGGGCGGCTGGGCCGAACGGCGCGCCGTCGACCTCGACGAGCTCGCCGTCGTCCCCGCAGACATCGATCTCGGTGTCGCCTCCACGCTCCCGGTCGCAGGTGTCTCCGCGCTCCGTGCGCTTCGACGCTCCGGCGCGCTCCTCGGCCGGCGCGTCCTCGTCACCGGCGCATCGGGTGGCGTCGGCCGCTTCGCCGTCCAACTCGCGACGCTTGGTGGCGCGCACGTCATCGCCAGCGTCGGATCCACGGCACGTGGCGAAGGCCTTCGTGGACTGGGCGCCGCCGAGGTCGTCATTGGCCTCGAAGGTGTGGTGAGCCCGATCCACGTCGTGATCGACAGCGTGGGCGGGTCGCAACTGGTCAAGGTCTGGGGGCTCCTCGGCGAAGGCGGTGTCGTGCAGTGCATCGGCACTACCTCGCAGGAACCCGCCGCCTTCCCCTCGCTTGTCGGCATGAAGCGCTCGATCGAGGCGTTCACGAAGGGCCCGCACTCCGGCGAGGACATCGCCTACCTGATCACCCTGATGCAGGCCGGGCGCCTGCAGGTGGATGTTGGCTGGCGCGGCTCCTGGTCCCGCATCGCGGAGGCGGGCGCTGCCCTCTTCGGCCGGCAGGTCGCCGGCAAGGCCGTGCTGGACATCGACTGATCGAGGGAATGGAACGCCCACGAGCGTCGTAGCGTTACAGAAGAGACACCGCCGCGCTGTATCTCGGGACCGAGGGAGATCTGACTGTGCGAACTGCCATCCGATTCCTGTACGCCACGGCGATCGCGCTGTTCCTGTCGCTGGCCATCGGCTTCGGCACCCTGACCTTCTACCCCGGCCCTGACCGTCCGGAGTACCCGATCGCGATCGAGCGCAAGGCGCCCCCCGCGCCGAATGCGACGCCTGACCCGCAAGAGACGGAAACACTCCGCAAGTTCGACGAGGACAACCGGCAATTCGAGAAAGACCAGAAGGTCCACCATCGGAACGTCCTACTCCTGGTGACAGGTCTGTCGGCAGCGGCGCTGATGGTTGGCGTCGTCGCCTCAGGAGCCCTCGATGTCCTGCGCGCGGGAGTCATGCTCGGAGCGCTATTCAGCGTGCTGTGGGCGCTGATGTATGGCGCGAACTCGGCCGGGAAGGGCGCCATCTTCATCGCTGCGCTCGTGGTGCTGGTACTGCTCGCGGCGCTGAGTACCGACCGAGTGCGTGGGTGGCTCGGCCGTACGCTGCGCCTCGGCGCCGGGGAGGATCTGTTGCGGTAGGCGCTGCGAAGCCCCGCCACACGTCTCCCCGTCGAGCGCGCATACTGCCCGACGAAGCTAGCCCGACAGCCGTGAAGGCTGCGGCGAGGCACCGAGGGAGGCGCCGCGGTGGACTACCAGGATCTGCTGTTCCAGCGCGACGACGGCGTCGCACTCGTCACGCTCAACCGGCCGGATCGGCTCAACGCCATCAGCCCGCGGCTCGTCCACGAACTCCTCGATGTGGTCGAGTCCACCGAGCGCGACGACGCAACGCGAGTCGTCGTGATCACGGGAGCGGGACGCGGCTTCTGCGCGGGCGCCGACCTCGCCGCGACGCCCGAAGTTCGCGCCGCCGACGTGCAGATGGACGAGGCGGCCGGGTACCGGCGCATGCTCAAGGGCCCAATCGGGCACTGGGGTGTCCTCTATTCAGCGCTCGGCCACTACCCGAAGCCGATCATCGCCGCTGTCAACGGCGTCTCCGCGGGGGCGGTCCTCTCGCTCGCGCTCGCGGCAGACATCCGAGTCGCCTCGACGGCTGCGCGCTTCATCTCCGTGTTCGCGCGACGCGGCCTCGTCCCCGACACCGGGACGAGCTACCACCTCACTCAACTGATCGGCCGTGGTCGCGCCATCGAGATGATGCTCACGGGCGAGGAAGTCGATGCCGCCACCGCACACCAGTGGGGCCTCGTCAACCGGCTCGTCGAGCCGGACCGGCTGATGGACGAAGCGCTCGGCCTCGCGCGCAAACTGGCGAGCGGGCCGTCAGTCACCATCGAACTGACGAAGCAACTCGTGAACGACCTGACGCGCGAGGGGCTGGACCGTCAGCTTCAGAACGAGGCGTGGGCTGGCACTCGGGTCGCCCTCTCTGACGACCAGGGCGAGGGCCGCCGCGCCTTCCTCGAGAACCGCCCGCCGCAGTGGACCGGCCGCTAGGGCTCGACCGGGGCGCTGGACGCCCCGGCGTACACTCCCGGCGCAGTGACCGAGGTGCGCGATGGCGCTGCCAGGGAACACATCCACCGAGACGATCGAGAGGCCTGCGCGCCTCCCGCTACCGACGCAATTCCTTGGGCGGCAGTTCTACTACGGCTGGTACATCGTCGGTGTCGCCTTCGTCTCCTCGATGATGTCGATGGGCATCACCGCATACTCGATGGGCGTCTTCCTCAAGCCGATGACCGAGGAACTCGGTTGGTCGCGCACGGACATCTCCCTGGGACAGACGCTCACTACCTTCGTGACAGGACTCCTCGGCGTCGCGATTGGGCGACGCATGGACGTGCGCGGCGGGCGCGCCCTCATGGTGGGTGGCGCGATCATCGGCGGGACCGGATTCATCGCGTTGGGCCAGGTCCAAGAACTGTGGCAGTACTACCTCGTGCGGTCGGGACTCGTCGCGGTCGGTTCCATCGGCATGGGGAACCTCGTCGTCAACGTCACGCTCTCGAACTGGTTTGTGCGCAAGCGTGGGCGCGCGATCGCGTTCGGCGTGATGGGCACCTCGATGGCCGCTCTGCTGCTGCCGACGGTGGCCGACCGCATGATCGACGCATGGGGGTGGCGGGCAGCGTGGGCGGCGATCGGCGTCGCCGTGTGGGTCACGGTGATCCCGACGGCGCTGCTCGCGATGCGGCGACGGCCCGAGGACTTCGGGCTGCGACCGGACGGCGACGACGCACCGATCGAGGGCGCCCCGGTGTCGGCGCGAGTGGCCTCGGATGTGCGGTGGACGCGACAGGCGGCGGCGCGGACGAAGACGCTGTGGATGCTCGTCGCGACGTTCGGATTCGCGAGTACCGGCATGGGGGCGCTGCTGTTGCACCTCATCCCCTACATGACGGACGCGGGATTCACGCGTGGCCAGGCGGCGGGCGCCTTCGGGATGATCGGTGTCTCCGGCCTGCTTTCGAAGCCGTTGTGGGGGATAGCCCTCGACCGATTCCCGATCCGCCGATGTGCCGCCGCGGAGTTCGGCCTGATGGCGTTGGGGCTCACACTGATCCTCGCATCGCACACGCTGGCGCCGCTCTACGGATCGATCTTCACGCTTGGCCTCGGCATCGGCGGCGTGGTGACGGTGCAGGAAGTGGTGTGGGCCGACTTCTTTGGCCGCCTCAGCCTCGGCACCGTGCGCAGCCTCGCGCAGCCGTTCACGATCGTGTCGAGCGCCGGTGGGCCGGTATTCGCCGGCTTCGCCTACGACCATTTCGGCTCGTACACGACGGCGTTCCACCTGTTCATCGCGACGTACTTGCTCGCCGCGATGATGATCATGCTGACGCCCGCACCTGGCCGTCCTGCGTCGGCCGACCAGGCGCTTGCGGCCTAGACGCCCGAGGTGCCGGTGAGGCCGAAGCGGTCCCCCTTCAGCCCTCGTACCGCGAGGTCGACGGCAGCGAGGCGACGCTGGCCCTGCATGCGCGACTCGCCCTGCATATAGGAGCCCCACGCGACGTAGTCGCCGAGGACGTCTTCGAGGTGGTTGCTGTAGCCCTGGATGTCCTGTGCCTTGTTCATCGCGACCTTCGAGATGCGCACGGTCATCGGGTGGTTCTCCGCGACGCGACGGGCATAGGCGTACGTCTCGCGCTCGAGGTCTTCGAGGGGAAGGACGCGGTTGACGAAGCCGTAGTCGTGCGCCTCCTGCGCGGTGAGGAAGCGGCTTTCGAAGACGATCTCCTTCGCGCGCTTCACGCCGAGGTCCCACGGGACGGACATGTATTCGATGAAGCCGGGGAGGAACCTCGCGTCCTTCGCCGCGAAGACGAGGTCGAGGCACCCCGCCAACATCCAGCCGGCGTAGATGCAGTATCCCTCCACCATCGCGATGGTCGGCTTCGGGAAGTTCCGCCAGCGCAGCAGCAGGTCGAGGTTGTAGCGCTTGAACTGGTCGTAGCGGTCGAGGCCATCGACAGCGCCGAGGGACTCGCGGTACGCGGTGCCCTCGGGTGTGCCGAGGTCGTGGCCAGAGGAGAAGTTGCCGCCGGAGCCTCGGACGATGAGGACGCGGACGTCCTTGTCGTGTTCAGCCTGGTCGAAGGCGAGCCCGACTTCGTCGAGGAGGCGGTAAGACTGGGCGTTGCGGTACTGCGGCCGGTTGAGCCGGATCGTGGCGATAGGCCCTTCGACTTCGTAGGTGATGTCCTCGTACGCCATGGTGTGCCTCCCGCGAATCTAGGTGTGCGCGGGCAGGGTACGACGGCGAGGGAAGGTGTGTAGAGAGCGTGGCTGAGGAGTACTGTTCGCCTGCGGTGGGTCGTGGCGTGCGAGGAGTCGGGGCAAATGACAACGAAGCGCCCTCTCGGTGTTGAGTCATCCAAGTCGCAAGGTGGAGCACCGGTCAGCGGCGACCCAGGGCGTGCGGGCCGACCGCCGGCGCGACCTCGGCTGTACTACGGCTACTACATCGTGGGTGGGGCCCTGCTTGCCCAGCTGATTTCGACGGGGGCACAAAACTCGGTCGCGGGGGCGTTCATGTCTCCGATGACGAAGGACCTCGACTGGACACGTGCGGAGTACACCTACGGACTGACGGTGAGCCGCTTCGTCGCTGCGTTCGCCGGGATCTTCATCGGTGTCTGGGTGGACAAGTATGGCGGCCGGCGACTGATGTTTGCCGGTGCCATCCTGCTGTCACTCACCACATTCATGTCAGGATCGGTCACGGCAATTTGGCAGTGGGTGATCATCCGCGGCGTGGTGTTGACGCTGGGTGCCTCGATGGTGGGGAACCTCGTTGTCAACGTGACGGTGTCGAAATGGTGGGTGGAGAAGCGCGGCCGGATGATCGGGTTCGCCGCGATGGGAGTGTCGCTGGGTGGGGTGGTATTCCCGCCCGTATCCGCGTTGCTAATCGAGGAGTTCGGATGGCGCACGGCGTGGCGCCTCCTCGCAGTGGTCTCGATCAGCCTCGTGATCCCTGTGTCGATGATCATGCGCCGCGCCCCGGAGGACTACGGGCTGTATCCGGACGGACGGAACGCGGAGGAGATGGAAGGCCGTGCCGGGGCGGTACAGGCGGCGGACTTCGCGAACTCGTTTACCCGGAGAGAGGCCCTACGGACTCCGGCGCTCTACCTGATTGTGCTCTCGTTCGGCCTCGGCGGCGTGGGGCTAGGGACGATGCTGCTTCAGACGCTGCCCTTCCTGACTGACCAGAACTACACGGTGGCGCAGGCGGCCTCATACACGAGCCTGATGTCGTTCGCTGCGCTGGTTTCCAAAGTCGGCTGGGGCTGGGCGGCCGATCGCGTCGCGCCGAATCGCCTGGCGGCGATGTCGTTCGTGCTGTCTGGCTGCTCGATCACGGGAGTGATCTTTGCCTCGGAGGCCCATGCGCTCATCCCGCTGGCGATTGCGTTTGTGGCGGTCGGCTGGGGCTTTGGCGGGCAGATCCCCTTGCAGGAGACGATCTGGGGGTCGTATTTCGGGCGGCGGTACCTCGGGTCAGTGCGGAGTGTGGCACTCCCGATCTCGCTGCTGATCGGCGCAGGCGCGCCGCTCTTCGTCTCCTGGTATTACGACACCGTGGGGAACTACCACGGGGTGTTCCTGGGGATTGGCGCGCTGTGGTTCGTGGCGGCAGGTATCGTGCTCATGGTGCGCCGTCCGACGAAGCCCGTTACGGCCGTGCTGGCATAGCCGTCGCCGCGCAGGAGTCCTGACCCATGAATGCTGAACTGATCGTGTTGCGCATCCTGCACGTCCTACCCGGTGTGATCTGGGTGGGTGGCGCCTCCCTCATGGCATGGGTGATCGAGCCTCAGCTCCGCGCCGCAGGGCCGCAGGTGCAAGGCCCCGCGATGAGCTCGATCGCCAAGAAGCTCACGCCCGTGCTGGTGGGCTCGGCTGCGCTGACGATCCTCGTCGGCTTCGCCCTCATCATGCGCACGCCAGGCCACGAGGCCTCTGACCTGTTCTCGACGTCGTGGGGCTGGGCGATTGGACTGGGGATGGTGCTTGGGATCGCGGCAGGCGGCATCGGCGGGACAGCCGGGGCCGAACTGAAGAAGATCGAGGCCCTCGGCGCGCAGATCAGCGGTGCGCCAACCCCCGCGCAGGCGACCGCAATGGCGGGGCACCAGGGGACGCTGCGCCGAAACAGCCGGATCGCCTCGATCCTCGGTCTTGTGGCGGTCGCGCTCATGGTCAGCGCGCGCTACATCTAACCGATGCTGACGATCCGCGTACGCCGCCCGGATGGGACGTTCGCCCTCGACGTGCCGTTCGAGGAGGGCGTGGCGCTGCTCGCCGATCCCGAGGCGCTGGTCTGGTTCGACCTCGAGGAAGACTCGTCCGAGTCCGGCGCGGAGATTGAGCGAGTCGGGGCAGCGCTCGCGCTCAACCACCTGACCGTGGAAGACCTCACACACAAGGGGCAGCGCGGGAAGTTCGAACAGTTCCCTGGCTACTCGGTCCTGGTGATGCACGGCTTCGGCTATCAACGAGACGTGCCACGCCTGGACGAGTACGAACTCGACCTCGCGATCGGTACGAACTGGGTGCTCACCGGGCGCGATCCGAAGCTTGTGTGCCTGACGCCGAATGCGGGCCTCGATGCCCATCTGTCGACGATGATGGGATCGACCGCGGACTTCCTGCTCTACGCAATCGCCGACCGCCTCGTGGACTCGATGTTCCCGGTCCTCGACGAGATGCTCGACGACGTCGACGACATCGAGGGTCGCGTGGTGGCTGACGACACCAACGGCCTGCTCGAGCGGATCTTCGCGATGAAGCGGAACGGGGTGACCTTGCGGAAGGTCGTCTCGCCTCACCTCGAGATCTTCACGCGGCTGACGTCACCCGCGTACGCGGTGGTGAAGCCGGAGCACGTGATCTACTTCCGCGACGTGCATGACCACTTGATCCGCGTCTTCGAGGTCGTGGACTCATACCGCGAGTTGATGACCGGCGCGCTGGAGGTGCATCTGTCGACGGTGAACAACCGCCTGAGCGATGTGATGAAGCGACTGACGGTGCTCACCGCGATGTTCCTCCCGCTGACGTTCGTCACGGGCGCATTCGGCATGAACATGGTGGAGTCGCCGGTCTGGACAGACCCCGCGTTCTGGATCATCGGGGTCGGCATGCTCGGGATCGCCGCCAGTCAGTGGGTGTTCTTCCGGCTCAAGGGCTGGGCGTAGTCGCCACTACTTGAGGCGTTCGGCTCGGACCAGGAGCCGGCTGCCGTACTCGTGGGTCTCGGCGTTGAACTTGCCGCTGCACGTGAAGAGCGTGATGGAGTCCACCTTCACGTTGTTGCTCCAGTACTGACCCCAGTCCGTCCCGGTCGCGCTGACCTCGCGCGCCCAGACCACCGAGTACTTCAACACCTGCCCGTTGAGTTCGACCTCGATGCGGTCGCCGGCCGTCAGGCTGTCGAGGTCCCAGAACACCGCGGGACCGGTGTAGCGCTGCCCGATGCCCTCGAACTCGCGGTTGAGGTCGGCGTGCGCACCGAAGACGGCGTTCTTCCCGGTACCGGGGTAGCCGCCGTTGCCGGGGAATGCGGAGAGGTCGTACCAGGCGACATCGATCGGGCCGTAGGGCTCGGGCATCGCGTCACCCTTGACGGCCCACGAGCCGACGGGTGCGTTCACGCCGATTGAGGGGATGCGCAGGCGCGCGAAGTCGGTGCCCTTTGGCTCGCCGTACTTCTTCGTCCACGCGGCAACCGAGTCCTGGATGCGCGGAGTGGACGAGGCGCCAGCGACGGCCGCTGATGCACCGCCCTTGTTCGAGGCGGAACGCACCGAGATCCCGCCACCACCGAGAACGCCCGTTGCGACCAGGACTGCACCGAGGAGTGCGCCACCCCCGACCAGTGAGAGGAGAGCCAATTGCATCTGTCGGGGCATCAGCACTCCGAAAACCGCTGATCAGTCTGAGCGGATCAGTGGATCTATCTTAGGCAGACCAGCACGAGCCGCAACAGCGACTGCCTGTGTGCCTGTCGGTGCGTCGGTTCCTGTGAGTGCAACGCCCGAGCAGCCTCGGGTGTTCCGTGGGACTGCCGGGATGGCTCGATCTGCCGAGGATCAGCGCATGGAAGACGTGATCGTCGCGCTTGCCGCGTCGCTGGTGCTGGCCTTTGTGGTGGCAGGGCCGAGGGCGCGCCGCGTGCCACCGGCGGCCCCCCAGCCGTCCGAGGCGAAGCGCACGAAGAAGTAGAGCACCTCGACCTATCGAGGCCGTTTCGGCATCTTCATGCCGGTCCACGTCAGCGTGTCCAGCACGCGGTCGGGGAGCACCCGCATCGCGATGGCGCGGAGTCGCGCGTCCCGTCCCACGAAGTAGCGCGTCTCCGGCCGGGGTGAACGCACGGCGTGCGCGATGGCTTCGGCCACGCGCTCGGGCGCGATGCCATTCCGCCCCGCCTTCTCGCCGGAGCGTCGCGCGGCCTCGATGTATGGGGCGTAGCGGTCGCGTGCGTCGGCGGGCATCTCATTCATGACCTCGTCCGCGAGCGACAGGCCCTTGTCCCAGATCGGAGTGTCGATGGCGCCCGGCTCGATCAGGCTGACCGGGATGCCCCATGGCCTCAATTCCAAGCGGAGCGAGTCCCCGAATGCCTCGAGTGCGTGCTTCGACGCGGCGTACGGGCCGTAGAAGGGCGGCGCGTGCTTCCCGGCGATCGAGGTGACGATGACGATGCGCCCCTTACCTCGGCGTACGAGCGGGAGGAATGCCTGCGTGACGGCGACAGTCCCGAATACGTTGACCTCGAACTGATTGAGCAGCCGTTCGCGGGCGACGTACTCCCACGCACCGCTGACGGCGATCCCTGCGTTGTTCACGAGCGCACCGAGGCCGCCGACACCGGCCGCCGCGCCGACCGTCTGCATCGCCGAGACGATCGATGCCACGCTGGTCACATCGATGATCACGGGAACGATCAGGACGCCGCCACGGCGCTGGAGCGCCTCGCCATCCTCAGCCTTGCGGACACCGGCGAAGACGCGGTGGCCGAGCGCTGCGAGGTGAAGCGCCGTAGCCGCGCCGATGCCGGTAGATGCGCCGGTGATGAATACGGCACCCGTGTTGGCGGGGGCGGCGGGTGTTGCGCTGATCCTCGGGATGGTGAGCCTCGGGATGGTGGGCATCGACTAGTCCCGTACGACGGTGCGGGAGGTGAAACGCCAGACGCCATGGACGCGTTGCAGGGTGTCCTCGTACTTCGCGGTCGTGACGAGGGTCGCGGGCTCGCTGTTGCCGGTCTTCAGCAGCTGCAGGTAGCAGGACATCCTCGCGTGGTCGCCGTCACCTTCGATGACGATGTTGTTGTTCCAGTGCCTGGACCCCGGCATGCGCGCCGCGAAGTCGGTGGCGAAGGCCTCCAGTTCGGCGGTACCGGTGCGCGTCCGGCCGCCCGAGGTGAACGTGCCATCAGCGACGAAGGTCGCCGCCCATGTGGCGGCGTCGGCGGAGTCGATCGCGTGGTTGTAGCGGGCGAGCAGGTCCTGGATGTCCAGACGGTCAGCGAGCGATAGCGGCACGAGCAGCCTCCTCACGGGCGGAAAGCGATCGTACTCGGCGGGACTGAGAGTGGGTGGTGGCGCCGGCTAGACGCTGACGAGGTGGAGATGGCCGGTGCGCGGAGCCGAGCACTGTCCGCCGCCGAGGAGGAGGTCCCATTCCGCCACGCCTGAGGTGGTGGCGGGCGCACCTTCGAGCGAGGTGGCGAGCGCTCGGAGGAGCGTCGCTTCCGCGAAGAGCCGGTCGGCCTCGACGCCACCGCTCGTGAGTTCGTCGAGCGCGTCGTCAATCGCCAGGGTCGTGGGGTCGCCTTCGAGGAGTGGTGTGACGTCCGTGCGGCCGGCGGTGGTGACCTCGATGGTGTGGCTGGCTAGTGGTCGAGGGGCGAGGCGTGCGCTACTTGAAGCGTGCGAGCCAGCCGTTCGCGCGCTCGATGGACTTCGGCTCGTCCTTGTAGATGTTGTGGCCGATGCCGGGATAGATCTCCAGCTCGGCGTTCGGGATGCATCGCGCCATGATCACGGAGCCGCCGGGAGGTGTCTGCGGGTCCTTGTCCCCAACGAGGATGAGTGTGGGTGCCACCACCGACTTCAGACCCTCGTCCATGCGGTAACCGGCGACCGCGCGGTTAGTCGCGGCCATCGCGCCGTTGCCAGCGGCCTCGGCCTCCTCCGCGCGCTTCAGCCAGCCCGAGGCGAGGGCGGGGCCGACGCGGCTCGATGTCGCAAATAGCAGCAGGCCCTCCACGCGGTGGGGGAAGTCGATCGTGAAGCGCTGGGCGATCGCGCCACCCATCGAGTGCCCGGCGATGATCGCCTTCGGGATGCCGAGGGCTTCCATAAGCGCGTCCAGGTCGGCGGCCCAGGTGGAGAGGGAGACGGGCCCGGGCTCGTGGCCGCTCTCGCCCATGCCTCGGACGTCGTACACGAGGTGGCGGAACCCGGCGAACTGCGGCGTCGTGGTCTCCCAGGTCTGGAGTTTGGAGCCGATGCCATGGATGAAGACGATGGTCTTCGCGCCGTCGCCGGAGAGTTCGTAGTGCTGGGCAATCCCGTTGGCGGTGACGAACGGCATCGGAGCCTCCCTCGGTCGGCGCCTCGGATGGGGTAGCGCAGGCGGGCGCGGGCCGGGCGGAGTATACGCACGGCTGGTCGGCAGGTGGGCTGAATCTGCGTGCTAGGATTCCTAGGCTCAGGAGGCGGCCCGTGGCGGAGATCGACTCGCGCGAGTTCCGGAACTGGAGTGGCCACTTCGTCACGGGGGTCACGGTCCTTACTGTTCAGGTGGGCAATGCCGTCCGAGGCATGACGGCGAATGCGTTCTGCTCGTTGTCCCTTCATCCTCCGCTTGTGCTCGTCTGCATCCAGAACGGGGTGTCGATGCACCCCTTCTTTGAGGTGGCCGAGTCGTTCGGGGTTAACATGCTGGCGTCCGATCAGAAGACGCTCTCCGAACTCTTTGCGCAGCATGGCGAGCACTCCGAGCCCATGGGCGGCGCACCGCATCACCTCGGATCGCTCGGTGCGCCGATCCTCGAGGGCGTGATGGGGTGGGCGCAGTGCCGCGTGGAGGCGCGCTACCCCGGCGGCGACCACCTGATCGTCATCGGACGTGTCGAGGAGATATCGACCGCTCCCGAGGCCGAGCCGCTGGTGTTCTACTCCGGTAAGTACCGCACGATCGGCGAGATCCTCTAGCTACGCTGCTCTCTCGACGCCCCGATCGAGGCGACTGAGGGAGCCCGCCGCCGACAGCGCGGGAAGTCCCCGATACGGAAGACGCGAGGGCGACCGATAGCCTGACTTCGCGGCGGACGCCGTCGCGAGGAGCACGCGTGGACGCACTGTCCCCTACCTCGGGCCCCGGCTCGACGAGTCCTGTCCGCCGTACGAGGGCGTGCGCAGTGCGCCACCCCCGGCCACTCAGGCTGCCTCATTCGCTGCCATCTTCGAACGTCACATGGCCACCGCCCGCTCTGAGATCGAGGGCGTACGTGCCGAGATCGCCTCGCTCCGCGACGGCGGTGCGCGCGGCCTCGCGATGTCGCAGCGCCCCTCGACCGGCTCGAAGGCAATGTCAGTGGCCGATGTGGCCGCTCGGCTGAAGACGATGTCGACCGGTGATGGCGCTGACCCGTATGGGTGGCGGCAGATGGCGCGCACCACCGGCGAGCAGATCATCGGCAGTGGCTACGGTTCGATCTTCGAGCGCCAGATCCAGCAGGAGTCCGGGTTCGCGCCGGACGTCGTGTTCGGGCTACGGAAGTCCTCGGCAGGTGCGGAGGGCATCGCGCAGTTGATGCCGCAGTTCTACCCGAGTGTGAACCGTACCGACCCGCAGGCCTCGCTGCTGGCGGGGGCCATGAGCATGGACCACTACCTGGGCGCGTGGGACGGGGATGTGCGCAAGGCGCTCGCCTCGTATAACGCGGGGCTCGGGAAGGTGAGGCAGGTGGTCGCGGCGCACGGCGAGCGCTGGGAGACGGCCCTGCCGCTCGAGACGCGCCAGTACCTCTCGGCCATCGTTGGCGACATGCGTCCGGTGTTCGCGCGTCCGGTGAGCGGCGTGGCGAGCACCGCGGCGGTTTTCGGCGGGCGCGGGCCGGGTGGCGTGCTCACGATGCCGGTCGACCGCACCGGGAGCCGCCCGACCGCCGGAGGCCTCGACCTCTTCGCGGTGGAGGGGAGCGCTGTGCGCGCCCCCGCCGACGGCACAGTGCACGTCGCAGCGGGCGACGAGGGCTCAGTCGTGACGATCGACCACGGGAACGGCTGGCGCAGCACGCTGCGCGGCCTCGGTGGTGTCGTCCCCGAGGATGGCTCGACGATCCGACGTGGCGAGCCCCTGGGCGTCGTGGATACGGGCGCGCGGGTAGCCTTCGGGCTGACCCTGGACGGCCGTGCGGTCGATCCGCTGCGGTACCTGCTCGGTTAGCGCTCGATTCCCGGTCGCGGGGGCAGATGCTACGATCGCTGCTCCATGGTGGGTGTGGCCTAGCGGTTAAGGCGTCAGGTTGTGGCCCTGAAGATCGGGGGTTCAAATCCCCTCATCCACCCCATGTGACTTCTGCCCGCCGCGCCCGACTCGACTGATTTGCCGTCACGGTTGAATCCAGTCGCGGGCGCGGCGGTGCTACAGTCGGCTCCGAAAGCCCCCACCTCCACCGAAGGACACAGACGTGCGGCGCGGACTCCTCGCCCTCCTCGCCGTGCTTGCGCTCACCCCGCTCGCGGTCGCCTGCAGTGACTCGAAGGAAGCGGGCGGTGACTTCGCCCTGACGGAGCGCTGGCTCCGCGCCAACGAAGATCCGTCCGCGGACGTCGCGATCTTCGAGGCCAAACTCCCGGACAACCTCGCCGACCTCCTGAACCCCAGCCTGCCGGCTGACTCCAAGGAGCGGCTGCAGTTCCCGGTCCACCCGAACGGGAAACTGATCGGCTCGTACGTGATCCGCCGGCCCGAGGTGGGGAACCTCATCGGACTCGTCTATGACGTGCCGGAGCCGCTCGCCGACGTGACCAAGAAGGTCCAGGAGCAACTCGACGCTCGCCCGTGGCAGGTCGTGGGCGCCGAGGCGGACGGTACCGGGACGCTGATGCGTTTCGAGACGACGACCGGCGGCGATCTGCGCGGCCAAGCCCTCGTGAACCAGCGCCCGGGGACCTCCACCTACGAGCTCGTCGTGGATCGAGGCGGAAAGCAGACAACGCTCAAGGTTGGGCGCACCAGCGCGGTGCCGGAGATCGCGGGTTCGCTGGGCGACGATCTCACTGTGAAGCGCGTCGATCAGGGCGCTGCGAAAGTGGCCGGCCTGAAAGAGGGCGACAAGATCGTCAAGGTCGGCGGGGTCGACGTGAACGACCGCAAGAGCCTCGCTGCCGCGCAGCGCGCGATGGCTGCCGAGAAGACGCCGAGCACCAGCATCACGTACCTGCTGCTGGCGACTCCAGCAGTCGAGGCTGACGCACGCACATTCTCCGAGCCGGCGAGCCTGACCCTACCGGCGAAGTTCCCGGCCAAGACGTTCTTCGATGCCCTCGTCGTCATGGAGTACGAGTGGGTGCAGCAGCCTGGCAGTTCCGGGTTCCGCGCCTTAGCGATCACGAAGGACAGCGGCACGAGCGTGGCCGGGAAACTGAAGGACACCCTCCAGAAGGATGGCTGGCAAATCGTGCAGGACGTGCCGACCGGCGGGGCGACCCAGATGCAGTTCCAGCACACGGACGGTCGCGCCGGTCAGGCCGAGATCGGGCCGTTCGAGGCGAACACCGCATACACCCAGGTTGGATTCCAGGTGCAGTCCGGCCAGGGTGGGGGCGGCTAGCCCGCACATCGCGGGGTCTCCCCGATCGCGAGCCTCACGCGCTTCGTGAATGATCATCCCTGTCCTCACCACGCAACGAACGCGTGGCGGGCAGGGAGGCCTGATGTCGCTACAGATCAACACCAACGTCGCCGCGCTCAACGCGCAGCGGAACGGGTCGCGGTGTCCCTGGAGCAGACCGGCGCTATCGGTGTCGTCGACCTCGACAGCGGCGGCGTGGAGATCCTCGCCACCGGCGGGCTCCCGCATGGCCTCGCGCTACAACACGATGCCGAGGGCGACCGGTTGCTGGTGACCGACCGGGAGCACGACTCGGTACGGGGCTTTGTCATTGGCGGTCCGGCTGTGACGTGGCGTGAAGTGGCACCAACGCATATGTCCGGTTGGCCGCACGCGGTCGTGACGCGCGACGACGGCACCTTCGCCGTGGCCCGCGCGCGCGACGCGGTGCTCCAGATCGATGGACGCGAGGTGCGTGTGTCGTCACTGCCGGAGACGGTCGCGCTGTCGCCGGACCAGACGCGCGTGGCCACGGCCGGCGCAACGGGCGGCACGGTACACATCGTGAACTGGGACGGCACCGCGCGGGTGGACGCAATGGTCGGTGGGCGACCGGTCCGCACGATCTTCTCGCCGGACGGCTCACTCGTGGCGGCAGCGCTCTCGGCGGCCTCGGGCGTGGCCCTCGTCGACCGCGAGGGCGGCGTGCGTACGGTCAGCGTGGCGGGGACGCCGGACGGCCTCGCGTTCTCTGCGGACGGGACACGGCTGTATGTGGCGGACATGGCCGGTGGTCGTGTGACCCTGGTCGAGGTGGCCTCGGGCCGCACACTAGCGATCGTCTCGGTCGGGATCTCCGCCGGCAGCCTGCTGGTGCTGCCTCCCGCGAGGTAGCGCGCGCAGTCCGACGCGTGTGCGACAATCGCCGCCCACTCGTTCCTCTTACGGACGGAGCCGCGCGACGATGGCAGTCGAGGGCACCTGCTCGTCAGGCGCGGGATTCTTGCGCCGCGGTTGCGGGCGAGAGTCCGTGGGACTCTGCGTCTACTGCGCGGCGCCGTTCTGCACCGACCACGGCTCGCTGAACGCCGATTACTACCAGGTTTGCAACCGGAAGCCCTGCCTCGCGAAGTTCGCGGACATCGAGGCCCACCAGCGGTGGCTGGATGCCCACCAGTCGCCGAATCGGATGTCGATGTGCGCGGAGGACAGCTGCCAGGAGCGGATGCAGCACTCCTGTCAGCGCTGCCGGCTCCGGTTCTGCGACACGCACCTCATCGACAAGTCTGTGACGGAGTTCCGCCTCGAAGGCCGTGTGCGCACGGTGCAGTTGATGTGCCCGCACTGCGCGGAGCGGCGAGTGCTCTGGGACTAGCCGTCGCCCGCCTCGAACTCGCCTAGACCAATCGCGCCATCGCCAGGACAGCCTCGCCTGCGGGCGTACCGGCGAGTACGCGCCCCGTCGCATCGATGACGAATGCCCCGCCTGAGCGCGACGTCGAGCCGGCCGCCACGATCGCGACGCCGTCCTCGATCGCGAGGGCGCGCGCTGTCCCGCAGACGGGGGCGGCCGCGTCGCCTGCGCACCACACGACGACGCCCGTGCCCGCAGGAGCACCCAGGGCGAGGGCTTCGGCACCGCTCATGAGGCCCACCGCGCCGAACGCCGTGCGGATGCTGACGGGCGGTGAGGCACCCGCGCTGAATCCGGCGGTCTGCTCGTCGCGGTCGAGGACGGACTGGCGGTGGGTGGCGAGAATCTCGCCGCCTTCGATGGCGTAGGCCGTCTTGTAGGTCGCGCCATCCGCGCGCTCGGCCAGACTGGCGAACAGGGTGACGCCCGAGTCCTGAGTGAGTGCCTGGAGGAAGGGCAGTGTCTCCGTCGCGGTGACGGCGCGCGGGTCGGTGCCGGCGAGGTCGGGCAGCACGACGAAGCGCGCGCCAGCCGCGATGGCTGCGTTCACCAGGGCACGCAGACGCTCCATCGACTCCACGGCGGACGGGTGAGGGTCGAAGGCCACTGCAGCGACGGTGGCACGCAGCGGTTCACGCGAGGCGGCGGCGGCGTCCATCGCGGGGAGCGTGGCGAAGTCGAGCGCTGGGCCGGGCGCCGAGTCGACATCGATCTCGGTGGACGCGGTACCGGGCTGGTCGGCCGGAGCACGCACACTCCATTGGCCGGACGGGTCGACAATCCCCGCGCCGCCGCAGAAGCGGACGAGGCCGGCCTCGCTGCCGGACTTGCCGCCCGCGATCGCCCAGGCGCCGAGGAGCGCGGCGCGTGCCGTGAGCAGGTCGGATTCCACGCTCGCCTCGGCGGTGGGTAGACGGCCGGTGTCGCGCGGCGCGGCAGCGGCGACCAGCAGGTGGACACCGGCGAGCCCTCGGATCAGGTCACGTCGTGCGAGGTCGCGTCCCACGATGAGGCCGATGCGCACACCCTCGATCTCCGCGACTGCGGGGCCGCGCCCGCGCGTGAACCAGCCGGAGGCCGTGCGCTCGCCCGCGTGCGCGAGTTCTCGGCCGTCTGGCCCGAACAGGATCAGTTCGTTGCGGAGCGCGCCGTCGTCGTCGCGCCGAACGACGCCTGCGGCGATCGCGCACCCGGTGCGCCGGCAGCGGTCGGCGAGCGCTGCGAACCAGGTGTCCTCCGAAGGCAGGTCGAGCGCCGCCGCCGCCTCACGCGAGAGCAGCGCCCAGCCGGGGATCGAGGCCTCGGGCAGCACGAGTAGCGCGTGCCCGGCGATCGACTGGTCGATGCGCGCCAGCAGCGCCTCCCACGCGCGGACGTGGTCGCGGGCCTCGAACGTTCGAGGCTGCAGCGCGGCGACGCGGAGCGGGCGCGGCACGGGTCGCGCTACCCCTGACGCACAGGGTTACGCAGGATCCCGACGCCGCCGACCTGGACCTCGCACGTGTCGCCCGCGACGACCGCGGCGGTCTGTCCGGGGGTGCCGGTGTAGATCAGGTCGCCGGGCTCCAGCGTGACGTAGCGGGAGAGGTGGGCGATGCACTTGCGGACGGAGTGGATGAGCAGGCTGGTGTCGGAGTCCTGCTGGGTGCGCCCGCTGATTCGACCGGCGACGGAGATCGCCTCGGGTGTCAGGTCGGTCTCGATCCAGGGGCCGACGGCGGCGAAGGTGTCGCTCGACTTCGCGCGTAGCCACTGCAGGTCGCTCTGCTGCCAGTCGCGTGCGGACACGTCGTTTCCGGCGGTGTAGCCGAAGACGTGCGCGTCCACCTGCGCCTCTGTGATGCCCTTCGCCTGGCGACCGATGACCGCGACCACCTCGGCCTCCATGTGGACGTTGGTGCTGTCAGCCGGTAGGACGATGGCCTCGCCGTGGGCGATGAGGGACGAGGGCGCTTTGAGGAAGCCCTGGGGGTCACCGGGTGCCGGGCGATCCCCGGCATGGCTCTTGTAGTTGATGCCGATCGCGATGATCTTCGTCGGCACGCACGGGATCAGGAGGCGCGCTGCCGAAAGTGGGACCGCGCGGCCCATCTCGACCGGTCGGTCGAAGACTCCCCCTTCAAGGAGGTGCGCGATGTCGCCCTCGATCCGCGCTGTGTAGATGCCGCCTTCGACCTGCACCCGTGCGATCTTCATCCGGTCACTCCCGCCCTTGAGCACTCTGCTATCGATGCCCGCGTCGCCGATGCTACCGCGCGGGATGTCCCTCAGGAGTCTCCGCGACTAGCGCGAGGATCGCGTTCGCGAGGAGCCCGTCCGCGATGGCGCGGACAATGAGCAGCCCCGCCAGCGTGTCCCCGGACTCCGCGTCCCAGGGCGGCAGTAGCACCCGCTCCCACTGTTCCGAGGCCAGCCCGGCCACCGCCTCGAGCATCGCGAGGCGCCCGGCGTCGACGTCGGCGCGGACCGCTGACCAGTCCGTCACGTCGACGGCGCCGACCTCGATCGGTGTGGCGACCGTGTCGCTGGCTTCGAGCGCAGCGAAGAACACGGCATGCGCGCGGTCACGTGCGGCGTGTGCGAGGAGCATCGAGGCGACCGATCCGGCGCTTTCACCCAGCGCCGCAAATTCCGGAATCGCCAGCGCCAGCGCACCTGAGCGAGCGTCGCAGGTGTCGAGCGCCGCGACCAGTTGGCGTCGTCCGTCATCGAGCGCGGCCCACGGATCGAATCGGGCGAAGAGGTTGTCGGCCTCGATGTTGGAGCGAGCGTCGTGCGTCATGCGGCGAGTCTACGCAGTGCGTGTGATGCGGGTGCGCATGCGAATCAGATGGCGCGCGAACTCGATCGATGCGTGCGAGATGCGATCCCAGGGGTGTGATCGGTCCGAATCGGGGTCTAGCGGCGGGTAGAGGGGTGGAAAAAAGTTGTCAACTTTTTCCACGTTATCCCCCGAAAAAATATTGTCAGTACGCACATTCGTGTTAGCATTTCGTTTGTCCGGGGCCTCGTGACGGTGAGGTGTAACTGATGGTCACTGCGAAAAAGCCCGCTGCGAAGAAGCCGGCAGCCAAAAAGCCGGCTGCCAAGAAGCCGGCCGTGAAGAAGCCGGCAGCCAAGAAGCCCGCAGCGCGCAAGCCTGCGGTCAAGAAGACAGCGGCCCGAAAGCCGGCGGCCAAAAAGCCCGCCGTCAAGAAGGCCGCGGCGAAGAAGCCTGCTGCAAAGAAGCCTGCTGCGAAGAAGCCGGCGGCGCGCAAGCCCGCCGCGAAGAAGCCGGCGGCGCGCAAGCCCGCCGCGAAGAAGCCGGCGGCGCGCAAGCCCGCCGCCAAGAAGCCTGCGGTGCGCAAGCCCGCAGCGAAGAAGCCGGCGGCGCGCAAGCCCGCCGCCAAGAAGTAGCAAGAACCACTCGGGCCCCCTGGACAACGGACACACCCCCGGCATTCGCCGGGGGTGTGCTCGTCTCTGCCGCCAGTCGCATCCGGCCTCGGTGTTACGATCCCGTCCGCCACCACGCCCGGCCGTCGAGGTCCTTCCGGCGCGGTCGAGGCGATCTCCTGACGAGGTTCGAGTGCTCCAGCCCCAGCCCTACAACGACCTCCACCTCTTCAACTCGCTCACCCGGCGCGTTGAGCGCTTCGTGCCGCGCGACGAGCGGGTGGTCTCAATGTACGTCTGCGGGATCACCCCGTACGACGTAGGGCACCTCGGGCACGCGCTCGTCTACGTCGCCTTCGACACGCTGCGCCGGTGGCTGGAGTTCAACGCCTACGAGGTGCGCCACATCCAGAACATCACGGACGTGGACGACGACATGGTGCGCGTCTCGCGGCGCCTCGGCCTCACGATCCAGGAACTCACCGACCGCAACCAGCAAATCTACCTCGACGAGATGCGCGCGCTCGATGTCCTGCAGCCCGAGGCGTACCCCCGCGTGTCCGAGACCATCCCCGAGATCATCGAGACGGTGCAGCGCCTCATCGACTCCGGCTTTGCCTACGAGGTCGAGGGCTACGTGTTCTTCGATGTCACCCGCACACCGCAGTTCGGCGTGCTGGCGGGCCTGAGCGGCCAGGCGCTGCTCGACTTCAAGAGCGATTCGATGCCGGAAGAGCCGCAGCACCTGAAGCGGAACCCGCTCGACTTCCTCATCTGGCAGCCCTGTACGGACGAGGGCGCCACCTTCGCCTCACCGTGGGGCGCCGGTCGCCCCGGGTGGCACATCGAGTGTTCCGCCATGGCGTGCCGCCACCTCGGCGACCAGATCGACATCCACGGCGGTGGCAAGGACCTGCGCTACCCCCACCACGACTCCGAGATCGTCCAGTCCGAGGCGGCGAGCGGCCTGAGCCCCTACTCCGCGTTCTGGCTACACAACGGCACCATGGGCCTGGCTGGCCAAAAGATGTCGAAGTCGCTCGGCAACCTGGTCAAGGTGAGCGACCTGCTCGGCGAGGGCCACACGGGAAACGGCATCCGCCTCTCCCTGCTCGCGGTGCGGTGGCGCGACGACCGCGACTTCGACCGCGCGCTGCTCGCAGCATCCGAGGAGACCGCGCGGCTGCTTGAGCGTGCGGCAGTGGCACCCGGGGGTCCGGCGGACCAGCTGCGCGTGCAGCCGTACCGCAACGCGTTCCAGGCAGCGATGGACGACGACCTCGACACCCCCACGGCGATCGAGGTACTACGCGACCTGGCGCAGGCGCTGCTCGACGGCCGCGTGGCTGGCGAAACCGGGACACCGACGCTGATCGAACTCGCCAGCGTGCTCGGTGTGCGCCTGCGCGCCGAGTAATCACATCTCCCGGCCGCTAGAGCCCTCGCCCTCCCGCCCGTAGCCTGTACCCATGAGCCGAGACGCCCGCCTCGCCCGCCTGTCGCGCGATCACCACCACGCGCTGACGCTCGCGCTGCGCATCCAGCGCGAACTTCCAGCGGCCGAGCCCCGTGAGGTAGCCGCCCTGGTGCGCGATGTCCTCCGTTACTGGGACGAAGCCCTCACCCCGCACCTCGCGGTCGAGGCGCGCGCACTCTTCCCGCGGCTCGCGGCCGTCGAAGAGGGCGGACTCGCCCTCGCCGGCCGTGCGCAGGGTGCCCAGCGCGAGTTGCAGGACCTCGCCACCGAAGTCCGAGGCGCGAACGTGGCGACGCGCACCGGAATCCTCGCGCGGTTCGGCGCTGCACTCGCCAGCCACATCCGCTGGGAGGAGCGCGAGATCCTCGAGTGGGCGCAGGCTCACCTCGACGACGCGGCGCTCGATGGTGTTGCGAGCGCCGTCGCGGAGGCGTTGCCGGCGCAGGCGGTACCGTGCCCGGTGCCACATCTGGCGTAGGTTCGCGCGCTCCGAGTCGTCGCCGGATCGAGTGGTGGCTGTGCTACTCAGGCACTCCCGGCATGTCGACCGGCGGGTAGTACGGCTTGTCCTCGAGGGCCCTCGCGCGGACGCGTGCGAGGTATTCGGGGCCAGCAGCGATGCCGTTCTCCAGTTTCGTCGCAGTCTGCCGCCACATCGCCCAGCTCTCCGGGTGGAGGCGCTTGGCCTCTTCGAGGCACGCGCGACCCTCGGCGTCTCGACCGCTGGCCATCAGGTGTTGGCCGAGACGGAATGTGGTGTGTGCTTCTGCGACCTGCGCGTCATGGGGTTGCATCCTCGCGCGTGCTTGGTCCTCGCTGAGGACATATGGGCTGGCCGCACCGTTAGCGACCCAGTCGCGGATGGCGCTGAGGTAGTGCAGACGCGTGGCGCGCGCGGTATCGGTGACCTCCTGAGGGACCGTGCGCGTGACCGGGTCGAGCCGGTTGAGGGTGTCGTAGGCGCCGGCCACCTCGGGCGGGCGGACGATTCGTCCCTGTTCGTTGATCCACACTGCCTGCGGCACGTTTACGAGGTTGTAGAGACGCGCGACGCTGTGCTCACGGTCGATCAGCACCGGGTACGTGGGTGACGCCTGTTCGATCCAGGGCTCTGGGGCCCCGGGCTCGCTGTCCAGCGCGACGGCGATGACGGTGAACCCTACCGGGCTGAGTTCTTCGTAGAGACGCTGCCACACGGGCAGGTCACGACGGCAGCCTCACCATGAGGCCCATGTGGCCAGCAGCACCTTTCGCCCGCGGTAGTCCGACAGGGAGTGCATCCTGCCGCTGGCGTCCGGCAACGTGAAGTCGGGAGCTTCGAGACTCTCGATGCGGGTCGCCTGTTCGTCGGACGGTTCGCCGAGCACCCAGATGTCGCCGGCCTGTGAGTGTGTGACGGCACCACCGCGGTAGCGCCAGAAGGCGGCCACGTTGACCCGGCCGTCGCGCGTGAACTCGTGTTCGCGGCCTTGTGGGAGAGGGAAGCAGAGGTCGTCCCGGCAGAGTCCTTCGGGCTTGAGTTCGAATCCGGTTGCCACATTCAGTGCGGCTGCAGCGAGCCAGAGGTCGTGACCGCGGACGTCCGCATCTGCGAGGCCGACGGCCCCCGTCTCCGTGAGGAGTGTGATCTGCCCGAGGGCCATCGCAGCCTCGATTCTGTCGGGTGCATGAGCGGATCTGACACGCTCGCGGCGATCCTAGCGCTTGGCGACTGCCTTTTCCGTGCTCACCTCACGGACGAGGTCCATGAGGCGGCCGAGGGACTCCATGCGCTCCGCGAACGTGTCGCCGTGCAGGCCCGGGCGGAACGTGGTGACGCCAGCATCGCGGTAATCACGCAGCCGCTGCTTCACCATCGCCTCGTCGCCGATCAGGTTGGTGCCGATGATCAGGTCGAGCGGGACGCGGGCGCGCGCCTCGTCGCGCTTGCCGGAGAGCCACAGGCGCTGGATCTCCTTCGCCTCGTCGGCGTAGCCCTGGCGGGAGTAGGCGTTGTTGTAGAAGTTGTGCTGCTTCGACCCCATCGCGCCCAGCGAGAACGCGAGGCCGGGGCGCAGCGTCTCCGCCGCCTTCTCGACGTCGCTCGTGAACCAGACGGTGCCACCGACGGCGACGTCGATCTTGCTGAAGTCGCGGCCGGCCTTCCGTGCGCCCTCGCGGATAGGGTCGAGGAATTGCGCGGCGTGCTCCGGCAGGAACGAGGTGCCGAGCCACCCATCGGCGAGTTCACCGGTAAGTTCGAGGTTCTTCGGGCCGAGGGACGCGATGTAGATCGGGAGGTTCGGCGTCGCCGGCGCGCCGGAGCGCAGCGCTTTGCCCTCGCCGGACCCGCCGTGCGAGGTGTCCAGGGGTAGGTGGTAGAACTCGCCGTCGTAGGCCACCGTCTCGCCATTGAAGACGCGACGGCACACCTCGATGACTTCGCGCGTGTGCTGGATCGGCTTGCGGAAGGGGATGCCGTGCCAGCCCTCGATGACCTGTGGGCCACTCGTGCCGAGGCCGAGCATGAAGCGTCCGCCGGACATGGAGTCGAGGGTCATCGCGGTCATCGCGACGAGCGCGGGTGTGCGCGTGCCGACCTGCAGGATGCCGGTGCCGAACTTCAGCGTCGTGGTCTTTGCCATGAGATACGCGAGCGGCGTCGCGCCGTCGTGCGCCCACGCCTCGGCGCTCCACAGGGAGTCGACGCCCATGCGCTCGGCGTCGATGGCGAGGTTGCTGACCTCGTCCCAGTCTTCGATGGCGTAGCGGTGCAGTCCGACGGCGACCTTCATGGTGTCCCCCTCATGCGCGTCTCTGCTGAGTACACGCGCGGGGCAGTGTACCGCCGGGTCGATCAGGCCGGGTCGGCGTGCTCTACGGCCGCCAGGACGGCATCCCATGCCACCTCGCCGGCGAGTACCGCGAGCATCTCCGACGGGATCGGGGCGTCGACCTCATCCGTGGTGATGGCGTACAGCACGTCGCCGTCGAGGATGGAGTGGAAGGGCTCGATGGCGCGGGCCATCGACGAATGCACCTGCCGGCCGAACTGGCGCAGGGCGGTCTGGTCCATCTTCGCGTTGGTGACGACGGTCGTGAGCGTCGTGTGGCGCGACCGGAAGATTGGCGGCCGTGGCAATGTGGGCGGTGCGGAGCCGCCCGCGAGGCGTCGCTCGACTTCGGGCAGGATGCGCAATCGCTCGCCCGTGTCGGGATGCCTGTTCCCGCGCACGGTGTGTCCTTCGCGGTCGACGATGCCGCCGAGTGCGTTTACCACGGTGCATACCAGGATTTTCACGCCACCGATCTCGCGGAATGCGGCGCCCTGGCCGCCGGGTTCGCCCTGCTGGAAGAGAAACGAGCCGATACGCGCGCATCGCGCGCCTCCGCGTGATCCGAGGGGGAACCAGCCCTCGCGGAGCGCGCTCGCTGCGGTGCGCCCGAGGAAGTAGTCGGGGTAGATGCTCGCGTCGCGCCTCGTCGGTCCGAAGTCATAGATGATCGCGCCCGAGACGGGCTGGAAGCGCGAAGTCGGGTCCTCGGGCGGGCTCACGTTCGCTCTCGCGGTCAGTTCGGCGACGACGCCGGCCTGTGCCTCCAGTCCGTAGATCGATCCGCCCGCCATGACGATCGCGCGGTTGTAGTCGTGGTCGCCGATCGTGGCTGGCCAGCCGCCCTGAATGTCGATCGCGGTGCGGCGAGGCCGCTCGAAGGCGACCACGGTGCAGCCGGTCGGGCCCTCTTCGTACTCCGCGACGCCGACGCTGACGCCGGGGAAGTCGAAGGTGAGTGCGGGGACTCCGGAGAAGTCCGTGCGCGGGGTCCATCGAGGGGCGGCCTGCGGTTCCACGGGGAGCATCCTACGACCTCGGCACGTGATCGCAGCCAGAGCGGTGGCGCAGGACGGCCCGCCGTCCTCGAAGGGTGGCGGGCCGTCGGTGTTGCAAGTGGCGAGAGCGCTGAGGCTACTTGCCCTGATCCCGCTCCTTGGCGCGCTGGAGGGCGCGGACCAGCATCCCCTTCTCGGGGATCGGCTTCCAGCCGGCCATCGTGTTGAAGTAGCGGACGCCGGCGGAGCGCTCGTCCGGTTCGCGCTCCATGTACTCGACGTCGAAACCGTCGATACGGATCGTCGGTGACCCGAGGCACTTGGTGGGGAGCGCCTCTTCGTCGTTGCGGATCATGGTCTCCTCGACTGGCTGGTCGGGGAGGCCGGCTTCGGCGAGTGATTCGCGGAGCAGTTTGCGAATGTCGTCGTGGTATTTCTTGCCGAGTTCGGTCAAGACCATCGTGACTTCCATCGTGTGTCCCTCCTGGGGTGCCGGCCTGCCTGCGGGCCGGAGCCTGGGCGGTGGCCGGCGGGTGCCGGCCGTCAGTCGGTCGGGGGTGGTGTCTCCCCGCCGCGCGCATCCTCGCGCATGGGGGCGGTCTGCGCCAGTCGGTAGCGGAAATCGCAGTACGCCGCCCCCTGCATGATGGTCTGCGTGCGGTCGAGGTGGAGGCCGTCCGAATAGCCCTCGGACAGCGCGAAATCCCGGCTGCAGGAGAGCAGGAACCCGAGGTCGGCAGCGCCCATGTGGCGGTACATCTCCGCGAACCGGCAGCCGACCACGTTGAAGTCGAGGTGCTCGGGATCCGCACGCAGCGTCTCGATCGCAAGGTCACCGCCGGCGCCGCCCCATGAGTCTTTCACCTGCGCGAATCCGCCGAGGTCGGTACGCCCGAGGGCGGCGGCCACGTCCCGCCCCTGCTGCCGCGCGATCCCCTCGATCGTCTCCCGTGCGGTGGCGTGCGCGCGCTCGACGCCGACCTCGGCCTCCAGGCGGCGGACTAACGGGACGAGCACGTCGGCCTCGATGCCACGCTGCTGGAGCAGGGTGATCGGGCGCGTGTCAGTCATCGAGGCGCCCCGCGCCGCCCGCCACGCGGCGATCACCTCGGTGTCGTGGTCGAAGGCGAGCGGCGGCAGCGCGCCGGCATCGAAGTACGCAACCTCGATGGCTTCGTCGCCAGCGACCGGGTCCCCCGCGGGCCCGGCGGGGACGGTCCCGGCGTACGCGACGAAGACGACCGGGTCGCCCGCGCTGCTCCACGCCCCGAGCAGCCGGTCGATGCGCACCTCGACGCCCGCTTCCTCACGGGTCTCACGTCGCGCGGCGTCTTCGAGGACTTCGCCCGCGTCGACGTAGCCGGAAGGGAACGCCCAGCGTCCGAGGGCAGGCTCGTGGTTGCGCCGCACGAGCAGGATGCGGCCGTCGCGCTCGGCGACCACGCCCACGGCGACTTTCGGGTCGGGGTACCACGCGTACCCGCAGCCCTCGGTGGCGCAGCGTGCGCCGGCGGCGGGCGCGGCAACGGCAGCACCGCAGCGCGGGCAGTAGCGGGCGGGTGTGGGGAGGGGCAGCGGCATCGCGGGCCTCGGCTTGGCGCGTCCTAGATGAACATGATCACGCGGCGGAACTGCTCGTGGTAGCGGCCGTCGCCGTCGCGCCAGTACTCGCGCATTCGCTCGATCATCTCGGGCGGGAACTGCGAGGTGTGCGCGACCATCGCGGCGATCTTCGTCTCGATGGCCTCGGTGATGTCGACGGCGAAGTTCGACTCGTTGCCGCCGAAGATGTACAGCTCGCGCACCTTGTGGGGCTGTAGGCCTTCGGCGACCTGCTCGGGGAAGTTGAGGCGGTCGCGCGCGGCGGGATAGACCGCGTCCACCGTCGCGAGCCCGGTGGCGCGGTGGTCCGAGTGGCTGACGAACGCGTTGCCGATGATCACGGCCTCGGGGTCGTGGGTGTAGACGGCGTACGGTCGGAACTCGCGGATCTCGCGGACGACCTCGCCGATGAGCGCGTGCGACCACACCAGTTCGCCGTCCGTGTGCCCGAGGAAGCGGACGTCGCGCACGCCGAGGATGACTGCGGCGTCGCGCTGCTCCTGCTCACGCATCGCGACGAGTTGCGGCTGCGTGATCGCGGGGTCGTCCGACCCCTTCGAGCCGTCCGTGACGACGAGGTAGCGCACGTCCCAGCCCGCGCGCGCGAGCAGCGCCGCGGTGCCGGCTGCGCCGAAGTCGGCGTCGTCTGGGTGCGCCGCCACGACGAGCGCGCGGCGGAACTCGCCCGCCGCCTCGTCCGGCTCACCCGGGCGCTCCTTGCCGAAGAGGTCTTCGAGTCCTGCCGGCATCGTCGCTCCCGCCCACATCGATGTACGCCGAGCCTCGATCGTACCGAGGCGCCACCGGCTGGGTCAGCGCGTCTCGCGCAGGTCCACCACCATCGGGTTGAAGCAGGCGACGCGATGCCCCGGCGCCACTGGTACATCGCTGCCCGGCGTCGCCTCGGGTGCCACGAGTGGCGGCGAGGGCAGGGTGCGGCACTGGGAGATCGCCTTCGGGCAGCGCTCGAGGAAGGCACACTCCTCGCCGAGCGTCGCGAGGTCTGGTGGGTTGCCGCGCATCGGCGTCAGCCGCGCACCGGACATGACACTCGGCAGGCTGCTCAGCAGTCCGTAGGTGTAGGGGTGGCGGGGGCGGCGGAAGATCGTGAACACGTCGGCTTCCTCAGCGACCACCCCGCCGTACATCACGAGTACCCGGTCAGCGAGGCGCGCGACCACGCCGAAGTCGTGCGTGATCAGCAGCACCGCCGTGCCCCGGTCGCGCAGCTCTTCGAGCCAGGTCAGCGTCTCCAGCCGCACTGCGGGGTCGAGGTTCGCCGTCGGTTCGTCTGCGATCACGATCTTCGGGCGGAGGGCGGTCGCCATCGCCACCATCACACGCTGTGCCATGCCGCCTGACAACTGGAACGGGTACGCATCCACGATCCGTTCGGCGTCCGGGAGCAGCGGCCGCAGGGCCTCGATGGCGGCCGCGCGCGCGGCCTTGGCGTCGAGCCGTTCGTGCGCGAGGAACAGTTCCGCGACCTGCTCGCCGATGCGCAGCGTGGGTGTCAGGCCGGCCATCGCGTCCTGGAAGATCATCGCGATCTCGCCGCCGCGCACCTGCCGTCGCTCGTCTCCCTTCAGGTCGAGCAGCGACCGCCCCTCGTACATGATCGAGCCGCTCACCTCGGCGTTCGAGGGCAGTAGTCCGAGTGTCGCGTGCGCGACTGAGGACTTCCCGGAAGCTGACTCGCCGACCAGCGCCAGCACCTCGCCCGGGTACAGGTCGAACGAGACGCCACGCACGGCCGGGATCATCCCGTCCCCACCGCGGTACGCCGCGCGCAGATCGCGCACGGACAGGATCGGCGTGCGCGGTGACTCGGCGGCGGCTGCGCCCGTGTCGGGGGTACTGGTCTCTGGGGTATCGGCCATCGGGACCACCTGTCGTCGCCCTGGCGCCGCTGGGCGGCTTACCCACGGTACCGCGCCCCCGTCGTCCGCTGGGACACAGCGAGGGCCTCGCACCGTCGAGGCCCTCGTGCCGATGTCTGTGAGGTGGCCAGTGCCGCCGGGGTGGCTCGGACGGTGACTAGAAGGAGCGGATGGTGGCGATCAGCCGTCCCTGCACCTGCACGTTGGCGGCGTCTTCCATGATCGGCGCCATGGTGGAGTTCATCGGCTGCAGGCGCACCTTGCGTCCTTCGGGGTAGTACTTCTTCAGTGTGGTCTCGGCGCGGTCCACGATCCAGACAGCGACCACCTCGCCCGGGTCCGCGGTCTGGCGCGGCTCCAGGATCACGATGTCGCCGTCATTGATCAGCGCGTCGATCATCGAGGTGCCTTGCACGCGCAGCGCGTACAGGTTGGCCTTGCCGCGCACCTGCTCGTCCGTCAGTTCAATGATGTCCAGCGGCGCGACGCTGTCCGGGTGCGTGGGGATCGGGATGCCGGCCGCGATCGGCCCGAGCAGCGGGACCTGCACGGTGCGCCGGCGCCGTTCGCCCTGCCCGTTGAGCAGTTCGATGGCGCGCGAGACCTCGCGGTCACGGCGGATCAACCCCTTCTCTTCGAGGCGCTTGAGGTTGTAGTCCACCACGCTCGTCGAGGAGATCCCGCATCCCTGCTGGATGTCGCGGATACTGGGCGGGTAGTCATGTTCAGTGATGAACTCCTCCAGGAAGCGGAGGATGTCCTGCTGTTTCTCTGACAGGCCGTCCGACATGGCGCGTCCCTCCTTTCACCCACGGCGCGGATGTACACGCCAAGCGGGCCGCGCGGCCTGATGACCGGCGTCCCGTCCGTCCTGCCCCCACCCGCAAGCCGCTCGAACCCACCACCGAAGCTGGCCCGGCGGCTAGCCATCGAGGCTGTCGGTCTCCGCGAGACATCTGTGCGGCACAGATGTTCTGTTCGGAACGCTAACGCCATTCTGTCAACTCGTCAACACCCGACGGCACCTTCCCATCTGCGCGCACCCTGACGAGCTTGACGCCGGAGGTTCCCCGGAGGCCTCGCCCAGGCCACGTCGCACGCACAGACAAGGGCACGCACAGACAAGGGCACGCACAGACACGGGGCGGCCCGTCGGCCGCCCCTCGTCTGTGTCGCGCTTCAGGTCGCGCTGAGTCCGCTGTTAGCGGAGCGAGACCCCAAGCAGGCTCGAGCCCTTGAGCTGGGCCGGGATGTTCAGGCCAGCTGTGACGTCCGTCGACGCGGCGCCATTCACCGTGGCGGAAGCGCCGCTGGAGGTGGCGCCCGTCACACCGACGTTGGCACCGACGTTCGCAGCGACCTGCGCGTTTGCGCTGGTGGTCGCTGCGGGCGTGCTGGTGCCGCTATTGCCCTGCACCGTACCGCTGGCCATGATCGTCGCGCCGGCGTTCACTGCCGAAGTCCCCTGGAGATCGGCCGCAGCCGACCCGAGGAGTGTGACCCGGGCGGGCACGGTCACGTCAGCGGTGCTCGCTGCTTGCCCCGTGACAGTCACCCCGCTCGTGCCGCCTCGATCGAGTTGTGCGGCCGCGTCCGTGCGCAGGTCCGTGCGGACGTCCGCGTCGCCGCGGAATGTGGCACCCAGGTCGGTGACACCCGCGATCGTGGCGTCGAGCATTGCGGTCGAGGACACCTGTGCGTCCACGCCCGCGCGGCTGTCCGCGGACATGAGTCCGCTGGCCTCCGATACGCCGCCGCCGAGGATTGCCGCAGCGACGATCCCGGCGGTCAGCGCCTTCTTCGAGATTCGTGTGGTGTTCAGTACGTCCATTGCTGTTGCCTCCTCGCCACCGGTTGGTGGCCGTGCTCACATGCGAAAACGCACGCAGCGAGGCCCCGTTCGGCATAAGCCGTCGCGTCTGTGGGCGAATCGCGCGGTGTGATGGAATTGCCACGCCCACGCCGGCTCGTTTCACAACGCACGGTCGACGTACGGGCGGTTGTGACAAATGGCGCTAGCGGCGCGCGCCGCGAGCCGGCGCAGCGAGGCTGGCGAGGTGGACGACCAGCAGTTCGAGGGCCAGCGTGTCCGTGCGCTTCCCGGTCTTGATCTCAGTGTCAGCGGCTTCCACAGCGCGAAGGGCAGCCTCCGCCGCAGGGCGGGAGGTCGCGCGCGCCTGGCGCAGGAGTTTCGTCAACGGGAAACCGCGTGCGCCGGTCGCTTCGCCGATCGTCTGCTCGCTCGCGCGTGCCTCGATCAGTTCGGTCGCGCGTACGAGGTTGCGCACCTGACGCGCCACGCGGTTCATCACCGCGATCGGCGTCTCGGAGGTCTCCTCGAGCACGCGCCGCAGCATCACGAGAGCCTGCGCGGCGCGCCCTTCGATCACCGCGTCGACGAGTTCGAACATGCTCTCTTCGCGGGCGAGCGGCGTGAGTGTTTCGACATCGGTGGCGGTGATCGGGCGTCCGCCGGTGTACGCCGCCAGTTTCTCCAGTTCGGTCGCGATCATCCGCAGGTTCGTGCCCGCGAGGTCGGCGAGCAGCCCGACGCCCGCCCGCTCGATCGCGATCCCGCGCGTGCGCGCTCGCCGCTCCGTCCACGCCTCGATCTCGCTGGGGCCACCGTCGCGGCCGCGCCACGGCTTGAGCGCGGCGCACTGCGTGACCGTGACGTTCGGCATGCGCTTCAGCGCGGTGACGAGGGCGTGGCTGCCGACGGCGTCACGGTCGCCTGCCTTCGGCGGCGGTTCGAGCAGCACGACGTGGTTCGTCTCCGGCATCTGCGGCACGAAGTCCAGTAGCGGCTGCCAGATGTCCGAGGACCCGCGTCGCCCGCCGAGCGCCGTGACGAGGCCCTCGACGACCACGAGGCGTGACGGGGCGAGGAACGGCAGGGCGGCGGCGTGCTGGAGCAACGTGGAGGGCGTGAGCCCCCGGCCGGTGAGGACGCTGGTGTTCGCGGCCAGCGACCCATCGGTGTCCAGCGCTGCCTTCAGCGCGATCAGCGCCTCGGAGGCGGTAAAGTCGTCGTCGCCGTAGATCACGTGCAGCGGCATGTGGCTCCCCGTTGCGACTCAGCGCCTTCGATGCTCGCAGCGTCGAAGGCTAGTCGATCTCCAGTTGCCACCCGAACCAGGCGGCCACCGTGACCAGGGCGAGGATCGCGAGGCCCGGCCAGAGGAGCGTGGGGAGGAATCCCGCGTCCATCGCCGCCGCCTGATATCCCGCCCAACCGATCGCGAGCAGGGCCCCGGGGAGGGGGAGCCAGCGCGGGAATCGAGGGTCGGCATCGTCCACCAGTGCACCGCGCAGCAGTTCGCGCGGCGTCACGGGGTCAGTGCGATCCGCGCGCCCGTCCTCGTCTTCGGCCATCGTCACGAGCGTACGCGCACGGTGCGCGGGCCGTCGAGGCGGCGCCTAGACGGGGTGGGCCTCGGCGGCGGCGGACACGTGATCGCCCGCGCGCCACCACACCAGAAACACGAGGAGTGAGGTGATGGCGAGTCCGAGGGAGGCCATCGCCAGCCCGGCGTCGATGCCCCGCCGGTCAATCGCGAGCCCGAATAGCGGCAGGACCGCCACCGACACGAGGTGGACAAGCACCGACGCAACCGAGAGCGCCGTCGCCCGGATGTGGTCGTCGACACGCCGCGCGATGTAGTCCGAGACGTACGGCCACAGCACGTTCCACGAGAGCGAGGGCATGATCAGGATCGGGTACAACCAGATCACCCCGCCAACCCCGCCGAGGAGCGCCACCGAGGCGATGAGCGGCATCGACAGGAACATCAGCACGAGGCCAATGCGCCGGCCGAGGCGGTCGGCGATCGCCGCGCTCACCGCGGAGAAGCCGAGTTGCACCCCGACAAACAGCCCGAGCGACCAGAGCGGTACGCCATACGAGAGGAAGACCGGCTGTTGTGCGACCCCCATCAATTGGATCGCCGCCGTCACGAGCGCCATCAGCAACGCGGCCGTCAGCAACGTACGGCGCCCGAGCACCTCGCGCGCGGCGCGGATCCCGATGCGCGTGAACGAGTGCCGTTCGCCCTCGCGGGGCGGGTCGACGAGGCGCCAGGCGAGGACGACGCCGATCACCGACACGGCACCCGACACAACGAAGGGCACGGACAGTGGCACCCAGCGCACCATGAGCGCGCCGATCAGCGTGTACACGCCCGTGGACGCGCCGCCGATCACCTGCTCGCGCGCCTGCCAGCGCGTGAACTCCGCGTCGCGGTCGAGGCCCTTCAGCGTGTCGAACAGGATCGCGCTGTCGGCGCCGGAGAACAGTGCGTCCGCGATCGAGAACATCGCGTAAGAGGCGAGCAGGATCGGGATCGTGTGGCCGAGGCCGAACGTCAGCATCGCGCCGACCGCGACCATGGAACCGAGGATCACGCTCAGCCGCCGCCCCCAGCGGTCCGCCATCATCCCGGTGGGGACCTCGCCCGCGATCACCACGGCCGAGTACACCGCCTGGAACAGCAGCACCTCGCCCAGCGTCAGGCCGCGCTCGGTGGTGAGGTAGATCACCCAGATCGCTTCACCCAGCCAGATCCAGCGCGTCGCCCACCACCACGGGAGGATGCGAAGGTTGCGCTCCAGCGCCCGCCGCGCCGCGTCATCGGTCACGGCGGGAGGCACGAGGGCTATGGGAAGAGGTCGAGCGCCTGCTCGCGCACGATCTCCTGCGCGGATCCCTCGCCCGGCTGGTAGGGGAATCCGCGCACGATTGCCGCGGGGACGGCGTCGAGTTTGCCCATCACCATCTCGCCCGCGCCGGCGACCTCGTCGGCGTCGCAGATCATCGTGACGCGGAGGATGTGGCCGTCGAGGTCGGGCTTGCCCACGTAGTCGCGCATCGGCAGCATCCCGGCTACGCCGATCGCGATGTTGGTCTGGCCGAGGCGCCACGGCCGGCCGAAGGTGTCGGACATCACCACGGCGACCTCGAGGCCCGTGCGCGCGCGGATCGCGTCGCGGATCGTGCGGCAGGAGGCGTCTGGGTCGACCGGCAGCAGGCAGACGAGTCCTTCGCCGCCAACGTTCGAAGCGTCCACGCCGGAGTTCGCGCACTTGAAGCCGTGGTGCGTCTCCGTGATCAGGATCGGCCCGACCTGGCGGATGATCCGCTTCGACTCGCGCAGCACTGCCTCCACGACGTGGGGGTCCTTCTCCCATCGCGTTGCGTAGGCGAGCGCGAACGGGCTGGGCTCGAACGTCTCGAGGGGCACCACGCGCCCCTCCGCCTTCGAGACGATCCGCTGAGTCACCACCACGATGTCGCCGGCGGCGATCGGTGTGCCCTGCTGCGCGGCGGCATCGACGATCTGTGCGGCGATGTCGTCGCCTGCCTGCACCATCGGCATATCGGTCAGGCCGATCACGCGGAACTCGGGGACGACCATGGTGGGACTCTCTCTGTGTTCGAACGCCTAGTGCGTGTCGAGGCCGGCGATGCGGACGCCGGTGTGTGCCTTGTAACGACCGTTGATCCCGATCAACAAGATCGTGATCTGCTCGACGAAGCGCGAGAAGCGTAGCGGCCCGGCATCAACGGCGTGTACGCCCGCGATCTCACCAGCGAGCGCCATCACCGCCTGCTTCGCCTCCGCGTCCGCTCCCGTCACGAGGACATCCGCGCCGACCTCGGCGTCCGGATCCAGCAGCACCTCCGCCGACAGGTTGTGGAACGCGCCGACCACGCGTGAGGCTGGCAGGATCGCCGCCGCCTCCTCCGTGGCAGATCCGTCCGCGACCTCGACGGGTCGAGGCCCGCGGTCAAATACCACGGGGACGACGGCGTCGATCACGATCTTCCCGGCCAGCGCGTCCCGCAGCCCTTCGAGGGTGGCGCGGTGCGCGGTGTACGGCACCACGATGACCACGAGGTCGGCGTCCGCGACGGCGGTGGCGTTGTCCGCGCCGGACACCTCGCCGTGCGCGCGAGCGCCGAGGCCCGCGAGCACCTCGACGGCACCCGCCTCGCCACGGGCGGCCTCGCGGCTGCCGATCACGATGCGATGCCCGGCCAGGGCGAACCGGGTCGCCAAGCCGCGACCTTCGGGGCCGGTCCCGCCCACGAGGGCGATGGTGTGGGGCATAGGGCCTCCGCTCGCGCGTCCCGAGAGGACGCGCGCCTATCATCCGTGCGGCGCGGATCGTAGCGCGCGACTCGCGGAAGGCCCGCCGTGACCTCAACGTCTCCCCCTCCGGCGGTTGCCGCGCGCGGCGTCACCCATCGCTACCCCGGCGCGGACGGGCGGACGTTGCTCGCGCTCGACGGTGTGGACCTCGATGTCGGGGCCGGTGAGTTCGTCTCGATCGTCGGCCCGTCCGGGTGCGGCAAGAGCACGCTGCTGCGGCTCGTGGCGGGGCTGCTCGCCTCGCAGGTCGGGGGCATAGAGGTACTTGGCGGGGCGCCAGCCGAGGCGCAGCGAGCGCACGCACTGGGACTGGTGGCGCAGGACCCCGGACTGCTCCCGTGGCGCGACGTCGCGGCAAACGTCCGTCTGCCGCTCGACGTGATGGGTGCGCACGATCCGGAGCGCGTGCGTGCGCTCCTTGACCAGGTGGGCATCGCGGAGTTTGCGGGGTACCGGCCGGGCGCCCTCTCCGGCGGCATGCGCCAGCGGGTGGCGCTCGCGCGGGCGCTGGTACACCGCCCTCGACTGCTGCTGATGGACGAACCGTTCGGCGCGCTGGACGAGCTGTCGCGCGAGGCGATGCGGATCGAGTTGCTACGGATCTGGGAGCAGGAACGCATCGCCGTGCTCTTCGTCACCCATTCCGTGGCGGAGGCCGTGCTGCTATCCGACCGTGTCGTCGTGATGAGCGGCCGTCCCGGGCGCGTGCGCGCGGTCATCGATATTCCCCTCCCACGTCCGCGCGGTGAGGCGCAGGAATCGAGTCCCGCGTTCGTCGCGGCGGCGGCGGCCGTACGCGCGGCGTTGCGCGCCGAGGACGTCGAGGGCGCGGCGTGAACGATCCCGCCGCCGAGATGGGTGTGCCGCGCACTTCGTGGGTGACGACGGTGCTGCCGCCGGTGGTCGCGCTGTCAGTGATCCTCGCGTTGTGGGAGGCGTACGTCCGCGTCCGCGACGTGAAGGGCTACCTGCTGCCGCCCCCGAGCGCGGTCTTCCGCGCGCTGTGGGACGAGCCGGGCCGGTACGCGTCAGCGGCGGCGACATCGCTCACGGCGGCGCTCGGTGGGCTCGTGCTGGCGAGCGCGATCGCCTTCGGGCTCGCGGTGCTCGCCGCCCATTCGAAGGTGCTGGAGCGCGCGATCTACCCCCCCGCGCTGCTGGTGAAGGTGACGCCGATCGTCGCGCTGTACCCGCTGCTGGCGATCTGGTTCGGCTTCGGGATCGGCCCCAAGGTCGCGATCGCCGCCCTTATCACCTTCTTCCCGATGCTGGTGAACGCGATCGTCGGATTGCGCTCGGTCGACCCGCAGGCCCTCGACGCGATGCGCGTGCTCGCCGCCAGCCGGTGGGAGGTCTTCCGCCGCCTGCGCTTCCCCTCGTCGCTGCCGTACGTGTTCGCGGCGCTGCGGATCAGCGTCCCGCTCTCCCTCGTGGGTGCCGTGGTCGCCGAGTTCCTCTCGGGGTCCTCCGGGATGGGGCAGTTGATTCTGATTGCGAACGGCGCTTTCGACACGCCGGCCCTGTTCGGCGCCGTGTTCGTCCTGGCGACGCTGGGGGTTTCATTGACGGCGCTGGTTGGCTATGTTGAGGGCCACGTGCTGGACTGGCACGTGTCCACGGGCGCTTGAGGGCGCTCCGAGGCCCCAATACTTCGCGTGCAGCTCCCGCGATACTCGCGGATGTACGCCCCGGATAACCGAGGTGTACCTGATGCTCCGTAATCTTCGATCGCACGCCCTCGCGCCCATCGCCGTGCTGCTGTGCGCGCTCGCCTCGTTCGCCCTCGTCGCCTGCGGGGACGACGAGGCGCCACCGACGCCTACGTCCACCGCGACGGCTGCCGCGAGCGCGGCGAGCGCCACGCCAAAGCCGGCACTGGCCAAGGTGACATTCATGGCGGGGTTCCGCCCGCAGGCGAACCTGCCGTTCGTCGCGGCATACGTGGCGAAGGAGAAGGGCTTTTTCGCGGACGAGAACCTCGACGTCGATATCCGTCATGCTTCGGGTGCGGACGAGCATCTGAAGTTGCTGCTCGAGGGCTCGGTCCAGTTCACCACGGGGACGGCGGCGCAGGCGCTGCGTCGGTCGAGCGATGGCCTGCCGGTGGTCGCCGTCGCGCTGTACGGCCAGCGCGGCGACCAGGGGTACGTGGCGCGCGCCGACTCCGGGATCAAGACCCCGAAGGACCTCAAGGGCCGCACCATCGGCTTCAAGTCCGGCGTTGTCCCGGCGGAACTCGATGGCCTGCTCGCCAGCGCCGGCTTGAAGCGCGAAGACGTGAAGCTCGTCTCCGTCGGCTTCGACGTGCGCGCGTTCATCGAGAAGCAGGTCGAGGTCTACCCGGTCTTCCTGAGCAATGAGCCGTACGCGATTCGCAAGGCCGGCGTGGAGATCAACGTGATCGACCCGGCCGACTTCGCCGTGCCAACGCTGGGCCTCACCACCCTCGTAAACAGCGAGTTGCTGACGAAGGACCCCGTGCTCGTGGAGCGCTACCTGCGGGCGACCCTGCGAGCGACGCTGTGGATCCAGTCCCACCAGGACGAGGCCGTCCAGGTCGTGCTGAAGTACGCGCCCGGCGCGGACGCGGCGCAGCAGCGTTACCTCCTCGATCAGGATCTCGCGACGGCGAAGCGGGCCGATGGAGTCGGACGCTCATCGAAGGAGCAGTGGCAGGGCCTCGCGGACACACTGCTGAAGTACGGCGTGCTCCCGAAGGCCCCCGACGTCTCGAAGGCGTTCGACAACCGTCTCGTCGACGGCCTCTACGCGCGAGCCGAGATCAAGTAGCGGGAGTCCTCGGGCAGAGCGAGGCTACGGCACCTTCGCCGGGACGATGCCGAGGATCTTGCCGTCGGCGCGTACATCGAACTCCCAGTTGCCCGCGGCGACGCCATCGAGTGGCCGGAAGCCGACCCAGAACTTGCCAGCGTCGCCGCCGCTCCACGGGATCGGTGGTGACTGGTAGACACGCTGGTTGTTCCGGAACGCGATCCACTGGATCAGCCCGACACCGTCCATCCCCGTGAACTCGAAGAATCCGAGCACTTGTGACGGCCCCGACTGCAGCGCTGCGGACGGCGCGCCCTCCGCCGAAGCGAGCGAGCCGGCAGCAAAGTTCTTCGCGGCCGGCGTTGACGCTGGACGCGGGCCGACGAACGCGACGCCACGCGCTCGCATCGTGTTCGCGATCCACACTTCCACGCGCCAGCGTCCGGCGGGCAGGCCCCCCGAGCCGGGCACCGTGATGCGGTCGCTGACGATGCCGAAGGAGCCGCTCTTCCACGCCATTGAGGACGACACGGAGTCCTGCTTCACGTCCTCCAGGAACCAGCGCTCCTCCACCACCGTGCCGTCCGCGACACCCTCGACGGTGTACTCGTAGTACAGCGCGGTCACGCCGGCCTTGAACACCCGCTCGTAGTCGAACAGGTCGCGCCCGGCGGGGGTGTCGATGCCGCTGAGCGCGAACGAGATCTTGCCGACGCGGACGTTGTCCGTCCCCATCTGGCGAGTCGTCCCTCCGCCAGTGCCTTCGAGGTACAACGGCGCGATCTGTTTGAACCCCTCGGTGACCTTCTGCGCCTGATCGATCAACGACGCGGCGCGGTCGAAGGGGCGGATCTGCCCGACCTGTGCCTTCGGGTTATAGGTCTCCTGCAGCATGATCCCGATCGCTGCGCCGGCCTGATTGAAGACGGGTCCGCCAGCCGCGCCCGAGGGCATGCGCGCCGCCGTCTTCATCCACAGGCGGCTCGTCTCGCCGGCCTCGCTGCGCTGGCCCGTGACGGCTGCACGCACGACGGAGAGGTTGCTTTGCGCGGCGCCCTCGCCTGGATGGCCGAAGAGGCGGATCGCCGTGCCTGGTGTGACTGCGGTGGTGTCTGCGGGCACGATGGCCGGGAGGTCGAAGTTCGGCGCGCCGTCGACCGGTCGGAGCACCCGGAGGATCGCGAGGCCGGTCGTCTGGTCGCTCACCAGCAGTTCGGCTTCGTACTCGACTTTCGGTGCGCGGTCCGCCTCGCGATTCGTGGCGAGTCGGATCTTCGTATACGCGGGCCCGCCGTCCGACCGGTACGGCCGCACGACCGGATAGGAGGTCAGCACGAGCCGTCGAGCGGAGTCGACGACGACCCCGGAGCCGAGGCGCACGGGCTTGCCATCGTCCGTTGTGGTGATCACCTGGACGACCGCGCGAGCGAGGTCGCCGTCGGCCGCATCAGCGGAGGTCTGACCGGGCCCGACGCGGGGTCCGACAGTCACCCCGCCGCCGGTCTCAGTGGGCTCGGGTGTGGCTTTGCCGCCCCCGGGAATGATCCCGGCAGCGCGATCGCACCCTCCGAGGAGGATGGCGACGGCGAGCAGCAAGGGGTACAGCGCCCGGGGGGCGCGGAGCAGCCGCATGCTGGCACCCTACCCCTTTCGCCGATGCTTCTTCCACCATGTGAGGCGGCTTGGCGATTCTCGGAGGAATCCTGTGCATCCCGTACGTGATGACCATCTGGGGCCTGTCCGGCGTCGCGTGTAGACTCGCCGCGCTGCCGCCGGGCCCTCGACTGAGGCCGGCCGAGGAGGTTTGCCGTGGACTACGAGGCCATCCTGTACGACGTGAGCGAGCGGGTCGCGACCATCACGTTGAACCGCCCGGAGCGGATGAACGCTTTCAGTGGCCCACTCCTGGAGGAATGGGAACATGCCCTCCGACGCTCCGCCGAGGACGACGGCGTACGCGCGGTCATCGTGACGGGTGCCGGCCGAGCGTTCAGCGCGGGCGCCGACCTCCAGGCGACCGGCGCGGACGATCGCGTGCTGATGGCGGACAAGAACGCCGGGGAGCGCCGGAACTCTCTGCGCTACACAGTGCATCGAGTCCCGCAGGCGGTGCAGTACCTCGACAAGCCCTACATCGCGGCCGTGAACGGAGCAGCCGTCGGTGCCGGCATGGATATGGCGAGCATGGCAGACATCCGCATCGCCTCCGATCAGGCGCGATTCGGCATGTCGTACGTCAACGTTGGCCTCGTCCCGGGCGACGGCGGTGCGTGGCTGCTGCCGAGGCTCGTCGGGGTGCAGCAGGCACTCGAGTTGATCTGGAGCGGCGAACTGTTCAACGCCGCGAAGGCACTCGAGATCGGCTATGTCACCAAAGTCGTACCGCACGACACGCTCATTGACGAGGCCCGCGCCTACGCTCTTCGCCTCGCGGACGGCCCGCCGGTCGCCATCCAGTTGGCCAAGCGCCTCGTCTATCGCGCCCTGAACCAGACATTCCAGGAGGCGCTGGAGACTGCTCAGGCAGCGATGACCATCGTCCAGTCCACAGAGGACTCCAAGGAAGGCCCGAAGGCCTTCCGGGAGAAGCGGAAGGCCGTCTTCGAGGGTCGCTAGCCGAGGCACCCCCGTTGGACTTCTCATCCACACCGGTTCACCGTTGTTTAACGGCCTTCAGACCGGGGGATCATCCCTGCGCGTCACGATGATCCCGTGGGTTCCGTTATTCGGACGGGTGGCCGTCCACCTCGGGAGGCTGTTTATGAAGCAAATGAATGGTTGGGGAATCTCCGCGATCGCGGGTCTGGTCGTCGCTGCGACGCTGATCGGCGGGGCGGTGGCGCTGAGCGCCTTCGGTGGCACCACCGTGACCACGATCGCGCCCGGGGTCTCGCGCGCGACGCAACAGGTGCAGCAGGCGCAGGGCGTCCCCGCTGGCGGCATCGCCGACCTCGTGGAGCGGGTGCGTCCATCGATCGTCGTGATCGAGGGCGCCACTGCGGGCGCGGCTGGCGCCTCCAGCGGCACTGGTATGGTGCTCGACCGCGAAGGTCGAGTCCTCACGAATTACCACGTGATCGAAGGCCAGACGAACATCAAGGTCACGCTCGCGGACGGGACCGCCTCCAAGGCGAGCATCCTCGGCTCCGACCCCGGCAGCGACCTGGCCGTGCTGAAGATCACCGTACCAGCGAACCTGCTGGTGCCGGTCACCCTCGCGAACTCGGACAACGTGCGCGTCGGCGACGCGGTGTTCGCCATCGGCAATCCGTTCGGCCAGAACTTCTCCGTCAGTTCCGGGATCATCTCGGCGACGGGGCGTGTGACGACTTCGTCCTTCACGGGGCGAGCGATCCGCGACGTCCTGCAGACGGATGCCTCGCTCAACCCGGGGAACTCGGGTGGCCCGCTCTTCGACCTCAAGGGCGAGGTGGTGGGCGTGAACTCCTCGATCGAGAATCCCAGCGGCCGATTCTTCATCGGTCTCGGGTACGCGATCCCGTCGAACACCGCGCAGCGCTTCCTGCCCCAGATGGTGCAGGGCAAGGACATCCAGCACCCGCAACTCGGCGTCTCCGTCACCCCTCTGGATGACGTGGTCGCCGCCGACCTCGGGCTGAAGGTGACGCGAGGCGTCTACGTGACCGCTGTGACGCCGAGCGGCTCCGCGGCTCGCGCTGGCCTGGTCGCAGCCTCGCGCGGGACGGCCGCGCGCCTCGCGGGCACGGGCGGCGATGTGATCACCGCCGTGGCGGGTGAGCCGGTACGCAACTTCGAGGAACTCGCGAGGGCTATCGACAAGCACGAGGTGGGTTCGAAGGTTCAGGTCGACATCGTGCGGAACGGTCAGCCAATGACCCTCACCGCGGAACTGCAGATCTGGGACCTGCGCTAGCGCTTACTGATCGAGTGGCGGCAACTCCAGCGCGCGCCCGGCGACCAACAGCCAGGCGCGCGCTGCACGTTGCGCCACCTGCTGGTTGACCCGCCCGAGCAGGTCTCGGTAGGCTCGCCCCAGCGCGTACTCCGGCACCAGCCCCGCACCCACCTCGTTGCTCACGATGATCGAGGTGCCCGTCCGCGCCGCTAGGACATCGAGCAGGGCACGCGTCTCCTCGGTGAGCGCGCCTTCGAGGGCGTCGATTGAGGCCGGGGTCGGAGCCTCGGTACCGAGATCGAGCAGCCGGTTGGAGACCCACACGGAGAGGCAGTCGAGCAGGATGGTGTCGCCGGCCGGCGCCGCACGCGCAGCCTCGATCGGCGCGCGCGGCGACTCGACCGTGCGCCACGCGGACGGGCGCTGGCCGCGGTGGCGCGCGATCCGCGCACGCATCTCGTCATCGAGCGGCTCAAGAGTCGCGACATAAGTAACGGGCGCGCCGAGGTTGGCGGCCAGGCGCTCGCCGTACGACGACTTGCCGCTGCGTGCGCCGCCCGTGACGAACCAGACCTCGGGCATCGCGCTAGCCGATCAGCGGCTCGGCCCAGCCGTGCATCCCGGCTGCGGCGAGCGAGAGCCATACGACCACCTGCGAGACCTCGATCGCTGCGCCGAAGACGTCGCCAGTCACGCCGTCGAGCATCCGCGCGGCGAGCGCGGCGATCAGCAGCGCCGCGACCGTGGCGGCGACGATCAGCACGATACCCGCGAGTCCGAAGAGCGCGATCGCCGCGCCAGCACCGATCACCGTGGCGAGCGGCGCCGCGATCGGCAGCATCGCGGTCTGCATCGCGTGGCCCAGTCCTCGAGGTCGCGCGGGCTTGAACAGCAGGCCCACTGGGACCACCGTCCACCGCCCAAGCGCGGGCGCGAGGATCAGCGCGGCGCCTCGGAGGTCGCCTTCGAGCGAGACGATGGCCGCCCACTCCGCCATGAGCACCAGCAGCAGCGCCATCACGCCGGCGGGCCCGGTGTTGCCTTCGCTCATCACGCCGAGGCGTTCGGCGCGGTCGCCCTGCACGGCCATGCCGTCGGCGGTGTCTGCCACGCCATCGAGGTGCAGTCCGCCCGAAGCGAGTGCGAGGAACGCGACGAGGAGGACGGCCGTGGGGACGGGCGGAAGCAGTTCGCTCAGCCCTCGATCGAGCGCCCACAGGCCGAGGCCGATTAGCAGGCCGATCAGCGGGTACCAGCCGAGGGCTTCCGCGAAGGTGCGGTCGTCGTATGTCTGCACGCGACGCAGCCGCAGCGGTGTGAGGAACTCGAGCGCGATCAGCGCGCCGCCGAAGATGCGCACGTTAGGCCTCCGGCTCGACGGCCACGTCTGAGTCGGACACACCCGCCTCGTCGAACGTCGCCATCTCGTCCAGCAGCCGGCACGCGGCGACGCAGAGTGAGATCCCGAGGGCTGCACCCGATCCCTCGCCGAGCCGCATGCCGAGGTCGAGCATCGGCTCGAGGCGCAGGTGCTCTAGCATTGCGTGGTGCCCTGGCTCCACCGACCGGTGTGACGCGATGAATGAGTCGACCGCGTCGGGTGCGATCGCCTCGGCGATCAGGGCCGCCGCGCCCGAGATCAGCCCATCGACCACCGCCGGCACGTGCGCCGCCGCCGCAGCCAGGTAGACCCCCGCCAGCACGCCGATCTCGAACCCGCCGAGTGCAGCCAACAGGCTGAGGCCGTCGGTGCGGTCGGGCGCGTTCACTTCGAGGGCACGCTCGATGGCGGCGACCTTCAACTCGTAATGAGTGTCGTCCACACCGGTGCCACGCCCGGTGACGGAGCGAGGTGGGCGCGTCGTGACGGCCGCGATGATCGCCGCCGCGCTGGTGCTGTTCCCGATCCCCATCTCGCCGAGCGCCACGATGTGGACGCCTTCGGCAGTGCGCTCGCGCTCGAACAGCGCGATGCCCTCGGCCACGGCGCGTTCGGCGAGGGCGCGCGTCATCGCCGGCCCGACCGAGATGTCGTCCGTGCCGGGCCCAAGGCGCAGGCGCAGCAGGTCAGGGTGCTCGGGCGTCTCGCTGCGCACGCCGGCGTCGACGACGCGCACACGCGCCCCGGCATGCGAGGCGAGCACGTTGATCGCGGCCCCACCTTCGAGGAAGTTCGCGACCATCTGCGCGGTCACCTCGGCGGGGAACGCGGAGACCCCCTGCGCGGTCACCCCGTGGTCGCCCGCCGCGACGATCACCAGCCGCTGATCGAGACGCGGCCGCGACTGCCCCGTAATCCCCGCGATCCGCGTCGCCAACCCCTCGAGGCGCCCGAGCGCCCCCGGTGGTTTCGTGAGCCGTCCCTGACGGGCATCAGCGCGAGCCGCTGCCTCGCTGTCCGAGGGCCGGATGGCCCGGACGGTGGCGGCGATGAGCGCGGCGGGGTCGGTGACAGGCCGGTATTGGGGCTGAGTGGCAGGCATGCGGCGAGTGTACGCGGGGGGCTGTGAGTGCGCCCTCGGCTGCCGTTGTCCGCCCCGTGACCGGCCCTAGTATTCGCGGTCTTCCCTTCGAGGAGGGCATGCGTGTCCTACGACGGCGAACGTGTCTCGCTCCGGGCCATCGAGCCGGACGACCTCGACCGATATCTCGTCTGGGTGAACGACCCCGAGGTCACCCGCTGGCTGTCGCTGCGTTACCCGATCGGGCGCGAGGGCGAGCGCGCCATCCTTGAGCGGCTCACGCGCGCGAACGGGTACGAGAGTGCCGCTTTCGCGGTGGAGGATCGTGCGACCGGCGAGCACCTGGGCACGATCTCGCTGTTCGACTCGAAGCCGGAGTCGCGCGTAGCCGAACTCGGCATCTTCCTCGGGGCGAAGGAGCGCTGGGGCGAGGGGATCGGGTACGACGCCCTGGTGACGCTGCTCCGCTTCGGCTTCTGGGAGATGAACCTCCGCCGCGTCGAGTTGAGCGTGCTCGACGGCAACGTCCGAGCGCGAGCACTGTACGAGCGTGTGGGTTTCGTCGAGGCCGGGCGACGGCCGGGCCACTGGTACAAGCGCGGTGCGCCGATCGACGACTTCGTGATGACCGTCGAGCGGACCGCCTTCGAGGCCCAGCACGGCATGCCAGAGCGCATCGTGCTGCCGGGACGGGAGGTCTCCTCGTGATGTCAGGAGATCCTGTCGTGATCCAGGGCGATCGAGTGCGCCTCGTCCCCCCGCCGGACATCGGCTTCGCCCGGATGACCGAGGCGTGGGTCAACGACCCGTTTACTCGTCACCTCATCGGCGGGCCGGCCTACCAGATGTCCCTCGCCTCCCGCGAGGACTTCGTACGCCCCCGTCTCACGCCGTCCTTCGATGGCGTCTATCTGGTGATTGAGGTGATCGACACGCCAGAGCCGGTCATCATCGGCGCCATCGAACTCCGGAAGATCACCCCAGAGCACCGCTCCGCCGAGGTGGGCATCCTCGTCGGCGACCGGGCCTACCAGGGGCGGGGCTATGGCACGGACGCGATGCGCGCCCTCTGCCGCTTCGCCTTCGAGGAGATGGACCTGCGCCGCATCCACCTCGGCGTGATGGAGTTCAACGCCCGCGCCATCCGCTCCTATGAACAGGTCGGCTTTGTGGTCGAAGGGCGCCTCCGCCAGGACACCTACCTCGGCGGCCACTACTACGACTCGTTCGTGATGGGCCTCCTCCGCGAGGACTTCGAGACCGCCGAGCGTGCGCGGAGGCAGGCGGGGTAGTGCCCGGCTGGCCCTCGATAATGTGTGTAGCACCGGAATCTGGCTCAAATGGTGGGGTTGAGAACTTTCGGCCCTTACGTCAAGATAGATAGCGATCCCGCCTTGACAGGCCGACCAGTGCATCTATGCTCTTGTCGTCACAATCACGATGATTCACGGGCGTGATGCCCGGGGGACATCGAGGGTGGGGTGACATGCCTAATTGCCGCTCGGGAGGGCGGTGACCGGGGGACCCAACTTAACTGGGGTGAATCTCAGAGCGATGGCGCGACGAGACGGGCGAACTGACCGGCCCGAACCCGACAGCTAACCTCGGAGGCTAATGGCTCAGCCCAGCCGGCGGGATGCCGGGGACGTGCTGCTGAACCAAAGGAGGCGGAGATGCTGCAAAGCCCCCCGCCAAAGAAGTGCCCGCGCTGCCGCGGCCTCATGATTGTTGAAGACGACTGGTACGGGAAGTTCGGCACCTGTGTCGCCTGTGGCTATGTCCACGAGGCCCAGCGTGCTGACCCTCAGGACATCCAGGAGGAAGAGCGCTTGGCCGCCGGCAAACAGCGCCGCCGCCAGCCGTCCCACGGCAAGCTCCGCCTCTAGGCCTGTTCCAGCCTGATTCCGCTCAGCCGCCTCCGTGAGGGGGTGGCTGGTCGACGTCTCCGGCGACATGCGCCGGGGCCACCGTGCTGTCGAGGCCGACCGTGACCTGCTGACCGAACACGTCTCCTCACTCGTCACTCGTTCCGCGGACGCGCTCGCGATCCGGCTGGAAGAGGCGATGGCGGAGATGCAGGCACAGCTGGCGCACCAGCGCAGCAGCCTGGAGACGCTCCTCAGCGAGCCCGCCCGCATCGCCACGGCAACTGCCTCCACAGGCCGCGCCGCCGGCGAGCACATTCGCCACGCGGCATCCACGCCCGTGTCCACACAGATCGCCCGCCTCATCGACGAGGGCCTGTCCGACCGCTCGATCGCGCGCGAACTCCGTATCGGGCTCGAAGAAGTCAAGATCGCCCGCAGCCGAGGGAGTCGCGCGTGACGCTTCCCCGTTCGCCTCGGACGCTCCCGCGCACGGCCTCGATGCTCGTCGTGGGCCTCGCCTTGCTGCTCGCGGCACTGCCCGCGGGCACCGTCCGCGCGAATGGCGTTCCGACGCCCGTGACGCTCTCCTACATCGACCTGTCGAACTGGGGCCCACGCGACGCCAGCGGCGTCGCCGAACTGATCTTCGCGGAAGGCATCGTGCGGGTGCGGGCCTCCGCCCTGCCACACCTCGAGGGCAAGCAGTACCAGGGCTGGCTCGTGAACTCACAGGTCGGCGACGCGATCTCCGTGGGTCGCTTCAACGCGGAGGTCGCCTCGAAGGTCTCGTTCCAGGGAACGCTCCCTCCGCTCACGAACTTCGCCTTCGACCTCTTCATCATCACCGTCGAGCCGGAGCCGGATGACGCTCCGCAGCCGACCGTCGAGCGGTCCATCGGCGGCTACTTCTCACTTACGGGCCAGCGCGGCACAGACGGCGCGCGCGGCGAGGCGACCGGCGGGCAGATGGCGCCCGGATCGCTCCCCAACACCGGGGACACCACCTTCATGACCGATATGGCGCGTTTCGGTGCGTTGGCCGCAGCGATGGCGCTCTCAGTCTTCGTCGGCCTGCGCCTCGGAAGGGAGCAGTCATGATCCGGGGCCTCTATACGGCGGCCTCCGGGATGCTGCTCGGCCTGCGTCAGCAGGACGTGACCGCGGCGAACCTCGCCAACTCCTCGACTGTTGGCTACAAGGCGGAGCAGTCGGCGCAGACGGCCTTCGGTGGGGTGCTCGCGAAGCGCACGAACGCCACTGGTGGCCTGATGCCGATGCCCGGCCAGCGCGATCGCCTCATCGGTCGCGTCGGCACCGGTACCTATATCGCCACTGTCCGCACGGACCTCGGCCAGGGCGCCGAGCGCGAGACCGGCCAGCCCTTCGACGTCATGGTGCGCGGCGACGGCTTCTTCGTCGTCCAGACGCCCGAGGGCGTCCGCTACACCCGTGACGGCCACTTCGACCGGGACGAGGCTAACCAGCTGATCACACCGGACGGCTCCTACGTCGTCGACACCCAGGGTCGGCCGATCACCGTCGACTCCGAGCGTGTCCTCATCAAGTCGGATGGCAGCATCTTCAAACTCGTCCCGGACGAGAAGAAGAACGACGACGGCACCACCAGCATGATCTTGCGGGAAGAACTCGTCGCGCGCCTCGCGGTGGTCACCGTCGACGCCGCCGACCTCACCCGCGCCGGCGCCTCGAGGTTCTCCGCGGCGGCCGCAAACGTGACGACGGTCGACTTCGCGAAGGAAGGCACCTCGGTGCTACAGAGCACCCTCGAAGAGGCGAACGTGAACGTCGGCGAGACGGCGACCCGGATGTTCAGTCTTTCGCGGACGTTCGGCTCCAGCCAGAAAGTCTTCACCACCATCAACGAGTCACTGGAACGCGCGGTCCGTGAAATCGGTCGCGTGTAGGCCTGGGGGTACAGCGTGTCGCTTTCCATCGACGCCGCCATCTCCGGGATGGTGGAACAACAGCGCAACATCGAGTTGATCGCTAACAACCTGGCGAATGTGAACTCGGCTGGCTATAAGCGCGCCAAGATCCACTTCCAGGACATCCTCAGCACCGCCACGGTGTTCTCTGCCGCGTCGGGCGCCGCCACTACTCAGCCGAGCAGTTCCGCTGGTGTTGCCACGGCGGGCATCACGCGCGACTTCGCCCAGGGTTCGCTCCAGCCGAGCGGCCGCGAGATGGACTTCGCCATCGCCGGTGACGGCTTCTTCCGTGTGAAACTCGATGACGGCACGTACGCCTACACGCGCGCCGGGATGTTCTCGCTCGATGGCACCGGCCGCATCGTGACCGTATCTGGCGAACTCATGGACCCCGCCGTCCAACTGCCCTCGCGCTTCCGTGACCTGCGCATCGACGATGTCGGCGTGGTCTCTGTGACGCGCGACCTCACCACGGACGAACTCGCCGCGCTCGGCCCGTACGACCCGCGCGATGGCAAGCGCGTCATCGCCGGGCAGATGAACATCTTCCGCTTCCCCAACCCGGCCGGCCTCGCCGCGATCGGCAACAGCCGCTTCGTTGCGACCCCGGAGTCGCAAGCGGCCATCGAGGGCAAGCCCGGCGAGTCCGGGATGGGCGTCGTCTACTCCGGCTGGCTGGAGGCGTCCAACGTTGACATCGCGACGGAGATGACGGGCCTCGTCATCGCAAAGCGGGGCTACCAGTTGAACCTGGTCGCCTACAAGACCATCGAGGAAATGCTCTCGAAGGTGAACCAGGTCATCTAGTGGCCCGGGAGGTGCAGTGATGGTGTTGCCCGTCCGACCTCAAGACGCCTCAGGCGTCTACCAGCGACAGATCGCGCAGGCCCAGGCGGCCACCGCGAACGAGGCCGTCCGACGCGCCTCGCATGGCGGCACCGCCGGCCGGCGCACCGACGAGGTGGCGCTCTCCGCCAACGCCCAGTCCTTCGCGCGCGTCATGGAGTCTGTCCAGCAACAGCCCGAGGTGCGCGCGGACCGCGTTGCCTCGGTGCGTGCCCGCATCGCGGACGGTACCTACGGCATCGACGCCCACCTGATCGCCCAGCGGCTCACCGAGCGCGGCTTCGGCGGGGTACAGGAGTGACCTCGATGCACACCGAAGCAGCCGAGGGCGGCGAGACGCTCGCCGCGGTCCTTGAGGCGCAGTGCGACCTCACCCGCCAGTTGCTCGGCGCTGCGCGCCGGCAGCAGCGCGCGATCGTGGACGGCGACATCGAGGCGCTCACCGCCACCGTCGAAGAATCCCAGGTCTTCCTCGAACACCTGCAGGCCCTCGAGACCGAACGCATGACCGCGCTCGTCGCGATCGCCATGGCCACCAGCATCGACCCCGACAGCGCGACGCTCTCCGAGATCGCCGCAGCGCTCCCCTCGGAGCCCGCCGAGGCCGTGCGCCGCACCGGCCTGGCCTTGCGCGCGGAAGCCACCGCCCTCCGTGAGGCGGACGCCGTCAACCAGCAGTTGCTGGAGGGCAGCCGCTCGCTCGTCGACCGCTGGGTCAACTACTTGCGCTCCGTCCTCGCGGGCGGCGTCTACACACCGGTTGGGGGCACGACCGCGAACGGCGGGCGCACCCTGGACCGCAGCGCGTAACGGGAGAGACGAAGCCGCCGTGAGCATCTCCGTCGGGCTCAACTCCGCCATGCGTGCGCTCCTCGCGCAGCAGCAGGCGATGGACGCGGTGGCGCACAACGTCGCCAACGTCAACACGCCCGGCTACACCCGCCAGCGCGTCATCCTGCAGCAGGGTGGCGCCGTCACCGCAAACGGCATCGGCGGCGGCGTCGACTTCCAGCGTGTCGAACGCGTCCGCGACCTCTTCGTCGACATGCAGACGTATACCGAGGCGGGGGCCGCCGGCGACTTCCACGCCCGCTCCGCCTCGCTCGGAAACATCGAGGCGTCGCTGGGACAGACCGGCCCCGGCGGCCTGCAGGCTGCGATGGACCAGTTCTTCAACTCCTGGCGCGATCTCGCCAACGCACCTGAGCAGAGCGCGGTCCGTGCAGGTGTCATCCAGGCTGGCCAGGAGTTCGCGGCCACCGTGAACCGCGTCGCCCGCGGCCTCGAGGACGCACGTCGCGACACGAATAACCGCATCGTGACCGACGTCGCTGAGGTGAACCGCCTGGCCGAGCGCCTCGCATTTCTGAACGTGCGAATCGTGGAGACACGCGCGACCGGCAACCCGGCCTCTGACTTATCCGACGAGCGCGACCTGACCCTCACGCGGCTTTCGCACCTGGTGGACGTACACACCATCCAGAGCGAGGCCGGGAGCATGGAAGTCTTCGTTGGTGGCCGCTCGCTCGTCAGCCTCGGAAACGTCGAACAGATCGACCTGGTCCGCAACCCGGCGAACGGCAACTACCACGACCTTGAATGGGGCTCGGACGGCGACCCGGTCCTCATCCGCTCCGGCGAGATCGGCGGCCTCCTCCACCAGCGTGACACCGACATTCCGAGTCGCATCGCGAGTCTCGATGCCCTCGTCGCGCAGATCGCGCTCGACGTGAACACGGCCCACGCCCTTGGCTACGCGCAGGACGGCGTCATCACCGGTACCGCCTTCCTCACCGGTACCACCGCTGCCACGCTCGCCGTCGCCGCGCCGGTCATCGCGAACCCCGGCTTGGTCGCCGCCGCGACGGCCACCGCCTCGATCGGCGACGGGCGGAACGCCCTCGCGATCGCGGACCTCCAGCAGGCGCTCTCCATGAGCGCCGGTAACGAGGATTACGGCGCCTACCTCAACGGCATCGTCACCAGCGTCGGCGTGGCGACACGCGATGCCGAGTGGCGCGCCACATCGCAGGACATGCGGCTGCAGCACCTCGAATCACTGCGCCAGAGCGCGTCCGGCGTGAATCTCGATGAAGAGATGGTCTCGATGGTCCAGTACCAGCGTGGCTACGAGGCGGCGGCGCGCATGATCCGCGCCGTCGACGAAATGCTCGATTCGTTGCTGCGGCTGAACTAGGTAGAGGGGAGGGGCACGATGATCCGGATCACCAGTCAGGGCACCACCGCCCGCCTCATGCAGCACCTGCAGACCACGCAGGCGCGCCTGGCTGAGACGCAGGACCGCATGGGCAGCGGCAAACGCATCCTCCGGCCCTCGGACGACCCGTTCGGCAACAGCCACGCGATGGCCATGCACGCCGACCTCAGCTTGATCGGCCAGCGCCAGCGGAACATCGAACTCGCGAAGTCCGAACTCGCCGTTACCGAGGCATCCCTCGAAGGCCTCGGGCGCGTCATCGCGCGCGCCCAGGAACTCGCGGTGCAGGCCGACTCCTCCGCGCTCGACGGCTCCGGTCGCGTTGCGATCGCCGCCGAGATTGATCGCCTGATCCAGGAAGCCGCCACCATTGGCAACACCTCGTACAGCGGGCGCCGCATCTTCGGCGGCTACCAGAGCACGACGAAGCCCTTCACTCCCGACCTGCCAGCCAATGCCACTGCTGTCGCCTTTGCCGGCGACGCCGGCGTCATCACACGCGCCATCGGTGGTGGCGAGAACCTCGAGGTCAACCTGGACGGCCAGGCGCTCTTCGGCGGTGTTTTCACCTCCCTCATTGGGTTCCGTGACGCCCTCGTTGCGAACAACCGACCGGCGATGAGCGCCGCCAGTACCGCCCTCACCAACGACGCTGACCGAGCGCTCCAGGCACGCGGAGAGATCGGCGCTCGCATGCGCCGCGTGGATCTCGCCAGCGAACGTCTCGAGGGCGACGTCGTGCGCCTCCAGACACAGATTGCCGAAGTGGAGGACGCCGATCTCACGCAGGAAGCGGTCGACCTCCAGATGCGGGACGTCGCGATGCAGGCGGCGCTGAGTGCGACCGCCAAGTCGCTGACGACGAGTTTGCTTGAGTTCTTGCGATGACGGCGCGGCTGTCGTCCTCGCTGGATGCGTCCTCTGTGGACAGAATGGAGACTGAGATGCGCGTGACTACGACCCTGTTGGGCGCCGAGGAAACCCTCGAGGTGACCGAGGAGCAGATCTTCGCGTTCGAGCCTGGCATCGGTGGCTTCGAGTCGCTCCGGCGCTACGCCCTCGTCCGCGAGCAGGACTCCCCGGTCGAGTGGCTGGTCTCGCTGGACGACCCGGACATCTCGTTCGCCGTCCTTGAACCCTTCCTCTTTGAGGCGGACTTCACCTTCGAACTCGCCGACCGCGACGTCGAAGCCCTCGGGATGCACGAGCCCGCGGACGCCATGGTGCGTTGCCTGCTCACCCTGAACGAGGACCCCGAGCAGATCACGGCCAACCTCCTGGCGCCGCTGGTCTTCTCGCGCCGCACCCACATGGCCCGTCAGATCATCCTTTCGGAGTCGACCTTCTCGCTCCGCACGAAGGTCTTCGCCGCGGCCGCAGTCGAGGAGCCGCTGCGGGCCTCCGCGTAACGCCAGCAAGAAACGCCCATCCGAGGGCTACGGACGCGCCCTCCGTCCGCCGATGATCCGGCAGGGCGGCCTGCGCCACCCCTCGACGACCGGCTACAGGCAGGGAGGCCACGCTGTGCTGATTCTCACGCGCAAGCTCGAACAGGGCATCGTCATCGACGGCCAGGTGGTCATCCGCCTCCTCGCCATCGAGGGTGAGCGAATCAAGATCGGCGTCGAGGCGCCGAGGTCGATCACCGTCCTCCGCGAGGAACTCCTTCGCGAAGTCGCCGACGAAAATCACGCCGCCTCCGCAGCCTCGGCCGCCCACGACCACGCAGACCTCGCCCGCGCCCTCGCTTCCCTGGCCCGCCCTGCTTAAGGCGGCCTGGGTGACTGTCGGGGCCGATACCTCTGATTCCACGAGGGATACGGGAAGCCGCCCCAACTCTCACACTTTGTTTACACTTCCCATCAGGAACGCTAATCCGGTGACGGCATTCTCTTCTCTAGGAGAGGGGCCGCCCGGACGGGGTGGTTCGCAGAAACAGGTTGTGGTGGGAGCGGTTGCGAACCGCTTCGGCGCTCCCTCGGGGGCACCGGGCCGGCCCTGACCCTTCTCTTCCCCACCAACCAGCTGCCTCACCTCTGACGGAGGCGAGCGGCATGCCGAGGACCGCAGGCACTCCCGATGACCGCGAAGATCCTCGTCGCCGACGACGAAGCCAACATCATCAAGCTGCTCCGCCTCTACCTGCGCGAAGCCGGGTACGAGGTCGTCGCTGCGCACGACGGGCGCGAGGCGCTCGAACGGTTCCGCACGGAAGCGCCGGACCTCGTCGTGCTCGACCTGATGATGCCGCACATGAACGGGTTCGATGTCTGCACTGAGATCCGCAAGGACTCGGACGTACCGGTGATCATCCTCACTGCGCGCTCGGACGATGTCGACAAGATCGTCGGCCTCGAGATGGGTGCTGACGACTACATCACGAAGCCGTTTAATCCGCGCGAGGTCGTCGCACGGGTGAAGGCCAACCTTCGACGGCGCGACTGGGATAAGAGCGCCGGTGCGGACGAGGGCGAGCCGCAGGCGGTCACGATCGAGGACCTCACGCTCGACCCGTCGTCACGTGACGTGGTGGTCGCGGGCGAACGCGTCCGCCTCCGCCAGCGCGAGTTCGACCTGCTCGAGGCGTTCATGCGCCACCCGAACGTGGCGATGGACCGCGAACGCCTGCTCTCGATGGTGTGGGGCGAAGACTTCTTCGGCGACGCGCGCACCATCGACGTCCATGTGGCGTGGCTGCGTGACAAGTTGAAGGCGGCGCGCCCGAAGATCGAGACGGTCTGGGGCGTGGGCTACAAACTGGTGCCGCAACCCGCGGCGTCGTAGGGCTCCCCCGTGTTTGCGAGCTTCCGCGCGCGCCTCATCGTCGGCTTCGCCCTCGTCATTGCCCTCGCGCTGTTCCTCTCGGCTTCGGGCTTCGTGCTGCTGCTGCGCCAGGAGCAGAACATCGCTGCTGAACAGCGCATCGGGCTCCTCGTGGGGCCAATCTCCGAGGGCACCCGCAACCTGCAGCAGGCGGGGTGGCCGATCGAGGTGATCCGCTCACAACTCGTCGAGGTGGCCGACCAGTACGAGTTCCGCGTGCTGCTGCTGGACCAGCAGCAGCACGTGGTGATGGACACCGCGAACGGACAATCACTGCTCGGCCAGAGCCTCGAGATTCCCGCTGACGGTCCGCGTGAGCAGGTGCGAAACGGCATGGAGTCGTTCCGCGCGCACCGTGTGAACCGCGAAGGCCGCGACCTGTACCTGTTCACGCAGGCCGATGTCGCCGGCGGCATCGGCGCGGCGGCACAGTCACGGATGCCCACCCGCCTCGTCATCGCGGTGCCCGCAGAGGACGTGCATCAGTCGTGGGCGCGGCTGTTGCCGCGACTGGCGCTGGCCGGTGCCGGGGCGGGTATCGCCGCCGTGGTCTTCTCGATGATCCTCGCGTCAAGGATCACGACGCCGATCGCGCAGATGACGCGCGCCTCGCAGGCGATGGCGCGAGGCGACCTCGAACAGCGCATCGAAGTGGACGGGACTGATGAGGTGGGACGCCTCGCGTCTGCCTTCAACCAGATGTCCTCGCAGATCAGCCGCAGCAACCACGCGATGCGCGACCTGCTCGCGGACGTCTCGCACGAACTGAAGACCCCACTCACCTCGATCCAGGGGTTCTCGCAGGCACTCGTCGAGGGCGTTGTCGACCCGCGTGAGGCCGGCGAACTGATCCACGAGGAGGCGGACCGCATGCGCATCCTGGTCGACGACCTGATCTACCTCGGTGAGATCGAGTCTGGCGCCGTGCGCATGGAGATCGAAGACGTCGCCGTCGATGATCTCGTGGAGGCGACAGTGCCGAGGCTCCGCCACCAGGCCGAGGAGGCGAGCGTGGGCCTTGAGGCGCGTCCGGGCGCGGGTGTTACGGTCCGCGCGGACGGCCGCCGTGTGGAGCAGGTGTTCGCCAACCTCGTCGACAACGCGATCCGTTTCGCACGCCGAGGCTCCGCCGTCACCATCACCTCGAAGGCGGTCGCGGGCGGCGTCCTCGTGGACGTACACAACGAGGGCGACCCGCTCCCCGAGGACGTGCGCGCGCGCGTCTTCGACCGCTTCTATCAGGCCGATACCGCCCGCAGCGGCCGCCACCGCGGCCTCGGCCTCTCGATCGTGCAGGAATTGGTGCAGGCGCACGGCGGCACCGTCGCCGTGGAGTCCACCGCCGAGGCCGGCACGACCTTCTCTGTCTTCCTCCCCACCGGCGGCCCCACGAAGCCCACCTCGGTGCCGCCTACGCCGGCTACGTCGAGCGGGTAGTAGCGCTCGTCGTCTCCGCGTCCACGGTCCTGAACAGGTCCACGAAGCGGCCTAATGTCGCCAGCCGCTTCGCCATCGTCTTGCCAGCGGGCGAGACGTGCAGCGAGGTGATGCCACCATCGCGGTACGCCCTGATCCGGGCCTTCACCATCTCGTCGGTCCCGAGCAGGTTGGACTTGATGACCAGGTCGTCCGGGATGAGCGCGGCTGCTTCCTCGCGGCGGCGGTCGAGCCAGAGCCGGAGCACTTCCTGCGTCACCTCGCCGTACCCCTGGCGGACGTACGCATCCCGATAGAAGTTGTGCTCCGGCGAGCCCATCGCTCCCATCTCGAAGGCGAACCCCGGCTTGCGCGGCTGGATGAGCGCATCGAGGTCATCGCCAAACTCGACGACTCCACCGGCCTGGCGCTCGATCTCGTCGAACGAGCGGCCGGCCGCCTTGGCGCCAGCCCGGATCTCGTCCAGGAAGACGGCGGAGTGCTCCGCCATGAATGAGGAGGCGATCCATCCGTCCGCGAGTTCACCGGTCATCCGCAGACTCCGCGGACCGAGGGTAGCGAGGTAGATCGGGACGCGCCGCGGCGGTGCGCTCGTCCTGAGCGCCCGACCCTCGCTGTCGGGCAGCGGCAGCCGGTAGACCTTGCCCTCATACGCCAGGCGCTCCCCGGACATTGCCAGACGGAGGATCTCCACGGTCTCCCGCAGGCGGGTGTATGCGGGGTTGAACGGCACGCCGTGCCAACCCTCGATGACCTGCGGGCCGCTGGTACCAAGCCCCAGGATGAAACGGTCGCCCGTCATCGACGCCATGGCAAGGGCAGTCATGGCGAGCGCAGCAGGGGAGCGCGACCCGACCTGGGCGATGGAGGTACCGAGCGTGATCCGTGAGGTCCTGCTGGCCAGATAGGCGACCGGCGTGAACGCGTCGAAGCCCCATGTCTCACCGCCCCACGCGCTGTCGACGCCGAGCCGTTCGACCTCCGCGATCCAGGTCTCCGCCGCCTTCCAGTCTCCGCCGCCAGTACCGAGGCTGACCGCTAGCTTCATGACTGCTTCCCCGGGTAGCCCGAGGCCGCCTTCACCTTCTGTATCTGGCCCTGGTGGTCGAGGTCATGCGTGCGCTGGAAGAGGTACCAGGCGCGCGCGTGCAGGTCACCGAACATCGAGTGCCGCGCGGTCGGCGTGAGCGGTGGTGTCGGCGGGAGGGCGAGGATCGCCGCCGACCACTCGATCCCGTCGTCGCGCAACTGCGTCTGCAACTCCTTGATCGGGGTGGCGGTGCTCTCGCGCGGCGGTTCGATACCCGAGGTGTCTCCGGCTTTGCCGGCGGACAGCGCCTGCACCAGCGCCCGAGTGCTGCGCGAGTTCTTCAGGATGTGGAGGGCGACTTCCTTGATGCTCCACTCCTCGGGCGCGGGTGACCACTCGGCCTCAGCGTCGCTGACGCCATCGAGCGCGTCGAGGAGTTCGAGCCGCGCTCTCATCGCCCGCGGCCACAGTTCCTTGAACGATTGCTTCTCTCCCTGCGCGAGGTAGTAGCTACGCATTCGCTCGTACTCGGCCGCTTGCTGGGGACTCACCATTGTTGGCTCCGATCGGGTTGCGGGTAAATGTAGTAGTCAGGCGCTGCGTTTACTCACCCTTGAACACAGGCGCGCGCTTCTCGGCAAACGCCCTCGGGCCTTCCTTCGCGTCATCGGTCTGGCCGATCGCCCAGCGCATCGTCGCAGCGAGCCGCTCCGCCTCGGGGAGCGGCATGTTGCCCTGGCGACGCACCAGTTCGTGCATCGCGCGCACGGCCAATGGTGCGTACCCGGCGATCTTCTCCGCCATCCCGCGGGCGGTCGCCATCAGTTGGTCATGCGGCACCACCCGGCTCACGATGCCGTACGAGCGGGCGGTCGCCGCGTCGATCCGCTCGCCCGTGAAGAGCATGTCGTTGGCCATCACGCGAGGGATCGACCGAGGCAACTTGACCGGCGCACCAGCCAGCGGGAAGAAGCCGAGTGTGATCTCAGGCAGGCCGAACTGGGCCGCGTCGCTCGCGATCAACAGGTCGCACGCCAGCGCGATCTCGAACCCACCGCCGAGGCAGAACCCATTGATCGCCGCGATGATCGGCTTCTTCGGATCGAACTGCTGGAAGCCGACGGCATCGTGAGTCGGGAACAGGTCCGCGACGCCGCTTGACGCGCCCGGACCACCTGCGCGGCCACGCAGGTCGGCTCCCGCACAGAACGCCCGCCCGTTGCCGGTGAGGATCGCGACTCGAATATCGTCCCGCGCTCGCACTTCGCGCAGCGCAGCCATCAGCCCCGCGCTGAGGTCGGGGTTGATGGCGTTCATGGCGTCCGGGCGATTCAAAGTAATGGTGGCGACGCCAGCGCTGACTTCAAACAGCACGGCCTGATTCGGTTCGTCGACCATGAGGGACTCCCTCCATCAGAGAGTTACTAAATAGATAGTTAATATGCGATATGTACCTGACCGAGGTAGAATGGTCAAGACTTGTCGGGGGTGAGCCTTAAGGGATGAGAAATTGCCGGACCAACGAACGTACGAGTCTCAGCAACACTGCCCGGTCGCCCGCACGCTGGACGTCGTCGGAGACCGCTGGATCATCCTCATCCTGCGTGACCTGTCATGGGGCCGTCAGCGCTTCTCGTCGCTACTCACGTCGCTGAAAGGCATCTCGGCCAACAGGCTGGCCGAGCGTCTGAAGCGCCTGGAGGAACACGGCATGGTGGAACGGGTCTTCTACAGCGAGCACCCACCTCGTGCCGAGTATCGCCTCACCACGAAGGGGCGGGCATTCGTCCCCGTCCTCGCGGCGATGCAGCGATACGGCGACGAGTGGGAGCCTCGCGAGCGAGGTGTACCGTCTGAGGCCAACGAACCCGCGTAGCGCTTGCTACCCCACCCGCCCCCAGCGCAGCAGCCAGAACTCGTACGCGTCGTACAGCGCGAGCCACGACGCCTCGATGATGTCCGTCGAGGCACCCACCGTCCGCCACCAGTGCGTGCCATCCGAGGACTCCACGATCACCCGTACGGCGGCGTCGGTGCCAGCGGTCGTGTTGATGATCCGCACCTTGTAGTCCTCCAGGCGCACGCGCTCGATGCCGGGGAACTGCTCCGCCAGCGCTTTACGCACGGCGGCATCGAGGGCGGACACCGGCCCGTTCCCGTCGGCAGCGACCTGGCTCAGGCGGCCGTCCACCTTGAACTTCACCATTGCCTCGGCCTGCATCTCGTTTTGCTCGCGGCTGCCGGTCCCGGTCAGGTGGCGGCGACGCTCTACGATCAGGAAGTCTTCGAGGCTGAACGGCGCGGCGTACCCCGCCAGCGTCCGGCGTACCAGCAGCTCGAACGACGCCTCGGCCGTCTCGTACGCGTACCCCTTCGACTCGCGGTCCTTCAGCACCTCGAGCGCCGCGGTCGCCTGCGCGTCCGTCAGCGTGAGGTCGACGCCTTGCTCGCGCAGTTTCTCGATCACGTTGCGTCGCCCCGACAGTTCCGAGACGAGCACGCGTTCGGTGTTGCCGACAGCGTCCGGGTCGACGTGCGTGTAGGAGCCGGGCGACTTCGTGATCGCCGCGACGTGCAGCCCCGCCTTGTGCGCGAACGCCCCCGTGCCGACGTACGGCTGCTGCGGGTCGAGCGGCAGGTTCGCCAGTTCCTGCGCGAACCTCGCCGTCTCCGTCAGCCGTTGGAGGTTAGCGGGGGGCAGCACCTGGATGCCCATCTTCAACTGCAGGTCTGCGATCACCGACACGATGTTCGCGTTCCCCGTGCGCTCACCCCAGCCGTTGAGGCACGCCTGCACCTGCGTCGCCCCCGCGCGCACGCCCACGAGGGTGTTCGCGACGGCAGCATCGCCATCGTTGTGCGTGTGGATCCCAACGGCGATGCCCACGGTCTCGCAGGCCGCGCGTACGCCCGCCTCGATCTCCCACGGCAGCGCACCGCCGTTCGTGTCGCAGAGCGCCACCGTCGTGGCGCCCGCGCGCTCCGCCGCCCGCAGCGTCGCGAGGGCGTACGCGGGGTCGAGACGGAAGCCGTCGAAGAAGTGTTCGGAGTCGAACGTCACCTCGCGCCCGTTGGCGACGAGGTACTCGATCGAGTCGCTGATCATCGCGAGGTTCTCTTCCTCGGTGGTTTCGAGGACTTCGCGCACCTGCATCGACGACGACTTCCCGACAAGCGTGACCGCCGGCGTCTGCGCGTCCATCACCGCGCGGATCGCGATGTCGGTCGCAGCGTCGCCGCCCGCCCGCCTCGTCGATCCGAACGCGACGAGCTTCGCCTGCTTCAGGTCAAGACTCCGCGCACGCTCGAAGAACTCGGCGTCCTTCGGGTTCGACCCGGGGTACCCGCCCTCGATGTAGTGGACGCCGAGGTCGGCGAGTTTCTGCGCGAGAGTGAGTTTGTCCTGGAGGGACAGCGACAGCCCCTCCATCCCCAGCCCGTCACGGAGCGTGGTGTCGTAGAGGGTGATGCGAGGTGTGGGTGTTGAGCCTGTGGTCATCGATGTCTCCGCGGGCCTCGGTGCGCGCTGGGCGCTGCCGGGTGAGCCGTCGAGGGGAGCCGCCCCTCGCGGTTCAGCGCGGAATAATGACCGTCGCCGGCACTGGCCGGACGACGGGCACCTGCTCTCGCATCGATGACGTGACTTCGTTCACAGTGCCAGCAAGTGTAGGCTCCGACATAACGCGCGAGCAATCCGGGAGTACCCGATGCCAGAATCTGAGCCCGGCCTCGATCCCGCCTGGCCGCTGATCGAGCGTCCCTCCACCCGCCTCATCATCCTCGACGAGACTGGCAGCATCCTGCTCTTCCGCGCCTCGACGCCTGCGGGGCTGTGGCTGTGGTTCCCGCCCGGCGGTGGCATCGAACCCGGCGAGACCTACGAGGACGCGGGCGTCCGCGAACTGTGGGAGGAGACCGGCCAGCGTCTCCCCCTGGGCCCCCACGTCTGGACGCGCGACGCGACCGTCCCCTGGGAGCACGAAGGCCGGCCAGTGCGTGTCCACGGCGTGGAGCACTACCACCTCATCCGCACCACCCGCTTCGATCCCGCCCCCCAGTTCATCGACGTCCTCGAGGGCTACATGCGGGAGGAGGGCTGGTTCCGCTGGTGGTCCGTCGAGGAGATCGTCACCCACACCGGCTACGAGACCTTCGTCCCGCGCGACCTCGGCACGCTGCTCCCGCCCATTCTGGCGGGAGAGCTCCCTTTGGAGCCGCTGGAGATGGGGCTGTAGGGCCCCTAGCCCAACCGCTCGAGGACTGCGTCCGCCATCGCCTTCGTGTTCAGCACGTTCTCCCCCGCACTCGCGAGGTCGGCGGTGCGCAGGCCGGCTTCCACCACGGCGGTGACGGCGGCCTCGACGGCGCGCGCCTCGTCCTCCAGGCCACACGAGTGCCGGAGCAGCATCGCGGCGCTCAGGATCATCGCCAGCGGGTTCGCGAGGCTCTTGCCGGCGATGTCCGGCGCGGACCCGTGGATCGGCTCGTACATCCCGAGGCCTGTCCCGTCCGGGCCCAGCGTCCCGAGCGACGCCGACGGCAGCATCCCCATCGACCCCGTGAGCATCGAGGCTTCGTCCGTGATGATGTCGCCGAACATGTTGTCGGCGATCACCACATCAAAGTCGCGCGGGCGGCGGATCAGGTGCATCGTCATCGCATCCGCGAGCACGTGCTCCAACTTCACGTCCGGGTACTCCGCGGACACCTCGGTCACCACCTCGCGCCAGAGGCGGGAGGACGCCATCACGTTCGCCTTGTCGAGGCTCGTCAACTTCTTCTTGCGCCCTCGTGCCGTACGGAAGCCGAGGTGCGCCATGCGCGAGATCTCGTCCTCGTTGTAGTAGTTCGTGTCCACGGCCTCGCGGCGCCCGTTCACGACGCGACGCTCCTGCGGCTTGCCGAAGTAGAGGCCGCTCGTCAGTTCGCGGATCACGAGGATGTCCACGCCCTCGATGATCTCCGGCTTCAGAGTGGAGGCGTGCAGCAGCGCCGGTACGGCGACGACCGGCCGCAGGTTCGCCCACAGCTGGAGGCCCGAGCGCAGCGCGAGCAGTCCCTGCTCCGGGCGCACGTCCGCGAGGGGGTTGTCCCATTTCGGGCCGCCCACCGCGCCGAACAGCACCGCCGTCGAGGCCTTCGCGCGCTCCAGCGTCTCCGGCCGGATCGCCACCCCGTGAGCGTCGATGCTCGCCCCGCCGACCACGTCGTGCGTGAACTTGAAGACGTGCTCGTACTTCTGGCCGACTGCCTCCAGCACGCGCACGCCCTCGGCCATCACCTCCGGGCCAATGCCGTCCCCGGGCAGGACAAGGATGTCGAAGGTGGCCATACAGGTGCTCGCTTTCCAGAGTGTCGAGGGGCGAGCGCGAGTGTATCGCGCACCCTCGGTGGGGTCAGGCGCGGGCCGCTGCCGCTGCCGCTCGCGCCGCGAGCCGCCGTACCCCATTCGCGCGCTCCGAGGGCCCCACACCGTCCGCGCCGTACACCACCTGGAAGATCGCCTGTACCTCGATGTAGTAGCGCACGCGACGTTCGACGTCGGCGTCCAGCGTGCCCTCGTAGTGCGCCCACACCCGTTCGAGGTCACGCCACGTCAGGTGGTTGAGCAGCCCGGCGAAGTCGAGGGCGGGGTCAGCCACCAGAATGTCGCCGAAGTCGATCACCCCGGAGAGCCGTCGCTCGTCGTCCAGCAGCAGGTGAGCGCCGCTGATGTCGGCGTGGATCACGCGCCGGGGCGCCTTCGTCGTCCCCCCCGCCGCGAGGAACGCGTCGGTCCGCCCCTGCAGCCATCGGGCGGTCGACTTGCCGAGATACGGCAACGACTGCTTCGTGAGCGGTGTGTACGTGGAGGTGCCGAGGCTCGCCGATTCGATCCCCGCCTGCTTCGCGAGGGCGAGCGGCACTGCGTGCAGCCGCGAGAGGAACCGTGCGAGGTCGCGTGCGAGCGTCTCCCGCGCGGCACCTCGAGGCGCGCCGAAGCTTGCGAGCGGCGTGCCGGGGACGTAGCGATGGGCAGCGCCGAGGGTGCGGCCACTCGGATCGCGCAACAACGTGGACTCGCGCGGGACAGCGGTACCGAAGTCGCGGTCGGCCACGAGCCCAAAGAATCGCACTTCGCGCTCGATGTCTTCGACGCGATCCCGCCCCCACTCCCCGTCCGTGCGTTTGGGGAGGCGCACGACCCAGTCGCCGTGAGACGAGGGGACGCGATAGGCGGCGTAGGCGTAACCGGATCCCAGATGCACCGCCGCAGCCGACCGCGCGCTCACCTCGATGCGACGAAGCGCGGCAGCAGCGGCGGCGGGGAGGGGGCTACCCGATCTTGAGGCTGTCCGTGAAGGCACGAGACGTGTCCGGCTTCAGCGCCGGGCGGCTCTCTTCGAACTTCGAGATGTCGTCCGCGTGCTGTAGCGTCAGGCCGATGTCGTCAAGGCCGTTCAGCGTCCGGTGCTTCACGAACGGATCGATGTCGAAGTGGCGCGACCACGCGGTGCCCGAGACCGAGACGGTCTGTGACGCGACGTCGATCGTGATGTTGCCGCCGGGCAGCTCTTCGGCGCGAGACATCAGGTAGTCGACGTCCTCCTGCGGCAACTCGATCGTGAGCAGCCCGACCTTCGAGCAGTTGTTGCGGAAGATGTCCGCGAACGACGGCGCGATCACCGCCGTGATCCCCATGTCCTCGAGGCCCCACACCGCGTGCTCGCGGGACGAGCCGCAGCCGAAGTTCTGCTGCGCAAGCATGATTGGCGCGCCGGCGTACGCCGGGTTATTCGTCACGAACGAGGGGTCCTTCTTCCAGTCGAAGAAGGCGAACGGCCCGTACCCGGAGCGCTCGATGCGCTTCAGAAACTGCTTCGGCATGATCTGGTCGGTGTCCACGTCCGCGCGGTTCAGCGGGATCGCATTGCCGTTCACGGTCTTGATCGCGCGCATCTACTTCCACCTCCGGATGTCCACAAAGTGGCCCTCGATCGCCGCGGCTGCGGCCATCTCCGGGCTGACGAGGTGGGTGCGGCCGCCCACACCCTGGCGTCCCTCGAAGTTGCGGTTGCTCGTGCTCGCGGCGCGTTCGCCCGGCAGCAGGATGTCCGGGTTCATGCCGAGGCACATCGAGCAGCCTGGTTCACGCCACTCGAAACCAGCGTCCAGGAAGATCTGGTGCAGCCCCTCGGCCTCCGCCTGCATCTTCACCGGTCCCGAGCCCGGCACCACCATCGCCCGCACCGTCGAGGCGACCTTGCGCCCCTTCGCCACGGCGGCGGCTGCCCGCAGGTCCTCGATGCGTCCGTTGGTGCAGGACCCAATGAATACGCGGTCGATCGAGATCTCCTCGATCGGCGTACCCGCCTTCAGGTCCATGTAGACCAGCGACCGCTCCGCAGTCTCCTTCGCCGCCGCGGACACCGCGTCCTCGGGCTTCGGCACGGACGAGGTGATCGGGACGCTCTGCGCGGGCGTCGTGCCCCACGTGACGTGCGGGGCGATCTCTTCCCCCTTCAGCTCCACGTAGGTATCGAACTTCGCGCCCTCGTCGGTGACGAGCGCGTTCCACGCCTCCACGGCCTTGTCCCATTCCTCGCCCGTCGGCGCGTACGGGCGGCCCTTGAGGTATTCGATCGTCTTCTCGTCCGGCGCGACGAGGCCGGCGCGCGCGCCACCCTCGATCGTCATGTTGCAGACGGTCATCCGGCCTTCCATCGAGAGGCTGCGGATCACTTCGCCGCGGTACTCGATGACGTGGCCGACCCCGCCGTCCACGCCGATCTTGTTGATGATCGCCAGGACGACATCCTTCGCCGTGACGCCTTCCGCGAGTTTGCCGGTCACTTCGACCGACATCGTCTTCGGCGCCATCTGCGTCAGCGTCTGCGTCGCCAGCACATGCTCAACCTCGGAGGTGCCGATGCCGAACGCGAGCGCTCCGAACGCACCGTGCGTCGAGGTGTGCGAGTCGCCACACACGATCGTCATCCCCGGCTGGGTGAGTCCCTGCTCCGGCGAGATGATGTGAACGATGCCCTGGCGCAGGTCGAAGATGTCCCAGAGCGGGACAGCGAAGTCCTTCGCGTTCTGCCGCATCGTCTCCAACTGCTGCGCGGACAGCGGGTCGGGGTTTGGCAGGCTGCGGTCGGTCGTCGGTACGTTGTGGTCGACCGTCGCCAGCGTCAGGTCAGGCCGCCGCACCTTGCGGTTCGTGAGCCGCAGGCCTTCGAAGGCCTGCGGACTGGTCACCTCGTGTACCAGGTGGAGGTCGATATAGAGCAGGTCAGGCTCGCCCGGGTGCGTCCGGACGACATGCTGCTCCCAGATCTTCTCGATGATCGTCTTTGGCACTCAGACCTTCCCCTCATGCGCCGCGCGGGCGGCCGCGACCTGTGTCGCGGCGATCGAGCGGTTGAGCGCGTGCAGGTACGCACGCGCGCTGGCGACCAGAATGTCGTTGTCGGCCGCGCGCCCCTGGTAGATCACCTTGTCCGCCTCGATGCGGATCGTGACCTCACCCTGCGCGTCGATGCCCTCGGTGACGGACTTCACGGCGAACTCGGTGAGGATGTTCTCGGCGCCCGTGACGCGGTTAATGGCACGGTATACCGCGTCCACCGGTCCGCTGCCGATCGCCGCGTCCTCGTGCGTCTTCCCGTCCATGTCGATCAGGCGCACGGTCGCCGTCGGGCTGCCGTGGTCCGAGGTGCTGACCTGCAGCAGGTCGAGTTTCCACGTGTCCTCGATCTTCGACTGCGTCTGCTCGGCCACGATCGCCATCAGGTCGCGGTCGTCCACCTCGTCGCGCACGTCCGCCACGTCCTTGAACGCCGCGAAGACACGCGTGAACTCCTCGTCGCTTGGCGAGAAGCCGAGGTCCGCCAGCCGCGACCGTACCGCGTGCGTCCCGGACACCTTCGTCAGCACGATCGAGGTGCCCTCCGGGATGCCGATGTCGGCCGGATTCATGATCTCGTACGTTTCGCGCATCTTCAGGACGCCATCCTGGTGGATGCCCGAGGAGTGGCGGAACGCGTTCTTGCCGACGATCGCCTTGTGTGGCTGGATCATCATGCCCGAGTAGCGCTCCACCATCTTCGAGGCCACGTAGAACTCACGGGTGTTCACGTCCGTGTGTACCTTCATGAAGTCCGGGCGGGTCTTGATCGCCATCACGACTTCCTCGAGCGACGCGTTGCCCGCGCGCTCACCGATACCGTTGATCGTGCCCTCGACCTGTCGAGCACCGCCGAGGATCCCCGCCAGCGAGTTTGCTGTCGCCATGCCGAGGTCGTTCTGGCAGTGCACAGAGAGCCGCACCTTGTGGATGTCCGGGACGTTCTGGATGATCGAGCGGATCAGGTCTTCGAATTCCTCAGGGATCGCATAGCCGACGGTGTCGGGGATGTTGATCGTCGTGGCGCCCTCTTCGATGGCGGCCTGCACGATCTGGTAGACGAAGTCGCGGTTCGATCGCGTCGCGTCCATCGGCGAGAACTCGACGTCCGAGACGTACCCCTTCGCGCGCGACACACCGAAGCGCGCGAGTTCGATGATGTCCTCGCGGTTCTTCCGCAACTGGTGCGCGAGGTGGATGTCACTGCTCGACAGGAACACGTGGATGCGCGCGCTCTCCGCGCCGCGCACCGCCTCATACGCCGTGTCGATGTCCTCGGCCACGGCACGTGCGAGGCCCGCGATCACCGGCCCGCGCACCGCCTGCGTGATGCGCGCGATCGCCTCGCGGTCACCCGGCGAGGTCGCCGGGAAGCCCGCCTCGATGATGTCCACGTTCAACTTCGCCAGTTGCCGGGCGATCTCCACCTTCTCGTCCATCGTGAACGAGATGCCGGCCGACTGCTCGCCGTCGCGCAGCGTGGTGTCAAAGATGTAGATCTTGTCGGATTCGCTCGTCATGTCAGTGCTCCTGCGCCCCTCTGCGGGGTGTGACCTCGATGTTGGTCGGGCGCCCTCCCTGCCGCCCGACGTGGGGCGACCGAGGGCTGGATAAGCAGCAGCAGACCGAGGAGCGCCACAGCGAGCGAGGCCGCGGACGTGACGAGCGGCCGGTGTGAACCGGCCGCTTCGATAGCGTCTCGCGACGCGCGCACCTCGAGCGTCCGTACGGATCGTACGGACGACATCGAGGTGGCTGCGTGCGAGCGCGCGGTCATCGCGGGGCTACTTCTTCCCGGGGTTCAGCCAGCCCATCATCTTGCGGACTTCGCCGCCGACCTGCTCGATCATGTGCTCGGCGCCTCGACGGCGCAGGGCGCGGAAGTGCGGCTGGCCGGCCTGGTTTTCCAGGATCCACTCGCGGGCGAACTGGCCGCTCTGGATCTCCTCGAGGATCTTCTTCATCTCCGCCTTCTGTGACGGCGGCGAGACGCGAGGGCCTCGGGTGTAGTCGCCGTACTCGGCCGTGTCGGAGATCGAGTCGCGCATCTTCGCCATGCCGCCCTCGTACATGAGGTCCACGATCAACTTCACCTCGTGGAACGTCTCGAAGTACGCGGACTCCGGCTGGTAGCCGGCCTCGATCAGCGTCTCGAAGGCGTTGAGGATCATCTGCGTCAGGCCGCCGCAGAGGATCGCCTGCTCACCGAAGAGATCGGTCTCCGTCTCCTCGAGGAACGTCGTCATCAGGATGCCAGAGCGCGCCGCGCCGATGCCCTTGCCGTACGCCAGTGCCGTCTGGAGTGCGGTCTCGCTCGCGTCCTGGTGGATCGCCACCAGCCCCGGGACACCACCGCCCTCGGTGTACACGCGCCGCACGAGGTGGCCCGGGCCCTTCGGCGCGATCATCGACACGTCCACACCCTCGGGCGCCTGGATCCGGCCGAAGTGGATGTTGAACCCGTGCGCGAACATCAGCGTCTTGCCGGGTGTCAGGTACGGCGCGATGTGGTCGTCGTAGACTTGCTTCTGCACCTGGTCAGGCACGAGGATCATGATGATGTCGCTGTCGCGCGACACATCATCCACCGTGCCGACCTTCAGCCCCGACGCCTGCACCGCGCTCCACGACTTCGACCCCGGGTAGAGGCCGACCGCGACCTCGACACCCGAGTCGTGCAGGTTCAGCGCGTGGGCATGGCCCTGCGAACCGAACCCGATGACCCCCACTTTCTTGCCCTTCAGCAGGGAAAGGTCGGTGTCGGAGTCGTAGAAAATCTTGGCCACGGTTCAGTCCCCCCAGGTCATGTGTCGGAACATCCTCGGACGGGTGTCCGAGCGTCGTCGCTTACTTGCTCACGAATGGCAGATCGCCCTCTGGCAGCCGGCCTGACTCGTGGTGGAACCGCTTGGATTCCGCGTCCTCGTGCTCGTGGATCGCCGTCGTCTTCGCGCCGCGGGCGAGGGCAATGCGACCGGTGCGCACCATCTCGCGGATGCCGTATGGCCGCAAGTTCTCGGTCAGCGCGTCCAGCGTGCTCGCGGCAGCCGTCAGCTGCACCACCAGCGTCGTCGTGGACACGTCCACCACCTGCGCCCGGAAAATCTCGATGATGTCCAGAATCTCCCGGCGCTGGTCGGGACGGGCCGCCACCTTGATCAGCGCCAGCTCCCGGATCACGGAGTCGTCCTCAGTCAGCGCCTCCACCGTGATCACGTCGATCAACTTGTCGAGCTGCTTCTCCACCTGGTCGGCGACCCACTCCGGCCCGTCCACCACGATGGTCATGCGGGACACCCCCGCCTCCTCCGTCGTCCCGACGGCGAGGCTGTCGATGTTGAACCCCCGTCGCCGGAACAGCGACGCCACTCGATTCAGGACGCCGGGACGGTCTTCGACCAGCGCGGCAACGGTGTGCTTCATCTCAGTCTCCTCAGTCCGCTCGCGGGCGGATGTCTCCGGCCTCGGCTAGCGGATGACGCCTTCGGGCGCCTCGATGGTTTCGCTCAGGGCGGCGCCGGCGGGGACCATGGGCCACACATTGCCCTCCGCCTGCACCTGGAAGTCGAGGATCACCGGGCCGTTGTAAGCCGCCGCCTCGCGGATCGCACCCTCGACCTGTGACTGGTCGGTGACGCGGATGCCCTTGATGCCGTACGCGTCCGCCAACTTCACGAAGTCCGGCTGGGACATCGCCACGGAAACGTAGTTGTTCGCGTAGAACAACTCCTGCCACTGGCGGACCATCCCCAGGAAGCCGTTGTTCATGATCGCCATCTTCACGGGGATCTGCTCGTCCACCATCGTGGCGATCTCCTGGAAGGTCATCTGGAACCCGCCGTCGCCGCAGATCGTCCACACCTGGCGGTCGGGGCATGCCACCGCCGCGCCCATCGCCGCCGGCACCTCGAACCCCATCGTGCCGAGGCCCCCCGACGTGATGAACTGCCGGGGCCGTCCGATGTTCATGAACTGCGCCGCCCACATCTGGTGCTGGCCCACGCCCGTCGTGAAGATCGCCTCGCGCCCCGCAAACTCCGCGATCTTCGACACCACGTACTGCGTCGTCAGTTCGCCCCCGGGCGGCACGGACATCGAGGCGCGGTGGCCATCGCGGATCTCGTTGATCCACCGCAGCCACTGGACGTGCGCCTTCTTGTCGATCGCGTGCGTCAACTGCTTCAGCACGTGCTTCACGTTGCCGATGACCGGGACGGCCGTTGGGAGGTTCTTGCCGTGCTCGGCGGGGTCGATGTCTACGTGGACGATCTGCGCGGTGGGGTTCATGTCCTGGAACCGGCCCAGCGCCCGGTCGTCCATACGCATCCCTAGGCCGATGATCACGTCCGCGTTGCTCGCCGCGTGGTTTGCCCAGTAGGAGCCATGCATCCCCATCATCCCGTAGGACAGCACGTGCTCCGGCGGGATCGAGCCCAGCCCCAGCAGCGTATTCAGGATCGGGATGCCGCCGTGTTCGGCGAACGCGCGCAGTTCCTCGGTCGCGTCACCCAGCAGGATGCCGTGCCCCGCGAAGATGATCGGCCGCTCGGCGTTGTTGATGATCGCCGCCGCCCGCTGCACGTCCGACACCGAGGCTTCACCCGGGATTCGATAGCCCCGGACGGAGACCTCCTCGGGCCAGATGAACTCCGCCTCCTCCAGGAACACGTCCTTCGGGATGTCGATGTGGACGGACCCCTTGCGCCCCGTCATCGCGAGGTAGGCCGCCTCCGCGAACGCGGGTGCCAGGTCCTCCGCGCGCATCACGAGGTAGTTGTGCTTCACGATCGGCATCGTGATGCCGGTGATGTCCGCCTCCTGGAACCCGTCACGTCCGAGCAGGTTGCGGGAGACGTTCCCCGTGATGAACAGCGTCGGCACGCTGTCCATGTGCGCGTTCGTGATCGCCGTGACCAGGTTTGTCGCCCCCGGCCCCGAGGTCGCCAGCGCCACACCGAGGCGGCCCGAGGCGCGCGCGTACCCGTCCGCTGCATGCCCCGCGCCCTGCTCGTGCCGCACGAGGATGTGCCGCACCTTCGGGTGCGCCGGGAACTTGTCGTACAGCGGCAGCACCACGCCCCCGGGGTACCCGAAGACGGTGTCCACGCCCAGCCGTTCGAGGCAGGTCAGGACGATGTCGGCGCCGGTCATCTTGGTCATCGGAGGATCCTTTGGTTGGTGTCTGTCTGGTCTGCGCGGTCGGGCCGCGGGGCTTCGTCTCGGAGATACGAAAAACCGCCCGACACGCGAGCGGCACAGGCGACGTCTGCGAACGCAGGCGCCGCCTAGGTAAGTACGAGTACGAGGACGAGACCGCCGAGGATGGCAGCCTGCGAGGAGTCGGCGATGGAGGAAGTCAGATTCGCCATAACGCCTTGAGTGTGGCTGACCTATGAGTAGCCGTCAACCGGGGTAGGCCGAGTTCTCCCACTCGCCTCGACAGATAGCCAGTACCGGCACGATCGCTGAACGCACGAAGACGAGTGGAGCCTCGTAACTGCTGATCAGCATTGACGACTTCTCAGTTTCAATGCGCGAATGGCTGCTCACGAGGAACTACTTCAGTGGAGAGAAGTCCCGTCCGGTGAGTGATGTTGTTCGAGGCCGCAAGGCTCATTAACCCTTCCAGCGCGTGTAAGTCGGCCAGATCCCTGGCTCTCCCCAGTGCGCCCACGTGGTCCTCAGGCCATGACTGACCATGAGCTCGAAGAGCACTTCGAAGTCCATGCGCCCCGCGCCCGTCGCTGTCTGCACCCGCGTCTTGGTCTCCGCGTCCGCGACCAGCGCGGCTCGGCCTCGGATCAGGAACTCCTCGCGGTTCTCAGCGCCGGGAAGCGCATGCAGCGCGTAGCGCCCGTCTCGGAGCAGGTCCTGGTACTTCGAACTGAGGTTCACGATGAACACGTAGAGCCCGCTGTCTACAACCCGCGGTATCACCGGATGGAGTTGTGGCGCCCCGCCCCGTCTGGTCGTCGCGAGGAACGCAACGCCGTCGCGCGCCGAGGTCATCAACCGTTCCCCGGCCTCGGCCAGTTCCGGTGCAGAACGGTGAAAGTCACCCCAGCGCTCCACGGCTCTCACTCCCATCCCGCTCCGACTGGTCGCTGTGGGGGCTTCGGTCCTACTTCAGCGGCGAGAAGTCCGTCGGGTTCATGATCCGGTTCTCGATGTGGTGGACCAGCGGCCCGTCTTTTTCGGACTCTGTGCGTGCCTTCTGCCAGTCGGCGTCAGCGCCGAAGGCCGCCCACGCCGCCTGTCGCTGCGCGAGATCCTGGTAGGCGAGCATGTACCAGAGTTCGTCGCTCCGCCCGCCGATCGCGTTCGTCCAGTAGCCGACGTTCTTGATGCCGTGCTTCTCAAACAGCGCGGTAGTGTGGTCGCGGAACCGGGCCTGGAGCGCCGGCATCTTCCCCGTGTTCGCCGTATAGATCCGCAGTTCGTAGATCATGGATCCCCGCCCTCACCTCGTGCCCTCGTGGTGCGCGCACGGTAGCGGACGCGGGGCGGATCGAGGTCAGGGCTTCCAGACCGTTGTGTCCGGGTGCGCCCCTGCCCACGCAAACCACCACACCGGCGTGGACGCCAGCGCCGGCCGCGTGCGCCCGTTCCGCGTGTTCAGCAGCCGCTCGTCATCGATGAACCAGCGCCCGCCCTCGCGGTCGGAGACCTCGAGGCTCGCTCCGGCCCCGCTCACGCGCTCGAAGCGAGTGCCCTGCGCGTCGTACACCTGCACGCCCTTGCCCGGCCCCGCCGACAGCATTACCACCGTCACGCCCGCCACGGTCTCTTGCACCATCCGCGCCTGCTCAACGGCCTCAACCGGATACGCTCGCCACACCCCGCCGAGATTCACGCCCACCACGCGCACCTTCGCCGCGAACCGCGGATCGAGGCTGGCGAACGGGAACTGCGGCCGCTCCAGGCCGCCCTCGCCTCGCAGCGCCGCGCCCTCGGCGTAGTCCCGCACGAACCCGGTATTGAGGGCGAGCACGACCCCCGACCCGTAGCGATCCTTCCACTCGCCCCACGCCGTACGCGTCATCGGTACTGCCGTCAGCGAAACGTTCTTCGCTGCCAGCGGCCCCGCGACCGCGCGTCCGCTCACCGGATCCCACAGGCTCATCGTCTCCGTGTCGAACACCAGCCGCCGTGACCCGGTGACGAGGTTCGCGATCGCGAACGTGTACGACTGGCCGTCGGAGGCCGCGCGCCGGTACGCGGCAGCGCCTCCGCACGGCAGGCAGTGGAACACGACGATGTCCGTGCCCCCCGCACGGTCCTGCGCGACACCGTGCCACGCGAGGATCCGCTCCGGGTAGGCGCGCGAGTCGGTGTTGAGCCGCAGCCCGAACACGACGTCACCCGCAGCGAGGTAGCGCTCCTCGCTCGCGAGGATCGTCTTCGCGCTCGTGATTGTCGGGCTGCGCGTGTCGCCGAACGCCCAGATCAGCCGCTCCGGCCGTATGCCGTTCCCGTCCTTCGGAACGAGGTCCACGAACCGTGGATCGACGACGCCGAGCAGCCGCCCCTTCCATTCGCCGTACCCGTCCGGCAGCGGCGGTGGGTCGCGCTCGATCGCCGCGTACCAGTCGGCGGCGGTCGCGTACCGCTGCCCGCTGACGGCTTCGAGCGCCTCCCGCACGGGGCGCTCCCATCCGAGGTCGAGCCAGAGCATGTCCACGAGCGGCGCGACGAACCGCCGGTCCCCAGACGCCGCGATCCGGGCGAGGGCACCTTGCGTCGCCTCCCCTTCCGCTAGGCACTCGCGTGCCTTCGAGGGGTCGTCGTACCAGCAGATCACCGCGCGGAGGGCGTCCCGCACCTCTCCGGACGGCAGCGCCGGCGCCGTTGAGGCCACTGCGGGCGTGGAGATGACCCCGGGCTGGAACACCGCCTCCGCCGTCGGCGTGGCCCGTACCCCACCCGGTACCGCGCATCCACCGAGGGCACACGCCAGCAGTGCCACGCGTCCTGCCGTTAGCAGCGCGCGTGCCGGTACCCTCGATCTCGTCGCACGAGGCGCACGACGGAGGACACGATGCTGGAGACGCCGGAAGATCTGAGCGCGTTGCAGGCGCTGCTGGACCGCAGTCACGGCCGCGGCGGGGCGCACCTCGGCAGCATCGTCACCAACGAGCGGCGCCTGACCGCCGTGCAGGTCGCGAACTACCTGCAGGGCGTGAAGCACGTCGCCTTCGCCACCGTGAACAGCCGCGGCGAACCGATGGTCGCCGCCCTCGACGGCTGGTTCCTCCATGGCCAGTTCATCGCGAGTACGGCCGGCGGTGCATTGCGAGTGCAGCACGTTCGCCGCAACCCCGCGGTCAGCCTCGTTCACATGGTCGGCGACGAGGTCGGCATCTGGGTGCACGGTACTGCCCGCCTCGCGCGTCGGGAGGAGCCGTTGATCCAGGAGTACGACCGTCTTGCCACGGCGGCCTATGACACCAGCCCGTACTCCTGGGGCGACGACATCGCGGTCATGCCCGTGGAAGCGCGTGTCATGTTCGCTTACGCGCCCGACCCATCGAAGTACTCGTAGCGACACGACGCTACAGTCCACGGCGGGGACGGACGCGCTGCTTCGTGCGCTGCGGTGCGCTGTCTGACATCGGCACCACGCTGATCGTCCCGTCCGTCTCGAGCACCGCGAGCCGCACCTTGGTGGGGTCATCGACGCCGTGCTCGCGCAACGCCATCAGGACTTCCTCGCGGTCGACGCGCTCCTTGCGCAGGTTCGCCTCGATGAACGCGCCGTCGTGGATGAGCAGCACAGCGTGGCCCTCGATCGCGCTGCGCAGCCAGGGTACGCGGGCGCGTAACGCGGCGAGCCCGTAGTTCGTGAGGATCAGCACCCCCGCCGCCACAAGGCCACCTGTCAGCGAGGTATCCGGCCCGACCATCGCGTTCTGTACCGCGTTCGCGACCAGCAGGATCACGACGAGGTCGAAGGGTGTCATCTGCCCGAGTTCGCGTTTTCCCGCGAGGCGCAAGGCGAGGAGTAACGCGCCGTAGATCAGCGCCGTCCGCAGTGCGATGTCCCAGAGCTGGATTTCCGGTGTGAACACGTTGCCTCCCGCGGCCACTCTGCGCTCGTGGACGCCTGTTCGCAGCATGCACCTCGCCGGGCCCGAGGTGGGAGTGGAATCTGGCGCTAGCCGCGCTGTACGCGCCGCGATGTGATCAGGCGGCTGACCTTCGCCGTGGGACGCAGGAGGTGGTAACTCAGCGGCCCCGCCACGTGCGTCAGGTCGATATAGGTCACCTCGCCGCGGATCATCCGGCACGCGCCGTCCCAGAACGGGCCCAGATGCTGAAGCATCCAGACGAATGGCGCGGGATTTACGTTGAAGATCTCCATCAACGCCTGCGACACCTCGAACTCCGGCAGGTACTCGCGCTCCAGCGTCGCCTGGTACCCCGCGAGTGTCGCGACGCGCCCATCGAGGTAGTCGCGCACGCTCGGCGCGACTGCTGTACCGGAGAGGAGCGCCGCCGTGATCCCCTCGCCTGACAGTGGGTCGACGAGTCCCGCCGCGTCGCCCACCACCGCCGAGCCCGCGGCGGCCATCACCATCCCGCGACGCTGCATCGGCAGGTGGTGACCGCGCAGGCCGGTGACGTCCTCAAAGTCGAGGCCGTACGTGTGGCAGAGCCGCTGCAGTGCCGGGCGCAGGATTGGCCCCGCCGCCGCCTTCCAACCACCGACACCGACGTTGATGTGGTCGCCCTTCGGGAACACCCAGCCGTAGCCGCCCGGCACATGGCCGAAGTTCAAAGTGACCTTCCCCCGGAACTCGGCAGGTACGCCTGAGGGGAACGCGATGTTCCCCTCCAGCGCGACCGCGCTCTCGCCCGCCGCCTCGTATCCGAGGCGGTTGCCGACGATGCCGTTCGCGCCGTCCGCGCCGATGACCACGCGAGCGTGGTGTGTCCCGTCCTTTGTCCGCACCTCGAACGTGCCGTCGCCCAGTTGACGCACGTCCGTCACCGTCTGCCCGTCGCGGAACTCGACGCCTGCCTCCTGCGCCTTCTCCGCGAGGAACGCATCGAGGTGGCGGCGCTGGGTCATGTATGTCAGCGGCGCCTTCGCCTGCCGCGTCACCTCGCGACGCTCACGGACGCGCATCCGGGCGGCCGTGACCACGTCCTCCACGACCGGATCGATGGAGAAGGGGAGGATGTTCGCGCCGCGAATGGTTACCCCGCCGCCGCACGGCTTATCGCGCGGAAATTTCGCGCGGTCGAGCAGCAACACCGACGCGCCCCCGGCAGCGATGCCGCGCGCGGCGGTGCTGCCGCCAGGCCCTGCCCCCACCACGATCACCTCGACCTCGGTCACGCGACACGTACCAGTGCGGCACCCAGGGCAGCGAGCAGCGCGACCTGCACCCCAACCCCTGCCAGCAGCACGGTGTACGACGCCACCCGATCCCACATCGCGAATCCGAGCGCGAGTACGAGGTCGACCCCGAAGACCAGCGCCGCCGCCCGTGGCACATCGACCAGTCGAGTCCGCGCAGCGACGTCGGTCAGGGACCGCGGGTCACCCGGTGGGAACGCGAACGGCAGCAGCTCCGGCAGCGCCCCGTACCGCACGCCGAGGATCACCGCATCCAGGATGCACAGCGCCGCGCACGCGGTGACGAGGCTGAGCGCCCGGCGGTCGCGCCAGAAGCCCTGCAGGGTCGGCAGCGTCCGCTCGACGTGGTGGACGACCGCCGCCGTGGGGCCGAGGTCCTGGCGCACCTGGATCTCGCGAGCGAAGGCGGCCGGGTCCGGGACGGAGATCGCGTAGTTGCGCTCGCTCGTCATCACGTAGAGCACCTGCTCGGGTGCCTGGTGCGTCGAGTAGAACAGTACCGACCCGATCCGCCGGATCTCCGCGCTCCCGATGTGATAGCCAAACCACGAGATCCCATGCACCCTCGGCACCTCGAGCGAGGTACCGGGCACCAGCCGCTCGATCGATTGCAGGGGCACGATCTGGCGGATCCCCGCCCACGCGATCACGAGGCCGTTGCGGTCGACGGTGTAGCGGAGCGAGGCGAGCGCCAACGTCCAGTAGGCGTACAGCGTCGCGAGCGTCGCCGCTCCACCCGCACCGAGCCACGCCCCGACGGTCGCGAGGTCGGTGTCACGCCCGCGCGCGAATACGACGAGCAGCGAGGCGACGGCGAGCGCCCATGCGACGAGCACGCCGCCCATCATCAGGCCCAGCGTTCGGGGTGGCTGGTAGTGCAACAGACCTCCCGCGCGGGCCGCCGGGGATCACGGGCGCCGCACCTTCGAGTCTACCCGCCCGACTGGCTACAGGCGGGGAGTCCTCGTGGTCGTGGATTCGATGCGAGCTACGCGCGGACGCCGGCGCGCGCGTATACGGGCGTCAGCCACGAGGTGTACGCGGGCTGGCGACCGGTGATGCTGCTGAAGTACAGCGACTGCAGCCGCTTCGAGATGGGGCCGGGCTTGCCGTCGCCGACGGGCACGCGGTCGACCTCGACCACCGGAGTGAGGTGGGCGGCGGTGCCTGTCATGAACACCTCGTCGGCGATGTACAACTCGGAACGGTCGATCGAGCGCCGCTCGACCGATAGCCCCATCTCCTTCGCCGCGAGTTCGAGCGCCGTCTCCAGGGTGATGCCTTCGAGGATGTTGTCGCTGGGGGCGGGCGTGATCAGTTTGCCGTTGCGAATCATCACGATGTTCTCGCCCGAGCCCTCGGAGACATGCCCGTCCTGGTTGAGCATGATCGCCTCGTCAAAGCCGTTCAGTTGGGCCTCGCTCTTGGCCATCGCGTTGTTCACGTACAGGCCGTTGACCTTTGCCCGCGCGGGGATCTCGGTGTCGTCCACCCGCCGCCAGGACGAGGTGGCGCAGCGCGCACCCTGGTCCGGGTCGAGGTAGGAGCCGAACGGCGTGACGTAGACGAGGAAGTCCCACTCGAGGTTGTGCATGCGCACGCCCACGATCTCGGAGGACATGTAGATCATCGGGCGGACGTAGACGTCCTCCTTGAAGCCGGACTTCTCCACGACCTGCTGGATGATGTTGGCGGCTTCCTCGTCGTTGAAGCGCAGCCCCATCCGCATGATCTTGGCGCTCTGGCGGATGCGCTTGACGTGGTCTTCCACGCGGAACAGGTACAACTCGTTCTGCTCGGCGTTCCAGTTGCCGCGGACACCCTCGAATACCGCCGTCCCATAGTTGAAGGCGTGCGTCATCACGTTGATGTTCGCCTGCTCCAGCGGGACGATCTGTCCCCGGAAGAACGCCATGGGTGTGGCCATCGAGTGGCTCCTTCGGCTCGCCGGCCCGCGAAGGGGCTACGGCGGTGGCGGGGCCAGAACCGTGTCCGGCCCCGAGAGGGGCGAGGATACGGAGGGTGGCTGGCCCCGGCAAGGCGCAGTCGCCTCATCGACGGGCGGTGCATCCGAGTGGTTCAGCCGCCGCACGCGCCTATCCTGCCTGAGAGTTCCTTGATGGAACAGACCGGGACAGGCGGAGGGGCGCGATGACTATCCCCAGCGGCGCGCGGTACCAGGTCGGCAGCGTCGAGTTCGCCGTGGTGAACGACGGGGACTACTTCTACGACGCCGGGGCGGTCTTCGGCGTGGTGCCTCGGATCATGTGGGAGCGGCAGATCGAGGGACTAGACCACCAGCACCGGCTCACGCTCGGCCTCAACTGCCTGCTTCTCCGCTCCCGAGGCAAGACGATCCTGATCGAAACCGGCGTCGGCGGAAAACCCGGCGACCGTGACTCCTCTTCCCCCGCCTCCGAGGGCACCCTGCTCACCTCGCTCGCCGCGATCGGCGTCCAGCCCGCCGACATCGATGTCGTCGTGAACACGCACCTGCACGCGGACCACTGCGGGTGGAACACCTCGGCGGACCCCGCCGGCGCGCTCACCCCCACGTTCCCGAACGCCAGCTACGTGATGAGCGCGACCGAATGGCGCGATGCCACGCATCCCAACGAGCGCACGCGCGCCACCTACCTCGGGCGCAACCTCGACCCGATCGCCGACCGACTCGACCTGATCGAAGGCGAGCGCGCCATCACCGACGAGGTGATCTTCGTGCCCGTGCCCGGTCACACCGAGGGCCATAGCACCGTCGTGATCCGCAGCGGGCAGGAATGGGCCGTCTACGTCGGCGACATGGCGCAGCATCGTGTCCAGCTGGAGCGCACCCCCTGGGTCTCCGGTCTCGATACGCTCCCCCTCGTCTCACTGGAGACGAAGAAGCGCCTCATGGACGAGTGCATCGAGGCGGGTGCGCTCATCGCCTTCTGCCACGGCGCCTACCCCGGCGTCGGCCGCATGACCCGCACCGCCGAGGGCCACCGCAAGTGGGTGGACGTCGAGCCGCTCGAGCATAGGCACGCCTAGTGACCTCGTTCATCGACCCGGACGATCTGCTTCCAGTCATCTCGAAGGCCGACGTTGCGCAGCCACACGTCCACGCCGACGAGTCCGAGATCGCGGAGGACGGGCACATTCACACCTCTGGGCTGACGGGGGAGCGGACGAATGTCCTGCCGCTCGCCCACCTGCACATGAAGGCGGACTGGCACCCCGCGCCCGTCCACGGCTGGACACTCCCCCTCTGGTACGGCGGCACCTACGACGAGCAGCAGTCCGCGCGCGAGTCCGCCGTCATCTGGGACCGCTCCCACGTCGGCCGGTACTACGTCACCGGTGACGGAGCAGCCGAGGTCCTCGCGCGCGTCTTCGCGACGGACGCCCGACGCGTCCCCGTGGGCGCGATCGCGCGCCTCGTCGCCTGCCGCGAGGACGGCACCGTGCTGGACATCGCCACCGCGTGTCACCTCGATGCGGGTCGGTGGTTCGTCATGAGCGGGCCGCGCGCCCAGGTGCGGCTGCGCGAGGCGATCGCCGCTGCCGTGCGTCCCGGCGAGGACGTCCAGGTGCGCGATCGGATGGCGGAGTCAGTGCTGCTCGCCGTCGCCGGGCCGAAGGCTGCGAGCCTCCTCGAACAGGTCGTGGGCAACATCCCCAACGCCGTCCCGTTCGGCGAGGCGCACGAGGTACTCCTCGGCGGCTGGCGCGCGCTCGTCGCGCACACCTCGGAAGTCGGCGAGGAGACCTACTGGGTCCTCGTCGCACCCGAGGTCGGCGAGCACGTCTGGGAGAACGCCGTCTCGGTGGGTATCGCCCCCGCCGGCCTCGCCGCCTGGGACACGATGCGCATCGAAGCCGGGGTGATCGAGGCCCCCGGTGAGACGCCGCTCCCCGCCACCCCGTACCACGCCGGCCTCGGAGATCTCGTCGACCTCGAAGACGCCGAGGGCCCGCGCACCTTCCCCGGCGGCGAGGCGCTGCGAACGATCCACGCCGCCGGTGTCGAACGCGTGCTGTCCGGCCTGCGGATGGACGGCCCCCGCCTCGCGAAGCGCGGATCGAGGATCAGCGGTGCAGCGGGCGACCTCGGCGCGTGCATTGCAGCGGTGTTCTCACCCGCTCTCGGCACCGGCATCGCCCTCGCCTACCTGCCCCCCGACCTTCTCCGCGTCATCGTGGACACCGACGGTGTCTCGCAACCCGCCGACGTCGTCGCGCTCCCGTTCTTGCACGGCCCTCGCGGGGCCGTCACGCGGTAGCGCCTACTTCGCCAGCGGGACCTCCGAGGCGAGTGCAAGCAGATTGCCCTCGCCGTCCTCGAAGAAGGTCATCCACAGTTCCATCGTGGCGTCCTTGTGGACGATGTGCGCGCCCTCGGGCTCCATCTGTACGCCGTGGGAGACGAGGTGGGCGTGACCCGCGTGGATGTCCGCGACGCGGAAGTAGAGCGGCGACCCCGGGTGGTCGAATCTCGGGTTCTCCGGGATATCCAGCATCAGCCGTACGCCGCCGAGGTCGAAGAACGCGAGGTTGCCCGCCTGGAACAGGAAGGGCAGTCCGAGGACGTCGCGGTAGAACGCGACCGCGCGGTTGATGTCCTTCACGTTCATCGCGATCTGGAGCAGTCCCTGCGAATCGACTCCGGCCATCGAGGTCTCCTATCGATCGGGTGCGCTAACGCGCCCGTGTGCCGCCATCCACGGTGTAGATGCCGCCCGTGATGAATGAGGCGTCCTTCGAGCAGAGGAACGTGACGAGCGCGGCGACCTCCTCCGGATGGCCGACGCGGCCCATGGGGTAGGCGTCGCCCATGCGCTTCATCGCGGCCTGCGGGTCATCCGGGTTCGCGCCGCGCGCGAGTTCCTCGCCCATGGCAGTCTCGATGACGGCGGGGCACACGGCGTTGACGCGGATGTTGCGGGCGCCGAGGGCGAGCGCGGCAGACTTCGTCATGCCGACGACCGCGTGCTTGCTGGCGCCATACGCAAAGAGCGTCGGCGTCCCCTGCAAACCGGCGACCGAGGCGGTGTTCACGATCGCCCCGCCGCCCCGTCGGAGCATCGCCTTGCCGACCTCGCGCATGCCGAGCCAGACGCCCTTCACGTTGACGTTGATCACCTCGTCGAACACCTCTTCGGGGTAGTCGAACATCGAGGTGACGGGGCCGAGGATGCCGGCGTTGTTGAAGAAGTGGTCGATGCCCCCCGTGAGCCGCTCCGCCTCCGCGACGTAGGCACGTACGTCGGTCGCCCTCGTCACATCGGCGAGCACGATGTAGGCGGCACCACCCGCGCGCTCGACGGCGACCGCGCTTTCTTCGAGGGCGGTGCCCGGTAGGTCGACGAGCACGACGCGCGCGCCGTCCGAGGCGAACCGCACCGCCGTCGCCCGCCCGATGCCGCCCGCTGCTCCGGTGATCACCGCCGTCTGGTCGTCAAACCGTCCCATCGCCCACCTCGTCTCCGCCCGTCCCTCGAGGGCTTGCGCAGTGTGCCAGAACGGACTTGCGTTTGCTCACGGCCTCGATAGGCTCGATCCATGGCAAAGGCAGAACTCCAGGTCAAGGCATTCGCGACCGCGCGCGCGTGGGAGCGCTGGCTCGCGAAGGAGCCGCCGCCCGAGGGGATCTGGATCCGGATCGCGAAGCCGGGCTCCGAGATCATCTCGATCACCTACGACGAGGCGGTCGAGGTGGCGCTCTGCTACGGCTGGATCGATGGGCAGAAGACTGCCATTGACGAGGAATTCTGGCTCCAGCGCTTTGCGCCTCGGCGTCCCGGGACCAGTTGGTCGAAGATTAACTGCGGACGCGCCGAGGCCATGCTGAGGGCCGGGCGGATGAAGCCGGCAGGGCGGCGCGAGGTGGAGCGCGCAAAGGCGGACGGCCGCTGGGACGCCGCGTATGTCGGGCAAGCGACGATGGCGGTGCCCGATGACCTCGAGGCGGCGCTGGCGCAGGACGCGGACGCGAAGCGCTTCTTCAGCACGCTCGACAGCGCGAGCCGCTACGCGATCCTCTACCGCATCCATGATGCGAAGCAGCCGGAGACACGCGCTCGGCGGGTGGCGCAGTTCGTCGAGATGCTGGGCCGTCACGAGACTGTCTACACCTAGCCATGGCGACCGACGACCTTCCCGTGAAGGCGTTCAAGTCCGCGAAGGCCTGGGAGACCTGGCTGGCAAAGCAGCACGCGAAGTCGGACGGGCTCTGGCTGCAGCTGGCCAAGAAGGACTCCGGCATCGCCTCGGCCACCTATCCGGAGGCTGTCGAGGTCGCGCTCTGTTACGGGTGGATCGACGGCCTTAAACGACCGTTCGACGGTACCTACTGGATTCAGCGTTTCACGCCTCGTCGTCCACGCAGCAAGTGGTCCGCGAACAACAAGGCGAAGGTGGAGGCGCTGATCGAGGCCGGCCGGATGCAGCCCGCGGGCTTGCGAGAAGTCGAGGCGGCTCGCGTCGACGGGCGTTGGAAGGCCTCGTATCCCGGCTCAGCGACGATGGAGGTGCCGGAAGACTTCGGTGCTGCGCTCGCGAAGCGTCCGAAGGCGCGCGCTGCCTTCGAGGCACTCAGTCGCACCAACCGCTATGCGTTCCTCTTCCGTGTACACGACGCGAAGCGGCCGGAAACGCGCGCGCGCCGGATCGCGCAGTTCATCGAGATGCTCACACGTGGCGAGGCGCCCTATCCGCAGCGCGAGTCGCAACGCGATCGGGTGACGTGATGGCGACATGGGCAGACTTCGAGGCCGGGGCACCATCGATGGCGGCGCGCGGCCTCCAGCAGTTGCAGACAATCCCGGTGGGCTACCTCGCGACGGTCCGGAAAGACGGCGCGCCGCGCCTGCACCCCGTGTGCCCGCACCTCGCCGAAGGTCGCCTGTACGTCATCGTGACCGACCAGTCGCCGAAGCGCTTCGACCTTGCGCGCGACGGCCGCTATGCCCTTCACCTGCTCCCGCCACCCCTGCCGCCCGACGACCCCGCGTTCGATGAGTTCGAGTTGAACCTCACCGGCCACGCCCGTCGCGTCCCGAACAGCGAGGCGGCCACCTGGGCCGCCGTCCGCGCAGTCTGCTTCTACGAGTTCCCGGACCACCACTGGCTCTTCGAGTTGGACATCGAGAACGCGCTGACGTCCGTCTGGGATCCGATCGGATCGCCCGGTCGCGGCGCCCATCGCCTCGTGTGGCAGCCCGGCACCTCGGAGCGTGCGCCCTCAAACGAGGTGATCGCCTTCGGCTAGCCGCGCGGCCACACCACGAGGTCGCGCGTGACAGCGGCGCGCGAGGCGCAGCCGGCGAGGGCCATCGCGAGGTCGAACTCGGCGTGTAGCAGTTGCAGGACATGGCGCACGCCGGCCTCGCCGTCGACGAGGCCCCAGAGGATGGGGCGGCCGAGCAGTACGGCGTCCGCGCCGAGGGCGAGTGCTTTCAGGATGTCCGTGCCGCGGCGGATGCCGCCGTCCACGAGCACCGGGGCGCGGCCCGCCACCGCCTCGACAACCTCGGGCAGCGCATCGATGCTCGCGATGGCGGTGTCGAGTTGGCGGCCGCCGTGGTTGGAGACGATGACCCCGCGTGCGCCGGCCTCGATGGCGCGGGTGGCATCGTCGGCGCGCAGGACGCCCTTCACGAGCACGGGGAGACGGGTCGAGGAGCAGAGCGTGGCGAGGTCGGCCCAGGTGAAGCCCGGGTCGATCTGCGAAGCGAAGAACTGGAAGAGGCCGGAGTCGCGGCCGTCGCTGGAGACGCGTGCGAGGGCATCCGCGAGATTGGCAGCCGTCATGCCCTCGGGCAGCGCGAAGCGGTTGCGCGCGTCGCGTTCGCGACGGCCGAGGAGCGGTGCGTCGACCGTGAGCACGATCGCCTCGTAGCCCGCCGCTTCGGCACGAGCGACAAGTGCGGCGGTGAGCGCGCGGTCACGGAACACATACAACTGGAACCAGCGAGGTGCGCCCGGCGCCGCTGCCGCTACATCCTCGATGCTTGTGGACGCGAGGGTGCTGAGGGTCATCGTGACGCCCGCGGCGGCGGCGGCACGCGCGACGGCTGCCTCGCCGTCGGGGTGTGCGAGCCGCTGGAAGGCAGTGGGCGCCACGATCACCGACCACGGGTGGCGCCGTCCGAGGATCGTCGTCGAGAGGTCTCGCGCGCTTACGTCGACGAGCGCGCGCGGGCGCACCGCGATCCGCGCGTACGCCTCGCGGTTCCAGCGGAGTGTGATCTCGTCGGTCGCGCCACTGGCGTAGTAGTCACGCGCCAGCGGCGTCAGGCGTCCGAGGGCGCGTGCTTCGACCTCGGCGAGGTTGATCGCGGGATCGCCCTCGAGAACTGCCATCGCTAGTACGTCGCCTCGACCGGGTTGCCCCACTGGAACGGGCGCGTGAGGACGTGGCCGAGGCCGTGGTCGGCGGCGAAATGGCGCAGGCCGTGCTGCAGCGGTTCCGTCAGTTCGAGCCGGTAGCCGAGGTTCTGCGCGTACTGCTGCTGGTGCCAGCAGTCGAGGTAGACGATGCCGTGCGCGCCCTCGGGCAGCAGGCTCGCCGCCGCCGCCGTCTGCTCGCCGATGCTCGTCATTACGTGTTGCAGCGAGTTCACCGGTCGTAGCCTCCGAGGCAGCACGTACACGCCGTTCTGTGTGTCAGACAGCGGTACCGAGATACGCACCGGAGCATGCTCCACTTCGCCGACGACCTCGAACGTGGCGGCACCGAGGCGGGTGACCGCCCAGGCGTAGGCGCAGGCCTCGGTCAGCACGTCCTGCGCACGCTCGTCGGCCTCGCCCCGCCCGGCGCAGGTGCGTGCCCCGTGCGCGGCGACGAGGCGTGCGCCCAGGACCTCGATGGCGCCGCCGACCTCGACTTCATCGAGCGCGCGGCCGAGCCAGTAGAAGGGTGGGTTGTGCTCCGACTCGCGGGTCATCATGAAGGCGAGCCAGCAGGAGTCGTTGGCGCCCCAGCCCGCCGGTAGGATCTCCGGCAGGAGTGCCTGCAACCACTCGGCCATTTCTCGCGCCATCGGGCGATCCTAGCGGGGCCGGCTCTCTGGCTCTCCCGACAGACGAGGCAGCCGCATCCAGCCTCGATGTCCCACGATGCTGATGGCGGCGGCCACAAGCGATCCGGCGAGGACGGCAGCGGTGGGGTCGCTTCGCAGGATGAAGGCCAGCCCGCCCCCGATGGCCGATGCCGTGGCGTTCAGTTCGGCCTGCAGGACGTGGGGCAACCTCGTCGCCAGCACGTCGCGCAGCACGCCACCGCCGGTGGCGGTCAGGATCGCGAGCAGCACTGTTGCGGGCCAGTCCAGGCCTGCCTCGGTCGCCAGCAACGCGCCCGTGGCCGCGAATGCGCCGGTGCCGATGGCGTCCGCGACATCGAGGACGGCGACAGGCAGGCGGCGTCCGGCAGCGCCGAAGGCGATCGCGGCCGCGGAGGCGGCGACGGCGTAGAGCAGATAGTCCGTCCGCACGAAGGCACGAGGCACGTCGCCGATCAGCACGTCGCGCACAATGCCCCCGCCGATCGCGGCGACCAGCCCGAGCGTCGCGAGACCAAAGAGGTCCATTCCCGCCCGCCGGCCGACTGCCACCCCGCTCACCGCGAAGGCGACAATCCCCACGCGGTCCGCGATAGCGACGAGGGCGAGTGCGTCCATGCGCGCACGATAGTGGCCCGCTCCCAGAGAACGTCTGCCCTCGCCTCGACGCCCTCCTCTGCCTCGCCTACCGTCCGAGGATGGACGCGAGCGCTGCTGACTACCTCCGCGCCGTCGTGTTGGGCGCGATTCAGGCGCTCACCGAGTTCCTTCCGATCTCGTCCTCCGGCCACCTCCTCCTTGCCGGTCGGGTCATGGGCGACGAGATCTCCTCCCTCACCTTCGATGTGGGCCTGCATCTCGGGACGCTCGCGGCAGTGCTGCTCTATTTCTGGCGCGACTGGACGGGGATGGCCGTCGCTTCCGTCACAGACGCGGCGCGCCACCAGTGGCACCTCGGGCGGTGGAGCGCGCAGGGGCGGCTCGCCTGCCTCGTGGTGCTGGGGACCATTCCGGCGGTGCTGGCGGGCGCTCTGCTCGACTCAGTCATCGAGGAGCAGGTGCGCGGAGCGGGCGTCGTTGGCGTCAACCTGATCCTCGGCGCGGGGCTGCTGTGGGTGGCCGACCGCGCTGTCGTCCGCCACGCCGGCCTCGAGGGGGTGGACGCGAGGCGTGCGCTGACGATCGGCGTGACGCAGACCATCGCCCTCATCCCGGGGGTTTCGAGGAGCGGTATGACGATCTCAGCGGCACGGCTGCTGGGTTTCGACCGCGTGTCTGCGGCGCGCTTCTCGTTCTTCCTCTCGGCTCCCGTGGTGGCAGGGGCGGCGGTACTCAAACTCGGCCAGGCCGTGACCGGAGATGAGGTCGTGGCGTGGGGGCCGCTGGCGGTGGGCGCGCTGACCTCGGGTGTCTGCGGCGTGCTCGTGATCCGAGGTTTGCTGGGGTACATGCAGCGCCGGACGTTGGCTGTATTCGTCTGGTATAGAATCGCGCTCGGCGTCGCGGTCCTCGCAGCGGTTGCGATGGGCGCGCTCTAGCGCCGCAGCCCATCGAGGGCGCACGACGGGTGGGAGCCTTGCTCGAACGGTTCGATCTCGATGGCAAGGCCATCGTGGTCACTGGCGGTGGCCGGGGCCTCGGTCGTGGCATGGCGCACGCGCTGTCCGAGGCCGGTGCCCGTGTGATGCTCGCCGCCCGCACTCAGTCCCAACTCGACGCCACCGCCGAGGAGATCCGCAGCCGAGGCGGCACCGTCGCCACGTTTGCGGCAGACGTCACCGACTCAAAGCAGGTGGACGCCCTCGTTGCCGCGTGCGTGCGCGAGTATGGGCGCATCGATGTGATGTTCGCGAACGCTGGTGGTGGGGGTGGCCCGAACGTCGACTTCTGGGAGTACCCGGACGACGCCTTCGAGCAGGTCCTCGCGACGAATCTGAAGTCGACCTTCTACTCCTGCCGCGCCGCCTCGAAGGCGATGGTCGAGCAGGGGACGGGTGGTGTCCTGGTCACCACCGCCTCCGGTACAGCGCTCCGCGGCAACCGGGGCTTCGCCTATCCGACCGCGAAGGGCGGCGTGATCTCCCTGACAAAGTCGATGGCGACCATGCTCGCGGGCCACAACATCCGGGCGAACTGCATCGTCCCGGGCTACGTCTCCCAGAACGACCCGAAGGACGAGCAGGAGCGTGAGCAGCGCGCCCAGCGCGGCACCTTCATGCCGGTGCAACGCCTCGGCGAGTGGTGGGAACTCGGCCCGCTTGCGGTGTTCCTTGCCTCCGAGGCGTCCTCGTACATCACGGGCGAGACCTACATCATCGACGGCGGCGGACTCGCCGGTGGGCTGGGGCCGATCAAGTTCCGCCCCCAGCACGAGTGGTAACGCCGATGACAAAACCGAAGTCCTCCTTCTTCGACCTCGAAGGCAAGCGCGCCCTCGTGATCGGCGCGGAGCACCCGCACGGCGCAGCCATCGCGCGCGCCTACGCCGAGGCCGGCGCTGACGTGGCACTCGCCGCCTTGACCGCGGACGAGGCCGTCGTTCGATCACGCGCCGTGCAGCGCGAGGTCGAGGCGATGGGACACAAGTCCTCGACCTACGTGATGGACGTGATGCTCGGCAAAAACGTCGAGGTCACGATGCGCCAGATCGTGAAGGAGATGGGCGGCGTCGACATCGTCGCGTCGTGCCCGGATCTCTTCCTCGCGAAGCCGATCGAGCGCACCTCCGACACCGAACTGGCGCGCGTGATGCAGGCGAACTTCACGTCGCAGTATTTCATCGTCCGCCACGCCGCCGAGGAGTTCCGCCGCCTGAAGCAGCCCGGGCGCATCGTCCTCACGACGAGCGTCCTCGGCGAGCGCGGGCTGCCGAACACGACCGCCTACGCAGCGGCTGCCGGCGCCGTCATCAACCTCGTGCGCTCGGCTGCCGTGGAGGTCGCACCGGACGGCATCCAGGTGAACGGGATCGCGCTCGGCTGGATGGAATGGATGACCGACCGCCTCTCGCCGAATGACGAGGAGGCCCAGCGTGCCGTGCGCTTCACGGCGCTCCGTCGTCAGGGCCGCGCGGACGAGGTCGGCCCGCTGGCCGTCTACCTCTCGAGCGAACGCGCCACGCGATACATCACGGGCCAGATCTTCCCGGTCGACGGGGGACTGCTCCAGCACCTGTAGGACGAGATCGAGTTCAGGACGGAGCCGCGAGGCGACCGTCGCAATGGAGGAGGGACGCCATGGGCATCCTCGACCAGTTCAACCTCAGCGGGCAGTGCGCGATCATCACCGGCGCCGGGACCGGCCTCGGCCGCGAGATGGCGCTGTCGCTGGCCGATGCGGGCTGCGACATCGTCGGTGTGGGACGCCGCGCTGGCCCGATTGAAGAGGTGGGCGAACTCATCAAGGCGAAGGGCCGCCGCTACCTCGGCATCACCGGATGCGACGTCACGATCTCCGCGAACGTGAACGACATGGTGCAGCAGGCCGCCGCGGGCATGGGGCGCGTGAGCGTCCTAATCAACAACGCCGGCCTCGGCGGCTCGGGACGCGGCAAGACCCTGCCCGAATTGACGGACGAGGACTGGCTGTCCGGCATCGACTCCAACCTGAACTCGGCGTTCTACTGCACCCGCGCCATCGTGCCGCACATGCTGGAGAACGGTGGCGGGCGGATCATCAACGTCACTTCTGGCTGGGGCTTCCGAGCCGGGCGGAACAACTGGATGTACCCCATCGCAAAGGGCGGCGTGATCCAGCTCACGAGGGCCACCGCGATGACCTACGCGCGCGACAATATCCGTGCCTCCTGCATCGCCCCCGGCCTGTTCCCGAAGACCGAGGACACCTCGATCCTGGAGAACATCGGGCCGAAACAGCCCGCCGGACGCATCGGGTTCTTGCGTGAGATGGGCCCGCTCGCCGTGTTCCTCGCGAGCCCGGCGGCGGACTACCTCAGCGGTACCACGGTCCTGATGGACGGTGGCGCGATCGCGGCAGGCTTGCTGCCTGCCGGCATCGTCCCCAACGCAGCGGGCTAGCCCTCTTCGAGGTTCATCGACTCACCAAGTCGTCAGGAGTCACTGCATGAGCGTCTTCGATCTCACCGGCAAGCACGCACTCGTCACCGGCGCCACGGGCGCCCTCGGACGCGCCCTCGCGGTCGGCCTTGCGGAGGCGGGTGCCACCGTCTCCGTCACCACGGTCACCACGGACCGCGCGGAGGAGGTGGAGTCCAATTCGATCCTCAACGAGTGCTGGGCGGCGGGCGGCAAGAACGGCCAGCAGAAGACGCTGGACCTCACTGACCCAGCAGCGGTGGAGGCGGCAGTGGCCGCGCTGGAGAAGGACGTCGCGCCGATCGACATCCTCGTGAACGCCTCGCACGGTGCGAACATCAAGCCGGTGCTGGACTCCTCGCTGGCTGACTGGTCACGAGAGATCGGTCGCAACGCGACCGCAGTGTTCGTCGCGAGTCAGAGCGTCGGCAAGCGCATGGTGCCGCGCGGCAAAGGCCGCATCATCAACATCGTCTCCGACATCCACGACCGAGGCGTCCCGAACTGCGCGCTCTTCGGCGCATCGCAGGGCGCCGTCCTCGGCTTCACGAAGTCGCTCGCCATCGAATGGGGCCGCGGCGAGCCGCTGGTCGCGGAACGCGTCACCGTGAACGCGATCGGCATCGGCTTCATGGAGGGTGTCCCAGGGCCACAGGCTGACCCCGCGGTCGCTGAGGTGCTGCACCACTACCTGCCGTTGCGTCGCCTCGGTTCTCCCAAGGACCTGCAGGGCGCTGTGGTCTTCCTGGCGGCCGAGGGCTCGAACTACGTCAACGGTGAACTCGTCGTGATCGACGGCGCGATCGCGAATCACGCATAGTCCTCGACGACCGGGAGGCGCCGATGTCGTCCGACCAGCCGTCCAGTGCCGGGCCCGGCCCGCGCTGGACCGGCGATGGATCGCTCACGCCTCGTGTACCTGCACCCGAAGACCATCCGGCGAGCCCTGCCCATCGAACATTGCGCGACGCGGCCGTCCCGACGAAGGCCTCCGGCGTCCGCACCCTCGAAGTTGGTGGCGTGCCGAGGGTGCTGGCGAAGCCCGTGCGACGCTTCGCCGCGGCGCTGATCGACTTCCTCATCCGGTACATGCTGCTGCTGATCGTCCTCGGCTTCGCGGGTACATCACCGAGCACGCTCTCCATCGAGGTGCTGCTTCCCGCGCAGATCCTGGCGCGCGGGTGGGACCTGATCTTTTTCACCCAGGGATGGACACCTGGATCTCGACTGCTGCGCATGCGGATCGTCCGTCTGGATGGCACAGCCCCAGGGCTGCGCTGGGGCATCATGCGTGCGGCTGGCGCGGTGCTCAGCGAGACACCGCTGTGGCTGGGTCACGTGTGGGCGTTCTGGGATCCGAAGTACCAGACCTGGCACGACCGGATCGCCGGCACCGTCGTCGTCGAGGTGCCGCGAGAGCCTCGCGATTAGCGCGGCGCATCGATCGTCAGGCCGGGTGAGTCCATCTCGGTCACGTGCAAATCGAGTAGGAACGCCTCGGCCTGCGTGGCCGTGTCGGCGCTCACGCGCAGCGCGACAAGGACATTGCGCGACTGGTCGATCCAGAGATCGATGCGCACCGTCGGGACGCTCCGCAGCACGACGAACGGGTTGATCTGCGGATCCGCAATCACCGCTGCAACCTGGTCCGGGCGGAGGGTGTACCGCCGGGCTGGGCCGGTCGTAATCGTTTCCTCCCCGTACGGCATGTTCCCCAACTGCTGACGGAGCCCCGCCACCGCAGACGACTCAGCGGGTTCCAGGATCGCCTTCGCCGAAAGGTCCACGTTGCCACCGAAGTAGGCCCGGGCGGCCGGGAAGGGCTCTCCACCCTGACGCCATGGTGCTGCGCCGAGGCGGTTCCAGCGCTGATCGCCGATCCTGATCGTCTCGCGTGGCTCAATGGCGACCGGGCTGACCGTGGTGACCACGCGTTCGCGGTCGGGAGTCACCCGGTCACCTTCTGCGTGCGCTCGGAGGACAACTGGCGCACCACGCAGGGCCTCCGGTGCTTGACTCTGGTCGAACAACGAGGACTCTGCGCGCAGGTCGGTTGTCCAGCGGTAGGACTTCAGCGTGCGCACTCCCAGCGGTTCGGTTGGTGACTTCGCCGTCTGCTGTCCCCAACACCCGATGAGCGACAGGGCAAGCGTCGAGCACAGCGCCACGAGGCCAAGCGTGCGGCGGCGCCTCGATCGAGCCGCGGTCATCGCTGCTGTTCCCACGGCAGCGTCCGAGGCTGCAGCACCTGGCGCACTTGGCCGTCCGCCACGACCACGATCAGGTCGAGCAGCCCGTACGCCGCCGGGTTCATCCCCTTGAGCGAGGTCGTCACGAGCTCCTCTGACATGTGGGCGAGTGCGGCTACTACCACGAGCACGCTGAGGTCGCCGGGGCGCGCCTCGCGCTGCGCGACGGCGCGGGCGACGTGCGCGCGCAGCCCTCGGCGGACGGCGACGCCGTCGATCGGGTCGAATGCCTCCGGTGCGGTCAGCACGGTGACGCCTGAGGGCGCTCCTTCTGGAAGACGAGAGACCGTCCACGTGTCATCGATCTCCACGTCGGACACCTCGAACGGCTCGAGGATGGCGGCGCGGTCCCGGACACGCGTCAGGATGAGGTCGAGTTCGGCGCGCTCGGACGGCGTCCGGTGGATCGCGCGGGCGTCGAGGTGGAACGCGCCGCGTACGCCCTCGGAGAGTGCGAGCCACTCGGTGGAGAGGCCGCCCGTCACGGAGACGTACGCGCCTTCGGCGTCGATCTTCGCAAGTTTCACCGTCGCGGGCAGGCGCACCTCGCGCCGCTCGCCGGGAGCGAGCCCGCCGAGGCCGCTCGCCAGCAGCACGCGGAGCCGTGAGCGATGCGGCTCCCCTGCCGGTAGCGCGACCCGAGGCGGCACCCAGACGACGTAGCCACCCGGCTCGGCGTGCGGGTCGCCCTCGATGTCGGAGGTGAGGAGATCGGCCAGGTCGGCGGCGCCAGACACGGGCCCTTCCGGCCACAGGCAGCCGGTGGTGACGCCGATCCGGCGCTCGCGCTGGATCAGGACGGCGTCGTGAGGCGTGGGGTCATCGTCGCTGACTCGGAAGGTGCGGAAGAAGCGTTCGGCCATCCACCCGGCCAGCAGGTGGACGGCAGCGGCCTCGGCGGGCGGGAGCGCAGGCACGGTCTCTCCCTGCCGGACGGGGAGGGTTACTGCGCCTCCGCGCGCTCGCGTGCCAGCCGGGCGTCACGCCGCTGCAGGCTGGGGTTCAGCCCGTGGACGAGCACGTCCAGGATGACGAACAGGTTGATCACGCCGAAGAGCAGCACACCGGCCAACTTCAACGACGTCGCGAACGCCCCGCCATCGTTGCCGGTGCGCTGAAGCAGGATGACACCAAGGACCGCGGCGATCAGCAGCGCGAGCGTGATCACCACGCGGTCCCATCGCCGGACGAAGCGTGAGAGCACGGCGAGCGTGGCGGCGCCACCGGCCACATTGCCAGCGAGCGCACCGAGGAGCGGTGTGCCGTGGTGGTGTTCCAGACCGAAGGAGAGCACCAGCAGACTGAACAGCGCCGCCGGAGCGACGGTCGCGATCAGGATGCCGGGCACGTCAGAGCGCTTGAACCGCATTGCCTACCCCCTCAGCGCGTCCCATCTTGCCCGCCAGCGCTGCCCTCGGCAACCGTCCAGCGTTGTCTGCTCGTCAGATGTTCGACCGCGACTGCCCCCCGTCCACGTTGAGCGTGGCCCCCACCACCCAGGAGGCGGCGGGAGACGCGAGGAACACCACCGCCCGCGCGATCTCCTCGACTGTTCCGAAGCGGCCTCCGGGGATGTTCTGGGCGACGAACGCGGCCATCCCCTCCGGGTCCTCGACCAGCCGGCGGCCCCACGAGCCACCCTCGAAGGCGACCGAGCCGGGGGCGACGTTGTTCACCCGGATGCCCTCCCGGATCCAGTCGAGCGCCAGCGCCTTCGTCATGGCGATCTGGGCCGACTTCGAGGCGTTGTACTGCGGCGGCCCGCCGGACTCCCGCCCGAAGATCGAGGAGATGTTCACTACCGCACCCTGACCGGACACGAGCAGGTGCGGCTTCGCGAGTTCCATCAGCCGCAACGGCGCAGTGACGTTGAGGTCGAACGACCGCCCGAAGTCCTCGACCGCCGTCCCGCCTCGCACCGTCGCGCCCGCGTTGTTCACCAGGACGTCGATGCCGCCAAAGGCCGCCACGGACCGCTCGATGACCGCCCTCGCGCCAACCTCAATCGTGAGGTCACTGGCCACCGTCTCGACTTGAGAATCTGGCGAGCCTGCGCGAAGGGCTCCCGCGGTCACCTCGAGGGCGTCGTTCGTGCGGGCGCAGATCAGGACGCGCGCGCCCTCCGCGAGGAACGCGGCGGCGATGGCGCGGCCGATGCCGCGGCTGGCGCCCGTTACCACCACCGACCGTCCCGCCAGTCCGAGGTCCATGCCGTCTCCTTCGGGTGCACGCTTGATCCTGCGCGCCCCGCAGGACGGCGTCCACCTCGCGTATGCAATGCGTGACACGGGCACCGACGGCGCAGAGTACCCTCCACCCAGGGAGCGCCCGTGTCCGTTTCACTCGCCTTCGAGGATTCCGTCGTCATCATCACGCTCGCCCCCGAGGCGGGGCGGCACAACCGCGCCAGCGTCGCGGCCCTGGGCGACGCTGCGAAGTACATCGCCGGGCGGCTGGATGGCCCGAACGCGTTGCGCGCGGTCGTGGTGACGGGCGATTTCGGCTGCGGGTGGACGGACGACGCGCTGGCGGAATCCGATGGCGTCCCCGGTGTCGAGGCGCTCGGGGCCGGTGTTCAGGCGCTTGCCGATATGCCTCAGCCGGTCGTCGCGGCGATCGCGGGCGTTTGCCACGGGCCCGGCCTCGAGATCGCCCTTGCCTGCGACATTCGCCTGGCGGCCACCACTGCCACGTTCGCCGCGCCCGAGACGGCGCTGGGCACACTCCCTCGCGCCGGGGGCACCCAGCGGCTCCCGCGTGCCGTTGGGCGCGCGCAGGCGCTGCGCCTGCTCCTGACCGGCGACACCATCGATGCCAAGGAGGCGTGCCGGATCGGCCTCGTCTCCTCCGTCCTGGCGCCGAGCGAGGTTGCGACCGAGGCGCGGGCACTCGCCGCCCGGATCGCGGGACGGGGCCCCATCGCGACGCGAATGGGCAAGGAAGCCGTCCAACGAGGCGCGGAAATGACGCTGGAGCAGGCGCTGCGCTACGAGACCGACCTGACCGTGCTGCTGCAGTCCACCGCCGACCGGGCCGAGGGCGTCCGGGCGTTCGCCGCCAAGCGCCCGCCTCGCTTCACGGGGCGGTAGTCTAATCAGTCGATGGCACTGGGCCGGACGCGAAGCGTGCCCGGCAGCGAGGGGGAACGCACTTGAACGTCATCCTGAACTCTGACGAGGCACACGCTGTCCTGTCGCTCGTGAGCGCGCAGGTCCTCGACCACGTCGAACTGTCCGAGGCGGGCCGGAAGGCGATCCGAGACTGGCGCCGCGCCCATGACATCGGTCGGGCCGGGCTGGACGACTTCACGGAGAGCATCAACGTCGCGATCGGCAACCACATCGACGAGCACACCACTCGCATGATGCGGATCCGCGGCGCGATGAAGGTGAAGGGGATCTAGATGAAGGTCGAATTCACCGTCGAAGAGATCCACTCGATGTTCCAGTCCGTCGTCGACCAGATCGTCGCGATCGACCTCGACAAGAAAGACCGTGCCGCGATTCGCCGCTGGGCTTCTGACGAGATGACCCCGGGCGACGTGCCCATGCGCCGCCTGTCCGACAAGATCAACGAGCAGGTCCAGCACGCCCACGACCGTTCCGAGGTGTCTCCGATCAAGAAGCCCGACTGGGCCGAGTAGCCCTCGATGGCTGAGGCCGAAGCGCCCCTCGTCCGCGTTGTCCGTGAGGGCGATGTGGTCTGGCTCACGCTCGACCGACCGGAGCGGCTCAACGCCGTCTCGCTGGAGATGCGGGACGACCTCTGGAGCGCCCTCACCCTCCTCCGGGACGACCCCACCGTGCGTTGCGCCGTCCTCCATGGCGAAGGCCGCGCTTTCTCCGCCGGGGCCGACATCACCGAGTTCGGCACGGCCCCCACGATCCTCGACGCGCGGGACGCGAGGCGGGCGCGCGACCTCTGGGGCGTGATGTCCACGCTCCCGGTGCCGCTGGTCGCCGCGATCCACGGCTTCGCCTACGGCGCCGGCCTGGAGATGTCGCTCTATTGCGACATCCGCATCGCCGCGGACGATGCCCGATTCGCGCTGCCCGAGGTCACCCTGGGCTACATCCCCTCGGCGGGCGGCACCCAGACGGCACCTCGCCACCTTCACCGGAGCGACGCTCTCCGCCTCGTGACGAGCGGCGACGCCCTGACCGCCACCGAGGCCTTCGAGGCCGGCCTCGTCCACGCCGTCGTCCCGACGGCTGCGCTGCTGGACACGGCCCGAACGTGGGCAGAACGGATCGCCGCCCGGCCAGCTGAGGCGACCCGAGCGGCGAAGCGTGCCATCCTCGAAGGCATCGACTTGCCACTGGCAGCCGGCCTGGCGCTGGAGCGCCGGCTGGCGGATGCGCTCAACTCTTGAGCATGGGGAGGCCATCGTGACGACGACCGCGGCAGGGCCAGTGGCTGAACGTCCGCGCCAGACCTTCCGGAAGTGGGTAGGCCCGGGTTCGCTGTTCCTGGTGACCTTCCTCGGCATCGGGGCAGTGGTCTGGGGGTACGTGAACCCGCCTGACGTCCGCGTCGTCCAGTTCGATGCCGGCCCGGTGTCGCAGTGGAAGGCCCAGCGGATCGTCGGCTTCCCGGAGCAGCGCATCTACGTGGTCGCCCTCGATGATGGCCGCCTGCGCGCCATCGACACCCGGGTGGAGTCGAGCGGCTGCGTGGCGCAGTGGAAGCCAGACGACGTCCGAGGCACGGCCGTCAACCCGGCTGGCCTGCCCGGAGTGTTCGAAGACGCCTGCGGTGGCGGCGTGTGGAGCATGATCGCCAACGCGATCAGCGGCTCGGCCGTGCCGCTCCGCACCCCCCTCGTGGATGCCCGTCCGGACACGGAGGGGCGCGAGGTGCGCATCTGGGTGGAGTTGGTGAACCCCGACCGGTAATCGTCAGTCAAAGTGCGGCGGGTTGCGCTCAGACCTCAAGCGCTGGTACCAAGCCGAAGGCACGTGCAGCGGCTGGCTGCGCGGCTGGCGTCTGTCCGATGCCGTCCGTATGATGGCGCGGCTTCGAGGGGGATGGCTCGCATGAACACTGCTGAGTTCCTGATGATCTCCGCGGCGATCGTCCCGGACCGCATTGCGGTCGCTGGGCCGAACGAGCGGCTGACGTACGCGGAACTGCAAACGCGCGCCAACCAACTGGCGAATGCGATGCAGGCGATGGGTATCGGCAAGGGGCAGAACGTCGGCGTCATGGCCGTCAACTGCACCGAATACGTCGAGATCTACTACGCCGCCGCCGCGGTCGGCGCCACGCTCGTACCGCTGAACTTCCGCGCCAAGGCGGAAGAGCTCACGTACATGGCGGACTCCACCGACGTCGCCCTCCTGTTCATCCAGGAGCGCTACTACTCGATCTATGAGTCCGTCCAGAACCAGCTCCCGAAGGTCAAGCGCGTCGTCGCTCTCGACTTCAAGAAGGACGGCATCCAGGACATCGCCTCCCTCCGCGCGAGCGGGGAGGACATCCCGGTCTTCGCTGACGTCGAGGAGTCCGACCCCACCCTCATCATCTTCACCTCGGGCACCACCTCGCTGCCTAAGGGCGTCGTGCTTTCCTACCAGGCACTGACTGCGCTGGTAGTGAACACCCAGTCGCCTGCGGACCCGAGTAACGATCAGGAAGTCGTGCTCGTCTCGGTGCCGTTCTTCCACATCGCCGGTGCCACCACCATGATGTCGGCGGTCTTCTCCGGGCGCCGCCTCGTCATCCTCCCGGCTTTCGACCCGCAGGCGTGGCTCTCGGCCGTCGAGAAGGAAGGCGTCACCCACGCCTTCGTCGTTCCGACCATGCTCAAGCGCCTCATGGAGGTCGACGACTTCGAGAAGTACGACCTCAAGACGCTGCAACTGATCACCTACGGCGCCGCACCGATGCCATACGAAGTCGTCCGACGTGCCGTGGACGTCTTCGCGCCGTCCGCGAAGAACTCCAGGGGCGTCGGCCTGATGAACGCCTACGGTCAGACCGAGGCCACCGGCTCCATGACCTTCCTCGGCCCGGACGACCATCGCCTCGATGGCACGCCCGAGGAGAACGACAAGAAGTTGGAACGTCTCCGTTCCGTCGGTCGCACGATGGCAGACATCGATGTGGCCATCCTTGCTCCCGACGGTCGTCGCCAGCCGGCGAACGAGGAAGGCGAGATCTGTATCCGCGGCGACCGCGTGATGAAGGGCTACAACAAGCGCGACGACGACACTGAGTCGGCGCTGCGCGACGGGTGGCTGCACACCGGTGATGTCGGCAAGATCGACGACGGCGGATACCTGTTCATCACGGGACGCCTGAAGGACATGATCATCCGCGGGGGCGAGAACATTGGCCCCGCCGAGATCGAGCAGGTACTAGAAGACCACCCCGGCGTTGCGGAGGCTGCCGTCATCGGCGTGCCGGACGTGGAGTGGGGCGAGATCGTGAAGGCCATCCTGGTGCCGGCGGGTGCGAGCCAGCCGAGCCCGGAAGACCTGACCGAGTACGTGAAGACGCGCCTGGCCTCCTACAAGGCCCCGGCGTATTACGAGTACGTGAAGGAACTGCCCCGGAACCATCTGGGCAAGATCCTGAAGACGGACCTGCGCAAGGATCACGGCACGGCCAGCGGCCTGAAGGCCTAACCCCGAACCAGTTCCTGCCGGAGAGCATGAGGGAGCAGTCATGCTGCAGCCGACGAACGTGCCGGAGCGCCCACAGCGCCATGTCGGCGGCTGGTGGGGCCCCGCCGTCGGAGTCTCCGCGCTCGGGTTCTACGCCGCTGTCACCGCGGAGGGCACACCCGGCCGGGAGATCGGCTTCAACGCAGATCACCCGTGGGCGGTCTACGCCTTCATGGCGGCCCTCGTTGGGCTCATGGGGTACGGCTTCGTCCGGCACGCCGGGCTCTGGATGGTGGGGCGTCCGACGCCCGGCCTCCTTCGAGAGATCCCCCACCGGCTGAGGAATGCTGCGCGCCTCGGCCTCGCACAGGACAAGGTCCGGCGCGACCGCTACGCCGGGATCATGCACTGGTGCATCTTCTCCTCGATCGTCGTGCTGACGATCGTCACCGCGCAGGTCGCCATCGAGGCGGACTTCCCGCTGAAGTTCCTGCACGGGCCGTACTACCTCTTCTTCTCCTTCTACGGCGACCTCTTCGGGGTCATCGGCCTCATCGGTGTCGGTATGGCGCTGTACCGCCGCTACTTCTCGGACTTCCACCGCATCCGCTGGGACGAGCGCGTCGAGGACCACCTGATCATCCTGGGCCTCGGCCTGGTGCTGCTGACCGGGTTCCTGCTGGAGTCAGCGCGCATCCTCGTCACCGAACTGGATCAGCACCCGGACTGGGCGCCGTGGTCGTTCGCGTCCTACGCGCTCGCGCTGGGCCTCGATGTCTTCGACTTCTCGGAGGGCCAGATCCTCTGGCTCCACACGTGGACCTGGTGGGTACACATCACGATGGCGTTCGGTTGGCTCGGCCTGATCGTCTTCACGCGCCTCGACCACCTCTTCTTCGCGCCGGTCAACGCCTTCTTCCTGCGGACGGACTCCCCGGGCCGTCTCGCCAAGATCGAGGACATCGAGCAGCAAGAGGTCTTCGGCGTCGGCTACATTCAGGACTTCACCTGGAAGCAACTCTTCGAACTCGACGCCTGCGTCCGCTGCGGGCGCTGCTCCGAGGTCTGCCCGGCGAACATCGCTGGCCAGCCGCTCTCTCCCATGCACCTCATCCAGGACCTCAAGGGGCACCTCGCGAACGTGGGGCCGGCGATCCAGCGGCACCAGCACGAGACCGGCGAGATCGGCCGCGAAGTGTCCTCGGTCGCCCTCGTGGGCGACGTGATCAAGGACGAGACGCTCTGGGCCTGCCGCACGTGTGGCGCCTGTGTGCAGGAATGCCCCGTGATGATCGAGCACGTCCCGACCATCGTGGACATGCGCCGCTTCCTCGTGATGAACGAAGCCCGCATTCCCGCGACCGCTCAGGCCGCGCTCGAAAACCTCGAGATGCGCGGCCATCCCTGGCGCGGTACGGCGCTGGAGCGCACGACGTGGATGGAAGGTCTGGGCGACGTCCCGATCTTCGACGGGTCGCAGGAGTACCTCTACTGGGTGGGCTGTTCCGGCTCCCTGGTCGAGCGCAACCTGCCGATTACCACCGCGGTCTTCCGGCTCCTGCGCGAGGCGGGCACCTCGTTCGGTGTGCTCGGGCAGGAAGAGACGTGCAACGGCGATCCGGCACGGCGCCTCGGCAACGAGTACCTGTACCAGATCCTCGCGCAACAACTGATCGAGACGTTCAAGGCGAAGAACGTGCAGAAGGTCATCACCAACTGCCCGCACTGCTTCAACACCTTCAAGAACGAGTACCCGCAGTTCGACGGCCACTTCGAGGTGCTCCACCACACGGAGTTCCTCGCGGGCGCCTTGCAGAACGGGAAACTCGTTGCGAAGCACACCGTGGCGACCAACGTCACCTACCACGACTCGTGCTACCTCGGACGGCTGAACGGCGTGTACGACGCGCCACGTCAGATCATTTCGATGGTGCATGGGGCGAATCTGACGGAGATGCAGCGCAACCTCTCGAAGGGGCTGTGCTGCGGTGCCGGTGGCGGCAACATGTGGCAAGAAGAAGTGGGCGAGCGGCGTGTGAACCACGTCCGCGCGGAGGAGGCGGTGCGCACCGGCGCAGAGTCCGTCATCTCCAACTGCCCGTTCTGTATCCAAATGTTCGAGGACGGCGTCCCGGCTGTCCACCCGGAGGAGGAGGGGCGTATGAAGCCCTTCGACGTGGCGGAACTGCTGGAACAGGCCGTGTTCGGTCCTGGCGCCCGATAGGGTTCGGGTAGGGCGGCTACCCCGTCGGGAGGCTAGACTCAGCCGGGCTCGGCGGTCCGTGCGGCGGACTGCCTCAACGCCTGGCACTCACGTATTGAGCACCGCACCGGCGCGCGCATGGCGCTCCGGGCGAAAGCGCGCGGGGTCGGCCCCCGGATGAAGGAGACCAGCATGCACATCGTGGTCTGCGCCAAGCAGATTCCGGACCCGGAAACCCCGCCGTCCGCGTTCAAGATCGACGCGGCGAACAACAAGGTGATCCCCGCTCAGGGCATCGCTCCCGTCCTCAGTCAGTTCGACGGCATCGCCGCCGAGGCCGCCCTCCGCATCAAGGAGGCGAACGCCGGCAGCAAGGTCACTGTCATCTCGATGGGTGCCGAGTCCGCTCAGGCCGCCATCAAGCAGGTGCTCGCCATGGGTGCCGACGAAGGCGTGCTGCTGAACGACCCGGCCTTCGAGGACGGCGACTCGCACACGACGGCCACTGTCCTTGCGGCCGCGATCAAGAAGTTGGGCGATGTCGACGCTGTGTTCTGCGGACGCCAGGCGGCGGACTGGGACATGGGCCAGGTCGGCCTCCTCATCGCGGAAGACCTCGGCTGGCCGGCCGCGATCATCGCCAAGGGCGTCACAACCGGCGGCGCGGGGCTGCAGGTCACGCGTGTGCTGGAGAACGGCTTCGAGAGCCTCGAGGCGCCCCTCCCGGCGGTCGTGACCGTCTCGAACGAGTTCGGTGAGCCGCGTTACCCGAAGCTGCCGCAGATCATGGCGGCGGCGAAGAAGACCGTCACCAACTGGAAGATCGCGGACCTCGGCCTCGATGCCGGCGCGGTTGGCAAGGCGGGTTCCCGCCTGAAGCTGGAGCGGCTCTTCATCCCCGAGAAGGGCGGCAAGGTCGAGTTGATGGAGGGTGACACCCCCCAGGCCCAGGCTGCGGCACTCGTCGCCCGCCTCAAGGCCGAAAAGATCCTGTAGCCGACCGACCACACGAGGAGCGAAGAGATGGCACACAACATTTTGGTCGTCGGCGAACTCGCCGGTGGCGAACCGACTTCCACCACGCTGGAAATGCTGGGTGGCGCGCAAGGGCTCGCCGCCGGTGGTTCCGTGTCCGTCGCCCTGTTGGGCACCGGTGCGACCGCCGCCGCCGCGAAGGCGTCTGGCGCCAGCAAGGCGTTCGTCTCTGACGACGCCGGGTACGACGCCGTGAAGGCCGAGCAGTGGCTCGCTGCCCTCGAACTGGCCGTGGACCAGTCCGGTGCGGACCTGGTCCTGATCGCCCAATCCTCCGCTGGCCGTGAACTCGGCCCGCGGCTCGCCGCCCGCAAGAAGACGGCCGTCGCGATGGACTGCGCGAAGATCGAGGACTCCGGTGGGCTGAAGTTCACCCGCCCGGCCTACGGTGGCAACGCCATGGCCACGTACTCGATCTCGACGACGCCCGCGGTCGCAACCGTCCGCGCGAAGTCGTTCGAAGAAGCGACTGGCGCGGGCGCGGGCGACATCGTCCAGCTGCCGGCGGCGGGTGCGTCTCGCACCAACATCACCGGTATGGAGCAGGCGGTCTCCACCGGCCTGAAGATCACGGACGCCAAGGTGGTGGTGTCCGGCGGTCGTGGCCTGGGTGCCCCCGAGGGCTTCAAGATCGTTGAGGACCTCGCTGCCGCCATCGGGACGGACAAGGCCGCCGTCGGTGCCTCACGTGCCGCAGTGGACCTCGGCTGGTACCCGCCGAGCCAGCAGGTGGGGCTCACCGGCAAGGTCGTGAACCCTGACCTGTACATTGCAGTCGCTATCTCAGGGGCCAGCCAGCACATGGCGGGCTGCTCCGGGTCGAAGACGATCGTCGCCATCAATCGCGACAAGGACGCCAACATCTTCGGCTTTGCCAAGTACGGCATCGTCGGCGACTGGAAGGTGATCGTCCCCGCCCTGATCGACGAGTTGAAGAAGGGCTAAGCCCGTACGCACGACATAACTAATCGTCCCAAGGGGTGGGCGGCAGGCTATTGGCCTGCCGCC
>CAMBFG010000008.1 GCA_945865925.1 Dehalococcoides mccartyi
CCCCCCCGCTTTCTGTTGAGCGAGACTTCGAGGCTCCCTCGGGTGCTACCCCTGCGGCCGCCGCCGTCGCACGAGCCGTAGCACGTACAGCCCCACGATTGTCAGCATCCCGAGCACCGCCGCGAGGATCGAGGCGAACAGCGGTATCGCCGCGACGCACCCGCCAGCAGCAATCAACGTGCCCAGCGCACCGAACGCGCGCTTCACAGGCACTCCTCGAGTTTGGTGTGTGGGGGAAGATGGTCGGGGAGGCGGGATTTGAACCCACGACCCCCAGTCCCCCAGACTGGTGCGCTGCCAGACTGCGCCACTCCCCGACCGTGCTCGAATCGTACCGCGCATGGCCCTAACGGGTAGTCCGTGCCCGGAAAGGTGGCCCCATCCCACCATCCGCAGCGCTGCGATGACTCGAGCGGACCAAGCCTACCGCGCCCGCGATATCGCTATTTGGGCGCGTCGGTGCGTTTGTGGCGCTCCTTTAGCTGGTTGTAGATGCGCCAGAACTCGTTCGCCTCATCCAGCCGGATGAAGAAGACGAGCTGCCCGTAGTTGATGTAGGGCACACCCACCGAGGATCGCGTTGCCATGCGGTACGCGTGACCGCGGTGAAGGTAGTGGCTAACGCGTGGGCCTGGAGCAGGTCGTAGCGACTACGCCAGTCGCTCCGAGCCTCCCATTCTGGTTCGGGCCAACAAGCAGGTTCAGGGGAGCGCCCAGCCATACCCGTCACGTCGTCTTGCATGCGGTGATGGTCGCCGCGCGTGAGCGCACTTCCAACCCCCGGATGGCACCGGCTAGATGGCAGGCTTGCGACGTCGGGCTGTGGGTGCCTTTGGCTTAGGTGCGTCGCCCTCGCGAGACGCATCGTCAGGCGGACGTGCCACGTACAGGGTCTGCTCGTGAATAGATGTCTGGATGGTGATGCCCTCGCGACCGGTTGCGTACCACATCGCGCTACGCTCGAACGTGCGCCAATGGTCTCCGGGCAGTAGCAAGGGCTCACCGCTGCACGAGCACCTCAGCCGCCATCGAGCGCAGCGCGCTCACGAGGCCCCCGCCCGTCCGGAACCGGTACGAGAGCGCCTCGGTCTGCTCCTGGATCTGGCTCGTCCACTCGGTGTTAGTCTGCCCGGGGCGTTCGGCTTCCCATACCTCGCGGTCGCGCAACTGGTGGATCCACCGCGGCGCCGGTGGCATATGCGGCCCGTCCCAGCGCACGCCAGCGGGGTAATACAGGTAACAGTCCCACGCGATGTGGTGCTGCCATCCGAGCGTCCGCGCCATCGACCGTCCCGCGCGCTTGTTCGGGTCGTGGAACACGCGCACTCGAGGGTCCACCACGCGCCGACTCGCCACCGTCGCGGTCGCGAGGTTGTCCTCCGCCAGCACATCGATGAACACGATCGCCGCCGCGAAGTCCGCCGCGGGATGCAGTCGCACGACACCTCGGAGCGCCGCACGGGCGCCCTCTACGCACGGTAGTCAGGTAGGCGACAGGATCGCGATGAATCGAGGGCGTCCGACGCCCTCGTTGAACCACCGCCTCAACGGCTCGATCCGCCCGGCCAATGAGTCCACGCGCTGTTTACGCCAGCCCGGCCACGCGCGCCCCGATCACGAGGGCGGCTCCGGCCGTCGCGATCACGGCGTGGTCTATCGTTGTGCGGAGGTCTAGGCTACGCGTGATGTACGCCTGCAGCAGCCCTGTTACCACGAGGAAGCCGAGGACCACGGCGAGCCCCGCGAGATAGCCGTCCACCGGTAGGTAGTGCAGCGCGAAGCGCCACTGGCCGACGGCCGCGCCGGCCGCCGCCGCGTACCCCGCCGTCTCCGCCGCGTCGACCTCACCCTCACGTAGTACCTCGATCGCCAGCATCAGCGCGACGAGGCCACACGCGAGCGCCGAGGCGCCCACGCCGAGGTCGTACACGTAAGTCAGCGAGAAGAACGCGAACGCGGCGGCGTACGCGCCCGCCGTGGAGATCGTCCGTGCCCACGGGTAGTACGAGGCACCTGGCCGCGCCGACCCCACCTGCGCCGCCACGATCCCGAAGAACGCCACTCCGACCGCGATCCCGGCCGGGATCACGTTCAGCCCTCGGACGTTGTGCTCGATCAGCGGTGGCACCGCGAGGATGAACAGCGCTGGCATGAACAGCGCCGGGGTCGTCTCCGCGTCGCGGTACGTCACTCGCCAGGTGGCGCGCAGCACACCATCGAGTCCACCCGCGACCGCGATCGCCCCCATGATCAAGAACCAACGCGGGCTCGGTTCGACGAGCAGGTACGCCAGCGTCACCAGCGTCACGACCACCGCCAGCACCACCATGTATGGGTTCATCGGCACCGGGATCGGCCGTAGCGAGGCCCACGCCATCAAGGACTCACGGGCGCCCTCGGGCTCGTCCGGCACCGCGGTCGGGCGCTCCTCAGGGACGCGAGGCGCGGGGGCCGGGACGGGAGCGAGGCTACGCACCACGGTGGGTGCCGGGCTCGGCGTCGCGACCGGCGGGGGTGCCGCAGGCGGCGTGGCAGGTGGCGCAGCGGGCGACGACACGGCCTCGACGACTGGCGGCGGCGTCGAAGGGAATACCGAGGGCAACGGGGGCGGCGTGACCATCTCCGCCGCTGGTGCAGGCGGACGCACGTCCTCGGGTTCTGGGGTAGATCGTGGCGGCTCGACCGCCTCGGGCACCGAGGCCGCCACGACCGTGTCGAGGAGCGGGCTCGGTTGTGCATCGGGTGGTGCGGGCGGGGGCGGCGCAGACAGGGTCACCGCCGCCACGGGCACGCTGTCCTCGGTGCGCTGCCACGGCGAACGCGCGGGTTCAAGCGGCGGTGGCACGAGGTCGTCCCCGGGCGCCTCCTCGACGGCTGCGGGCTCGTCGTCCGGCAGCAGCAGGCGCGACTGCAACTCCGGCGCGGGCGTGCGCCCTCGACGGAACCGGTTGAAGATCGAGCGGCGCGGCGCGGACGTGTCATCCGAGGTCACAGCGACCTCGTCCTCATCGTCCAGGCTGTGCGGCAACGAAGGACGCACTGCCCATGGTGAGAGTGCTGGCAGGTCGGCCTTGGGGTCGCGGTCGTCAGGCACGCGGCAGGCCTACTCGGCAGCCATCACAGGCGTCTCGAAGCCGAAGATCTCGGCCGCGTTCGCCCAACGGATCCGGTTCGCCTCGTCGTCGGTCAGCCCGACCTGCTCGAAGATCCCTTCGAGGTTCACGACGTGCTGCGCGATCTCGTCGTTGTTGCAGTCCGAGCCCCACGTCAACTTCTCGACGCCGATCTCGTGCTTCACCAGCCGGCGCTCCACCGCGTGCCGCTCGATCGTGTCGCCACCGGACATGTCCAGAAACACGTTGTGCCGCCAGCGAGTGACCGAGGCGGCCTCGTCGTAGTTGCCCGTGCCGCCCATGTGGGCGCCGATCATCTTCAGCCGCGGGAAGTTGTTCGCGATCGTGTCCATGTGGAACGGCCGCATCCGCGTCGCGGAGACATCGCGCCCCTGCATTCGGCCCATCTTCTCCATCCGCGCCATGCTCTCCGCCGCCCGCGGGTCACGCCTCGGGTGCGTGATCGCGTAGTCGACGCCCCCGCCGATGACGCCCATGTGCATCAGGATCGGCATCCCGAGTTCCTCGGCCGCCGCATACACGGGGAAGTACTTGTAGTCGTCGTACGCGCGGCGCACGCCGATCATCTTTAGACCCTTGTACCCCTGCTCGGAGAGCTTCTTGATATCGCGGTAGCCGAGTTCTTCCGGGTCAACCACGGCGCTCGGGACGAAGAGGTCCGGGTGCCGCTTCGACCATTCGAGGCCTTCCTCGTAACTTAACCCGAAGCGGCCGCCCATCAGCAGCGACGCCTTCACCACGCCCGCCTCGCGCAGCGCGTCCGCGCGTTCGTCAAGGGCCTTGCCATGGTCCTGGCTGTCCGGGTCCTCCCAGTTGCGCGGGAAGTGGCAGTGGACGTCCCAGATCGCAGGCTTCACGCGTGGCTCCTTGGCAATCGGTGGCAGGCACTCAGTCGAGGCCCTCGGGCGCCGTCTATCGTACTGCGGCCCCTCCGGACGTTCCGGCGCTCGACCTCTGGCTCCCCCTCGCCCCTCAAGGGGCGAGGGGGCTGGGGGGAGTGGGGTGATCCTGTTTTTCTGTAACCCCCCCCCTTCCCCGAGGGAAGCGGGCAGGGGGATGGGCCGCTCGTCGCGCAGCGACGGCGGTACGGATGTCCCACTACACCTCGATGATCGCGCGCGCTCTGACTGCTGCTACGGCCTCCGCGCCGTGTGTACCTGTCGCACCTCGAAGCCGAGGGCGCCCCAGAAGGCGTGCGCCGCCTCGTTGTCGCGCAGGATCCCCGCCTCCACCTCGTACGTCCCGCGCGCCCGCTCCTGCGCGAGGATCGTGAGCACGGCGGCCCGCCCGATGCCACCTCGGCGGTGTGGCGCGAACACGCAGAACTCCGCGATCGTCGTGATCATCCGCTCCGGGTCGAGCCAGTCCGGCAGGTGCCGCAGCACCGCGAACCCCGCCCGCTCCCTACCCACGAGGATCCACGACAACTCCCGCCCCGAGTCCGCGTACGACAGGTCGTCCTCAACCGCCTCGCGGTACGCGGCCACGTCCGTCGGCTCGTGTGCCGGGTCGAACGGTTCGAGTTCCGCCGAGTACGCCTCGTACGCCGCAAAGAACGCATCCCGCTCGTCGACGGCGATCGGCACCAGGCGCACCACGGGCAGCACCGTCATGACGGCGGCCATTCGAGGGGGATGTCCAGCAGCGTGCGGATCGTCGTCACCCCGGGAGGCACCGCACGCGCGCGACGGCCCCCTCCCAGACGATCCAAGTACACCCCGTGCAGCCCCGCACGCTCGCCGCCCTCGACGTCGGCGCTCAGCGAGTCCCCCACCATCACGATCTCCTCTGGCCGCGCCGAGGTGAGCCGCAGCGCATGCTCGAAGATCAGCGGGTGCGGCTTCCGTGCGCCCACGCGCGCGCTCGTCACCACGCCCTCGAACTTCGCCCCGACGCCGAGGTTGCGCATGATCTCTGGCAGCCGCCACACGTGGTTCGAGACGATCACCGCCTCCACCCCCGCCTGCGCCAGCCGGTCAAGCGCTGGCATCGCGTCTTCGTACAGCGCGTACCAGTCGGAATCGCCCTCCACGTCCGCGACGAGTTCTGCGGCCCGGCGGAGCGATGCCTCGTCTGCCTGCGCGCCCGCGGCCCGCAGCCGGTCGATCGCGAGCGCGACCCGCACCTCGCGGAAGGCCGATTCGTTCGCCGACTCGTCGAGGTGCAGCGCGCCGTCTGGCGTCATCCACCGCGCCCACGCGGCATCGAGGTCGCGCGACGCGAGGGCTTCCTCGCTCACCTCGATGCCGCACTCAGCGGCGGCGGCGCAGTACGCGGCGAAGTGCGACGGGCGCATCTCACCCAACGTGCCGTCGAAGTCGAGGAAGGCCGCCTTGATCCGCATGTGCGGACGATACCGGCGCGGTGCCGCCTGCGCCTAGACCGAGGGCGACTACACCGAGGCGAGCGCCGGTTCACGCTCGCCGGCCAGCAGCCGCAGCAGCGCCTCCACCGACCCCAGCCACGCCTCCCCCAGCGCCCGACGCGGCACGCGGATCTGCGCCCGCCCGATGTTCGCGTCGCGCGGCAGCGAGGGCAGCCGTCGCATCGAGAACGGGTGGTCGGAGGTCGCCTGCAGGAGGCACTCGTCTCCCTCCACGCGCACCGAGGCGATCCCGGCCGCCCGCGCCGTCAGCCGCAGCCGCGCCAGCGCGAGCATGTTCGACAGCGGCTCCGGCAGCGCCCCGAACCGGTCCTCGGTCTCCACCGCGAGCGCCTCGGCGTCCGCGCGTGAGCGGAGGCCGGCAATCCGCTGGTAGAGCGCCAACCGCGCTTCGAGGTCCTGCACGTACGACTCTGGGATATACGAGGCGACCGGCAGGTCGATCACGATGCTGCGCAGCGCGTCGCGGTCCTCGTGCGGCAGCGTCTGCGGCGCGCGGTGCTCGTGCTGCGCGCGCAACCCCTCGACCGCCTCGGCCAGCATCTCCGTGTACAGGTCGAACCCCACCGACGCGATGTGCCCGCTCTGCTCCGCGCCCAGCAGGTTGCCCGCCCCGCGGATCTCGAGGTCGCGCAGCGCCACCTGGAACCCCGCGCCCAGCTCCGTCGCTTCGAAGATCGTGGCGAGGCGCGCCTGCGCCTCCTCGGTCAGGATGCGGCCGCGCGGGTGGAAGAGGTACGCCGAGGCCTGATTCGCCCCTCGGCCGACACGCCCGCGCAACTGGTACATCTGCGCAAGCCCCAGCAGGTCGGAGCGGTCCACGATCAGCGTGTTCGCGTTCGGGATGTCGATGCCTGACTCGATGATCGTCGTGCAGACGAGGACGTCGAACTCACCCTCGGAGAACTTCTCCATCACCGACTTCAGGATGCTCTCTGGCATCTGTCCGTGGCCCACGACGATGCGCGCCTCCGGCACCAGCGCCCGCAGCGTGTCGGCGAACTCGTCGATGCTGTGGACGCGGTTGTGGACGACGAACACCTGCCCGCCGCGGTCGATCTCGTGCAGGATCGCCTCCCGCGCGATCGGCGCGTCCCACTCCATCACGTAGGTCTGCACCGGCTGCCGTCCCTCAGGGGCCGTTTCGATGGTGCTCATGTCGCGGATGCCCGTGAGCGCCATGTGCAGCGTGCGCGGGATCGGCGTCGCGGACAGCGTCAGCACGTCCACCTCCAGCCGCATCCGCTTCAGCCGCTCCTTGTGCGTCACCCCGAACCGCTGCTCCTCGTCGATCACCACCAGCCCGAGGTTCGCGAACTCGATGTGCGGGTCGAGCAGCCGATGTGTCCCGATCAGGATGTCGATCTGCCCTGCCTTCGCCCGCTCGAGGATCTCCCGCACCTCCTGGTCCGAGCGGAACCGCGAGATCACATCGATGCGCACGGGGAAGCCGGAGAGCCGCTCGCGGAACGTGCGCAGGTGCTGCTCGGACAGCACCGTCGTCGGCACCAGCACCGCGACCTGGTAGCCCTCCTGCACCGCCTTGAACGCCGCACGCACCGCGATCTCGGTCTTCCCGAAGCCGACGTCCCCGCAGATAATGCGGTCCATCGGTTGCGCCGACTGCATGTCGCCCTTCACCGCGCCGAGGGCTTCGATCTGGTCTGGCGTCTCCTCGTACGGGAACGCCTTCTCCATCTCGCCCTGCCACTGCGTGTCCGGACCGAACGCGTGCCCCTGCAACATCTGTCGCGCCGCGTACAGCCGGATCAGGTCCTGCGCGACGAGTTCGATCGCGCCCTTCACCCGCTGCCGGGCGCGGGTCCACTCCTGTGTCCCCAGTCGCGTCAGCCGCGGCACGTGCCCCGCCGGCCCGTTGTAGCGAGTGACGCGGTCCACCTGCTCCACCGGCACGTACAGGCGGTCCTCGCCGGCGTAGCGGAGTTCGAGGTAGTCCCGCTCCTCCTCGCCCACCATCCGCCGCACCGTCCCGCCGAAGCGCGCGATGCCGTGGTCGGCGTGGACGACGAAGTCGCCCGGTGATACCTCCGCCAGGAAGCGCGAGCGGTGCGTCGTGCGTGTGCGCAGCGTCCGCCGTCGCTTCACGAACCCGAACAGTTCGCGGTCCGTGGAGAGCGAGGCGATCCCGTCCGCCGTCTGGATCGCCCAGCCCTCGGGCAGCGAGCCCTGGAGCAGCGCCAGCGTCCCCCGCACCGGTTTCGCGGGCACCTCGTCCAGTACCGACGTGCGCACACTGTTCTCGCCAAGGACTTCGACATACCGCTGTGCCTGCTGCGTCACCACCGCGATGCGGTCGCCGCGCGCCACCTGACGCTGGTGGTCGCGTGCCGCGTCGGTCAGCCGCCCCGCGTACGCGTCCGCTGTCTTGAACGGCAGCCGGAACGCCCCTGGCTCCGCGCCCGTCACCCACCGCCCGAGTTCCGCGCGCAGCCCCCGACCATCGAGGGCGCCTTTCAGCCGCTCGCGTGGCTCGTGCGGCAGCGGTGCGCGCCGGTCGAGTTCGCCGCGCCCCGCCATCTCCTTGCGCCGCTCTTCCGCCAGTTCGTCCAGGTCGGCCATCGCCGCCTCAATCGCCTCGCGCTCGTCGAGGATCACGAGGCCCCCGTCGCGCAGGTGGTCGAGGATCGTCGACTCGACCGCGAGCGGGCCGTACAGCGCCGCGTCCGTCAGTTCGCCCGCGCGCAGTACGTGCAGCGCCTCCTGCGCCTGTGCGTCGCGCACCTCGTCCAGCCGGCCCGCGAGGCGGCTCAACTCCTCGCGCGTCGGGAACCACTCGCGCGCCGGCCCGATCACCACCTCGTCCAGCGTCCCCACGGTCCGCTGGCTTTCGATGTCGAACGCACGGATCGACTCCACCTCCGGCCCGAAGAACTCGATCCGCACCGGCCGCGGCGCACCCGGCGGGTACACATCGAGGATGCCCCCACGTCGCGCTGCCTGCCCGGGGATCTCCACCAGCGGCACCACCGCGTACCCCGCCTCGACGAGCCCCAGCGCGAGCGCATCCAGCGACACGTGGTCGCCGCGCTTCAGCCGCCCCGGCCCGCGTCCGAGGTCCGCCGGCCGCATCGTGTGCGCCGCGATCGCCGCCACCGAGGCGATCACCAGCGGCTGCACCCCACCCGACGATGCCTGCGCGATCCGCGCGAGCACCCCGATCCGTCGCCACGTCACCTCGGTGTCACCCGACTCACGCTGGTACGGCAGCGCTGCCGGTGCCGGGAACTGCACCGCCGCGTCGCCCGCCCACATCGCCAGTTGCTCCGCCGCCGCCTGCGCGTCCGCCTCACGCGCCGTCACATACAGCACCGGCCGCCGCACCCGCCGCCACAGCAGCGCCCCCGTCACCGCCTTCGCCGCGTCCGACACCCCCACCCGCGCCGGCCGCCCCTCGTCGAGGCGTGCAAACACCTCCGGCAGCGGATCCACCCCCTGCAGCAGCGGCAACAACGCAGACAGATCACTCACGACGGTCGCACTCCCTCGATCCCCGCCCCACGCGGTAACGGGGCCGCCCCGGTTGGGGTGGCCCTCGATGTGGGTGCGGGTGACTCATCCAGTGTAGATCGCGTCCCCGTCCAGCGACGAGGCCACCGAGTCCGCGCAGGGCGCATACACGGGCTGCGGTTCTGACTCCCCCCCGCCCCCGAGGGGCGGGGGCAGGGGGTGGGGCCGCCCTCGCGCAGCGAGGCGGTACGAGCCTCACCTCAACATCGAAATCATCGAATCCGAAGAGTTGTGGCGGAGCGATCGCGACCGGTAACCGGGAATCCGCTCCCGCTGTCGATCACGGCGAAGGCCGAACGCCGAGTGCTGAAGTGCGTCGGGTTGAGCGTCGAGCGCGTGCGCATCGTCGGCGTCAACTTCGCGGGGCTCACCGCACCCATCGAGGCCTCACTCGCGACCAACCGCCCCTACAGCGCTGCCGCCGCCCCCGAGGGCTTCCCGCCCTCTCCCTCGTTCAACAACCGCATCGCTACGTCATACCCCTCGCGTACCGCCACCTCGACCGCCGAGGCGACACGCGCCACCGCCGCATCGAGTAGCACCTTGTCCGCAGCGCTTGGCCGCGACAGCACCCAACTCGCGATCCGCTCCGGATCACGTACCGGCACCCCCGCGTCGTACGGCCGGTCGATGCCGATGCGCACCCGCGCGAACTGCTCGCTCCCCAGCGCCGAGATCAGCGACTTCATCCCGTTGTTCCCGCCGCTCGACCCCTGCAGCCGCATCCGCGTCCGCCCCACGGGCAGGTCGAGCTCGTCGTAGATCACGAGGACCTGCGAGGCCGGCGCGTGCAGCCGCTTCGCCTCCTGCGCCACCGGCCCGCCGCTCTCGTTCATGAACGATCGAGGCCGCGCGAGCGTCACGCGTCGGCCGTCGATGCTGATCGTCGCGCTGTCCACGCGGCCCTCGCGCTTCAGTTCCACGTGGTACTGCTTCGCCAGCAGCGCGATGCACCATGCGCCGACGTTGTGCCGCGTCTGCGCGTAGTCCGACCCCGGGTTGCCGAGGCCAACCACCAGCAGCGGACGCGGCTCCGCCTCCGCCGTCACCCCTAGTGTCGAGGCGGCCTCGGGCTCCTTCGGTGCAGCACGGCGAAATTGGTTGAAGGTGGGCAGCGGCATACGCGCATCGTGTCCCGCGCGCGTCCGCCGCGCAACGCGGCAGCCGAGGCCGCCCTACCGCGCGAGCCGCGCGACCCCGTCCGGCGCCACCAGCACCGCCGCCGCCAGCGCGTCCCGGAACGCCTCCGCCGCCGCGTCGAGGTCGTCCACGCGCACCTCCGGGAACCGCGCGGCCACGTCCGCCAGTGGGTCGTCGTGCCGCACGCCCCGCACCAGCCGCGCGAGGTGTGCCGCCAGCCGGTCGTCCAGCACTCGGTCGAGGTCGCTCACATCGCTCGCCTGGATCGCCGCCAGCGCCCGCGCGAGGTCGTCGCCTTCCCCGTCCAGCACGCGATGCGCCAGCGCCGAGGAGAGCGCCCGCAGCCGCGACTCCAGCGCCGCCGCCACCTCGCCCCGCAGCCCGTCGAGCGCTGCCGTCGCCGGGTGTACCTCGCCCAACCGCACCCCCGCCGTCGTCGCCGCCCCCGCTTGCGGCGCGGCCGGCATCGAGGCGAGCACCGCCGTCGTGCGCCGCACACGCGGCGCGAGCGCCCGCTCGTCGCACGCCACGATCGAGGCCAGGCGGTCAGCCGTCGCCGCCTGCGCGATCAGCCGTTCCGCCCCGCTCCGTGCGCGTGCCGCCGCCTCGCGTGTCAGTGCGTAGTGGCGCGCGTACGCCGTCTCGTAGCGCCGTCGCCACGCGGCGAGTGCCGCGAGTGCTGGCGCGAACGTCCGGTCGAAGTACCGCCACGGCGTCGCCTGTTCCAGCAGCACCCGCCGGTCGATCGCGAGTTCCGCCCACGCACCACCCTCGGGCACCACGGCAGCATTGAGGTATCGCAGCGCAGCGGCGGTCTCCGGATCGCGCTCGCCGATCCGCTGGATCAGCAGCAGCGTCGCGAACCGCTCCGGCGTCCCGAACCCGACGTGCAGCCACCGCTCGAGGGCTGCGCCCACCAGCGGTCCGCGCGCGCCCTCGTGGCCGCGCACGACGGCCACCGGGTCCGCGATCTCACCTCGCGCCGCGGCGTGACGGAGCGCCGCCGCGCCCGCCGCGCGGAACTCCGCCTCCGCTGACCCGCGTCCGCGGTAGTGCGGTGAGGCCGGCCACAGCGCCTGCGCCGTCGCGCCCCACGCTGCCGGTGCGCCATCGAGGACCGCGAGCCAGCCCGGCAGCCGCGCCGGCACCCCCACACCCGAAGCGACCGTCACCGCGCGTACGTCCGCCACCTCCACCGCCGGCGGCTCCAGCAGCCCGTCGTCCCACCGCGTCACCATGCACACCTCGAGGGCGAACGGCACACCGAGCGGCGAGCGGAAGACGTGGACGGCGGACTCGAAGCCGCCCGTAGACGCCTCGTGGGCGGGTGCCCGTGACGGGACGGTGGGGTCGAGCGGTGCAGGCAGGGGAGTTCGGCGCATCGGGCTCGCTCCTGGGTCGGACTGAGGTGAGTCGTACAGATGAGCGGAACTGATGTGCGTAACGTACGGCGGGCGCAGCCGCCTGTCCACTCCGCGTTCGATTCGCCGAGCGGCACGCTTGGATTCAGGTTGTTCGGGCCTCGGGGCACCGATACGATGCCCGCGCCCCCGCCGCCCTACGGCTGGGCGGTGCGCGCGGCGCCTACCTGTCCGGAGGTGACCGAGATGCCAGATGTGATTGCGACCGCCCGCAAGCAGCGGCGGACGCTGCTCAGCGAGGTCGAAGCGAAGGACCTGCTCGCGGAGGCCGGTATCCCGGTCGCCCGCGCCATCCTCGCGAAGGGCCAGAAAGCCTCCGTCGAGGCCGCCGAATCCGTCGGCTACCCCGTCGTGATGAAGATCGTCTCGCCCGACATCGCCCACAAGTCCGATGTCGGCGGCGTCACCCTCGGCCTCAAGGACGCGAAGTCCGTGCGCAAGGCCTACAAGGAGATGCTCGCCCGCGTCGCCGAGGCCGCCCCCAACGCCAAGATCGCCGGCGTCGCCATCCAGAACATGGCGCCCCAGGGCATCGAGGTCATCGTCGGCGCGACCACCGACCCGCAGTTCGGCCCCGTCATGATGTTCGGCCTCGGCGGCGTCTTCGTCGAAGTGCTGAAGGACGTCGCCTTCCGCATCGTCCCGCTCGAAGCGCGCGACGCCTCACAGATGGTGCGCGAGATCAAGGGGCTCCCGATCCTGCAGGGCGCGCGTGGCGCACAGCCCGCCGACCTCCCGGCCCTCGAGGCGCTGATCGTGCAGGTCTCGCAGTTCGTCGCCGCCCACCCGGACATCGCCGAACTCGACCTCAACCCCGTCTTTTCCTACCCCGATGGTGCGCTGGCCGTAGACGCCCGCATCGTCCTCGCCAGCGCTTAACCGCCCACACCGAAGAGGCCCCCGATGCCCGTCGACCGCGCCCGCCTCCACCGCGCCCTCAACCCGAAGACCGTCGTGGTCGTCGGCGACAAGGGCCCGAACTTCCAGTGGATCACCAACTGCGCCGAGTTCACCGGCAACCTCTACTCCGTCCAACTGGACGAGAAAGAGGCCGCCGGCATCGAGGCCAAGGGGATCAAGAATTTCCGCAGCCTGATGGAGATCCCGGGCGAGGTTGACCTCGTCATCTGCGCCGTCCCGCGCAACGTCGCGCCCTTCATCGTCGCGGACGCCGTGAAGAAGCAGGTCGGTGGCATGGCGATGTTCACCTCCGGCTTCGTCGAGACGACCGAGCCGATCGGCATCGAACTCCAGGGCAAGATCGTCACCATGGCGAACGAGGGCGGCATGCCGCTCGTCGGCCCCAACTGCATGGGTGTCTACAACCGCCGCCTCGGCGTGAAGTTCATGGCGGGCCAGCAGAAGGGCGAGGGCGGTGCGATCTCCATCGTCTCCCAGTCCGGCACCCACGGCATCGGCATGACCATGGGCGCACAGCGCCTCGGCGTCCCCGTCACCCGCACCATCTCGATCGGCAACGCCGCCGTCCTCAACGAGGCCGACTACCTCGAGTACCTGCTGGACGACCCGGAGACCCCCGCGATCGCCATGTACCTCGAAGGCATCCGCGCCGGTCGCCGCTTCTTCGAACTCCTGCGCGAGGGCACCAAGAAGAAGCCGGTCATCATCTGGCGCGGCGGCCGCACCCGGGCTGGCGCGCGTGCCGTGAAGTCCCACACCGCCTCGCTCGCCTCCGACGATGCCGTCTGGATGGCGCTCATGCGCCAGTGCGGCGCCATCTCCACCGAGAGCCTCGAAGACACCATCGAGACCATCGCCGCCCTCGTCCACACCCCGAAGTCCAGCAAGAAGAACATGGCCCTCGTCGCCATGACCGGCGGCCAGTCCGTCGCCATCACCGACCAGTTCGAGCGCGCCGGCTTCGAGGTCCCCGAACTTTCGGACTCCTCCTACCAGCGCCTCGGCGAATTCTTCGTCACCATCGGCGGCTCCTACCGCAACCCCTTCGACGCCTCCTCCACCATCGGCCGCGAGTCCGACAACCTCCAGAAGATCCTCGAGATCCTCGCGGACGACCCTGCCATCGAGGGCGTCGCCATCGAGCTCCAGACCCGCGACTTCGAGAAGAGCACCGAGCGTCTGGACGGCATGCTCGACCTCATGAAGCAATACCGCGACAAGACCGGCCAGCCCGTCGTCGGCCTCATCCCCACCGGCGGCGGTATGGGCGATCAGGAAGAAATCGGATCGAAGGCACGCGTCCACGTCTCCAACGCCGGCTTCCCCGTCTACCCCTCATTCCGCTCCGGCGCCACCGCCCTCGGCCGCGTCCGCGCCTACTACGAAGAACTCGAAGCCCGCACCAAGTAGACGCTCGTTCGGCTGCGTCGGCAGGTGAGTCCCGACGCGGGATGTCCCCCAGCACGCAGCGACCATGGGAGGTTCGAGCTCCCTCCCGAACGCTGCTCTACCGCTGGTTGTAAAACTCCACCTGCCAGCGCCACTCGCTGCCGTCAGCCGCGTTCCACCACGCCAGCAGCGTTCCCACCTCGCCGCCCGGCAAGATGACTAGCGCCCCCAGGTCCGAGGCCACCGGCCAGCGGTCTTCCCGCACGATCTCCTCACCCTGCCGCTCCAGGCGCGTCATCGGGAACCGCTCACCCGCTCGCTCCAGCGAGTGCCCGCTCGCCACCAGCCGCTCCGCGTCGTCCCGCACCCGCACGCTCAACGCGTCCGGCGCCGAGTGCACCCACAGCACCGTGGAGGGATCGATGTGCCCACGAGCGAACGACAGCCCCGTTGCTCCTGCGCCCGGATACCAGAGATCCCACCACTCGAGTGATTCGTCGGCCATCTCTCACCTCACATCAGCACGTCGAGCGCGCCGCCCCTCCCGAGTCTCCGAGGGGCGTCCGTCACGCCGAGGACGCTACCGAGGCACGCTGTAAGATGTGCAGCGCCATACACCCATGCCCAGTCTGGATTCCCAATGCCCACTGAGGAATCTCCGAGCGCCCCCACATCGCTGCCCGCGGGCGGCCCCGTCTACCTCGACTCCGCCGCCTCTACACCCCTCCGCGCCGAGGCGTATCGCGCCATGCTCCCCTTCATCCAGGCCGAGTTCGCCAACCCCTCGGCACACCACACCGCCGGCCGTCGTGCCTCCGACGCACTCGAAGACGCCCGCGCCCGCATCGCCCGTGTCTTCAACGCCGAGCCTGAAGAAGTCGTCTTCACTTCCGGCGGCACGGAAAGCATCAACTCCGCCATCAAGGGTGTCGCCTTCGCGCAGCGCGACGCCGGCGGTGGGCACCACATCCTGACCACCACCGTCGAGCACCACGCCGTCCTCCACTCCGCGCAGTACCTCGAACGCTTCGGCTTCGAGGTCGAAGAACTCCCCGTGGACGAATACGGCCGCGTCTCACCCGAGGACGTCGCCGCCGCCGTCCGGCCGGACACCGCCCTCGTCTCCGTCGGCTACGCCAACAACGAGGTCGGCACCGTGCAGCCGATCGCCGCCATCGCCGCCGCCGTCGCCGCGCGCGCGAACGCCCTCGGCAAGCGCATCCCCTTCCACACCGACGCCGTCCAGGCCGCCAGCAGCCACCCGCTCGATGTGCAGGCGCTCGGCGTCGACCTGCTCTCGCTCTCCGGCCACAAGTTCGGCGGCCCCAAGGGCACCGGCCTGCTCTTCATGCGCCGAGGCATCCCCTTCCTCGAACTGCTCTCCGGCGGCGGCCAGGAGCGCCAGCGCCGCTCTGGTACCGAGAACGTCCCCGGCAACGTCGGCCTCGCCGTCGCCCTCGAACTCGCGCAGGCCGAACGCGAAGCCTTCGTCACCCGCACCGCTGCCCTGCGCGACCGCCTGCTCACCGCCGTCCTCGAGGCCTGCCCGGACGCCCTCGTGAACGGCCACCCCACCGAGCGCCTCCCCCAGGCCCTCCACGTCTGCTTCTCTGGCCTTGAGGGCGAGGCACTCGTCGACGAACTCGACCGCCTTGGCATCGAGTCTTCCGCGGGCGCAGCCTGCACCTCGGCGACCTGGGAGCCTTCGCACGTCCTGCTGGCGATGGGGATTCCGCTGGAGATGGCGATTGGCTCGCTACGCATGTCCCTGTGGTCTAGCACCACCGCGGAGCAGATCGACTACGTCGCCCAGACCCTCCCCGGCGCCGTAAACCGAGTGCGGGAAGCAGCGCTGCCAGCGCCTCGGTAGCCTCGCCGAGGTCCGCTACTGCTCCTGAGACTCGTGCTGCTGCTCCAGGATCGTGGCGAAGTTCGGGTACAGCGTTGGGTGGGCCAACGGACGTTCCACGGGCGGCTCGGCGGGCGGGATTGGATGTTTCATCTGAAACGACGCTACCGGCGGCTTCGGACCCTTCACACAACGTCGGAATACCCGGGCATCGCAATACCGTCACGGTGCCGGACGGGGTTATCCAATCGTCTACGCCGATGATCGAGCATGCTTTACATAGCGACCTTGCCGGGGTAGCGTGTACACAGTTGATCCATTCCCGCCGACGATATGGACGCAACGGTGCCAGACTCCCCGTTTGACGAGTACCTCGACTTGGTGGAAGCCGCCCGTGAACTGGGCATCCACCCGCAAAGCCTCCGCCGCCTGATCAAGCAGGGCCGCGTCCCCGCGACCATCTTTGCAGGCAAATATTTGATCGAGCGCGACAAGCTGGACATATTCAAGTCCTCCTACGACCCGCGCCCTGGCCGCAAGCCGATCCGCCGCCTCCTCTAACCCTCGACGCACCAAACGCACGCACGCACCAACAACGAGGCCGCTCATTCGAGCGGCCTTCGTGTGTCTCGGCTACCCGAGCGCGCGCTCGATGTAACGGACGTGGATGCGCAGATGGAGCAGGTTCCGCTCCACCGCCCGCACCGCCTGCTCGCGCTCCACCATGTCCAGGCGTATCGCCCGGTGGACCTCGTCCCATGCGGCGAGGACCTCCGCGAGGTCGTCAGTCGAGGCCGTGCCCGCCCCGGTACGTCGAGGCACGCCGCCCGTCGGCAAGCCGATCGGGTGCCACGCGAAGCCCTTCGGCAGCACCCGACCGAAGTGCCTCCGTTCCGCGTAGAGGAGGTGCCGGACGTTCTCGAGTACCGTCCAGTCGCCGGAGGCTGGCCGTTGCGTCAACGCCTCGGGCGGCGCTGCGCGCAGCCGCACGTACAGTGAGCGCCTCGCCTGATCGAGTGGCATCAGCAGGTCATCTTGCGTGTCGGCCACCTCGAGTCCCCCCAGCCGCATCGGCGTGCCCCCGACTGAGGCCCCACCAGCATAATTCTGGCTCCCGACACACCCGACGCGCGCACCAAACAACGAGGCCGCTCATCGAGCGGCCTTCGTGTGTGTCTGCCACCAGTCGAGGTTAGATCGGCGCCTTGATCTCCCCGCCTGCATCGATATCGGAGACCTGCACGTCCACCTTCAGGACTTCCTTCTGTTGCGCGTTCTTCCCCGTGATCAACACGCGAAGCAGCACGCCCTGCTGCTCCGCGAACCACACGTCCGCCTGCGTCTGCACGTCAGCGGCCGACTCCGGCACCGCGCTCTGCGTCCCGAACACCTCCTCGAAGGCCTTGCGGTCGAGCACGTAGTGCCGAGCGCCGACACCACTCGCGGTGTCCTTCGTGAAGGTGCGGCCCTCGAGGCGCTGCGTCAGTTGTGCGGAGGTGGGGCCCGTCGTCCCAGAGAACAGCCCCTGCGGACTGAAGTCCGATGTCGCGAGCAGCGCGGCGGCGCCGGCGACGCCCTTCCGCCATTGGCCCTGCGGTTCCTTGCTCCACTGCTCGTTGCCGATGCTGATCGTTTCGAGGTTCACCTTGAGGAACCCCAGGTCCGCGTCCAGGTTGGATTGCTGTCGGTCCGGGTTCACGCGTGTCCCGCTCGCCTTGATCCTGAACGTGCCGCCCTGCAGCAACGTCTGCGCCATCTGCGGGTCGAGTGCTTCCGACGACACGAGGATGTCCGAGGCGAACCGGTACGACTTCAGCGCGTCCAGCGACGTGACCTTGAACGCCGTGGGTGTCGCCGCCGCCTTCGGCGAGTCGCCCTTGCAACCCACCAGCGCAAGCGCGAGCAGCAGCACGCCCGCCAGGGCGATTCGAGGTGCGATGCGACGGGTCATGGATCCTCCGCGCGCGGGTGGGCCGCGCACGTCCACCCTCGGCGATCGGACGCAGGTCGTCAATGCGTGTACTTGCCGCTCGTGCCCCGCACCCTGACGATCACGCGATGCCGTCATTCCCCGAAGTCGCCCCCGGAGTCCACCCCATCCTCGACGGTGCGTGGTGGTTCTCCGGCATTCGAGGCGCGAACGTCTATCTCCTGCGCTTGCCCTCCGGCGCGCACGTCCTCATCGACACCGGCATGCCCGGATCGGACCGCGCGATCATCGAGCGCCTGACCGCCCTCGGTATTACGCATGTGGATGCGATCCTGCTCACGCACCGTCATCCCGACCACGCCGGCAGCGCCGCCCGACTGCGCGAGGCGTTGGGCACGCGCGTCATCGTCGGTGCCGGCGACGTCCGCGACGGCTTCGTCCGAGGCGAGCGCCGCATGCCCTTCGCCCCCTCACCCGCCGACCTCGCCCTCCCCCTCGAGGAATGCGAGCCGCTCCCCGGCATCCTTGCGATCCCGCTCCCCGGCCACACCGCGGGCTCCACCGTCTACGTCGTCCCCTCGCTCGACCTCTGGTGCATCGGCGACATCGCCCTCCACTCCGGCGACCGCATGAGCCGCCCTCTCCCCCCGATGAACGAGGACACCCCCGCGCAGGAACGCGCCCTCCAGACCCTCGCCGCCCGCTGCGGCACCAACGGCGCACCCGGTCACGGCGACCCCGTCATCGGCGGCTTCGGCGACCTCGTCCGCGTGCTGGCAGGGAGGCCTCCCGCGCGGGGGCCGTGGTGGTTACGTGTGCTGCTGAACCCGCGCGCGATGGCGCGGTTTACCCGCCGTCAGGCCAGCAAGCGCTAACCCGCTCGCCTCCGAGTTCAGGCTCCCCCTTGCCCCTTGAGGGGCGAGGGGGCTGGGGGGAGTGGGGATCGATCTTCTTCTTCAACCCCCGCCCCCGAGGGGCGGGGGCAGAGGGTGGGGCCGCCCTCGCGCAGCGAGGCGGTACGGCTTCCACACCAACCATCGAGGCCTGGACAATCAACTCCGGAGCGCTCACTCCGCAGGATCGAGGTTCGCCACACAACTCCGGATCCGACCTCCCCTCGCCCTCTGATGGCGAGGGGCCGAGGGCGAGTGGCCGGGGGAGTGGGTGACGACTAATCGAACTCCGACCGCGGCTCACCCTCGCGGCGCAGATACGCCATCGCGCGGTCGAACTCGCCTTCGCGTAGCAACTTCGAAGAGTCGAGGTACGTCAGCACGACCGCCAGCGACAGGATCGTGTGCATCCGCACACCCGTCGCCTCCAGCCGTCGAGCCGCGCCCTGCTCACGGTCGAGCAGCACCACCGCGTCGGTCACCATCAGCCCCGCGTTCCGCAGCCCCTCTGCCGTCGTCACCAGCGAGCCACCACCCGCCGCGAGGTCGTCCACGATCAGCACGCGCTGGCCGGGCCGGTAGATCCCCTCGATCTGTGGTGTCGCCGCTTCCTCCGCGCTCTGCGGCGGACGGATGTACAGCAGCGGCTTCTCCATCTGCAACGCCAGCGCCGTCGCCACGTGCAGCCCGCCGATGGGCACCCCCGCGATCGCGTCGAACGGGTCGACGGTGCGCTGGCGCTTCAGCATCTCCAGTTCCAGTTCGTCCTGGATCAGCCGTGCCGTGCGCTTCAGCGCGTCCGGCCGCGAGATCAGCAACTTCGCGTTCACGTACACCGGCGAGTTGCGCACCGTACGCCCGAGGCTGAAGTCCCCGAACTGGATCGCCCCGATCCGCCACAACGTATCGGCCAACCACAACCGCCCCTGCGGGTCCATCCGGCCCGACGGATCGCGTGAGGTCATGCGCGCCTCCGTGGCATCGCGAGCGCTTCCGGGTTCACCGCATTCGAGGGCGCGCGCCCCGCGAGGCCCGCCAGCACACCCTCGACCGCCAGCCGAGCCATCGCCGTGCGTGTCTCCAGCGTGGCACTGCCGAGGTGTGGCGCGACGACGAGGTGCGGTGCGCTCAGCAGCGGATCATCCGCCGGCAGTGGCTCCGGCGTCATCACATCGAGGCCCGCGCCCGCGATCTGCCCGGAGCGCAGCGCTTCGGTTAGCGCCGGCTGGTCGACGACCCCGCCGCGCGTCGTGTTCACGAAGATCGCATCCGGACGCATGCGCGCGAAGAACGCGGCGTCGCACATCCGGGTGGTCTCGGGGGTCAGGGGGACGTGCATGCTGACATACTCGGCGCGCGCGAGCAGATCGTCGAGGGGCACGAAGGTCCCCGGGAAGTCCGGCACGGCTCGCCGCCCCGCGTACAGCACTGTCATCCGGAAGCCCGAGGCGCGTTCCGCCACCGCTCGCCCGATCCGCCCCGGCCCCACAATTCCGAGCGTCGCCCCGCTTACCCGATGCCCCAGCATCCACGTCGGGTGCCACGGCCCCCACCCGCCGCCTCGGAGGGCCGCATCGCCCTCGGGCAACCGTCGCGCCGCGGCCAGCAGCAGCGCCCACGTCAGGTCCGCGGTGGCGTCCGTGAGCACACCGGGCGTGTTCGTCACCAGCACGCCGCGCTCCGTGCAGGCGGGGACATCGATGTTGTCGTACCCCACCGCCATGTTCGCGACCACGCGCACGCGAGGTGCGGCGTCGAGCAGCGTGCTGTCGATGCGTTCCGTGAGGACGGTCAGGAGCCCGTCGCAGCCCTCCGCGCGCGTGCGCAGCGCCTCAGCCGAGGGCGGCGTCTGCGCCTCCCAGATGCTGAGGTCCACGGCCTCCTGCAGCGTCGCCAGGGGCGACCCCGGGGCCGCCCCGCCAGGCAACACGCGCGAGACAAAGACCCGAGGCCGTTCGGTCATCCCCGGATTGTACGGGCGGCCACTCGACCGCTGCCCGGTGAGATACCGCCCACCACCGGATTCGCCCACACCCGTGACCGCCGAGGCAGCACGAGCGGCACCGGCACCCCGGAGCCCATCACCTCCGTGCGCCGCGCGAGGAACAGCACCCCCGTCAGCGCGCACGTCACCGCGTCCAGCTCGTCGTGCGTGATCCGCCGTCGTGGGATCCCTCGGACGCCCGCGCGGAAGAGCCCCAGCCGTAGCCCCTCGATGCTGGCGCCCTTTCGAGGGATCCCCAGCACATCCTGCGTCATCCCGGGGTAGACCTCGATCACCGTGCGGCCTGCCGCCTGCAGCGTCTCCCGCAGCGCGATGCCTCGCAGCGTGAGGTTCACCATCGAGGGCAGCAGCGTTGGGAACGGCCGGTACCCCGCGCGCGCCGCGAGGCGGTCCACCTCGCGCATGATCCCCGCGCTTGAGCACTCGCACGCCCGGTCGGCGCAGTGGCGCCCCTCCGGCAGCGCGAGTGGCGCGTCGATCGCCACGACCGCTGGGTCGTGTGCCTCGACGGCCTCGAGGATCGCCTCGTCCGTGCGCACTACGCGCAGCTCGATCAACCGCCCGTCGCGTCCCATCACCGCGAGGCCCGTGGGGTACCTCGGCCCGCTCCGCAGGTCGATCCCCACCACCGTCCGTGGCCGGCGAGAGGGGCGCGAGCGGGTGGGCGGCTCTACACTCGACATGCGCCCGTCCTCGATCCGATGGTTAATGCCGAAGGTTGATGGACGTGTGCGTGAGGCCGCGCCTCGAGTGGGCGCCAGCATATCGAGCACCGTACTGGCCGGAGGATGGCAATGGCTGAGAAGCGCCCGGGCGAACCGTTCACACGGATCGACGTCAGCGAGGCGAAGGAGATGATCGACGCCGGCGGCGTCCAGGTCATCGACAGCCGCGAGCCCCACGAGCACGAGGACGGCCACGTCCCCGGCTCGCTCCAGATCCAGCACATGGCCACGCTCGTCCACGCCGACAAACTGGCGAAGGATCGCCCCATCCTCTTCATCTGCAAGTCCGGCGCGCGCTCGGCCGTCGCCGCGGAGTTCGCGGCGGCCCTCGGCCTCACCGACATCTACAACGTCGAAGGTGGCCACGAGGCCTGGGAGAAGGCCGGCTTCCCGATGGACACGGGCCGCTAGACGCTGTTTCGCAGCACCTCGCGCACTGCCGTCATCAGCGCGTCCGCATCGAACGGCTTCTGCAGGTAGCGTGCCGTTACGCCCGCGGGCAGCGTCGGACGTGCGGCTTCCATGTCGTTCGTGACAAAGACGATCTTGTCCCACAGTTCGCGAGTGTGCGCCTGCACCCACGCAGCGAATGTACTCGCGTCGATCCCCCGCATCGCCTGCTCCGCGATCACGAGGTCGGTGCCGCCGCCGATCAGATCCTCCACACCCTGCGCGCCGTCCGCTGCCGTCGTCACCTCGAACCCCGCCTTGACGAGGATCTCTGAAGTCAGCACCCGGATCGCCGGGTCACTATCGATCACCAGCACCCGGCCGAGATACTCCGACGGCACCGCCGAGCGGTCCACCGGCTCGTGCGCCTCCGGTGTGGGCGCCATCGTCCGAGGCGCTTGCCCCGCCACCAGTGGCAACTGCACGCCCGCAGGCGGCAGCGGTATCTCTGGCTCCTGACGCGCGAACTGCAACAGGTTGCGCATGATCCGCGCCGCGCGCTGCGACTCTTCCTCGATCGTGTGCAACGCCAGCTCGCGGTCGACGCCTTCGAGGGTGTCGAGGATCTGCGCGTACCCGAGGATCGAGGTGAGCGGGTTGTTCAACTCGTGCGCCACACCCGCCACGAGGTCGCCCAACGCGTCGAATCGTGCGGCGGAGACACCCTCCGGATCGGCGGCTCCGGCGACGGCCGCTGCGGGCGTGATCGGCTCGCGCAGCCGAGGCCCAAGGCCCCGCAGCGTCCGCTCCGCTAGCCAGCCGTCCGCGCCGGAGAACCCTCGCGCCGCGCGGCGGTAGAGGATCGCGGTGCCTGCGATGTCCGCACCGGCGAACAGCGGGATGTGTAACCGCGAACGCAGCCCGAAGGCAGGTAGCCGTCCGAGCGGCGTGAGCGCGATCGCGCCTGAGGCCAACGGCAGCAGGTCGCCATCCAGCGTCGGCTCGCCACGCTCCCGCACGCCGACCTCGGCCTCGTCGAGCCGCGACCACGCGTCCCCGGACGCCACCCCGGCCATCGCCGTCGGATACGTCGCGACGACGAGGGCTCCCCCGCCGACGAAGCGGAGCACGCAGGCGAAGTCGAACGACATTGCCGCGTCGAGCGCCTGGAGCACACCCCGGGTAGCGACCCGTGTCCCCTCGGTGTCATCAAGCACATCGGCGGCGGCCAGCGGCGCGTCGCTCGGGACCGGCGTCACGCTCGATGCGATCTCGGGCAGGGTGCCGCCCGAGGGGACAGCGAGGCGGATCGCCCAGCCCTCGCCGCTCACCAGTCCCACCATCTCCACCACCAGTGCGACAGAGACCTCGCCAACCTCGAAGCGCAGCGCGCCGGTCCACGTCAGTCCCGGCCCTGGCCACGGTTCCGGCCAGCGAGCGCGGTCACCACGCGCCACCAGCGAGCGCACTTCGCGCCCGAGCACCGTCCCCGTCTCCGACAGCCCGAGGAGCGCACACGCGGCAGCGTCGGCGCGGCGGATGGTCCCGCCGGCGTCGACCAGCAGCCACCCCGGGGGTGGTGCGTCCACGGTGCGTGCCCCAGCGTCAGGCACGAGTACCCCTTTCGAGGGCAGAGCGATCCTCAATCAATGGTCGGCCGAAGGCGGAGCCCCATGCTCCGGGGAAACCCTTGCATTCGCCAGAGGGTTGTCCACAGTTCTGTGTGGATAACGGTGAACCGCTTCGACGCGCTAGTTCCGCCGGTCGACGCCTCCAAAGCGCTCGGACACCGCCCGCTGCGCCTGTTGGTGCGCCCCGCGGATCAGCGGCTCCAGCACCGCGTCCGCCCGCTCCAGCCGCCGCCGCACGTCCAGCGTGTCGAGGAGCGGTTGGAGCAGTCGAGGTGGCAGCACATCAGCCGCTGCCGTCCCGATCGCGTCTGCCAGCGCTCCAGGCGCCTCTGGGACGCGCACGTTGCGGCGGTACACCCCGTCCACCAACTGCCGGAAGCGCTGCACCTGCTGGAACGCCGTCGTCACCTGTTCCAGCAATGCCTCCGGCACGTCCGTCACCTCGTCCACCGGGTACTCGACCTCCGCCGTGAGGAACGCGCGGTCGCGGTTCAGGCTCAGGATGCGGAAGCGCCGCTCGCCGATCGTCTGCACCATCACCCGCCCACCACCCACGGGCGACGCGGACCGGATGCGAGCCGTCGTGCCGATGTCGTGCGGGACCGCCTCGGCATCGCCGACCTCGGAACCCGAGCGGATCAGCACGACCCCGAACGGCTCGTCCGCCTCCATGCACTCCGCGAGCAGTTGGTGGTATCGCGGCTCGAAGATCTGGATCGGGAGGGCCATGCCGGGGAACAGGACGGTCCGCAGCGGGAACAGCCGCAATGGACTCACCATGACCAGACACCAGCCGTGGTGGCATCGTCCGCCGCGGCACAGCGGACCGAGGGCTCAGCAGAAGCGTCGCGCATGACGTAATGCTACTCCGAGGCGCTGCGTGGCCGCGCTCTGTCGTCGGAATGGCCAGGCGCGAGCCGCCTACGCCGTCTGTAGCGCCCGCACGCGAAGCGCAGCCGTCGAGGCCCCCGCACCCGCCAGCGGCAGCAGCGCCATCAGCGCCCCACCGTCGTAGTAGTGCGGGACATAAGCAGTGCCAGCGGCGACCCCATCGTCGAGCTTCACCGCGATGCGGATCGAGGCCGTCCCATCCGTCAGGTCGACCACGTCGCCCGTCCGGACACCGGCCGCCTCCGCGTCTCGCGGGTTCAGCCACACGGACTCCTCGCGGTGCAACTTGTCCGCGTCGTCCGAGTGGATCGAGGCCGCATCCCACGCCGTGTACAGCGACCGCCCCGTCGCGAGCGTGAGCCCGCCAGCAGGGGAGACCACCGACGTCGGCGCCGGTTGAGCGTTCGCCGTCGTCGATGCCGCGACCAGCGCGCGCACCTGTGCCGGGTTCGCGTCCACCTCAGCCATCGTCGGGTAGCCCGTTGCCGCGGCCAGCGCCTCGTGCGCCTCCGCGATGCCCGAGGGTGCCTCGCGGTCGCCGAGGCGTCCCGCCAGCGCCGCGAGGATCGCGACCCCGTCCGACTCCTGGCCGCGTGCGCGCTGCGCCGAGCGCTGGTGCATCACACGTCGGTCAGCGTTCGTGATCGTCCCGTCCGTCGCGAAGAACGGCGCAGCCGCCAGCACCACCGTCGCGTGCTCCGCGACCGTCGAGCGCAACGAGTCGATCACCACCAGCGCTTCGAGGTTCCCCAGCGCCGCCTCGATCGCCGCGCGGCCGGGCGCGTTCAGCAGCGGGTTGTCGGCGTGGATTACCAGCGCCTTCACCTCGCCACGCTGCGCCGCCTCGATGATCTCCGGGAACGACTTGCCGCCCGCACCCGGCGCGATCCCCATGTCGGCAATGCCGAGCACGTTCGCGTCCGTCGGCAGGTAGTGGAACGCAGAGCCCGCCTCCGCGCCGCGTAGCGCAATCGCGAGGTTCACCGCCGCCGTCGCCCCTGCGCCCGCGCGGGCCGCGCCATCCGCACCGTTCGGCGCGTACACGACAGCGCCGTTCCCAGCGCCCTTCGCCTTCGCGACCACATCGAGGGCGCGCGCCCAGCCGTCAGCGTCCACGCCCGCCGGCGCAGCGCCACCGTCGGCCAGCCCCTGTAGCGCCGCCGCCTCCAGGCCCGGCGCTACGCGCACGATCGCCGCCGCCCAGCGGTCGAGGGCAGTCCACTTCGCCGAGACGATGACCACCTGCGCCTTGCGCTTGATCACCGAGTCCTTCAGCCGCAGCGACACCACCTGGTGCGAGTCCTCCACGTCGAGGGCCGCCAGCACCACCGTCTGCGCCTGCTCAAGGTCAGTCAGGGAGGCCGGCACCCGGTCCGTGCCGAACGCCGCGCGCATCGCCGAGGCGACCGCACGATGCACCGTGCCGTGCGAGAAGTCGAGGTGCGGCGTGCCAATCGCGCGTGCGAGGCGCGCCAGCAGGTACGCCTCTTCGTTCGTCGCCAGCGGCGAACCGAGGACCGCGATTGCGTTTGCCCCGCTCGCGGCCTTCACCGCGCTCAGCGCGTCCACGGCCGTCGTCAGCGCCTGCTCGAACACAGCCGGCAGCAGCCTCGACCCCGCACGCACGAGTGATCGCGTCAGCCGTTCGCGCTCCGCGACCGCGACATAGCCGAAGCGCCCGCGCACACAGATCTGGTCGCGCGAGAACGGGTTCAGCCGGTCGGGCCGCACGATGACCGGGCGGTCGTCGGCCGTGCCGTAGGAGATCGTGCAGCCCACGGCGCACGAGTTGCACGTGGAGTTCGTCCAGTCGTCCGCGCGGCCGATCCACTTGTTCGGCTTCTCCATCAACGTCGCCGTCGGGCAGACATCGATGCACGCGCCACAGAAGTTGCAGTCGGACTCGTGAATCGACCCACCGGTGCCGAAGGCGATCATCGTGCGGTGGCCCTTGCCCGAGAGTGCGATGGCGCCCGTGTGGCGCAGGTCGTCGCAGGCACGCACGCAGCGCGTGCACAGGATGCACATCTGCGGGTCGAACTCCAGGAACGGGTTGCCGCGGTCCGGCTCCGGGGGCGGCATCTCGTAGTACGAGCGCGGCTCACCCACCCACGGCTCCTCGAAGTCGCCCTGGTCCACGATCTCGCACGAGGTCTGCAACTCGCAGCGGTAGTTCTTCGAGCACGTCAGGCAGCGATGCGTCACGACGTCGTCGCGTAGGCAGATGTCGCCCGGCATGCAGTGGACGCGACGGTGACAGGTCAGGCAGCGGTCCGGGTGGTTCGCGAGGATCAGCGACATCACCGACTGCCGGGTGCGCTGCACCTCGGCCGTCTCGGTGTTCACCACCATGCCATCGGCCACCTGCGCCACACACGACAACTGCAGCGTCGTCGGCCGCGCGCCCACGATCTCCACGATGCACGTGCGGCAGCCCGCGTACGGGTCCAGCCCGTCGATGTAGCAGAGGTTCGTGATCGCGACGCCGTTCGCCTTGATCACCTCGACGAGGCGGGCTCCCGCGGGAGCCTCCACGGCCTGGCCGTTGAGTGTGATCTGGACCACGTCCCCCACCCCTCGATGTCCCGGCGACGCCTCCCCTCGATGTGGGGTGGCGCCTCAGACGTCAGTTAGTGCTTGTGCCCGTCGCGGTCGAGTTTCCCCGGCAACTTCTGCGGCCCGAACGGCCCGTCCACCCCCGCCACCTCGACGCGTGACCGCGCCGTCGGCATCGAGGTCGTCAGCGGCTGCCGGTCCTGCGTCTGCCCGTTCGGGTAACGCCCGCCGGTCTCACCGAGGTACTGCTGTGCCTCCGCGGTCAGCGTCTCGCGGTCGCGATACATCGTCTCGAAGACGTAGACCGCATCGTTGTATCGCCCACCGGACTGGATCGCCTGATACGGGCACGCCTCGGTGCAGAGGCCGCAGTACATGCAGATGCGGAAGTCGATCTCGTAGCGGTCGATGTTCAGCGTGCCGTCAGCGCGAGGGCTGGTCTGGACCAGGATGCAGCCGTCGGGGCAAGCCTGGGCGCAGGTGGAGCAGCCGGTACAGCGCTCCTCGAACCACAGCAGATTCGTGCGGGCGCGCACGGGCACCTCGCGCTGCTGTTCCGGGTAGTTCACGGTGATAGCCGGGCGCACGACGTGCCGGAGCGTCACAAGCATCCCGCGGGCGATGCCGAGTCCGTACGCCACGACGCCTCATTCCCTCAGCGAGCCGCCATTCGAGGCACCCCGCCACCGCGCGCGAGCATATCCGAGCCCCGCCCCGCGCGATACTCGCCCGAATCCGGGGGAGGGTGGCTCAGGACTTGTGAATCCTAGCACAAACCGTCATCCCAGCTTCGCAGGCAGTATCCGCAGGTTGTCCTGAAGAACAGGCCGACGTCTCCGTGCTGATGGCCGCCGCGATGTTGTCACCAACTCGCCCCCGCGCATCCGTCAACGCTCAGGAGCTGAGGAACCACCCGGCATCGAGCGCCGCCTGGCAGCCGCTCCCGGCGGCGGTCACGGCCTGGCGGTAGGTCGGATCCTGCGCATCGCCTGCGGCGAACACACCCTCGATGTTCGTGGCGGTCGCGCCGGGGCCGGGCCCGCCACGCGTGCGGAGATACCCGGTGGTGTCCATCTTCAGCACACTCTGGAACAGGGCCGTGTTCGGCCGGTGCCCGATCGCGATGAAGACCCCGGCGACAGCGAGGTCTCGGGTGGGGGTCCCGACGGTGGAGCGCAGTCTCACCCCGGTGACGCCAGCATCGGTACCCAGGATGTCCTCCACCATTTGGTTGAGCGCCAGCGTGATGCGCCCCTGGGCGACCCGCTGCTTCAGCCGCTCGACGAGGATCGCCTCAGCGGTGAACTCCTCCCGACGATGGATGAGCGTGACGCTGCCGGCGATGTTCGACAGGTCGATCGCTTCGAGCACCGCGGTGCTGCCGCCGCCCACGATCGCGACGGACTGCCCCTTGAAGAAGTAGCCGTCACACGTCGCGCAGGTGGAGACGCCGCGCCCAAGGAATCGTTGCTCCGCCGGCAAGCCGAGGTACCTGGGCGACGCTCCGGTGGCGATGATCAGGGCGTCGCAGGTGTATTCACCTTCAGCGCCGGTCAGCCGGAACGGGCGCTCCGTCAGCACCACTGACGCAATCTCATCGAACAGGACCTCCGTGCCGAACCGGACGGCCTGCTCTTCGAAGCGTTCCATCAGATCGACGCCGAGTACGGCCGCGTGTTCCGCGGGCCAGTTCTCGATGTTTGAGGTGGTGACGAGTTGCCCGCCCTTCTGGACGCCCGTCAGGATCAGCGGCGAGTACCCTCCACGCGCGGCGTACAGCGCGGCGGTGTACCCCGCCGGGCCGGAGCCGAGGACGATCACCCGTGCGTGGCGCGCTGCCATCGCGGCCTATCCGCCCAGCACGCGGCGGCCTTCAGCGAGGGCCTCCTGCGTGTCGAGGTCCAGCGCAACGCTCGGCTCCTCCGGCATCGGAATCCGGAGCGGTGGGTGCCGCTGCAAAATCGCTCGCAACCCCTCGGTCGCCTCGGTCGCCTGCGCGAGTTCGTCGAGCAGTGCCCCCGAGATCACGACCGGGTGCCCCCCGTGCTCGCGCCCCGCGGTATCGAGGTACGTCGGCTGCACCGCCTCGACCCCACGCTCTCGCAGCGTCGCCACCAGCCGGTCGATGACGTGCGTGAGCGCAGGCTGGTCGACGTTCTGGATCACGACTACATCCGGCCGCGCGCGCCCTACTGCGAGCAGCGCCGCTGCCCCCTTCGCGAGCGAGGTCGCGCGTCCCTGCGGCCACCGCTGGTTGAAGACGAGGCGTTCCGGCAAGACACCGAGGGTCCGTCGGACTGCCTCGGCGTGCGCCCCGATCACCACCACGATCTCGTCCACGCAGGAGGCGCGCAGTTGCTCCAGTTCCCACTCGATCAGCGTGCGTCCCGCCCAGGCGACGAGCGGCTTCGGCTCGCCCATCCTCGAGGACGCCCCGGCAGCGAGCAGCAGCGCAGCGACCGTCACGCGGTTTGCTTCGCGCGCCATGCCGCAACGGCCTGTCGCACCGCCGACGCCGCGAGGACGGAGCAATGCACCTTGCTCGTCGGCAGCCCGTCGACGGCGGCGGCGTAGTCGTCCCGCGTGAACGCCTCGGCCTCATCGAGCGTGCGCCCCGTCACCATTTCGGTGGCCGCCGAGGAGGTCGCGATCGAGGCAGGACACCCGGACGACAGGAACGAGGCAGCGATGACGCGACCCTCCGCGAACCGCAGGAAGATCCGCAGCGAATCCCCGCACACCGGATTCGTCACGAACGCCTCGGCGTCCGCGTCCGGCATGGCGCCAGCGTTCCGCGGCCGCTCGAAGTGGTCGATCAGCGTGGCGCTGTACTGCTCGGGCGAGAGTCGTTCGGCCATGCCTCGATTGTCGCACGCGCCGCGACGCCGTCGCGCGCTCCTATCCGGCGAGGCCCTCACCCGTGACACCCAGCGCTTCGAAGACCTGCGCGAACTGCGTCATGTCCTGCGGCTGGTAGTGGCCGTTCGCCGCCAGGATGCGCCCGTCCGTCCCGATCACGAAGGCCGCGCGCCGTGCCCGCTTTCCGTCGTCCGCGAGCACGTCGTACGCCCGCGCGACATCGAGGCCCGGGTCAGCCGCGAGCGGGAACGGCAGCGCCTCGCGCGCCGCGAAGCGCCGGTGGGAGTCGAGGTCGTCGGCGGAGATCGCGAGGACGTTCGCGCCCAGGTCGCGGAGCGTCGCGAACTCGTCGCGGAAACCGCACACCTGCGCCGTACACATCGGTGTTGCGTCCTCCGTATAGAACAGCAGGACGAGCGGCCCGTCGCGCAGCAGCCCTTCGAGGGTGCGCGTCCCCTCGGTCGTCTCGACCGCGAACGTTGGTGCGAGGTCTCCGACCGCGAGGCTCACGCCAGCACCGGCCTCAGGCAGCGCAACCCGTCGAGCGGCGCCCCCTTCGCCAGCGCCAGCACGCGAATCCGCCCGAGGCCCTCGGGCTCACACAGTACCTCGGCGGCGCGGCGGTCGGCCGCGAAGCGCTGCGCGTCCGCCGAGGCGCGCTGCGAGGCCGTGCGTAGCGCCTCCCCCAGCCCGAGCGCCATCAGCGCCTCCGCCTGCGACACCAGCGATGCTGCTTCGAACCCCTCGGCGGCCGCGGCGAGCGAGGTGAAGTCGACGTGGACGGTGAGGTCGAGGCGTCCCGGTTCGGCGAGCGGGTCAGGCTGCGGCGAATGACGGCGGAACGCCATCAGCGTCCCCTGCCGCCGCCAGGAGGCGTACAGGTCGCGCGCCGGGTACCCGTAGTCGATCGAAAGCACGTACCCGCGCTCCACCTTCGAGGTGATCGCCCGCATCGCCTCGGCGGCCGCCAGGCCGATCTCCGCGAGCGCACCGTCCCCCGGCTGCAGTCCGAGGCGCGCGAAGGTCGCCGCGATGGCTGGCGTCGAGAGCGGCCCGTCCGCGAACGCAAGTGTGCCGTCCTCGTGCGTCACGTACCGCTCGAACAGCCGCTCGCCCTCGCGCCGCACGAGGTGGACGGGCAGCGCATCGAAAAACTCGTTGCTGATGACGACACCGGTGACGCGCTTCGCCCGCGCGAGCCAGTCCGAGGTCAGCGCGTGCTCGACCTCGAACCCCGCGCCAGCGAGGTGCGCCCGCTGGTCGGCGAGACGGTTCGCGTGCCCGTCTAGCATCACCGGCCGCACGGCGGCGAAACAGCGAGGGGCCCGCGCCCGCAGCCACGTCAGCATCGCGCGCATGAACGCACCGCTGCCGCACCCCACCTCGACCAGCGCGAACACTGATGGCTCTCCGAGCCGCTGCCAGCACTCCAGCACCTGGCGTGCCCACAGGTAGCCGAAGATCGGGTGGACCTCCGGGCTGGTCTCGTAGTCCCCGTCACGGCCCCACGCCAGCCCGGTGCGGCTGTAGTACCCGTGCTCGGGATGGCCGAGGGCGTCCCCCATGAACTCCACGAAGGTGATCCGCCCGCCGGACGCCTCGATCCGCGCGACGAGCAGCGGCAGCAGCGGCGTCTGCGTGGCGAGGGCGAACTCGTCCGCCAGACCAAAGTCGTCCAGCGCGAAGTCGTCGGCGCTGGCCTCGAGGGCGTCGGGGTGGGTCTCCGGAGATGCCGTCATGCCTCGATCGTATCCGCGTGCTGGCGGCGTCGCTCAGACCGCGTTCAGCACGGTGATCCGGTTCGAGGTGATGCGGTCGACGCCCCACGCCTTCAGGTCAAGGGCGCGCGCGGCGTCGTCCACGGTCCAGACACCGACATCCCCGGCGCGGAGGCGGAGTGCGGCCACCTCGTCCGAGGTGTGCAGAAGGGTGTGGCGGATCACCACAGGCATCGGTTCGATCGTGCCCGCGTCCCGGCCGGCGAGGTAGGCGCGCAACTGGCGCTCGTCCCGAATCGAGTACGCGACATCGAGGTCGGGGAGCCAGGCGCGGACGCGGTTCGCCAGATGCCAGTCCTCGCACGTCACGCGGAGCCGCGAGCGGTTGAGTGGTTCGAGCAGCCGCGCGAGGTCGGGCGCCGGGTCGCCGGCCCAGGCGCGCAGGTCCAGGACGAGTGCGGCGTCCTCGATCACTTCGAGCAGCGCCTCGAAGGGCACGGGGAGCAGGCGACGGATGCCGCGCCGGTGGAGGCCGAAGGGCGAGCGTCCGATCGGGCGCTCGTGGTGCGCGACGAGGTGCCCGCCGATCGACCAGATGTCGGCCTCGATGGCGTCGACCGCGGGATGGCGGCTGAGCGGGTGCAGGGCGAGGTCGTTCCCCGCGCGGTGCAGGATGCGCTGAAGGGGCATCGAGGGTAGTGGGTGGCTAGCGGACGTTGGCGGCGCCGAGCGCCTGCACGAACACGGAGCGCGGGCGCGCGTGGTCGAGTTCGATGAGGAAGATGCTCTGCCACTGGCCGATGTGCGCTGCGCCGTTGTGGACGGGAACCGTCTCCGAGGAGCCGAGGAACAACTGCTGGCAGTGCGCGTGGCCGTTGGCGCACTCGCGGTCGGTCATGTGGACGGTGCGGATCGAGAAGTCGTTGTGCTCGTAGTAGTCGCCCGCCGGGACGATGCGGGACAGCACGCGCGCCATGTCGTTCAGTAGCAGCGGCTCGTGCTCGTTGATGACGATGGCGGCCGTCGTGTGGTTCGAGACGATCGCGACCTGCCCGAATTCGACACCCGAACGCGCGACGACGTTCTGGACGTCCGCGGTGATGTCGATGAACTCGAGGGCATGCGAGGTGTGGTACTCGAGCGTCTCGGCGTACGCGACGAAGTGGGACGCGGGTACGTGCGCCGCATGAAGCGGGCGGGCGTCTGGCCGCGGAATGCTTTCGACCACTGCGGCCTCCGCCTTGTCCCTCGGGGCTGCGCGGGTGGGCGCCAGCCTCGAAGCCTTACCCGGAGGGTATCAGCGCGCCCGAGGGGCGGGCTAGCGGGCGCCGTCCGGACGGTGGCGGCGCAAGGAGCGCACCGCCTCAGTGACGGTCTGGATGTCGCGGGCGCCGGCGCGGAAGCGCACGTACTCCTCGAGGTCGCGGAGGGCCGAATCGACTTCCCCGAGGCGCTCCCGGAGCATCCCACGGTCGCGGATCTCGTCGAGGTCCCAGGGGAACATCGCGATCAGGAGGTCGATGACGCGGGCGGCGCGGTCCTCGTCACCTCGCTGAAGGTAGCCAGCCTTCAGGTTGTGGAGCAGCCGCTGGATGACCTGCCTCGGCGAGAGCGAGGCGAGGTAGTGCTCCTTGAACGGCACACGCGCCCCAAAGATGTTCCGCAGCAGCACCTGGCAGTCCCGAGGCGTCAGCAGCCGCCCGAAGTTGAACGCGTCGATCAGGACGGCGTCCTCGCTCACACCGGCGGGTGTGTAGCGGCAGATGACGTGGCCCGGCAGCCCCACCGGGCGCACATCGAGGCCCACGCGCTGGCAGACGTCCGCGTACAGGATGGCGAGCGTCACCGGGATGCCGAGGCGCTCCGAGAGCACCTCGTTCATGTAGAGGTTCTTCGGGTCGTCATACAACTCGCTATTCCCGCGGAAGCCCAGTTCGCGGTAGAGGTAGCGGTTGATCCCGCGCACGACGAAGTGCGGTGTCTGGCGCTCCGGGTCACGCCCGAGTTGGTGGCCGAGCGTTTCCGCAATGTCCTGCAGCCGGCGCTCGAAGGCGTCGATGTCGAGGTTGGGGTACTCGGACTGTGCGATGACGAGGGCGGCGCGGGCGAGGGGGACTTCTTCGGCGGGTCCGCTGACGGTCAGCCGGAACTGCGCGAGCGTCTCCTCGAAGGTGGCGGTCACCGGTTGATCCGCGAACGGGCGGGGCTGAGCCCCTCGAAGGAGAAGATCTTCGCGGCGAGGGCTGCGAGCAGCAGGACGACCCCGAGGGTGAGTTCGTTCGGCTCGCCCATCGCGAACGCGATCACCGGCACGGAGGTCAGCCCGACGAACCCGGAGAACCGCTTGCGCCGCGTAGCGAAGAAGAGCACGGCGGTGAGCGTGATGGCGGCGAACGCCGCCAGCGGCACAAGGCCGAACCAGGCGCCCACGGTCGTCGCGGTGCCGTTGCCGCCCTTGAAGCGCAGGAACACCGAGTAGTCGTGCCCGATAACGGAGGCGAGGCCCGCGAAAATCGCGAGGGTGTGGCTATCGCTGACCCAGTACGCGAGGCCGACCGCCGCCGTGCCCTTGCCGATGTCGCCCGCAGCTGCGACCAGTGCCGGCGCGAGACCGATGTTGTCCCACACGTTCATCACGCCCGGGTTGCCGTCGCCGATGTGGTGGATGTCCCGGCCGCCGGTCCAAATGAAGGCGACGATGTACGAAGCGGGGACGGAGCCCAGCAAGTACGCAGTGGCGAGGATCATCGCGATGGTCACGTGGCCTCCGGGGAGCGTCCTCATGATACCGCGCCACCCGTTACTAGCCCCTGTCCCCCGTCACCCCACACAGACAGCCCCGGCATTGCCGGGGCTGTCTGGCGTTCAAGGCTGATGCTCGGCTACTGGACGGTGATGGTGCCCGTCATCGTCGGGTGGATCATGCAGGCATAGGCAATGGTGCCCGCCTTCGTCGTCGTGAACTTGAAGGTGCCCCCACGGCCGTCGATCGTCTTGGAGTCGAAGGTCGTCTTGTCCACGGACGTCGCGGTGTGCGAAGTGGTGTCCTGGTTGACGAACTCGATGACGCTTCCCACCTTCACGGTGGGGGACGGCAGGGTGAAGTCGTTGATCACGGCGCGCACATTGCCCTCGGCGACGGCCGGTGCTTTCGCGGCTGCCGTTGCTGCTGCCGCCGTGCCCGCCGAGGCGGTCGTGGCGGCCTTCGCTGGCGTCGCCTCGGGTGTGGCTTCGTCGCTCGAACAGCCAGCGACGATAAGTGTGGCGACGAGCAGTGTCGCCGCTGCGGCCCAACGGATCCGGTACATGGTCACGGTCTCCTCTGACAGTCGCGCACGTGGCGCGGTCTTGTCGAGGGTGTCCGGCTGGCCGCACCCGTTGCCGGGTACCGAGCCCCTCGTGACACCGACTGGCGGCGTCAAGGGGCGGAGCGTACTCGCGCCTCGGCGGTGCCGCTAGCGGCAGGCTCAGCGCGCCTCGTCGATCGGGCGGCGGCCGGAGAATCCGGAAGTGCGAGGGTGCCACCAGTCGATGTCGTCTTCACCGGCGCGCCAACACCAGTACGCCAGGACGCCATCGATCGTTGTCGGGAAGTCGATGAGTCCCTCATCCAGCCCCTTGATCTCGGCGCCGGCTCCCGTGATGGCGGAGATCTGCCGCTGGGCCTCCTCGCCGAGGCGGCGCAACTCGATGTTGACCTCGCGGATGCGACGCTCGCCGACCACGCCGTTGTTCAGATGGCGGCGGTTGAGGGCGTTGAGTTCGTCCTTCACGCCGCGGAGCGTGTGTTGGGTGCGCTGCAACTCGGCGACCGTATCGCGGATCAGGCGTAGTGCCGCCCGGGCTTCCTCCAGCGTGAAGTCGCCACCCGCGGGCATCGAGCCCTACTCCGACCGGTCGAGGTCACCCGGTGCGTCGGGCGCGTAGCCCTCGTCCTCCACGACGGAGGCGCTCCAGCCGCCACGCCCCCACATCTCCTGCGGGTCGAACCCGAGCGCACCGGTGGTAGCGCGCTCGACCGCCTCACGGAGCGACGACAGGTCACCGCCGAAGGAGGCCACGCCAAGGTTCACGCCGAAGGCGGCGAGCGGGGAGGGGATATGCAGCCACGACCACGGCGCGTCGTTCACCCGCAAGGCGGCGACGATGCCGGGGACCACGTCCTGGGGCCGCAACGTCACCCGGCGGATGTCGATGTCCATCGGGTCGAGGCCAGCCTCCTGGCGCCGTCGCGCTTCCAGCACCACGCGGCCGAGGACAGCGCCAAGCGCGGCCCCGATCAGGACAAAGAGGGCGGTGCGGAGGCGGCTGAACATCAGGGGCTCCTCGGGGGCAGTCAGTCCCTCGAAGGTACCGCAGAGCAGTCGGCCGAGGTCAAACTGAGCGTGATGTCAGGGCGAAAGTAATGTTCAGGTGTATTGACACGTTCGCCATTCAATGCCAGACTGCGCCCATCGAACCGCCTTCGGGCGGGGATACGGGGCCACCATGGACGACGCACTCGACCCGCGAGCACTTGTCGCCGAAGCGATCGGGGCGTTCACGCTCACGTTCGCCGGTGCCGGCGCAATCATCGTGGCCTCCGGCAAGACGAACATCGGTTTGCTCGAAATCGCGCTGGCGCACGGCCTCGCGATTGCCCTGATGATCTCGGCGCTGGGCGCCATTTCCGGGGGGCACTTCAACCCGGCGGTCACCGCTGCCATGTGGGTGACAAGGCGCATCGGGACGATCTCGGCGCTCGGCTACGTGGTGGCGCAACTTGCCGGTGCGGTGATCGCGGCGCTCGCGCTGCGCGGCCTGTTCCCCGAGGGCCTGCGGGTGGAGGCGAACCTCGGCGCAGCCGCGCTTGGCCCCGGCATCGACTTCGCGCGTGCCGTCGGCATCGAGGCGATCCTGACGTTCTTCCTCGTGACGGTGATCTTTGGCACGGCCGTCGATTCGCGTGGCCCGAAGGTGGTCGCGGGACTCGCCATCGGCCTCACGATCACGATGGACATCCTGGCGGCTGGCCCGCTGACCGGCGCGGTGATGAACCCCTCGAGGGCGTTCGGGCCGGCGCTGGTGGCTGGCGCCTGGGATGACCAGGTCGTGTGGTGGATCGGGCCGATCATCGGCGCGGTCGCCGCTGGCCTCCTCTACCACTACGTGCTGATCGAGGAGAAGGCGTAAGTCACGCCAGCGCGGCGAGAGGCCGCGCGTATCCCAACTGACACCCGCATCTGTCGCAACTATTACCCCCGCCGCACGGCAGATGTAGGTGAGAGGGCGGCCCGTAAGGGCCGCCCTCGAACTATCTCCAGCAGCATGCTGACGTCCTACCGCAGTCCGGTACTGCCGTGGCCGCCCGCGCCGCGCTCGGTGTCCTCGAGCGACTCAACCTCCACCCATTCGGCGGGCGCGAGGCGCGCCACCACCAGCTGCGCGATGCGGTCGCCGTCGTTCACCTCGAAGGGGCCGCAGCCCGGCAGGCAGTACATCGTCACGAAGAGCTCGCCGCGGTAGTCAGCATCGATGGTGCCGAGGACGGAGAGCACGCCTCGCGCGGCGAGGCCCGAGCGTGGCCTCGACTGGACGTCCCAGCCCTCGGGTGCCGCCATCGCGATGCCCGTGGGCACCTTCACGGGCTGCTCGCCGATGCTCAACGGGGCGTCGAGGCAAGCGTGGAGGTCGTAGCCGGAGGCGGCAGCGCTCTGGCGCGCCGGGATGCGGGCCGAAGGTCGCAGACGCCGGACACGCAGCACAGCATCGGTCACTGGCGCGCAGCGGCCGGTGCAACGAGCGATACGGGTTGGGCGTGGGCCTCGGTGAACCGCACGAGGACAGCGGCCACGCGATCCGGGATCTGCGCCGGTGGGTAGTGGCCGATGTCGGTGAACACGTGGAGGTGCCGGCGAGCCACATCGAGTTGGAGATAGCCCCGCAGCGGGTCAGCGGGCGAGACGACATCGTCAGCGTCGCCGAGCATGACGAGGGTGTGGACGGGGATCTTCGGCGCTTCGTCCTGCAGGCCCGGCCACGGCGCTTCCTGGCCGCGTGCGCGCTCAAGGGGGTTGGCGCGGATGTCGCGCCACAGCGCGGCGCGTGCGGCCTCGTCGAGGCCCATGTGCTGGCGTGTCCAGGCCTCGGAGGGTGAGCCATCGCTGGTCGTGACGGCCGTCGGACGCGCGGCGCGGCGGGTGCGCTCCTCGTCAGAGAGTCCGGCGCGCGCCGGATCCGGGCCGGCGATCAGCGCCAGGGCGCGGACGCGAGTGTGGTGGCGGCGGACGTAATACCTGGACACCAGCGTCCCGAGCGAGTGACCGACGAGGGTGAAGCGCGTGAGTCCGAGCGCGTCGACGGCGGCGGCGAGGTCTTCGGCGTAGGCCGCCGGCGTGTAGTCAGCCTGCGAGGCACCTCGGTCGGAGGCGCCCGCACCGCGGGTCGAGATCGCATAGGAGTGGACGCCTGCCTCGGCAAGGTGGCGCTGCACGCTGGCCCACTGGCGATGCGAGGAGGCCGCGCCGTGGATCAGCACCATCACGTTGTCGCCGCTCCCGGCCTCGTCGTACTCAAGCCTGACCGGACCGGCCTGCACTATTGGCATCTGGCACTCCCCCTCGCGCGGCGCCAATGATAGCGAGGCGTGCGGCGCGAGCCTCGGACGTCCGCACACAGAAGACCCCGCGCGAGGCGGGGCCGTTCCGATCGAGGTGTGCAGCGAGCGAGCGCTAGGTGGTGGCAGCGGCGCGCTGCAGGCCCTTCCCCTTCTTGGGGGTGAGGATCTCCAGCGGGTAGACCTTCTTCTTCAGCATCTCGCGCGGCGGGTCGATGTAGATGGCGCCCCAGCCGCAGGCCTCTTCGCAGAGCCGGCAGCCGACGCACTTCTTGTCGTCCACGGTCGCGATGCCGTAGTAGTCGTGGTGGTTCGGCGCGTCCTGCAGCGTCAGCGCCTCGAATGGGCAGATGTTGATGCAGAGCTCGCAGCCAGAGCCGATGCAGTTCTCTTCGATGATCTTGGAGAGCGGCAGTTCGCGGCGGGGGAAGGTGCGGCAGAGGTCGCCGATTTCGTCGAGGATGGCCTCAGGCGGGCAGACCGCGCCGCAGGCTCCGCAGTTGATGCAGAGTTCCTCGTCGATGATGTGAATCTCGTTGCGCCGGCCGGAGATCGCCTCGACCGGGCACTTCTTCACACAGGCCGTGCAGCCGATGCAGGTCTCAATGATCGTGTACGGCAAGACGGTGCCTCTCGGTCCGCGCGGTTCCGGGGCCACCTTACCAACGGCCTGCCGCGCCAGCAACCAGATTCGCGAGGGCGGGTGCGCTGTTTCTATGCCCGGCGCCCTCAGGTCGCGAGGCGCTCGGCAATCGCGTTCACCTCGTAGGGCGGGGGGAGCAGTTCCACGCGGATGGCCTCGGCGGAGAGGACGGCGTCGCCGGATGCCAGGAGCAGGATGCGGCTGTTCGGTGCGGCCCGCCGGAGGGCGCGGGCGTACCCGGGCACGGATGCCTCCGGCCCACCCGCCACGATGAGGTCGTACCGAGCGCGGTCCAGCCAGTCGAGGGCCTCGGAGGCGGTGACGCCGCCATCCACGGTGTAGTCGAACTCCTGGAGCAGGTAGGCCGTCGCGCGGGCCGCACGGGCTTCCGAGACGACCACGAGGGCTGATCCTCGTCGCGCCAGGCTGCGTTCCGCGCGGCGACCCCAGATGTCGCTGTCCATCTCGCCCTCCGAGGTCAGACCCGCCGCCTGCGGTCCTCTACAAATATCGGCACCGGGGACGCCTTGCACAGCGTCGCGAGCCCCCGACTTATCAACGGCCTGTCTCGGCAGCGGGAGTTACGATGAGCGTCTGAGGGGGCTGACGATGGCGATCCAGGTCGGCGGACACGTTTCTTCTTCGGGCGGCATCTTCACCGCCATCGACCGTGCGCTCGCCATCGAGGCGGAGGCGTGCCAGATCTTCGTGAGCGCGCCCCAGACCTGGCGCCCCACCAAGCACACCGATGCGGCGATTGCGCAGTTCAAGGCGCGCCGCGCGGAGTCCGGGCTGGGGCAGGTGTGGATCCACAACATCTACCTCGCCAACCTCGCCTCGGAAGACTCGCTGATGATCGAGAAGTCCGTCGCGAGCGTCGTGAACGCGATGACCGTAGGCGCGGCGATCGGTGCGGAAGGCATCGTGCTGCACACCGGCTCGCACAAGGGGCTCGGCCTCGCGGCGGTGCTCGACCGCGTCGTCGACTCGCTCCAGCGCATCCTCGATGCCGCGCCGGCAGGGCCACTGCTCGCACTTGAGACGATGGCGGGGCAGGGCGGCACGATCGGGACGAAGTTCTCCGACCTCGGCACGCTGCTGCGCACGGTGAACTCGCCGAGGCTGGCGACGTGCCTCGACACGTGCCACTCGTTTGCGGCCGGGTATGACATCCGCACGAAGGATGGCCTGAAGGCGGCGCTCGCGGAGTACGACGGCGAGATCGGCCTCGACCGGCTCGCGGTCGTACACGCGAACGACTCGAAGACGCCACTGGGCGGCTTCCGTGACCGTCACGAGAACATCGGCGACGGCTTCCTCGGTATCGAGGCCTTCGAGTTGCTCATGGGGCACCCGGCGTTCGAGGGCAAGGCGTTCCTGCTGGAGGTGCCCGGCCTGGCGACGGAGAAGAGCCCGAAGGGTGACGGGCCCGACCTCGAGAACGTGCGACGCCTGAAGGCGATCCGCGACGGTGTGCCCGTCCCGCGTTAGGTCAGCCCTCGGCTAGCGGCGGACATCCCGAGGCGCTCCCGCGAGGACGAGGAACTCGTCCTCCCAGTGCAGGATCTCCCGCACGAGGTACTCGGAGACGGCGCCCTCTTGCGTCGGGATGTCCGGGTCGGCCTCGAAGATCACCATCAGGCGCTTCGCCATTTCGTCGTGGGGCATGCGCTGGTCGCCGGTGTCGTCCCGCACCTTCTGCTCCGCCTCCATGACGATGTCGCAGAGTTCGGATGGGACGAACGAATCGAGTTCACCGCTGAGCATCTCAGCGATCCAGTCGGCGCCTTCACCAGACAGTTTCGGGTCAAGCGGCATCGGGGCTCTCCTCGGCTCTCGCAGAGCGTCCGCGTCGTGTTGCCCGCAGGCTACGACGCGGACGCCGGTTCGCGCGAGAGGGGGCATCGAGGGCTGGGCGCGCTCAGGTGCCTGCGGCGCTACTTGGCGATCCAGGCACCCATCCCGCTGATCTTGTCGAGGTCCAGGCGGACGGAGACGCGGCGCTCCTTGTCGTTGAAGCCTCCGTATGACTCACGGCCGGTGTACTTCTTCGACAGGCGGTTGATCTGGTCGTTCGCGCCCTCCTCGGAGAGGACGGCGGTACCCTCGAACACTGCATAAGTGCGAGGCGCGTCGGGGTCCTGCACGGAGACGGCGATGTGCGAGGTGCGGCGCATGTTGAACCACTTGTGACGCCCGGTCGCGGTGTTGAAGGTCAGGGCGCCATCGCGCTCCTCAACCCAGACCAGCGTCGCGTGCGGCGAACCGTCCTTGTTGGTGGTGATCACGAGGGCGTGCGCGGCGGGCTTGTTGAGCAGATCGCGCGCGGCGTCGGGCAGCGGGAGGGACATCGGGGGCTCCGTTCGAGTTCGTTACGGATCGTAAGTAATCACGAGAGTGCGCCTCGCGTCCACTCGCTTTGAAGGGGCATCGCGAAGGCATTACAGGCGGGGATAACTCATCCACAGGGCAGAATGTCCAGCGCGTCCGTGATGCACAGCAATGGATTGCGATTCGTTACGCGAGCGCTAATGCAGCACTTGCTCCGCGATGAGGGTGGCCGCTTCGTCCTCCGACAGCCCGAGGATCGTCGTGGCGATCTCGATGGTGTGCTCGCCGAGGAGTGGGGCGGCGCGGCGCAGCTCGACCGGCGTCGCGGAGAGCCGGACCGGCGGCCCGTCGTAGGCGCGCACGCCCACGGCCGGCTCCGGATGGTCGAGGTAGGCGTAGTACTCGCGCGCCTTCAGGTGCGGGTCGGCCAGCACCTCGGAGGCGCGCTGGACGAGGCCCGCCGGGACCCCTGCCGCTTGTAGCGCGCCGAGCGCCGTCGGCCCGTGCTGCTCGGTGGCCCACGCGGCTACGAGCGCGTCGAGGGCGTCCTCGTTCGCCTTGCGGGCAGCGACGCTGGCGAAGCGCACATCGGTGGCCCACTCGAGATGGTTCATCGCGCGTGCGGCAGCTTGCCAGTGCGCCTCTTCGAGGCAGGCGAGCACGAGCCAGCGGTCAGCGCGGTCAGCGGCCTCGGCGGTGCGGTAGGCGCCGTGGGGGGCGGCGTAGGGGGAACGGTTGCCCTGCCGTGGGTAAGCAGCCCCGTTGGCCTCGGCGAAGACCGGCGTCGAGAGCGCGGCGACCGAAGACTCCAGTTGGGACATGTCGATCAGTTGGCCCTCGCCGATGCGGCGTCGATGCCGGAGGGCGGCGAGCAGCGCGATCACGGCGTGCATCGGGTTCACGACGTAGTCCGGGTAGTTGGAGCCGACGCCGATCGGTGGGGCGCCCTCGAAGCCCGCGAGGCCGTTCACGCCACAGACGGCTGAGAGCACGGCACCGAACCCGACGAACTCCGTGTGGGGACCGGTGAGGCCCTGCATCGGCTGGTACATGGCGACGATCCCGGGGTTGGTGCGCTGGACGACGTCCCAGGTCATCCCGATCTGGCGCACGGCGCGCATGGTCATGTTGGTCATCATGACGTCGGCCCAGCGGATGAGGTCCAGGCCGAGTTCGTGGCCGCGCTCCGTCGTGAGGTCGATGGTGATCGAGCGTTTCTCAGCGTTGAAGTTGTTGTAGTAGCCGCTCGCGTTCAGGCTCACGTTGCCTGGCGGCCTCGGCCCCACGAGGCGCAGCCCATCCGGCCGCTTCGCCGTCTCCACGCGCACGACGTCCGCGCCCATATTCGCGAGGGCGCGCGTGGCGATCGGCCCGGCACCGAACCAGGTGAGGTCGAGCACCTTCACGCCATCGAGGGCACGGGGAGCGCTGCTCATCGTGTACCGCCGATCTCAGCGAGGACCTCGTCCGTGTGCTGGCCGAGGGTGGGTGCGGGACGGCGCAGGGTGGCGGGCGTGCCGGCGAGTGCCCAGGGGAAGCCGGGGTAGCGCAGCCGGCCGCGCGCGGGATCGTCGATGTCTCGCCACCAGTCGCGGGCATCGAGTTGGGCGGAGGCGAGGATATCCGCCGGTCCATTCACGGCGCCGACCAGCACGCGCAGTTCCTGCCCGCGGACGTAGATGGTCTCCTTCGGGTGCCGGCCGAAGAACGCGATCACCTCCACCTCGATCTCACCGAGCATCGCGCGGACGGTGGGGGCGCGGGCCGGGTCCTCCATCAGCCCCATAAGCTGCGATGTATTGAAGGAGGTCGCGATGAGCGAGGCGTATGGCTCCTCGTCGAGCCGCGTCGAGCCGTCGAGGGCGCGCATAAGTTGGACGAGGCCGGGGAAGCCGGAGCCCGCGCTACCCGTACACATCGCGTAGACATGGCCGTCGGTGGTGTCGTAGATGCCAAGGCCCGGCATCTTGAAGCCGAGCGCGCCCTGACCGCCGGTGCGTGCTCGGTCCGTGCCCAGGATGTCCGCCTGTTGCATGGCGGTCTCCTCCGCCATCAGCAGCGACTCGAGCATCGAGGCTTCGACGCGCTGGCCCTCGCCGGTCGCGTCACGGTGCAGCAGCGCGGCGAGCACGCCGGCTGCCGCGTTGATCGAGGCGGCGTGGTAGCCCTGATGGTCGGGCAGTTGTTCGGGTGGCCCGTCCACGAACCCCGCCAGCGTCATCACCCCGGACATCGCGTTCGCGACGATATCGGCGTAGGCCCACTCCGCGTACGGGCCGGTCGAACCCCACCCGGTGATCGAGGCGTGGATCAGGTCAGGCCTCGCGGTGCGCAGGACCTCGTCAGTGAGCCTCAGGCGCGCCGCCTCGTTCGGCGTCCACGACTCAAGGAGCACGTCCGCCGATGCGAGGAGCCGGAGGAAGGCGGAACGCCCGCCGTCGCTCTCAAGGTCGAGGGTGACGCCTCGCTTGTTGGCGTTCAGCAGGACGAAGGGGACGGAGGCCTCGATCACGGGGACGCCGGGGAGCGAAGGTGCCCAGCGGCGCGCCGGGTCGCCCTCGGGCGGTTCGACCTTGATGACCTCAGCGCCGAGGTCGGCGAGGAGGCGGCCGGCGTAGTGGCCGACTGGCCGCGACAGGTCGAGGACGCGGATGTCCGAAAGGGCTGCGGGAGGCATACCGACCGCCTGTCTGCTGAAGCAGCGGGCGGATGAAAGTCCTGATGGATAGAGACTGTCAACGGGGGACATACAGAGCGAACCCTGACGTTGACGGTAAGGTTGGGCGTTCCTTACGATGCGTACTTCCACCAGCGCTCGGAGGTACTCGATGGCAATGGGACGCGGCGGCCCGATGGGTCATGGCCAGCGGCCATCGATGCGCGCAGCGCTCGTGGTCTTCAAGTACCCGATCTATCGCCAGTTGTGGATCTCATCCGCCTTCGCATTTACCGGCATGCAGATGCTGATGGTGGCGCGGGCGCTGCTCGCGTGGGAACTGACGCACTCGTTCACCGCGATCGGGACGATCTCGCTCGCCTTCGGGTTGCCGATGCTCGCGTTCTCTCTCGTGGGAGGGGCTGTCGCGGATCGTGTCGACAAGCGGAACCTGACGCTGGTCACCAACACGCTGATCGGCCTCCTGGCCGTGGTCACCGCCGTCATGGTGGCGATGGGCACGATGACCTTCGAGATCCTCTTCGTCGTCGGCCTCTTGCAGGGGACGCTTTCCGCCCTTGGGATGCCAGCGCGCACGCCGTTGATGGCGGAGGTCGTTGGGCCCGAGAACATGATGAGTGCCATCGCGATGTCCAACACCGCGATGAACGGCACCCGCCTCTTCGGTCCCGCCCTCGCCGGCGTGATCGCGGGCGCCTGGGGGCTCGAGTGGGCCTATGCGGCGCAGGCCGTGGCCTACGTGCTGGCGACATTGACGATGCTCACCGTGCCCTCTGGCCTGGGTGCCGAGGCGCGTGCGAACCGGGCGCCGTCCAATGTGCTCACGGAGATCGGCGGCGGTCTGTCGTACGTGATGAAAAACAGCACGCTGCGCCTGCTGATGGGGATGATGTTCATCACCACGTTCTTTGCGATGCCGTACGTCATGCTGATGGCCGGCTTCGTCCAGCGTGACCTCGGCCAGTCGGAGGAAGCCTTCGGCTGGTTGCAGTCGATCTCCGGGATCGGCGCGCTCGCCGGTTCGCTCGCGATCGCGACCGTCACGAGCTTCGACCGCAAACCGCTGTTGCAGTGGATCTCCGGGATCCTCGGCGGTGGTGGACTGGTGCTGATGGCGGTGTTGTCCGGCCCGTTCGGCTTCGGTGGCGCGATCGCGGCGACGCTGGTGTTGGGCCTCTTCCTGACGGCCTACCAGACGCTGAACAGCACGATGATCATGGACGCCGCGGAGCCGCAGTACTACGGCCGCGTGATGAGCATCAACATGCTCACCTTCAGCGCGATGCCGATCATGGCGGCGCCGCTCGGCATCGTCGCCGACCACATCGGCGCGTCGACGTTGTTCATCCTGCAGGGCTCGATGGTGGTCGGCTTCCTGATCCTGGTCGGGCTGCTGAACCCGAAGTACACCTTCGGGCGGCAGGCGCCTCGGGTGTTCGAGGGTGGGATGCCGGCACCACTGCCCGGCCGGCCCTCGACGGCTGGTGGCGGGTACGCGGGGGTCTCCGCCCGCCGTCCGTAGCCGCTCGATTCCCCAACCTGACGAATCTGCCTCGCCTCCCGCTGCTTGCGCGCGGGACGTACCATTCCCGCGCTCCATCACAATCATGGTGATGGCGCTTGGAGGAGGTCGCGATGGCCGGTTGGCGCGAGGAGTACGAGCGTCGTCGGATGTCGTTCGACGCAGCGGCGGCGCTGATCCAGCGTGGCGACATTGTCCACACGCCGATCGGCGGGGATGCCCGTTCGTTCATGTCGGCGGTGATCCAGCGGGTGATGGCACTCGACTATCAGGTCACGATCCACGCGTGCAGCCCCACGCCAGCACAGGAATGGTTCAGCGACGACCTCGCGTCGCTCCCGTTCGACCTCCGCACAGAGATCTACGTCGGCAACACCGGCCGCGTCGCCCTTGAGGCGAAGCGGGCCGACTTCTACTCCAACCTCTTCTCCAACCAGTTCAACGTGTGGGACCACCGCGAGGGCCAGCGCGAGCCGATCGACGTCTTCCTGACGCAGTGCACGCCCCCGGACGCGGACGGCTACGTGAACTTCGGTGGTTCACCGTGGCAGAAGGCCGACTTCACGCGCCGCGCGCGCACCTCGATCTTCGAGGTGTGGCCCTTCCTGCCGAACGTCCCCACGACCGAGCGCATGCATGTGTCGGAGGTGACGGCGTTCGTCGACACCCTGCTGACGGAGGCGCCCTCAGTGGCGGAGACCGTCCCGCCGGCAGAGGCACTCATCATCGTGGGTTACGTGAACGAGATTCTGCAGGACGGCGACACCGTCCAGATCGGTGCTGGCCGGACTGCGACGCACCTCGTCCCGCTCGGGTTGTTCGAGGGCAAACATGATCTTGGTTGGCACTCAGAGATCACGCCCCGCGGCGTGGTGCCGCTGATGATGGAAGGGGTGGTCAACTCGTCCCGCAAGTCGAAAGACCGCGGCCTCCACGTGACGACGACGGTGTCGCCGAAGAACGCCGAGGAATTCGAGTGGCTGGAGAAGTCCGGCAAGATCGAGACGCGCGCCGTTAAAGAGGTGAACTCGATCCTGGAGATCGCGAAGCAGGATCGGATGTGCGCGATCAATAACGCGTTCACCGTGGACCTGACGGGCCAGATCTGCTCGGAATCCCTCGGCACCACCACGTACAACGGCACCGGTGGCCAGTCCGAGTTCCACATCGGCGCTGCGCTGGCGAACGGCGGGAAGGCGATCACGGTGCTGCCGTCCTCCACGAAGGACGGCACGATCACGCGCATCGTCGGCGCGGTCACGGACGGCCAATTCGTCACGGTGCCGCGGACGTTCGCGGACTACGTGGTGACCGAGTTCGGCATCGCGCGCCTCGCTGGCAAGAGCCAGCGCCAGCGTGCCGAGGAACTGATCGCGATCGCGCACCCCGACCACCGGGGGGATCTGCGCGCGCAACTGCGTTCGCGCTTCTTCCCGACGGACTAAGGACTTAGTCCTCTTCGACCTCGGGGGCGCCGGCGCCGATCTGCTGCGCGCCGCCCGCGAGGAGTGCCTGCAACTCGCGCCATTCGCCGGGGGACATCCCGGCGGACTTCGCGGTGAGCGATTCGCCCGCGAGCATGCGCCGGACGGCCTCGAGTGACTGCTGGGAGAGTTGTGCGCCGCCCTGGCGGTAGTTCACGAACGCCTGGTGGGTCATCGGCACCCAGCGCGCCATGATGTCCGCCAGCACGTCCGCGTAGACACGGATCTCGTACTGGGCGTGTGCGTCCGCGCGGAGGCGGACGAAGTGCATCAGGTTGTGGAGGTCTGTCTTCCAGTACCACTGCGTGTAGAAGTTCAGCGACAGGTTCATCCGCGCCAGTTCGCGCGCGACACCGTCGTAGGCCGGGTCACGAGGTGTCCCATCCGGGCCTTCGTTCAGTAGTTCGTCGTAATGGCCGTATGCCCGCTCGGCGTCCTCGCGGAGAATGGCCTGCACGCGGCGAGCCTGATCGGCGTCGAGCGTCGCACCTCGCCCCTGACGGTTGACCGAGGACTGTGCGGCGATGTTGGCCGCGTCCGGGATGTAGAACTCGTTGTCGAGGATCGAGTAGCGCGCGGAGTACTCGTTCACGTTCGCGGTGCGGTGGCGGATCCACTGGCGGGCGATGAAGATCGGCAGCTTCACATGCAGTTTGATCTCGCACATCTCGAACGGCGAGGTGTGCCAGTTCCGCATGAGGTAGTTGATCAGCCCCTGGTCGTCGCGCTGTCGCTTCGTGCCTCGACCGTAGGAGACACGTGCGGCCTGCACGACGGCTGCGTCGTCGCCCATGTAGTCGATCACCCGGATGAAGCCGTGGTCGAGCACCGGGAGCGGCTCGTAGAGGATCTCCTCGACGGCCGCGACGGTGGCGCGGCGGGTCGGGACACACTCGGCGCGCAGGGCGTCGATCTCCGCGCGCTGCTCCGGCGTCAGGTGGGCGGCGTCATCCGAGGTGGCCATCGGTTCCCCCCGTCGTCGAGGGGCGCGGTACTGGCGGGTGCGGGCGCGTTCGGCACGCCAGCAGGGGGGAAGCGCCACGCCACACGCGAGGTGTCGTGAAGTGCAGTGCTCCCGGCAGGATACCGAGGCGGTGGACGGACGTCGAAGGTCTGGGTGGCACTCGGCGCGGAGTCGGGCGGCTAACGGGCGGCGCGACGGACAGCGCGAGCGCGGGCGACCTCATTCGGGTCCCAGAGCCCACAATCGGTCTCGATGTTCTCCAGGAACGGCCCGATGCAGTCCTTGCCTTCCCGGATGATGTGGTTGCAGATCATCACGTAGGGATCCAGCCGGGACGAGTCGATCGTCCGGCGGAGCCACTGGCATTCAATTGCGAGGCGCTCGGTGTCCACAGGACGAGCATATCCCTGCCCTTCCTCACGCGCCCCCAACCGGCTGGACGTGCGCAGTACGATGGGTGTTCGGATCCGCCCCGGAACTCGCCATAGCCTGGAGCGAACGTGCCACAACTGCCGCCCGTGGCTGCCGCGGCGTTTGTCATCGCTGTGCTGATGGCCATCCTTGTGACGACCGTCACCGTTCAAGTGCGCGCTCGGCGCCGCCGGACGCTTCTGGCTGCGATGCTGCGTGCCACCGCGCCTGTCCCGGACCCGATCCCGGTACCTGTCCCTCGGTCTGCTGCGTCGTCCGCCGGGTCGTCCGCCACCACCACCACCCTCGAAGCCCCGATCGCGGCCACGCCCTCGCCCCCCTCGTCGCTACGCGGGAACGACTACAGCCGCGCGGAGCGCGAGGCCCGGTTCAGTGCCTTCGACGAGCGCTCCTCGACGCGGGAGGCGGCACCCGGCCGACCGGCTCGACGGTTGGCCGCCCAGGTGGCCCACGCGGCCGCTGCGACGGCCCCGGTGCTGGTTGCTGGCCCGGAGCGCCCGATGTCCGTCGCCCCGGCTGCCGAGGCCCCCCGGCCCGCTCCGGCAACGGCTCCGATCGAGAGAGTCGAGCCACCGCAGGCGCCCAGCACTCCCGTCCGCCACATCCCGATGCGGACGCACGGCGGACTCGCCTCCGTGATCCTCGACGTCGACGTTCCGACGGCGATCGCGCCGTCGATGCCGGTGGTCGCTCCAGTGCCGGTCGCTGTCGTCGAGGTGGCGGTCGAGGAGCCGGTGGTCGCCGAACGTGAGCCCGAGCAGGCGTCGCCCGTAGAGACCCCGCCAGCGCCCCCGCGCACTCCCGAGCTGCTCCGCGAGGCCATCCGAGAGTCCGTTCGCGAGCCCCAGATGACAGTGCTGGCGCCTCGACAGGTGGTACCGGCGCTGCCGGCGCTGATGACGCGCGAGGTGACCCTGGGAGACGCGGCACGAGCGCTCCGGAACAGCCTCACGATGACGGATGGCCGTCAGTTGCGTCGTGCGGTCGCGGTGGGCGCAGCGACTTCGGTGGTGGCTGCAGCCTTCGCGATCCGGGGTCGTAAGCGCTAGTCCAGACTCGTTATCGCGATTCTTCGCAGGGTCTGAGCGGGATTTCACAGTTCCGCAATGCTTCAGCAATCCACGCAGCACATCTACCCCGCATGATTCCTCTCAAGGAACAAGAGGCGGCTCTCCGTCGTTTCTGTTCCACATGGAGAGGAGCCGGACATGCTGTTTACGAAGGCCTGCCCGCGCTGTCAGGGCGATGTCAGCCGAGTCGAAGACATTGGCGACACGTACTTCTCGTGCGTCCAGTGCGGACACACGTCGTACGCATCACCGATGCCGAAGGCGCTTCAGGCCGTTGAGCCTCAGCGCACCTGGCTGTCGGCCGTCGACCGGACGGTCGCACGCAAGCGCCGCATCAGCCGCGCGCCCGCGCGACCCGCTCAGGCGGCGTAGGCACGACGCACTCAGTGCGGCCAACTACCAGGAGGCGGGGTCGTGAGGCCCCGCCTTCTGCATACCTGTGGGGTCCGAGGGTCCTACGGCTGGTAGCGCCGGAACACCGCGCTCGCGTTCTGCCCACCGAGGCCGAACGAGTTGGACATCACCACGTCGATCTGGGCCTGCACGGCTGTGTTGGGCGTGATGTCCAGGTCGCAGGTCGGGTCGGGGTACTCGTAGTTGATCGTCGGCGGCACGATGCCGTGGTGGAGCGCCAGCACGGATGCCACCGCCTCGATGCCGCCCGCGCCCGCCGCGAGATGGCCGGTCATCGATTTTGTCGAAGAGATCTTCACGCGGTGTGCGTCGGCGTCGCCGAATGCGATTTTGATGGCGTGCGTCTCCGTACGGTCGTTCAGCGGCGTGCTGGTGCCGTGCGCGTTGATGTAGTCGACGTGCGATGCCTCGATGCCCGCGTCCCGCAGGGCGCGGGTCATGGCGAGCGCCTGGCCATTCGGGTCGGGCGCGGTGTCGTCCGTGGCGTCGAAGGACCAGCCGACACCCGCGAGTTCGCCGTAGACGCGCGCGCCACGCTCGAGGGCAGCCTCCTCAGACTCGATGAGGAGGACGCCGGCGCCTTCGCCCAGGATGAAGCCGTCACGCTGGATGTCGAAGGGGCGGCAGGCGTGCTCGGGGTCGTCGTTGCGCTTGGAGAGCGCGCCGAGGCGGCCCATGGAGGAAAGCGAGAGCGGGGTGATCATCGCTTCCGCGCCACCGACGAGGATGGCGCGGGCATGGCCGAGCCGGATCATCGAGAGCGCATGGCCGAGGGCGTCCGTGCCGGAGGCGCAAGCGGTGTTGATCGTCGTGTTGGGGCCTCGGACGCCAAGTTGTCTCGCAAGGCGGGCCGCGCCCATGTGCTGGCCCATGCGGGTGATGATGAACGGGTCGACGCCTCGGGAGCCGCGCTCGACGTAGCCCATCCATTCCGGGCCCATGTTGAACACGTCGCCCGAGGTCGCCATCACCACGCCGATGTCGTCGCGGTTGGCGTCGGTGACCTCGAGGCCGGCGTCGCGGATGGCCTGGACGCCGGCGGCGTGGCCGAACTGCGCGAAACGACCGGTGCGGCGAGCAACCTTCTTTTCGAGGTAGGGCTCGATATCAAAATGTTTGACTTCGCCGGCGATCTGGACGAGGTCGCTTGAGGCATCCCACTGGGTCACGCGTCCGATGCCGTTGCGGCCGCTGCGCAGGCCTTCCCAGTATTCGTCCAGGTCGTTGCCGATCGGGGTGACGGCGCCCATGCCGGTGATCAGGGCGCGGTGGATCGTGCGAGTGGCGGGCATAGAGGCCTCCCGAGGTGTTGAGGTCACCATGCTAGCCGCGGTGATGCCTGAACCGCGACGGCGCAGGGGCTGGTCGGGCGTGGCAGAATACCGGCGGCGCAGCGCCCAAGGGCGCGCGGAGAGGGGCTGGGCCATGCCATTGCCGCTTGAGGGCTTTCGAATCCTCGACCTGTCGATCTGGCAGCAGGGCACCTATGCGACGGCGATGCTCGCCGACATGGGTGCGGACGTCATCAAGATCGAGTCGTACGCGAATCCAGACCCGGGCCGCGGCCTTCAGCAGGGCGGGCCTCGCAACGCCTACTTCAACACGCTGAACCGAGGGAAGCGCTCGATCCTCCTCGACATGAAGAATCCGGCGGGCATGGAGGTGTTCTGGCGCCTGGTGCAGACGGCGGACGTCTTCCACAACAACATGCGCGGCGGCGTGATGGAACGCCTGGGTGTCACGTTCGAGACGATCCAGCAGCACAACCCTCACTGCATCTTCTCCAGCGCGACCGGGTGGGGGCACCTTGGGCCCGAGCGGCACAAGGGCGCGATGGACCTGCTCGCGCAGGCGCGTGGCGGCTTCATGTCCGTGACCGGCGACGGCGAGGATGGTGCGCCGATGCCCGCCGGCTTCCCGCAGGCCGACCATGTGGGCGCGATGGTTTCGGGGTACTCGATCGTGCTCGCGCTGCTGTCGCGGGAACGGCACGGCGAGGCACAGGAGGTGAACACCTCGCTGTACGGGTCGCAGATGCTCATCCAGTCATACAACATCACCGGGGCGATGTGGAGCGGGAGCCTGATCGGCCGGCGGAAGCACGATGAACGCCCGCCGACGTGGAACCACTTCAAGGCCGGTGACGGCAAATGGTTCATGGTCGGCTTCCTCCCCGCCGACAAGTGGTGGCCGCAATTCTGCGACGTGCTGGGCTCCCAGGAGTTGAAGCAGGACCCGTATCGCACGGGCGTCCAGCGCCTCGAGCGACTGGGCGAGGTGACGGCGAAGATGGACGCGATCTTCGCGACGAAGACGCGAGACGAGTGGATCGCGCTGTTCCACGCGCAGGACCTGCTGGTGCAGCCGGTGATGGACTACCTCGAGATCGGCAAGGACCCACAGGCCTGGGCGAACGGCTACATCGTGGAAGTGCCGGACGAGAACGGGAAGGCGTGGCCGATGGTCGGCTCGCCGGTCCACCTCTCGAAGACGCCTGCCCAACTGAAGAAGCAGGCCCCCGAGTTCGGCCAGCACACCGAGGAGGTGCTGCTGGAGTCCGGCTTCACCTGGGACGAGGTCGAGGCGTACCGCGCGAAGGGCGCCTTCGGCACGTCGCCGTAGCGTCGGCAGCACACGACACAAGCAGAAGGCCCGGCAGTGATGCCGGGCCTTCTGCTTGTCTGCGCAAACGTCGAGGGGCTACAGGCCGCCGAGGCTCTGGAGGAATTCGCGGATGTTGAGGGCCAGGGCGGACGGCTGATCGGTGGGGACCGGGTGGCCCGCGTCCTCGATCAGGCTGACACGGGAGCCGCTGATGCGGCGGTGGAGGCGCTGGATGGCCTCGGGCGTCAGCATGTCGGTCTCAGCGCCGCGCACGATCATCGTGGGGCACTGGATGCGGTCAGCGGAGTCCCAGAGGTCGGCGAGGCGGCGCTGGCCGGGGTCCGGCTCGGGCGGGCGCACGGTCGCGTCGCGGAAGACGGGGTCGAGGTCCCAGACGAAGACGCCGTCCTCGTTGACGGTGAAGGAGGCGCGCACGCGGCGCTCCAACTGCTCCGTGTTCGCATAGGGGAAGAACTCACGGAAGGCGATCACGGCGTCATCCAGGCTGGCGAAGGAGTCGCCGACGGAGAGCAGGCGGCGCAGTTGCTCGACACCGGAGCGCAGCACCTCGGGCGCCGACTCGATGATGACGAGGGCGGTCACGGTCTCGGGGTGTTCGGCGGCGTAGCAGACCGCGTTCGCGCCACCCATCGAGTGGCCCACGATGGTGACGGAGCGGAGCCCGAGGGTTTCGATGAGCGCGGCAAGGTCTTCGACCTGGGTGGCGCGGGTGTAGTCGCGGTCGCCGGCGCGAGCGGTGGAACCGTAACCGCGCTGGTCGACGGCGATGACGCGATATTCGCGCGCGAGGTCGGAGGCGACGTCTGACCACGCCTCGCACGTCTCGGCGTAGCCGTGGAGCAGGAGGAGCGCGTGGCGGCTGCGGGGGTCACCCCATTCGCGGACGTGGAAGCGGAGGCTATTGGCCTCGATCATTTCGTCGCGCGGACGTGTGCTGGTGGCCATCTGGGAGCCTCCGAGGGTTGCGAGCGCCATCGATGGCGCGTGGGGTGTCGAGCGGCGCGAGCCGATTCGTTCAGGCTGCCGACGGTCGCTCTGGAGCACCCAACGTACGACGCGGGGCCGTTAGAGCGTCGAAAATATCACGAAACGTATGAGCCTGAATCTGAGCCGGTCTAGAGGGCGGCTGTGATGTCGTTCGCGACCGGGAGTCCGTCCTGGAGGGCGAGCCAGTTTCGGCCTCGGTCGTGGGAGGCCCACAACTGGGGGCCAGCGGCGATGAAGACGAGGTCATTCCAGTCGAAGGGGCGGACGACGCAAGGGACGCGCTCCCACTCGTCGTCGGCGTCGAGCATGATGCGCTGCCAGGTGACGCCGCCGTTGGCGGAGCGGAAGACAGCGCCCTCCAGGCCGGGGCCTCGGCGGGCGGCGGAGTAGACGAGCGCGTCCGGGGTGCCGGGGAGGACGGCGATGGTGCCGCCCCACGAGCGGTCGAGGCCGCCGATGCTCTGCACCCACGTGTAGCCCTCGTCCTCGCTGCGGAAGATGCCGCTCTGGGTCGAGGCGTAGAGGCGATCGCGGCGCTCCGGGTGGACCCAGACGCGGTGCACCTTCGGGTCCAGGCCATCCGCGCGCCGCAACCAGGAGCCACCACCGTCACGGGTGTGCCAGCAGCCACCGCCGACGATCGAGATCACGATGCCGTCCGTGACCTCGCCTGCGGAGGCGACGAACGGGGTGACGCCCGGGGGCGGAAGGAGGCGGTTGAGTTTGATGACGTTCTGGACGCCATCCAGCGTCTCCCACGTTGCGCCCTTGTCGGTGGAGCGGTGGAGCTTGCCATCGGCGCTGCCGATGAACAGGTCGCCTGCCGTGGTGACGGAGACGGACTTCGGGTCGCCCTCCCAGCCGCGCTCCCAGCGCTTGCCGGCGAAGACCCAGACGCCATCACCCGGCGCACCGGCGAGGCCGAGGCCGTCCTGGAAGTCCACGCGCGTGAAGCGCTTGCCTGCGATGGCGACGACGGGCGGCCGCCCGGGCTCGACATGCAGCAGGCCCTCGTCGGTGGCAATGACGATGCCCAGCGGGTCGTACTTGCGGCGGCTGATCATCGCGTGCCCTCTCCGTGCGCGGCGGCCTGCTGCTCCTGGATGGCCGCCACCAGCGCCGGCAACGCCTCTCCCGAGGCGGCCCGCACGACGATGTCCGCGAGCGCCGTCAACGGCGTCTCCTCCGGGTTCACCTCAATGAGCGGGACGCCTCGGCGGGCGGCCTCGATCGGAAAGGCGGCGGCGGGATAGACGACGGCGGAGGTGCCCACGGTCATGAAGCAGTCCGCCAGGCCAGTCTCGGCCTCGCAGCGCGCGAGCGCGAATGGCAGGATGGGCTCACCGAACATGACGGTGTCGCCTTTGACGATGCCGGGGCAGCCCGGCGTGGCACAACGAGGCGGCAAGTCGGCCTCGTCGACGGGGAACTCTTCGCGCGGCCAGCGGGTGCCGCAACGGACACAGCGCATCCACAAACGGTTGCCGTGGATCTCGGTGAGCGAGCGCTGTCCGGCGCGACGGTGGAGGTTGTCGATGTTCTGGGAGATGACGTGAGCGAGGCGGCCCATGCCCTCGAGTTCGGCGAGGGCCCGGTGTCCGTCGTTCGGCTCGGCGGCCTCGATGCTGGCGCCGAAGGGATTGCCGGCGCGGGCTTCGGCGAGGCGGCGCTCCCACCAGCGCTTCGGGTCAGCGGCGAAGGTCTCGTACTGGTTGAGGGGCGGCTCACCCTGGGTGGTCCAGATGCCGCCCTCGCCTCGGAAGGTGGGGATGCCGGACTCTTTCGACATCCCGGCGCCCGCGAGGACGACGGTGTGCCGGCTGCGGAGGAGTACCGCCGCCGCGTTCCGGATGGCCGTCTGAGTCGCGTCGTCGAGCACAGACTCCATGCTACCGGCCTGAGCATCCACGGCGGGCGCCCGAGGGCGGAGCGCGGGGTATCCTCGACGCGTGGCGTCCCTCACTTCCTTCGCGAACCTGTCATCGATGTCGCCCGCGCGCCGGACGTGGCTGCGGCGTGCGACCGCGACGCTGATCCTGATCGCTGCCGTCGCCGCCTTCGTCTCGCAGGAGCGGGTGAGCGAGGACGCGGGGGAGCGCCTCGGCATCCTCGAAGGTGCGGCGAGCCCGGCGGTAGGTCAGGTCGCGCCCGACTTCGTGCTCCACGAGTACGGCACCGGACGCCTCGTGCGGCTGTCCGACTTTCGAGGCAAGACGGTCGTGCTGAACTTCTGGGCGACGTGGTGCCCACCGTGCATCGCGGAGATGCCGGAACTACAGGCGCTGCACGCCTCGCGGCAGGGGGCGGGGGACCTCGTGGTGCTTGCGGTGGACGTGCAGGAGCCGCCCTCGGTCGCGGGGGAGTTCGTGCAGGCGAAGGGGCTCACGATGCCGGTACTGAGCGACCGGACGGGTGAGGTCGCGAAGCATTACGGACTGCCCGGGCTGCCGGGTACGTTCTTCATCGACCGAGACGGTACGGTGCGCTCGAAAGTCCTTGGCCCGATCATCGGGAAGCCGCTGACGGACGGTGTCGCGGCAGCGGGAGGGGGTTAGCGATGGACCTCGGCTTCGCCTTCTTGTGCGACTCGGCGCAGGACTCCGGTGGCAAACTACACGCGCTGGGCATCGGCGTGGACACGCTGCACGCGGGGTCGCTGCCGGCGGTACACCCGCACCTCTCGCTCGTCGTCCGCTTCTCGTACGGCAGTGCCGACGAGGGCGACCACGAGTTCTCGATCGCCGTCCTCGATGCGGACGGCAAGAACGTGGTCGCGCCGGTCGGCGGGCAGATGACGCTGCGACTCAACGGCGAAGACACGAGGGGTGGCGCGAACCTCGTGGTTGACCTGCAGAACGCCCAGTTCACGACCTACGGCCCGCACGAGGTGTCCGTGAGCGTGGACGGCCACGCCTTCGCGACGCTGCCGATCGCCGTGCGCCGGCTGTAGGCGGTCTCGATGAGCGCCCGCAGTGCTGAGGTGGTCGCGGAGACGCTCCATACCGCGCGCCTCGATCTCGTCCCGTTCGATCTCGCCTTCTGCCGCGCGATCCTTGCGGGCGACCGCGACGTCGCCGCCGAGTGGCTCGGCGCTGACCTCGGCGTGTGGCCGAGCACGGACGAGGCGGAGGGATTCTTCCCGGTGGTCGCGAGGGCGCTGCGGGAGGACTCCAGCGTCGCGGGGTGGTGGAGTCGCGCCGTAGTGGTGCGGATGTATGGAGTGGTCGCGGGCAGCCTCGGGATGAAAGGCCCGCCGCGCGACGGCCGCGTGGAGCTCGGTTGGGGCATCGAGCGCCCGTTCCGCCGTCAGGGGTACGCCCGCGAGGGTGCGCGCGCCATCCTCGCGTATGCGTTCTCGCATCGCGAGGTAGTCGAGGTGGTGGCGGAGATCGACGCGGCGAACGAGCCCTCGATCATTGTGGCGGAGGCGATCGGACTGCACCGCACGGATGAGGCAGGGAGCGAAGCGGGGTTGTGGTTGTGGGCGGTCTCGCGTGTCGAGTACGAGGGGTCCATCTCAGAGCATCGACCGCGCTAACTGAGTACCCCGTGCCGCTGCACTGCTGCCATCAGTTGTGCCGCCGTGTCACCCATCGGATCGATCTGCTCGGCGCGCCAGCCGAGGGCTCGTGCGGCCTCGACGTTCTCTGGGAGGTCATCGAAGAACAGCAGCAGCGATGCTGGCTGACCACTCGCGGCCTCGAAGGCGTGATAGATGGCAGGGCTTGGTTTGAGGACGCCTGCGAGGTGGCTCGCGACCGCGTACTGAAGGCGAGCGACCGTCGGGAAGTGCGACTGGGCGCCTCGGAGGTCGGCCCAGTGGGGGGCACTCGTGTTGGAGAGTGCGCCGGTCGCGATGCCAGCGGCCTCGATGGCCTCTACGACCGCATCGACGCCGGGATACTCCGCCCAGTGCCACGCGGCGTGGATACGACGCACGTCGTCGGCGGCGTAGACGCCACCCGAGGCTTCGGCGGTCGCTGCGTAGTACGCGTCAGGTTCGAGGCGGCCGACGGACATCGCGTCGACGAGTGTGCCGCGCCTCGCAAGGAACGCCGCGTCCGAGGCAACGGGATGCGGCGGGATGCCAGCGCGCGCACACGCCTCGATCCAGGACCGAACGATCTGTACGAGCACTCCGCCGAGGTCGAAGACGACGCACGCGACCGGTTCGGTCACCGGGCGCGCTCGTCACTCGGGCGGTAGTCGTAGCGCCAGCCGGGCTGCCACGCGCGCTCCTCGATGGCGACGTCAGCGAGCGGGCGGCCGTTCGCGAGGTGTTCGAGGGCCATCCACGTGGCGTAGTGGCCGACGACGAGGACGATGCCGCTGGGGCGCTCCTGCTCGATGGCGTCGAACGCCGCTCGGTGGCGGGTGACCGCGGCCTCGTAGGACTCTCCGTCCGGCCAGGGGACATCGATGTGTGCCGAGCGAGCGAGGTCGATCTCGTGGCGTGGGCGGCCTGACAGGGTGCCGTAGTCACATTCGTCGAGACGGGCGTCCGCCGTGATGATGAGCGGGCCGCCCTCGAATGCGATGGCGGCCGTATCACGAGCGCGTTGCAGGGCGGCGGTCACCACGGCGTCGACGGGGATGGGCGTTCCGGGGCCATAACGCGCGCGTACCTCAAGTGCTTGCTCACGGCCACGCGTGGACAGCGGAGTGTCGATGAGGCCCGCGGCGAGGCCGGCTTCCGAGGCTTCGGTGTTCGAGTGAGTAATGAGCCAGATGGTGACGGGCATCGGTCATTCCTTCGGTCAGAGAAACGGTATCCCGTCCGCCCGCCGGGGGATGTACCATGCCGCACCGGACGGGCCAAACAGTTTGAGCCGGACAGACAGACGGCGTCCCCATCATTCATGGGGCGGGGAGTACACATGGCAGAGATCGACGGCGCCACGATTATCGCTCGGTCGCTGAAGACGCAGGGCGTCGACGCGATGTTCGGGGTGGTGGGCATCCCAGTGACCACGATCGCGATGGCGGCGCAGAAGGCTGGCATCAACTACGTGGGCATGCGGCACGAGATGCCGGCGACGTACGCCGCACAGGCCGTGTCCTACCTCGGGGGGCGCATTGGCGCCGCCCTGGCGGTGTCCGGGCCGGGCGTGTTGAATGCGATCGGCGCGTTCTCCAACGCGTGGTCGAACCGTTGGCCAATGATCCTTCTCGGCGGTTCCTACGAGCGCACGGGCCACCTGATGGGCTTCTTCCAGGAGGCCGACCAACTGACGGCCGTCCGCCCGTACGCGAAGTTCGCGGAGCGGGTCGAGACGATCGAGCGCATCCCGATCTACGTCGCGGAGGCCGTGAAGAAGGCGATCCACGGCGTCCCTGGCCCGGTCTACCTCGACCTCCCCGGCGACGTGATCGCTGGCCGCGTGGACGAGGACGCGGTGCAGTGGGTGCCGCGTGTGCCGGACCCCCGCCGCACGCTGTCTGACCCGATGGACGTCGAGGCGGCGATGGCCGCCCTGAAGACGGCGGAGCAGCCCCTGATCATCATCGGTAAGGGCGTTGCCGCCTCGCGCGGTGAGCAGGAGATGAAGGCCTTCGTCGAGAAGACCGGCATCCCGTACCTCGCGATGCCGATGGCGAAGGGCATCCTGCCGGACGACCACGACCAGGCGGCCGCTGCGGCACGCTCGTTCGTGCTGCAAAACGCCGACCTCGTGTTCCTCGTGGGCGCGCGCCTCAACTGGATGTTGCACTTCGGGTTGCCGCCGCGCTTCCGCAAGGACGTGCGAGTGGTGCAGCTGGACTTCAACCCCGAAGAGATCGGCGTGAATGTCCCGACCGAGGTCATGATGATCGGTGACGCGAAGAAGACGCTCGGGCAATTGCTCGACGTCCTCGACCGCGACCAGTGGCAGTTCCCGCAGGACAGCGAGTGGTTGCAGTCCGTCCGCGCCGAGGCGCGTTCGAACTCCGAACTCGTCGAGGGGATGAAGCAGGAAGAGACCGACCCGATCGGTTACTACCGTGCGCTGCACGCGATTAACCAGGCGCTTCCGCCGGACGCGATCTTCGTCGCTGAAGGTGCGAGCACGATGGACATCAGCCGGACGGTGATCGACCAGCTGGTGCCGCGCTCCCGCCTCGACGCCGGTTCGTTCGGTTCGATGGGCCTCGGGCACGGGTTCGCGATCGCCGCAGCGGTGCAGAACCCGGGCAAGCGGGTCATCTGCCTCCAGGGCGACGGTGCCTTCGGCTTCGCGGGCACCGAGTGCGAGGTGGCAGTCCGCTACAACCTGCCGATCACGTGGATCGTGTTCAACAACGGCGGTATCGGCGGCCACAAGGCGGAGTTGTTCGAGCGTGAGAACAAGCCGGTTGGCGGTATGAGCCTCGGCGCGCGCTACGACATCATGATGGAAGGCCTTGGCGGCGTCGGGTACAACGCGAAGTCGTACGACGAGCTGCAGGGTGCGCTGAAGCAGGCGCTGGCGCTCTCGGGGCCGTCGCTCATCCACGTGCCGCTGGACCCGGACGCGAAGCGCAAGCCGCAGAAGTTCGGCTGGCTGACCTCCACCCGCGCCTAGCGGGTCGCCAGCGGCCTCGGCCGCATCGCGAGCAGAATCGAGGGCGTCCCGCGAGGGGCGCCCTCGTTGTGTGGATGGCATCCGTTGTGCTCAGGCCTACTCGTTAGCCTTCGCGCATAGTGACATAACCGTGACACGAAGGCTGTTCGGCCAGCGCTAGAATCGCCTACGTACAGCCGGTATCTATCCGGCTGGGGCACGAGGACGCCGGAAGCGCCTCGATGCCGTGCTTCGAGGGAGGCCCGCGATGGACTGGGACGACAACGCACAGGAGTCGGAGTTCCGAGCGCAGGTGCGTACGTTCATCGCCGAGCACGGGGCGAAGCAGCGGGCGGGCGACGGCGAAGAGTCCTTCGGCAACTCCCCCGAGGTGCGAGCGCGCACGAAGCCCTGGCGAGACGCCCTCGTCGCCAACGGGTGGATCGCGCCGGCCTGGCCGAAGTCCTACGGCGGGGCAGGGATGTCGCCCAAAGAGCAGTTCATCCTGAACGAGGAGCTGGCGGAGAACGGCCTCTCTAACGTCGGCGGGTTCGGCGTGATGATGTTGGGGCCGACGCTGATGATCCACGGCGACGAGGAGCAGAAGGCGGAGCACCTCGGCAAGATCCTGGCGGGCGAGGTCGTGTGGGCACAGGGCTGGTCCGAGCCGAGCGCCGGGTCAGACCTCGCGTCGTTGCAGACGCGTGCGAAGCGCGACGGCGACGAGTACGTGGTGAACGGGCAGAAGATCTGGACGAGCGGCGCACAACATGCTGACTGGATCTACATGCTCGCGCGCACCGACCCGGACGCACCGAAGCACCGAGGCATCTCGCTGCTCATGTTCTCGATGCGCACGCCGGGCGTGGACGTGCGCCCGCTGATCAACATGGCCGACCAGCACGGCTTCAACGAGGTCTTCTTCGAGGACGTGCGCGTCCCGGTGAAGAACCGCCTGGGTGAGGAGAACCGTGGCTGGTACGTCGGCATGACGCTGACGGACTACGAGCGCAGCGGCATCGGCTCTGCCGTCGGCACACAGCGCCGTCTCAAGCAACTGCTCGATGTGTCACGCACCGACCCGCAGGCGAAGCAGGCGGAAGGGACGCGCTCGAAGTCATGGCGGCTGTACTTCGCCGACCGCTGGATCGAGGCGGAGATCGCGCGGCTGTTCTCTTACCTGAACATCAGCATTCAGGCGCGCAATCTGGTCCCGAACTACGAGGCCTCAATGTCGAAGTTGTACACGACGGAACTCGGCCAGCGGATCGCGCACACCGCCCTGAAGATGTACGGCCTGCAGGGGATGGCATGGGACGCGAAGCGCCCGGAGAACGGCCGCGGCCGCGTGGCCACCGGCTACCTCAGCGCTGTGAGCAGCACGATCGCCGGCGGGACATCCGAGATCCAGCGCGGCATCATCGCCACCCGCGGGCTGGGCCTGCCTCGGGGTTAGGACATACGAAGGCGAGGCGGGCGCGACGGGCGTATACCGCGCGCATGTTCCCGCCAGCTCGCCCCTGGTCACAGGTCTCCGAGGCGGTCGACCTCGACCGTGAGTACGTTGTGTTCTCGTCGCGCTTCTACCTGAAATCGATCTGGCGCGTGCCGCGGTTCATGCTCGCGGCGAACCGCATCATGAAGCAGTTGGATGCCTACACCCCTGGCGTCGTGGGCTGGTCGATGGCCGCCGACCTCGGGAAGTTGGAGTTCCACACGATCTCCGTCTGGGAGAACACTGAGGCCCTGCGCCGCTTCAACGCCTCCGGTGAACACGAGGTCGCCTTGCGGCGCTTCGCCTCATCGATGAAGCGCAGAGGCACGTTCTTGCAGTACAAGATCCTCGGGGAGGCGGTACCGATCTCCTGGCCCGACGCCATCGCCTACCTCGACCGCCACATCGCCAGCGGCTGACGCGCCTTCGAGTGCCTCGGCCTATCGCTTCACGCCGTCGATGTAGTTGAGGCGAGTGAGTTCCATCCGTCCGTCCATCAGCCCACCGAGGGCTGCGCCGAACGCCTTCATGTGGTCCGTCGTCCGGTGTGCTGCGAATGCCGCGTCATCCGCGTACTGCTCGTAGAAGAAGAATACCCCTGGCTGCCCCTCGACGCTGTGGAGTGCGTACTGCATCACGCCCGGCTCCTTCGCCTGCACCTCGGCGATCATCGCGACGAGAGCGGCCTGTAGCGCCTCGGCTTTGCCCTCGGCGGCGGTCAGTTTGGCGGTGAGCGTGATCATGTGGGTGCCTTTCCGGCTGACAGAGGGCGGATCGTAGCCGAGCGCGCGTGTAGATGGCGCGGCATACTGTCAGTTGAGGAGCCTTCCCATGCCTGACCCCTACTACATGCCCACCGACGACGAACTGCGAACCAGCGGGGCGCAGGTGACCGTGGGCGTCCTGCACCCGGGGGAGATGGGGAGTGCCGTTGGTGCCTCGACGGTGGCGGCGGGGGCCCGGGTGATCTGGACGTCCGAGGACCGGAGCGCGGCGACGCGGGCGCGGGCGGAGGCGGACGGGCTGCATGACGTCCACTGGCTGAACGGCCTCGTGAACCAGTCGCACGTCATCCTGTCCGTGTGTCCGCCCGCCTTCGCGGAGGATGTTGCCGAGTCGGTGACGATGCTCGGCTACCACCGCATCTACGTGGACGCGAACGCGGTGTCGCCCGCGACGGTGCGCCGGATGGCGACCCGCATCGAGGAGACCGGGGCGCACTTCGTCGACGGCGGGATCATCGGCGGGCCGCCTCGCAAGGCGGGGACGACTCGGCTCTATCTCTCGGGCGAGTACGCGCCCAGGGTGGCGACGGCGCTCGCGGGCGGGCCGCTCGAGGTCTGCGTGCTGGACGCGCCGGTGGGGGCCGCCTCGGCGCTGAAGATGGCCTACGCGGCCTGGACGAAAGGGACCAGCGCGCTGCTCGCTGCCGTCGAGGCGCTCGCGATCCACGAGGACGTGCTGGAGCCGCTGCTGGGCGAGTGGCGGCGAGGTCGCACAGGCCTCGAGGAGCGCGCGGACGACCTGGGCGGTGCGGCGGCGAAGGCATGGCGCTGGGTGGGCGAGATGGAGCAGATCGCGGCGACATTCGAGGCAGCCGGGCTGCCCGGTGGCTTCCACCTCGCAGCTGCCGATGTGTTCGAGCGGATGACGCAGTTCAAGGACGACCGCAACGCGCCCGGCGGGCCGACGCTCGCGCGCACGCTGCTGAAGGAACTGAAGCCCGACTAGCCCTCGTAGCCGCGAGCACGCTCGCGGCGGTCCCACACGAGGCCACCGGCGAGGCCGCCCATCGCGACGATGAGCCATCCGGCGGCGTACAGCGAGGCGCGGTCGGCTTGCTGGCCCACGACCTCGCTCGCCTGTTCCGCGACCGCGATCCGCAACTCGTTGGGGACGCGTCCCGCTGGCCGCACCCGCTCGCGCGCCACCCAGGCGTCGAGGGGGCTCGATGCGGCAGCGCTGACGAGGGTGGTGGTGCCGACGAGCCCGATGGCGGCGGCGACGAGGAGCGCAGCGCTGCCCCACGCCAGCCTCGAAGGCCACGTGGAGCCCGCGAGGAAGGCGATCCCGATGACGAGCGCAAGGCAGAGCAGCGGCGCGCCGTAAACACCGAGCACGCGGATGGTGCTGAAGGCCGTGCGCATCTGTCCGATCGTGGGGCCATCGACGGGCTGGCCGGCGGCGGCACTCTTCGCGCGCTGCCCGTCGTAGCGAGCGAGGACGTCGGCGTCGGTGATGGTGCCGCCCTTCGGAGTGAACAGGGCGACGGTATTGTCAGCCCTCGCCAGCGCGGGGTTTGAGGCGTTCCCCAACTGCTTCTTCAGATCGGTGTCGGTGAGCCGCCAGCCGTCGCGGGTCATCTGCTCGGGTGGCAGGTGCAGCGCCTTCGCGAAGGGGTCGGCGAGGAACGGGAACGCGACGAACGAGATGCCGGCGTTCATCGTCTGGGTGTCGCCCGCGAGGTACGGCACGGCCTGGTCGACGAAGCCGAACCATTGCTGGTCGAACCAGGCGCCCGCCGATTCGCCTCGCAGCTGGATCGCGGCGGTGACGGTCCGGATGCCGGGAGGTGCGCCTGGGATCGGCTTGCCGGCGTTCGCAGGGTCGTCGTCGTAGGTCTTCGCGATATTGAGCACGACTCGCTGCCCCATGCCGAGATCCTGCCACGTCCGCTCGAACATCGAGGGCTGGCCCGCCGTCGGGTGGCCGAACGTGTCCGCGAGGCCGTCGTGCAGGCTGACGTTGATCGCGAAGTGGTCTTCCTTGCCAGCGAGCCACGGGAGGATCTGGTCGATCGCCTGCTCGGTCTCGCGTTCGATGAGTGACGATGGCAGGAACGACTGCAGGAGGGCGGTGATGCGGTCCTCGGCGTTCTGGTCGGTGGGGAGCGCGACGCCTCGGAGGTTCGACGGGACCTTCTCCGGATGGTCGAGGATGTCGCGTACCACTCGTCGGGTGCCGTCGTCGTACAGCCGTTGGGTGAGGCGGAGGTCGCGCGCCTGCTGGTTCACGAAGTCGGAGTTGAGCACCGTGGCGTCGAGGCGCCCGGCGATCAGGCCGAGCGCGAAGCAGATCGTGAGCGGTAGGACCATGGCGACCGCTGCGGCACGCCTCCGCGTCATCGCGACGCGGCTTCGAAGGCGGGGAGGTGGTCTTCGAAATGGTGCCAGGTCTCGCCGCGGAGCCACTGCCAGAGGGGGAACGACATCGGCTCGCCCGGGAGCGCGGGGCGCACACGCCCGGTGTGTCCGAACGGGACGAGCGCGTACACCACGTCACCCTCGGACTCCGGCAGCCGGAGCAGCAGCGCCTCCGTACGCCCGCGGAAGTCGAGGTAGCGGTCATGCACCTGCTCGAGCGAGAGCCCTCGGAGGGCGCGCTGGTGCCAGGCGTTGCGGCCGTCGTTCGTGGACATATCCTCGGACGGCTCGGGCGGTACCTCGTGCCCGAAGCAGGTGAACATCTCGGGGTCGCGTCCGTCGAGGTGCGCCTCGATCTGTGCGGTGAGCCACGGGTTGCCGAGGTGGCAAAGGATGTCGCGCAGCGACCAGCCCTCCGGCGTGTGGGGACGGAGCATCTTCTCGCCATCGATCAGCACGAGCGCGGTGTCGAGGGCGGCCCACGCCACGCGCGTGCGGGCGAGGATCGCGGCGGGGGTGGTGGGCGGCGCGCCTACCACTGCTTCCCAATGCCGCCGCGCTGGCCGTAGAAGGCGGCAGGCCAATTGCGGCCGGTGAGCATCGCCTTGTCCACGTCCTCGCGGGTGGCGAGGCCGGCTTCGACGATCTTGTCGGCCTCGCGCTTGGCGGCGGCGAAGACGCGGTTCATCACAAAGCCATAGGAGCCGGGCTCGTCCTTCACCATGGAGACGGCGCGGCCAGCCTGCTCGGCGACGCCCTTCACGGAGTCGATGGTGTCTTGCGAGGTCTGCGGGGTGTAGATGACCTCGCACATCTTCATCGTGGGGACGGGGTTGGAGTAGTGCATGCCAGCGAAGAGCGGCTTGCGTCCCTCGGAGACATCGCGCGCGATGTCGGCGACCGGGAAGCCCGAGGTGTTGGTCGTGAAGATCGCCTCGGGCTTGATCAGCGTGTCGAGTTCGCCGAACACCTGCTGCTTGAGGTCGAGTTTCTCCGGCACGGCTTCGATGATCATGTCGACGTCGCGCATCTCGCGTGGGGCGAGGGTGAAGGAGATGCGGTCGATCGCCTCGGCGCACTGGTCGAAGGACAACTTGCCGCGCTCCACGGCGCGCTTCATGCCCCAGCGTCCCTCGAAGACCGCGTCACGGGTGACCTCGACGAGTTCGTTCGTGAGATCGCGGACGATGACGTTGTAGCCGGCGATGGCCATGATCTGGGCGATGCCGCCGCCCATGACGCCACCGCCCATGATGCCGATCGTCTTCACTTCGTCGAGTTTCATCGCGGTCTCCGTCCTCGAGTGCCTGTGTGCGAGCGCGCATCGTCAGGTGGCTACCACTGGCGGCCGATGCCACCGCGCTGCTCGTAGAAGCCGGAAGGCCAGTTGCGGCCGGTCTTCATCGCCTTGTCGATGTCTTCCTTCGAGGCGAGGCCAGCCTCGACGATCTTGTCTGCCTCGCGACGGGCGGCCGCGTAGACGCGGTTCACGATGAAGCCGTAGGTGCCGGGGCCGTCCTTCACGTTCACGGCGACCTTGCCGGCCTTCTCGCCGACGCGGAACACTGCGTCGGTGACCTCGGGCAGCGTCTGCGGGGTCGAGATGACCTCGACGCACTTCATGGCAGGGACGGGGTTGAAGAAGTGCATGCCGGCGAAGAGCGCCTTGCGGCCTTCCGACACGTCCTTCGCCATCTCTGCGACGACGAAGCCCGAGGTGTTGGAGACGAAGATGCAGTCTGCCTTCACGATCTTGTCGAGTTCGGCGAAGACGGCCTGCTTGAGTTCGAGTTTCTCCGGCACGGCTTCGATGATCATGTCGACGTCTTTGAGGTCTTCGGACTTCGTCGTGAAGGAGATGCGCTCCATGGTCGTGCGCGCCTTGTCGAACTCGAGTTTGCCGATCTCGACGGCGCGCTTGATGCCCCAGCGGCTCTCGAAGATGGCATCTCGTGTCTTGTCGATCAGTTCGTCGTTGAGGTCACGCACGATCACGTGGTAGCCGGCCTGGGCCATGACCTGGGCGATGCCGCCACCCATCACACCGCCACCCATCACGCCGATCGTCTTCACGTCTTCGAACTTCATCGGTGTCCCCCTCGCAATCGAGGCCCCTCGCGGACAGCGGAGGAGGCCGCGCCGCAGTCTAGTCGCAGATTCCCCGCACTGTGTGGAAGAGGATTTGCATCCCCAGACGCAGATTCTCGATGGAAATACGCTCGTCATTGCCGTGGACGCGACCCTGATCCTGTGGCCCGGTGAGCGTCGGCACGAAGCCGTACGCCTCGATGCCGCGCCGACGGAAGATGCGTGAGTCGGTGAAGCCAGTGCCGACGCCCGGCACCACGACGGCGTCCTCGACGGCACGCTTCGCCTCGCGTTTCATGACCTCGTACAACTCGGTCCCCACCGTCGAGGCCGGCGATGACGACGCGAAGACGGGTTCGACGTCGACGCGGTCGTCCGCGATCACATCGGTGATCTCGCGGATGAACTGATCGGGGTCGTAGCCGGGGACGAGGCGGATATCGAGCGTGGCCTCGGCCTGTGCGGGGATGACGTTGTGCTTCACGCCGGCGGTGAGTGTGGTGAGTGAGATCGAGTTCATCTGTACCGAGCGGAGGCGTGGGTTTTCCTTCGCGAAGTCCGCGAGCACCTCATCGGTCGGTTCCTTGTCGAGGATCCCGGCCTGCCAGAGTTGACGGAAATACTCGCGCACCTCGGGCGCCGGCTGCAGCGGCCGCTGCCAGTCCTGGATGCGCTGGAGCGCACGCACGAGGCGGTCGGCGGCGTTGTCGTCGTGCGGGACGGAGCCGTGGCCCGGACGGCCGTGGGCGCGCAGGGTGAGCCAGAGCGGCCCCTTCTCCGCGACGCCGATGTTGAACGTATTGCGCTGGACGCCCAATACCTCGGTCGACCCACCGCCACCCTCGTTGATCACGTACTCGCAGTCGAGCAGCTCGGGGTGTGCGGCATCGAGGTATTCGACGCCGAACTCGGAGCCCGCTTCCTCATCGGCGACGGCCATGAAGACGAGGTCGCGCGTGAGGGGGAGGCCGAGGCGATGGTGGAGCAGGAACACCACCAACTCCATGATCCCCATGCCCTTCATATCCTGCGCGCCGCGGCCCCAGATGTAGCCCTCGCTGATCTCGCCGCCGAGCGGTTCGACCGTCCAGTGGTCGCGCTCGAAGGGGACGACGTCGGTGTGGTTGAGGAGGATGAGGCCCTTGCCGCGGGTCCCCGTGCCCTCGATGCGGGCGACGAGGTTGCCGCGCTCGGGGGCGCTCTTGTAGACGGTGTAGGGGATGCCCTCGGCGTCCAAGATGCGGCCCAGCCAGTCACAGGCGCGCATCTCGTTGCCGGGCGGGTTCACGGTGTCGATGCGGATGTAGTCGGACAGCCACTCGGTCGCCCGAGTGGTCCATTCCTCCCAATCGATCCGCGGCTCCGCCATCAACAAGGCCTTCCGAGCGGCCACCGGTGGCAGCCTCCGGCATCATAGCGGGGGCGATGTTAGCCTCCCGCGCATGCCGGACAGCCGCCTGAGTGGCCGCCATCTGCTAGCGCTGGGCGTGGGCGTCCTCGCCATCTCCTTCGCCGCGCCGCTGATCCGCCTCGCCGAGGCGCCCGCCCTGACGATCGCCGCCGTCCGCCTGGCCCTCGCCGCTCCTCCGATGTTCGCGCTCGCCCTTGCGACGGGCGGAGAACGCCAGTGGCGTGTGCTGCGTCGAGGTGACTGGCTGCTACTGGTGTTGTCGGCAGCAGCGCTCGCGGCGCATTTCGCGTTCTGGGTCGCCTCGCTCCAACGCACGTCGGTCGTCGCCAGCGTGGCGCTTGTGACGATGCAGCCGCTGTTCGTGGCCATCGGCGGGTGGGCGTTCCTCGGCGAGCGGCCACGTCGAGGGACGCTGGTGGGCATCGCGGTGGCGACGGCGGGTGCGCTCCTCCTCGTACTGCCGCACGTGGGTGACCGCGGGACGCTCGAGGGCGACGCGTTCGCCCTCGTCGGTGGCGTGATGAGTGGGTGCTATCTCCTCGCCGGGCGGGGCGCGCGTCGAGGGCTCTCGACGGCTGCATATACGGGGGCGGTGTACCCGGCGACGGCGGTACTGCTGCTGGGCGCACTCGTGATCAGCGACACGCCGCTGACGGGTCATCCTCGTGAGGCATACGTGGCGATGGCACTGCTGGCGCTCGTGCCGCAACTGGTCGGACACAATGCGCTCAACTGGGCGCTCGGATCGCTGCCGGCAGCGGTCGTCGCGATCGCCATCCTCGGCGAACCGATCGGCGCAGCGATCATCGCCGTGCCGTTGCTCGATGAGGTGCCGCGTGCCATCGAGGTTGCGGGCGGGGCGGTCGTCCTGCTCGGGGTGTACCTTGCCCTGCGCGACGCGCGCACCCTCGATGCCGCGTCACCTGAGGTGTGAGGGGGACGCGATGCCGCCGCTGCCGACGACCGGCCCGCTCGCTGGTGTGCGAGTCCTCGACCTCACCTGGGTGTTGTCCGGCCCGTTCTGCACGGCGACGCTCGCTGACCTCGGCGCCGACGTGATCAAGGTGGAGCGCCCACCATACGGCGATGTCTCCCGCACCACGGCGCCGCTCATCGAGGGCGAATCGGGCTACTTCTTCTCCGTGAATCGCGGCAAGCGCTCGATCGCCCTCGACCTCACGACGGAGGAGGGCAAGACGATCTTCCGTGACCTCGTGCGTGAGGCGGACGTGGTCGTCGAGAACTTCACGCCGGGTGCGATGGACCGCCTGGGCCTCGGCTACGACGCGCTGTCGGAGGAGTACCCGGCGTTGATCTACGCCGCGATCTCCGGCTACGGCCGGACCGGTGAAATGGCCTCGCGGCCGGCCCTCGATGTGATCGTGCAGGGGGCGGGCGGCGTGATGTCGGTAACGGGCGAGCCCGACCGAGGGCCGGCGCGGCCGGGGCTGTCGCTTGGCGATATTGCGGCGGGCCTCTACTGCGCGATCGGTGTGCTGGCAGCGCTGCGCGAACGCGAACAGTCCGGGCGCGGTCAGTTGGTCGACATCTCGATGCTCGACTGCCAGATCGCGATCCAGGAGAACGCGTTCATGCGCTGGCACCTCACTGGTGAAGTGCCGGAACGCCTCGGCACCCGGCATCCGTCGGCGGTGCCCTTCCAGGCGTTTCCGACGGCTGACGGGTGGATGGTGTTGGCCCTCGCGTGGGGCGTGCCGAACCAGTGGGCGCTGCTTTGCTCCGAACTCGGCATCCCGGAGATCATCGATGACCCCCGCTTCCACTCGTCGGCGGCGCGACTGCGGAACCACGGGGAACTCGAGCCGATGATGGTGGAGGCGTTTCGCAAGCGACCGACCGCGGAGTGGGTGGACGCGCTCGCGGCCTACGGCATCCCGTGCGGCCCGCTGAACTCGATCCCGGAGGCCGCGGCGATGCCGCAAGTGCAGGGGCGGGACATGTTCGTCCCCGTCGCCCACCACACCTTCGGCACCGTGCCGCTGACGAACACACCCGTGAAACTATCGAGGACCCCCGGGGGTATCCGAGGCACGTCACCCGACATGGGTGAGCACAGCCGCGAGGTGCTGGCAGAACTGCTGCAGATCGAACCGGGACGCCTCGACGACCTCGTCGCGAGGCAGGTGGTGTGGGAACAGCGGCCCGAGGTCGAACTCGGCTAGCGAGCCCGCGAGCGGTGGTGGTGGCTCCCAGTTGGATTCGGACGCGGTTATGGTCAGGCTGGACGGGATCGGCTATAGTCCGGTGCCTTGTGATGGATTTCGCAAAGGGCTGGTTCGGAGGGGCCATCCCAGGCGGATCGGGTCGGGGTACAATTCCCGCCCTCTCTTCGCAGTCTGCGGAATCTAGCGAGAGTTAACGAGTCATGACGTATACGCTTCACCGCCTCATTCGGATCGTGATGGCGGGGCAGGGCGTTTCCGAGGGGATCGTCTGATGGGTGTGCCGGGGCTGCCGCCCGCTCAGGGGCTGTACGACCCCGCCATGGAGCATGACTCCTGTGGCGTGGGCTTCATCGCGCACCTGAAAGGCGTCCGATCGCACGACATCGTCAGCAACGGCTTGCTGGCGCTTGAGAACCTCGACCATCGCGGCGCCTCTGGCTCCGAGCCGAACACCGGCGATGGTGCAGGCATCCTCATCCAGATTCCCCACGACTTCTTCGCCGACGAGGCCAAGCGCCTCGGCTTCGTGCTGCCGGAGGCCGGCGGCTATGGCGCGGGCTTCTTCTTCCTGCCGAAGGATGAGGGTGCTCGTACGCGCCTCACCGATCTCTTCACCTCGATCGTGCGGGATGAGGGGCAGTCGCTCCTCGGCTGGCGCGATGTCCCGACCGACGCCGTGGCTGCCGATGTGGGCGTGAGCGCACTCGCCGCTGAGCCGCACATGCTGCACGCCTTCGTCGGGCGGGCCGCGTCAATGGACCAGGACACCTTCGAGCGTCGCCTGTACGTGATCCGCAAGCGGTTCGAGAAGGCGCTACGCACCTCGGACATCCCGGACGCGGCGGTGTCCTACCTCCCGAGCCTGTCGTCGCGCACGATTATCTACAAGGGGATGCTCACCGCGCTTCAGTTGCGCGTGTACTTCCCGGACCTGTCCGACCCGCGCGTGACCAGCGCGATGGCGATGTTCCACTCGCGCTTCAGCACCAACACCTTCCCCTCGTGGAGGCTGGCGCACCCGTATCGGATGATTGCCCACAACGGCGAGATCAACACGCTGCGGGGCAACATCAACTGGATGACGGCGCGTGAGGCGCTGTTCACCTCACCGCTGTACGACGACGTCCAGGACATCTTGCCGGTCGTCCTCGACGAGGGTGGCAGCGACACTGCGATTCTCGACCACGCGCTCGAACTGCTGGTGCAGTCCGGCTGGTCGCTGCCCCACGCGATGATGATGCTGATCCCAGAGGCGTGGTCCGGTCACACGACCATGCCGAAGGCGAAGCAGGAGTTCTACGAGTACTTCAGCACCGTCATGGAGCCCTGGGACGGCCCTGCCTCCGTGACGTTCACCGACGGTCGCTCGATCGGTGCCGTGCTTGACCGCAACGGTCTCCGCCCCTCGCGCTACGTCGTCACGAAGGACGACATTGTCCTCATGGCATCTGAGGTCGGCGTGCTGCCGATCGCGCCGGAGCGCATCCTCTCGAAGGGTCGCCTCCAGCCCGGCAAGATGTTCCTCGTGAGCCTCGAGCAGGGGCGGATCATCGACGACACCGAACTGAAGATGGGCCTCGCCGAGGCGAAGCCGTACGGTGACTGGCTCGCCAACCACCTGCACCCGCTGTCCTCGTTGCCCTCGGGGACGCCCAACGCTCGACTGCTGGGGGACGACCTCCTCAACCGGCAGATTGCCTTCGGCTACACGCTCGAAGACCTCAAGTACATCCTGACGCCGATGGTGTTGAACTCGGAAGAGTTGACGGGCTCGATGGGTTCGGACACGCCGATCGCGGTGCTCTCCACGAAGGCACAGCCGCTCTACAACTACTTCCAGCAGTTGTTCGCGCAGGTCACCAACCCCCCACTGGACGCGATCCGCGAGGAGCTCGTGACCTCCGTGGCCACGGTGATCGGGCCGGAGGGCAACCTCCTCGACCAGAACCTCTCGGATGTCCACCTCGTCAAACTCGATAACCCCTTCATCGACAACGAGCAGTTGGCGCAGATCAAGGCGCTGAAAGACGACCCGCACTTCCGCACGACCGTCATTCCGATGCTGTTCCCCGCCCAGGCGCCCGAAGGTAAGGGCCACGCCCTTGAGGACGCGATGGCGCACCTCTTCGAACAGGCGGATGCAGCCATCGCAGCTGGTACGCGCGTCATCGTGCTCTCCGACCGCGGCGTCGACCGTGAGCATGTGGCGATCCCGGCGCTGTTCGCGACGGCGGGGCTGCACAACCACCTGGTGAGGGAGCGGAAGCGAACACAGGTTGGGTTGGTGATCGAGACGGGCGACGCGCGCGAGGTGCATCATTTCGCGCTGCTGGTCGGGTACGGCGCTGGTGCGGTCAACCCGTACCTCGCGCTGGATGGGCTCTCCCGCCTGCGGGAGGATGGCTTCGTCGCCTTCGACCTCCACGAGGACGAGGCACACCTGCATTACCTGAAGGCGATCAAGAAGGGCGTGGTCAAGGTGATGTCCAAGATGGGCATCTCCACCGTCCAGTCCTACCGAGGCGCCCAGATCTTCGAGGCGATCGGCCTCGCCTCGGAGTTCGTCGATCGCTACTTCACCAAGACCGTCTCGCGCATCGGCGGCATCGGCATCGACGAACTCGCGGCCGAGGCGCTCTCGCACCACCATCGAGCGTTCCCAACGCGCGACGGCGGCGTACACGAGCTCGACTGGGGCGGCCAGTACCAGTGGCGCCGTGATGGCGAGTTCCACCTGTTCAATCCGGACACGGTCTTCCGCCTGCAGCACGCGACGCGCACGGGGCAGTTCAACATCTTCAAGGAGTACACCTCGCTGGTGGACGACCAGAGCCGCCAGCTGGCGACACTTCGCGGTCTCTTCGAACTGAAGCCCGCCGGTGCTCCGATCCCCATCGATGAGGTGGAGCCCGCGGAGTCCCTCTTCAAGCGCTTCAAGACAGGCGCGATGTCCTACGGTTCGATCAGTGCGGAGGCGCACGAGACCCTCGCGATTGCGATGAACCGCATCGGCGGGAAGAGCAACACCGGCGAGGGTGGCGAGGACCGACGGCGGTTCACACCGGACGCCAACGGCGACTCGCGCCGCAGCGCGATTAAGCAGGTCGCGTCCGGCCGCTTCGGCGTCACGAGTGAGTACCTCGTGAACTCGGACGAGATCCAGATCAAGATGGCCCAGGGCGCCAAGCCGGGTGAGGGCGGCCAGTTGCCCGGCCACAAGGTCTACCCCTGGATCGCCGAGGTGCGTCACGCGACGCCGGGCGTCCCGCTGATCAGCCCGCCGCCGCACCACGACATCTACTCGATCGAGGATCTGGCGCAACTGATCCACGACCTGAAGAACGCCAACGTGAAGGCGCGTATCAGCGTGAAACTCGTCGCCGAGGTTGGCGTCGGTACCGTCGCCGCAGGCGTCGCTAAGGCGAAGTCGGACGTCGTCCTCATCAGCGGGCACGATGGCGGCACGGGCGCGAGCCCGCTGACGTCGCTAAAGCACGCGGGCGTCCCGTGGGAACTTGGGCTCGCCGAAACTCAGCAGACGCTCGTCCTCAACCGCCTGCGCGACCGCATCACGGTCGAGGTGGACGGCCAGTTGAAGACCGGACGCGACGTGATCATCGGCGCGCTCCTGGGTGCCGAGGAATTCGGTTTCGCGACGGCCCCGCTGGTGGTGCTCGGCTGCGTGATGATGCGCGTCTGCCACCTGGACACCTGCCCGGTAGGCATCGCGACCCAGAATCCGAAGTTGCGCGAGCAGTTCGCCGGTCGTGCTGAGCATGTCGTGAACTTCTTCCACTTCATCGCGGAGGAAGTCCGCCAGTACATGGCGCAACTCGGCTTCCGGACGCTGGACGAGATGGTGGGGCGCAGCGACCTGCTCGACATGCGGAGCGCGGTCGACCACTGGAAGGCGCAGGGCCTCGACCTCTCCGCCATCCTCTACCGCCCGGACGTCGGGCCCGAGGTCGCCACGCACCAGGTCGCCCTCCAGGATCACAACCTGCAGTTCGCGCTCGATCAGCAACTGCTGGTGAAGGCCGCGCCTGCCCTCGACCGCGGCGAGCGCGTGGTGATCGAGACGCCAATCCGCAACGTGAACCGCACCGTCGGCACAATCGTCGGCGCCGAGGTCAGCCGCCGCTACGGCGCGACCGGCCTGCCGGACGACACGATCGACATCCGGCTCACCGGATCCGCCGGACAGTCCTTCGGTGCCTTCATCCCGGCAGGCATGACGCTGCGCCTCGAGGGTGACACGAACGACTACGCCGGGAAGGGTCTCTCCGGCGGCAAGATCATCGTGCGCCCGTCGAGGCTCGCGACGTTCGTACCCGAGGAGAACATCGTCATCGGCAACGTGGCGCTGTACGGCGCGACCGGCGGCTCCGCCTTCTTCCGCGGCATCGCCGGCGAGCGCTTCTGCGTCCGCAACAGCGGCGCGCTCGCGGTCGTCGAGGGCGTTGGCGACCACGCGTGCGAGTACATGACCGGCGGGCGCGTGGTGGTCATCGGACGGACCGGGCGCAACTTCGGTGCTGGTATGAGCGGTGGCGTGGCCTACGTCTGGGATCCGGACGGGGACTTCGGCCAGCGCGCCAACCTTGAGATGGTGAGTTTCGAGGCGCTCGACGAGGAAGAAGACCTCGACCTTGTGCGCGGGCTCCTCGAACGGCACGTGGAGTACACAGAGAGCACCGTCGCGAGCCGGCTGCTGACGGGATGGCCGGCAGCGGCTAGGGAGTTCGTGAAGGTGATGCCGAACGAGTACCGGCGCGTGCTGAACGAGCGCCGGGCGGCGCAGGAGACGGCCGCCCAGGCATCGGCGGTGGCCCGTGGCTAAGCCCACCGGCTTTATGGAGTTCGGCCGTCAGACGCCGAGCCGCCGGCCCGTCCAGCAACGTGTGACCGACTGGCTCGAAGTCTACGAGGCCTTCCCGACCGACCATCTGCGCCAGCAGGCCGCTCGCTGTATGGACTGCGGCATTCCGTTCTGCCACCAGGGCTGCCCGCTCGGCAACATCATCCCGGACTGGAACGACCTCGTGTACCGCGACCAGTGGCACGAGGCGATCGCCCGGCTGCACGCGACGAACAACTTCCCCGAGTTCACCGGCCGCCTCTGTCCCGCACCATGCGAGGCCGCGTGCGTGCTGGGGATCAATAACGACCCCGTCACGATCAAGCAGGTCGAACTGACGATCATCGACCACGCCTGGCGCGAAGGTTGGATCCGGCCTCAACTCGCGAAGGTGCGCACCGGCAAGCGTGTCGCGGTGGTCGGCTCTGGGCCGGCTGGCCTCGCTGCCGCGCAGCAACTCGCGAGGGCTGGGCACGACGTGACAGTGTTCGAGCGCGACAACCGCATCGGCGGGTTGCTTCGCTACGGCATCCCTGACTTCAAGATGCAGAAGGAACACATCGACCGCCGCATGGAGCAGATGGAAGTCGAGGGCGTCACGTTCCGTCCGTCCGCGAACATCGGCAAAGACTCGGACGCGCGAGACCTGCTGAAGCAGTTCGACGCCGTCTGCCTCGCCGGTGGTTCCACAGCCGCCCGCGACCTCGAGGTACCCGGCCGCGAACTCCGCGGGGTGTACCGCGCGATGGAGTACCTGCCCCTGCAGAACAAGCGCAACGCGGGCGACGAGGTACCGGACTCCGAGTTCATCTCTGCCAAGGGCAAGCGCGTGATCATCCTCGGCGGTGGCGACACCGGCGCAGACTGCCTCGGTACCGCCATCCGGCAGGGTGCCACCGAGGTGCTGCAATACGAGTTGCTGCCACGCCCGACCGAAGACCGCCCCGACGCGCAGCCCTGGCCGATGTACCCGAACATCTACCGCGTCTCCTCAGCACACGAGGAGGGCGGCGTCCGCGACTACAGCATCGCGACCAAGCACCTCTCCGGCGCGGACGGTGTACTGAAGAAGTTGCATGCCGTCCGCGTGGAGTTCGTCCTCGAGGGTGGCCGCCAAGTGATGAAGGAAGTCCCTGGCTCCGAGTTCGAAGAGGACTGCGACCTGCTGCTCCTGGCGATGGGCTTCGTCGGCCCGGAGCGCCCCGGGCTCATCGAGCAGTTGGGCGTCGAACTCACCGAGCGCGGCAACGTGAAGGCCGACGCGAACAAGATGACGAGTGTCCCGGGCGTGTTCACCGCCGGTGACATGACGCGCGGCCAGTCGCTCATCGTCTGGGCGATCGCCGAAGGCCGTACTGCCGCCCGAGGCATCGACGCGTACCTGATGGGTGAGAGCGCGCTGCCCTCGCCGCTCTAGCCCTCGTGACATCGCCGACAACGAGGAAGGCCGCCCAATGGGCGGCCTTCCTCTATGGGCGAACGTTGGCGCTAGCCGCTATAGCGGAGTGCCTCGGCGACCGGGACGCGCGAGGCGCTCCGGGCGGGGATGAGCGTCATCAGCGCGCTCGCCGCGTACGCGATGCCGACGATGAGCGCGAGGCGGCCCCACGGCACGCCGTAGTCCACCGTGGAGCCCTGCGTGAACTCGGGTGAGGTCATCAGGTTGTAGGAGAGCGCACTGCCGAGCACGAGCCCCATGCCGATGCCGGTGACCGCGATGAACGAGGACTCCAGGAAGAACGTCAGCGCCACGAGCCGCCTCGAGTAGCCGATCGCCCGCAGCATGCCGATCTGCTGGCGGCGCTCCGCGACCGTGCGGAACGCGATCACACCGAGGGCCGCGATGCCCACGATCATGCCGAGGCCCATGAACCCCTCGAACAGGGTCTGGAACGCCTGCGACTGCGCTGCCGAATCCTCGATCCGCTCACGGATCGACTTCGCCTGCACACCCTTTTCGAGGAGCGCGGCTTCGACATTCTGAGCGACCTGGACAGCACCCGGGGTCGAAGTGTCACGCGTGGTCAGGAAGAACAGATCAGTCGTACCGGACTTGAACCGCTCGTCGAGCAGTTGCCGGCCGACGAAGACCGAGGCCCAATCCGACACCACGCTGGTGACAGCCTGATCCACGAAACCGATGACACGGACCTTCGCCTCGTCGCCAGTCCGGATGTCCCGGATCACGAGCGGGATCGGCTCCCACGGTTGTTCCTTCATCGCCACTGGTTCGCGGTCAATGACGAACTGCCGTGGCGCGTCAGCATTGGCCCCGAACGGGACCTCCTGGTTAATCGCGAAGCGTGACTCGTCCACCACGGCGAGCGTCGGGTCCTTCTGCATCGCCGCGAACACCTCAGCGTCGGTGGCGTAACCACTGGCCCGAGCGGAGAGCGGGAAGCGGGAGAGGCGGAGGAACTCGCCGTCCGCACCGGCAAGGCGGTACGTGCCCGCCTTCGTCTCGTCCTGCTCAGCCATGCGGACACGCGCCGGCATCGTGACCAGCGTTCCGACACCGGTCACCGCGCCGTCGTCCGCCATGCCCGAGTCGCGAAGCGCCGCACGGAGGTCAGGGATGCGGTTCGTGGGGTTCCCGGTGACGGCGATCTGGTACCCGCCGGTTGCATCGTCCCCCAGGAACAACTGCGAGAAGTTGTGGTTCAGCGTGGCCATCACCACGAGCGAGAACATCACGAGTCCGAACATCGCCAGCGTCATCCCGGTACGGAACTTCGAGGCGAGCGGGTAGGCGATGGCTGTGCGGATCGCCGGTGTCATCCCACGGAAGACGCCCGAGCCACCTCGCAGCAGCCCCAGCAGGCGGTCCGCGTTGAAGACGACGAACAGCGTCGAGGAGGCCGTGATGCACAGCCCGGAGACGAAGAACATCTCGATGTTCCCGGCGACCGGACCATGCTCGAGCCCGACCAACCCTGCGAGCCCGTTGAGCGGGTCACTCCAACCCTTGCCCGCCTCGAACAGGAGGGAGAAGGGCAGCGGGAGCAGCCAGTACCACAGCAGCACCGCGCTTGCGATGGTGAACGAGAGTCGCGACGACGCGCCGAAGTACACGGCCAACATCGCGATGGCGAAGATCGCGAGCGTTGTGCCGCTGGTGTAAGCGAACTGCTGGTGGATCTCCCAGCCACCCCAGATCGTGAGCGCGACGCCTGTGATCAACATCACGACAGCCCACCCGCCGACGTTGCGGTGACGATTCGACCACGCGCGGGTGCGCAGGAGGCCCCACGTAAGGAGCGCGATGGGCCCGAACAGTACCCACCAGATTGCGCGCCCAATACGCCCCGGGATCGAGCCCGAGGCCATCAGTGCGCGAGCGGCGCCCTCCAGGATCCGGAGCGGAAGCGTGGGTACGGTGAGGATGGCGCCGACGACGCGGAAGATGCCGCGCGACGGGAGCCACAACCGCGTGCGTGCCGCACCCCGCGCACCGTAGATGAAGTAACCCGCGGCGAGCAGGTAGGCCAGGAACGGTAGGACGTAGAACCCCAGGCCGAAGATGAAGGCCTGCACGCCGAGCACGATCCCGATCCCGGTCAGGATGATCCAGAGCAGATACCAACCGACTCCGACCGTGGCCAGGAGGAGTCCGGAGATCGTCCGGTCACGCCCCGTCAGCGGCTGCGGTTCTGGGAGGTCGCGGATCGCGCGGACGATGTTGAGGTTCGCCGCCCGCCACGATGAGAACGCCACGGTGATGAAGGTGATCACCACTCCGAGCGCGTACGCGATGACGAACCCCTGCGGGTTGAAGTGGAATGCGATGTTCAGGCCGAAGTCGCCGAACACCTGCCCCAGTGCGGTGATCAAGATCCACGCGACACCAAGGCCGAGCAGTGCGCCGACAAAGGCGGAGCCCACGTTGTACGCCATGCCCTCGGCCACGAAGGACTGAGTCAGGTGTGAGCGCTTCATCCCAACGGCACGTGCCATACCCATCTCCGAGCGGCGCTCTGCAGCGAGCATCACGAACGTCAGGAAGATGAGCATGATGCCGGCGGCAATGGAGAAGAGGCCGAACACGAGGAAGAACGTGACGAAGATCGAGCCGAACAACTCGGCGAAGCCGACCGCCTGCTCCTTGGTCGAAACGACGCGGAGCGCCGGCGACCCATCGGCTACGAGCCAGGTCTTGAGACGGTCCTCGATGCCGGGGATCACTTCGAGGGTGTCGCGGACGCCGCCCCTCGCCGAGATGACGAGCAACGAGTAACGGTCGCCCTTTGCGGTCAGCGTGTTGACGACTTCGCGGGTGGCGACGATGCCGCCGGCCGGCTCTCCGCCATCGCCACTGAGAGTTGAGGCGGTCAAGGCGTTGTCCTGGACCACATCGACCACCCGGAAGGTGGAGGGCTGGTTGTTCGAGAAGACGGTGAGCGTCTGCCCCTTGCCGAGGCCGATGTCCTTGCTCAGACGCTCCGAGATGAAGACGCCGTCCTTCGAGAGGCTGGCGGGGGAGACCTCGGCGCCGTCAGGCGTGGTGAGGCTCTTGAGCGTGGCCATGTCCGCGGGGTCGACACCCGCAAGGAGCGCGCGCGGCTCGGAGAGGCGGCGCTCCGCGTTGAGGGCAGGGATCCGCTCCTGCACGATGCCGGCGACGCCATCCACGTCCTGGTCAGAGGCGAGGAATGTCTTGAGCGCGGCCAGATCAGCGGGAGAGATGCCCTCGCCGGTGGTGCGCGCTCGGTCCACGTCGCGCGCGAGCACCAGGTCGGCCTGAGCGAACTCGGAGTAGACCGCGTTGGTGATCGAATAGCCCACGGTGTCACCCGTGGCGAATGCCGCGCTGATGATCAGCGTCGAGAGCATGAGTCCGATCACGATGAGCGTCGTCTGTGCCTTGCGACGCACAGCGTTGCGCAGGCCCATGCGGACCAGCAGCGGGTTGCGGATGGCGATCCAGATCACGACCGAGAAGGCGAGGCCCATGAGGATGAGCCCGCCGAGCATGATGCGGACGAGCGGGATGCCGAAGAGTTCGGTCATCGGTGTTGCTCCTCGCGCTCGATCTCGCCGTCACGCATGTAGATGGTGCGGTGGCAGCGCGCAGCGATCCCCGGGTCATGGGTGACTATGACGAAGGTCTGCTGCTGTGTCTGGTTCAGGTCTTGCATCAGCGTCATGATCTCGTCGGCCGTGACGGAGTCGAGGTCACCCGTCGGCTCATCTGCCCAGACGATCGCCGGGTTGTTCACGAGCGCGCGCGCGATGGTGACGCGCTGACGCTGGCCACCCGAGAGTTCCGCCGGCTTGTGGTGCTGCCACTCAGCGAGGTGGACCTGGTCCAGCACCGCCGCAGAGCGGGCGCGCGCCTCGGCGGGCTTGATGTCGGAGACGAGGAGCGGCAGTTCCACATTCTCCACGGCGCTGAGCACTGGGAGGAGGTTGTAGAACTGGAAGATGAAGCCCATCCGTCGCGCCCGGTAGGACGTCTTGCGGTCGTCATCCATCGATCCGAGTTCGGTGCCCTCGATGCGGACGGAGCCGGAGGTGGGGTCGTCGATGCCGGAGACGCAGTTGAGCAGCGTCGTCTTGCCGCAGCCGGAGGGACCCATGATGGCCACCATCTCGCCCTTGGCGACGGAGAGCGAGACACCTCGGAGCGCGTTCACGCGCACAGCCCCCGTGTCGTAGGTTTTCACGAGGTCGGTGACTTGAATGATCGGGTCGGCCACGTTCAGTCCTTCCAAAGGCGGGTGAGACGCCGCATCCAACGTACTTAGATTCCCGTAACCCGCATCTATTTCCTGTGATCGGCGCAGCAGACGCGTCTCCCCGTAGAGGGATTCCAGCGGTTCACGAGAAAGAGCCTTGTTCCGATGACGTCACCATGACACCATATCGACATCACATGAGCAAGGCACCTCAGGCGAACGCCGTAGAATCGAGGTGCCAGCGCCCGGAGGCTGTCGATGTGGTTCCTATGGGGGAGGTCTGGGATGGCGTTTGGCGTGGTCTTCATCATCGTGGGGGCACTGCTCCTGCTGGACTCACTCGACGTCATCCGCGAGGTCACGGTGACGGAGTTCTGGGCGGCGGCGCTCATCGGCATCGGGCTGACCATCGTGTTCCGCGGCGCGCGCCGGTCCTGGCGGCGTCGGTGACCTCACGCTTACGCGATGTCCTCAGCTTCACCGTCGGTGCGTACTTCTGCGTCCTCGGCGTGCTGCTGTTCGCGGACGAGGCCGGATGGCGGGAGATCGGCCGGCGTGGGCTGGTCGAGGCCGGCGTCGGGCTCTTTCTGATTGCCCTCGGCGTCCTCGCCATCCTTGCGGAGGCGCGCGCGCGGCGTGTACGACGGCGGCTCTCGCAGACGTTCGGGCACATCCGATCTGCCGAGAACTGGTCGGTCGAGGATGGCGTGCTGCGCACTGTCTTCGGCGACATCGACCTTGACCTGCGCGAGGCGAACCTGCCCGTCGGTGAGACCGCGCTCACGCTCCTCGTCTGGGTGGGTGCCATCCGCCTCCGCGTGCCGCACGGCGTGGGCCTCGAGGTGGAGGCGCAGACGTTCGTCGGCACCGTCGATGTCCTCGGCCAGCGCGAGGAAGGCCTGGTGCGCGACATCCTGGTGCGGACCGATGGGTACGCGGAGCAGGAACGCCGGCTGCACGTGCGGATCTCGACCGTGATCGGTGAACTCGAGGTCATCCAGGAGAAGCGCTAGCGCCGAGCCGGGCACCCCGCGCAACGCTCGGGGGCTGGCGTGCCTGCCTCGACACCCACGTCCTGCAGCAGCCGCTTGAGCGTCCACAACGGCAGCCCCATCACACCGCATTCGCATCCAACGATGCCCGCCGCGGGGTGGAACGCTGTGTCCTGGATCGCGTAGCCGCCGGCCTTGTCGTACGGCTCACCGCGTGCGATGAACTCGTCGCGCTCAGCGGCCTCGTACTCCCGCATCACCACGGCCGTCCGTCCGTGCGCGACGGCGTCGAGGCCGCCTGGCGCGACAACCGCGACGCCGGTCACCACCTCGTGTGCCCGCCCGCGCAGCGCGTCGAGCATCGTGCGGGCCTCCGCGGCATCGACAGGCTTGCCGAGGAGCCGCCCATCGAGGGCGACGACGGTGTCGCTGCCGATCACCACGTCGCCCGGGCGACGCGCGGCCACAGCGCGCGCCTTCGAGAGCGCGAGCGTTTCCGCGAGGCGAACGGGATCGATTTCGGCGCTGGTCTCATCGATGTCGGCGGGGTCGATCTCGAAAGCGACGCCGAGGGCTGCCAGCAGTTCGCGACGCCTCGGCGACGCGGAGGCGAGGACGAGGGTCACGCGCGGGCGATGGCACGATCGAGGGCGACGACGCATTCGATGTGCTGGGTCTGCGGGAACATGTCGACGGGCTGCACCTCGCGGACGACAAAACCGCCATCGACGAACAGCCGCAGGTCCCGCGCGAGCGTGCTGGGATCGCACGAGACGTAGACCACGCGCCGCGCGGCGGAGGCGAGGATCGCCTCGATCACCGCGGGGAAGAGGCCAGCACGCGGCGGGTCGATGATCACGACGTCGGGCTCAGGCGTCATGCCGGGCAGCAGCGCCTCCACCTTGCCGGTGATGCGCGTCACGTTCTCGAACTGCGCCAGGTTCACCTCAGCGTCCACGCCAGCGGCGGCGGACTCCTCGATGGTCACGATCTGATGCACCTTGTCGGCGAGTTGCCCCGCGAACGTGCCGACGCCCGCGTAGGCGTCCACCACCACGTGCGGGTTCGCCTCGAGGACGTGCGCGACCGCGATTGCGACCAGGCGTTCGGCCTGTCGCGTGTTCACCTGGAAGAACGCGGGGCCGGAGATCTGGTACTGCACCCCGTTCAGCGACTCGCGGTAGGTCTTCTGGCCGCTTTCGACGTGTGCGGCACGGTGGCCGGGTCGCCAGTCGATCTTCGGCTGGATCATCGCGTCGCCGGTGTTCTCACCGATACGGACCGCGAGTTGGTGCGCCACGATCGTGTTGCCCTGCACCCGTCGCAGCACCTCGTTCACGCGGGGGTGGGCGATCTCGCAGTAGTCCACGCGCAGGAACCGATGCGTCCCGCGCAGCATGTAGCCCACGTCGCCGTCGCGGCGCACGGTGAACCGCAGGTGGTTCCGGTAGCCCCAGGGGTCGTCCATCCCGATCATCGGACGTACGAGGGTGGCGACTTCGTCTGCCTCGAACCGACCGATGCGGCGCAACTGCTCCGCGACGACCTCGGTCTTCAGGCGCAGCTGCTCGGGGTAGGCGGCGTGTTGCAGCTGGCAGCCGCCGCACCGCCCGAAGTACTCACACGGCGGCTCGACGCGTTCCGGTGAGGGACGCAGCACCGTGATCGCGCAGGCCTCGAGGTAGGTCGGGTGGTTCGCGGTGATCTCGGCGATCACACGCTCCCCCGGCAGCGCGTACTCGACGAAGACGGTGCGTCCGTCGGGTGCCTTGCCCACGGCGCGGCCACCGGTGGTGAAGCCGGTGCACTCCACTTCGATGGGTTCGAGGGGACGGTCGACCAGCCAGCGGCGCTTGCCGTGGCGGCCGACGGGGACCGGCTCGGGCGGACCAGAGGCGGCAAAGAGCGGGATCGTGGCGGGGGAAGTCATGCCTCCAGCGTACGGGCCCGATAGGATGGCGCGCGAACGACGTCCCCAGAGACTCCCGAGGAGCCCTCGATGCCGCCCCGAGCACCCGCTGCGCCTCCCGCCGAGACTCCGCTTGCCTCGATCGTGCGGGCGATCGTCGGGATCCCCACCGTCTCCTTCCGCGAGCAGGGCGTCATGGCTGCCGTCCGCGCCTTCGCGGAGGCCCGAGGGCTCGCCTACACCGAGGACGCCTTCGGCAACGGCTACGTGACCTACCGCAAAGGTCGCGCCGTCCGAGGCGCTCGCCCGCTCGTCCTCGGAGCGCACACCGACCACCCCGGCTTCGTCGTCGAGAGCGCCCGAGGCAAGCGCCTCGACCTCGCGTTCCGCGGTGGCGTCGACGCCCGCTACGGGAAGGGCGAGCGCGTCCGGGTTTACGGCGAAGACGGCAACAGCCGAGGCTTGGCACGCATCACGCGCATCCTCGCGAGCGACGCACCGAACCGCTGGGCGCGTCGCATCACCGGCGCAGCTGCCACGCTCGAGGAAGGCGAGGCGTCAGCCGGCGACCTCGCACTCTGGGATGTGGCGGAGTGCCGCATCCGTGGCCGCATCGTCGAGGCGCGCCAGTGCGACGACCTGATCGGCGCCGTCGCCGTCCTCGCGACCCTCGACCGCCTCGTTGCGCGTGGCATCGAGGGCTACGTCGTCGGCTCGTTCACGCGTGCGGAGGAATCCGGGCTCCTCGGTGCGGCTGCCGCTGCCGGTGGGCGCACGCTACCCGAGGACGCGCTCGTCGTGGCCGTCGAGTGCTCCTCGATGGCCGGAGGCCGCGCGAAGCAGGGGGACGGCCCGATCATCCGCGTGGGCGATTACGGCCACATCTTCTCGCCGGACATGACGCTCTGGATGTTCCGTCTCGCGATGGAGATGCAGCAGGCTGACCCGAAGTTCAAGTTCCAGCGCAAACTCATGGACGGCGGCACCACTGAGGCGACCGCCTACGACTTCATGGGCTACGAGACCGGCGCCGCCTGCGTCGCCCTCGGCAACTATCACAACATGGGCGAGGACAACCGCATCGCAGCCGAGACTGTGAACCTCGATGACATCGACGGCCTCGCCGAACTCTTCGTCCGCATGGCTCAAGACACGAAACGCCACGGCGCAATGCGCGCCACCTCGGCGAAACGTTGGGGCGAGATCGGTCGTGAGGCGGGAGTCAGGCTGAAGGCGGGCGGTTAGCGCCCCTCGCCTCGCGCGACCATGTCCAGCATCTTCCTCGCGTAGTGGGTGGCGACTCTCGACGCTCGACGCTGCGAGACCATGAGCATCACCGCGATGGCGAGGACGGAAATCTCGACGACGGTCTTCAGATCTCCTTCAGAGTCGCGCGCCCGGATCAGGTCATGGAGATACCCACCGACACAAACACTGAGGAGTCCTGCCGCTGCCGCACCTAGTCCATTCACCTGATCCATGATCGCGCGTCCTCGCGCAAGGGCGATCTCACCACCTTTGCCGGCGCCACCTACTCGGACGTGTAACAAGGCGTCTGACTGGCCGGCCTCCTCAGACTGCCAGCGTCTCCCGGGTCGGGGCGTTGAGAATGCGTCCAGTAAGGAACTCTCGTCCACCCAGCCGAACGGCCACGCGGACCAGTGGAGCGGATTGTTCCTAGTCCAAAAACGTTCAAGGCTGACTACCGACAAGTGGATGTTTAGCGCGACGAATCCAAGCACGAGGGCAGCGGCGGCACTGCCAGCAAGTACGACTGCTGCGACTGCCCCAGCCTGATCGTGAGGTAGGTCGGCATCCCCGACGAGTCTGCGGAACGATGGAGTTGCGGCTAACCATGCGACCAGCCCGGCGAGGATGAGTCCTCCTGGGATGAGGTACCTGAGAAGGCGCTGCCCATCGGTCACTGCCTACTCCGCCTTCACGCCGCCGATGTGCTCCAGCAGGGCCGGCACGATGAGATCGACCGACTCCGCTGCTGTGGTGTGGTTCTTGCCGGGGAGCGAGAGGAACCGCGCTTTCGAGTTGAGGGCGACGGCCAAAGCGCAGCCGGCGTGTGGGGTGTCCTCGGTGCCGGCGTACATGAAGACCGGCATCTTCGCCATGCGGAGGGCCTGCTCGGCGCCGTTCCACTCGTCCATCGGCACGCGGCAGGCTTCCATCGCGGGGCGCTCGATGCGGCCCGCGTCGTAGGCGGCCTTCACGGCTCCGTTCTTGAGCGCCAACTTCATCAGGGCGTCCCAGTCGAGCGGCGGACGAGCCGTGCCGGTGGGGCGGAGCATCGGCGACATACCGCCGCAGGACATCGTCGCGAAGCGCTGCGGGGCGTAGATCAGCGCTGAGTAGCCGATCATTCCGCCCATCGAGTAGCCGAGGTAGTGCGCGGTTTTCACGTTCTCGGCGCCCATGACCGCGAGGACGTCCAGGACGCGGTTGCGCATCTCGTACGCCTCGGGGTCGGTGGGCTTGTCGCTGCGGCCGTGGCCGCGAGAGTCCACGAGGATGAGGTGGTAGCGGTCGCCGAGGGCTTTCACCCAGCCGCGAGCGCGCCACGACTCCAGGTCAGCGAGATAGCCGTGGTGCATCACCATCGGCTCGGCGCCCGGGGTGCCGTCCACCTCGTAGTAGATATTGACGCCATCGTTCTCGGCGTACGGCATACCGGGCTCCTCTCTCGGGCGAGGGCTAGACCTCGCCGACGGCGGGGATCGTCTTGAGAGACGCGATGACTTCCTTGATCTGGGCCTCGTCGTCCGGGTTCTTTGGCTCGGCGCTGAAGTTCACCTGCGTGTTGATGCCGGCGTACTTCTCGCGCATCTTCGCGGGCAGTTCGTCCCACGTCCCGATGACGCAGAACTCTTCCATCATGTCGTCCGTGATCAGGCCGACCATGTCGTCCCACTTGCCCTCGATGGAGAGGCGGTGCAGCTGCGCCGCCTCGTCCGCCCAGCCGTGGATCTTCATCACGTTCGAGTACGAACGCGTCGAGGCGTAGAACGAGATCTGGCGGCGGCTGCGCTCCTTGGCGAGGCGCACCTCCTCCTCGGTCCTGGCTGTGACGATGAAGCCGCCCCCGCGCACGTGGACCTTGCTGACGTCCTTGCCCGCGCGTCGGGCGCCCTCGTGTACCGCGGGGATGAGCACCTCACGGATGTACTTGAAGGTGCTGAAGCCGTGGATCGCGATGCCGTCCGCGACCTCGCCGGCGAGGCGGGCGTTGAACGGGTTCACGGCCGAGATGATCACCGGGATGTCCGGGTGCTCGATCGGGCCGGGGTTGAAGAACGGGCTGGTGAGCTTGTACTGGTAGTACTCACCCTCGTAGTTCGGTTTCGTGCCGTTCTGCCATGAGTCCCAGATCGCGCGCATGCAGTTGATGTAGTCGCGCAGGTGCGGCCCCGGAGGCGCCCACGGCACGGAGAAGCGCCGCTCGTTGTGGCCCTTCACCTGTGTGCCCAGGCCGAGGATGAACCGGCCGCCCGAGTACTTCGAGAGGTCCCACGCGATGTTCGCGGAGATGTGCGGCACCCGCGGGAACGCGATGGCGACCGAGGAGCCGAAGTGCAGGCGCTGGGTGTGCTCGGCGACGAGCACCAGCGGCAGGAATGGGTTGTGCGCCGTCTCGCCGACGGAGATCGCGTCGTAGCCCAGGCGCTCGGCCTGGCGGGCCTTGTCGGCGATCAACGTCATGTCAGTGGGGATGCCCGTCCCTACGGTCATCGGCATGGGGTGGAGTGTCCTCTCCGAGCCTTCCCGGTCCCGCGACAATGCTGCGGGCCGGGGCAACCGACGCCTATCGTGACGCCAGCGCGCGCGGATTGTAGCCGTCTCCCGACGGCAAGGTGGGCGGGATGCCTGAGGGGTGCGCTGGCTAGTCGGCGGCGCTCGACTTCGTGTCGGGGTGTTCGAGGACGGCCCAGACGGCCTCCTCCGTGTGACGCGCGACGCGGCCTTCGCGCAGCAGGCGGACGACGAGGCGGCTGTCGTAGCCGGAGTCCAGCATCCGTTGCCCCACCGCGTCGATGCGTTGTGAGGCAGCGAGGACGACCGCGAGCACGAGTTCCCATTCGAGCGGCGTGCAGAGCACCCCTGTGCCACGGCAATCGATCTTCACGCGGGCGTCCCAGAGCGAGGGCACCTCGCGTGGTGCAAGGGACTCGTACGGCCCGTGAAACACCGGATCGCCGAACACGAAGACGGGGATGCCGTGGCGCATGAAGTGCAGGCGGTTCGCCGCCAGATGCGTCCCCTGGCCCCAGTCGGAGGCCACCCCGAGCATCTCGCCCAGCGCCATCAGGGCGGACTCGGTGGTGATGAACTCGAGGTTGGTGCCCGGCACCCCGACACCCTGGAGGCGGGCGGAGGCGGCGCCGATGAGCGCCCACGGCTGGTCCGCGGCGGCTTCCTGGATGACGCGCACGAGGGGGCCCAGGATCGCCTGCTGGCGTTCCTCGGGGTCGAGGCCCGGCTCCAGGTTCACGCGCGTGGGGCCCTCTCGGTAGGCACTTGCCAGCGCGGGAGGCGGCTGAAACGAGAACGTCTCCCAGTGTCCGATCATACCGGCGAGGGCCGCTAGCCGCTCCTGAGGGTGGTGCTCCCGACCTCTCCCGGCAGGCCGCTTGCCGCCCCTCCTCCACCCTGCCACGATGGGGCCTCGCTGGAGGTTCACGGGTGCCGAAGCAAGTCACGAACGTCGCGTCCGACGACGCACTCACGACGATTTATCGCATTAACCACGACGAGGGTGACGAGGTGATCGCCGCCCGGGTGGCGGAACGCCTCGGCATCACGCCGGCCTCGATCGCCGGGATGCTTTCCCGCCTGACACGCGACCGTCTGGTCACCATGGACGCCAAGAAGCGGATTTCCCTCACTGCCGCCGGGATGGCCCGCGCGGAGGAGATGGTGCGCCGCCACCGCCTCGCGGAGTGCCTCCTCGTGAACGTCATGGGCCTCGACTGGTGGCGGGCGTACGAAGAGGCCCACCTGATGGAGCACTCGATCTCCGAGGTGACCGAGCCGCTAATCGTGCGTCTGCTCGGGGATCCCCAGGTGTCGCCGTTTGGCTACCCCATCCCGGGCCATCCCCATCAGCACCCGCTCTCCAGCCGCCACCTCTCCGACATGGAGAACGGCACCGTCACCCGTGTCCAGCGGGTATACGAGGAGGACGAGGAACTGCTGCAGTTCTTCGACAAGGAAGGCATCCGCCCTGGCGTCGAGGTGGAGATCAAAGAAGTCGCCGTGAAGCGGGGGACGCTGACCGTGGCCTTCGACGGGCGTACGGTAGTTCTGGGCCGCGATCCCGCTCGACGCATCTGGGTCGAAGGCTAGGGCTGCAGCCCAACCGACTCTGATCGCAGCCCACGCACCGACGACGAGGTCTCGTATGGCTCAGACGGCGTCTGCACCTTCTTCGATGGGCGGTCCCGGCAGCGGCTCGGGTGAGCCCTCGCTCGCCCTCGGCGAGTTCATGACCGGACGTCAGAAGTTCCTGCTGATGAACTCGCTCATGCTCTGCATGTTCGTCAGCGCACTCGACCAATCGATCATCGCGACGGCCATGCCGAAGATCCTCGCTGACCTCGGCGGCTTCAAACTGCTGTCGTGGGTGTTCACGACGTATCTGCTGTCCTCGACGGTTGTCGTACCAGTCGTCGGCAAACTGTCCGACATGTTCGGACGCAAGCCGTTCCTGCTTGCAGGCATCGCGCTGTTCGTCGGTGCCTCGGCGGCGGCTGGTGCGGCACCGAGCATGCTGTTCCTCATCGGCGCGAGGACCGTGCAGGGCGTTGGTGGTGGGCTCATCTTCTCGTGCGTGTTTGCGACGATGGGCGACCTGTTCACACCGATCCAGCGCGCGAAGTACATGGGCTACTTCATCTCCTCCTTCACCATTGCATCGCTTATCGGCCCGGCGGTCGGTGGATTCCTCACGGACGGTCCGGGTTGGCGCTGGTGCTTCTACATCAACCTGCCGGTCGGTGTGATCGCCATGATCTTCATCTGGTTCAACCTGCCCGCGACGAAGAAGGGTGGCCGTCTGAGCGACGTCGACTTCGCCGGGGCGGCGCTGCTCGGTGTCGCGACGACCGCACTGATGCTCGCCCTCGTTTGGGCGGGGGAGCGCTTCGGCTGGGGCGCGCCGGAGACGGTCGGTCTGTTCGGTGTCGCGGGCGCGCTCGTCCTCGCCTTCCTCTGGCAGGAGTCGAGGCACCCGAACGCGATCCTGCCACTCGCGCTGTTCCGCAACCGCACGTTTGTCTACGGCTGCCTCATCGTCTCCTGTATGGGGACGGGGCTGTTCGGTGCCGTGCAGTTCCTGCCGACGTTCCTGCAGACCGCCCTCGGATCCTCGGCCACGGCCTCCGGCCTGATCTCGACGCCTCAGGCCGTCGGCCTGCTGGTGTCCAGCATCATCGGCGGGCAGATCGTGGCCCGGACCGGACGCTTCAAGTACACCGTGCTCGTCGGCGCCTCGCTGACGGCGATCTCGGCGTTCCTCCTGACGACGATGGACGAGCACACGATCCCGTGGCACATCTCCGTCTATATGGTCATTTCCGGCCTCGGTGGCGGGATGATCGGCCCGCTGATGTCCGTCGTGATCCAGAACAGCGTGTCGCACGAGTTCATGGGTGTGGCGACGAGCAGCCGCCAGTTCTTCATGCAGATCTCCCAGGTCATCGGTGTCGCCGTGTTCGGCGTCATCTTCACCACCTCCTACTCGACCACCTTCACCGACGAGACCGCGAGGGTGCGTGAGGCGATTCCTGCCGTCGCCTACGCGGAGTTCCAGGACCCCACACTGGCCCTCGACCCAGCGCGTTACGCCGCCGTACGAGCGACGGTGCTCGCACTCCCGGATGGCCGAGGCGAGTCGGTACTTGCTGAGGCCCTCGGGGCGCAGAAGGACGCCGTGACCGTCGGGATCCGACGGCTCTTCTTCGTCTCGCTCGGCATCGGGGTGGTGATGATGTTCCTGGCGGCCACGATCCGCGAGGTACCGATCCGCTCCACGTTCCGTCCATCGGCGGAAGAGATGGTCGGCGGGGCGTAGGTTCGCGGTCGCCTCAAATCTGGTCGAGGAGACTCCGGTACGCCCGATCAGACCTCGCGTGCTACGCTTGAGGCGTTCAGTTCTTCGTGCGACGGTCCAAACACCCGCGGTCACCTGGTTTCTGAGCAGCAAGTTGGTTGCCGGACCTGGTGGTTTGGCGTGTGCCGGCAGGTGTTGTCGGCTGAAAGTGTGGACGTTGACTCAGCGTATTTATGTGGGAAACCTCTCCTTCCAGACCACGGAGTCTGAAGTAGCGGAGTTGTTCGGGCAGTTCGGCACCGTGGTGTCGTGCGCGCTTCCGAACGACCGCGAGACCGGCCGCCCGCGCGGCTTCGGTTTCGTTGAAATGGCAGACGAGGACGCCAAGAAGGCGATCGCTTCTCTCGACGGTAAGGACTTCGGTGGCCGCTCCCTGCGCGTCAACGAGGCCCAGCCGCGTGAGAGCCGCGGTGGTGGCTTCGGTGGCGGCGGCGGCGGCGGTGGCTACGGCGGCGGCGGCGGCGGCGGTAGCCGCGGCGGCGGCGGTGGTTACGGCGGCGGCGGGGGTGGCGGCGGCTACGGCGGCGGCGGCGGTGGAAACCGCGGCGGCAGCGGTGGTGGCGGCGGCTACGGCGGCGGCGGTGGCGGTGGCTCCCGCGGCGGTGGTGGCGGTTCCCGCTACTAGTACTCGACTTACACCCTCGACTTCGGTCGATGGACGCGAGCCCCTCTTCGGAGGGGCTCGTCTTTGTCCCCGCGATGACCGGCCAGCTGCTGCGTATGAGCGCGCAGCGAGGTCAGGGGGTACGGTGAATACGGATCGCTGGAGCCGGGGAGTTTTCTAGACTCCTTTGCAAGCGGCTTCAGCGGCCCATCTTCACTGCCGCGGCTAGCCGAGGATCGCGCGCATCGCGCCCCACGCCGCGAGCACGGACGTCCCCGCCAACAGCAACATCGATAGCCGTCCGAACCATCGTTCCGCGATGTGCGGCCGGATCAGGCGCCCACCCACCAGGCCGACGAGGAGTGCTGGCAACGCGAGAGCGGTGTCGCGCAGGACGTCGCGGGTGAAGAGCCCGCTTGGCACGATGATCAGCGTCGCGGGCACGCCCACCCAGAAGAAATACGCGAACAGCCGCCCGCGGATCCGCTCCGCGCCGCCCCCGATCCAGTGCTGATACAGCACGATGGGTGGCCCGCCCATCGATGTCGCCCCACGGATCACGCCACCGAGGACGCCCACCAACCCCTGGCGGACGACCGGGTCGGGGCGCGCCTCGTGGGTGTGGCCTCGACCGCTGGTGAGGTTCGCGATCGCGCTGACGAGGACGGCAGCCGCCACGAGCAGCCGAAGGACGGACTCGTCGGCGCGCAGCAACACCAGTAGCCCGAGCGGGCTGCCGATGATCGCGCCGACGACCAGCGGCCAGATCGCCCGGAGCCCCGTCCTCGGCCGCGCCTCGGCATACATTCCCGCACTCACGACGGTCCCGAGCAACAGTGACACCGCCACCGCCTCGCGAGGGGCCACAAAGAGCGCGGCTACCGGGACGAAGAAGAGTCCGAACCCAAAGCCGAGGCCCGACTGAATCAGCGTCCCGAGCAGAGCGATCACCGGGAGGGTGGCGACGTCCATCGGCCGAGCGTAATCGGATGGCCCCTCAGACGCGCTGAGACTCGGCTAGTGCTAGGTCGAGGGCGGGGCGACCGGCTCCACGGCGACGGGGCGAGGTGCGATCACGGCACCGCCGCGACGCCCTCCATGCCCGTGGCCGGGCTCGAAGGCGTCGGGGTCGATCTCCATCGTGCGCAGTTCCTTGTAGAGCAGCGCGATCCCCAGGCCTCCGATGACACAGATCCCGCCGTAGACGATCTGCGCGATCTGGACACCCTGGACCTCAGCGAGGAAGCCTGCGCCCATGCCACCCAGCGACATCACTCCTCGGTCAAGGGAGAGCAGGCTGATCACTCGGCCACGCATCTCGGCGGGCGCGCTGCTCAGCATCGCCGCGTTGCTCAACGAGAAGAACATCGTCTGAGTAGCGCCAGTCAGGGTGATGAAGATGAACGGGATGATGAGCCCGAGCGGGCGCGGCAGGTATGAGGTCACGGCAAACGCGACGAGCATCGCGCCGAAGGTCCACACGATCAGCGGCAGCGCGAGGCCGACACGCCGCGGCTGTTTCGAGGCGACCACCAGCGCACTCACCAGGGCACCGACGCCGGTCAGCGAGACCATCAACCCGGCACCGCCAGCGCCGATCCCCATCACGTCTTCAGCGAAGAGCGGGACGAAGACCTGGGTGTAGGACATGCCGAAGGTGAAGTACACGAACGACATCAGCAGGATTGCCCGGATGGTCGTGTGCCCCCAGGCGTAGCGGCCGCCCTCGATCAGTGCGGGTATGACGGCCTTCATGCTCGTGTCGGCCGGCCGCTCGTGCGTCGCCACACGCAGCATCAGCGTCGTGACGACGGCGCCGATGTAGACCACCGCCAGCAGGACGAACGTGTTGTTGATACCGATGACCTCGATCGCGACGCCGCCGACTGCGCTGCCGACGATGCGCATGACGTTCTGCGTCGCGCTCATCAGTGCCACGCCACCGACGACCTGTTGGGGCGGCAGGATCTGGGCGATCATCGACTGCCGCGCAGGCTGCTCGAAGGCCATCAACGTCCCGCGCAGGAACTGGAACGCATAGACGTGCCACAACTCGAGGCGTCCCGAAATCAGCAACGCCGCGAAGGCAATGCTGAGTATGAGGACGTTGATCTTGGTGACAACGAGGATTGTCCGGCGGTCGAACCAGTCGCTGATCACACCTGCGAAAAGGCCGAAGACCAACTGCGGCACGGTCCGCCATGCGAGCGCGATGCCGACTTCCGCAGCGCCGTAGCCGATGGCAAGGACGAGGAACGGCCGGGCGATCTGCTCCATCCACAGCGCGAAGGCATGGGACGACTGGCCGATCCAGAGCAGGCGGTACGTCCCGTGTCGCAACGGGGCGAACATTCCGGCGCGTGCAGCGACTTCAGCCATGTCGTGCCCCACATCGAGCTCAGCGGTCAGTCGGTGGCGTCCGAAGTGGGAAATCGGTACGCCCGGTCACGTTCGTGATGATAACAACCTTCACGCTAACGTCAGCACCCGTCCAGGAAGAATCTCACCGATGGGACCCATTCCCGGGCAGCCCGGCGGTCGAGGCTAAAGCGGCCAGCCGGGGCCTCCCGGGTACGATGGGCCGTATGGCCGATGAACCCCGCTACGTCACCCTCGCAGCCGCGCGAGCCCTCGAGTGCAACGGCTGCGGTGACTGCTGCGATTCGAGGCGTACGGACGGTTACTGGACCTGGGGCACCCTCCCCGCCGACCAATACCGCCCCCTTTTCAGCGGCAGGCCGCTGATCATCCCGCTGGTACGCCTCGAGGCGGGCTGGGCCGACCGCGTCCACAAGCCCGCGGACGCCGGTGAGCTCTCGGCGACGCGCTTCCGCTGCGAAGCCTTCGAGCCCCACGAGGATGGCACCGGCGGCTGCGGCATCCACGACCGCGAGGTTCCCGCCAAATGCCGGGAGTACCCCGTGGGTGGCGCCAACGTCGAGGCCGACCTCGCTGCCATCGGCGAGCACGCGCTCGCCACCTCGGCGTTCCCGAGGTGTACGTGGTTCCAGATGACGGTGGTGCGGGACGAGGATCCGAGGGCGGACAGGAGCTAACGGTCGTTAGACCGTGGCGACGACCTCAACCTCACTCGGCGTGGGGCTGCCTCGACGGGGGCCGCGCAGCACGAAGACCATGCCGCCGAGCACCATCACGAGGGCGGCGACCACGAACGACGCGGGCACGCTCGCGGCGTCCACCAAACGGCCTCCACCGATGGCGCCGAGCAGGAAGCCGAGGGCGAACGCCGCCGAGCCGAGGCTCGCCACGGTCGCCATCCCGAGGTCGCGGCCGGTGTCGATCTGCGCCGCCTGCGCGGAGACATTCGCGAGCGCCGCTGCGAGGCCTGGGCCGATCACCATCCCGCCGAGGATGACCGCAAACGAATCGGTCCACGCCACCGTGGAGCAGCCGGCGGCCATGATCAGTGCACCAGTGAACACCAACCATCGACGCGAGTAGCGATCTGCGAGGCGTCCCAGCAGCGGCTGGGAGAGCCCACCGATGATCTGCTGCGCCGCGAACACCACACCCACCATCGTCGCCGTTGCGCCCACGCGCTCCTCAAGGTGGACGGCGAGGAACGCCATGCTGACGCCGGTCGCGAGGGCGTAACAGACGCGGTAGAAGAGCAGCGCCTGCATCGTAGGGTGGCGCGCGATCGTGGCCCACGACGCCGTGAGGCTCGCCATGCTGCCGAGTGCCCTCGGCGGCCGTGCCGGGAGGACGACAAGGATGAGCGTGAAGACGACGGCGTAGAGCGCCGCCATCGCGAGAAACACGACCTCGATGCCCGCGTAGTCGCGGATGACGCCGGCGATCAGCGGCCCGCTCCCGAACCCCATGAAGTCCGCCACGCCGAACGCACCCATGTACCGCCCTTCGGCCCCCTGGGGTGCGAGGTCGCCGACGTATGCCTGCGCGTTCGAGAAGATCAGCGCGGAGCCCATCCCGGAGAGCGCACGGAACAGGATGATCACCGCGAGCGAGTCCGCGGCCCACCATCCGATTGCGGACGCGAAGTAGGCGAACGCTCCCAGGAGCAGGAACGGTTTCCGCCCGTAACGGTCCGCGAGTTTCCCGGCGAACGGACTGACGATCAGTTGTGGGATGGCGAACGCCGACACCGTCAGCCCGATGGTGGCGCCGCTTGCCCCGAACGTCTTGGCATAGACGGGCAGCAGCGGCAGCACCATCCCCAGCCCCATCGTCGCCGTGAAGATCGAGAGTGCGATGACGAGGAACGGCCGGCTGAGCATCCTTCGATGCTAGGGCGTGCGGCGGCGAGCGTCCGAGGCTCGTCCGAGCGCTACGATCGCCCTCGCAGCAGGGGAGCGTGCGATGTCCGCGACCGTGGGAGTGGCGATCCAGGCGCTGAGCGCGCCCGACTTCGTGACGCAGGTGCGGCAGGCGGAGATGTCCGGCATCCCCGTCGCGTGGACCACTATCGGCGGGGCCAGCGGGGCAGACCCGCTCACCGTCTTCGCCGCGGCGTTCGCAACGACCGAGCGCATCCGCATCGGCACCGCGATCGTGCCGACGTGGCCCCGACACCCCGTGATCATCGCGCAGCAGGCGCAGGCGCTCGCCCAACTCGCACCGGGACGCCTGCGTCTCGGCATCGGGCCGTCGCATGAGCCGGGGATGACGCGCAACTTCGGCGTCCGCTGGCACACACCCCTTACCGAACTGCGCGAGTACCTCACCGTTATCCGCGCCCTCACCACCGAGGGCACCGTGGACTTCGAGGGCCGCCACGTGACGGCGCGCGCGACGCTCCGCGACCCCCAGCCCGTCGAGCTCCTCGCCTCCGCCCTTCGTCCGAGGTCGTTCGAGGTATGTGGCGAACTGACCGACGGCGCGATCTCCTGGATGTGCCCCGCGTCGTACCTCATCCGCGAGGCGCTCCCTGCCATCGCCCGAGGCGCGGCACGCGCCGGCCGCGAAACGCCGCCGCTGATCGCCCATGTCCCGATCATGGTGTCCGAGGACCGTGGGGCCGTCCGCGCGCTCGCCCGCCGCCAACTCGGCAACTACGCCAGCGTCCCCTTCTACCTCGCAATGTTCCACGCTGCGGGCTTCCCTGAGGCCGCCGACGGCTATTCCGACGCGATGCTGGATGACCTCGTCGTCTCGGGCACGGAGCAGCAGGTGGTCGCTCGCCTCAGCCAGATGGTCGAGGCGGGCTGCGGTGAGATCCTCGCCCATCCGCTCCTCGACCCGGCTGACCGCGCGGGCTCCATCGAGAGCGCGTTCCACGCCGTTGCGGTCGCGCATCAGCAGGTGGGGTGACGTCGAGGGTTGAGAGATGCGCGCTAGCGCGGAGGGAGTGTTGCCATGACGGGCTTCTTAAACACCGACCAGGAGAGCCTCGCGACAGAGATCGCGGCGTTGCTCACCTCTCGCAGCGAGACCGTCTCGGTTGCGGAGGCGACTACGGGCGGACTCGTCTCGGCGGCGCTGCTCTGGGTCGCGGGGGCATCGAAGTACTACGTCGGTGGCGGTGTGGTCTACACGCTGCGGTCGCGTACGGGCCTCGCGGGCGTGCCAGCCGAGCAGTACGTGAACTATCGAGGCACCACACCCGACATGATCGCCTCGCTCGCGGAGTCGATGCGCGAACGGCTCGGCACCACCTGGTGCATCGCGGAGTCCGGCCTCGCCGGTCCCGGCGGGGGCCGCAACGGTGCGCCCGCAGGCCGCACCACCCTCGGCGTCGCCGGCCCCGTCGCCCGCACGACAGTGATCGAGACCGGCCTCGACGACCGAGGCGCGAACATGGTGGAGTTCACCACCCTCGCCCTGCGCTACCTGCGCGACGCCATCCGCGAGGCCTAGCCGCCAAGGACGTACCTACCGAGGCGTCACCCCGCGCCACGCCAGCCACACGCCGAGGGCCGCGACCGGCACGCCGATCAGCACCCACATTGTGTTGTCGCTCATCGTGCTGCCACCCAGAACGCCCGCGCCCTGCAGCGCCCTCGTAGTCCAAGGGTCGTAGAACCGGGACGGCACCGCCTCAGAGTGAGGGCCAGCGAGGGCGGGGAATCACTCATGCCTAATCTGATTCCCTATTGGTTCGGGTGTGGAGGATGCGTGGGGATGGGTTGCCTCCCAGTCCAAGGCGTCGTCAACCTGACAGGTTTTGACGGAGGTCTCCGGGGGCGACGAATTACTTGTAAACCCTGGCAGTCAACCGAAAAGATGCATGGGCTGTTCGGGGGGAACCTGACGGTCTCGGGCTCTACACCACAGGAGCAACCAACCCTGCTATGTTGCACGCCGAGATTGCGATTACCACCCTCTTCGCTACAGGCACCTCGCCGACGGTCATGAATATCGATGGGTGAGTGCAGCGCCCCGTGACGCTCCGATCTATTCATCTCTCCTTGCCTAGCGCCGTCCTTGCGGTTTCCTTCATGCTCTTCGGCATGACCGCACCAGTCTCGGCGCAAACCCCGCCGTACACCGCCTACGGCCTCGATCAGCGCCCCGGCACGGTGATCGCTGCGAGCATCGGCGGGCGCTCATGCGGGCCTGGTGTGACGGTCGATACCCTAGGCCGGTGGGTGCTCCGTATCGCCACCACTGACCCTTGTGCACCGAAGGAAGGCGACACGATCTCCTTCTCGATGAGCGGTACGACGGCTGTCCAGACAGTTCGCTGGACTGCAGGCGGGGGGCCAGCGAACGCGGCCAACGGAATTGCCCTGACACCAACGGCCGGCGCAACGACGGGCACGTTCTCCGGCGGCAGCATCTCCCCATCAGGACTTTCGATCGTGTCCTTTACAGGCACGACGGCTCAGTTGAACAGCGCTGGGGCCTCCGCGAAGGTCTCGGCAGTCACCGCCACTACCGGCGGAAGAATGCTCACCTACGTAATTGGCGCTCCCTCTTTCGTAAACGCAGACTTTGAAGCCGCGTTCCCGTCAGGCCTCACCGGCACACTTGTCATAGTCAAGGGTGGTGGTACATCCAGCGGAGTAGTTACTCCCTCCACTCCGCCACCGCCCACGCCGCCAGCGTCGACCACCACCGTCGGTGGCTGTCCGTCGGACTCGCGACCTGTCACGGCACTGCAGGCAGTCACCCAAGTATTCACGAGCTCCGGATCCGGCACGGCTTTCCACATCGGCAGCGGCGAATGGTTGACCGCCGCCCATGTCGTCGAGCAAGACCGAACCGTTCGACTTAGCTCCACCACCTTCGATGCGAGCGCCACGGTCGTCGGCCTCGACGTCGCTCGTGATCTGGCGCTCTTGAGAACTAGCTCAGCACCAACTGAAGCACTCGCACTGATTGATGTCTCAACCTTGGACTCCGGAATTGGACTTGCCCCGATCTGACGGACACCCAAGATAGGGCGTGTAGCCCTGGAAGGATGTCTGAATGGAATCGACAGGACGACGTGCACGGCGTGCGTTCACGGACGAGTACAAGGCGGAAGTCGTCGAGCTCTGCCGCACGAGCGGCAAGACGGTCGCTGCGGTCGCGCGCGACCTCGGTCTGACGGCGACGGTGGTACGGCGCTGGGTGACGCAGGCGGAGATCGACGGCGGACGGCGTGACGGGCTCAGTACGTCCGACCGCGAAGAGATTGCCCGACTCCGCAAGGAGGTCCGGGTGCTGCGCGAAGAGCGTGACGTTCTGAAGCGAGCGACGGTTTTCTTCGCAGCCGAGACCCGATGAACGTCTACCCGTTCATCGCGGCGGAGAAGGCCGCAGCGCACCACGTCGCCACGGCGTGCGCGCTGCTTGAGGTCTCCCAGTCCGCCTACTACCAATGGTCGAAGCACGCTCCGTCCGCGCGGGAGCGGAGCGATGGTGCGCTCAGAGCTCAGATCGTCGCGATCCACAAAGACAGTCGGGAGACCTACGGGGCGCCGCGCGTGTACCTCCAGCTGCGCCGGGACGGCGTCGTCTGCGGTCGGCGCCGCGTCGCGCGGCTCATGGCCGTGTGTGGACTCACTGGACGGTGCAAGCGACGGTGGAAGCGGACGACGATCACCGATCCTTCCGCCCCGCCGCCGGCCACGGACCTCGTGCGCAGGGCCTTTGCACCGGCATTGCTCGAACTCGACCGCGTGTGGGTCGGCGACATCACCTACCTCCGGACCTGGGAGGGCTGGTGCTATCTGGCGACCGTGATCGATCTCGCCAGTCGGCGCGTGGTCGGCTTCGCGATGGCGGACCACATGCGAGTGAGCCTGGTCTCCGACGCCCTGCGGATGGCGATCACGGCCAGACAGCCGAGACCGGGGTTGACCTTCCATTCGGACCGCGGCAGTCAATACACCTCAGCAACATTCCGAGAGCTGCTTGGCGCCTATGGCGTCTCGCAATCGCTCAGCCGTCCCCGTCAGTGCTGGGACAACGCCGTCGCCGAAAGCTTCTTCGCCACGCTCAAGACCGAGCTCGTCTACCGTTCCGCATGGCCGACACGAGGCGCAGTGCGGCGCGCGATCTTCGAGTTCATCGAGGTGTTCTACAATCGCCGACGCCTGCACTCCACGCTCGGCTACGTCCCACCCGCGGAGTACGAGGCAACGATGTTCCCACGCACAAGGATCGCCTCGGCGGCCTAAGCAAACTGTCCGTCAAACCGGAGCAAGCCCAGT
>CAMBFG010000009.1 GCA_945865925.1 Dehalococcoides mccartyi
GCATGGCTGTCGTCAGCTCGTGCCGTGAGGTGTTGGGTTAAGTCCCGCAACGAGCGCAACCCTCGTCGTGTGTTGAATTTTTCACACGAGACTGCCCGGAGCAACCGGGAGGAAGGCGGGGATGACGTCAAGTCAGCATGGCTCTTACATCCTGGGCCACTCGCACGCTACAATGGGCAGTACAGACCGTTGCGATACCGCGAGGTGGAGCTAATCGGACAAAGCTGTCCTCAGTACGGATTGCAGGCTGCAACTCGCCTGCATGAAGCCGGAGTTGCTAGTAACCGCAGGTCAGCCTTACTGCGGTGAATACGTTCCCGGGCCTTGTACACACCGCCCGTCACGTCATGGGAGTGGGTAACACCTGAAGTCGTTGAGCTAACCGCAAGGAAGCAGACGCCCAAGGTGGGACTCGCGACTGGGACGAAGTCGTAACAAGGTAGCCGTACCGGAAGGTGCGGCTGGATCACCTCCTTTCTAGGGAGACATTCCGTCGGTTCGCGTTGTACCTCGCCTCGGCGGGGCCTCTCGACCCTGGTCAGCGATTTCGTCGCTGACTGAGGTGGGGAGGGACGTACTTCCTCCTACGGTGTAGGAGAAGTGCCGGCCAGACTCCTAGTCGATCTACCCATCGGCCTCGCAAGGGCCATCTGTCCCGTCGATGGGTCGACTACAGATCTCGCTCGGTTCGAGCGAGGGATTCTGCGCGCTATCCAGAGGTCAATGTGCGTCCGACTCCTCGAGCGATCGAGGAGCGTCCGGGGGCCATTAGCTCAGGTGGTTAGAGCGCAGTCCTGATAAGACTGAGGTCCCTGGTTCGAGTCCAGGATGGCCCACCATCCGCCATCCACGTCGAGTCCATCTCGACTGATGAGTCCGACTGGGGCCGTAGCTCAATTGGTAGAGCGCCGCCTTTGCAAGGCGGAGGTCGGGGGTTCGAGCCCCCCCGGCTCCACCAATCTCCCGGAACCCCATCACCCCCCTCGGACAGCCCCCTCGGAGCCCCGCGACGGCGAAGTCAGCATGGATGCTGGCGTCACCTTCGCGGCGCTTCGGCGCGCTACACGTTCCGTGTGGCGCCTCGGCGCACAGGACGGGGTCTCCCGTCCGCAGCACCTTCACAACAGAATACGGCGAGAGTTGCAAGTCACATATTGCGAGCGCGAACGCGCGCATCGCTGAGTCTGCCTCACAGGCCTGTCCGGCCTTGTGAGGCACACGAGATTGCAGAGTTGTGCTTGACGGAGGGTCAAGTTACTAAGGGCGCGCGGTGGATGCCTTGGCGCCTGGAGCCGATGAAGGACGTAGCATGGCTGCGATAAGCCTGGGCTAGCTGCCAAGCGAGCTCAACCCAGGATTTCCGAATGGGGCAACCCGGCTCGGGTCATACCGAGTCACCGCTGGCTGAACACATAGGCCAGAGGGAGGGAACCGGGGGAACTGAAACATCTCAGTACCTCGAGGAAGAGAAATTATTCCCCTAGTAGCGGCGAGCGAACGGGGAACAGCCCAAACCGTCGTCTTCGGACGGCGGGGTTGTAGGACGGTCCATTAGGAGTTACCAATCCATTTGGTAGGGGAACGACCTGGAACGGTCGGCCAGAGGGGGTGAGAGCCCCGTACCCGAAACTGAATGGACTCCGGACCGGATCCTGAGTACCGCGGGACACGTGAAACCCTGCGGGAAACCGGGAAGACCACTTCCCAAGGCTAAATACTCCAGGCGACCGATAGTGAACCAGTACCGTGAGGGAAAGGTGAAAAGCACCCCGGAAGGGGAGTGAAATAGTTCCTGAAACCGCGTGCTTACAAGCAGTCGGAGCCGGGCTTGTCCCGGTGACGGCGTGCCTATTGAAGAATGAGCCGACGAGTTACGTTCAGTGGCAAGGTTAAGTCACGGGAGTGACGGAGCCGAAGCGAAAGCGAGTCTGAATAGGGCGCAGAGTCGCTGGACGTAGACCCGAAACCGGGTGATCTACCCATGGGCAGCGTGAAGCGGGGGTAATACCTCGTGGAGGCGCGAACCTTCCTGCGTTGCAAAGCAGTTGGATGACCTGTGGGTAGCGGAGAAATTCCAATCGAACCCGGAGATAGCTGGTTCTCCTCGAAATGCATTTAGGTGCAGCCTCGGCCGTTCTCCAGCGGGGGTAGGGCTCTGACTGGGCTAGGGGGCATACCGCTTACCAAACCCAATCAAACCGTGAATACCGTTGGACTAGAGGCCGGGAGTGAGACAGTGGGGGCTAAGCCTCATTGTCAAAAGGGAAACAGCCCAGATCCTCAGCTAAGGTCCCTCAATCCACGCTCAGTGTTAAAGGATGTCCGATCGCAGAGACAGCCAGGATGTTGGCTTAGAAGCAGCCACCATTGAAAGAGTGCGTAATAGCTCACTGGTCGAGTGGTCGGGCGCCGACAATGTACCGGGGCTCAAGCGTGGTACCGAAGCTAGGGGCCTGTCCGCAAGGACGGGCGGTAGAGGAGCGTTCTGCAGGCAGTGAAGTCAGTGGGGTGACCCCTGGTGGAGCGTGCAGAAGTGAGAATGTCGGCATGAGTAGCGTAATTCGGGTGAGAAACCCGAACGCCGTAAGCCTGAGGGTTCCTACGCAAGGTTATTCCGCGTAGGGTTAGGCGGGCCTAAGCCGAGGGCGAGAGCCGTAGGCGATGGACAGCAGGTTAGTATTCCTGCCCCACTGTGGCAGCGTTTGAGACGAGAGGCGTGACCCAGGAGGATAGGTTGAGCGGGCCTTGTGGACTTGGCCCGTCCTTGCATCGTAGGCGTCTGGGGGTAGGCAAATCCGCCCCCAGGTTAAGCGGAGGATGCGAGGGAAGTGGAGACTTCGGTCAAAGCGATTCGGCTGATTCCATGCTGGCTAGAAAAGCGTCGTCGTCGAGCTGTTGGAGTGCCCGTACCGCAAACCGACACCGGTGGGCGACGGTAAGTACCGTAAGGCGTTCGAGAGAACCTTCGTTAAGGAACTCTGCAAGTTGGCTCCGTAACTTCGGGAGAAGGAGCGCCCTTGGGGGTGAAGGACTTCGCGTCCTGAGCGCCCGGGGGCCGCAGCGAGCCGGTCCAGGCGACTGTTTAACAAAAACACAGGTCTCTGCCAACCCGTAAGGGGATGTATAGGGGCTGACACCTGCCCAGTGCCGGAAGGTTAAAGGGAGAGCTGAGAGGCTTGAACTGAAGCCCCGGTGAACGGCGGCCGTAACTATAACGGTCCTAAGGTAGCGAAATTCCTTGTCGGGTAAGTTCCGACCCGCACGAATGGTGTAACGATCTGGACGCTGTCTCAACGAAGGACTCGGCGAAATTGAGCTGGCCGTGAAGACGCGGCCTACCCGCAGCCGGACAAAAAGACCCCGTGGAGCTTTACTGCAACTTGGCGCTGAAGCCCGGATTCAGATGCGTAGCATAGGTGGGAGACGTCGATCCGCTTCTCTTGGGGAGCGGGGAGTCAACGGTGAAATACCACTCTTCTGGATTTGTACTTCTAACCCCTGAGCAAGCAGGGAGACAGCGTCTGGTGGGCAGTTTGACTGGGGCGGTCGCCTCCCAAACAGTAACGGAGGCGCGCAATGGTCCCCTCAGGGTGGATGGTAATCACCCGTTGAGTGCATTGGCATAAGGGGGCTTGACTGCAAGACCTACAAGTCGAGCAGGGACGAAAGTCGGCCAAAGTGATCCTATGGTCCCGCGTGGAAGGGCCATGGCTTATCGGATAGAAGCTACCCCGGGGATAACAGGCTGATCCTGCCCAAGAGTTCACATCGACGGCAGGGTTTGGCACCTCGATGTCGGCTCGTCGCATCCTGGGGCTGTATCAAGTCCCAAGGGTCGGGCTGTTCGCCCGTTAAAGCGGTACGCGAGCTGGGTTCAGAACGTCGTGAGACAGTTCGGTCTCTATCCGCTGTGGGCGCAAGTGGCTTGAGGAGATCTGCCCCTAGTACGAGAGGACCGGGGTGGACAGACCTCTGGTGTGCCGGTTGTTCCGCCAGGAGCATCGCCGGGTAGCCATGTCTGGAATGGATAACCGCTGAAAGCATCTAAGCGGGAAGCCAACTTCAAGATGAGGCCACTCACTGGGTTAACCAGGTAAGACCGCGGGAAGACTACCCGCTTGATAGGCCGGAGGTGTAAGCGCAGCAATGCGCTCAGCTAACCGGTACTAATGGTCGAGGGCTTGACCCTCTATCAAGCACAATCTGCAATGTTGTGCGTACTCTTCGATGCGCCCGTGCCCGCATGGCATGCGCTCTCGCCGTACTCTGTGTGAAGGTGCTGCTTTGGTTCGTCGTCACTCCTCGATCCGTCGAGGGCTGTCGGCCCACCGCAGCCGCGTCGCGGGATGGAGCAGCGGCAGCTCGTCGGGCTCATAACCCGAAGGTCGGGGGTTCGAATCCCTCTCCCGCTACCAAGCGATCAAACAGGCGGAGCCAATCGGCTCCGCCTGTTTCGTTATCCCGGAGATCTCCGGGGCGCTGCCCGCAGATGCCGCCGGTAGATGTGACGTCGGGTGCCGGCGCGGCCCACCGCGCGGAACCGCTCACGCTCGAACGCGGGGACGAATCCCATGAACCGATACGAGGGCGATGAGGGGTCGACGGGATACGCCTCCACGACTCGAGCGCCGTGTGCCTTCGCGTGGGTGACGGCGGCTTTGATCAGGTGGGCGGTGACGCCCTGGCCTCGATACTGGCGCGGGACGAAGAAGCAGGTGATCGACCACAGCGTGTCCGGGTCGGCGGTGTCGTCCTCGACGTCGCCGAGGCGTTCGAAGGTGGCCTTCGGCGCGACGGAGCACCATGCGATGGGTTCGCCGTCCAGATAGCCGAGGATGCCGATCGGTGTGTCGGCGGCGACGCGCGTGCGCATGGCTGCTTTCTTTGTTGCGGACGTCGCGTTCTTGCGGTCGATCGCGCGGAAGACCATGCACCAGCAGGCCTTCGGGCCGCCGCGGGCCTCGAAGAGCCGTTCGAAGTCGAGCCAGCGGTCGGGTGTGACCGCGTGGAACTCGAGGCGGGCGGGAAATCTCACCGTGAAGTGCCTGCCGGGTCTTGTCACTACCGGGAAGGGTGCGCGATACTACGCACCTTGGTGGTTAGAGCGTGGTGGACCCACCCGTTCCCATTCCGAACACGGAAGTGAAACGCCACAGCGCTGACGATACTCCCCGTGCAAACGGGCGTGGAAAATAGGCCACCGCCAGGACAATGCGAGCCATCCCGCTTAAACGGGATGGCTCGCTGCTTCTCCCACCGGTACATCTCGGCGTACCCACCTGCATATGCCTCGCGCATCCACAGATGAACCGGGATCGTATCGGGCAGAGCGATGTATCATCGTCACTTGCGCCTCAGCTTCGGCGGGGGCGTGGATCCATCTTCAATCCGGAGGCTTGTACCAACCTTGACCAACCAGACCACCACTGCACCCGCCGAAGAGTTCGAGTCCATGGAGGCGCTGCTTGCCAGCGTGGAGGCTCAGGAACCGCGCCAGTTGCGCCGCGGCGAGGTGGTCGAAGGCACCGTCATGGGCGTGGAGCGTGACGGCATCCTGGTGGACATCGGCTTCAAGTCAGAAGGTGTTGTACCGGCCGGCGAGATGCACTCGCTCGGCGCCGACCCGCTGACGAAAGTGCAGCCCGGCGACAAGGTGCTCGTCTACGTCTCGAACCCCGAGACCTCCGAGGGCCAGGTCGGCCTGTCGATCGACCGCGCACGCGGCGAGCAGGGCTGGCGCACGCTGCAGGAGCGCTTTGAGAGCGGCGACATCTTCGAGGCGGAGATCACCGGCTACAACAAGGGCGGACTGCTCGCGAACGTCGAGGGCGTGAACGCCTTCATCCCGATGTCGCAGGTCGTGGGCGCGAAGCCCGGCACGGACGGCACGAACCCGCTGTCCGCGCAGGTCGGCCGCGAACTCCGCCTGAAGGTCATCGAGATCAACCGACGCCGCAACCGCGTCATCCTCTCCGAGCGTGCTGCGCTGCAGGAGTGGCGCGCCGAGCAGAAGGACCGTCTGCTCGACGAACTGCACGAGGGCGAAATCCGCCTCGGCCGCATCACCTCGATCCGAAACTTCGGTGTGTTCGTTGACCTCGGCGGCGCGGACGGCCTCGTCCACCTGTCCGAGTTGTCCTGGGACCGCAACGCGCAGCCAGAGGACCTGTTCAAGGTTGGCGACGAGGTCAACGTCTTCGTCATGCGCATCGACCAGGACACGAAGAAGATCGCACTCTCCATCCGCCGCGCGGCGCCGGAGCAGTGGGAGCAGTTGATCACGCGCTACCAGGTCGGCGATGTCGTCCCAGGTGTGATCACGAAGCTGGTCGCGTTCGGCGCATTCGCTCGGCTCCCTGGGCCGGTCGAGGGCCTCGTCCACGTCTCCGAGTTGGTGGACCGTCGCATCGGTCACCCCGAGGAAGTCGTGGAGGAAGGCGACGTCGTCCCGCTGAAGATCGTGCGCATCGAGCACGACCGGCACCGTCTGGGCCTGTCTCTGCGCGAGGCGCGCACCGAGGCGATGATCCGCGGCTGGCAGTTCGACCAGGACGGTCGCACCACGGAGATGCCCGAGGACGCTACCCGGCTGTTCCCGGACGAGGCCGTGAACCTCGCCCCGCGCTTCGCTGCTCGCATCGAGCGGGCGGCGGAAGAGTCGCGCAAGGCGGTCGTCGCCGCTTCGGCACGGCAGGAGTCGCGAGCGGAAGACCAGCAGGGGCGCGCAGCGATGCGTGACGACCAGCCGGTACTGACGGCGATGCAGGCCGCCATGCAGCAGGCGCAGGCCGACCTCGCGCAGCAGTCTCCCGAAGACGCCGCCGCCGAGATGGCGACCGAGGCCCCGTCGACTGCTGTCGAGACGCCAGCCGTCGAGGCCCCAGCCGCTGAGGCGCCAGTCACAGAAGCGCCGGTCGCAGAGGCGCCGGCTGAGGCACCCGCCGAGGTGACCGAGACGCAGGCAGAGGCGTCAGAAGAGAAGCCCGCCGAGTAGCCCCATAACGGGTCTGATTGGGCGGCGCGCCGGGGACATCCTCGGCGCGCCGCTCTGTCTCTCCCGGGGCGTCCTGACCAGCCGCTCTGGCAGTGTCAGGTGGAACGCGCACAGACAGCGTCGGGGTGTATTCGGCACAATGGATCGAGAGCCCGCGTAGGTCTACGTTCGATGGGGTGACCAAGCCCCCGTGGTACTGTTGATCTGCGGGGGAACAGGCGGGAGGTCGGACTATGGCTGACCGATTCGACAAGTTCACAGAGCGGGCACGTCGCGTGCTCACGCTCGCGCAGGAAGAAGCCCAGCGCTTCAACCACAACTACATCGGCACGGAGCATTTGCTCCTGGGCCTCGTCCGCGAGGGCGACGGTGTAGCGGCGAAGGTGCTCGGCAACCTCGGCGTCGAACTGAACAAAGTGCGCTCAGCCGTCGAGTTCATCATCGGCCGTGGCGACCGCACGTCCTCCGCGGAGATTGGCCTCACGCCTCGCGCGAAGAAGGTCATCGAACTCGCGGTCGACGAGGCGCGTCGACTCTCGCACTCTTATATCGGCACCGAGCACCTGCTGCTCGGCCTCGTCCGTGAGGGCGAAGGCATTGCGGCGGGAGTCCTCGAAAGCCTGGGCGTGAACCTGGAGCGGGTGCGCGGGGAGACCACGCGCATCCTGCAGCAGCAGCCGCAGCAGGGTCAGCCTGCCGCCGGAGGCGGCCAGCAGGCCGGGCAGACGGCCGCAGCGGCTGGCGGGCGCTCGGTGCGCACCCCCACGCTCGACCAGTTGGGCGTCGACCTGACGGCGATGGCGCGGAGCGGCCAGCTCGACCCGATCGTCGGGCGCGACCACGAGATCGAGCGGGTGGTCCAGATCCTCTCGCGTCGCACGAAGAACAACCCCGTCCTCATCGGCGAGCCGGGCGTCGGCAAGACCGCCATCGCGGAAGGCCTCGCGCACCGCATCGTCGCCGGTGACGTGCCGGATACGCTGCTCGGTAAGCGCATGCTCACCCTGGACATCGGCCTGCTCGTCGCAGGCACGAAGTACCGAGGTGAGTTCGAGGAGCGCCTGAAGAAGGTCATCGAGGAGATCAAGACCTCCGGCAACTGCATGCTGTTCATCGACGAGCTGCACATGCTCGTCGGTGCCGGCGCAGCCGAGGGTGCTGTGGACGCGGCGAACATCCTGAAGCCGGCGCTCGCCCGAGGTGAGATCCAGGCCGTGGGTGCGACCACCCTCGACGAGTACCGCAAGCACATCGAGCGGGACGCGGCGCTGGAGCGACGCTTCCAGCCGGTGCGGGTGGACGAACCGACGGTGCCGGACACTATCTCGATCCTCAAGGGCGTGCGCTCGGCGTACGAAGAGCACCACAAGTTGAAGATCTCCGACGAGGCGCTCAAGGCGGCCGCGGAACTCTCCGCACGCTACGTCTCCGACCGCTTCCTCCCGGACAAGGCGATCGACCTGATGGACGAGGCTTCGGCCCGCGTCCGCATCCGTCGCCACGCGATGCCGCCTTCCGTGAAGGAAGTGCAGAGCGGTCTGGAAGCGCTGCGGCGCGAGAAGGACCAGGCGATCGCGAACCAGCAGTACGAGTTCGCAGCCGAACTGCGCGAGCGCGAAGTGCGACTGCAGAGCCGTCTCGAAGAACTCGAGGCGGAGATGCAGCAGCAGCGCGGCTCCGACGAGGCGATCGTGACCGAGGACGACATCCGCGATGTCATTTCCCAGTGGACGGGCGTCCCGCTGTCGCGTATCGCGGCAGAGGAGAGCCAGCGCCTGCTGGAGATGGAGTCGTTCCTGAAGGAGCGCGTGGTCGGCCAGGAAGAGCCGATCGTCGCGGTCTCTCGGGCGGTGCGGCGCGCGAGCGCCGGACTGAAGGACCCGAAGCGCCCGATCGGTGTCTTCATGTTCCTCGGGCCCACCGGCGTCGGTAAGACCTACCTCGCCGAGATGCTGGGCGAGTTCATGTTCGGCTCGCGCGACAACATCGTGCGTATCGACATGTCCGAGTTCATGGAGAAGCACACGATCTCGCGTCTCGTCGGTTCGCCTCCGGGCTACGTGGGGTACGACGACGGTGGCCAGTTGACCGACCTGGTGCGGCGCAAGTCGTACTGCCTGATCCTCCTCGACGAGATCGAGAAGGCTCACCCGGACGTGTTCAACATGCTGCTCCAGATCTTCGACGACGGGCACCTGTCCGACGCGAAGGGGCGCAAGGTCGACTTCCGCAACACGATCATCATCATGACCTCCAACGTGGGGTCTGACCTGATCCGGAAGGACAGCCGCGTCGGCTTCAACACCGCGCAGGACGAGACCAAGGACGCCGACGCGCAGTACAAGCGGATGAAGGGACGCGTCGAAGAGGAGATGAAGCGGGTCTTCCGGCCTGAGTTCATCAACCGCATCGACCAGTCCGTCATCTTCCGTGCCCTGGGCGCCACAGACATCCGCCAGATCGTCAACCTCGAGTTGGACGACCTGCGGACCAACCTGAAGACCAAGGAGATGAAACTCGAGGTTACCGACGCCTTGCTCGACCACCTCGGCGAGGCTGGGTTCGACCCGGTCTTCGGTGCTCGTCCGCTGCGCCGCGTGATCCAGAACCTCATCGAGGACAAACTTTCGGACCAGGTGCTCGGCGGCACGTTCGAGCCGGGCGACACCGTGAAGGTCGACATCACCGACGGCGAAGTGAACTTCACACGTCTTGTCGGTGAGGTCGCCTCGGAAGAGCCGGCGCTCACCACGACGCCGTAGCCGAGGACATTCGGACCAACGCGAAGGCCGCCCGAGAGGGCGGCCTTCGTCGTACCCGGTCCGCAGACTCGGCCCTACCGCTCGCCTCGCCACAGCGCGCGGTCGAGGACCGGGCGGTGCGCCGCGATTGACTCAATGATCCCCAACGCCGCGAAGACGGTCACGAGGGCTGACCCACCCTGTGAGATGAACGGTAGCGGGATCCCCGTCGCCGGGAAGAGCCGTAGGTTCACAGCGATGTGCAGCGCCGCCTGCCCCACGATCGTCGCCGTGAGCGCGGCCGCGAGGAGCCGTCCGAACGCCTCCGGCGCCGCGCTCGCCGCTCGGATCCCGCGCCACGCCACCACCACGAACAGCGCGAGCACCGCGAGCGAACCGGCGAGGCCCGTCTGCTCCGCCAGTTGGGCGAAGGCGAAGTCCGCTGTCCGTGGCGCGAGGCCTTCGAGGGCGCTCGGGCCGCCGAAGCCGCGCCCGGTCAGTCCGCCGCCGCCGATGGCGACCTCCACCTGCCGGCTGGTGAAGCCTGAGCCGAGCGGGTCACGTGCCGGGTCGACAAATACGGCGATCCGTTCGCGCTGGTAGTCGGGTACGGCAACGAACAGGATGGGGAGGACGGCGACGGCCAGCAATGCCATCCCGCCGAGGACACGCCAGGAGACGCCCCAGACGGCCACCAGCACCACCCAGAGCACGCCCAGCGTGAGTGTGCTGCCGAGGTCGGGTTCCGCCAGCACGAGGGCTGCCGGAACCGCCACGATGGCCAGCGTGAACGCCACCCCGCGCCTCGATGGATCGCGGCGCGCGGCGAAGGCGGCGAGGGCCGCCGCCGTTGCTACCTTCGCGAACTCTGATGGCTGGATCGTCACCGGGCCGACATCGATCCAGCGCCGGGCACCGTGGGCGTCCGTGCCGAGCACGAGCACCGCGACCAGTGCCGCGCCCGCAGCGAGGTAGACCCACAGTGCCCATCGCTGGAGCAGGCGGTAGTCCATGCGCCGCGACATCAGGAACGCCACGATCCCGACGCCGAAGTACAGCGCCTGCCGGAAGGTTGGACTCGTGAACAGCGTCCAGCCATCATCAAGCGTCGCGCCGCGGATCATCATCAGTCCGAGGGTGACGAGGGCAAGCCCCGCCCCGATGAGCGCGGGGTCGGGCGCGATCGCACGCAATGTCTGGCGGGCGAAGGTCATCGGGCACCGCTCGGCTGGCTGACGCGCGACGGGCCCGCGGGCAAGGCGCGATAGGCCTCGAGGATCTCCTTCGCGACGGGGCCGGCGTGCGTGGAGCCGACGCCGTATTCGAGGTAGACGACCACGGCGATCTCGGGACGGTCGAAGGGGCCGAAGGCCATGAACCACGCATGGGTGTCGAACTCGCCATCGGGGTAGGGCTGGCCGAACTCGGCGGTGCCGGTCTTCGCCGCGAGTTGCCAGCCGGCGGGAACGCCCGTGAACGCAGTCCCATCGAGTGCCGCCGCCGCAAGCATGCCTCGACGCACCGTGTCGAAATGGGCGGTGGTGCCGGGCAGGCGTGCCGTCACCGTGCGCCCGTTCGGCGTGAAGCGACCGTCCTGGCGGAAGCCTCGGACGACGCGAGGCGCGAGCAGGTCGCCCCCATTGGCGAGCGCCGAAGCGAATACGGCCATCTGCACGGGCGTGGAGGTGAAGTACCCCTGACCGATGCCGTAGGTATAGGTGTCACCCAGTACCCACGGGTCGCCAACGGCCTTCTCCTTCCACTTGCTGTCCGGCACGAGGCCCTCGGTCTCGCCGGGCAGGTCGATGCCGGTCGGCCGGCCGAAGCCGCCGAGGCGCGCCCATTTCGACAGCGTCTCGACCCCCATGCCCTTGAACACCTCGCGGCCGTTCTGCCGGTAGCCGCCCGCGAGCAGGTAGAAGTACACGTCCGACGACCGCGCGAGGGCACGCGTCATGTCCATGGAGCCGTGCGCCATCCAGTCCTTGAAGACGTACTGGATGGCGGGGTTGTACTCGTTCTGGACCGTGATGTAACCGTTGCTCGTGATCCGCGTATCCGCCGTCGCGATGCCTTCCTCGAGGGCTGCGAGGGCGACGAGCGGCTTGAAGATCGATCCGGGTGACCGCGTCTCCATGTACGTACGGTCCACCAGCGGATGCCCGAGGTCGCGCAGCACCCCGTCGAGGGTTGCAGCCTCGGTCGTGCCGTTGAACAAGTTCGCGTCGTACGAGGGCAAAGACACCAGCGCCAGCACCTCGCCGCTGTTCACGTCCATGACGATGGCGGCGCCACCCGGGATCGGCTTCGGGCGACCGGGGATCGTCCTCGCGATCGAGAGGCCATTCTCGATGCCCTTGCGGAGGGCGGCTTCTGCCGCCCTCTGCAGGCCGACATCGATCGAGAGTTCCACGGTCGCCCCGGCGCGTGGCGCGCTGTCCCCCATCAGTCCGACCTCGCGCCCCTGCGGGTCGGTGAGCACGAGACGCTTGCCCGCCTCGCCTCGGAGGCGGCTCTCGTAGACGGACTCCACGCCGGTCACGCCAATGCGCCCGTCCGCGTTGTAGCCCGCCTTCTGCAGATCGACCGTCCGGTCAGCCGAGATCGGCCCGACGTAGCCGAGGACATGCGCGAGCGCTCCGCTCGTCTCATACCGACGGGTTGAGGTGGCCTCCACTCGCACGGCGTGCATCCCGGCGAGTGAGGCGCGCAGGGCGATCGCGCGCTCGGCAGGGATATGCTCTTCCAACACCACCGGCCGGTATGGGTCGACCTGCGCGAGACGCGTGTCCGCGGCCCGCACCAGGCGGTCGACGCCCACGCCCGAATGCGCCTCCAGGTCGAGGAGTGCGCGACTCCTCGGTTCAGCCTCGGACGGCAGCAGCCCCGGGATAACGACCAGCCGGTAGTCCGGGACGTTTCGCGCGAGGACGACGCCGTTGCGGTCCGTGATCACCCCCCGTGCGGCCTCGACCGGTACGACGCGTGGTGTCACGCCGCTGCCCCACTCTGGCACCACGACGGGATCGAGCCATTGCGCGCGCAAGAGGTCGACGGCGAACACGGCGAAGATCACGCTGATCGCCGCGAGCACGAGCCGCAGTCGCACCGTGACGGAGAGGCGCGTCACGCGAACAACCGCCGGTCGTGTGGCCGCAACGGGAACATCGCCGCGCAGGTTAGCCCCGCGACGATGGCCGCCACGGTCACGCCCCACACCAGAGAGGCCCCTGCCGGGGGAGGCCCCGCGGCGATGGCGAGCACAGCGAGGTACCCCGCGCCAGCCCATACGCCAGCGAGCGCGGCGCGCAAGGATCGCGTCCGTCGTCCCGGGACATCGGCGGCGGCCAGCGTGCCGGCAGCGACGGCCGGGAGCAACGCCAGCGCGAACAGGCCCACGCGCGCCTCGGATAGCACGCCGAGGACGGCAGCGGCCGCGAAGGTGAGCACGACGGCCTCACGGGGGCCTCGGACGGCAGCCCAGCCGGCGGCCAGCGCACCGGGAAGCGCGATGGCCGCGCCACCTTCACCCAGCAGGGCGAGCGGCCCGCTCTGCAGCAGTCCAGCGCACACGCCGAGGAGCGCGGCGACCAGGATCATCGCGTCGCCTCGCCAGTGAGGGTGACGCCAGGGCGGAAGTCCGTGAGCACCAGCAGCTGTTCGAGGCGGTCGTAGTCGACGAGCGGCTCCACACGGATCCGCGCGAACATCTCCTCGCTGCGAGCCTCGACGTTCGCGACCCGTCCGATCAGCAGGCCCGGCGGCAGCAGCCCGCCGAGGGCGCTCGTCAGCACCAGGTCGCCGGAGGCGACGGGCACGGTCGCGGCGACGAGGTCGAACCGCAGCCCGCCGCCATCACCCGCCAGGGAGCCCTGTGTCCGCGAGGATTGGAGGACGCCCGTGACCGCGCTGTCGGAGTCGTGCAGCAGCCGCACACGTGCTCGGTGCTCGTCCGCAGCAGTCACGATGCCGACGAGGGTGGCGCCGGGGCCAAGCACCGGCTGGCCCGGCTGCACGCCGTCCGCCGTGCCTCGGCCGATCAGGAGCATCTGGCGGCCGGGGGCGGGGTCGCGTAGCAGGACGGGTGCCGTGACACGAGCGCCCAGTTGGCCGGCTGCCTGCTGGAGGGCTCCCGCTTCCTCGCTCGCCGTGTGCTGCTCGCGCGTCGCGGCGAGTTCGGCCTGTGCGCGCGCGAGTTCTTGCCGGAGCGAGGCATTTTCGCGCGAGAGTTCGCCGAGTTGGCCCGCGTTCAGCAGCACATCCGAGATCGGTCGCGTGGTCGCACGCAACGCGCTCGCAACGGGCGCGACGATGGTGGCGGCACGCGACTCGACGTCACCCGCCAGCGGGATGGGCGACAGCGCGAGCAAGAGCAGGGCGGCGACGAACGCGCCGGAGAGCCAGACGAGGTTGCGGGCGCCGGTCACGCGATCGCCTCCTCACCGCCTCGGGGCGTCCTCGACTGACGCGCGGCGCCGTCTCGCTATCGAGGCGGGCGGCGCGAGGCGACGGCGGACTGCACCTTTTGGAGCGTCTCCGTCTCTTCGAGGGCATCCGCGCAGCCGCGGACGACCGAGCGCAGGGGGTCTTCGCCCACGTAGACGGGGAAGCGCGTCTCCGTCGCGAGTTTGCGGTCCAGGCCGCGCAGCATGGAACCGCCGCCGGTCATCGCGATGCCGTGCATCATCAGGTCAGCCACCAATTCCGGCGGCGTGGTCTCGATGGTGGCGCGCACGGTCCGCACGATCTCATTCACGACGAGCGAGAGCGCGTCGCGGATCTCGATCGTCGAGACCTCGACGGACTTCGGCAGGCCGGTGGCAAGGTCGCGGCCACGGAGATCGGCGGTGCCCTCGTCGTCCAGCGGGAAGGCGGAGCCGGCGGCCATCTTCAACTGCTCGGCTGTGCGCTCGCCGATCAGGAGGTTATGCACCTGCCGCGCGTAGTCCATGATCGCCATGTCCATCGCGTCACCGGCTGCGCGCGCGGACTGCGATCGCACGATGCCGCCGAGGGCGATCACGGCCACCTCGGTTGTACCGCCACCGATGTCGACGCACATCGAGCCAGCCGCGTCCATCACCGGCAACCCGGCGCCGATCGCGGCAGCCATCGGCTCTTCGATGAGGTAGGCGGCGCGTGCTCCAGCGGCGATCGCGGCGTCGTGGACGGCGCGCTTCTCGACCTCGGTTGCTCCGGACGGGATACCGACGACGACACGCGGCTTGCCGACGCCCATGCCGAAGCGTTCGTGTACCGAGCGGATGAAGTACTGGAGCATCTTCTCCGTCGTCGCGAAGTCGGAGATCACGCCGTCGCGCAGCGGGCGCACCGCGATGATCGAGGACGGGGTTCGCCCGACCATCCGCTTCGCCTCGGCGCCAATCGCCAGTACGCGTTTTGTGACGCGGTCAATGGCGACGACCGAGGGCTCGTCGATCACGATGCCCCGGCCGCGGACCGACACCAGGGTGTTGGCCGTGCCGAGGTCGATTGCGATGTCATGCGAAAACATGCCGAGGAACGACGAGAGCGGATTGATCACGTGTGAGGTGCCTCGATGGACAGTCTGCGGGACGCTGTTCGGAGTGTAGAGACGGGTTACGGGCGGCAAGGGGGGTGCTCCCCGCGTCTATCCACAATGTGTGAACATCGCCCCGAACCCGTTCGCACCGTCTACATCCCGGCGACACCCCGGAGCAGCCAGCCGACGACGAAGGCGAGGCTCGCCGCGCCACCCCCGAGCACGAGCGTCTCCGTGGCGCTTCGCCAGACCGGCGTCGTCGTGGCGCGCGCCTTGGCCACCCCGATGCCGACGAACGCCAGGGCGGTCATCGCAGTGCTGGGCCAGAGTGGCTCGGAGATGAGACTCGGGCTGATGAGGTGTACAGCAAACGGGAGGAGTGGGACCGCTCCAACCAGTACAAACGCGAGAAAGGTCGCCATCGCCGCCCCTCGAGGGTCAGGGTCGCCGTCGCGCGCTCGGCGTCGCTTTCCCGGCTGCCCCTGGTCGGCGTTCGTGCCGAGGTAATCGCTGACGCCCATCGAGAACCCATCCGCGATCAGGTTCGCGACCCCCAGTACGAGGATGATCCCACCCCCGAGGTCGGCGCCCACCGCTCCGGCGACGATCGCGAAGGTCGTCACGGCACCATCGACGGCTCCGAACACGAGGTCTCGGAGGTAGCGGCGGATGAGGACGGCGAGTGGCATCCGCTAGATACCGGTCACGCCGCCGATGAGGCTGCCCACGCCGTATGTCAGTGCCGCTGCAGCCAGGCCGAGGGCCACCTGACGCATCCCGCTTCGCCAGAGCGACCGGCCGGTCAGCAGCGTGATCCCGGCGCCGAGGCCGAAGAGGCCCAGCCCGGACGCCGCCGCGCTCGCCAGAATGGCCGGGGTTCCCTCACCAATGACGAACGGCAGCACCGGGATGACCGCGCCGATGCTGAACAAGACGAACGAGGTGGTCGCCGCCGCCCACGGCGAGCCGAGTTCCTCCGGGACGATCCCCAGTTCCTCCCGCGCCAGCGTGGCCAGGGCGTGTTCCGGGTCCTTCAGCAGGACGTTGGCGAGCGCCTCGGCTTCCGCCTGGGGGAGTCCCTTCGCCTGGTAGATGAGGGCCAGTTCGTCTCGTTCGGCGTCAGGGTCGAGGCGCAACTCCTCGCGTTCGGCTTCGATCTGCGCCTCAGCGGCTTCGCGAGAGGAGGTGACGGAGATCCACTCGCCCAGCGCCATCGACGACGCGCCGGCGAGCAGTCCGGCCACGCCCGCGAGCAGAATGGCGTCCCGCCCGACTCCGGCGCCCGCGATGCCTGCGACCAGCGCGAGGTTGGACACCAGCCCGTCGTTCGCGCCCAGCACGGCCGCCCGCAGCGCGTTCCCGCCGCCGAGGGAGCGGTGGCGCGTTTCGATCCGCCCAATCACCGAACCTGCTACGCCCCGCCCACCGGCACCGCTGCGCGAAAGCGCGTCGAACACACGGGCGTGAGAGGACTCGTCCTGTGGGAGGCCCTCGCGCTCCGCGATGGCGTTGCCCGTGTACATATCGGTGGCGCCGCGCTCGAACGACTTGATGATCGGGAGCACCAGGTCGGGCCCGAAGCGCCCGGCGATCCACATCAGGATGCGCGCGCGGTTCGAGGGCCGTGGTGGGGTGTCGTCTTCCCCGGCAAGCCGCAATTGCTCGCGCCAGAGATCGAGGTGGCGCACCTCCGTCTTCGCGAGGCGCTGGTAGATGTCCTTCAGCGATGCATCGCTCTCGGCTTCCGCAAGGCGTTCGTAGATGAAGAGGCCGTCGACCTCCTCCGCCAGGAACGCGCGGTACTGCTCGACCTCGGTTGTGGGTGCCATCTAGTCGTCCCCCCAGCCGAGGGCCCGCAGGCGCTCGACGAATCCGGCCTCGTCGATGACCTCGACGCCAAGCGCCTCGGCCTTCTCGCGTTTGCTGCCGCCGCCGTCGCCAGCGACGACGAACGAGGTCTTTTTGGTGGGGCTCGCCGCGATCTTGCCGCCCAGCGACTTGATCAGCGCCTCGACCTCGTTGCGCGACCAGCGCTCCATCGAGCCCGTCACCACGATCGCCAGCCCGTCGAGGATCCCGCCGCGCGCGGCGACTTCCTCGTCCGTGCGGACGCCCGCTGCGACCAACCGGTCGAGGAGGGCGAGGTGCCGCTCGTTCTGGAACCAGGCGAAGACCGCCTGCGCCACGATCGGCCCGATGCCATCGACGGCCTGCAGGTCCTCGAGTGTCGCCTCGCGCAGGGCCTGCAGCGTCCCGAAGTGCGTGGCGAGCGCGCGCGCCGTTTCGCTGCCGACGTGGCGGATGCCGACGCCGATCAGCAGCCGGTGCAGCGGCTGCCGCTTGCTCGCCTCGAGGTTGGCGAACAGCGCATCCAGCGTCTTCGGCCCGATGCCTTCGAGGGCCAGGAGCGCCTCACGCTGTTCGGGCAGCGCGTAGAGGTCGGCGAGCGATGTGACGAAGCCGAGGCGCACGAGTGTCGCGCAGCGCTCCTCGCCGAAGCCCTCGACGTCGAGGGCACCGCGCCCGGTGTAGTGCTCCAGCGACCGCGCGAGGCGTACCGGGCAGTCCGGGTTGGAGCAGTAGTAGGCCGCCTCGCCCTCGTCATGCTCGACGGGGGCCTTGCAGACGGGGCACGCGTCCGGCATCCGGAACTCGCGCAGTTCGGCCTCACGGCCCGCGCGGGCAGCGAGGACGGGGCCGACAACCTGCGGGATCACGTCGCCGGCGCGCTGCACGATGATGTCGTCGCCGATGCGCACATCGAGGGTACGGACGTGCTCGAAGTTGTGGAGCGTGGCCATGCTCACGTTCGCGCCGCCGACGAAGACCGGCTCGAGCGCGGCGAACGGCGTGAGGACGCCCGTGCGCCCCACCGACACCTGGATCTCCCGCAGCCGCGTAACGGCCTGCTCCGCGGGGAACTTCCACGCCACGGCCCAGCGAGGCTCGCGTCCCACGACGCCGAGGGCGCGCTGCAGCGCGAAGTCATCGACTTTCACCACGACGCCGTCGATCTCGTAGTCGAGCGCGCTGCGCTTCTCCGCCCAGCCCTCGCAGAACGTCGCGACCTCCTCGATGGTGGCGAAGCGCTGCGCGAGCGGGTTCGTGGGGAAGCCGAGGTCGTTGAGCCACGCGATCGCGTTGGCGTGTGAGGTGGCCGGTCGGTCGCCCTCAACCCAGCCCAACTGGTAGACGAACAGGTCGAGGCGACGCGCGGCGGTAATGCTCTGGTCCAACTGGCGGAGGGAGCCCGCTGCCGTGTTGCGTGGGTTCATGTACAACTGCTCGCCCGCCTCGGCGCGCTGCTCGTTCAGACGGGCGAACTCCGCCTTCGAGAGGTAGACCTCGCCGCGCACCTCGAAGGCGGCGGGCAGCGCCTTCCCCTTCGGCGCCTTCACCTGCTTCGGCAGCGTGCGGATCGTTTCGAGGTTCGGTGTGATGTTCTCGCCGCGGCCGCCATCCCCTCGGGTCGCGCCCTGCACGAAGCGGCCGTCGCGGTAGACGAGGGCAATCGCGAGGCCATCGATCTTTGGTTCGCAGACGAAGCCGAAGTCGTCGCGCTCGGTCAGCCGGACGAGGCGCTGATGCCACGCCAGCAGCCCGTCGCGGCCGAAGACGTTGCCCAGCGACAGCATCGGCTCGCGATGCTCGACGACCGCGAAACCCTCGGCAGGCCGCCCGGAGACGCGCTGGGTCGGTGACTCGGGCGTGGCGAGGTCGGGGTGGGCAGCTTCGAGGGCGCGCAGCTCGGCGACGAGCGCGTCGTACTGGTTGTCGCCGATCGTCGGCTGCGCGAGTTCGTAGTAGCGGCGGTCGTGGTCCAGGATCTCGGCGCGCAGGGCTTCGGCGCGTGCGCGGGCGGCGTCAGGGGCAGCGCCCGAGGTGCTGCTCGCGGACGCCCGGCGGCGCGGACGGGGAGCCGGAGAAGTGGTCACGCGTCGAGTATATCGGCGCATTCCGGCCCCTCCGCGTGCGCTGACAGACGCCCGCCGTGAGCCTCGGCTGACCCAGCAAGCGAGGGCGCACGAGGGGCCCGTGGGCGGGGATGCCCGCACGAAGACGAGCGGTACACTGAGAGTTCCAGAGGCTATTCAGCAGGCGACCGCCTGGAGCATCGCAATGGCAGACGTGGTGATCGTGGACTACGGGGCGGGCAACCTCCGCAGCGTGGAGCGCGCCGTCGTACACGCGGGCATCGAGCCGCTGGTCACCAGTGAGGCCTCCCAGATCCCCGGCGCGCGCGCCCTGATCGTCCCCGGCGTCGGCGCAGCCGAAGACACCATGGCGCACCTGCGGCAGGGCGGCCTCGACGGCCCCATCCTCGACTACATCGCCTCGGGCAAGCCGTTCCTCGGCGTATGCATGGGGATGCAGGCGCTGTTCGAGGTGTCCGAGGAGGGCGGCCGTCACGAGTGCCTCGGCGTCCTCGGCGGGCGGATCGTGCGCTTCCCGTTCGGGATGACGGTGCCGCACATGGGCTGGAACACTGTCCACGTCGACCGTCCGCACCCGGTCCTCGAAGGCATCGAGCAGGACGACTACTTTTACTTCGTCCACTCGTACCACGGTGCGCCCGCCGACCCCTCGATCGTCATCGGCAGCACCGAGTACGAAGGTGTGACGTTCCCCGCGATCGTGGGACGGGACAATGTGATCGCGACGCAGTTCCACCCGGAGAAGTCCGGTCGGAGCGGCCTGCGGCTCTATGCGAACTTCCTCCGGCTGGCCCTGGAGCACGGCTCGATCGCCCCCGCGGCGACCGCGGCATCCTGACGAGGCGTCCCATGGAAGTGATCCCCGCGATCGATATCCGCGGCGGCAAGTGCGTCCGCTTGGCCCAGGGTGACTACGCCCGCGAGACCGTCTTCGGCGACGACCCGCTCGCGATGGCGCGCCGCTGGGCGGCCGAGGGCGCCACGCGCATCCACGTCGTCGACCTCGATGGCGCACGCGACGGCGCGCAGGCCAACCTCGCCGTGACGCGCGCCATCGTGAAGGCCGTCGAGGTGCCGGTGCAGACGGGCGGCGGCGTCCGCACGATCGAGGTCGTGAGTGCGGCGCTCGACGCTGGCTTCGACCGCGTGGCGCTCGGTACTGCTGCGGTGAAGGATCCGACGCTTGTGCCCGCTGCTGTTGCGCTGGCGGGCGATCGCGTTTTCGTCTCGGTCGACGCCCGCGAGGGGCGCGTCAGCCTCGAGGGGTGGACCGAGGACAGCGGCATCGACGCAACGGAGTTCATTGCACGGCTGCGTGACCAGGGCGTCGTGCGCATCGTCTATACCGACATCCTGCGCGACGGTGTCCACGACGGCCCGAACTTCGAGGCCATCGAGCGGCTGGTGCGCACCTCCGGCATGCGCGTGATCGCCGCGGGCGGCGTCGGCAGTACCGCCGACCTCGTGCGTCTTGCGGAGTGCGGCGCGGAAGGTGCCATCGTGGGCCGCGCGATCTACACCGGCGACGTCCGTCTCCCCGAGGCGATCAAGGCAGTCGCCCGCTCCTCGGGTGCTTCATCAGCGGCGAGCGCGTAGATGCTGACGAAGCGCATCATCCCCTGCTTCGACGTGGCAGACGGCCGCGTGGTAAAGGGCGTCTCCTTCGTCGAGTTGCGCGACGCGGGCGACCCGGTGGAGCTCGCCCGGAAGTACGACCTCGCGGGCGCGGATGAACTCGTGTTCCTCGACATCACGGCGTCCTCTGATGGCCGGGCGAGCGTGTATGACATGATTCGCCGTACGGCGGATCAGGTGTTTATCCCGTTCACCGTGGGCGGTGGCGTGCGATCCGCGCAGGACGTACGCCTGATGCTCGAAGCTGGCGCCGAGAAGGTGTCTGTGAACACGGCCGCCCTCGAACGTCCCGAACTGATCGCGGAAGGCGCGAAGGCGTTCGGCTCGCAGTGCATCGTCGTGGCCATCGACGCAAAGCGGGCCGCCGACGGCCGCTGGGGCGTCTACACGCACGGCGGGCGACGCGAGACCGGCCGCGACGCGGTCGAGTGGGCGCGTGAGGCGGTCGAGCGCGGCGCTGGGGAACTCCTCGTCACCTCCATGGACACCGATGGCCATCAGCAGGGCTACGACCTCAAACTCCTGCGCGCGATCTCCGATGCCGTCGAGGTCCCCGTGATCGCCTCGGGCGGGGCAGGCGAGCCCTCCCACCTCTATGACGCGCTGACCGACGGCGGTGCGAGCGCGGTGCTGGCGGCCTCGATCTTCCACTTCGGCACGCACGACATCGGGTCGCTGAAGGCATACCTCACCGGGCGCGGACTGCCGATGCGCCCCGTCACGCCGCAGTAGCGAGCGATGCCGGGACGCCCGCCACCATTTCGGGTAAGCCACGTCTTCTTCGACGTCGACGGCACCCTCGTTGATTTCGACGCAGCGCTCCGGATCGGCCTCCAAGCTGCCGCCGAGGTGCTCTCGGACGCGATTGACCGTTTCGTGACACCCGGCGAACTGCAGGCGGCGCGTGACCGCGCTGCACGCGACCTGCGGATGGTGCCCGGAGCCCTCGCGAGGGCCCGTGAGGAGTCATTCCGCCAGATCCTCGCGCTGGGTGGGGTGACGGACGAGATGGTGGTCGCCCGCACGAACACTGCGTTCTTCGCCGCCCGTGACGCCGCGCTGCTCCCCTACGACGACGTCGAGGAGGTCGTGAGCGCACTCCTCGACCGTGGACTCACCCTCGTCGCCGCCACCAACGGGAACTCCGCGATGGTGCAGGCGCCGATCTTCCGTCGGATGCACCTGCTCTGGACCGCCGAGGACGCGCGCGTCGCTAAGCCCGATCCGGCGTTCTTCTTCGGCGCCATGGAACGCAGCGGTGCGCGCGTCGAGACCACGCTGATGGTCGGTGACCGCATGGACAACGACGTCGCACCCGCGATGACCCTCGGTATGTACGGCGTACTGATCGACCGCGACAGCCGTGCCTTAGACGTCGACGCCCCACGCGTCGAGTCCCTGCGTGATCTCCCCGCGCTGATCGAGGTCGTCCCTAGCGGCGCGTGAACTCTGAGCCGAGGTCGGGCACGGGCCGGTCGAATGGGCGGTAGTCACCCCTCGGCCGGCCGAGGGCGACGAAGGCCTGCGGCTCCCACGTGGGGTCGAGGTCGAGTGCGCCGCGGACCTCGTCCGGTGCGTACAGCGGTGCGGAGATCCAGTAGGCGCCCAGCCCTCGGGCGCTTGCTGCGAGCAGCAGGTTCTGCAGCGCCGCGCCGAACGAGTGCTGGGCGAGCCCCCACTCGGCACGCCAGCGGCGCTCGTCGTCGTAGCGGTTGAGCCCGTCCGCGACGATGCAGCCGAGGAGCAGCGTGGGCGCTCCGGTGATCCGCCCCCGCGACCGCGCCAGCGCCCGCTCCACAGTCTTCGAAGGCTGAGTGTCACCCTCAAGGTCGCGCCGCCAAGCCGCGCCCATCGCGTCCGCCAATGCTTCGCGGCGCGCGGGGCCGATCTCGACGAAGCGCCACGGGCGCGTGTGGTGCGGCGCGGGTGCCGTCAGTGCGAGGCGGACGAGCGCCTCGACCTCCTCAGCGGTGAGTGACGGGCCATCGAGGCCACGCACGGAGCGCCGCGCGCGGATCGCGTCCTCAATCGGGCGGGCGTCTTCGATCATGGGTGAGACCTCATCGGTTGGGTCGAGGCAGGACGACCTGCAGGTGCTCAAGGATGGCTGCCGTTGCCTCGCCGACCTGCTCCCAGACCTCGGCGAGGTCCTCGATCGTGTCGACGTCGCGGTCCATCGAGGGGAGGCGTACCTCCTGGAGCGCGAGCCCAGCCGCCCGGGCCGCCTCGCGGTGACGGGCGGCGGAGTCCAACCCGAACGCGGGCACCATCGCCCCGGGTGGGCGGATGCCGAGGGCGCACGTGCCGCCATCGATCGATGGAGCGAGCACGACCGGCGAGCGGCGCAGCGCGTCCAGCAGGGTGCGTATGTCCTCGCTGCGCGCCTGCGGCAGGTCGCCGGGAAGGATGAGCGTGGCCTCGCGATTCGCGATGTGATCGAGGGCTAGCAGGACGGCTGGCTGATAGCCCGTGCCGGGGTCACGCAGCACCTCGGCCTGGTGGCCCTCTGCGACGGCGTCGTAGCCGCGTACGGGCGATACCACCACGATCTGGCCGGTGTGGACCTCTCGGACCGCTGTCAGCAGGTCGTCGAGCATCGCCTGCACGAGGCTGTGCCGTTGGCCGGGGTCGAGGTGTGTGCCGAGACGCGTCTTCGCGCGTCCGGCGTCTTGCACCGCGATCACGATGGCGACATCGAGCGGCGGCGTCACGCGGTGAACCCGGCGGCGCGCAGCACGTTGCGCGCCACACGCTCGCGTCCGTCGTCGCCGCGCATCATCGTGTCCACCGCCACAGCGTCGAGGCCGAGCGCGCACACGTCGGGGACGAGCCGGATATCGATGGCGTCGAGGATGAATAGGTCGACGAGGCCGGCATACAGGCGTGCCACGCCGAATGCTGAGACCTCGTGTCCGAGCGCCCGCAGCATCGCGGCCGCGGGCCCCTTGATCGCTTCACCACCGACGATTGGGGAGATCGCGACCCGTCGTGCGCGTGACTCGTTGACCGCGGCCCAGACATCGGGGATCGCCAGCAGCGGGGAGATCGAGACGATCGGGTTGCTGGGCGCGATGCACAAGAAATCGCAGTCCTGGATCGCCTCGACGACACCCGGAGCGGGCCGGGCCAGGGCCGCGCCGGGGAAGGTGACGCCAAGGATGGTGGGCTGGGCACGCTGCCGGACGAAGTAGTCCTGGAACGCCAGGTCACCTTCTGCCGTCCGCACGATGGTGGGGTGGGGATCGTTCGTCACCGGGATCACGCTGACGCGCACTCCGCGTGCGAACGCGAGCGCAGCGGTCGCCTCGGCGAGGGTGAAGCCCTCACGCAGTCGCTCTGTGCGGAACAGGTGCGTCGCGATATCGATGTCGCCGATGCCAAACCAGGACTCGCCGCCGAGTACCCGCAGCGCTTCGAGGGCGTGCCGGGTGTCGTCGCGCACGCCCCAACCATCGACCCCCTCGATGCCGGCGAGCGTGTAGAGCACAGAGTCGATATCCGGACAGACGGTGAGCCCGAGCCACTCGAGGTCGTCGCCCACATTGCAGATGGCGGTGATGTCCTCGGGTGGGACGACGTGCTGCAGCCCCGCGAGGAAGCGGGCCGCGCCGATCCCGCCCGCGAGGACGGTCACGCGCAACGGGGAGCCTCAATCGGTGGGTGGGTCATGGCCCGGAGGATACCGCGTGGGGCCGTGGAGATGCGTCGTGGGTGCCGTTCAGGACGTACGCGCCTCCGCCTCGCGGACGCGCTCGAATGCGGCGACAGCGACCTGGATGTGCTCGTCGTCGGGAGGACGCGTCGTGAGGTACTGGAGCGCGATGTTGCCGGCGAAGAGCCAGCGGATCACCGGCCAACGCTGGTGCGCTCCGGCGAAGCGGATCACCTCGTATGACACGGCAGCGACCAGTGGCACGAGTACGAGGCGCGAGGCGAAGCGCCACCACAGCGGCTCCCGTCCCGCGAACGCGAACACCACGATCGAGACCAGCGCGACCGTCAAGAGGAACGACGTCCCACAGCGTGGATGCTCCTTCGGGTAGCGTCGGATCGCGGGGACGGTGAGTTCGCGACCGTCCTCGAACGCCGCGATCGTCATGTGCTCGGCGCCGTGGTACTGGAAGACGCGCCGGACGCCCTCGGTCCGTCCGATGCCCCAGACGTAGCCGAGGAGCAGCCCCATGCGGATGCCACCCTCGAGGGCGATCACCGCCCACGCTGGCCAACGACCGTCCAGCGGGCTGGTCACGACGACTGGTCCGACGAAGAACGCGCCGATCGCGAACCCCATCGTCCCCAGCACGAACAGCCACTCGATGACGCTCATGCGCTTCGGCTGGCCGTCCTCTTCGGTCTGGCCAGCGGCGATCGCGGCTGACCACGTGAGGGCGCCCGTGCCGAGGGCGACCGTCTCCGCGAGGATCGTGATGCCTCGGATCAAGGGGACGCGGCGGGCGGCGTTCGTATAGACGCCGCCGAGACGTTCGTCACGACTCACGATGGCGCCAGATGGGGAGCGGACGGCCACGGCCATCACCTGCGCGCCGCGCATCATGACGCCCTCGATCACCGCCTGGCCGCCGTAGGAGGTTGAAGGCATGGCGTCAGCCTACGGGAGCGCCCAAGGAAGTGCGAAGCAGGCGGTGACACGGTGGGAGCAAACAAAGAGGGCGGCTTGCGCCGCCCTCGAAGTCTCGGAGTGAGTTCGTCTACCGGGTGTAGCGGCGACGGAAGCGCTCGACGCGGCCTGCCGTGTCGACGATGCGCTGCTCGCCCGTGAAGTACGGGTGGCAGTTGGAGCAGACGTCCAGGCTGATGGCGCCCTTGGTGGAGCGCGTCTGCCAGGTGTTGCCGCACGAGCAGGTCACGGTGACCTCTTCGTACTTGGGGTGGAGGGTGGCTTTCATCGGATGTCCCTTACGCCTCGACCGGACGGATCGAGACCTGCTTGCGGCGGCCCTTGGCGTATGGCGAGAAGGCGACGGTGCCGGCCATACGCGCCCACAGGGTGTGGTCGCGGCCGGTGCCGACGTTCAGCCCCGCGTGTACGCGCGTGCCGCGCTGGCGGATGATGATCGAACCAGCGGTTACGAGTTCGCCGTCCGAGGCCTTCACGCCAAGGCGCTTCGACTTCGAGTCGCGGCCGTTGCGGCTGGAACCGCCTGACTTCTTGTGGGCCATGGCCTTGCTTCCTGTCCGTCTTAGCCGGCGGTGATGCCAGTGATGACCAGGCGGGTGCGCGGCTGGCGGTGGCCCACCATGCGCTCGCGTCGGGTCTTGTTCTTGAAGTGGTAGTGCGTGACCTTCGGCCCGCGGTCCTGCACCTCGACGGTCGCGGTGACCGAGGCGCCGGCGACCGTGGGGGCGCCGACCTTCGTGCCGCTGGTGTCACCCACAAGGAGCACCTGGTCCAGCGTGATCGTGGAGCCCTCTTCGGCCTCCAGCCGCTCGATGGCGATGCGGTCGCCCTCGCGGACGCGGTACTGCTTCCCGCCGGTGCGGATGATGGCGTACATAACGTGACTCCCGAATCAGGGGTGACCGTTCTGGTCAGACGGTCAAGTGTAGGCAGCCCCGCGTGCCTCGGTCAACGTGTCTGGAATCCGCCGGGGCCGATTAGCGGACCAGACGAGCGCATCCGCCACGCTTGGATAAACTAGCCGGGCTAGAGGAGCGCCTCGCCTGAATCTCATCGACATCCTCCGTGCCCCATACGACGGCTACAACTGGCTGGCGGACGTCCTGTTCCGCTTCCTGAACGCGCTGTTCGACCAGTTCGGGTCGCCGATCGTCTTTTTCGCCGCCCTCGTGGAGACCACGGTGGGGCTTGGCGTCGTGTTCCCCGGCGTCGTCCTGATGTTCCTGGGCGGCGCCAACGCGGACGACTCGGTCTCGAAGTTCGTGCTGATCTACTTCATGGCGGTGGCCGGTACGGCCCTCGGCGACACCATCTCGTACGGCCTCGGCCGCTGGGGCGGCACGTGGATGCTCAGTACGCGCCTCGGCCCGTCGCTCCGCATGGGCGCCGAGGTGATGCGAGGCCGCGCACGCTGGCTGATCCCGTTCTACCACCTGCACTCGATGACCCGGGCCGTCGGGCCGTTTGGCGCAGGGGCGCTCCACATCCCGATCCGCATCTGGCTGCCACTCGACTACCTCGGCGCGTTCATCGCCAACGGGATCTGGGTAGGTTCAGGGTTCATCCTGGGACGCGCCGTGCTGACGGACGAGGGCACGCTGGATGAAAGCCCCGTGGTACGTCTTGGCCTGATCGTTGTGGGCCTCGGCTGGTTCCTCGTGATGCGACAGGTGTTCTCCGGCCGTGTGCGCCAGATCCGCGAGCGGGATGAGGCTGCCGAGGCGCGGGCGGCACAGGAAGCATCGACAGACGGTCAGGCGCGCGGGTAGAGCACCATCTGCGTGCAGCGGAACTGCGCGATCGCCTTGCCGGTTGCCTCGTCCGTGACCTCGGCATCCCAGACCTGCGTCGACCGGCCGCCATGGACGAGGCGTGCGACAGCGCGGATCGCGCCCTCCCGCACCGTTCCGAGGAAGTTCGACTTCAACTCGATGGTTGTGAAGCCGTTCGCCCCTTCGGGCACCATCATCCGGCAGCCGAAGCCGCACAGCGTGTCGGCGAGCGTCACCACCGTGCCCGCGTGCAAGAAGCCGTTCGGTGCGAGCAGGTCCGAGCGCACGGCGAGCCGGGCGGCGAGCATCCCCCACGTGACCTCTGTGACTTCCATCCCGATGAGGCCCGGGAACGTGCCGGCGGTGGAGGAGGTCATGCGCTCCGGCGTCGGGATGCTGCGTCCGGGCGGTGGCTCGTCGGGCATATGCGGCTCCCTCGGTGGTGCTTCGCGAGCAGTCTAGGCGGGACAAGCAGAAGGCCGGCATCGCCGGCCTTCTGCGTTCGTGCGCTTGCGTGGGCTACTCGCTCGGCTGGGCCGCGTTCGAGTTCCCCCAGGCGATGCCTGGACGGCCCTGTGGCGTCTCGTCCGGCTCCGCCTGACCAGCGGGCAGGCCGCCAGCCGGTGGCGTTGCACCGGTGTTGCGCCCGTAGTCGAGTTCGCCCGGCAGCGGGCGGCCCTCCCACGGCCCGAGGAGGGCGAGCAGTTCGTCACCCTCGATGGTTTCAACCTCGACGAGGCGGGCGGCGAGGATGTCGAGTTTGTCGCGGTGCTCGCTGATGACGTTTCGACAGCGGACGTGTGCTTCGTCGATCAGGCGGCGGACTTCGTCGTCGATCTCTTCGGCCGTGCGTTCGGAGTAGTCGCGTTCCTCGGAGATATCGCGCCCAAGGAAGACCATGCTTGAACGACGTCCGAACGTGCGGGGCCCGAGGCGGGCGGACATGCCCCACTGCGTGACCATGTTCCGCGCGATCGAGGTGACCTTGCCGATGTCGTCGTGGGCGCCCGTGGTCATCTCGCCGAAGACGAGTTCCTCCGAGACGTGCCCGCCGAGCGCCATCGTCATCATCGCCTCGTAGTACGAGCGGTCCTGCAGGCGGCGGTCGTCCGAGGGCAGGGAACGGGTGAACCCGCCAGCCATGCCGCGGGCAACGATCGTGACCTTGAAGGGGATGTCGGCACGCTTCGAGAAGTAGCCGGCCACGGTGTGGCCCGCCTCGTGGAAAGCGATGATCTTCTTCTCGGTCTCCGTGATGACTCGAGACTTCCGCTCGGGGCCCGCGATGACGCGGTCCACGGCCTCGTTCATCTCGTCCATGGAGATGCGCTTCTTGTTGCGTCGCGCCGCGAGGATCGCCGCCTCGTTCACGAGGTTGGCGAGGTCGGCGCCGGCGAACCCGGGGGTCTGCTTCGCGATGACCTCGAGCGACACGCCCTGGTCGAACGGTTTGCCCTTGGAGTGGACATCGAGCACCGCACGCCGGCCTTTGACGTCCGGCAGGTCAAGGGTGATCTGGCGGTCGAAGCGGCCGGGCCGCAACAGCGCCGGGTCCAGGACGTCCGGGCGGTTGGTGGAGGCGAGGACGATCACGCTCGAGTTCGAGTCGAAGCCGTCCATTTCCACCAGGATCTGGTTCAGCGTCTGCTCGCGCTCGTCGTGCGAACCGCCGAGACCTGCGCCTCGCTGGCGGCCGACGGCGTCGATCTCGTCGATGAAGATGATGGACGGCGCGTTGCGCTTCGCCTGCTCGAACAGGTCGCGCACGCGGGACGCACCGACGCCGACGAACATTTCCACGAACTCGGAACCCGAGAGGTGGAAGAAGGGCACGCCAGCCTCACCGGCGACGGCACGGGCGATCATCGTCTTACCGGTACCCGGAGGGCCCAGCAGCAGGACGCCGTGTGGGATGCGTGCGCCAAGGGCGGCGAACTTCTCGGGGTACTTCAGGAATTCGACGACCTCGCCCAGTTCCTGGGTGGCCTCTTCCTGACCGGCGACGTCCATGAACGTCACGGTGGTCTTCTGGCCGGTGAACATGCGGGCGCGGCTCTTGCCGAAGGACATCGCCTGGTTATTGGCGCCGCCGGCCTGTCGCATCATGAAGATGATCAATGCACCGAACACGATGATCGGGAGGAAGTTCAGCAGCAGCCCGAAGACGCTGCCGAACTGGCTCGGGCCGCGCACGGTGATCTCGATGCCGCTCTGGGCGACCGGGACGCCGTTCTGACGCAGGATCTCCTCGATCGAGGCGGCCGTCTCCTTGCGGGAGCGGATCGGCTCGTTCTGGTCGCGGACCTTCACCTTCAGGCGGTCAGCCTCGACCTGAATGGCCTCCACCTTGCCCGCCTGGGCCTGCTGGATGACATAGGACAGCGGCTTTTCGCCTGACGTGGACGCTGGCCGGAAGACCATGACCACGACAAGGACAAGCGCGACGAGGATCAGGAGATAGACCCCGACGTTGCGTGCAGAACGGGACATAGTGACTCGCTTCCGCGCGGACGCTGCCGTGCGTCCGCCGCGTTGGTGGTTGAATCAGTGTAACACCGTGGTCGGGTCCGGCTGGACTCCGGAGAACCCCGTGATCGGAGGCGTGGCAGCGGCTAGGCCTCGTCGTCATCCTGGTCGACGTAGAGCTTGCCGTCCCACGCCCAATCCTCCACAGAATGCTCCGAGAAGACTACGTGGGTGTTCTTCGGATCGGTGTGCGCGACGTTGCACACCGCGTCCGTGATGAGGCGGACGAGTTCGCGCTTCTGAGCAAGCGTGCGACCGGGCAACATCTCGATGCGAATAATCGGCACGGCAGTCTCCTTCAGGCGTTCGAGGCCCGCCGATAATACGGGCGGAGTCGCTGGGAGGCTCACCGGAACTGTTTACGCATCATAGCGGTATCCGGGTGTAGGCTGCCCGAATGGTCACGACCGTCGACCGCCGCACACTGACACCCTCGCGCCGCGCTGGCCCTCGTCCCGGATGGGCCGTGGAGCGCTCGCTGTGGCGCGCCGGCCTCGACCGGGTGGCGGGAGTCGACGAGGTCGGGCGAGGGCCGCTGGCGGGCCCTGTGGTGGCAGCAGCGGTGCTGTTGCCTCGGACGGCATCTGGCGCGCCATGCCGGGCGTCCTGGATTCGGGCGCTCGGGGACTCCAAGGTGCTGACGGCGCGACAGCGGGAGCGGCTGGCGGCCGTGATTCGGGACGAGTGCGAGTGGAATCTGGCGGCCGTCTCCCCGCAGGTCGTCGATCAGGTGAATATCCGCCAGGCGACCCGCATGGCGATGCGTCTGGCGGTGGCGGGCTTGCCCGCGCGGCCTGACGGGTTGATCATTGACGGGAACGATGTCCCAGGCAGCGGGCTGCCGGAGCGGTCGGTCATAGACGCCGACGCTCTGTGTGTCTCAGTCGCCGCGGCGAGCATTGTGGCCAAAGTGGCACGAGACGCCATGATGGAAGAACTGGACGAGGTGTTCCCGGGGTACGGGCTCGCTGAACATAAGGGGTACGCCACCGACGTACACCGCGAGGCGATCGCCCGACTGGGACCGACCACGATCCACAGACTGTCGTTTGCACCCGTCCGGGAGGCCTTCTTCCGGGTCTCTGGGCGCACTGGAAGGACACTTGAGTGACCGAACGTTCGCAGTTGCTCGGCGCAGCCGGCGAGCGGATCGCGTCCCGCTACCTGGAGCAGCATGGCTACGAGGTAGTGGACAAGAATGTCCGGCGCACCGAAGGCGAGATTGACCTCGTCGCGCTCAAGGGGGACACGCTCGTCTTCGTCGAGGTCAAACTCCGGACCTCGCGCAAGATGGGTGCCGCGGTGCAGCAGATTTCCACGCTCAAGGGCGCTAAGTTGCGCACCCTGGCCGAGGCCTATGCAGCAGACCACCCGGAATACCCGGCGAACTGCCGCATCGACCTCGTCGCCATCGAACTGACCGTAGGCGGCGACGTCGGCCAGTTGAACCACATCGAGAACGCCATCGAGGGCTAGCCGCGCGTCCGAGGGCTCCCCATGCCGATCTACCAATACGACTGTGGCGACTGCGAGCGGGCGGTGGAGATCTTCTTCCGCTCCGCCGCAAAGGCAGCCGACCCTCGCTGCCCCGAATGCGGTAGCGCGCGTCTCCAGCGGCGGATCTCGAAGGTCGCGCGCGTGCGCAGCACCGGCCAACGCCTGGACGACATCAACATCGCCGAGGAACTCGGCCACCTCGAGTCGAAGGACGAGCGAGGGTTCTCCCGCTGGGCGAAGCAGATGGGGGACAAGTTCGATGGCGAACTCGGCTCCAATTTCCGCGAACTGGCCCAGAAAGCGGACTCTGGCCTGAACCCGGTCGAGCGCTCCGACGTGAAGTTCACGCTGGAGAACAGCATCCGTCGCGCCAAGGAGAAGCAGTCCGACTCCACGGACTAGCCGAGGCCATTCGATGCCGATCTACGAATATCGCTGCGAGGACTGCGCCAAACTCAGCAGCATCCTCGTGCGCTCGCCCAAGACCGCACCGGCTCCGATCTGCCAGCACTGCAGCGGCACTCGCCTCAAGAAGGTGATGTCCAAGGTCGGGCGGCTGAAGACGCAGGGCGACGTGGTGCAGGAGTACGGGACACCTCGACCGGGTGAGTCGTACTCCGACCCGCGCCAGATCGGCACCTGGGTGGAGCGTCGCTTCGAGTCGTACGGGATGCCCGTCCCGGACGAGACGCGCAAGATGATCGACGCTGCCCGCGAGGGCGAACTCCCAGGCCCGGCCGGCGACCTCTAGGCGCTCGCGGCCCTGCAAGCGTTCATGTGGCACGACCTTTGGCCGCTGCACCTCATGAGTCTGACCGCATTGCCGAAGATGGGTATGTAGGAGCGTGCCACGGACGGCGCGAATACGGCCATGCAGGACGCAACGGACTCCAGCGCCCCATACATGACCGGTGCGACGGCGCCCGCGCTCTATCCGGGGCGGGAGGTCCGCGTGCGGCCAGGCCGCCGGATCGACATGCTCGCGTGCCTCGCGGACGGATTCGACCTCGCCGAACAGCAGACGCCCGGCCACGCCGCGCGCGTCGCGTCGCTCGCGCACGACATCGCCGCCTCGCTCGGCCTCGACGACGAGGTGAGGCGGGTCGTCCTGCACGCAGGGCTACTCCACGACTCAGGCGTCAGTGTCCGCGTCGCCGGTGGCCATACGGCCGGGGGCGGCTGGGTCGCTGCTCGCTTTGGCCTCGATCTCGACGTGCAGGAGGCGATCCGCGCCTCGCACGAGCGATGGGATGGGACGGGTCGCCCGCTGGGGCTGGACGGCCGCGATATCCCGTGGGCCTCGCTCTGTGTGCAGGCTGCGCACTGGGTATGCGAGACGGCGGAGCAGGCGGGGAACCCACTGCGCGCTCGCGCCGAGATCGCGCGCACTTCGGTCGACACCCTGGTGCCAGCGCTCGGGCCGACGGTCGCTGCCGCGGCGCGCGACGTTGTGCGGAACGACGAGACCTGGCTCGCGCTCTGGGACGCCTCGCTGGCGGGTCGCCTCGCGATTGCCGCTGGGCCGGAAGGCAAGCCGTCGCGCCGCAAGGTGATCGCGGCCGCCGAGGCGATGGGCACCGTGGTGGACTCTGCGGTTCGCGAGCCGGGCCGCTCCGCCCGGGTATCGAGCCTCGCACGCGCCCTCGGCGTGCAGGTGGGACTGCCGGCGGGCCACGTGGACGCGCTCGGACTTGCTGGACTGCTGCTCGATGTCGGCCAACTCGGGGTGCCGAGGCACATCGCGGACAAGCCCTCGATCCTCACGGTGGACGAGATGGAGCAGATGCGCCGCCACCCCGGTCTTGGTGCGCGCATCCTCGAGCGGATCCCGGGGATGACTGAGGTCGCCTCCTGGGTGGAGGCACACCACGAACGCCCGGATGGGCGGGGCTATCCCGAAATGCTGACGGGTGACCGCCTGCCCCTGCCGCCTCGCATCCTCGCGGTAGCCGACGCTTACTGCGCGCTGCGCGCGGAGCGGCCATATCGAGCCGCGTTCCCGCGGGACGAGGCGATGCGACTGATGGAGGCTGGCCGAGGCGCGCAGTTCGACGCGACGGTCGTGGACGCTTTGCCGGGTGCCCTGCTGGGCGCCACCGAGACCGATCCGGAGGCCTGGAGCGGAGTCTAGAAGCGCTCGAAGCGCTCGATTGGCAGGACGAACACAATCGCGCCGCCCACACGGACCTCGACGGGTTCGGCGGTGAAGGCGCCGTCACCGATGAACGGCAGCGTGTTGACCGGGACGAACTCGCGACGCGCGTGGCAGACTTCGTTCACGATCGCGGTCACGTCGTCGACCTGGGACTGTGCGACGCCGGAGAAGATGGTGACGCTGCCACGCCGCAGGAAGCCGCCCGTGGAGCCGACTTTCGTGACCGGGTAGTGCCCCTGGACGAGCCGCTCCTGCAGCGTGTCGGCATCGGTGTCCGAGACGATCATCATCACGAGCCGGTCAGGAGTGATCTGGCCAGCGGGCTGCTCTGGCATCAGGCGCCACCTTCACGTCGGGCCGCACCGGAGCGGTGTGCAGCAGTGTCGTCCTCGGCGTGCGCGGCGACGACCACAGCGGTTGCGATGCCGATGGCCACACCGAAGATGGTCGCCAGGTACTTACGCATCGGGAATCCGTTCTGCGGCTGCCTCGGAGGCACCCTAGCACCGAGGTTGGGGCCTTGCATCCGACCAACGGATCGTGAGCGGCGTCCTCCCCCGCCGCATTTCGCCCGTTGTTGAGGGTGCGAGGGTGCCGAGGTACGCTCGCCCGAATCTCGTTTTCTCGCGCTTCCGTTCGCGCCCCTGCTCGGAGACCCCTGTGACCGATGCCACTGACGACAGCGGGCCCGCCTCGGAGATGACCGCCGACCTCGAAACGATCGTGTCGCTGGCGAAGCGACGCGGGTTCGTGTTCCCGTCAGCGGAGATCTACGGCGGCTTCGCGGCGGCGTACGACTACGGCCCGCTGGGTGTCGAAATGCGGCGCAACATCCGCGAGTCATGGTGGCGCTGGATGGTGCAGAGCCGCGACGACGTCGTCGGTATCGAGGCCTCGATCATCTCGAACCCGCGCATCTGGGTGGCTTCGGGCCACGTCGAGAACTTCACCGACCCCCTCGTCGAGTGCACCAACTGCCAGGCACGGCTGCGCGCCGACCACGTAGAGGACAACACGTGCCCCTCGTGTGGCGCGGTGGGGAAGTTCACCGACCCGCGGAAGTTCAACATGATGCTCAGCACCATCGTCGGCCCCGTCGCCGACGAGTCGGGGCGGGCGTTTCTGCGGCCGGAGACGGCGCAGGGCATGTTCGTGAACTTCGACAACGTCCAGACGGCGATGCGGAAGCGCCTGCCGTTCGGCATCGCGCAGATCGGCAAGTCGTTCCGCAACGAGATCACCGTCAAGCAGTTCATCTTCCGCACGCGCGAGTTCGAACAGATGGAGATGGAGTACTTCTGCCATCCCGAGCAATCGATGGAACTCCACACCTACTGGAAGAAGGAGCGGCTCCGCTGGCACTACAGCCTCGGCATCCGTCCCCAGCACCTCCGCCTGCGTGACCACAGCCCCGAGGAGTTGTCGCACTACTCGCGCGGCACGAGCGACGTCGAGATCCACTACCCATGGGGCTGGGGTGAACTCGAGGGCATCGCGCACCGGGGTGACTACGACCTGACGCAGCACTCGGAGCACTCGGGGAAGAAGTTGACCTACTTCGACCCCGACACCAACCAGCACCTGGTCCCCCACGTGATCGAGCCCGCCGTGGGTGTCGACCGTGTGCTGCTCACCCTGCTCTTCGACGCTTACTCAGAAGAAGAGGTCGAGGGCGAGAAGCGAGTTGTGCTGCGCCTGGCCCCGGCGATCGCCCCGGTGACCGTGGCGGTGCTGCCGCTCTCCAAGAAGATCGAGCCGAAGGCGCGCGAGGTCTACGACTCTCTCCGCCCGCACTTCCGCACGCAGTACGACGACTCCCAGTCGATCGGCCGGCGCTACCGCCGTCAGGACGAGATTGGGACGCCGCTGTGTGTCACTGTCGACTTCGAGACGGAGAACGACGGTGCGGTCACGATCCGCGAGCGCGACTCGATGCAACAGGTGCGCGTGCCGCTGGTCGGTCTCGTCGCTGCCATCCGGGAGCGGATCGACGCACTGACGCCTCGCATCCCCTCGCACGACGAGATCACGATCTAGCCGGGAGGACCTCGATGGCGTCCCGGCGACCGCTCCGGCTCCTGCACACGTCCGACGTCCACCTCGGCGCCTATGACACGCGCACGAGCGACGGTGTGCGGCGCGGCGAACTCGAGGATGGGTTCCGACGCGTCATTGATCTGGCGATTGCGGAACGGGCAGACGTGCTGCTGATCGCGGGCGACTTCTTCGACAACGCGCGTGTCTTTGAGGAGACGCTGCACTTCGCGGCGGACGAGATTGCACGCTTTGGCTGCGCCACGGTCATCGGGCCCGGCAACCACGACCACGTCGGCCCCGGCTCCGTCTACGACCGTGTCGACCTCGTCGAACGTGCGCCGAACCTCCGCATCCTGCGCACCCCCGACGGCGAGCGCATCGCGTTCCCTGACCTCGACCTCGAAGTGTGGGGGAGCAGCCACACGGAGCGGCGCACGAACTACCAGCCGTTCGAGGGCGCACCCGGCCGTGGCGAGGCCGCCTGGCAGGTCGGGATCGGCCACGGCCACTTCATCGGCCCGAATGCCCTCCTGCACCATTCGTTCCACATCCGCGCGGACCAACTCGCAGCGACCGGCCTCGACTACGTCGCCCTCGGCCACTGGGAGCGCATGACGATCGTCGAGGCGGGCGAGGGCGTCGTCGCTGCCTACTCAGGTGCACCGGATGCGCTGAGCGGCAATCGCGAGGGCCACGGCGGCCACGTGCTCGTGATCGACCTATGCGAGGACGGCTCGGTCCGCCTCGAAGCCGTGCCCGTGGGCGAAGGCCCGCGCATCCTGCACGCCGACCTGCCGTTCCTGCCAGCGATGTAAGAGCCAGAAGCCCTGGCGCTAAACTCCGACCTCCGAATCGGGACTCGCTCTTCTGGAGTTCGTATGGCCGCTCCCTCTGACGACCTTCGTAGGTTGTTGATCTCTCGTTACCGCTACGGGCCAGACATGGTCGATATCGCGTGGCGCGCGCATTTTCAGTGCGAGTACTGCGACAAAGATCTACTCGGGTCGGTGGACGCATACGAGTGGCACTGGGAGCGCGAGCATGTTGTCCCGACAGTCCGTGGTGGCGATGACGCGCTACACAACTGGGCTCTCGCGTGCCGCACGTGCAACCAATTCAAGGGTGCATGGGACCCGCGTTCGGACGCCACCAGCCCGACCGACCGAGATGCGCTCGTGGCATCGGCACGTGCGTACATCCAACGGCGTCGAGCGGAGCGGGGAAGCGAACTCGATGTCGTGCGGGGTCTCATCCTCGCCGAGTTGGACCGGTAGCTTGTGCCCTCCGACTTCTCGATTCGCGATGCCGTGCCGGGAGATGGGCCACTGATGGGGCGGCTGCACGCCGCCTCCTGGGCGAGCGCGTACCGGCAGTTCATGCCCCACGCCTACCTCGACGACCCGGAACGCGAGGCGGGGTCGGCACGTCGCTGGACCGCCGAACTCGTGACGCCGGACGTGCCGGGTGGGCGTGGGTGGATCATCGAGGTGCGCGGGGAGCCGGCGGGGTTCGCGTGGGCGCAGCCGGGCTCGGAGTCGTTCGCCTACCCGTCACCGGAGGACATGGGGCACCTCGACGCGATCCACCTGCTGCCATCGAGCATTGGGGGAGGCCTCGGGCGGGTGTTCTTTTGGCACGCGCTCAGGGCGCTCGCCGACCTCGGCTTCGCGGAAGCCACACTCGGGGTGTACGAAGAGAACGTGCGCGCTCGCGGGTTCTACGAGGCGATGGGATGGCGCGAGGATGGCCCTCGACGCGTGCGGGAGTTCGCGTGGGCTGGTGAGCCGTTCTCGGCGGTGCTGCTGATGTACCGCGGGCCCACGCGACCCTCCGCGCTGAGGGGCTGACGTGGCGCGCCTCGACATTCGCGGTCTGCCCTCGAGGGCCTGAGGCCGACCAACGGCCTCGCGAGGGTGGCGGCTAGTCGAGGTTACGCATCCGCGGCACGAGGGCGATCGTGGCGATCGAGAGCACGACCAGCGCGGCAGAGCAGAGGCCGAGCGCCCACTGGATGCCGATCACCTCGGCGGCGACGCCGACGCCGAAGACGCCGACCTGCACCAGGCTCATCTCCATCATGTAGATGCTCATGACGCGGCCGCGGTACTGGTCCTCCGTATAGGCCTGGACCAGCACATTGCTGAGCGCCATGCGCACGGCCTGACCGACACCGATAAACAACATCACCGGGAGGGTGATCGCCACCGACGTGGACCAGGAGAAGGCGATCAGCGCGAGACCGAGGACCAGCGAGCCGACGATGAAGATCATTCCTCGGCGCCGGCTGGGCAGCGACGCAATGACCAGCGCGGCTGCCAGCGAGCCGATGCCGGTGACGCTCGTCAGCAGGCCCTGAAGGCCCGGCCCGCCGTTCAGGACGTCCTTCACGAAGCCAGACAGCATCTGCATGTACGGCATCGAGAAGAGCACCATTAGGAAGTTGACGATGAGGATCGTGCGGATGGTCTTGTCGCGGGTGATGTAACGCATGCCCTCGGCCAGGTCGCCGAACCCCGCGCCGGACTTGGCGCGTGCGGCGTGCCCACCCGCTGCGTGGAGGCGCGTCTGGGCCTCGGTGCGTTCCTCTGGCGGGATCTCGATCGGCTCCGACGGCACCCGGAAGAGCGTGACCGTGGAGAAGATGTAGAAGCCGGTGATGGCGATGAAGGCCCAGTAGTAGTCAGTGACTTCCATCAGCACGCCGATGCCGGCGGGGACCATCAGTCGCGACAGGTTCATCCCAGCGTTGTTGAGGGCAACTGCATTCATGACCTGTCGCGGGTAGACGATGTCCGGGAGCATCGACTGCCGCGCCGGCATCATCAGCGCCTGGATCACGCCCTGGATCGCCGCGTTGACGATCATGTACTCCCAGCGCATCACGCCAGCCAGGAGCAGGGCCACGATCGACATCGTGTTGAGGGCGTTGAGCGCGTTGCCGACCTGCTGGATTCGCTTCTTCTGCAGACGGTCAGCGATCACGCCGCCGTGCAGCGAGAGGGCGAGGCCGGGGACGGCGCCAGCGAGCGCCAGTGTGCCCAGCGCGGCGAACGAGCCAGTGAGGTCGTAGATGAGGACGCCTCTGGCGATCATCTGGCTGTTCATGGCGCCGAAGACGCCCAGCATGGAGACGAAGTACCAGCGGAAGTTGGAACTCTTAAACGACTCGAACGTACGGAGATTGCTCAGGGCCTGGAACGGCGAACGCCCGCCAGTGGCGGGCGCCGGTGCCGGTACGGCAGGGGTGCGGGCGACGGCGATGTCGCTTCTCTCGGACGGCGGTGGCGCGATGGCCATTCGGGATCCATTCGTGTTCGGTCCGAGGTACCGACCCAATCGCGTCGCGAGCACATTGAGGTGACGCTCACGTACACGATAATGTGTGGAATCCTAGCGTCGCAGTTGTGGGATCCGCAACCGGAGATTCCCCGACTCGGCCGTTACCGTCCGGATGGGGTGCGCGATGCTGAGCTGGGGTGTGATTCCGTCGATCCGGGTCCGCGACATGGCCGCCGCCCTCGACTGCTACCAGCGGGCGCTCGGCTTCACGATGACCCGAGGCGGCCCCGACGAGGTGAACTGCTCGCTGGAGCGCGGCGATGCCCACCTCATGCTCGAACGCCCAACCGACTTCTACTCCGCCGGGTACAACGAGGCGATCCGGCAGCGCCTCGGAGCCCCATCCGCGACGGCGCTGTACATCGAGGCGGCTGACCTCGATGCCCTGTACGCGCAGGTGCAGGGCGCGGGTCTCACGGTCATCGACTCGCTCGCCGATCGACCGTGGGGGCAGACCGAGTTCACCGTCGAGGATGTCGAGGGCAACTGGCTGACCTTCTGGAAGTCGCCGCCAACCTCGGCGTGACGAGACGCCTTCGATCGATGAGGGCAAAGAGAAGGGGCCGCTCACGCGGCCCCTTCGTCATGTCGTGCGAATGCCGAGGGCTAGGCGGTGACCTTCGCGCGCGCGGCGTCCTTGTCGGTGAACCAGAGCGCGTTGATCTCCGTGAACTTGGTCTGGTCGGCGGGGACATCGTCCTCGGCGAAGATGGCGGAGACGGGGCACGCCGGCTCGCAGGCGCCGCAGTCGATGCACTCGTCCGGGTTGATGTAGAGGATCTTGTCGACGCCCTCTTCGAAGTGGATGCAGTCCACCGGGCAAACATCGACACACGACTGGTCGGTCGTGTCAATACAGGGGGTCGTGATCACGTAGGTCATGCCGGGTCCTTTCGACTCGACTGGCCGTGCCACACCTGCGGCGTCCGACCGGTCTCGCGAATATAGGGACGAATCTGCGCTGGGGGCAAGACGCACACCCTGATGAGCAGGGAGTGCTCTCCCTGAATCTCCTTCGGACACGTTATGGGGACGCTCGACCGTCACCCAGCAGTCGAGGCTCCGCCTACCGCTTCCAGATCTGCCAGGGCTTCTTCTGCGTCTTGCGGGCGGCCTCGCGCTCCGCGGCTTGGCGGGCGAGGTCGGCGCGCGCCGCCTCGACAGTGTGCGCGAGGCGGTTGCGCAGCATGACGACGTGCTGCACGACATCGAGGGCGCTCCCGGGGTCCGCGGCGACCTCCGGGAAGACCTCGCGCATCGCGACGGCGAGGCCGGGGACGGCGGTGCGCCCGCCCGCGATGCCGTACTGCTTCATCTCGTTGGCGAGGCCGGCGAGCGCCTCCCCGAGCCGCGTGATCTGGTACGGCGTGAGGTCCACCTCGACGACCGCGCGCGCCATCCCTACGTGGAGCGCCTCGGACACCGAGCGCAGCCCCGTCCCCTCATCGCGATGCGTCTCGCGGTCCACCTCGGCCCCCGGCCGCCCGAGGTGGTACACGGTCGCGAGGTATGCGACTCGCGCGTCTTCGGAGCGGAGGGTGAGGGGGGTCATGCTTCAAGAATTGATTCAGCACCACCGACCACTGCATCCTCACGCCAATCGGGTGCCCAGGTGCCCGTGGGGCCCGAAATGGCCCTCAGAAAACTGGCGAGATGTTCGCAGTTCGATCCCGTAGCCGTCAGATTAAACCCCACACCGGTGGAAATCTTGCCTTCGATCTGCAGTCGTGACTCTGGCGTCGCGCGCTGAAAGTCGAAGTTTTCGTATTTCCAGTAAGTCCGAACCAATGACGCATTTCGGGGGACATAGTCGAAGTCCCGGTTGCCCGTGAAGGAATAGAACTCCATCAAAGCCCCGGACGTTAGGAGTACCCAAAGATTCCCCCATTTCGAGATGCTGCTCTCAAGGTGGTCGGTTATGAAGAAATCCGCGGGTTCGCTCTCGGAAACCCGGCGCGCGATTTCGAAGCAGCGTTCGAGTTCAGCGCTTTCGGTTTGCGTTAGGTTGGGGTACTTCTGCCGTTGAACCTGATCGATTGTCACGATTGCTATCTCCCACCCTGCCTGCTGCGCAGTTCGACCATCAGACCGTCAGCCTGATGCAGAAGGTGCCCCAAATAGGTCGCCTTGAATTCCTCGCTTGCTGGCTGCCAACGCCACGCCTCAACCTGCTGAAGTTCTTCAAGTCGCTGTCGCTGATATATCTGATGACTTAACGTACGCAAAACCCATTGCGTCATAGTTGCGATCTGGATCTCGGTCTTGAAGGTGATGTTTTCTGTTTCCCAGGTTCGTGTCTGAACGGTTGCACTGAAGTCGGCTGAGAGGTGCATTGCGTAGTAGCCCGAAGGCAGGGCACGCATCTCGTGAGCAGCCGCCGTGGCGCAGGATGCGCCGAACGCCTCGAGCCGCTCGCATAGCCAAGGGGCGCCATCAAGGAATCGAACGTAGATCGCCGCGCGGACTAGATCATGAAATCGGTTGTGGTAGTTGGCGGGCTCAAGAGGGTCAGCGCCCGTTGGCCTCGGCCAATTTTCGTTGTTAAGGCACTCCACCCGGTAGGCCTTGTCAACCACTGATGAGAAAGGCTTCGTGAGCAGTTCCAGGCGAGTATTGGGCATCAGCAGCTCGGTGCCGAATTCGCGGCGGAATTCGGCATCTGCACGCTCAAGTTCGTTCGGAAGCCCTTGCCAGAAGGGCGAAGCGGTGACCGCCTGACGCATGCTTTCAACGCGTGCGTGATACCGATTCTGGAGCTGATCGGGAGTCTGTTTCGTCTCGTCGCACAGCCAACGTACGTATTCGTCCGGCGATTTCGGTTTGGTATTGCGCTCCATCGGCCGGAGTCTAACGCGACCGTGCTAACGCCGCTTTCCCCACAGGCTTTCGTGCCCCCAGCACATCCTTCAGGAACTTGCCCGTGAGTGACTCGGGGGCTGCCGCCACGTCCTCAGGTGTCCCCACTGCCAGGACGCGGCCGCCTCTGGCGCCGCCGTAGGGGCCGAGGTCGATCACCCAGTCGGCGCCTTTCACGACGTCGAGGTTGTGTTCGATCACGATGACGGTGTTGCCGGTGTCGACGAGGCGCTGGAGGACGAGGAGGAGGGCGTCGACGTCGGAGAAGGCGAGGCCGGTGGTGGGTTCGTCCAGGATGTAGACGGTCTTGCCGGTGGCGCGCCTCGACAGTTCCGTGGCGAGTTTGATGCGCTGGGCCTCGCCACCGGAGAGGGTGGTGGCGGGCTGGCCGAGGCGGATGTAGCCGACCCCGACGTCGCGCAGGGTCTCGAGTTTGCGGCGTGGCGAGGGGAACGCCTCGAAGAACGCGCAGGCCTCCTCGACGGACATCTTCAGCACCTCGGCGATGCTCTTGCCGCGGAAGAGGATCTCGAGGGCTTCGCGGTTGTAGCGGTCGCCCTTGCAGACCTCGCACGGCACGGTCACGTCCGGGAGGAACTGCATCTCGATGAGGATGTAGCCGTCGCCCTTGCAGGCCTCGCAGCGGCCGCCCTTCACGTTGAAGGAGAAGCGGCCCGGCTGGTAGCCGCGCGCACGCGACTCGGGCTGGTTCGCGAACAGGTCGCGGATGAGCGTGAACAGGCCCGTGTAGGTCGCGGGGTTCGAGCGCGGCGTCCGCCCGATCGGTGTCTGATCGATGATCACGACCTTGTCGAGGTGCTCCATGCCCTCGATGGTGTCGTGGTCGCCGGCGCGTTCGCGCGCACCGTTGAGGTCGTGGGCCAGTTGGCGCGAGAGGATCTGGTTCACGAGCGAGGACTTGCCGGAGCCGGAGACGCCGGTCACGGCGATGAACGTGCCGAGGGGGAACTCGACGGTCACGTCCTTGAGATTGTTCTCGCGCGCGCCGCGGACGACGAGGGCGTTGCCGTTGCCCTCGCGGCGCACGGCGGGGATCGGGATCTTGCGCTTGCCGCTGAGGTACTGGCCCGTGATCGAGTTCTTGTCCGCCATCACCTGCTTCGGCGTGCCGAACGCGATCACCTGGCCGCCGAGTTCGCCCGCGCCGGGGCCGATGTCGATCAGGTGGTCCGCCGCACGCATCATCGCCTCGTCGTGCTCGACGACGAGGACCGTGTTGCCGAGGTCGCGCAGGCGGGTGAGGGTGCCGATCAGGCGCTCGTTGTCGATCGGGTGGAGGCCGATGCTCGGTTCGTCACAGACGTAGAGCACGCCCATCAGCGCCGAGCCGATCTGTGTCGCGAGGCGGATGCGCTGGCCCTCGCCGCCGGAGAGTGTCCCCGCCGACCGGTCGAGCGTGAGGTACTCGAGGCCCACGTCGCGCAGGAAGATGAGGCGTCCGGCGATCTCCTGCAGGATCTGCTTTCCAATGGCGAAGTCGCGCGTCGTGAGCGGGCCGCCCTCGACGCGCAGGGCCTCGGTCCAGGCGAGGGAGTCGCCGACGGACATCCGGGAGACCTCGACGATCGAGCGGTCCTGCACGGTGACGGCGATCACCTCGGGCTTGAGGCGTGCGCCGTGGCAGGTATCGCAGGGCGTGGCGACCATGTAGCGCTCGATGTCGGAGCGCACCCAGTCGGATTCGGTCTCCTTGTAGCGCCGCTCGAGGTTGGTCATCACGCCTTCCCACGTGACGGCGTAGGTGCGGACGCGGCCGGTGGCGCTCGACTTGAACTCGATCTGATCGATGGTGCCGTCGGTGCCGTGCATCAGGGCGTCCCACTGCGCCTTGTTGAGCTTGGAGATCGGCTCGGAGAGGCTGAACTTCATCGCGTCGCCCAGCGCCTTCATGCGCCGGTGGAACCAGCCCTGGGTCGCGGAGGACTTGAGCGGGACGATGGCACCCTCGTTGACGCTCAGTTTCTTGTTCGGCACGACGAGTTCTTCGTCGAGCCGCATCTGGAAGCCGAGGCCGGTGCAGGCCGGGCAGGCGCCGTGCGGAGTGTTGAAGGAGAAGTTGCGCGGCTCGATCTCGGGGACGGAGTACGGCTCGTGTGCCGTGTTCGGGCAGGCGAAGCGCTCGCTGTAGACCTGCTCCTCGCCGACCTCGCCCTTCGCGTCGAGCAGCGCGAGGACGACCGTGCCTTCGCCGAGGCGGAGGGCCTGTTCCACGCTGTCGGAGACGCGCTGACGGGTGGCGACCTCGTCCTCGTCTCCCTTCGCCGGGACGACGATGCGGTCGACGACGACATCGATGTCGTGCCACTGGTTCTTGTTCAGCTTGATCGGGTCGTCGAGGTTGATGACCTTCGTGTCGAGGCGGACGCGGACGTAGCCGGCTTTGCGTGCCATCTCGAAGATCTGGGTGTGCTCGCCGCGCTTGTGGCGGATGACGGGCGCGAGGATCATCGCGCGCCGCCCGGCGTCGCCCGCGAGGATGGCGTCCACGATCTGCTGGATCGTCTGGCGGCGGATCACCTGTCCGCAGTGGATGCAGTGCGGGATGCCGACGCGCGCAAAGAGCAGGCGGAGGTAGTCGTACACCTCGGTGACGGTGGCGACGGTGGAGCGAGGGTTCTTGGAGACACCCTTCTGGTCGATCGAGATCGCGGGCGACAGGCCCTCGATGTAGTCGACGTCGGGCTTCTCCATCAGGCCGAGGAACTGGCGGGCGTAGGCGGAGAGCGACTCGACGTAGCGTCGCTGGCCTTCGGCGTAGATCGTGTCGAAGGCGAGCGATGACTTGCCCGAGCCGGACACGCCGGTGATCACGACGAGGCGGTCACGCGGGATCTCGACGGTGATGTTCTTGAGGTTGTGTTCGCGGGCGCCGGTCACAACGATGCGGTCGAGCGGCATGCGCACCTCAGACAGGATTCAGCGGGGAGGCGCTGTCAGGTTCGTCAGGGAACGTCTGTTCTAATCCATGCTATGGTACCCCGCAACCTCCGGGGAGCAACCGTCAGCAAGGATGATCGCTGTGCCCGCGATGCCGCACCTGCTGCTGATCAGCCAGGACCCCACCGCCCTCGATGCCTGGCGTCGTGGGCTTGCGGAGGCCGGCGTCCCCATTGCTGGCGCTGTCAGTCCCGTGGAAGCCCCACTGCGGCTGCGCGCGATGCGGCCCTCGATGTTGGTGCTGCTCGAGCCGTGGGACGGTGACGAGGCGCGCCAGACGATCGAGCGGTGCCGTACGGCCGCCGAGGCCGCACTGCCCGCGATCCTCGTCCTGTGGTCGTCGCCGTGGCTCCGTACCCCGCTGCCGCTCGACTTCTCTCCGGCGAGCGTCCTCGATGCGTCGACCGCGAAGGCGGTGGACCTCGTGCGCGCCGCGCGCCTGCTGGTCGGTGACGATGTCGCCCCCGATCGACTCGTTGCCGGGGTACTCACCCTCGATCCCGCCGAGCGACGCTTGCGCGGACCGGCCGGCGACGTCTTCCTGACGCCATCCGAGGCGATCCTGCTCGGGGCGCTCCTCGGGCACCCTCGCGAAGTGGTGCGCGCGGAGGAGGTCGCTCGAGCGCTGTGGGGGACGCCCGTCGGGGACGCCCACTCACGGGCGGCGATCCGCACGCATCTGCACACACTGCGCCGCAAACTCGCTTCGGTGGGCGCTGGGGAGGCGATCCGGTCGATCTCGGGGGTGGGGTACCGCCTCGATGATCCCGAGGAGCCGACGGAGCAGGCGGGTTAGTTCGGGTCGTCCAGGCGTGGTCGGTCGGGGCCCTCTGGTGCGTCGAGGTCGGGCTGCTCGTCCGGGCCTTGCCCATCCAGACCCAGCATGCCCGCGAGGCCGTCTCCGCCGATGGCACGGAGTTGCTCGCGCAACTGCTGCTCGACCTCGCGCAGTTGGTCGTCGCTGATGCCCATCGCGTGCAAAGTATCGCGGATGAGGCGCTGCACCTCGACCAGGTCGCCACGGATCAGGGCGTCCGCGACCTCGAGTTGGGTCTCGATGGCGCGAAAGCGCTCACGACGCTCGGTGTCATTGGTGGTGGAGAGCACGGTGGCCATCAGGCGGGTGAAGAGGTTGGTGGTGCGAGCGATCCGGACGCGGTCGTCCGGATCCTCGGGGAACTCGCCCGTCACCTGCACGTGCAGGCCGGTCGTGCTGTCGGAGGCGACGTACTGCTGCGGCATACCTCGATCGTAGCGTGCGGAGGCGGTGCGGGCCGCCTCGCGTGCTAGCCCTTGGGGTTGATCAGGAGGACGGGGACGCCCTCGAGGTGGCGCAGCACGTGCTCCGCGACCGAGCCGACGACCGCGCGTTTGATGCCGGAGCGGCCATGCGTCGCCATGAGGACGATGTCCGCCTTCGTGTCCTTTGCGGCCTGCACGATGGCCTCGCCCGGGATGCCGGAGAGGATGAGGCCGTCGACCTGCTTCACCCCGGCAGCGACGAGTACGGCCTTTGCGGCGGCGATGTTCTGCTCGGCGCCAGCACGCTGCGCTGCAATCGCCTGGTCGACGAGGTCGCCGGTCGCGATCCCCGCCCCCATCTCGAAGCCGGCGGGCGTCATCCGCGCGACGAGGCGTCCCGCGTCATCGATGACGGCGACCACGGTGACTTTGCCGTCTGGCGCCGTGACATGGGCCACGTGCGAGAGCACCGTGGCCGCCGTCTCGGAACCGTCAGTGGTGACCAGGGCAGATTTGAACATTCAGGGCCTCTTCCTTGGCGCTTGCCGGCTGGCAGGTCGCCTGCTGTTCAAATCTTAGCGCGAGTCGGATGTCTGAACCGTGACGTTTCGGCGCCCAGCCTCGCGAGCCCATAGCACGAGGCCGGCCACGAGCAGGGCCACGAGCAATCGCTGTTCGGTGGCGAGGGGCGTCGAGGAGGCCTCGAAACCACCATTGCCGGTAGCGGCCGGTCGGACGGGGACGGGCTGGATCTGCGCGAACGCCATCGCCGTGCGCACCAGTGCGCCGTTCTGAAGTTCCCACGTCTGGCGAGCCGGGGCGGTGCCGCAGCACAGCGGCTCCGTGGGGCCCTGCGTGATCATGTCGACCTGGATCTTGTTGTCGACGATCTGCACCTTCACGTTCTTGAGCCGGTCACCGAGGAACCCTGGCCCGAACGGCTTCAGGCTCGCATCCACGATGTAGATCTCGGAAAACACTCCTGAGCCGCCGGTGTTCGTCGCGGTCTGGACTACGGCGACCGGGGTGCCGTTCAGGGTGCCAAAGGTGGCGTCCACGAACGTCATGTTCACCCGCTCGGCGGCGGAGTCGAACTTGCCGTCCACAAGGGTGATCGATTTCGACGCCACGTATGGCGACGGGTAGGTCGCGCCGCGCAGTTGCTGGAGTGTGGGCGCGATCTGCTGTGCCGAAGCACTGCCGAGCAGTACGAGGCCGAGCGTCGCTCCGATCAGCCCTACGGCGACGCCTCGGACGATGGTGGTGGGGTGGGACAAGCGCACGAGAAGCCTCCTGTGTAACGGGCCGAGCCGGCCTACCAGGAGTGAACGTATCTCACTGTCGAATAGTTCCCCAGGGCACAAGCGGGGCTGCACACAGCAGGACGCCCTCGCGCGAGCGAGGGCGTCCTGGATTCTGCGGGCGTCAGATTAGTTCTGGCGGCCCATACGTCGGGCGACTGCGGCAGCGCCTGCCACAGCGGCAGCGAGTGCCAGCTGGAGGCCAAGGTTGCCAGTGGGCAACATCCCGGCGTTACCGGCTCGAGCCGGCACAACCTGCTGGGCGACGGTTGTCCCCGTGCCGCCAGCGTTCGGGACGGTGATCGAAGTGACCACAGTGACCGGGGTAGCGGGGCCGAAGGCCGGCGCCACCAGCTTCAGTTCGCCAGTGACCAGGTCATAGATGCTTGCGGTCTGGCGGACGGTGCCGTCGGCGTTCCGGATGCCGGCGTTCACCATCAGCTGCCCGTTCACCACGGACACGATTGCGGCTTCAACATTGCCATCGATGGTGGTCCCGCCGAAGGTGCGCATGCTGTTGTCCACGAGCCAGAGCTGGGACCTCGTGGCGCCGTTCTGCGTCAGGCGCGTGACGACAGCCGAGACCTCGTAGCCATCCCAGAGCCCGGAGGCAGAGGTCAGGTAGGACATGGTGTATGGCGCGACGACGTTGATCGCGTTCGGATCGGTCGTGCTGGAGTACGTGCCGCCGCTGAGCCTGATGTTGCCGTAACCGGCCGGCGAGTACGTCGCGTTCATCAACTGGATAGGAGTGGGTGCGTCGGCAGATGCCTGAGACACACCGAGTGCGAGTCCGGCCGCCATGACGATGGCGCCGATGCTCATGAGGTGGAACGTACGCATAAGAGAACCTCCTACTGGCGCCGCCAGTGACAGGCGGCGTGATGCCCCGGCACCATGGAGGAGGTAGATGCGTTTGTTCTATGCGACCGCCGAGGCCTACAGCCCGATGCCCGTCAGCCGCTCGAGGAGCGGAAGATCGAGCGAGGCGCGAAGTGCTTCGGCGAGTCGGTCGAACGCGAGTTCATCATCCCGTGGCGGCGCCGGCTCGAACTGTTTGCCGCGTTTGCGCGCGACATTTAAGAGAACGCTTTGCCGCAGCTCCAGGTTGTGCATCAGGCCATGCAAATAGCATCCCAAGATCCAACCGGTCTCATCCGCTGATCCAAGGCCCGTGCCGTCCATGAGTGCGATCGCGACGGAGCCGGCCTGGGTCTGGCCGGTATGGATCTCGTATCCTTCGACCTCGACGCCACGCAGCCCTTCGAGCAGGCCATCGTCACGCGTAATCACTGCACGGCTCTGCGTTGTGCGCTTGCCGCGCGAGAACACCGTCTCCGCGGCGAGCCATCCGAGGCCGGGTGCGCCGTCTCGTTCGCTCTCGACATGGTCTGGGTCAGCGAGCGTCTGACCCAGCATCTGATAGCCGCCGCAGAGGCCGATCACGCCCGCTCCGCGTCCGATCGACCATCGCAGCCGCGTATCAAGTTGCTGACGGCGCAGCCAGTCGAGGTCCGCGATCGTCGATTTCGTCCCCGGGAGGATCACCAGATCCGGGTCGCCCCACGTCTCGGCCGTCTCAACCCAGCGGACGCGGACGTCCGGCTCCGACTCAAGCGGGTCGAGGTCGTCGAAGTTCGCGATGCGCGGGAAGCGCAGCACGGCGACATCGATGCCTGCCCAGGCGCTGGTGCTATCGACGGCGCGGGTTTCGAGGGCGACGGAGTCTTCCTCCGGAATCTCATGCCGCGGGAACCACGGGACGATGCCGGCTGTGGGGACGCCGGTCAGGCGCTGGAGGTCCTCGATTGCCGGGGTAAGCAGCGAGGCGTCGCCACGGAACTTGTTCAGGATGAAGCCGCGGATGAGCGCCTGCTCCTCAGGGGCGACGAGCGCCCACGTCCCGTAGAGGTGCGCGAACACGCCACCTCGGTCGATATCGCCCGCGAGCAGCACCGGCGCCTGTGCGTGGAGCGCGATCGCCATGTTCACCACGTCGCGGTCGCGCAGGTTCGTCTCCGCGGGACTGCCCGCGCCCTCGATAATCACGAGGTCATGCTCGGCGCGCAGGGTGTCGAGCGCCGCGGTAATGACCGGCCACGTCTCCTCTCGGCGTTGTCGATAGTCGCGGTAGTCGAGGGTGGCGAGGGGGTGGCCCATCAGGATGACCTGGGAGCGGTGGTTGCTCTCCGGTTTCAGCAGGACCGGGTTCATCTCCACCCTCGGACGGACGCGCGCGGCACGGGCCTGCACCCACTGGGCACGGCCGATCTCGCCGCCGGTGTCGGTGACGGCGGCGTTGTTGGACATGTTCTGCGCCTTGAACGGCGCAACGCGCACGCCCGCGTCCGCAAACAGCCGGCACAGCCCGGTCACCAGCAGGCTCTTCCCCACCGAGGACGAGGTGCCCTGGACCATCAGCACGGGCGCGGGAGTTGGCGTCACAGCGACCTCGCTCAGTCGGGCTCGGTGAGCCTCGATGTCCTCACGCTAGCGCGTCGCGGTGGGGAGGAGCGAGGGCGGGGCGGGCGAGGGCGCGGCGACAGCGAGGGCGGCGGCCTGCTCGCGGACGTAAGTCAGGACGGCGCCGATCTCTGTTTCGGAGAGCGAATCTCGGAACGGGGGCATCGCCGTGCCAGGCCGCCCATTGCGGACGGTGTCCAGGAGATAGGTGTCCGGATGGACCGGCACGTGGACGCGCAAGTCCGCAGCACCCTCGGTCGCGGGCACGAAGTTCGTGCCATGGCACTTGGCGCAGTCCGCCTCGTATAGCTGCTTGCCGAGGGCGAGCGTGGCTGGTGAGGCGGACGGGAGGCTCGTGGGCTCCGAGTAGCGCGGTGCGATGGCAAGCAAGACGACGACACCCGCAGCGGCCGCTACCGCGCCGTACCACGGCGACCTCGACCGCGCGCGCCACTGCCACTCGCGGTCAGCGACGGCCGCGGCGAGCGCCCCGCCGAGGACGAGCACCCATCCGAATGCTTTCCACCCGAGGCTGACCGAGGGTGATGGCCTGAGTGGCGGTGCGCCGCCGACTTCGATGCGGAACGCTGCGTTCGAGTCGAACCCCTCGGGGGGGGCGACTGAGGCAGCGACTGTCCAGACGCCTCGGGCGCCGAGGACGGCGGACAGGCGGTATTCGCCGTTGCCGGCGGGGGTCGCGGGGATCGGTTCGTCGGCCGGTTGACCGATGGGCGCCGCGCGCACGGCGACCGCGGCGCCATCGATCGCGCGCCCACGCGCGTCGCGTACGCCAACCGTGACTTCGTTAACGCCGGGCAGCCCTGGGCGCACACGCAACTCGATGCGCGTCCCGTCCGAGGCGGTCGACACCCCGCCCGGCAGGGGGGCGCGCAGCTGCTCGCGGGCCGGGAGCGTCGACGTCATCACGGCGACCGCGACGATCAGGCCGATGCCACACGCGACCTCGATAGCGAGCGTGAGCCGCAGGCGGTGACGGACGCCGCGGGCGAGGGCCGGGAGCGTCCAACGGCGGTTCACCGCGCCGAGCGCAATGAGCGCACCGAACAGCAAGAGTTTCACCACCACACCGCGCCCGTACGCGCTGTCGACTGCGGAGAGCCGGAGCACGTGCAACCAGGCGAGGTAGGTGCCCGTCAGCCCAGCCACTCCGGCAGCGATCAGCGCGAGCGTGGAGAAGCGTCGCAGCGCCTCGCCGACTTCAGGCCGGCGGTCGCGCTGCGTCCAGACGACGAGGAGCATCGCCGGGAGCCCACCCACCCAGACGGAGACTGACGCGAGGTGCAGCGCGTCCACGATGATCGCCGGGGTTGCGAGTCCTCGGACGGCGGCGCCGTGGCTCGTCGCGGGGATGGAGGCGAGCGCGATGGTGACCGTGATCAGGGCGAGGCGCGGGCGTCGCAGCAGCATCAACCCGCCGGTCACGATGATCGCTGCCGCGCGGACCAGGTAGGCGAGACCCCAGCGTCCTCCGAGCAGGTCGAGCGGTGACGCGCCGGTCGCGTCAGCCTGCGCGGCCAACTGGAGCGCGACGCCCACGAGGGCGAGTCCGGCTGCGTCCCGTGTCAGACCTCGGAGGGCGCGCGGCGCGAGAGCCGGCGAGCCATCCCGTCCCGGTCTCGTGACGAACGCGAGCACGCTCAGCGTCCCGGCCAGCGTGAGGAGTCCGGCATCCAGGATGAACCGGGCGATGGGTTCGAGCGGCGAAGCAAACAGCGGTGGCTCGTTCACGATCACGGCATCGGTGCTGCGTGCGCCGACGTGGAACGCGAAGCGCCCGCTCAACGGGTGCCCGTCGATCGTCGAGACGTTCTTCCAGCCGACGATATAGGTGCCGCGCTCCAGCGGCGTCAGCGTCACCGCTGCACGACGCCCACCGTCGGTCGGCGTGAAGTCATCGCGGTCGACGCGCTTCCCGTCGGTGGTGGTGACCTCGATCGAACTGAGGCGGGTGTCAACGGGCTCGGCGAAGGTGAGGGTGACACGACTCGGTGGCAGCGGGACGACGGCGTCCTCCGCAGGGTCCGAGGCGAGCAGCGAGGCATGCGCAAACACTCGGTCGCGGGGCATCGCGAGGGCGAGTGTGACGAGGAGCGCCACGCTCAGCAGCGCGAGGAGCAGCCTCGGACGGTGGCGAACGGACGTCATCATGGGTGGTGTGGGGGAGGGCAGCGCCCTCCCCCACTGACCTCCTACTTCTTCCGGCTGGCCATCAACGCGCTGCCGCCGGCACCGAGTCCGAGCACGCCGACGATGACGCCGACGATGCCGATCGTCCGCGCCATGCTGGCTGCGTCTTCAGCGCTCTGGGCGGCGTCGAGTGCCTGCCTTGCGGAACCGGCGACCTCGCGCGCCTGGGGCGCCGCTACCGGGAAAGCGAGTTCGGTCGTGGGCTCGATGTCGCCGTAACGGCCGGGGCCGGAGATGAACGTCTCGTTCACCTCGGCGGTGCCGACCTTGCCAAAGAAGCGCATCTCGTACTGGCCGGGGGCCGTCGGGATGATGTCCGCGGTGTAGTGGCCGGGGTCACGGAAGATCGTGCGCAGGGCGAACGTCTTCTTCGTACCGCTGGCCTTATGCAGGATTTCCACCTGGAGCGTCTTCTCGACGCCTTCGATCGGCTTCTCGGCCTGCGTGATCCGCAGGTCGACACCGTTCTTCTGGCCCTCGAGAGCCGGCTCACCGATCCACCCCGCGACGAATCGGTACCCCGAGACCTCTCGGGTTTCGTGTGCGAGCACCGCGGAGGGCGCACCCACCATCAACACTACCGCGACGAGCGCGGCCAACCGAAGACGAACAGACATACCGTCACTCCTTGAGTCATCCGACGTTGGACGAAGGGGCGGTTAGCCGCGCGGCGGCGGGGGAGTGGGGACCAGAACGATGCCTCGGGCCAGCGGACTGGCGAGGGTATGAGCGAGGAAGAACGCCCCGGCGCTCGCCAGCAGCACGAGCGCCACCGGCAGCGCCACCGCCATCGCCAGACCGCGCTCGTACGACGGTGCGGACTCAGTCTGCGAGGTCGCGCCTGCCTCGGACGCTCCGAGCGCGGCGCCGTCCCACGCGTGCGTGTGGGCGTGGGGCCGGCCGTCGAGTGTGATGTGGGTGTGCGCGGGTGACCACGCGGCGAGGCCCGGAGCGGCGATGCCGAGGAGCAACTGGAGGCCCAGCGCGGCGAGCGCGACATAGGCGAGCGTCTGCGACGGGCGTCCTGACTTCGTTCCGAGCATGCATCGAGGATAGCACCGGGGCCCGTTGGCGGCGTCTCAAGGCGTAGGCGATACTGGAGGCCTTCGCGGGGGTAGCTCAGTGGTAGAGCGCCTGCCTTCCAAGCAGGATGTCGCGGGTTCGAACCCCGTCCCCCGCTCCACAGACCTCAACCCTTGCAAACACAGGGGTTCGTGCAGATGCCGAACGGAAGTTCGACAAGCACAGTGGTGCGAGAGACGATAACTGAACCCCAGCAAGGGAGGTTCAGATGGCGCTACTCACCACGACCAGCACCCAGACCGATGAGCGTCTGCTCAACAGTTATCGTCTCTTGACGGAGTCGTTCAGGCGGACGCTCCTCGCCGAGAACAAGTCGCCACGAACCATCGAGACATACGGGGAGTCGCTTAAAGCCTTCGGGGCCTACCTCCTCGCGCAGGGCATGCCGACAGAGCCCACGCACATCACACGCGAGCACGTAGAGGCGTTCGTTGCCGACCTGCTCGAACGCTTCAAGCCAGCGACCGCTTCGAACCGCTACCGGGCGCTCCAGGTGTTCTTCCGGTGGTGCGTCGAGGAGGGCGAGGTCAAATCCTCACCGATGGCGAAGATGAAGCCCCCGCACGTTCCTGAGACACCTCCGAAGGTCCTGAGCGAGGCAGAACAGACGCGACTACTCAAGACCTGCTCCGGCGATGACTTCGACGACCGTCGCGACACCGCGATCCTTCGGTTGTTCATCGACACGGGCTGCCGCCTGGCAGAGATCGCCGGACTCGCGGTCGAAGATGTGAACTTCGAGCAGAACGTGGTGATCGTCCTGGGGAAGGGGCGACGACCTCGGGTCTGTCCGTTCGGTAAGAAGACGGCACGGGCGCTCGACAGATACCTGCGCAGGCGCTCGCAGCACCGGTCTGCAGATGACACTGCACTCTGGCTGGGCCATGCCGGCCGGATGACCAACTCGGGCATCGCCAGCGTGATTCGGCGGCGTGCGTCCGAAGCGGGCGTCACAGGCGTTCACGCGCACCTCTTCCGACACACCTATGCCCACCAGTGGCTCGCCTCGGGCGGTAACGAGGGCGACCTCATGCGGCTTGCCGGGTGGCGCTCCCGGACGATGCTCTCTCGGTACGGGGCTAGTGCCGCGGACGAGCGGGCGCGGGCGGCCTACGCGACACGCGCTCCGGGAGACCGGGTATGAACGGGCGCACCGAACGATTCCCGCAGGCTCGGCTGAGCCGGGCGCTGCATCATTTGATCTGCTCGCAGTGCCAACAACCCCTCTCGTTGCTGCGTGTGGGCCGTCCCCTAATCGATTTGTTTCCGGGCGCGATGGGTATGGACGCCACCGTGTCATTTACCACCGACTGGCGATTCGACCGCGAGGGGGTTTGGTGCCTGTCTCCCGCTGCTGCGAGGCGGTACCAACTATCTGGTCGCGCCGACAAGCCTCTGAAGTCATCCCCCAGGGAGTTCAATACCCAGGATTTGTTCAGAAGGTGGTCATATAGGCTGCGCACCCTCACTGGACAGGACGCTGTCGAAGCGGCGCAGCGAGGGAGTCCGCGGCTGCCCGCCCTGGTTCGGTGCCCGCGGTGCAACCAGGTCAGCCAGATCGACGATGAACTCCTGCAGATGGCGGCTGCCCGTGCAGAGAACTGGTACTTGTCTAGGCCCATCCGCGAGACAACCGTCAATGGTTCGCTCGGCTTCTTTCAGTCATCGCAGATGCCGACGACGCGGGAGGAGGTACCCCATCGCCGCGGGAAGGGACATCGTCGGGGCGGGCGTGGTCGCAACGCTCCCCCCGACAAGGGCGATTCGTAGGCCGATCTTGAGGTGCAGGAGTATGATCGGCTGAAGTACAGCGCTTCGGCGCTATGCAAACCAGCAACTGAGCCGTCGCACTTCCCTCTTGCGAGGGGCCGTGGTGTGGGGATACCGGTGGGACTCACCAGCGCGACTACGCGCGGAGCCGCCCCGGATTCGCTGCCCGGCAGTCGGATGTAATGGCCTGACCGCCCGATCTGCCCGCTCCCTGAAAAACGGGAGCACCGGATTGGGCAGGGAAGGCTTGTGCCTCCGATGCTCAGTCCGCAAGAACGTTCGTTACGCGCGCGGCTTGCCGCCCACACACTCCATGCCCGGTACAGCGCGCACGATCTGACCGCTCCAGCGAGGGAAGCGGCGCGCACCGCACTCGACCGGCGACTGTCCGAAGAGTTCGAGATCGATGTGTCTTCGCCAGACGGCGCGAAGCGGCTAGAACACGCCCGCCGCGCGTACTTCGCACGACTGGCACTGCGCAGCGCATCCGCTCGCCGCAAGGGCGGTGCGCGATGAGTGAGCCACGTCGGTCACGCGGGATAACTTGCTGCGACCTCAGCGGTGCGATCGCCTGGGTCGAGGTGCTTGCAAGCGATGCCCTGGCTGGTGATCGAGATGCATCCGGAATGCTCCCGCTGGCGATTGAGCATTGGCTGCGCCGTCGTATGACGGAGGTGCAGGCATGACCTCCGTCAATGACGCGCAACGGTTCAGCCAGGGGCATCCCTGTCCAGTTTGTGGAGGTCATGACGGCCTGCCCCAGGGGCGGGGTGTCCGCTGCTGGGGATTCCTCAGCGACGACGGGTGCTACGCCCATTGCACCCGTGAACAGTTTGCAGGGAACCTCCGGCAAGAGGCCGCTGGGACGTTTGCGCATCGCCTTGAGGGGATGTGTCGGTGCGGGATGCCGCACGGCGAGGCTCCCCGCCGGGACGTGGGCGAACGCCGCGAAACGGGGCGTCACGCCTACCCCATCGTCAACGAGTCCGGTGTCCTTGTTGCCACCCATCACCGGATTGACTTCACCAACGCTGATGGAACCCGAGAGAAGAAGGTGTGGTGGGAGCCGCGAGGGGTTCGCACTGCGGAACTTCCGCTCTACCGGTTGCGGGACCTCCTCGCGGCCTCGCCAGAACCCCCGGTGGTACTCGTCGAGGGTGAGAAGGCATGCGATGCGTTGACAGCCGTCGGTGTCCTTTCTGTCGGTACGGTTACCGGTGCGAAGTCGATCCCTTGTGACGAGTCGCTGCGGCCTCTGGCTGCGCGAACCACCGTCCTTGTGTGGCCCGACAATGATGCGGATGGCCGCGGCCATATGGAACGGGTGGCTGCCCGACTGCTGGCGCTTGGCGCTACCGACGTTCGTTGGGTTGACTGGAGAGACGCCCCTCAGAAGGGAGACGCGGCGGACTACCTCGATGCCCACCCCGGCGACCAGGGCGGACTGAGGGGGCTGTTCGAAGCGGCGCGGCCATACGAGCCCCCGTCCGCCGAAGGTGATCAAGGTTCCCGAAGGCGATCGCCGACAGTGGAACGATCTACTTCTCATCGTCGCATCGTCCTCACGGCAGCCTCGACGATCGAGCCGCGTCCGGTGCGCTGGATATGGGACACCGCACCGGCAGGTGCGAATCCCGCCGATCACGAAGGACGATTCCCCGAAGGGGCGCTGGTTCTGGCGGTCGGTCGCGCCGGACTCGGCAAGTCACAGTTCGCCTGCTGGATGGCGGCTGCGATTACAAACGGGACGCTCCGTGGTTCCTGCTATGGACGACCTCGTTCGGTGTTCTATGCGGCCTCCGAGGACTCGTGGGGTATGACAATCATTCCACGGCTCATCGCCGCCGGGGCTGACCTCAACCGGGTGTTTCGTATCGACGTTGAGTCGGACGGCGATCCGAATGCTCGCCTGACTCTCCCTCTCGACACGGCCCTACTTCAAGAGTCGTTCCGCGAGCACGATGTCGCGTTACTTGTCCTTGACCCCATGTTGTCGCTCCTCGACGGCGCAATCAACGACTACCGCGCCCGCGAAGTTCGCGCAGCCCTGGAGCCCCTGGTAGCCGTGGCAGACGGGGCGCGAGTGACGTTGCTCGGGATCGCCCACTTCACCAAGGCGACCGGCAGCGATCCCTTGCTGCTGATTTCTGGCTCCGGGGCGTTCGGTCAGTTGATCCGCGCCGGGGTCGGGTTCGCCCGGGACGAGGAAGGCGGGCTCGTCCTCTCGACCATCAAGAACAACCTTGGGCGTGAAGACCTCCCGTCGCTCGCCTACACCATCGAGCCTCAGGCGGTGAATACCCCGGAAGGCGAAACCTGGGTATCGAGGCTGGTGTTGACCGGCGCACCCGCGTCTCGGTCGGTTGCGGAGATCCTGCGTGACCGTGACGACGGAGACGGCCACAGCGAACAACGAGAGATCGACCAGTGGTTGGTTGGCTACCTGACCGACTCGGGTGGGAGTGCCCCCGCCGCCGAGGTGCTGTCCGCTGGCCGTATCGCCGGATGGAACGATGGAGCGGTCAAGAAGGCCCGCAGCAGGATAAAGGTGGAGTCGTCCCGGTCTGGTTTCGGCAGAGGCGCGCTCTACACATGGAGTCTCATGGATTCCATGGATTCCTATACGGGGGCGCGAGGATCCATGGAATCCATGGTGGGGTTCGACCTATGACGGTCGAACATCTGGTGCACGATCTGGCACGTCGTGGCGTGCGTCTGGAACCCCGCGGCGACATCCTCCACGTCGAGGCTCCCGAAGGGGTGCTCTCAGACGCAGACCTCACCGTGATACGGACGAGGAAGCCCGACATCCTCCGTCTTCTCACCGCCTCCCGGGGTGTCACGTCCACCCCTCCACCTGTCTCGACCGACGCGGCACTGGCTCAAACGGCTGTCTTGCGAGACGCATGGCGGAAGACCTGCCGCGAACTCGGGGAGACGTGTGGGTGGCCCCGCCTGACCTACAAGCCAGGCCATGAGGTATCCCCCGGAGAGGCGAACTGGTCGAAGTACGTCAGCCGGGCGAGCGTGCCCGATCTGGTGTGCGTCATGGTTGCTCTGCAAGGCGTCCTGGAGACGCTGCCGCGTGCTCCCGACTCGGATGTCCATTCACCTGCCTAGCCATTTCGAAGATTCTGAAAGGCAAGCCAATGGGTGGTATCGGTTCTGGTCGGTGGCCGAACAGCGGGCGTGCGACGGTCTCAGCCGTCCCGCGTATCGGTATTCGGGAACTGGTTCGTGGCTCGATGCCGGCAGACGGTCAGGCATGGTTGTTGTCCTGGCAGCGAGGTGGAGTCACTCAGTTAGTCCCCTTCTGCCTCCCGCACATCGCTACTTCCCGCACGCGCAGTGGGCCGATAATGGTTTACGGGGGAGGTCGCACCCATGAACGGCACGCGCCGGCCTATCACCACTGATGAACAACCCGGGCTAGATACCCTCGGGCGGTTGCTTCGGGAGTATCGAACAAGCGCCCATCTCACCCGGGCTGACCTCGCCCAACTGGTCGGAGTGCACCCTTCAACCATCGAACGGATCGAGCGCGCCACAAGGCGCACCAGGCGAAGCACACTGGAAGCGATCGCCCTGGCACTCGCAGAGGTAATCGGACAACCCACCAGTGCCATCAGCAGCCCCCTCCTGACCGTCGGAGCGCCCGTGCTGGCCCCCGAGTCGGAGTATGCCGACCGGATCGCACGACGACGTCAACGCCGCCACCGGAAGGCCGAGAACACGCACCATCAGCGTCACCGGGAGGCCCTTTGGGCGGCGGTCTATGCACTCGACGGGCTCATGGACTGGGCGCTGTGGAGTGAGCACCAGGCCGGGACGCGTGCATGGCTCCCAGAGGGTTTTAGACTGCGTGGACGAGTCGAAGCACATCGGGCGGATGTTGGATTTGACTCGTACACCGTCCGCCGCGTCAGGACGTTCAGCGGGCAATCCGTCACGTCGCCATCCACGAAGAGCGCCGGGTACGGCCGCTGCACCTGGAGCGTCGATCACCTGCCGACCGAGGGACTTGAGTGATGGGTGTTTGCTTCTGGTCCAGAACCATCGCCCCGAGGAAATGGAGGGGCACGTCTCGGCGGCCTTCGAGGTACTCCGAACTTCCGTGCGATGTCATCCCACAACGGCTCCCAATGTCCCGACGAACGCGCGGCCGCGGAGCCGCACTCCACGCCGTCCAGGGGCCCGCTAGAGCGGCGAGCCTCTGAGGCCCTGGATGCCCTTGATGGCCGAGATCTCGCCGACGTGGATCGGGGTGTGGTTCAGCACGATGCCGAGGGCGGCACCGACGCTGCTGGCACGGCCGGCGGATTCCATCTCACGGAGGAGGTCCTCCTCGGTCAGGGTGTCCAGGTAGGCGTCACTCGCCGCCCAGACGGCTCTTCGGTAGTCGTCGAGGGCGGCCGCCGGCATGCGGAAGGCGCGGTATGCCGCCTCGTCAGCGCCCCGGAGGTTGGGGAGGCCGGCCCGCTCGCCCCAACCGTCGCGCTCCCAGATCGACTCGCCACCCTGCAGACGGCGGTTGATGGTGTCGTCCTCCACGAAGAGGACGTGTTGGACGATCGCGCCGATGGGGTGGGCGGTCCCGGAGGGCAGGTAGTTGGCCTGCTCGTCGGTGAGTCCCTTCACGATCCCCAAGAACCAGCCGTGTCCCAGGAACATCTGGTCTTTGATGAACTGGATCGTCGTCACGGGTCACCGCCCTCGTCCGTGTGCCTAGTCCCCCAGTGTCACGCCGAGCCACTCCGCCGCGGCCACTTCGAGTTCCTGTGGCTTGTGGAGCGGCACCATGTGGCCGGCACCCTCGATGGTGATGAGGTCGGCGTTCTGCATCTCGTCGCGCATCCGCTCTGCCATGCCGGCTGCGACGAGGCGGCTGTCGCCGCCGCGCACGAGGAGCGTGGGGCAAGATACGGCGTGCGCTGCGGCCCAGTTCTCCTGGGAGGTATGGAGTGGCCGACGCCAGTCGCGGCGTCTGAGGTTGGGGTCACCCTTCATGCCGTAGCGGCCATCTCCGAGTGGCCGTATGGAGTGGAGCGCGTGGTCACGTGCGAGGACCGGGTCAGCACGACCAGCGGAGCCCGCGAGATAGGCGACCGCCTCTTCAAGCGAGTCGAAGGTCTCCTGTGCGGGGATTGAGGAGATCACGCGGGAGACACCTTCGCGCTGGACCTCTGGCGCCATTTCGATCATGACGAGCCGCGAGACATAGTCCGGGTGGGCCGCCGCGAAATGCATGGCATTGTTCGCGCCAGTCGACACGCCGATCAACGTCACGGGCTTGAGTCCTACCGCGTCCAGGAAGCCCTTGATGTCGCTCACCCAGTTGTCCTGGGCGTAGCCGGTCTGATAGTCGGCGGGCCACTCGCTGTCCCCGTTGCCTCGCGAGTCGAACGCGACCACGTGGAACGCGTGGCGGAATCGACGTGCGAAGTGATCCCAGAGGTGGGCATGGCTAGCGGTGGCGTGCAGTAGGAGCATGGGAGGGGCGCTGCTGTTCCCCCAGTCCAAATAGTTCAACCGAAGCCCATTGACCTCCACCGTGCTGGTGTCCGCCTCGACCTGCATGCTCATGACTGCCTCCCCCGCTGCGCCGCCCCGAGTAGTTCGGCCGCCCGTACTAACGTGATCGCATTCCGGCGCGGCTGCCGCATCGCAAGAACCGGTGATTCAGGAGTGCGCGCGGCTAGTCCCACTCAGCGCTCCCGTCCGCCATACGGCGAGCGCAGCCTCCGCACGCGACGCCATGCTGCTAGAGGCTCCATGGACGAGCCGGCTGTCCCCGTTCCAGCGGGCCCAGAGCCCCGGATCTCGCTCGCGGATGAATGCCTCGAACTCCGAAGCGAGCCAGGTGGTCTGACTGTCCACTCCGATGAGTGCCAGGGAGACCAGCGGCGACGGGAGCGGCTGCTCGAGGACACCCTGGGCCTCGAAGAGGCCGGCGATCGCGCCGCCGATGAGGGTGGCATCAGCGCCGAGCCGGGAGGCGTGGCTCAAGATGAAGGCATTGAGGGCGACGCGGACGTATGCGCCCTCGGACGCACGGAACGCGCGGAACGTCTCGTCGTCGCCCACGATCTGGCCGTCGGTGATCTGGACACCGTCGAATCGGGCCTGACCTTGCGACATCTCCGCGAGGTACGCCTTCGGGGCGCCCGAGGTGAGGTGGACACCCTCCTGTGAGCGGGGGATGGCGAGAATGGGCGGCTCATTGTGGCGGGCACTAACCATGAGCAGGTCCACGTGGTCCACGGCCGCGACCCACGTCTTCCAGCCATAGAGCCGCTTCGAGTCCCCCTCGGTGATGAGGGAGGTCCCCGGGAGGCTCCCGGTCCGTTCCTCGGTGTTCACCAGGGCACACCAGCCGGATGTCGCCGAGACGGTGGGAAAGCACCGGATCAGGGTGGCCTGGTAGCCCGCGATGAAGACCCAGGCGAGGCGATCGGCGAGTGCGCCACCTGTGGCCGCCGTGCGGAACGGGTCGGGTGAACTGACTTCGCGCTGCTGCCATGCGGCGTAGAAGTCCGACTCCGCTGGAGCATCGACCGGCGCGAGGGCGCCTGTCCGGATCTGCTCGACCAGTTCGCTAAGGTCCATGGCGGTCTCCAGACTCTCCTGTGGGTGCATCACGTGTCATTGTCGCTGCCCGTCGTCGGCGCGGCATCGCGAAGATCGAGGATTCCTGAGGGCGTGAGCGCGAGGCGGGGCCGTGAATAGTCGGTCTTTGTGATTGGAGCCGGGGGTTGCTGTCCGCGGCGGCGGCCGAGAATCCCAGTTTCGTGCGATGACGGCCGGGGGCGGCTTCCTGACACTACGACGTGGTGTGGGTGGTGCTTGGCGCACCACCACCCGGCGGGAGGATGACCCATGGACTGGACTGACAACGCGGAGCAGGCGAGCTTCCGGGCCGGCGTGCGCGAGTTGCTGGAGACTCGCCTTCCCGGCCTGTACCGCCGAGTGGCGGAGGGCGAGGGCGAAGCGGAGGAGGGGGCGGGGAACTGGATCGCGGACCGGAAGTCGTCCGATCCCGACCGCCGCCAGGCGGCCGCTGATTCCACGCAGTTGCCGATCCCTTGTCCGCGCAGCAGAACCGACGCTCCCGACGCGAACCCGAGGCTGATGGGCCCCGACTCATAACTGCAGCCGGAACGTCCGAGTACGAGGGGCGTGCCATCAGAGCTCATTCCCCCAGCAGCGTTGGAGACCGTTCGTGTTGAGGGGACAAGCCCAACCGCCATCCCGGCCCACTGAGATGCGAGCGTCGCTGGCGTCGCTGGCGTCGCTGGCGTCGGTGCTGGTGCAGCAGTCGGCGTCGCCGCTGGTGCTGGAGTCCGTGGGGGTGTTCCGGGGGTTGGAGTGACCGCAATCGTTGGTGCGGCGGTCGGTGCGGGAGGTGGCGCAGACAGCACCGATGTCCCGCCCGGCGGAGTCTGCGCGGCAACGACCGCTGGCGTCCCCTGGCTTTCGGCGACAGGCGACGAGGTCGGCTCTGCTCCAGCTGCCGGTGTGGGGGTCTGTGTCGCTGCCTTCAGAGCCTCAAGTTCGCTTCGCAGCGACGCTACCTCACCAGCATCCGACGAACAGCCGATCAAGAGCACCAGAAGGGCGCTGGCGATCAGGAATAGTGGGAGGAGGCGGTTCATGCGGCGGAGTGTATCTGCCAGTCGGCGTAACGGCGGTCGATACGGTCGACGTCTCGCGGGCCTCCCGACGCACCGATGGCCCAGCGCCTCTTCAAGCGGTGAACGGGTGGAAAGAATGGTCGCGTCGATTAGGTAGTGGCGGTTCTGTCAGCACTCAGGGCTCGGCCGCTTACGGCTCAACGTGTAGCCGCTCCGATGAGCGACTACCTGGTCATCGAGACGCGCGTGCCGCGATTACCGGCGCTTCGCTGGTAACATCACTGCTGCGACATCGCGGTGTACAGGCGACGCTGCTTGCGGCAGCAGGACAGGACCAACAGTGACCGACGACGCCGTACCAGCAATCGATGCGTTCATCGACGCCGGGTCGACCGACACCTCGGTCGCCGGGTGGCGCTCGCGCCTGCCGCAGCCGCCCGCGGTGACCTTCGACCCGCTAGCGGAATACTTCTGGGAGCTCGAGACCAACGTTGGCAACATCACCGTGCGGCTGTTGCCGAAGGTCGCGCCGCAGCATGTCGCCAGCACGATCTATCTGACGCGCCTCGGGTTTTACGACGGACTGAGCTTCCACCGCGTGATCAGCAAGTTCATGGCCCAGGGCGGATGCCCCCTCGGCACGGGCACCGGTGGCCCTGGCTACGAGTACAACGGCGAGTTCGACCCCGGTGCGAAACATGACCGCCCCGGACTGTTGAGCATGGCAAACGCCGGGCCCGGTACGGACGGCAGTCAGTTCTTTCTGACCTTCGTCCCTACCGCGTGGCTGGACGGCAAACACACCATCTTCGGCGAGGTCGTGGACGGCATGCCGACGGTCGAGGCGCTCGAGGCGCGTGGCTCCCAGAGCGGCAAGACAACGGAGCCGCTGGGCATCACGAAGGCCACGATTCGCGTCGCCATGACCCTGTAGTCACGATGACTGAGGCACCCAACCGCTGGCTTCAGACACGCAATGTCTCCGGCGACGCCTACGACGCGGCATACGAGCGTCGTGCGGCAACTGGCGAGGATGTGCATGGCGAGGCGAACTTCGTCGAGCGCTTCGCGCCAGCATTCGTGCTGGATGGCGGATGCGGGACGGGGCGCGTCGGCCGTGAACTGTCGCGCCGGGGCATGGACATGGTCGGCGTGGATCTCGACCCAGAGATGCTGGCGACGGCCCGGCGCGTGGCTCCCGCCTTGCGGTGGCGCCTCGCGGATCTCGCGACGGTGGACCTCGCGCGCACCTTCGATGCGGTAGTCCTCGCGGGTAACGTGATGATCTTTCTCGCCCTCGACACAGAGGGTGCGGTGCTCGCGAATATGGCGAGGCATCTCAATCTAGGCGGTGTGCTGATCGCGGGCTTCCAGTTACAGCCCGGTCGCCTCGCGCTCGAACGTTACGACGAGTTGGCGGCGGCGGTCGGGTTTGCACTCGAGGAGCGCTGGGCGACGTGGGATTGCGATCCGTGGGTCATGGGCGGCGACTACGCGGTGTCCGTGCA
>CAMBFG010000010.1 GCA_945865925.1 Dehalococcoides mccartyi
CGGCGACGACGCGCTCGGTGGCCTCCTCGAAGGAGTCGAGCGTGACGGGGACAGGGCGGGTGATCTCCGAAGCGAGGGCGTGTGCGTCCATCCCTCGGTCCGGGTCTTCGCGCGCGGCGTAGGTGCGCAGGACGTAGAGCGCGTCCAGACCCTCGAAGCAGGTGCGGAACTCGTCGAGCAGATAGACGGTGCGCGTGTAGGTGTGCGGTTGGAAGCAGCCGACGAGGCGGCGTCCGGCGAAGCGCTGACGTGCAGCCAGTACCGTCGCGCGCACCTCGGTCGGGTGGTGGGCGTAGTCGTCAACCACGGTCACGGTGCCACCATCGATGGCGACGTCACCCTTGATCTCGAAGCGGCGTCGCGCACCGGAGAACTCGGACGCGGCGGCCGTGGCACGGTGGAAGTCGACGCCAGCGCGCATCGCTGCGGCGAGGGCGCCGAGGGCGTTCTGCAGGTTGTGACGGCCGGGGACGCTGATCGAGAGGCGGCCGAGTTCGGCCCCGTCCAGGCTCACGGTGCAGTCCATGCCGCCGCGGTCGTTGCCGCGCACGCGTGTGCCGTTCCATTCCACGCCGTCAGCGTCGAGGCCGTAGCGCTCGACGCGCGCACCGGCGGCGCGACGCGCGAGGCCGAGTTCGAGCGCCCACGGCGCGTCTGCGCACACCAGCAAGGTGCCGTCCGGGCGCACGCGCGCCGCGAACTTCTCGAACGCAGCGCGGTACGCCTCGACGGTGCCGTAGTAGTCGAGGTGGTCGACCTCGATGTTGGTGACCACGGCGATACGCGGGTCGTACTGCAGGAAGGCCTCGGCGTACTCGTCCGCCTCGACGACGGCGACCCGGCCGTCACCGTCGCGACAGTTGGCGTCGTCGAGGTCGCGCGCGTCGCCACCGAGCAGCACGAGCGGGTCAAGGTCGCCGCGCACGCACATCAACGTGAGCATGGACGAGGTGGTGGTCTTGCCGTGTGTGCCCGCGACTGCGAGGACATCGCGGTCGGCGATCAGGCGCTGCACCATCTCGGCACGCAGGATGACCGGGATGCCTCGGTTGCGCGCTTCGACGAGTTCCGGGTTGTCCGGCTTCGCGGCGGCGGTGGTGACGACGAGCAGCGCGTCCCCGACCTGCGAGGCCGCGTGGCCGGCGTAGACGTGCGCGCCCAGCACCTCAAGTCGTTCGGTGTGCTCGGACAGGGTGAGGTCGGAGCCGGTGACCTGGATGCCGCGCATGCGCAGGATCTGCCCGATGGCAGACATGTGGATGCCCCCCGCGCCCACGAGGTGGACACGCGCGGGGATCGCGTCGTTGCCGTTGCGTGGCTGCTGGCGTGGCTTCATGCCGATCATGCGGCCACCTCCCGCAGGAGGTTGGCGAGCCGCTCGGTCGCGTCCGGCCGCGCGAGGGCGCGCATCGCGGCCGCCATCGCCTCACGCCGCCCGTGGGCATCCAGCAGTTCGAGGACGAGCATGGCGAGGCGTTCGGTCTCGGCGTGGGGAAGGGTGACGGCTGCGCCGCGGTCGGAGAGGTACTCAGCGTTCACATGCTGGTCGGAGAAGCCGCCGGGGATGACCACGGCAGGGAGCCCGGCCATCGGCAGTTCGCCGAGCGTGGAGGCGCCGGCGCGCGTGACGGCCAGGTCGGCCGCCGCCATCGCGTAGGCCATCTCGTCGGTGTAGGCGAGCAGGTGATAGCGGGTGCGCAGCCACGCCGGGAGTTTCTCGCGCTCGCGGGCGAGCCAGTGCTCTTCGTCGCGTCCGCAGATATGCAGCAGTTGGGCGCGGTCGACCAGCATACGGAGCGACTCTGCGATCGAAAGGTTGATCGTGTGCGCACCCAGCGAGCCTCCCGCGACCAGCACGGTCTGGAGGGCAGGGTCGAGGCCGAAGCGCCTGATGCCTTCTTCCCGTGTTGCCTCCAGGAATTGGCGACGCACGGGGTAGCCGGTGACGACCGTCTTTTCCTCGGGCAGGTGAGCCATCGACGTTTCGACGGAGCAGGCGATCTTCGTCGCGTAGCGTGCGAGGAAACGCACCGCCCAGCCGGGGGTCGCGTCCGGCAGGAAGACGACGAGTGGGATGCCCTCGGACTTGCAGGCGCGGCCGATCGGCGCCGCGGCGTAACCGCCGGTCGCGAAGACCGCATTCGGACGGTCTTCGCGCAGCAGTTCGGCGGCGACTCGAGTGCCGTGCCACAGCCGCCACAGGCCGGTGCTCACGCGGATGGGCGAGCGCCCTCGGACCTGGCTCGCGGGCACCACGCGGTAGGGGATCGAGGCCTCGGCGGCCGCGCGGCGTTCGGGGCCGTTGAGCGTGCCGTAGTAGATCACCTCGGTGTTGTTCGCGGGCGCGCCGGCGCGCAGCACCTCGGCGACGGCGATCGCCGGGTAGGCGTGTCCGCCCGTGCCGCCACCAGCGAGCCCGAACTTCATCGAGCACCGCCCAGAGTGGGCGCGGGGCGGCGGGCCTGCTGCACTGGAGCACGGGCCTCGACTTCCTCGAGTGTGTACCGGCTGATGGAGAGCAGCACGCCGGTCGCGGCGAAGATCGCGAGCAGGGCGGTGCCACCGTAGGAGACGAAGGGGAGCGGGATGCCGGTCAGCGGCATGAGGCGCGTCACTCCGCCGACGTTGATCAACGCCTGGAATGCGATCCACGCGAGGATGCCCGCCGCCATCAGGGAACCGAATTGGCCGTCCGCGCGCTTCACGATCATCCAGCCGCGCGCGAGCAGCACCATGAACAGGCCGAGCACCACGCAGGTGCCGATGAAGCCCAACTCCTCGCCAATGATTGCCAGCACGCCGTCCGTGTGCGACCCGGGCACGTAGAAGAACTTCTGGCGCGAGACCCCGAGGCCCAGTCCATCGATGCCGCCGGAGCCGAAGGCGACCAGCAACTGCAGTGTGTGGAAGCCGGCGCCCTGCGGGTCTGCCTCGGCGTTCAGGAACGAGGTCAGGCGGTCCATCCGGTACTGGTCGCCGGTCATCATCAGGACCGTGAAGGCGAGGCCAGCCACGCCCGCCAGCGCGAGGGTGTGGGTGACTCGCGCGCCCGCGATGAAGAAGAGCGTCCCGGTGATCGCGCCAACGACGATCGTGGTGCCAAGGTCACCTTCGAACATGATGAGGGCCGCCACCAACCCGACCATCGTGACGAACGGCAGCACGCCCAGGGAGAAGTCCTTGAGCTGGTCACCCTTGGCCGTGAGCCACGCCGCGAGGTAGACGATGACGCCGAACTTCGCGAACTCGGACGGCTGAAGCGGCGGCAACCCGCCGATGCGGATCCACGAGCGCGCGCCGTTCTGCTCAAAACCGATGCCCGGCATCAGCACGAGGGCGAGGCCGGCCAACGCCGCGAACATGACGAGCGGGCTCAGTCGGGCCAGCATGTGGTAGGGAAGCCGCATGGTCACGGCCATGATCAGCAGCCCTGCGACCATGAAGATCGCCTGGCGCTTCACGAAGTAATTCGGGTCCTTGAACTCCCGCTCGCCGAGCGCGTACGAGGCGGAGTAGACCGCGATGATCCCGATCACGGACAGCAACAGCACGACGGTCAGCAGCAGGTAGTCCGGCGCGTGCGACGGGCGGTCGTCGTGGCGTACGGGGCGGCGGATGGCCATCAGCGGCCCCCCGCCAGTGCTCGGACGGCGACGCGGAACGCCTCGCCGCGATCCTCGAAATTCCGGTAGCGGTCGAACGAGGTACCCGCCGGCGAGAACAGCACGACATCGCCTTCGCGTGCGAGCGTCGAGGCGGCAGTGACCGCATCCTCGACGGTGTCGACGCGGCGGATCGGGATGTTGGAGCCGGTCTCACTCGCAGCCTCGCGGACCGCGTCGGCATAAAGGTCGCCGGACTCGCCGAAGGCGACGACGGCGCGGCAGCGACGGACGGCTTCGACGGCCATCTCGCGGTTCGGGAGGTATTTGTCGCGCCCACCGACGAGGAGCACCAGTGGCTCCGTGTACGCGCGCAGACCGGCGAGCGTGCGCTCCGGTGTCGTGGCGATCGAGTCGTTCACCCACAGCACACCGCCGACGGTCGCGACCGGCTCAAGGCGGTGGAGGACGCCCGTGAAGGTGCGTGCCGTCTCCGCACAGTCAGCTGCAGAGCAGCCGATCTGAGAGGCGACTGCCATCGCGAGCAGCAGGTCCTCGATGTTGTGGTCACCGCGGAGGGCGACCTCGGCGCGCGGGACGATCGCTTCGCGCGTGCCACCGAGGACGCGCACGAGGACGCCGTCGTCGACGAAGGCGCCGTCGCCGGGGATGGTCTGGAAGCGGGAGGTATGGAGGACGCGTGCGGGAGTGCTGTCCGAGAAGGAGCGCGCGATTTCGTCGTCGAGGTTGAGGACGACGATGTCGTCCGCGCTCTGGTGGCGCACGATGTTCCGCTTCAACTCGATGTACCCCTCCCAGGAGTACCGGTCGAGGTGATTCGGCGTGACGTTCGTGACGCAGGCGACGTGAGGGCTGCTGGTGACGCGCTCCAGTTGGGAGTGGGACATCTCCGCGACGACTCGAGTGGTGGGGGTGATCTCGGGCAGCAGGGAGAGCAAGCCCACGCCGATGTTGCCGCCGACGACGTAGGCCTGGCCGGAGGCATCGAGCATGGCTCCGGTGAGCGAGGTGGTCGTGGTCTTGCCAGAGGAGCCGGTGATGCCGGTGACAGGTGCGGGGCAACGGTCGAGGAACAACTGGAGCATCGAGGACAGCGGGATGCCACGCTCACGCGCCGCGACGAGCGCGGGGAGCGTTGACGGCACACCCTGAGACACGAAGACCGCGTCTGCCTCGATCACGTCCTCCACCCGGTTTGCCCCCAAGGAGGGGGTTGCGTCGCTGCTCGCAATGGCGAGCAGCGCGTCCTGCAACTGGTCAGCGGTTCGCATGTCGGACACCGTCACTCGAGCGCCCTCGGCAGCGAGGAAGCGCACGAGGTCGATGCCCTCGATGCCGAGGCCGATGACCGTGACACGCGCACCTCGCAGATTCTGCGTATTTGGCATATCTGTCATAGCGGGTAAGCCGTTGTTATCCACACGGTATACCACAGGGCGTATCTGACCGGCCAGACAAATCTCGGCCGGAAGGCCATCAGACGGACAGCGCCAGGGCGATGCCAACCATCGCCGCGACCATGCCGAAGAGGTAAAGGCGCATGACGACCTGGGGCTCGGACCAGCCGATCAACTCCAGGTGGTTATGGAGGGGGGCCTTCCGGAACACCCGCTGGCCGCCGGTGAACTTGAAGTAGCCGATTTGGATGATGTCCGAGAGCGCCTCGCTGACGAAGACGATGCCGATGACCGGCAGCAGCAGCCAGTGGCCGGTCATCAGGGCGACCACGCCGAGGGCCGCGCCGAGCGGGAGGGCACCGGTGTCCCCCATGAAGACGAGGGCGGGGTGGGCGTTGTACCAGAGGAATCCCAGCAGGGCCCCCACCACACTTAGGCAGAACACCGCCAGGAACGCCTGCCCCTGCACGAAGGCGATCACGGCGTAGGCGCCGAAGGCGAACGCGGCCAGCCCGGCCAGCAATCCATCCAGCCCGTCCGTAATCGCCACCGAGGTCGTCGTCCCGAAGACGACGAGGAAGGCGATCACGATGTAGACATAACCGAGTTCGTAGCGGCCGGCCCACGGGACGTTCACGCTCTGTGCGTCCAGCCCCCAGTACATCGTCGCGGCGACCACGACCGAGAGGATCGCGATGAGGAAGAACTTCAGCCGCCAGGACAGCCCCTTCCGGCCGCCGCCTACGAGGGAGCCGAGGTCGTCGATGACGCCGACGGCCAGCATCGCGTTGACCGCCAAGAGGGGGAGCAGCATTGAGCGGCGCTCGAGCACGATCGCGCCGTCGCGGAGTTCGAACAGATTCGTGACGAGTGTGGCGATGGCGACGGAGCCCCAGATAAAGATGCCACCCATGGTCGGCGTGCCCGCCTTCACCATGTGTGTGGATGGCTGGTCGATCGAAATCGACTTCCCCACCTTCTTCGCGCGCAACCAGTCGATGACGGGACGGCCAAGGGCCAGCGCCAACAGGAACGCCAGGCAACCGGAGAGGAGAGCCTCGATCAAGCGACACCCCCATCGGCGCGGCCGAGCGCCGCTTCGAGTGCTGCCACGATGTATTCGAGGCCAAGTGCGTGCGATCCCTTGATGAGAACGACGTCACCGGGCTGAAGTTCCGCGAGGAGGGCAGCGGTGGCTTCCTCGCGAGTGGGGCAGTGGCGAACCGTAGCGCCGGCTCCGCCGGCGGCCTCGCCGAGTAGGCGAGCCTCCTCACCGATCGTCAGGACGAGGGTGGCGACGCGGCCGGCGTACTCGCCGGCGATGCGGTGCTCCGCGGCTGAGGCGGTGCCGAGTTCTCGCATGTCGCCGAGGAGCGCGAGGTGCCGCCCGGGCGTCTCCGCCAGCAAGTCGAGCGCGGCGCGCATCGAGGCTGGTTGGGCGTTGTAGGTGTCGTCGAAGAGGCGGATGCCGTCGCGCAGGGTGACGACGCGGATACGCGAGGGCACGTCCAGCACGGTGAGCGCGTCGCACACCTCGTCGAGGGTCATGCCGTCGGCAAGGCCGACGGCGGCGGAGGCGAGTGCGTTCGAGAGCAGGTGCGCGCCCGCCAGCGGTACGCGCACGCGTCGGGAGGCGCCAGCGTGGCTCATCGTGCACTCGAAGCCGTCGAGGCCGTGCGAGGTGAGGTCGCTGCCGCGCACGTCGGCGTCAGCGCTGGTGCCGAACCAGAGGACCGAGGCGCGTGTGTATGGCGCCATCGAGCGGACGCGTTCGTCGTCGGCGTTCAGGACGGCGACCCCGTTCGAGGGCAACGCCTCCGGCAGTTCGCGCTTTGCCTGCACGATCGTCTCGATGGTGCCGGCGCGCTCGAGGTGGACGGGGCCGACGTTCAAGACGACGCCGGTGTGGGGGAGTGCCCAGTGGCAGAGCAGGGCGATCTCGCCGGTGGTGTACATCCCCATCTCGATCACCGTGCGCTCGGTCTCGGGCTGGAGTTCCAGCAGGCACAACGGCACTGAGACCTCGTTGTTGTAGTTCAGAGGGTTCGCCTGCACGCGGTAGCGCGCGGCGAGGACGGCCGCAGCAATCCACTTCGTCGTGGTCTTGCCGACGCTCCCCGTCACGCCGACGACGCGTACCGGCAAGGTCGCTCGCCACGCCGCGCCGAGGTCCTGCAGGGCGCCGAGGGTGTCATCCACAACGAAGTTCGCACCGGCGCTCACGCCCTCGACCGGTCGTGCGAGCAGACAGCCGGCAGCGCCTGCGCGCACGGCGGCGGCGGCAAAGTCGTGGCCATCGACTTGCTCGCCGGGGAGCGCGACGAAGAGGTCGCCGGGGCGTACCTCGCGCGAGTCCACGACGGCACGGGTGAACGAGGTGGCGGCAGAGCCCTCGAGGGTGCGCAAGCGCGGGCCGAGCGCCCGCGCGACGAACGCGGCATCCAGGGTGGCGGTACTCACGGCGTCCGTACCAGGTTCTTCGGCGCGATGGCCGGGGGGACGGCGTAGTACTTCATGATCTGATCCGCGACCGTGGCGAACACCGGCGCCGCGACCTGACCGCCAAGGTTCAGGCCGCCGGTCGGCTGGTCGATCTTGATGAGCACGGAGACTTTCGGGTCGTTCGCCGGAATGAAGCCGGCGAACGAGGCGATGGTGGAGTCCAGGTCGTAGCCCGTTGGGATGGAGACGAGCGTGGTGCCGGTCTTGCCGGCGACTTCGTAACCCTTCACCTGCGCGCCGTGGAACTGGGTGCCGTCCACGACGTCGTGGAGGAGGCCCATCATCGTCTCGGCGGTCTTCGGGGAGACGACCTGGCGCACCTGTACGGGCTCGAAGGAGCGCACGTCGTCCTTGGTCACGATCTTGGAGACGACGTACGGGCGCATGAGCACGCCCTTGTTCGCCATCGAACTCACTGCCGTCAGCATCGCGAGCGGGGTGGTAGCGAGGCCCTGGCCGTAGGAGTTGGTCGCGAGGTCGACGGCGTACCAGTTGGGATCGCTCGGCGTGCGGTAGGTGCCCTCGGCTTCACCGGAGAGTCCGACGTGGGTGGAGTCGCCGAGGCCGAAGGCTTTCGCGTACTCGTAGAACTTCTCCGGGCCGAGTTTCTGGCCGAGCCAGACAGAGCCAGTGTTGAGCGACTTCTGCAGATACGTGCGCACGGTCGTGGTGCCGTTCGCGGAGAAGTCCCAATTGAGGATGCGGTACTTGCTCACTTCGACTGAGCCGGTGTCGAGGTAGGTGGACTCCGGGGTGACGAGCCCCTGGTCGATCGCCATCGCAGTCGTGAGGATCTTCATGACGGAGCCGGGTTCGTAGAGGTCGGTGATCGGCCGGTCGCGCACGAGGTCGGCGAGGTTCGGGTCGTCCAGGTTCACCGCCCCCAGCCGGATCGAGGGGCGGGACGCCATCGCGAGGACGGCGCCGGTGTGCGGGTCCATCACGATGATCTGGCCACTGCGCGCGTTGTACTTCTTCATCGCGTCTTCGAGCGCGCGCTCCGTGATCGCCTGGATGAAGCGGTCGATCGTGAGTTGGACCTCGCCGCCACCGACCGCCGGGCGCTCGTGACGGGCGCTGAACGCGATAGGGCGGCCGAGGGCGTCGCGCTCGGTGGAGAGCAGCCCCTCCTTGCCTCGGAGGTAGTGGTCGAAGTCTGCTTCGACGCCCCAGAGGCCCTTGCCGTCGCGTCCCACGTAGCCAAGGAGTTGGCCGGCAATGTCACCCTCGGGGTAGACGCGCACCTGACTCGGCTCCAGGCGGATGCCGTAGAGGTCAGCGTTGCGAAGCGTGATCCCGCGGGCGTAGTCGAGTTGGCGCTGCACGAGGACGTCGCCGCCGCGCGACTCGAGGCCGAGGCGGAAGAGTTCGTCCGGGTTGAGGCCGAAGAACGTGGCGAGCTTGTTCGCCGCCTCACGCGCAACGGTGGGCTGGTGCCCCCACTGCACGCGGTCGATGTAGACGTCCCAGGTGTCGATGGACGTCGCGAGTGGGTATCCCGTCGCGTCCAGCACGGCGCCGCGTGGTGCGGGGATGTTCACGACGCCCTGGCGCGTGATCGCGGCTTCCTTCACGAATTTCTCGTGGTCGACGATCTGGACCTGATAGAGCCGCACGATGGCCGCCGCGAACATCGCGAAGACGAGGAAGCCGATGGAGCGGTGTCGCCAGGTGAGGTGGTGTGCCCGACCAGTGTTCATGCCGGACCTCCGTTCCTCATGCTGTGCCGCCGTGTCGCGTGTCTGGCCATCTGACGGGTGAGGGCTATTCGACGCCCGGGATCGCGCCCATCACCGAGTCCCACCACGAGCCTTCTGGCCCGGTGCGCTCCTCGACCGTCGGGATATAGCGACGAGGGAGGGGCACGACCTCCGGGGCCGGGGTGTCCACACTGACGCGAAGGCGCTCCGTGGCGGGCGCCATCCCTAGCCGATCAGATGCGGTTCGGCGCAGGTGTTCGAGGTTCGCGCTGGACGCGAGTTGGGCCTCGAGCAGGCGAATTTCGGAGTCGAGTTCGGTGCGTTCACTTTCGAGGCGGCGCACGGCGTAACCCGTGCTCGCGACGTTCGAGGTCTGCAGTACCTGAAAGATGCCGACGCCAGCGACGGTGAGCAGCGCGATCGCTGCGAACATCGTGCGCGAGATGCGTCGCCGGACAACCCCCCAGCCTTCTGGCAGCTGGCGGATGACACCACTCGGGCGGGCGATGCCGGTCGCGGCGCCCGTGCGCATGGGTGAGATCGGGTTGGTGACGCGCGGCCGGCGGACGTTGGGGAGTGAGCTCATGCCGCCACCGCCAGACGCTCGGCGGCGCGCAGTCGGGCGGACCGCGCGCGGGGGTTCCGTGCGACCTCGTCGTCCGAGGCAGTGCGGCCGCCTCGGACGACGTCGCGCAGCGTGGCGCGGTGGTCGCACGTACAGATGGGCTGTTTGGGCGGGCAGATGCAGTCGCGCGTGTGGTCGCGGATGAACTGCTTCACCATGCGGTCCTCGAGCGAGTGGAATGAGATGACCGCGAGCCGCCCACCGGGCGCCAGCAGGTCGTGCGCGGCATCGAGGGCGGCTTCGAGTTGTTCGAGTTCGCCGTTCACGGCGATGCGTAGCGCCTGGAACGTCAGCGTCGCCGGGTGGATCCGGTCCTGTGGCCGGCGGCCCACCGCGGCCTCGACGGCACGGGCGAGGTCGCCGGTCGTGCGGAGTGGGCGGCGTTCCACGATCACCTTCGCGATGCGGCGGCTCCGACGCTCTTCGCCGTACTGGAAGATCGTGGCCGCCAGGTCGAACTCGGTGGAGGTGTTCACGATGTCGGCGGCGGTCGTCGGGCCGTCCGGGTCCATACGCATATCGAGCGGCTCGTCGCGACGGAAGGAGAAGCCGCGCCCCGCCGTGTCGAGTTGCAGCGAGGAGACGCCGGCGTCGATCAGGATGCCGTCGACGGGCGCGAAGCCGCGCTCCTCGCAGATCCGGGCGACCTCGGCGAACTCGCCGCGCGCGAGGACGACGGCGTCGCCGTGGGGGGCGAGGCGTTCGGTGGCGATGGCGAGGGCCTGCGGGTCACGGTCGATGCCGAGGAGGCGTCCGCCGGGTTGGGCGGCCTCGAGGATGGCGGAGGCGTGGCCGCCGAGTCCGACAGTGGCGTCGACATAACGACCGCCCGGGCGCACCGCGAGGGCGTCCACGACGTCGTGGAGCATCACCGGCTCATGTCGTGGATCGTGCTGGGGGGCACGCTCTGACGGCATCGTTACTCCTGGCCAGCCTCCGCCTGAAGGGCGGCAATACGGGCGAGTTCATCGGCCCAACGGTCAGGATGCCATAATTCCAGGTAATCGCCACATCCGATGATCAATATTTTGCCTGTCAACATGGCTGAATCTCGGAACTGGCGCTCAATGAGGATCCGGCCTTGTTTGTCGACGTCGACCGGGTAGGCGATGGACATAAAGTTTCGGCGGAGCCGGCGCGCCTCGGGCGTGTCGTTGCCGACGGCGTCTGCCTGGCGAGTGGAGAACTGGGCGTTGAAGTCGGCGGTGGTGTAGACCTCGACGCCACCCTCAGGGCCGGGGCGGGAGACACCCCCGTCGACGAACGCGGACCGATAGCGGGCGGGGATTGCTACGCGGCCGCGTTCGTCGATGGAGTGCTCGAAAGTGCCGAAGAAGTACACAACCGTGACTCCTCGTCACCTTCGGAACGGACGAGAGGCTTGGGTTTCCCCACTCCTCCCCACACCGAGGCCGACTCTACCACCATCATTCAGCACTTTGCAACACTTCGCCCCATATTGCCCCAGAATTCTTCCCGGAACCGTCCAGACTCCGTCGCCCGAGAGGTACCTGGGAGCGGACACGAAGAGGCGGGGTAGGCAGACGAGCGCAGGAGTCAGTCCTCGGGCAGATGCACCCGAATCTGGTCGCCCTCGATCGAGACGGAATACTCCCGAAGGTTCCCCGCCAGACATGCGCCGAAGCATGAGCCGTCGAGGTCGTAGACCTCGCCCTGGCAGACCCCCCAGAACCAGCCCCTACGGTCGCTATTCGGACGGTCGGGAAAGATGTCCGAGGCGCGGAGGTCCGGCTTCCAGCGCACCGTGCAGCGGTCTGGGGCAGACGGCTGGAACGCGCGCACGATCCCGCCATGCTCGACTAGGTCGAACCCGATGCGGGCGGTTCCGTCGGTTGGTGGTGTCTGTCCCTCAGGGAGCAGCCGCCCAGCAACGACGAAGAAGTGCCGGACCGAGAGACCTTCAGACGGGGAGCGCGGGATCACGACGGAACCCTTCCCCTGTCGTGTGGGCGGTGTCGTGGGCTGTTCCGTCTCAGGAGGGAGGTGGATCCGGACCATGTCCCCCTCGATGGAGGCGGGGAATCCCCGGAGGTTCCCACCTGGACATCCGCCGAAGCATGAGCCATCGAGGTCGTAGACCTCGCCCTTGCCCTGGCATCCCCCCATGAACCAGCCCTCCCGGTCGCCATTCGGGTGGTCGGGGAAGATGGTGGATGCGCGAATGCTGGGTATCCAGAGCGCGGGGCAGCGCGCGCCGGTCGGGTCGATGGGATGAAACGCGCGCACGATTCCGTTGTACTCGACTAGGTCGACGGTGATGAACGCGGTCGGGTCGTTTGGAATCGCCTCGCGGTCACCGAGAAGCCTCGTGCTCGAACGCACCACATAGAGGCGTCGGACCGACAGGTCGTCAGACGGTGCCCGTCGGATGACCACGGATCGTTCACTCGCGCATCCAACCAGGAGGACGAGTAGCGGCAGGATGAGGAGGTGTTTCACTCCATTGCCTCCACTTTCGAACCGTCGCTCCTCGGGCAGTACGATCATTCTGCGCCTGTCGTACCCCGGAGCCTCAAATGCCGCCCACCCGCCACCGCGCTGCCGTGCTGACCGTGAGCGACCTCGGTTCCCGCGGGGAGCGCGTGGACACGGCCGGGCCGGCCGTCGCCTCGCTGCTGGCGGGGGCGGGGTTCGAGGTGGCGGAGCAGGTGCTGCTGCCGGATGAGCCGGAGCAGATTGCGGCGCTGCTCCGGCGCTGGGCGGACGAGGGAGCCATCGCCCTCGCGGTCACGACCGGGGGGACAGGGCTCGCACCGCGGGACCGGACGCCGGAGGCGACTCTGGCCGTCCTCGACTACCGCGTGCCGGGCATGGAGGAGGCGATGCGGACGGCGAGCATCGCGGTCGTGCCGACGGCGATGCTGTCGCGGGCGGTGTGCGGGGTACGCGGGCGGACGCTGATCGTGAACCTGCCGGGTTCGGAGCGCGGCGCGCGCGAGAACCTGAGCATTCTTCTACCGGTGCTGGAGCACGCCTGTTCCTCGCTCCGTGGGGACGCCGAGGAGAGCGCGAGCACGCACGGCCGGATCCAGGGGCAGCCGTGACGCCCGTGACCTCGATCCGGTTCGATGTGCTGACGATCTTTCCGGGGATGTTCGTTGGGCCCATCGACCAATCGATTCTGGGACGCGCGCAGGCGGCGGGGCTCGTGAGCGTGCAGATTCACGACCTGCGGGACTGGGCGCATGACCGGCACCGGACAGTGGACGACGCGCCGTTCGGTGGCGGGCCGGGGATGGTGATGAAGCCGGAGCCGCTATTCGAGGCGATCGAGGCGATCCAGCCGCTTGTCGAGGCGCCCGCGACCGTCATCTTCATGTCACCGCAGGGACGCCGCCTCGACCGTGCGCTCGTGGACGAACTCGCGGCGCTGCCCCGGCTGCTGCTCGTGTGCGGGCGGTACGAGGGGGTGGATGAGCGGGTGTTGGAGCATGCCGTGGACTTCGAGGTGTCGATCGGGGACTTCGTGGTGTCGGGGGGCGAGATTCCGGCGATGGTGGTGATCGACGCTGTTTCACGGCGGATCCCGGGGGTCCTCGGCGGGGACGACTCGCTGGACGAGGAGTCGTTCGACGAAGGGCTGCTGGAGTACCCGCAGTACACGCGCCCGGCGGAGTTCCGAGGGTGGCCGGTGCCGGAGATCCTGCTCTCGGGCCATCACGCCGAGATCGGGAAGTGGCGCCGCCGTCTGCGCATGCTGCGCACGAGGTTCCGGCGTCCGGATCTGCTCCCCGGGGCCTCGCTGACCGCGAAGGAGCGGGCGTGGCTCGACGCCCAGCCCACCGATGACGCTGACCAGGCCGCCCTCGACGCTACCGAGCGGGGCCGGGTAGACTGACCTTTCGCGGCTCGGCTGCCGCTCCGAATCTCAGCAACAGGACACACTGCCATGTCGATCGACCTCGCCACGCTCACCCAGCCGCGCAACCCCGCGCTGCCGAACCTTCCTGAATTCGGCGTGGGGGACACGGTTCGCGTGCAGGCCCGCGTGGTCGAGGGCGACCGCGAGCGTCTGCAGCCGTTTGAGGGCGTGGTCATCCGCATGAAGGGTGGTTCGGCCGGGAACTTCACGGTCCGCCGCATCGCCTCGGGCGTGGGTGTCGAGCGCACCTGGCCGATGAACAGCCCGCGCCTCGAGTCGCTGGCGATTACCCGTCGTGGCCGCGTCCGCCGCAGCCGCCTCTTCTACCTCCGTGGCCTGACCGGCCGTGCTGCCCGCGTGAAGGAAGCCCGTCGGGGGTAGGCCTCGCCTCCCGCGGACTCTCGATATGGCCGGGCGATGCCCGGCCTCTTCGTGTGTGCCACCTCCCTGATCGTGCGCTCGATACGATCGAGGTATGCCCGCTCCGCTGATTGACCGCCCCAGTGCCCGGCAGCGCTACGTGAAGGTCGCCGTCAACTCCGGGCGGACGACGTACCTCACGTTTTCCTACGCGGTGCCGCCGGGACGGTCGGTCGTCGTCGGCGAGGTGGTCCACGTCCCGTTCGGGAAGCAGACGTTCCAGGGGATCGTGGTGGAGGGGCCGTTCGATACGCCGGGGTACGACCCAGAGGCTGTCCGGCCGCTGGAGCCGCCGGTCGCGGGCGCACCTCGCGTGTCTCCGGAGCGGATGGAACTCGCGGCGTGGCTACAGCAGTACTACCTCGCGCCGCCGTGGGAGGCGCATGCGCTATTCCTGCCGCCGGGCGCGGGGGAACGGCCCCGTACCTCGTACGTCCGAGGTGAGGGCGAGCCCGTCGCACTCTCTGAGCGGCAGCAGGCGGTGTACGACGCACTGAGCGACGAGCCGCGCGATGACGACGACCTGCGCGCGCGCGTCGAAGGGCGAGTGCCCGCGCGATCGTTCGAGGCGGCGCTGTCGCTGCTCGTACGGCGCGGGCTGGCGGAACGACACTACTCGCTCGACCGGCCTCGAGGGCAGGCGCGAGTGGCGGAGGTCGTGCGACTGCGCGTCACGCCAGAACGGGCGCGTGAGTTCGCGGACGCGATCGAGGGCCGGCGTACCTCGCGTCGCGGGCGGGCGCTGCGCTTCGTGCAGGAGCGGGGCAGTGCGCCGTTCGAGGCGGTGGCACGCGAGGCCCGCGGCGGCCCGGCGGTCGAGACCCTGATCGAGGATGGCGTCCTGGCGCGTGACGGCGATGACGTGCGCCTGGCGGTCGATGCAGCCGAGGTGCCTCGGCTGCTCCGGCGGTTCTCGCGCAGCGCGGTGGAAGAAGCGGCGGCGGGCACCCTCGAACTGCTGGTAGCGCGGGCGGAGGCACGCGAGGAGCCGGTGGTGCCGCTGCGCGGGCTGGCGGCGGAGGTCGGACGCGAGGCACGCGCCGGCGTCGATCGGCTGGTCGAGGCGGGGATGGTGGAGATCCAGCGGGTGCTGGACCGGCGTGATCCGCTCGCGACCCTCGATGTCATCGTGCGGCCGCCCGTGGAACTGGTGGCGGAGCAGCGGGAGGTCGCGTCGGCGATCCGCGCGGGCATCGACGAGTTCGCGGGGCAGGCGTTCCTGCTGCACGGGGTGACGGGATCGGGCAAGACCGAGGTGTACCTCGATGCGTTGCGGCACACGGTGGCGCGCGGGCGGCGGGCGATCGTGCTGGTGCCGGAGATTGCGCTGACACCTCAGACCGTTCGGCGGTTCGCGGAACGGTTTCCGGGGCGCGTGGGTGTGCTGCACTCGGGCCTGAGTCTGGGTGAGGCGTATGACGAATGGCACGAGGTGGCGCACGGCGCATACGACGTGGTGATCGGATCGCGGAGCGCGATCTTCGCGCCGCAGCCGGACCTCGGCCTCATCATCATCGACGAGTTCCACGAGTGGACGTACAAGCAGCACGACCCGGCGCCGCGATACGACTCGCGGACGGTGGCGCTCGAACTGGCGCAGCGCAGCGGGGCAGCGCTCGTCCTGGGGTCGGCGACGCCGGACGCGGAGCGCTGGTTGGCGGCGGACGAAGGGCGGATCACGCGCCTCGACCTGCCGAGACGGATGCGGCCAGCGGCGGACACGGACGGCTTCCTGCGGCTGTGGCCGCAGGCGACCCTGCCCGAGGTCGAGGTCGTGGATATGCGCGGCTCGACCAACCTCTTCTCCCCCCAACTCGTCGAGGCGCTGGGCGAGGTGCTCGACCGGGAGGAGCAGGCCGTCCTGTTCCTGAACCGTCGCGGGCTGGCGGCATACCTGCTGTGCCCGAAGGGGCACTCGCCCGTGTGCTCCTCCTGCGACGTCGCTCAGTCGCTGCATGAGAACGGCCGGCTGATCTGTCACACCTGCGGGCGCTCACGGCTCGTGCCGCCTCGATGTGTGGAGTCCGGGTGCGGGCTTCCGCTGCGGCCGGTGCGGGCGGGGACGCAACGTGTGGAGGAGGAGGTGCGGCGGCACTTCCCGACTTCCAGGGTGGTGCGCTGGGATCGCGACAGCGCGCGGACGCTGGAGCAGCACGAGGCGATCCTGCAGGAGTTCGTGCGCAATGGGGACGTGCTGGTCGGTACGCAGATGGTGGCGAAAGGCCTCGATCTGCCGCTGGTGACGCTGGTAGGGGTGGTCCTGGCGGACTACACGCTGCGGGAGGCCGACTTCCGCGCACGCGAGCGGACGTTCCAGATGCTGGTGCAAGTCGCGGGCCGTGCGGGCCGCGCGGAGCGCGATGGGCGGGTGATCGTCCAAACGCTCCAGCCGGAGCACCCGGCCATCGTCGCGGCGGCTGGGTATCGAGGCGACGCATTCTTCGAGGAGGAATTGGCGTGGCGTCATGAGCACGGCCACCCACCGTTCCGTCGCCTGATCCGGCTCCTGTTCTCGCACGCGAACGCGACATATGCCGTGGAGGAGGCTGCACGCCTTGCGGAGGAACTGCGCACGCGCGCCGCCGGTGTCCCCGGCATCGAGGTGCTGGGGCCGCTGGTGCCAGGGGTCGCGCGGGTGCGCGGGCGGCATCGCTGGACGGTGCTGATCCGCGGTGACGACGGCGCGTCGATCCTGCGGGACGATCTCGACACGCTGCCACCGGGGTGGGCAGTCGATGTTGACCCGCTCACCCTCGACTAACAGGCGGACGCGCGCGTGAGAGTTGACGGACTGCAGGGGTTGTCACGCTACAATCCGACGCGTTCTGGTGGGACTCGATCGAGCCCCATGTGAAGCGTCGATGACGGGGAGACGTGGCGAATGACGGTGCGCCCGATCCGTTACCTGGGCGACCCAGTCCTGCGTAAGCCCGCGAAGAAAGTGTCTCGGGTGGACGACTCGATCCGCCGCCTGATCGCGGACATGACAGAGTCGATGTACGCGGCGCACGGCGTCGGCATCGCGGCTCCGCAGATCGGCGTCGGCCTGCGCGTGGTGGTCATCGGCATGCCGGACGAAGAGCCGTTCGCGCTCATCAACCCCGAGGTGATCAAGCGCAGCGGTGAGCGCCGCCTGGATGAGGGCTGTCTCTCGGTTCCCGGCTATCGTGGCAGCGTGACGCGCTCGCTCTCAGTCGTCGTGAAGGCGCTCGACGAGCACGGGCGCGAGATCCGGGTGAAGGCGGAGGGCGACATGCTCGCTCAATGCCTGGAACACGAGACCGACCACGTGAACGGACTGTTGTACGTCGATCGGCTGAACGCGAAGACCGACCTCGTGAAGGTGGGCGTATCGCGCACCGTGCCCGATGATGGTGCCGAGGACGAGATGGACGAGGAGGCGTAAGTGGACTCGTACGTCATCGTCCTGTTCGCGGTGATCGGTGCCTTCTACTTCATCCTCCTTCGGCCCGTGATCCAGCAGCAGAAGAAACATAAGAGCGACATCTCCGGACTGCAGATCGGTGATGAGGTGCTGACGTCTGGCGGCTTCTATGCCATCGTGCGCGAAATCAACACGCAGGAAGATCGCGAGACGGAGATCGTGTTGGAGGCTGCCCCCGGATTGTTGTTGCGCGGCACCGCCAGTGCCGTCGGTTCAGTCACGCATCGTGCCGCTGGGGCACCGGACGCATCGAGTTCTGGATCAGGATCATGACGCTACGTAGCGAGGTTCGCCACATCGAAAGCCGCATTGACAGCACACGCGAGAGGGAGACCACCGTGTTGACGACGCTCCGCCCGATGCCCACGTCCACCGCCACCATCGACGTGGCCGACCTCGTGCGCGAGGTGCTCGCGCGCCTCCCGGACATGACCGCAGACCTCGTATCTCCCGCCATCGACCTTCCGACGGCTGTCTTGCTCCAACGAGCGCCGGAGGCGCGCCGCCGCCTGGCCGACGAAGCGCCCGACAAGGACGACGACACCGAGGAGGAAGAGGACGAAGACGACGCGGACGACGACGCGGACGAGGACGATGACGACGACTGGGACGCGGACGACGACGACGATGACGACGACTGGGACGAAGACGACGACGAGGACGAAGACGACGAGGACGACGACGAGGACGATGACGACGACTGGGACGAAGACGAGGACGACGACGAGGACGAGGAGGACGACGACGAGGAGGACGACGAGGACGGCGATGCGACTCCGAAGCCTGCCCGGAAACCTCGGCCTGCCCGTCCCGTCCGGCCGACACGAAGCGCCAAGCCGGTCGTCCCCGCAGTCCCGGAGCCTGCTCGCCGCCGCCGCTAGCGCGGGGTACCCTCGTGAGCGGAACCCCGACTAGCGAAAGCGCCCTTGATGCGTCGTGTCCGCCGCTTCCTCCCGGTGACCCTTGTGGCCCTGCTGGCGGTCGCGTGCCTGTACATCATCTGGCCCTCGGTGCCGCGTGACTTCCTGCCGACCGGTATCCCGTGGCCAGCGGGCAAGGGCATCAAGATCGGATCCTTCGAGCGGCGCACGCTGCGCCTCGGCCTCGACCTGCAGGGCGGCACGCGGCTCCTGTTGCGCGCCGAGGTGCCTGAGGACTTCCAGGGGAACATCGACGACGCGCTGGAGGGCACGATCCGAGTGCTGCGGAAGCGCGTGGACGCCTCGGGTGTCGCGGAAGCCGAGATCTCACGACAGGGCGACAAGAACCTGACGGTGCAGTTGCCGGGCCTGACGCCGGAGCGTGCCCGATCACTCCTCGGACGGACTGCGCAGCTGCGCTTCTGCGAGCCGGCCGGGGCGAACGCGGCGGATGTCGGCCTCTGCGATGAGTCAGGGCAGTGGCAGCAGGCAACCGGCGATGTGGACGGCCAGCGGATCGCGCTCACGGGCCGGTTCCTGAAGTCGAACGCCTTCGTGCAGTTCGACCAGGCGGGGCGCCCCGGGGTGGGCTTCGAGTTCCAGGACAACGGCGGCGAGGTGTTCCGTCAGGTGACCTCGCGCCGGATCGGGCAGCAGATCGCGATCTTCCTCGACAACGAACAACTCTCCGCGCCGGTGGTGCAGGCGGTGATCAGCGACCGCGGCAGCATCACCGGACTGACCCTCGAGCGCGCTCAGGAACTGGTGGTCCAGCTGAACGCCGGTGCGCTGCCGCTCCAACTGACGGTGCTGCAGGAACAGAACGTGGACGCGACGCTGGGTAAGGACTCCGTCCACCGCTCGGTGCTGGCGGGCCAGATCGGACTGCTGCTCGTCGCGCTGTTCATGATCCTGTACTACCGATTCCCTGGCGTGATCGCGACGCTCGCGCTGATGGTCTACACGCTGATCTCGATCGCGCTGTTCAAGTTGATCCCCGTCACGTTGACGCTCGCGGGCATCGGCGCGTTCGTGCTGTCGATCGGCATGGCGGTGGACGCCAACATCCTGATCTTTGAGCGGATGAAGGAAGAACTGCGCGCCGGGCGCTCCTACGCGGCCTCGATCGACGCCGGGTTCTCGAGGGCATGGCCCTCGATCCGCGACTCCAACGTCAGCACGCTGATCACGTGTGGGGTGTTGTATGTCCTCGGAGGTGGGTTCGAGTTGCCGTTCCTCGGCACGTTCGACGCGCCGCTGGTCCAGGGGTTCGCGTTCACCCTGGCGGTGGGCGTGGCAGTGTCGATGTTCTCGGCGATCCGCGTGACCCAGATCCTCCTCCACCTGTTCGTCGGTACCGGAATTTCACGCCGGCACGACTGGTTCGTACCGGAAGCCGCGCCGCCGCCCGCGCCTGAGGGAGCCCGCCCATGACCCTCGACCTGGTCGGGACGCGGAAGTGGTCGTTCCTGTTCAGCGGGATCACCGCGCTGGTCGCCGTGGTGGTGCTCGCCATCCCGCCGATGTTCCGGCCGGGCATCGAGTTCACCGCTGGCTCGACGGCGCTCATTCGGTTCACGGAGCCCGTTACCGCCGAGCGGTTGCAGGCGGCGTATGCCGATCTGGGGCACGGCGAGGCGCGGATCCAGCAGACTTCCGGCTCCGAGTTCCTGATCCGTACGCGTGAACTTCAGGTGCCTCCCGGGTCGTTCACCGAGCCCGCGGCACCGATCACGGCGGGTCAGGTGCCCACAGGCCCCGCGCCCGTCGAAGTCGTCGGGACGCTGCAGGCGGGGTCCGCGGGTGCCACGGGGACGATTGACCTGGTCGACCTCGACCGGACGGCTGGCTGCAAGCTCGGCACCCAGAAACTGGGGACAGCGGCGGCCGGAGCACGCGTCGATGTCGCCGAGGTGATTGCCAACTGCGATGGTGCCGCGGTGTACCGCGTGGTGACGAGCGACGCCTCGGGCTATGTGGCGGCGAAGGACATCCGCGACTTCCAGGCGAAGCCGAAGGAAGCGGCGCCCGAGCCCGACCGCGGCGAGCGCACCGTCATCGAGAAGGGGCTGCGCGAGCGCCTCGGCACCTTCGAGGTGCGTGAGTTCTCGTCGGTGTCGGCCACGGTGTCGCGCGTGACGGTGCGGAACACGGCGATCGCGGTGGCCGTGGCGACCTTGTTCATCATGGTGTACATCGCGTTCGCATTCGCCTCGCTGCCCCGCCCGATGCGATACGGGGCCTGCGCGGTCGTCGCGCTGCTGCACGACGTCGTGATCACACTCGGGATGTTCTCGCTGTTCTCCAAACTCTTCCACGTCGAAGTGAACTTGATGTTCGTGACGGGGCTGCTGACAGTCATCGGTTTCTCGGTACACGACACGATCGTGGTGTACGACCGGATCCGCGAGAACGTGCGGCAGTCACCGCAGGCGCCGTTCGCGTCCAACGTCAACGCTGCGCTGGTGCAGACGATCGCGCGCTCGATCAACACCTCGACCACCGTACTGCTGACGGTGGCGACGATGCTGCTGCTGGGCGGGACGACGATCGCCTCGTTCCTACTGGTGATCTTCGTCGGTGTCGCGGCGGGCACGTACTCCAGCATCGGCATCGCGTCGCAGTTGCTCGTCGCCTGGGAAGAGGGCGACCTCGAGCGGCTCGCGTTCTGGCGACGTACGCCCGCCGAGCAACCCGCCGGCTAGCGAGGGCTAACGGGCACCTCGCAGCAGGCGTCCGTCACCGACTCGGATCGTCACGCTGCGCCGGTCTAACGCTTCCAGAATCGCCTGCGTGTTCCGTCGGGAGACGCCGAGGACGTCCCGCGCCTCCGCGAGCGTGAGCGGCGCCTCGCGCCCGGTCAGGGCCGCAACGATCGCCGATCGCGCGCCCTCGAAGGCTGCGGGGTCGAGCAGGACGCCGTCCCCGCAGTCCACAGCGCGCCCCGACTCCACGAGGTAGGCGGCGATTGCTGCGTCGAGTGGAAGGCGGTCCGGTTGGAGTCCGCCCGCCGCCAGTACGTTGGCGGCCTCCTCGATCGCCACGTGCTGCTGAGGTGATGGCTGCGGCATCCAGCCGCCCTCGACGATGCCGTCGCCGCCCCTCGCCTCGATGCTCGTCGCGAGCCCCAGCACGGCGGTGAACTCTCGTTGCGGGAGCCCCAGGGCGCTCCGCATTTCCTCGCGTGGCATGGCGAAGCGGAGTGGGTGGGCCAGGTGGTAGGTCGCTAGCGCCTGGTGGATCGCGGACTCGTAGCGCTCGAAGGTTGCGGCGCGAAGCAGCACTGCATCGCCCGCTGGCGGGACGAAGCGCCGGACCGTGCCCTCCTCGATCAGTGCGTCCAACGTGCGACGCGCCTCAGCGGATTCAAGGCTGGTCGCGCGCTCGAGGGCGGCTGGCGTACACGGCTCGATCCGTTCGAGGGCGGCCAGCAACTGCGACTCGGGTGTGCCCAGCGCGCGGGCCGCGAATCGGTCGGGGAGTGTGGGGTCGGTCCGCCGATGGCGTGGTGGGTTGACCTCGATCACGCGGCCGCCGCCCAGCGTCTGGTCGCCGACGCGCACGACGAAGAGGTCTCCCGCGGCCGCAGCGACCGACTCCACCAACACCACCTGCGCCCAACCCTCAGCGCCGTCGGCGATCTCTTCCGATCCGAAGAGGCGGAGACGCCCGATCGCTTCCGCTGCTCCGAGGTGGACGGTCACGCGCAGGTTGTGGCGCATCGCCTCGTCGGGGAGCGCGCGCAGGCGGGCATCGAGGGTCCGCGCGGCCTCGAGTCGCCCGGGCGCTGCGAGCGCCTGCCCGCGCGAGAGTTCCTCTGTGCTGACCCCAGCGAGGTTCACGGCGACACGGGTGCCTGGTAGCGCTTCGTCGACCTCGCGACGGTGCGACTGGAGCCCACGGACGCGAAGTGTGCGGCCGCCGGGGACCACCTCGACGGTGTCTCCGGTGTGGAGGCGACCATCGAGCAGGGTGCCGGTAACGACGGTGCCGAAGCCAGTCATGGTGAACACACGGTCGATGCCGAGGCGTGGCCTGCCGACATCGCGCGGTGGGGACGCGGCGGCAAGTGCGTCATCGAGCGCGGCGCGGAGCGCATCGAGTCCGTCGCCGGTCACGGCGGAGACGCGTACGGAGGGTGCGCCCTCGAGCCGAGTGCCGGCGAGGGCCGTGGCGATTTCCTCTTCAACGAGCGCAGCCCAGGCGTCGTCCACCAGGTCGCATTTCGTGAGCACCACGATGGCGCGTGGCACCTCGAGCAGTTCGAGGATGGCGAGGTGCTCGCGGGTCTGCGGCATGACGCCCTCGTCCGCGGCGACGACCAGGAGCGCGAGGTCGACGGGGCCGATGCCGGCGAGCATGTGGCGGACGAAGCGGATGTGGCCCGGTACATCGACGATGGAGGTCTCACGACCAGAGGGGAGCGTGAGCCAGGCGAAGCCCAGTTCGATGGTCATCCCGCGTTCCTGCTCCTCGCGGAGCCGGTCGGGGTCGATGCCCGTCAGGGCGCGGACGAGCGTGGATTTGCCGTGGTCGACGTGTCCGGCAGTGCCGATGACGAACAAGGCGCTACTCGATCACCCGGGCGACCTCGAGCGTCGCGCGGCGGCAGGCGGGGCACTGCTCCGGGACTTCCTCGCGCGGCACCATGTCGCCGAGGTCAGACAGTCCGAGCCAGATGTAGTCGCGGAGGCGGTCGCTCCAGGAGTTGGGTCCGAGCGGGCCGGAGGCGGCGGGACGCATCTCCTCGTCGCGACGGCGGGCGACCTCGGCCTCGGTCATTGGCGCGACGATGCGGACGAGGACCTCGCGCCCGCAGTGGGAGCAGCGATAGACCTGCACCGCCATCGCGTCACTCCTCAGGCGGGTCCGGCAGGATGTCGACGAATACCTCGTTGGAGAGCAGCAGACCGCGCGACGTAAGGCGGAGACGCCCGCCCACAACCTCGAGCAGCCCGAGGCGCGTGTGCTTCGCGATCGCGTCGGCGAAGGCGGTCTCAGCGCGGACCCCGAAGCGGGTGGCGAACTCGTCGAGGGCGACGCCCTCCATCAGTCGCAGGCCGAGGATCATCGCGTCCGCCTGCTGAGTCACGTCGTCCGGTGTCTCGCCGCCAGCGATCTGCTGCATGGCGGCGCTGCCCGAGGCCGCGCGCGCCTCGACGGTCGCGTTCACGGCGTCGGTATAACGGTTGGGGGCGTCCAGGTTGGCGAAGCGCTGGCCCACGAAGAACGAATGCGCGCCTGCACCAAAGCCGAGGTAGGGCTCCGCGCGCCAGTAGACGAGGTTGTGGCGGCAGGCCCGACCAGGCTGTGCCCAGTTCGAGATCTCGTATTGCTCATACCCCGCGCGGGCGAGGCGCTCGCGGGTCCACTCGTACTCCTCGGCCGCGACATCGGGGTCGGGGTCGGGGAGTTGGCCCTTCTGGACGCGGTAGTAGAGGGCGGTGCCTGGCTCGACGGTGAGGGCGTAGCAGGAGAGGTGCTCGGGGCGGAACTCGATGACTCGCTCCAACGACTCCTGCCACTGTTCCGTGCGCTGCCCGATCAGTCCGAAGATCAGGTCGAGGTTCATGTTGTCGAACCCGGCGGCGCGGGCATCCTCGACGGCCTGCACCACGCGGTCGGGTGTGTGTTCGCGCTCGAGCAGTTCGAGTTCGTCCTGGCGCATCGACTGCACACCCATCGAAAGGCGGTTGATCCCGAGGGCGCGCAACCCTTCGAGGTGCTCGCGGGTCAGTTCGGTCGGGTTCGCCTCGAGGGTCCACTCCGCGTCTGGTGCGATGTCGTACTCGGTACGGACAGCGGCGGTGATCGCGCGCATGTCGTCGAGGGAGGTGAGGCTGGGAGTGCCGCCGCCGAAGAAGACGGTGTCCACGTGGAAGGGGCGGGCGGCGGGCGCCCAGAGTTCTAGTTCGCGGACGAGGGCAGGGGTGTACTCCGGGACGAGGTGCTCGAGGCCCTCGTAGGAGTTGAAGTCGCAGTAGCCGCACTTGGAGGAGCAAAAGGGAATGTGGAGGTAGAGCGCCAGCGCCGGCTTGCCGCCCGCCATCCGCGCCGGCTCTCCCACGGGGCTGATCGAGGAGGTCATGCGGGGAGCGTAACAGCCGCCTCCCGCCCGCTCCATCGAGCCCGATCCGGCGAGGCCGGGGCCAGAGGGCTACGATTTCTGTGTGGGACACCTCGACGAACGCGACCTCCTCGAATCTCTCGACCGCTGGGCCGAGCAGGGCCTCCTGTCCTCAGAGCAGGCCGAGGCGATTGCCGCGCATGAGGGTGCGACCCGCAGCGCAGTGCCCGATCCGTCCGGGGTCAGCGGTGGGGTGCTCCTCCAGTACGCCGGTTCACTGGTCGCCCTCGGTGCCGTGTTCGGCATCTATTTCACGGTGCTAGACGACCTCTCCGAGTGGGCGCGCTTCGGCGTGATGGTCGCCGTGGCGGTGGGCTGGACTGCCCTCGCGTGGCTACTCAGCCGAGCGGACGGCGGAGCGGCTGCGGGGGACGCCCTCGGGTTCGGCGCAGCGGTCCTCTGGTACGCCGCCTCACTCCAGGCGTTCGCCGCCGTCGACTGGCTGGGCGGGGACGCAACCCCGGGCCAGATGCGCGTCACCTTCCTCGCGACATCCGCGGTGGGCGCTGCGGCCGGCTATCTGGCCGCGCAACGCATCCCGGCACCCCTCGCTGCGCTCGGCGTTCCAGTCGCGGTCGTGTGGGGGATGGGCGCCATCGGCTGGTGGGTCGGGAACGCGGACGAGAACGCACCAGGCGTCGCGGGCGCCCAGGTGATGGTGGTAGTCGGCTTCGTGCTGGCCGCGCTCGCGTTCACTGAGGGCACCCTGCACCTCGATCGCACGGCGCGCACCTGGTGGCAGATCGGCGCGCTCGGCACGACCAACGTCGCCGCCGTGGTCCTCGCGATCGGCGAAGGCGGGGCGTACGAAGGCCTGCTGTTCGCCTACGCGGTTGGCCTCGCTGTCGCGGCGATCGCCGCCCGCCAGCGCGTCGCCGTCGTCTTCGCGGCGATCACGCTCTACGAGTACATCGGGATCGTCGTGTTTCGCACCTTCGAGGGTGCGATGGCGGCGATCATCATCCTGGCGCTGATCGGCCTCGGCACCGCCCTTGGCGGGACGGTGGCGCAGCGAGGCGGGTGGCGGCGGTTGCGCCTCGGGCAGTAGCCTCGCCACCTCGATGGTTGCGAGGAGGCGGCGATGGAACTCACCGACGAACAGCGGCAGTACCTGGAGGGCCACCAGTTGGCCGTGCTCGGTACCGGGAAGCGCGACGGCTCCCCGCAGCTGTCGATGATCAACTACCGCTTCGACGGCACCCACATCTTCATCTCGGTGACGAGCGACCGCGCGAAGTGGAAGAACACCCAGCGCCAGCCGAGGATCGCCCTGCTGATCCCGGATGGCCGCCGCCAACTCGTCATCTATGGGAGCGTCGAGGGGATCCCCGGCGGTCCGGCTCGCGATGCGGCCATCGCCTCGATCCGCGCGGCGATGGGGAACCCGCTCGCGCCGGACGCTGACATGGCGGCGTTCTCGAAGCAACTGGACGAGGCGAAGCGGGTGGTGCTGAAGATCACGCCGGAGCAGGTCTTCGCGAACAATTAGCCGTACCTCGAACCTCCCGGCGCGGCGTGCGACACTTCGAGCCAACCGGCTCGGCGCGTCGCCGGGCTGCGAGCGCGAGGTGTCGAGGTGCTCAAGAGCCACGGATGCGGTGAACTGCGGGCGGAGCACGCTGGCGAGCAGGTGACGCTCGCGGGGTGGGTGCACCGCCGGCGCGATCACGGCGGCCTGATCTTCATCGACCTGCGCGACTCGACCGGCCTGGTCCAGGTGGTGTTCCACCCAGAGCAGGCACCCGCTGCGGCTGGCGTCGCTGCCGAGGTGCGCAACGAGTTTGTGCTGCGCCTCACGGGGCAGGTGATGGCACGGCGCGCGGGCACCGAGAACACCGAGCTGCCGACCGGCGCCATCGAGGTGCTCGCGAGCAGCGCGACCGTCCTCAACACTGCCGAGACGCCGCCGTTCCCGGTCAACCAGGAGACGAACGTCGACGAACTGACGCGGCTCCGCTACCGCTACCTCGACCTGCGACGCGAGCGGATGGCGGGGAACCTGCGCCTGCGCCACCGCGTGGTGAAACTGATGCGCGACTTCATGGACGAGCGCGGCTTCATCGAGGTGGAGACGCCAGTGCTCAACCTGGCGACACCCGAGGGTGCCCGCGACTACCTCGTGCCCAGCCGGGTACACCCGGGGTCGTTCTACGCCTTGCCGCAGAGCCCGCAGCAGTGGAAGCAGCTGCTGATGGTGGGCGGCGTCGACAAGTACTTCCAGATCGCCCGGTGCTATCGCGACGAAGACCTGCGCGCAGACCGGCAGCCGGAGTTCACGCAGCTCGACGTGGAGATGGCGTTCGTCGAAGAGAACGACATCCTCGACCTGACGGAAGCCCTCTACCACCGGCTTGCCGAGCAAGTCCGGCCGGAATGGACGATCCCCGCGCAGTTCCCTCGCTTCACCTACGGCGAGGTGATGGAGCGCTATGGCTCGGACAAGCCAGACATGCGCTACGGCCTCGAACTGTGCGACCTCACGGACCTCGTCCGGACGTCCGAGTTCCGCGTCTTCACCCAGGCCATCGAGGCCGGCGGGCGGATCCGCGGCTTCGCTGTCCCAGGGGGCGCCGACGTCGCGCGCCGCGGCCTCGATGAGTACGTGGACCTGGCGCGGGCCGCTGGGGCGTCAGGCCTCGTGTGGTTCCAGTTCGCCGGAGAAGGGCCGCTGGATGGGCTGACCGCGGAGGACGTGAAGTCACCGGCGGCGCGCTTCTTTACACCGGAACAGGCGGCGGGCCTCGGCGAGGCGATGGGGGCGAAGCGGGGTGACCTGCTGCTAATCGCCGCCGGGCCGGACGCGCTCACCTCGAAAGTGCTCGATGTCCTACGACGGACGGTGGCGGAGCAGCGCGGGCTGGCCGACGCCTCGACGCTTGCGTTCCTCTTCGTCACGCAGTTCCCGGCGTTCGAGTGGGACGCGGACGAGGAGAAGTGGAGCGCCGTCCACCACCTGTTCACCTCGCCGTTCACGGACGACCTCGGCATCCTCGAAAGCGACCCGGGCAGCGTCCGCTCGCATGCCTACGACCTCGTTTGCAACGGGCAGGAGATCGGGTCGGGGTCGATCCGAATCCACTCGCGGGAGGTGCAGCTGGCGGTGCTCCGGACGCTCGGGCTCAGCCTCGAGGAGGCGAAACTGAAGTTCGGCCACATGCTGGAGGCGTTCTCGTACGGTGCGCCACCCCACGGCGGCATCGCGCCCGGGATCGACCGGACGGTGGCCCTGTTCGCCGGCGAGCGAGACATCCGGGAAGTCATCGCCTTCCCGAAGACGAAGTCCGCCGGAGACCCCATGACCGGCGCGCCGGCCCCGGTATCCAACCGGCAGTTGCGTGACGTCCACATCCTGCTTTCGCCGGACGCCGAGGAGGCGCTGGCGGAGCAGCGGGCCGCGGTCCCGGGGGTCGACTCCCCGGCGTAACCACTGGTCTCGCCGCCTGCGATATGCTTCGGGCGCTCCGCCCCCAGCGAGCGTCGTGCGATGGTGCGTGCCGCCCGCCCGGAAGGCCAGGTTGAATGAGCCAGAACCGACTGCTCGCCGTACTTCTCGGCGTCCTTGCCGCGCTTGTGCTCGTGGTCGGCGGCCTCTCCGCCGTCCTCCTCCTGGGAGGGAAGAGCGAAGAGGGCGGCGGCACCACGACCTCGGGCGGTGCTGGCGGCGCCGGTGGTGACGCCAAGGGCGTCCTCCGGATCCCCGGGAGCGACCCCGTGACACTCGACCCGCACATTGCGGGTGACGCCACCTCCGCCGAGTACATCGTGGAGATCTACAGCGGCCTCGTCACGATCTCCCCCAAACTCGACATCGAGATGGACCTCGCCGAGAAGGTGGAGATCTCGCAGGACGGGAAGCAGTACACCTTCACGCTTCGTGCTGACGCGACGTTCCACAGCGGGCGCAAGGTCACGGCGACGGACATCAAGTACTCGATCGAACGAGCCTCCTCGAAGGAACTCCAATCGCCGACGGCGATCACCTACCTCGGCGACATCATTGGTGTGCGGGAGCACTTCACGGGCCTCGCCAAGGACGTGAAGGGTGTCGAGGTCATCGACGAACGCCACGTGCGCTTCACCATCGACGCGCCGAAGCCGTACTTCCTCGCCAAGTTGACGTACCCAACGGCGTTCGTCGTGGACAAGACCCAGATCGAGGGCAACCCGCGCAACTGGTCGCGGAAGCCGAACGCTACGGGCCCGTACAAACTGGCGGAGTGGCGCCTGGGTGAGCGGATCGTGCTCGAGGCCAACGCGAAGTTTTACCTTGGCGCTCCGAAACTGAAGGAGGCGACCTACCTCCTCGCTGGTGGTTCAGCGCTCACGCGGTTCGAGAACAACGAACTCGACGTCGCGAGCATTTATGTCAACGATATCGACCGGGCGCGTGACACGAAGAGCGACCTCAACAAGGTCTACAAGGCGTGGCCTCAGTTCTCCATCGCCTACATCGCCTTCAACACCAGTGTCCCGCCGTTCGACGACCCCGCCGTGCGTCGCGCAATGGGGATGGCGATCGACCGGAAGCGCGTGGCGGAGATCACGTTCAAAAACATGCTCCAGCCGGCGAATGGCATCTTGATGCCGCAGATGCCCGGCTACACCCCCGAAGACAAGACGCTGCCGTACAACCTCGACGCCGCGAAGGCTGAACTCGCGAAGTCGAAGTACGCCGGGAAGATGCCGCCGATCCAGATCACCGAAGTCGGCGCGGGCGCCGAGGCGGCGATCGACACGCAGGCGTTCCTCGAACTATGGAAGCAGATCGGGCTGAACATCAGCATCCGGCAGACGGACTTCGCGACGTTCCTGGCGGACCAGGACGCGGGCCGGCTGCAGGCGTTCAACGCGGTCTGGATCATGGACTACCCGGACCCGGAAGACATCCTGGACGTGAAGTTCCACTCTGGCTCACCGCTGAACGACGTCGACTACAAGAACCCTGAGGTCGACAAGCTGCTGGACGCCGCGCGGATCGAGGCGAACCCCGCCCGCCGTCTCGAGATCTACCGGCAGGCCGAGAAGAAGATCCTGGACGATGCTGCCTGGCTCCCGCTGTACTTCTCCCAGGCGCACGTGGTGGTGAAGGACGGCGTGAAGAACTGGTTCGAGCCACCGATGGTGGTGCCGCGTCTCCGGTTCATCGAGTTGGCGCGATAGGCGGACGGGTCAAGGCAGCGGGCTGCGTGCGGGAGGGGTGACTGATGGGCGCATACGTCGTCCGCCGTCTGCTCTGGCTGCCAGTCGTGTTGTTCTTCGTCTCCTTCGGGACGTTCACCCTCGCGCGGTTCGGGCCGGGTGACCCGGTCAGCGTGACCGCGGGTCAGGTGCGTGACCCGGAGGTGCTGGCCCAGATCCGGAGGGACCGCGGACTCGACTCGAATGTCGTCGTCCAGTACATCCGGTGGCTGAAGAAGGCCGTCCAGGGTGACTTCGGAGAGTCCTATCTGCAGAAGGGCTTCTCGGTCTCCGAGTTGATCTTTCCGCGCATGTGGATCTCCGCCCAACTCGGCATCATCGCGCTCGTCATCGTGTTCGTGATCGGGATACCGATGGGGCTGCTGGCCGCGAGGTTTGCGGGGTCGTGGATCGACCCGGCGATCATCGGGACGCTGCTGTTCCTGCAGGCGATCCCGGTGCTGGTGATCATCCCGCCGTTGATCTGGCTGTTCGGGCTCCAACTCAACTGGCTGCCGGTGGGCGGCTGGGACGGGGTGTTCGAGATCTGGTGGATCGCTGGTGTCGTCGCGATCCCGATCCCTGACCCGCACCTCTATATTCCGCTGGTCGCGTTCACCCTCCCTGGCTTTGTCTCAGTCGCTCGCCTGGTGCGCGTGAGCGCCCTCGAGGTGAATCTCGAAGACTTCGTGCGGACAGCACGGTCCAAGGGACTTTCGGAGACGGCGGTGCAGTTCCGGCACGTGCTGCCGAACTCGCTTCTCCCGCTCATCACCGTGGTCGGCTTCGCGCTCGCCGGGGTGATCGAGGGTGCCCTGTTCGTGGAGACCCTGCTGGGGATCAACGGCATCGGACGGTTCACTTTCGAGGCCGTGGTGAGCCGTGACTACGACGTGATCCTGGCGACGACGGTGATCTTCTCGGCGGCGTTCGTCCTGATGAACCTGGTCGCGGAGATCGCCTACGGCTTCGTCGACCCGCGTGTACGCATCGGGGCCTCGCGAGGATGACCGCACCCGCCGCCCTTGCGCCTGTCGCTGAGAGTGCGCCCATCAAGGGGACGAGCGAGTGGCGGATCGTCCTCAGCCGTATGCGCCGGAAGCGCCTGGCACTGATCTCGTTGGTAATCATCTCGATCATCTACGGCGCGGGGGTGCTGGCTCCGGTGCTGGCGCCGTATTCCCCGACACAGACAAACCTCGATCGCCCGGTGGAGAAGCCGAGCCGTGACCATCTCTTCGGCACTGACCGGCTGGGCCGTGACGAACTGAGCCGCGCGATGTACTCCGCGCGCACGACGCTCATTGTGACGAGCGCGGTCGTCCTGTCGGGCGGGCTGATCATCGGGAACACCCTCGGGCTGCTCGCGGGCTACCGCGGTGGGTGGGTGGACACGCTGGTCATGCGGGTGGGCGACGTGTTCTCGTCGCTGCCGTCGCTGGTGATGCTGATCCTGATCAACGCAACGCTGGGGCCGCGCGTGACCGAGTGGACTCGCTGGGTGGAGGACCACACCCCGCTCAGCGGGTTGGTCGCCTCGGGCTTCCCCTCGTACCTCCTCGTGTTCTCGGCGCTCTCACTGTTCTTCTGGGTGGGGACGGCGAGGGTGATCCGGGCGCAGGTGCTCCAGTTGCGGGAGCGGGACTACATCATGGCCGCGGAGTCGTTGGGGGCCTCGCCGGTGCGGGTGATCCTCCAACACCTCCTCCCGAACGTCTCCTTCCTCATCATCCTGTCGCTGTCCGCCACGCTCGGCGGGATCGCGGGCTCCGAGATCGTGCTGACGTGGTTCGGTGTGGGCGTACAGCCGCCGGCGGCCTCGTTCGGCGCGATGCTGTTCGAGGGCTCTGGGACGCGGACGTTCGCGGCCAGCCCGCACCTGCTGCTGGTCCCCGGGATCATCATCACGTTGCTCCTCTTCGCCTTCGCCCTGCTGGGCGATGCCCTGAATGACGCCATCCGAGGGCGTTAGACGGGCCGCCCGAAGCGTGACGCGGGGTTTCCCTGACGGAAGTCTGAATCAGCCTGCGTGCTATATTGGATTCACCGCGAATTGCCCTGCGCGGAGGGGAATCACGCCCGTCGTGACGGCACTTGAGTGCCCTCGCACGGTGCGACTGAGCGAGGGAACGCACGCCGTTGACCATTACCGTTGAACGTCTGCCCAACGCGCGCGTCTCGCTGGAGATCGCGGTCGATCCTGAGACCGTGGAGCGACACATGGAGCGCGCGGTGACCCGCGTCTCGCGTCAGGTCCGCATCCCCGGATTCCGCCCCGGCCACGTGCCGCGCAAAATGCTCGAACGTCACGTCGGCACCGCCGCCCTCCTTCAGGAGGCCCTTCAGGAGTTGCTCCCGGAGGTCTACTCCCAGGCCATCGAGGAGCAGCAGGTCGACGCCATCGACCAGCCCGAGTTCGACCTGAAGTCGACAGAGCCGCTCGTCGTCACCGCCGTGGTCCCCGTCCGGCCCGAGGTCAGCCTGAACGACTACACCGCGCTGCGGGCCTCGATGCCCGAGGTGAAGGTGGACCCGGAGCAGGTGGAGCAGACGCTGCTCAACCTCCGCCGCCAGTACGCCGTCCTCGAGCCTGTCGAGCGCGCCGTGGACTGGGACGACCACATCCGTGCGGATGTCTCGGTCAGCGTCGAGGGCCAGCGCGAGCCGCACGAGGAGACCGACGCCGAGTTCCCGATCCGGAAGAACTCCGTCGTCTCGCTGCCCGGCTTCGTGGAGCACCTCGTCGGCCTGAGCGCTGGCGGCCCTCACACCATCGAGTTCGACCTGCCCGAGGACTTCACAGCCGAGGAAATCCGCGGCAAGAAGGCCACTTATCAGGTGACGATTCACGAAGTGAAGCGGGAAGTCCTCCCCGAACTCGACGACGAGTTCGCGAAGTCCCTCGGCGAAGAGTCCATCGAGACGGTCGCCGCGCTGCGTGAGCGGGTCGAGGGCGACCTGAGCAAGAACCTCGAGCACAACGCCCGAGAGGGCTACCACAACGAGATCATCGACCTGCTGGTCGCGACCGCCACCATCGACTACCCCGAGGTGCTGGTGCGCCGCGAGGTCGACCGGCTGATCGACCGCGAGTCCAATCACGCCTCGCACTCCGAGGAAGGTCTGCGCAATTGGCTCGCCGCGATCGGCCAGACCGAGGAAGAACTCCGCGACGCGCTGGGCGAGCAGGCTGACCTGAGCGTCCGCCGTGCCCTCGTCCTCGGCCAACTCGTCGAGCAGGAATCGATCGCCCCGACGGACGAACAGGTGGACGCCGAGATCGACTCCCTGGTGACCGGCATGGCCGGGTCCACCCCGGAGAATCAGGTCGCCATCCGCAACCTGTTCGACACCCCGGACGGCCGCATCTCGATCCGCAACCAGTTGCAGACCCGCCTGGCGGTCGAGCGGTTGGAAGCGATCTGTTCGGCGCCGGAGGACACGTCAGCGGCCCCGCAGCGCCAGAGCCGGCGTCGCCGGGCTGGCACAGGCGAGGACTCCCCAGAGGCGGACGAGGCCAGTGAGACGACCGAAGAGGTCTCGGAGGCACCGGTCACCGAGTGATATTCAGCGGGAATCCGACAACCAGGCGGCAGTGACAGCAGCAGATCGGCCCGACGGACTGGACAGGAAGCACAGATGACCTACCGCGCGCCCAACATGCAGGACTTTTCTCCGGGATTCCTCAAGCCGGAGAGCATTGTGCCGATGGTGGTAGAGACAACGGCGCGCGGGGAACGCGCGTATGACATCTACTCCTTGCTGCTCAAGGAGCGGATCGTCTTCCTCGGCACGCCGATCGATGATCAGGTGGCGAACTCGATCGTCGCCCAGTTGCTCTTCCTTGACCGCGAAGATCCGGAGCGGGACATCTCGCTCTACATCAACTCTCCGGGCGGGATGATCTACGCCGGGCTCGCGATCATGGACACGATGCACCTGATCCGCGCGGACGTGAGCACGATCGCCGTCGGGGTGACCGCCTCGATGGGGACGGTGCTGCTGTCCGTGGGCCAGAAGGGGAAGCGCTACGCGTTGCCGAACACCACGGTGCACATGCACCAGGCGCTCGGTGGAGGCAGCGGCCAGGCGTCGGATGTGGAGATCGCGGCTCGGGAGCTGCTCCGGAACAACGCGAAGATCCGCCAGATCCTCGCTGACGCCACCGGCCAGACGCTCGACCAGATCAAGCACGACACTGACCGCGACATCTACATGACGGCCGAGGAGGCGAAGGCCTACGGCCTGGTGGACGAAATCCTCGCGCGGCCGGCCTCGTAGCCGGCGGCGGGGTTCGAGGCCGGACGATGGCCCGGCGGGGACGGTAGGCCGGGGACACCGGCCAGCGTGCGGGGTAGTCCGGGGGGCGTGATGGCCGGTAGCACCACCCGTGGCAGTCGAGTGCAGTACAACTGCTCCTTCTGCGGCAAGAACCAGGATCAGGTCAAGCGATTGATCGCGGGTCCGGGCGCCGTCTATATCTGCGACGAGTGCGTTGACCTCTGCCAGGAGATCATCAACGAGGAGGCCAGCGGCACCGCGAAGGCGGCCAAGGGCTCCGGCAACAAGTCCCGCACCCCGCAGGAGATCGTCGGACTCCTTGACGAGTACATCGTCGGGCAGGATCGGACGAAGCGCGTCCTGGCTGTGGCCGTCTACAACCACTACAAGCGCATCGACTCCCCCGCCCAGGCGGACATCCAACTCGACAAGTCGAACATCCTCCTCGTCGGCCCCACGGGTACCGGCAAGACCGAGTTCGCACGCACCCTCGCGCGGATGCTCGACGTGCCGTTCTCGATCGCGGACGCGACCGCGCTGACCGAGGCCGGTTACGTGGGTGAGGACGTGGAGAACATCCTCCTGCACCTCATCCAAGCCGCCGACTTCGACATCCAGAAGGCGGAGCGCGGCATCGTCTACATCGACGAGATCGACAAGATCGCGCGGAAGTCCGACAACCCCTCGATCACGCGCGACGTGTCGGGCGAGGGTGTCCAGCAGGCGCTGCTGAAGATCATCGAGGGCTCAGTCGCCTCGGTGCCGCCGCAGGGCGGCCGGAAGCACCCGCACCAGGACTTCATCCAGATCAACACGGCCAACATTCTCTTCATCTGCGGTGGCGCCTTCGAGGGCCTCGAGAAGATCGTGGCGAAGCGCACCGGGCACACCGCGCGCAACCTCGGCTTCGCGCAGGAGGTGCGGTCGCGCGCGGAGATCGAGGCGGAGCGCGCCGCGATCCTGAGCCACGTCTCCCACGACGACCTGCTCCAGTTCGGGCTGATCCCGGAGTTCGTCGGCCGTCTGCCGGTGCTCTCGACCCTCGACCCGCTGGACGTCGAGATGATGATCGCCATCCTCACCCAGCCGAAGAACGCCGTGGCGCGCCAGTTCCAGCGCCTGTTCGGCCTCGACGGCGTCGAGTTGTCCTTCACGGACGAAGCGCTGACGGCGGTCGCAGAACGCGCGCTGGCCCAGAAGACCGGCGCCCGAGGCCTGCGCACGGTGCTGGAGGAGACGCTGCTGGACGTCATGTTCGACATCCCGTCCCGCCCGGACATCAAGAAGTGTGTCGTCTCCGCGGAGACGGTCCTGAACCGTCAGCGCCCGCTCCTCCTGACCGCCTCTGGCAGCCAGGTCGATGTCGAGCGCGAACGCCTCGAATCCGCCTAGCCCGCACCCTGCGGTATCCTCCGGATCTACGACGCCGCCCGGCGTCGCCCCGGACGGCCCGCCGATGACCGCGTCCGCCACCTCGCGTCCCGCCAAACCTGCCAAGCGGCAGCGCCTCGACGTGCTCTTGGTCGAGCGCGGGCTCGCCTCTGGCCGCGATCGCGCGCAAGCCCTCATTCTCGCCCGCGAAGTCATGGTCGACGGCCAACTGGCCCTGCGTCCGGCCGCGCCAGTCGCCCCGGATGCCACCATCGAGGTGAAGCACGGGCCGCGCTTCGTCTCCCGTGGCGGCGATAAGCTTGACCACGCCCTCGAACGCTCCGGGATCGCCGTCGACGGGCTGCGCTGCCTCGATGTGGGCGCGTCGACGGGCGGGTTCACCGACTGCCTGCTTCAACGCGGTGCGGCGCGCGTGGTCGCCGTGGACGTCGCTTACGGCGAACTCGCCTCGAAGGTGCGGGACGACGAGCGTGTCGAGGTGGTCGAGCGCACGAATGCGCGCGACCTGACGCCGCTCGATCCTCCGGCCGACCTCGGGGTCATGGACGTGTCGTTCATCTCCGCGGCGACGGTGCTGCCGGCACTCGCGCGTTCGATCCGGCCCGGCGGCGACATGCTCGTCCTCGTGAAGCCGCAGTTCGAGGCGGGCCGCGAGGCGGTGCAGAAGGGCGGTGTCGTGCGTGACCCGCTCGTCCACGCGACCTGCATCGCCAAGGTGGCGCTGGCCGCCATCGAGTTGGGCCTGCGCGTGCGAGGCGTGATCCGTTCGCCGCTGTTGGGCCCGGCGGGGAACCGCGAGTTCTTCCTGTGGTTACACGTTCCTGAAGCGGAGGCCGTCTCGTGACCTTCGCTGTCGACGGCGCCGTTGCGGTTGCCTACCACCCCGCGGTCGCGGGCGCCGAGGGCGTCGCTCAGGCCCTCGCGCGCGTCGCCGGAGAGGGCGGCCGGCGCGCATGGGTCGAGGTGATGCACGAGGGCGGCGATGGCGAGTCGGGGATCATCGAACGGCTGCGGGGGGCGGCGCTGCTGGTGTGCGTTGGTGGCGACGGGACCGTGCTGCGGGCGGCCGCGTTCGCAGCGCAGGCTGGCGTACCGATCTTTGGTGTGCGCATGGGACGCCTCGGCTTCCTCACGGAGACCATCGAGCCGGAAGCGGTCGGTGACCTCCGCCGCGTCCTCGGCGGCGAGGCGCGCCTCGAACGGCACGCGATGCTGCAGGCGCGCGTGGACGAGGCCGAGCCGGTCCACGCACTGAACGACGTGGTCATCGGGCGGGGCACGCTTGGCCGTACCGTCTCGATCGGCGCTAGCGTCGATGGCGTCCTGCTTGCCGAGTATCGGGCGGATGCCCTCGTGATCGCGACGGCGACGGGGTCGACGGGGTACGCGCTGTCGGTCGGCGGGCCGATCCTGCCGCCCACCTCGCCCGAGATCGTGGTCGTGCCGGTGGCACCGCACCTCACCCGGGCGAACCCCCTCGTCCTTCCCGCCGGGGCGCGGCTCCGGCTCTCTGTGGAGCGGGGCGAGGAGGCACTGATCACCGCCGATGGCCTCCTGCAGGCCCCCATCGAATCCGGGACGGTCGTCGAGGTCACCGCCTCGCCTCGGTCAGTCGAGTTCGTACGGCTGGGGGCGGAAAACCAGTTCTACGCCAGCCTCGCGCGCCGCCTCGGCTGGTTGCGGCCGGACCACGTGATGGAAGACCCGGACGGCCCTGCGGCCTAGCAGAGCGTCGAGGTAGACTGACGCCATGGCGACCGACACCCCCGCCGCGCCGGCCCCCGCTGACGTCCAGGTCGTCCGCGCGACCGTGCATGACGCCGAGGGCATCCACCGCCTGGTGAACTTCTGGGCGGCGCAGGGTCAGATGCTCCCGCGGACCCTCGGCGAGACGTACGAGAACCTCCGCGACTTCTTCGTCGTGCGGGACGCCGCCGGGCAGGTCATCGGCTGTGCGTCGCTCCACATCACCTGGTCTGACCTCGCCGAGCTGAAGTCGCTCGCCGTGCAGGAGAGCCAGCAGTCGCGCGGAGCGGGCGCCGCCCTCGTCCGCGCGTGCGTCGAGGAGGGCCGCACACTCGGCCTCGAGCGGCTGTTCGCGCTGACATACCGGCCGGGCTTCTTCGAACGCCTCGACTGGACGCAGGCGGACGTGATGAACCTCCCGCGCAAGGTCTGGAACGAGTGCTACCGCTGCCCGAAGTTCCCCGGCTGCGACGAGATCGCGATGGTCATCGATGTCGCCCCGGCCTCGGGTGGCTAGGCAGGCGACCGATGGCTGACTCTGCCGACCTCGTGCGCTCCGAACCCGTCGCGCAATTGGGCTACCTCCGCATCACGAAAGACACGATCCGCTTCGCGAACGGGCTGGAGACGGAGCGTGCCGTCGTCTGGCATCCCGGCGCCGTCGCCCTCGTGGTCGAGGACGCCGATGGCCGCTGGCTGATGATCGAGCAGTACCGCCACCCGGCTGGCCGGGTGCTCCTCGAGATCCCCGCCGGCACACGCGAGGCTGGTGAAGACCCCGCCGCGACCGCCGCCCGCGAGGTGCGCGAGGAGACGGGTTACGCGGCGGGACGCCTCGAACGGCTGGGCGGAGCGTGGATGGCGCCGGGGTTCTGCTCCGAGTACATCCACTACTACCTCGCCACCGACCTGCGCGAGGATCCCCTGCCGCAGGACCACGACGAGTTCATCGCACCCCCTCGGCGGCTCACGCTCGCCGAGGTGCAGGCTGCCGTGGTTGCGGGTGACATCGAGGACTCGAAGACCCTAGTCGCCCTGTCATTGCTGAGCCTCTATCGCGAGCGTCAGGTGTGACGGCGTCCGCAGTCGCGGGGAATCCGCAGGCGCGGTAGTCTTACCGTACGAACGGTCGGGGAAACGGCGGGTGTCCGATGGTTGAGGCGCGCCCTCGCTCGACAGTGGAAGCCGGAGTGCAGCCGCTGCGGCGGCGTCCGGAGAAGCAACTCCCCTACCCCCTGAGCATCTACCAGAGCGCCGTCGGCAAGAAGTGGGTCATGGCGGTCACGGGCGTGGTCGGCATGGCCTTCATCACCATGCACATGCTCGGCAACCTCAAGATCTACCTGGGCGCGGAAGAACTGAACGCGTATGCCGATGGCCTGCGGACGGTCGGTGCGCCGTTCGCGCCGCATGGCTTCCTACTGTGGGGTGTCCGGCTGGTCCTGCTCCCCACGCTGCTGTTGCATGTGCACGCAGCCTGGTGGCTCTGGCGCCAGAACCGCCGCGCGCGCCCGGTGAAGTACCAGTCGAAACGCGACTACATCGCCGCCGACTGGGCCAGTCGCACGATGACCTGGACGGGGCCGATCGTCCTGTTATTCCTGGCGTTTCACCTGCTGGACCTGACGTGGGGGACGGCGAACCCGGACTTCCGCCACGGTGACGTGTACCACAACATGCTCGCCTCCTTTGACCGCTGGCCGGTCGTCGTCGCGTATGTCGCTGCGAACCTTGCACTGGGCGTGCATCTCTACCACGGGGCGTGGAGCCTCTTTCAGTCACTCGGGGTGAACAACGCTCGGATCAACACCGCGCGGCGCGTGTTCGCCACGCTCTTCGCGGTCGCGATTGTCGGTGGGTACGTCTCCACTCCGATCGCGATTCTCATTGGGGTCATTGAGTAGGAGCGGGCCGATGGAACTCAACGCGCACGTCCCTGCTGGCCCCATCCAGGAGCAGTGGGAATCCGACCAGTTCAACATGAAGCTGGTGAGCCCGGCGAATAAGCGGCGATTCGAGGTGATCGTCGTCGGCAGCGGACTCGCCGGCGCATCGGCTGCGGCCTCGCTGGCGGAGCTCGGCTACCACGTCACAGTTTTTTCTTACCACGACTCGCCGCGCCGGGCGCACTCGATCGCGGCGCAGGGTGGCATCAACGCCGCGAAGAACTATCAGAACGACGGCGACAGCGTGTACCGCCTCTTCTACGACACCGTGAAGGGCGGCGACTTCCGGTCTCGCGAGTCGAACGTCTACCGTCTCGCGTCGCTGAGTGTGAACATCATCGACCAGTGCGTCGCCCAGGGCGTGCCGTTCGCACGCGAGTACGGTGGCATGCTGGAGAACCGCTCGTTCGGCGGTGTGCAGGTGTCCCGGACGTTCTACGCCCGCGGCCAGACCGGACAGCAGTTGCTCCTGGGCGCTTACTCCGCACTCATGCGGCAGGTCGGCCTTGGTGCGGTCACGCTGGTGCCCCGTACGGAGATGCTCGACCTGGTGGTCGTTGACGGCCGGGCCGCCGGTGTGGTCGTCCGTGATCTGACGACCGGCGAGGTCTACTCGAAGTCGGCACATGCGGTGATCCTCGCCACCGGGGGCTACGGCAACGTCTACTACCTCTCGACGAACGCGAAGAAGAGCAACGTGACGGCGGCGTGGCGGGCGCACAAGCGCGGCGCGGCGTTCGCGAACGCGTGTTACACGCAGATCCATCCGACGTGCATCCCCGCCAGCGGGGAACATCAGTCCAAACTCACGCTGATGTCAGAGTCGTTGCGCAATGACGGCCGCATCTGGGTGCCGAAGGACGCGAACGACGCGCGGCCGGCCCACGAGATCCCGGAGGCCGACCGCGATTACTACCTGGAGCGCCAGTACCCCTCTTTCGGCAACCTTGTCCCACGTGACGTCGCATCGCGCGCGGCGAAGCGGCAGGTGGACAGCGGGCGGGGCGTCGGGCCGCTGAAAAACGGCGTGTTCCTCGACTTCGCGGAGGCGATTGGGCGGTTGGGGCGCTCTGAGATTCAGGAGCGGTACGGCAACCTGTTCGAGATGTACGACCGCATCTCCGGCGAGGACCCGTACGGGACGCCGATGCGCATCTACCCGGCGACCCACTACACCATGGGCGGGCTCTGGGTGGACTATCACCTGATGAGTACCGTTCCCGGATGCTTCGTGGGCGGCGAGGCGAACTTCTCCGACCACGGCGCGAACCGCCTCGGCGCCTCGGCGCTGATGCAGGGGTTGGCCGACGGCTATTTCGTTCTGCCCTACACCGTGGGGGATTACCTCGCCGGCCTGCTCGGGCAGAAGGCGGTGCCGGAAACGCACGAAGCGTTCAAGAACGCCGAACGCGAGGTGTCCGACCAGACGAAGCGTTTCCTGGGGACGAATGGGAAGCACTCGGTCGACCATTTCCACCGCGAGCTCGGCGCGATCGTGTGGGACCAGATCGGGATGGAGCGGACACGCTCCGGCCTCGAGCAGGCGCTGAGGGACATTCCCGCACTAAAGGCCGACTTCGACCGCGACGTGCGGGTCCTTGGTACAGCGGACGGGCTCAACTCGTCGCTGGAGGACGCCGGGCGGGTCGCTGACTTCTTCGAACTCGCGGAATTGCTGGCGCGCGACGCCCTCCACCGCGAGGAGTCGTGCGGCGGCCACTTCCGCGTCGAGCACCAGACCCCGGATGGCGAAGCCGACCGCGATGACGAGAACTTCGCGTATGTCGGGGCCTGGGAATGGAAGGGGACTGGGACGCCTCAGACCCTCCACAAGGAGCAGTTGACTTTCGACTACGTCCACCCAGCACAGCGCTCATACAAGTAGCGGAGGTACGAGGATGGACTTCACGCTGAAGGTGTGGCGACAGGCCGGGCCAAAGGCACGTGGCTCGTTCGAGACGTACAAGGCGAGCGGTGTCTCGGCGGATATGTCCTTCCTCGAAGTTCTCGATGTGGTGAACGAGGATCTCATCGAGAAGGGGACCGAGCCGATCGCGTTCGAGCATGACTGCCGCGAGGGTATTTGCGGCTCCTGTGGTGTGATGATCAATGGCCAGGCGCACGGCCCGAACGAGCGCACCGCCACCTGCCAGTTGCACATGCGCACCTTCAAGGACGGTGACACGATTACGGTTGAGCCGTGGCGCGCGGCGGCCTTCCCCATCCTGCGCGACCTCGTCGTGAACCGCTCCGCCCTCGACCGCATCATCGAAGCCGGTGGTTTCATCTCCGTGAACACGGGCTCCGCCGTCGAGGCGAACATGATCCCGATCCCGAAAGTCGTATCTGACGCGGCGATGGACGCAGCGGAATGCATCGGGTGCGGCGCGTGCGTGGCGGCCTGCCCAAACGGAGCGGCGCAGCTCTTCACGTCGGCCAAGATTCAGCATCTCAACCTGCTGCCGCAGGGGCAGTCGGAACGGTGGCAGCGCACTGAGGCGATGGTCGACAAGATGGAAGAGTACTTCGGCGGCTGCACTAACCACGGCGAGTGCCAGTTCGCCTGCCCGAAGGGCATCTCCATCGACTTCATCGCCTACATGAACCGTGACTACCTCAAGTCCAAGGTCACCAATCGCAAATTGGGCGGCCAAGGGTTCGCGACGTAGGTTTGATATCGAGGCGGGAGCCCCGGACACGGGCTCGCGAGGGCCTGACGAGGGCTTCACGCTCGCCCGTGGTCAGCGGCACTCTGCGTGGCGGACATGACACCCGCTACGGCCGCGTCATCTCCTCGGGCTTGATCCACTCGGCGAACTGCTCGTCCGTGACCAGGCCCAGGGACAGGGCGGCTTCGCGGAGGGTGGTGCCCTCGTGGTGGGCCTTCTTCGCGATTTTCGCCGCGTTGTCGTAACCGATGTGCGGGTTGAGGGCGGTCACGAGCATCAACGATGACTGCATCAGCTCGTTGATGCGTCGCTCGTTTGCCTCGATGCCCACCACACAGTTATCGGTGAACGAACGCGCTGCATCGCCCAGCAGGCGGATGCTCTGCAGGTTGTTGTAGACGATGACCGGCTTGAAGACGTTCAGTTCAAAGTGGCCCGTGGCGCCGCCGATGGAGACGGTGACGGCGTTTCCCATTACCTGCGCGCACACCATGGTCATCGCCTCGGACTGGGTGGGGTTCACCTTGCCCGGCATGATGCTGGAGCCCGGCTCGTTTTCCGGCAGCATCAACTCGCCGAGGCCCGCGCGCGGGCCGGAGCCCAACATGCGGATGTCGTTCGCGATCTTCATGAACGACGCGGCGATCGTGTTCAACTGCCCGGCAAGTTCCACCTGCGCGTCGTGCGCGGCGAGCGACTCGAACTTGTTCGGCGCGGTGACGAACGGGAGCCCGGTGAACGCACGGATCTTCTCCGCCACACGCACCGCGTATTCCGGGTGCGTGTTCAGTCCGGTGCCGACGGCGGTGCCGCCGAGGGCCAACTCGTACAGCCTCGGCAACACCGACTCGACGCGTGCGATGCCGTAGGTGACCTGCTGCACGTAGCCGGAGAACTCCTGGCCGAGCGTGAGTGGCACGGCGTCCATCAGGTGCGTGCGCCCGATCTTCACGATGCCGTCGAACTCGCGCGCCTTCGCGTCGAGGGCGTCCCGCAGGTACGCCAGCGCCGGCACCAGGTGGTGTACGACCTGCTCGGCGGCCGCCACGCTCATCGCGCCCGGGAACGTGTCATTCGAGGACTGCGACAGATTCACGTGGTCGTTCGGGTGGACGGGCACCTTCGAGCCCATCACCCCGCCCATCATCTCGATGGCACGGTTGGAGATGACCTCGTTCACGTTCATGTTGCTCTGCGTACCGGAGCCGGTCTGCCAGACCACGAGCGGGAAGTGGTCATCGAGGATGCCCTCGATGACCTCATGGCCGGCGCGCTTCATCGCGGCCGCGCGCTCGCCGTCGATCTTGCCGAGGTCTTCGTTCACCTCGGCGGAGCAGTACTTCACGATGCCCATCCCGCGGATCAGCGGGCGGGGCATTCGCTCGATGCCGATCTTGAAATTCTCCAGGGAGCGCTGGGTCTGCGCCCCCCAGTACTTCTCAGACGGGACCTCGATCGGGCCGAACGTGTCGGACTCGGTACGCATCGGCATTCGTGCTAGCCCTTCGGGGTCGCTGCGACTAGTTCCAACACGGCGACGCCCGCGGCCACGATCGCTTCGCGCTCCGCGGCGGACACCGGGATTTCGAACACCTGCTGGATGCCGCCCTTGCCGAGGCGCACCGGGGCGCCGACGAAGGCGTCCTTCACACCCCACTGGCCGTCCAGCAGCGTGCAGCAGGGGATGATCCGCTGCTCGTCCAGCAGAATCGAGTCGACCATGTCGATGGTGGCGACGGCCGGGGCGACAAACGCCGAGCCCGTCTTGAGCAGGTCGACGATCTCTGCGCCACCGCGCTTCGCACGGTTGGCGACCGCCTCGACCTGTGCAGCCGACAGCAGCTGGCCGAGCGGCACGCCGCCGACCGTTGCGTTCGAGATCAGGGGCACCATCGTCGCTTCGGTGTGGCCGCCGAGGACCCACGCAGAGACGTCCTTCACGGACGTCTTCGTCTCCATCGCGATGAAGGTGCGGTAGCGGGCGGTGTCCAGCATGCCGCCCTGTCCGACGACACGCTCCTTCGGGAAGCCGGAGGCCTCGATGGCCACATGGCACATCGCGTCCATCGGGTTGGCGAAGATCACGAGCGTCGCGTTCGGCGAGTGCTTCGCGGCCTGGCCGACGACTGAGCGCACGATGCCGGCGTTCACGCTGAGCAGGTCCTCACGCGTCATCCCCGGCTTGCGGGCGACGCCCGAGGTGATGACGACGATCTCGGAGTTCGCGGTCTCGGCCCAGTCGTTCGTCCCACGGATCGAGGACGACGTGCGCGACCACGGGGCCGCCTCGGCGATGTCGAGCGCCTTGCCCTGCGGCAAGCCCTCGACGATGTCGATCAGCACGACGTCCGCGTAACCGCGGGCGGCGAGGATCTGGCCCATCGTGGCACCGGTGTTACCGGCGCCGACGATCGTGACCTTCTGGCGCATGATGGGAATCCCTTCTCCGCGGGCCTCGCGTCGGAAACGCTCCGCCGAGCCCGCGCTGCTGTCTGTGTCGCGCGCCTCGAGGGCTACGCCTTCATCGCGGTCTGGAGGTTGGTGTCCAGCGCCGCCAGGAAGTCCTGAGTCGTGAGCCACGGCTGGTCGGGCCCGACGAGGATCGCGAGGTCCTTCGTCATCTGCCCACCCTCGACCGTGGCGATGCAGACCTTCTCCAGCGCCGAGGCGAAGGTCGCGAGGTCGCCGTTGTTGTCGAGTTTTGCGCGGTGCTGGAGGCCGCGCGTCCACGCAAAGATCGAGGCGATCGGGTTCGTGGAGGTAGCACGGCCGGCCTGGTGCTCGCGGTAGTGGCGGGTCACGGTGCCGTGCGCGGCCTCGGCTTCTACGGTCGCGCCATCCGGCGTGAGCAGGACGGACGACATCATGCCGAGCGAGCCGAAGCCCTGCGCGACGATGTCCGACTGGACATCGCCGTCGTAGTTCTTACAGGCCCAGACGATGCCGCCGCTCCACTTGAGGACGGAAGCAACCATGTCGTCGATCAGACGGTGCTCGTACGTGAGTTTCGCCGCGTCCATCCGGCTCTTGAACTCGGCGTTGTAGACCTCTTCGAAGATGTCCTTGAAGCGGCCGTCGTAGGCCTTCAGGATCGTGTTCTTCGTGGAGAGGTACATCGGGTACTTGCGCTGCAGCGAGTAGTTGAAGCACGCCTGCGCGAAGCCACGGATCGATTCGTCCGTGTTGTACATCGCCATCGCGATGGCGTCGTCCTCGAACTTCATGACTTCCCACGTTTTCGCGGGACTGCCATCGGCCGGTGCGAACGTCATCGTCAACGTGCCGGCGCCCTTCAGTTTGACGTCGGTCGCGCGGTACTGGTCGCCGTAGGCGTGGCGGCCGATGACGATCGGCTCGGTCCACCCGGGGACGAGTTTCGGGATGTTGGTGCAGATGATTGGCTCGCGGAAGACGGTGCCGCCGAGGATGTTGCGGATCGTCCCGTTGGGGGACTTCCACATCTCCTTCAGGCCGAACTCCTTTACGCGCACCTCGTCAGCGGTGATCGTGGCGCACTTCACGCCGACGCCCAGCCGCTTGATCGCGTTCGCGGAGTCGATCGTGACCTGGTCGTTGGTCTCGTCGCGGTGCTGGATGCTGAGGTCGTAGTACTCGAGTTTGAGGTCGAGGTAGGGAAGGATCAGGCGATCCTTGATGAACCCCCAGATGATGCGGGTCATTTCGTCGCCATCGAGTTCGGCGACTGCGTTCTTGACAGGGATCTTGGCCATTGCGGGCGCTCCTCCGACGAGGCTGAAGCGGCCCTCTGGTCGCCGCGCACGCTCACCTGACCCATGCCGAGGAGCGTCCGCGGCCCCCTTCCCGCGACTGCCACCGCTCGACGTCACGAGAGGCGGCCCGTTGGGCCCGGGAATGGGGCATGCCGTGCGGCGGCAGGAGTATACCGCCCGTTGTCGCTACCGGCGCGCGGTGTGAGGGGTGCCTGGAGACCTCGGACAGCGCGGTTAGAGCGGGATGTTCCCGTGCTTCTTGCCCGGCACCTGCACGGACTTCGTCCGCAGCATTTCGAGGGCGTGGGCGATCTTCAGGCGGGTGTCCCGCGGGTCGATCACATCGTCGATGTAGCCCTTGGCGGCCGCGATGTAGGGGTGCTCGAGGCGCTGTGCATACTCCTCGATCAGTCGCTTGCGCTCGGCGTCCGGGTCAGCGGCCGAGGCGATCTCGCGGCGGCTGACGATGTTCACGGCCTGGCTGCCCGCCATCACCGCGATGGCTGCTGTCGGCCAGGCGTAGTTCACGTCCGCGCCGAGGTGCTTCGAGCCCATCGCGTCGTAGGCGCCGCCGAAGGCCTTGCGCAGGATCACCGTGACCTTTGGCACCGTCGCCGCCGCGTAGGCGTACACGAGCTTCGCGCCGTGCGCGATGATCCCGCCGTACTCCTGAGACACGCCCGGGAGGAACCCCGGTACGTCCACCAGCGTCACGATCGGGATGTTGAACGAATCGCAGAAGCGCACGAACCGCGCGGCCTTCCGCGAGGAGTCGATGTCCAGCACGCCACCGAGGTAGAGCGGTTGGTTCGCGACGATCCCGACGGGTGCGCCGCCGATCCGCCCCAGCCCGCACACGATGTTCGGCGCGAAGTACTCGTGTACTTCCATCAATTCGCCGTTGTCCACGAGACGCTCGATGACGTCGCGGACATCGTACTGCTTGTCGGAGGCGCCGGGGACGATCGTCATGATGTCGTCCAGCCGCCGGTCGATCGGGTCGCCGGTGTCCTGGTATGGGGCGTCATCCATGTTGTTCTGGGGGAGGTAGGACAGCAGCCGGCGCACCTCTTCGAGGCACTCCTGCTCGTCCTTGAACGCGAAGTGCGCCACGCCCGACTTCGAGACGTGCGAGGCCGCGCCGCCGAGTTCCTCGACGGTCGTCTGCTCACCGGTGACGGAGAGGATCACGTCGGGGCCCGTAAGGAACATCTGGCTGGTCTTCTCCACCATGAAGATGAAGTCGGTGAGCGCCGGTGAGTACACCGCACCACCAGCGCACGGTCCGAGGATCACGCTGATCTGCGGGATCACTCCGGAGGCCTGCACGTTACGGAAGAAGATCTCGCCGTAGCCTCCGAGCGAGGACACACCCTCCTGGATGCGCGCGCCGCCCGAGTCGTTCAGCCCCACGATGGGGACGCCGGACTTCAGCGCCACGTCCATCAACTTCGCGATCTTCATGCCAACGACTTCGCCGAGCGAGCCGCCGTAGACCGTGAAGTCCTGCGCGAAGACGCACGCGGTGCGGCCGTCGATCTTGCCCCAGCCGGTGACGACGGCGTCGCCGTAGAAGCGCTCACCGTCTTCGTCGTCCCAGTCGGCCGCGAGGGCGTCGATTTCCTCGAAGGTGCCGGGGTCGACGAGCGTGGCGATGCGCTCGCGGGCGGTCATCTTGCCGCGTGCGTGCTGCGCCTCGACCCGCTCCTGGCCGCCGCCGAGGGCTGCGTCAGCCTTCAACTGCGTGAGGTCGTCCAGCGCTTGTTCGATCGTGGTCATCCGAGTGGTCTCCCCACGCCCCCTGCGAGGGGCCACGAGGCATCGTATCCGCCCGGATTGATTGCGGGAAACCTCTCCCGCAGATTCGGGCAGCCCTCGCGCGCCGCTGGATTCGAGGCTTAGCGAGGCTTCGGGACGCGAATCGTATCCCCTGCCCGGATGTTGTTCAGGCCACCCGGTGGCACCCCGTTCGCCTGCTCCAGCTCTGCGAGCGTGATCTGGCGGGACAGCGCGATCCCAAACGCCGTGTCCCCGGGCTCCACGAGATAGGAGTCGGTCACGACCGGCGGCGGTGTGGGCCTCGGAGGGCCGGCGGTTGGGTTGGGAGTCGCGGGGGTTGCGGCAGGCGCCGGGATCCGGAGCACCTGGCCGATTCGGACGTCGTCGTTGGCGAGGTTGTTCGCGGTGCGGATGGCGGCGGCAGTCGTCCCGAAGCGCTGCGCGATCAGCGACATCGCGTCCCCGGCGACCACCGTGTAGTTCTGGGTAGGGGCGGGGGTCGCGGTCGGTGGGGGTGTCGCCGTGGCCGCGGCCGGTGCAGCGCCGAGGGTGCGCGTCCCGGCAGGCACGATCGTCGGCTCAGGCACCTTCGCAAACGGCGTCGCCGTCGGGATGCCGGGAGGTGCCGGCGGATCCTCGTCGCTGCACGCGCTGGCGCTCAGCGCGGTCACCACGAGGATGCCGAGGACGAGCGTGCGGCGGAGGGTCTGACGTCTGTGCATGCGCACTCGCATCCTAGGCACCGGCACGCAACCCGGACAACCGAGGGCTAGCGCGCCACTGGCATCAGTCCGTTGATGGCGAGCTCCCCCGCCGCCAGCATCGTCTCGATGGATGCTCGATCAATGTTGGCGAGGGCGTCACCGGGCTGGTGGATTTGGGAGTCATCGCCGGAGTAGAAGGTCACTCCCGGGATACCGGCGGAGACGAACGAGGCATGGTCGGACGAGGCGAACGGCGGGAACTGCCCCGCTTTGAAGCCGGTCTTCCCTGCCTGCTTCAGCACGTTCAGGATCTTCTCCTGCAGCGATACGTCACCGACGATCTCGGCACCCGTCACCTTGCCCACCATGTCGAAGTTCAGCATGAACTTCACACCGGCGACGCCGTGCTGCTTGATATAGGCCTGTGATCCCCACAGTCCGTATTCCTCCGCGCCGAATGCGGTGACGCACATCCCCGGGCGCTTCAGCGTCCGCGCCAGCTCGAGGATCATCGAGGTACCGCTCGCGTTGTCGTTCGCGCCGGGCCCTTCCGGCACGCTGTCATAGTGCGCGCCGATGATGACCTCGCATTTGTCACCGTTGCGGCCGACGACGTTCTGCGAGGGTGTCTGCTTCGACCCCGCCGCGGAGACGACGGTGACGGTGGTGCCGCTCTGGGCGAGCGTCTGGAGGCGAGTCCGCTCACCTTGCTCGACACCGACGACGGGGATCGTCACCTTGGTGTCGCCAAGCGTCCCGCGGAACTGGCCGTCCTCGTTGTTCACCACGATCACGCCGGCGGCGCCAGCACCCTGCGCGTTGGCGGCCTTCTGCGCGAACGGCACGACGCCGCGGTCGAGCAGCACGATCTTCCCCTTCACGTCGCGGAGGGCGAAGTCCTCTGGCCGTCCCATCCCTGCCGCCACGAGACTGCCGCGGCCCTCGACCTGTGGGGAGCCCGTGAGTGCGAGGGCCTTCACGCTGCCATCCGGGAGCCGCACGGCGGAGGTGTCGAAGCGGAGCTCGAAGGAGAACGGCTCCACGGCGACCTGGTACCCGCTGTCTTTGAGCGACTGCGCGATGTAGTCCGAGGCGCGCTTCTCGCCGTCCGTACCCGCCGCGCGGATGCCGATGGTGCCCGCGAGCATCGTCAGGTGGGCCATGACGCGGTCGGGGTCGGGCCTCGTGGAGGCTGTCGAGGTGGGGGACGCGCTGGGTGTCGCCGTGGCGGCCTGAGGAGACTCAGCCGTGGCAGTGGCAATCGCGGGCTTCTCCCCGCCGCAGGCGATGAGCAGTCCGGCCGCGCCGAGGAGGAGGACTCGGAGCGGAAGGTTTTTGTGCGACATAACGACACCCCATTCGGGGTGAGAGCGGTCAGTCATTCTTACGGGCGCGGTCGGCGGCTGCGTTGCCCCCACCATTGCCGGATCCGCACGAGGAGGGTCGAGGTAGCCGAGGAGCGTGCTGGGACGCCTCGTTGGGTTGTGGAGCTGGCAGGACGCCTGTACGTGCCGTACGAGACGTCTCGGCCGCGCCAGACAGTCTGCTGCTTGCCGCCGGTCCGGCCGCGGTTCCCGAACATCATGATGGCGAACGAGACCACGAACAGGACGACCCCGGCGTAGAGCGCCCACGCGGCCAGTACGCCGAACTCGCGGAAGAAGAAGGAGCCGAGGATCAGCAGGAAGGCAAAGAGCATCACCTGCGAGACGGAGACCCGGGAAAGTTCCCGGCCGACCGCGCGCTGCCGCTTCGCGATGGCGTCCGCCATCGGCCGGCCGAGGGGGTTCCGGGCGCGCCGCGCCTCAGGCCCCGGGAAGTTCTCGATCTTCCCCAGGATCTCTTCGATCTCGCGTTCGAGGCGGTCTGGTTCGCCCATGGGGACGTTCGGCCTCGCTCTGGCGCCCGCCGCGGGCGTCGTGCGTGGGTGGTCGTTCCGAGTATAGACCTCGGATTCGCGCCGTGCGGCGGGCGCGTTAACCAGGGCGGGGCGCGGCTTGACCCTCTCCACGGGCCTCCGTAACGTGGGAGCGTTGTCGCCCGGGGCTACACGTTGCCCCTGAATCCACGTTCCGAGGGTACGCACATGACCGACACCTACCAGGTGCAGCACCGTTCCGTGATCGGCAAGAAGGTCGCCACGCTCCGTCGTGGGGGCGTCCTGCCCGCAAACATCTACGGCCGCGCGCAGGAGTCGATGGCGGTGCAGCTGTCCTACGTGGACGCTCGCGACCTGCTGAACGCCCACGGCCTGAACACCCTCGTGAACATCCAAGTCGAGGGCGAAGGCCAGACGCGCCCGGTTGTGATCCGCAACGTGGAACTGGAGCCGGTACACCGGAAGATCCTCCACCTCGACATGTACCAGGTGGACCTCGCCCGCATCATCAAGGCCACGATCCCGGTCGTCCTGACCGGCGAATCGCCGGCCGTCCAGAAGTTCGGCGGCGTCCTCATCCACGCCCTCGACCACATCGAGGTCGAAGGCCTGCCGCACACGATCCCGGAGCACATCGAGGTATCGGTGAATGGCCTGATCGCGATCGGCGACCACATCCAGGTGAAGGACCTCCGCGTCCCGCCGGGAGTGAAGTTCCACGCCGACCCGGACCAGGGTGTCGCTGCCGTGCAGGCCTCGCGTGCTGCCACCTCGACTGGCGTCGCCGCCGTCGCGGAGTAGTCCGCTACCCGCGCCACTCGATCGAGGCCGCCCGCGAGGCGGTCTCGTCATTCCCGGCGTGACTCCCGGCGCCGCCTGGCCCCAGGACGTCCGTCCGCAGTTGGCCGCAGGCCGCAGCGATCTCCTGACCGCGCTCGACACGCACCGTGGCGTTGATGCCGGCGGCCTGGAGTTCGCGCTGGAAGGCGCGGACACGCTCGCGGCTCGGGCGGTGCAGCCCGATGCCCGCCGTGGGGTTGTAGGGGATCAGGTTCACGTGTGCCTGCAGCCCACGGATGCGCTGGGCGAGGCGACGCGCCTGCTCCGGCTCGTCGTTCACGTGCTCCAGCAATGCATAGGCGAACGTGACGCGGCGCCCCCGCGCCTCGATGTATCCGCGCGACGCCGCGACCAGTTCGTCGATCGTCGTGCCACCCGAGGTCGGGATGAGGCGGCGGCGGAGTTCGTCGTCGGGCGCGTGGAGCGAGACGGTGAGGCCGATCTGGAGGCCCTCGGCGGCGAGGCGGCGGATGCCACTCACGATGCCGACGGTGGAGATGGTGATGCCGCGCTGGCGCATGTCCAGGCCGTCCGCGTCCACCATCCAGCGCACCGCACGCATCGTCGCCGCGTAGTTCGCCAGCGGCTCGCCCATCCCCATGAACACGACGTTGGTGACGCGTTGCTCGCGGGTGAAATGCAGCACCTGCGCGAGGATCTCGGACGCGCTCAGGTTGCGGGTGAACCCCTGCTGGCCCGTGGCACAGAACGCGCACGCCATCGCGCAGCCGACCTGCGTCGAGACGCACACGGTCGTCCGGTCGGCCACGCCGTCCTCGTCCGGGTCGTACGCCATCCGCACTGCCTCGACCGCCTGCCCAGCGCCATCGAGGTCGA
>CAMBFG010000011.1 GCA_945865925.1 Dehalococcoides mccartyi
TTCACGGCGGCGCGGCCCTGGATGGCGCCTCCGCTGCCGGCGAGTTTGCGCGCGATCTCATTGAACGTCATCGTCTGGCCGCCCTCCTCGTGGAGGACGCCGGCGTCGTAGGTGACCTTGTCGGGTTCGACGTCCCAGATCTTCGCGGCACGCGCGATCAGCTGACCGCGGATGTCGTACGCGGCCTCGATCACGGCCCATCCAGTCGCGAAGGTTGTGCGGCTCCCGCCGGTGTTCGAGGTGTAACCGATGGAGTCGGTGTCACCGACCGTGGACTTGATCGTGTCGTAGGGGATGCCGAGGGTTTCCGCGAACTGCATCGCGAGTGCGGCGCGCTGTCCGCCGATGTCGACTGAGCCAGTGACGAGGCTGACCGTACCGTCCGCGTTGACGGCGGCATAGGCGGCCGACTCGTTCCCGCCGTTGCCCCAGTAGCCTGTCGCGACGCCGCGGCCGATCTTGTCGCCGTGCATTTCAGAGCGGTAATGGGCGCTGTCGCGGGCGGCTTGCAGCACCTGCTGGGTGCCGACCGAGCCGTGCGGGACGCCCTCGGAGCGGCGTACACCCTGACGCGAAGCGTTCTTCAGGCGGAACTCGACGGGGTCCATCTTCAGCATCTCGGCGAGCTCGTCCACCACCGACTCGACGGCGAACTCTGCCTGCGGCGCACCCGGCGCGCGGTAGGCAGCGACCTTCGGCTTGTTCACGACGACCTCGAACCCCTGCACGAGGTGATGAGGCATGTCGTACGGCGCGAGGGCGCTGCGGGCCGCGCCTGGGACCGGGGCTCCGGGGTACCCGCCGGACTCGTAGCCCAGGTGGACCTCACCGGCGACCAACGTGCCATCACGCTTCGCCCCCATCTTCACGCGCATCTGGGTCGCCGAGGTGGGGCCGGTGGCCTCGAAGACCTCGGCACGGGACATCGTGATCTGGACAGGGCGGCCGGACTTCTTGGAGAGCAGCGCCGCGAGCGGTTCGAGGTAGACCGGGATCTTGCCGCCGAAGCCGCCACCGATCTCCATCGGTACCACCTTTAGGCGGGAGACCGGCACCTTCAGCACCCCGGAGACCGCGTCGCGGACACCGAAGGCGCCCTGGGTGCTCGTCCAGATGGTGAGCAGGCCGTCTTTGTTCCAGAACGCGGTGGCGTTGTGCGGCTCGATGTAGCCCTGGTGGGCACTGGCCGTCGAGAACTCGCGTTCAATGACGATGTCGGACTCCGCGAAGCCCTGCTCCACGTCGCCGAAGCGGATCTCCAACTGCCGCGCGATGTTGGTCTGGCGGCCGTCAACCGGATCGAACAGTCCCTTGATATCGGCGGTGATCGCCGGGTCGTGCAGCAATGGGGCGGCCGGCGAGATCGCCTGGTCGATGCTCATCACCGGCGTCAGCACCTCGTACTCGACTTCGATCAGGTCGAGGGCGTCCTCGGCGACGTGTGGGTCGGTCGCAGCGAGGGCGGCGATCGCGTGGCCCTTGAACAGCGCCTTGCCGTCGGCGAGCAACGGCTCGCGGCTCCAGCGCTCCGGGATGGGGCCTCGGATGGTGGGGACGGGGTTGTTTCCGAGTACGGGGAAGTCCGCCGAGGTGACCACCGCGAAAACGCCCGGGTGGGCGAGGGCGCGTGAGACATCGATGCGCTTGATGATGGCGTGGGCGTGCGGACTGCGCAGGACGCGCCCGTAGAGCATCCCGGGGAGTTTGATGTCCGCGCCGTATTCCGCGCGGCCGGTGACCTTGTCTACGCCGTCCGGGCGGACCGGGCGGGTCCCTACGACCTTGTAGGGGCTGGCGGGCTTCTCAGTGGTGGTCATCGGAACCTCCTACGGTCGGGACAACGCCCATCTTACCGGGCGCGCCAATCTGAGGCGTCGCTGGCCGGAGCGCCTCGCACGTCCCGCGCTGGCGCTGGATACTCGGTGTATGCCTCGAGTTTCGATGGTTGACCTGCTCGCCCAGTCGCCCGTCCGGTTAGCGCCGATGGCGTCGTTCACCAACGCGCCATTCCGCCGTATCGCCGTGCGCTGCGGTAGCGGCTTCACCACCAACGAAGAGATCGACGCGGAGGCGTTGCTCGCGGGCAGCGCGTGGGCAGCGGAGTCGGCGCGCCAGGATCTCGAGGTTGGCCCAGTCGCGATGCAGTTGCTGGGGAACAGCGCTGAGACGCTCGTGCCCGCCGCGGTCCGTCTCGTCGAGGCGGGCGCGGACATTGTGGACATCAACATGGGGTGTCCCGTCCCGAAGATCGTCCATCGAGGCAAGGGCGCGGCGCTGATGCGGGACGTGGCGGCCACCGGCCGCATCCTTGAAGCATTGCGACGCGCCATCGACGTGCCGCTCACGATCAAGATCCGCGGCGGCTGGGACGATTGCCAGCCGAACGCGGTGGAAGTGGCGCGGATGGCGCAGGACGCTGGCGTTGACGCGATCACGGTGCATCCGAGGACGCGCGCGCAGCGCTACGGTGGGCGCGCGCCGTGGGAGGTCATCGCCGAGGTCGTGGCGGCTGTTGATATCCCGGTGACCGGCAACGGCGACGTCACCTCGCTTGCCGAAGCGCGCGCGATGATGGCGACGACCGGTTGCCAGTCGGTCATGGTCGGGCGGGCCGCCCTCGGTCGCCCGTGGCTCTTCGATGCGGGGTACGAGTCGCTTTCCGTGGATGGACGGGCGGTGTACGAGACTCGCGTGGTGGGTGAGCACCTTGATCTCATCGAGGCGGCGTTTCCGCCTCGGACCGCGCTCCTACAGATGAAGAAGCACCTGGCGCAGTACGGAGCAGGGCGTCCGGAGGCCCGGGCGCTGCGGGCGGAGCTGTTCGCGCAAGCCTCGGTCGAGGCGCTGCGGGAGACGTTCCGGCACCAGCAGGAGGCGGCGCCTGTTGGGTGAGCCGGTACCCTGAATGGTGCACCAGAGGCGGATGTGCGCCTCAACGGGCGATCTGGCTTATATTTCCCTATCTGACGGTGCTGGTTCGCATCTTCCCCGTGAGGCGGGTGGGGTGTTTTTGGACACCGCGCCAGCAGCGCTGTGGGGGGCGGGGATGATTTCGATGGATCAACGGCACGACAGCCGTGAGGACGCACACGCGAATCCGACCGCCAGCAATGGCGCCACGGGTCGTCCGGCTCCTGTCCGGTTCGACGCGACCGAGGAAGAGAGCCAGCGCATCCAGGCGTTGGCCGGTTCCTCCAGCGGCTCCGTCCGCCTCGCTCGACTCCTGATTCGCCAGCCGCGCCTCATCCTGCACGCGGCACGGACCGCGCTCGGTGGCGCGAGCGCCGGCCTGCGCGCCGACCACACGCTCTCCTGGTTGATCCACGTCGACACCGTGCGACAGGTGATCCCGGACGGCGGCATGGGCGCCACCTGGGGCGGCCTCGAAACCTTCATGGGCCTCGTCGAGAAGCACGTCCCGAAGACAGCGCACGCCCTCGAACTCGGCTGCGGCGGCGGGCGCGTCACGCGCCACATCCGTCCGCTGGTCGGGACGCTCGTGGCGAACGACATCTCCGAGCGCATCCTGGCTGAAGCCCGCGCCGCGACGGTCGACCTCCCCCGCGTCGAATTCCGCCTCACCCACGGCCTCGGTGACGATCTGCGCGCCGAAGAATTCGATGCCGTGATCGGCCACGAACTGCTGATGCAGTTCGACTTCGATGAGCTGCTTCGGTACTGCTCCAACGTGCATCGGGCGCTGAAGCCCGGCGGGCTGTTTATCGCCTCGGTCTACACGTTCGACGAGTCGGGCGAGATGGCCCGGCACATGGAGATGATTCGGGACCACGGCGCCGGCGTGCGCTCACCGTTCCGGGTCCACCGGATGCCGCGTCGGACTTACCAGGACATCTTCGAGGCCTGCGGCTTCGAAATCGTCGAGGTCGAGCGCAGCCGCGCCGACGAATACAAGGCACAGAAGACCCCGCACACGAACTTCGTGCTGCGGCGTGCTGCGCTTCCCACTTCGTCCTAGTCCTGCCAAGAATCCGCCAGATTTCTTCTGCCTCTCGGCCCGGGAGGCAGAAGTCTTTAGCCTGCCTACCGTGATACATATGTATGGCCTAATAACGAAGTGATGGCAGCCTAATGCTGCTGGCGGGACGGTCGGCGCGCTGGTGGGAGTCATCGGTCTGGCGGCGGGGACTCCGGTGAGGGGCGGGCTGAGGCTCGCGCTGGGCGTCGCGTTCGCCCTGCTCCTCGGGCTCGCTGTCGCGGCGGCGCTCGATATTTCACGCGTCGCCGAGGCGGTTTGGGAGGCGTTCTCGGAGCCTCGGATCGTCGTGTTCGCGGCAGCGGCGTACACCCTCGCCTTCTGGCTTCGCGCGGTGGCCTGGCGATGGCTACTGCCCGCTGGTGCCCCGTCGAGGGTGAGTGCTGGCTCCCTGTTCTCCATCCTGCAGGCAGGCCTCGTCCTCAACCACGCGCTGCCGGTGAAAGCCGGCGACATCGCCCGCCCCGTCCTCCTCGCCCGTCGGGGGGTACCCCTCCCAGCCGCCGTCGCGACCACCGTCGCCGCGCGTGGCCTCGATGTCCTCGCGCTCGTGACGATCGCCGGGGTCGTGAACGCCACGGTGGTCCGTGCCGAGTTGGGCGACCTCGTGTTGCCCGCGATCGGGCTCGCGCTGGTCCTCATGCTCCTGGTCGTCGCAGGCGCCACATCGACGTTGCCCGCACGCGTACGCACCTGGGCGACCGAGGCTGTCGAAGTCCTCCGTTCCCTTACCGTGCGGAGGTTGGCCGTATGCGGCGTGCTGGTGGTGGCGTCATGGCTGCTGGAGAGCGCCATGGTGCTCGCCGGGGCGCGGTTGCTGGGCCTCGACCTTTCGGTCGGAGCGGCCGTCGGGGCGACGGCGTTCGCGGTGGGGTTCCAGGTGATCCATGTCACTCCGGGCGGCCTCGGCACCTACGAGGCGAGCATGACGGGCATCCTCGTGCTGCAAGGGATGCCGCCGCAGGAGGCGCTGGCGCTGGCGGTGCTGACCCACGGGCTGAAGTTTGCCTACGCATTCACCCTGGCACCCGCCCTCGCGTTGCCAGCGGCGATCTCGGCGCTGCGCGGTCGCGCGGACAGTGCGCCGCGCCACGCCTCGAGGCTGGAGGTGGCTGCAGCGCGCTCGTGGAACGTGCTGAACGAGGGCAAGCCGTTCACGCCGGTGTTCGCGTTGGCCGTGATCGGGCTACTGGCCGCGCCTCGGCTGGATGACAGTGGCTTCGTGCTCCGGGCGTTGGTGGCGTTGGTCGCACTCGTGCCGATGTGCCTCGTGTGGTGGCGGTTCGACTTCCCGCTCCGGCTGCGTGGCGGGCTGTGGGTCGCGCTCGTGGCGTTCGTGGCGGCGTTCCGCTTCGTCAGCGTGCCGGCCGCCGTCCTCGTGCTGGCGCTCTATCTGTTCTTCACGGTGGTGATGTGGGGGACGCTCTACTACCACCTTCGCATCGGCACGCCGTGGACGAACTTCGCGCGCTTCTGGCGTCTCGTCCTCGAGAACCCCGACCCGACGAGCGGCAACTTCTTGGAGCAGATCCCGAAGACCCTCCTGCTTGTGTTCGCCTTCGAGGTCATCGTCCGTGACGGCTCGTGGCGGGCGGTCGCGGCTGTCGAGGCGTTCGTGGCGGCGACGGCGCTCGGGGCGCTCCTCACGCACCAGTGGTGGTTCACGTGGGTGCCGGCGCTTCCGCAGCGCGGCCTGCGCCCACCCTCGACGCCGCCCGCGCCCACCAGCAAGCGCGTCATCGTGATCGCCATCGATGGTTGTCGCGCCGACCGACTGCGCGAGGCGCGGACGCCGTTCCTCGACCGGCTGCGCGCTGAGGGGACGGAGTTCACCGACGTCAGCACGGTCTACCCGGCTCGGACCGTCACCGCGTTCGCCTCGATGCTGACCGGCGCGCCGCCGGCGGTGCACGGGATGCGCTCGAACTTCGTGCCGAGCCTCGGCGTGAAGTGCGAGTCGGTGTTCGATGTGCTGCGCCGGGAGGGCAAGCGCGGGACGCTCGTCGGCATCGCGCACCTCGTGGACGCGTTTGGCGAGCCCGATGTGCGGACTGTCACAGCAGTGATGGACAACCAAGAGATCGACGCCGCCCTCGTAGCGCGTGCCCAGCAGGTACTCATCGAGGAGTCGCCCGACCTCCTCGTCCTCCAGTTGCTGAGCGTCGACCAGACCGGCCACGCCCGCGGGAGTTACCGCGAGGAGTACCTGCGCCAGATCGAGACGACGGACGCGACGATCGAGGCGTTCCTCCGGTGGTGTCAGGACCGCGGGTACCTCGACGGTGCGACTGTCCTCGTGACCTCCGACCACGGGCAGGGGATCGGGATCGGCGGGCACGGCCATATGTCGCCACCCGAGATCACCGTGCCGTGTCTGTGGTGGGGCGCAGGCGTCGAGGCGGGGCGGAGTGTCACTGAGCCCCGCTTCATCACCGAGATCGCATCCACCATCGCCGGGCTCCTTGGCGTGCCCGCGCCGTCCGAGGCCGTCGGTCGCCCGATGCTCCCGGTCCGTACGGCAGAACCCGGCCCGGTCGTCTTCGTGATCCCCGCGCGGAACGAGGCGGTGAGCCTCCCGGGCGTCCTCGGTGGGATCACGCGCCTCGGCATCCCCGGCAGCGTGTCCGTCGTCGTCGACGATGGTTCCGAGGACGCGACGGCCAGCGTCGCGGAGGCATGTGGGGCGATTGTCGTCCGCCACGAGCGCAATCGCGGGCTGGGTGCCGCGCTCCGGACAGGCCTCGCGGCAGCGCGCGATCTCGATGCGCGCGCGGTGGTCTACCTCGACGCAGACGGGGAGTACGACCCCGCGGATGCGCGCGCGTTGCTCGCTCCGATCGAGCGCGGTGAGGCGGACTACGTCCTCGGATCGCGCTTCCGTGGCACAGCCGAGGGGATGACGCGATCCAGGCGCGCGGCGAACGCGGGGTTCAGTGCGCTGCTCTCCGTGTTGTGCGGTCGCTGGATCTCGGACGGCCAGACGGGGATGCGCGCGTTCTCGAAGCGCGCGGTGGACGTCGCCGAGATCGTGCACGACTACAACTACGCCCAGGTGCTGACCCTCGACCTCCTGCATAAGGGGATGCGGATGGTCGAGGTGCCGATCACCTATCGACGTCGCCAGCACGGTCATTCGTTCATCACCGCGCGCTACCTCTGGCGTGTGCCGTTGGGGATTGCTCGGGAGATGCTGCGTGGCTAACCAATTCTGGCACGGGTCTGAGGTTCGAGTGCTGCGTCGCGGCGTATTCATTGCTGTGCTGCTGCTCGGGACGTTCGCTCTGGCACTGGCCTCCACGGCCTGCGGGAAGGGCGAAGACCGCCCGAACGTCGAGGTCATCGGCGGCGCCGGGTCCGTCTCCGTCAGCGGTATCAGCGAGGGCGGGCAGGACGAGCCCGCGGGCCGCAAGTACGCCTTCTCCACCGATCAGGCGCTCAACCAGCAGATCTCGCTCGACATCCTCGATGTCCGCCGCGTCATCAACGTCGCCATCGACGGCCGTCCTGTCGAATGGGCGCGCGCCATCGAGGTCTACGAGCGCGGGAAGAACCAGCGCCGACCGGACGGCAGCCTGCGCACGCTCGCGAGCCTGGCCGATGCGGGCGCACACGCGGTGTTCCCCAATGGCCCGGTCGTATACGGCCGCCCGACGTTCATCGATGCCACGATCCGCGACGGGTTGAACGGGACGGGGCACGCGCAGGGCCTCTCCGACGACGCGCGCCGCGAGATCGTCGACCACGGGCTGCAGATGCTCCTCTACGCGAAGGCCTCGCAGGAACTGGCAGCGGCGCGCGCACTCGTCGAGGCGAAGGCCGCCGGTGCGAACGTACCGGTCGACGCCGCGTGGGCAATCATCTCCGGCATGCCGGACGCAGACGGCGCACGGCTCTACGGGCTGCTGCCCGTCGCGCTTGCGCACGAGACGACGTTCAACTTGCAGGGCAAGTTGGCCCAGCCTCTCGAGAACGCGTTCATCGCGGCGTTGATCGCGGCGGAGCGCAAGGAGGCCGGCGCGTTCGCAAAGCCCTCCGGCGACGCGCGTGCGTACCTCAATGATGTGTTCACCCTCGGCGTCCTGCGTTCAGCGACGTTGGCAGAACTTGCGAGTACCGAGGCCGCCCGCCAGGTCGCACTCGCCGAGGGTTGGTCGACGTTCCAGACGATTCGGGCGACCGTCGCCGGGGCCTCGCCAGGTGCGGCGCAGATCCTCGAGGCCGCCTTCAGCCGCTCCGCCGCCCAGCCGTTCGCCGCGAATGAGACGCAACGCGTGTACCAGGCGCTGAACGAGCCGGCCGTGTTGCAGGCGCTCGGCCTCCCCGCATCGATCCAGGTCAAGACACCACCCGCAGGGTCGTAGTCGCGTCAGGCGGGCCCGCACGAAGGATTCTCATGAGACGACCTACCATCATCCTTTTGCTGCTCACCGCGGCGCTGGGCCTTGCTACGGCCTCGTGCGGTGGCGGTGAGGAGCCGCTGACGATCTATGCCGGGCGGTCACAGACGCTCATCCAGCCGCTGCTGGAGCAGTTCTCGAAGGACACCGGCATCCCGATCAAGGTGCGCTACGGCGATGGCATCGACCTTGCGCTCGGCATCCTCGAGGAAGGCAGGAACTCGCCGGCAGACGTATATCTGACGCAGGACGTCGGCGCGCTCGGCGCGCTACAGGCGGAAAACCGGCTGCAGCCGTTGCCCTCGAAGATCCTCGAGCAGGTGCCGGTCGCGTTCCGTTCACCCGACGGCCTCTGGGTCGGGCTGTCCGGACGTGCCCGGGTGATGGTCTACAACACCGACACCATCGACCCGAAGACCCTGCCACCCTCGGTGCTGGACTACACCAACACCCAGTGGCGCGGGCGCCTCGGCATCGTGCCGCGGAGCGACGGCTTCCCGGAGTTCGTCACGGCGCTGCGGCTCGTGAAGGGCGAAGAGTTCGCGAAGAAGTGGCTGACGGACCTGAAGGCGCTGAGCCCTCGGACGTTCCCCAACAACATCGCTGCGCTACAGGCCGTCGCGAACGGCGAGATCGATGTGGCGTTCCTCAACCACTACTACCTCTACCGCTTCCTCGACGAGCGTGGCGAGGGGTTCAAGGCGCGTAACTACTTCTTCGACAACGGCGACATCGGTGGAGTGTTCCTCGTGTCAGGTGCGGGCATCCTTGACACCTCGAAGCACCGCGAGGCGGCGGAGCGGTTCATCGCGTACCTGTTGGAGAAGCAGTCGCAGCAGTACTTCGCCGACCAGACGAAGGAGTACCCGATGATCGCGGGCGTGAAGGGCGACTCGAAACTGCCGCCATTGGAATCGCTGAAGACCCCGGCGATCGACCTGAGCAATCTCCAGGACCTGAAGGGCTCGCTCGAACTCATGCGGCAGACCGGCATCCTCCCATAGCCCTCGCACAGCCGCGTGTCGTGCCGGTCGAGCGTCGAGGCCATCGAGGCCCGACGCCGGTCGTCCTGCTCGCGGCGATCGTCACGGCGGCGGTGCTGCTGCCACCGGCCTACCTCGTACTCCGCGCCGCCGGGGAGGGCTCCGCGATCGTCCAGGCGTTGTCGGCCCGCTCAACCCTCGCGGCGCTCGGGCGCACGGTGCTGCTCACGACGACCGTCACGACGACGTGCGTGGTGGTGGCGGTACCTCTCGGTTGGCTGACGACGCGCACCAACCTGCCGGGGGCTCGTGCGTGGACGGCCGTGCTCGCGCTGCCGCTCGCGGTGCCCTCGTTCGTCGGCGGGTTCGTGATGGTGAGTGCGCTGGGCCCGGGCGGGATGTTGCAGGACCTCCTCGAGCCGCTGGGTGTCGAGCGCGTCCCCTCGATCTACGGGTTCTGGGGCGCCTGGCTCGTGTTGAGTGCACTGAGTTACCCCTACTTGTATCTGCAGGTGTGCGCCGCGCTGCGCCGCGAGGACCCCGCGCTGCACGAGGCCGCCCGAAGCCTCGGGCGGAGTGCCCACCAGACATTCTTCGAGGTTACGTTGCCGCAGTTGCGTCCGGCGATCTCGGCTGGTGGCGTGCTGGTGGCGCTCTACGTGTTGAGCGAGTTCGGTGCCGTCTCGATGCTGCGGTACGACACGCTGACGCCGCTGGTCTACATCCAGTACACGACCCAGTTCGACCGTGGTGCCGCCGCGGTGATGGGCTTGCCGTTGCTCGTCCTCGCCGCGCTGATCATCGGCGGCGACGCGTTCACACGAGGCCCCGCCCGCTACTACGCCCGAGCCCAGCGCGCGCCGCAGCAGCGCGTCCCGCTCGGGCGTTGGCGCTGGCCGGCAGTCGCTGCGTGTGTCCTCGTCCTCTCGGTCGGCGTGATCGTGCCCGTGACGGTGATCCTCTACTGGCTCGCCCGGGGGCTCCAGGAGGGCGCCAGGACGGGGCTGCCTTTCGAGGTGGTGACGAACACTGCGCAGGCAGCCGGGCTGGCTGCCGTGGCCGCGGGCCTCGCCTCGCTTCCCCTGGCGTGGGTGGCTGTGCGGCATCGAGGCTGGGGTGGCGCGATGATGGAGCGGGCGGCATACGCGGGGCAGGCGCTGCCGGCGATCACGATCGCGCTGGCGCTGGTGTTCTTCGTCGCCCGGTACGCCTCGCCGCTGTACCAGACGCTGGGAGTGCTCGTGTTTGCCTATGCGGTGCGGTTCTTGCCAGAGGCGCTGGGTGCGACTCGCACGGCGCTGCTGCAGGTGAACCCCAACGGTGAGGAGGCCGCGCGCAGCCTCGGCGTGGGGGCGCTGCGCACCTTCGCGCGCGTGACCGCGCCACAGATGGCGCCGAGCGTGTCCGCGGGGATGCTGCTGGTCTTCCTGACCGTGATGAAGGAGCTGCCGATCACGCTGCTGCTCAGCCCCATCGGCTTCGACACGTTCGCGACGACAATCTGGTCCGCCACCAGCGAGGCGTTCTTCGCACAGGCAGCGCTCCCGGCGCTCGTGCTGATGCTCTGTTCGGGCCTCGCCGTCCTCGTGATGCTGCGCCGCGAAGAGGTGACACTGGCATGACCGCTTACCTCGCCTGTCGCGACATCTGGAAGCGGTTCGGCGAGACGATCGCCGTCGGCGGCGCAGACCTCGAGGTCGCGCGTGGCGACGTCCTCGCGTTGCTGGGGCCGAGTGGCTGCGGCAAGACGACGCTGCTGCGCGTGGTGGCAGGCTTCCAGCAGCCGGACGCTGGCGAGGTCACCCTCGACGGGCGCGTGCTGGACTCGGCCACCGAGGCGGTGCCGCCGGAGCGGCGGCGCGTGGGGATGGTGTTCCAGGACTTCGCGCTGTTCCCGCACATGGACGTGGCGCGAAACGTCGCGTTCGGGCTGCCGAAGGGCGCTGACCGCAAGCGCCGTGTGGGCGAGCTGCTCGACCTCGTGGGCCTCGATGGCCTCGGCGCGCGCATGCCCCACGAGTTGTCCGGGGGACAGCAGCAGCGGGTCGCGATTGCGCGGGCGCTCGCGGCAGAGCCGCTACTGATGCTGCTCGACGAGCCGTTCTCCAACCTCGACCCCTCCATCCGGCAGCGGGTGCGTGCCGAGGTGAAGCAGCTGATCCACCAGGTGGGGATCACGGCGGTGTTCGTTACCCACGATCAGGAGGAGGCGCTGAGCCTCGCCGAGCAGGTCGCCGTGATGATCGACGGCCGCATCCACCAGGTCGGCACACCGCGTGAGGTGTATGCGCAGCCCGCCGACCGCGCCGTCGCCGAGTTCATCGGTGAGGCGAATTTCCTCCCGGCGGAGATCCGAGGAGCCCGCGCCGACTGCGAACTCGGCAACATCGCCGTGCGCGTCACCTTCGAGGGCGTGGGCGAGGTCATGGTGCGCGCCGAGGACATCGAGGTCGTCGCGGTCGGCGGCGTCGCCGCCGAGGTCGTGAGCATCGAGTATTACGGGCACGACCTGCTGGCGACGGTGCGCCTGGCGAGCGGATTGCCGGTGCGCATGCGGCAGAAGAGCGCGGGGCACCTCGCGCCCGGTCAGGCCGTGCAGATCGCGGCGAGCGGTGAGGCCCTTGCATTTCCGGGACGCTCCGATGCGCGCTGAGCCGCGACTCGCCCTCGGCGCGGCCGCGCTGTTCGTGCTGCTGGCCGTCGTCTACACCGCCTCGATCGGCCTGCGCGCCACCCGAGGTGCCTCGATCACCGGTGACGAACCCTTCTACCTCCTGACGACGCAGAGCCTGCTCGACGACGGTGACCTCGACCTTCGCCAGCAGTACGAGCGCGCGTCCTACCGCGTCTTCTTCGACCACCTCGACCCACTGTGGACGCAGGCGCCTCCGAGGCCAGACGGGCGTCTCCTGAGCCCGCACGACCCCGGCCTCTCGGTGTACCTCCTGCCCGGGTTCGCGGTGAGCGGCCTCCGAGGCGCGCAGATCCAGATGCTGCTGACTGCGGCGGCGGTCTTCGCGCTGATGTTCGTGTTGATCGCGCGCGAGACTGAAGCACCTCGGCTGGCGTGGTTCGCGACGCTGGCCGTGGGGCTGACCGCGACGGCGTTCGTTTACGCGACAGAGATCTACCCGGAGGTGCCAGCCGCGCTCTGCCTCGTGCTCGCGCTGCTGGCACTGCGTGCGCCTCCGGTGACGGCGAGGCACGCGGTTGCGATCGCGACGCTGGTCACAGCCCTCGCATGGCTGGGCGTGAAGTATGTCCCGCTGGGCCTGCTCGTCGCAGCGGTCGCGATGTGGCGCACGGACTCCCGAGGGCGACTGTGGCTCCTCGGGCTCGGAGTGGTCTCGGGCGTCGCATACATCTGGTGGCACATCGCGACGTTCGGAGGGCTGACGGCATACGGCGCGAACAACCTCTATGCCGGCGAAGCGACGGTCGAGGTCATTCGTGCGCACCTCTCGGTGGCGGATCGCGCCTACCGCGTGGTGGGGTTGTTCGTCGACCAGCGCTTTGGCCTCGGGCGGTGGGCGCCCGTGCTGCTGTTGGTCGTGCCGGCACTGCCCCTGCTCGTGCGGCGAGGGCGCGTGGGGGCGCTGGTCGTTTCGCTCGTCGGCGCACAGCTGCTGATCGCCACGTTCGTCGCGGTCACGATGATGGGGTGGTGGTTCCCCGGCCGCACGCTGATGGCCGTGTTGGCGCTGATGGCATGGCCGCTCACCGAGGCGCTCGTCCGGTTCCCCACCTGGGGCCGCGTCGCCGTCGGTGCGCTCGCCGCTCACTCGATGCTCATCACAATCGCGCTGACTCGAGCATCCCGCGCGAATGAGGTGCGGCTCGCCGTCGATCCGTTCGACATGACCTCGATGTGGTTTCGGGCGCTCGCCGGGCTCTTCCCCGACTATCGAGCGTGGACGCTGGAGACCACGGTACTGCACGCGTTGTGGTTGACGGCCGGCCTCGGCGCGCTGGGCTGGGTGCTGTGGCACGAGTACGGCACGACCGTGCGGCGGCGGCTGTCAAAGGCAAGTGTGGCGCAGGCGGAGCGCGATGTGCCCTCGGTGGGCGCGAGGATGCGAGGGTAGACATGGATCACGACCGGTCGGTGGCGATCATCGGCGCGGGCGCCGTCGGCCGTTCGATGCGGCTGCACTTCCCGGACGCCGTCCTGTACGACGAGCCGCTTGGCCTCGGCTCCCGCGAGGTGGTGAACCGCTGCCGCTTCGCCTTCGTCTGCGTTCCGACGCCATCGATGCAAGACGGCGCGTGCGACACCTCGATCGTGGAGGATGTAGTGGGCTGGCTGGAAAGCGAGATCATCGTGGTGCGCTCGACGGTCGCGCCTGGCACGACGGAGCGCCTCGCGAGGGCGACCGGCAAGCGCGTCGTGTTCCAGCCGGAGTACGGGCCGGGCGAGTCGCCTGATCACCCGTACGCTGATGTGCGTGACATCGGTTGGATGATCCTCGGTGGGCCGCGCGAGTGGACGGCGCCCGTCCATGATCTGTATCAGCGTGTCGTGCGCTCCGAGGTGGTCATCCAGCAGACGGACGCAACCACGGCGGAACTCACGAAGTACATGGAGAACGCGTTCCTCGCCGCGAAGGTGCTGTTCTGCAATGAGTTCTACGACATCGCTCAGTCGATGGGCGTGGACTATCGCGAGTTGCGCGAACTCTGGCTGCTCGACCCGCGGATGGGTCGATCTCACACCTGGGTCTTCCCAGACGACCGAGGCTTCGGCGGGAAATGCCTCCCGAAGGACCTCGACGCCATCGTCCAGAGCGCCCTCGCGACGGGTGTAATGCCCTCGATGTTGGTGGCGGTCGCTGCGTCAAACCGCCAAATGCGGACACCGGCCGGAATCCCGGCAACGTTCACGTAGATTCGAGGAGAATCTTGTGCAGAGACTGAGTCTCTGGGTATATCGATGCTTGACGTTACTATTAGGTCATCCTAATAATCTTGGAGGCGGCACACTAAGACCATCTCTGAGGGGGTAGCAGTGAAGACTGTGTGGACTCGTATCATTCTCGTCGGCGGCCTCGGGCTCGCTCTGGCGGGTTGCAGCAGCGAACCGACTGAGGATTCGGCGCCGTCGGCGTCTACCGCTACTGGCGCAGCGACTGCCGGGATACCCGGCGCTCCGGCCGCCAAGGCCGTGGTTCTGGACGCTACCTTCGGCAAGGGCGGCATCTCGACGGTGCCGCTGACGGCTTCAACGCATGACCGCTTTATGGCTGTGGCGGTTGGCGCTGACGGCAAGACGTACGCCGCTGGGTTCATCTCGGAGGGTGGGGATCAGGCGCTGGCCGTCGCCCGCATCGACGAGAAGGGCGCGCTGGACAAGACGTTCGGCAAGGACGGCATCGCCTCCGTGAACGCCGCCATCGGCGGCAAGGCCGTCGAGATCGCGCGCAGCGTCGTCGTCCAGGCCAACGGAAAAATCGTCATCGCCGGGCCGATCGAGGCGAACCCCGCCGCGACCGGTGACGCCGCGAAGGACACCGACATCGCCGTCGCGCGGTTCGACGCAGGTGGAAAGATCGACACGACGTTCGGGAAGAGCGGCGTCGCGGTCATCGACCTCGGCGCGGGACGTGCAACCTCGGCTACCACGTTCGTGGGTGACACGTCGTGGGGCATCGGCGCGCTGTCGGGCGACCGGGTCGTGCTCTTCGGCTCGAAGTTGGCGGACGGCGCAGGCCGCACCGACACCGACTTCGTCGTGTTCGCCTTGACGAACGCAGGCGTTCTGGACACGGCGTTCGGGGCGGCTGGCAAGGTCGTCGTCGACCTCGACAAGAGCGTGGACAACCCACGGCACCTGCTGGTGCAGGCCGACGGCAAGGTCGTCGCGACCGGGTACTCGAGCATCGGCGGCGTGGTAAGTCCGGTGCTCATCCGCATGAGCAGCGCCGGTGTGCTGGACAACGGCTTCGGCAGGGACGGCGTGGCGAACGCCCAGATTCTTCCCGGTGTCGCCGAGTCGTACAGCGTGAGTATGCAAGGCGACAGCTACATCATCGCGGGCTACGGACGCGGTGCGGACGCCACCGAGAAGGTCGATATGGTCGTGGAGCGGTTCACCGCGAATGGCCAATGGGACAAAACCTTTGGCACGAACGGTCTCTTCCGCCTCGACATCGCGAAGGACGACGACCGCGCACGCAACGTGCAGGTCCTGCCGGACGGCCGGATCCTCGTGGCTGGCAGCGGTAAGAAGACGGCGACCAACATCGACGCCATGCTCGTGCTGCTGTCGAAGGACGGCGTGGCGGACAAAACGTTCGGCGACGCAGGCATCCTGATCTCGGACCTCGGCGGGCCCGCGGACGCGTGGTACGGCATCACGCTCTCGGCGGACAAGAAGTACGCCATCGTCACGGGCTACAAGGGCACGGACGCCACCAGTGGTGGCAACGACGACGCAGTCGTCGCGCGAGTCGCGCTCTAGCGCCTCCCTCCGGTCGAGCATGCGAGGCCCGGCAATCGCCGGGCCTCGTTGTGTCAGGACGTCGAGGCTCGTGTTACGCGAGGTTGTCGCGCGCGCGGCTGACGCTCGGGTACCGCTTGCGCCTCGGCTAGCGGTCGAGGATCTCCCGGCTGGCGTCGCGAGCGGGATCGCGGGCGGGCAGGACATCCGTTACCCACCCGCCGGTCTTCCAGCGCGGCACCGGCGTCTCGCAGGCCTCCTGCGGGACGAAGCGCGACTGTTCCACGAACGTCATCTGGTGGATGTAGCGTGGGCAGTTCCCGAAGATTTCCCGCGCCCGCACGCGGATGACGAACTGCGCTTCGGGGTACTCCGCCAGCAAGGGGTCATCGAGGTCGATCGAGGCGACGCCGTTGACGCGCATGCGCCAGCGCTGCTCGAAGTCGATAAACAGCATGCCGACCTCGTGTGTCTGGGCGACGTTGCCCATTGAGAGGTACATCCCATTGCCGTCGTAGTTGGGGAACGCGAGGGTGTGGTCGTCGACGATGCGGACGAAGCCCGGTGCACCGCCTTTGTAGGAGCAGTTCGCGTGCCCCTGCGCGTCCACCGTCGCCAGAAAGAACATCGGCATGTGACAGATGAACTCACGGTCGCGCTCGGTAAACGTCTCGTGCACGATCGCCTCTTCGAGGCGGTCAGCGAGACGCCGTGTGTCGAACGCGTCTTGCAGGTGGCGATTGCCTTCGTGGAAGAGGTCAGTCACAGGACACCTCGAATCTCGCGTTGGACGCGAGTCTAGAACGGCAACTCCTGGCCGATACCGGCGGCGCGCGCCTTCTGGAGCACGTACGCGCTGGCCGCGACATCTTCGATCCCGATGCCCTGACTCTCAAAGAGGGTGATGGCATCCGCCGAGGGGCGGCCGGGTACCTCGCCGCTCACGATCTGGTGCAGTTCGCGCGCCTGACGCCAACGGAAGGTGCCACGCTCGACCGCCCAGATCAGTTCGCCGCACTCGATCTGTGCCTGTTCCAGGTTGTCGACGACGACGAGCGCAGCGCGCTGGATCGTCGTGTCGTCCACCTCGCGCTTCATCCACGAATTCGAGCCGGCTGCGACCACGCATGTCCCCGGCTCGAGGAGTGCGCCGTCGAAGACCGGCTCGCGTGCGCTCGTGATGGCGACCACGATCTGCGAGCCGTGCACGCAGTCTTCGGGTGACTCGACTGGCACGACCTCGACGCCGAGGCGCTTTGCCATCTCAGCCGCGAAGGCCTCGCGCTTCTCGGCGGCGCGGCTGTGGACCTTCACGGTCTTGATCGCACGGACGGCGCAGATCGCCTCGATCTGGGTGACGGCCTGACGGCCCGTCCCGATCATCCCGACTACGGAGGCGTCCGCTTTCGCCATGTATTTCACGGCGACGCCGCTGGCTGCCCCGGTGCGGATCCAGGCAAGCGTGCCGGGCTCCAACACGGCGTCCAGTTTCCCGGTCTCGGTGTTGTAGAGCAGCGTCGCGGACGAATGGCGGACGGCGAAGGCGTGGGAGTCGAGGACGGTGCCGCCCATCAGGGTGGCGGCGGCTTTCCCGAAGCGGAACCGCTGGCGGGGGAGGTTCTCCACCGTCCCCTTCGACTCCTGCTTGAACAGGTCTTCGAGGACGGTCACGCACTCGTCCATTGGGAGCAGGCGGCGGACGTCGTCGTTGGAAAGGAAGATGGCCATGGGTGTCCTGACAGATTCGGGCAGCGTTGAGTGAGGCGGCGCGGGCCTTAGTGGCCGGTGAACTCCGGCGCGCGCTTCTGGATAAAGGCCTGGACGCCCTCGCGGTGGTCGTCCGTCAGGCGGGTGAGGGCCTGGCCGCGCGAGGCAAGCGGCAGGTGCTCCCAGAGGTCCTGTTGGTAGCCCTGGTGGACGAGTTGCTTGACGATCCCCATCGCGTATACAGGCCCGCGCGCGAGCAGCGATGCCTTCTCCAGCGTGAAGTCCATCAACTGGTCGTCTGGCGTGACCCAGTTCGCGAGGCCGATGCGGTAGGCCTCGTTGCCGTCGATCGGGAGGCCGGAATACTGCATCCAGAGCGCCTGTGACATGCCGACGAGTTTCGGCAGTTGCCAGGCGCTGCCGTCCGCCGGGACGAGTCCGTTGCGGATGAACGCCTCGTTGAAGCGGGCACTCTCGGCTGCCACGCGGAAGTCACAGGAGATCGCGATCCCGCAGCCGAGGCCGTAGGCATGGCCGTTCACCGCCGCGAAGGAGGGCTTGTCGAGGTTGTGCAGCGAACGCACGATCTGGGGCCCGCGCGCACCGCGCTCGGCCTCCCGCGCCGTGTACATCGCGTCAAGGTCTTCCCAGGGGGTGGAGGGCTTCTGGTCACCCGCGGCGGCATCCGCGGCATCGATGCGCGCGGCGAAGCCTCGGACGTTCGCACCGGAGGAGAAGCCCCGACCGGCGCCCGTAATGACGAGGCAGCGGGCGGTGGGGTCGGTACGGAAGCGCTCGACCTCCTCGGTCAGCGCGGGGAGCAATTCGTCGCCGAGGGCATTGAGCACCTCCGGGTGGTTCATGGTGAGGAGGCGGACGCCCTTCACAGGGTTGTCAACGAGCAATTTGTCGGTCATCGGGACGCCTCCTGAGCAGCACGGGGGCGCGGAAGCCGTCCGCGCCGCGCACATCTTCGTCCCTGACGCCAACCCCTGCCATGTCCGCTTCCCAGCACGTCTTGAACCTGAGCGCGGGTATGGGCCTGATCAGATGTCGGACGGATGAAGTACGTATTCGACGTATTCCCCGCCTGTGATCGCCACGCCTAGAGTCGGCCCGTCCGGCACGTCCTGCTGACGACGGGTTGCGAGGGCTTGTGGAACTGACCGCTCCGGCCTTGCAAGGTCTTCGAGTGCTGGAAGTCAGCGCTCGTTCCTCGGCGGCGTTCGCGGGGCGGCTGTTTGCGGACTCTGGCGCCGAGGTCACCTCCATCCGGACACCAGGAATCGCTCCGGGTGCGCACCTCGCTCTCTACCTCGACCGCGGGAAGCGCCAGATCGAGGTTGACTCCGACGGGCCGGGCTCGTTGGAGCGCATCCGTGCGATGGCAACCGAGTACGACTTGATGGTCACCGACCTCGATCCGCACGAGATCGAGCGGCTGGGGCTCCACACCGTGACCGGTGGGCGGCTGCGCGCGCGCGTACTGATCACGCCGTTCGGGATGACCGGGCCGTATCGCGACCGCCCCGCCACGTCCGCGACGATCCTTGCTTCGAGCGGGCACACGTTCCTGCTCGGGGAGCCGGGGCTGGCGCCGCTGACGCTGCCGGGCGACTACGTGGGCTATCAGTCGGCGCTGTACGCCTACTCCGCCGCGCTGGCTGTGCTCCTCCAGGCCCGCCGTGATGGGAAGACTGCTGCACGCACGGTCGAGGTGAGCGAACTCGAAGCATTGGCCTCGCTGCACCAGCACACAACGGTGACCTACACGTACTCGGGCCATATCCGGATCCGGAAGGGCAACCGCTGGGACGGGATCCATCCGATCACCATTCTGCCCTGTGCAGACGGCTGGTTCGGGATGTGCATCGTGGCGACGTTCTGGGAGAACTTCGCGCGCTGGCTCGGTTCCCACTGGCTGACCGACCCTCGCTTCGCGATCGCGACTGACCGGATCGAGCATGCCTCCGAGTTAGACGAGGAGATCAAGCAGGCGATCGCGAGTCAGACCAAGGTCGCGCTTCAGGAGGAAGGCCAGAGCCGCCGGCGTGTCCCCGTCGGTGCTGTGCGCACTCCCGCTGAACTCCTTCATGATCCCCAACTGGTCGCGCGCGAATTCTGGAGCCACGAGGTTGTCGACGGACGCCCGGTGCTCTTTCCCTCGCGCCCCTTCCGTTTCCTCGAGGACGACGAGGCATCCGTACCAGCGGCCCACGAGGCCGCGGAGAGGCGCTCCTGATGGCCGATGGCCCGCTGAACGGTGTCCGAGTCGTCGACCTGACCCGCGTGTGGGCGGGGCCGCTGGGCGCGCGGATTCTTGCTGACCTCGGCGCTGACGTGGTGAAGGTGGAGGCGCCGAACGGGCGCGGCGCGGCGCGCGGCGCGACGCGTGGCGGACAGTTCGCCGCTGGCGACCCCGGTGACCGCCCGTGGAACCGGCAGGGCTCGTTCAACAAACTGAACCGCAACAAGCAGAGCTTCGTCCTCGACCTGAAGAAGCCGAGGGCCCTGGAGTTGTTCCTCGAACTCGTCGCGAAGAGCGATGTGGTGATGGAAAATTTCAGCGCCGGGACGATGGACGACCTCGGTATCGGGTACGAGGTGCTGTCCGCGGCGAATCCGGGGATCGTCTATCTCTCGATGCCGGGATATGGCCTCAGTGGCCCGTACCGGGACTACGTGGCGTACGGCCCGAGCATCGAGCCCATGACCGGCCTTGCGTACCTCCTTGGGTACGGCGACGGGATCCCGCGTGTCACCTCGATCGCGCTCCCGGACGCGACGGCGGGTACGGTCGCCGCGTCTGCGGTGATGACGGCGCTCTGGAGGCGTGAAGTCACGGGACGCGGGGCGTTTCTCGACCTGTCGCAGCATGAGGGCTTCATTCCGTTCTTCGCAGGTGAGTTGGTCGCCCATCAGATGGAGCCTGACCTCCCACCGATCTCCAGCAACCGCCATCGCGCGTACGCCCCGCACAACGTGTATCGCTGCGCCGGAGACGACGACTGGATCGCCATCGGCGCTCGCTCCGGGGCGGAATGGCTGGCCCTGTCCCGCTTTGCCGCCCTGGGATGGGAGCAGGATGCGCGTTTCGCCACGCTGGAAACGCGCAAGGCCAACGAGGATGCACTCGACGCGGCCATCGAGGGGTGGACGGTCGGCCTCGAAAAGCTCGAACTCGCCTCGATGCTGCAGGATGCCGGAGTGCCGGCGGGCGCGGTGATGAACGCGCCAGAGTTGTTGTCTGAACCTCACCTGCATGCACGCGGGTTTTTCGTGGAGCTAGACCACCCCGATGTCTGGCCCGTCTCCTACCCCGGCACGCCGGTGCGGATCGATGGCGCAGCGCCGAGCGGCTGGACCGTGGCGCCGACGCTCGGACAGCACAACGAGGCCATCCTGGGCGGGCTACTCGGCCTGCCGGACAGCGAGATCGCGGATCTGTATGCCGCTGGCGTCACGGCGGACCGCCCGCCGGGCTGATAGGAGACATCATGTCGTGGGGACCCGAAGTTGAAGACATCGTCCGTCGTCGCGAACTGGGCGGCCAGATGGGTGGCCCAGAGCTCATCGCGCAGCACCATGCCGATGGCAAACTCACGGTACGCGAGCGCATCGATCTCCTGATTGACGCTGACTCATTCCGCGAGCAGGGCCGCCTTGCCGGTGTTGGCGTGTACGAAAACGGGCGGTTGGAGAAGTTCTTTCCGTCCGGGGTCGTCGTTGGCACCGCGCACATCGACGGGCGCCGCGTGATTGTCACCGGCTCTGACTTCACCGCACGTCGTGCGCCGGAGGTGACCGGACGTCAGCGCAACAAGGGCACCTATGCCGCCGAGATGGCGCTGGAGATGAAGGTCCCGTTCGTCCACCTGATCGACGCGTTTGGCGCGAGCATCCGTGGTGTCGCGACGATGGGCCGCACGTACATCCCAGAGATGCGCGACTACTGGATGATCCACGAAATGCTGGGCGAAGTGCCTGTCGTAGCGGCGGCGCTTGGTTCCGTCGCGGGCGGGCCGGCCGCCCACGCCGCCGCAACGCATTTCACGGTGATGGTGCGAGGCACCTCGCAGGTGTTCGCGGCGGGCCCGCCAGTCGTCCAGCGTGCGCTCGGCCGTGAGATCACGAAGGAGGAGTTGGGCGGCTCCCAGGTCCACGCACGAGGGAGCGGGCTTGCCGACAACGAGGCGGAGTCTGAAGAAGACGCGCTCCAGCAGGTGCGCCAGTTCCTCTCCTACCTCCCGAGCAACGTCTACACGATTCCGCCGGTGTCGCCCTGCTCGGACCCCTCCGACCGGCAGGACGAGGAGTTGATCTCGCTCATCCCGCGCGACCGACGGCGTCCCTACGACACGCGGAAGATGCTGGCTCATATCGCCGACGAAGGCAGCGTCTTCGAGATGGGGCGTTACTACGGCGGGTCTGTCGTCACGGCGTTCGGACGCCTCGATGGGCACCCGGTGGGCATGATCGCGAATGACCCGCGTGTCCTGGGTGGGTCAATGGACGCAGCCGCGGCCGAGAAGTTCGCGAAGTTCGTCGATCTCTGCGATACGTTCCATGTGCCGCTGGCGAACTTCGTCGACCAGCCGGGATTCATGATCGGGCCGGGCGCCGAGCAGGCCGGGACGCTGAAGAAGGGCGTGCGGGCGCTGGCGGCGATCTACGACTCTTCGATCCCCTGGGCGACGATCATCGTGCGGCGCGTGTACGGGGTGGCTGGCGCTGCGCACCAGAGTCACCGCCGTCACTCGTTCCGGATGGCGTGGCCATCCGCTGAGTGGGGCTCCATCCCCATCGAGGGTGGTGTCGCGGCGGCCTACCGGCGCCAGATCGAGGACGCCCCGAACCCCGATGTCGAGCGCAAGCGCATCGAGGACGAAATGATTGAGTCGCGCAACCCGCTGAAGACGGCGGAGGCGTTCGACATCGAGAACCTGATCGACCCGCGAGAGACGCGCCCGATCCTCGTCGAGTGGATCCACGACGCCTATGAGCGGCTTCCGTTGCAGGTGGGGAAGAAGCAGCACCACATGCGCCCGTAGGCGCCTGGTGGGCGAGGTCTAGCCGCCAGCGTCCAGATCCAGCATCGACCGCTGGATCTGGACGCGGGACCGGATCTGCAGTTTGTGCAGGACGTGCTGCATGTGCGTTGAGACCGTGCGTTCGCTGATCACGAGGCGCTCCGCGATTTCCGCGTTGCTCAAGTCCTCGGCAGCGAGGATCGCGATCTCGATCTCGCGCGAGGTGAGGTGGTCGGCGGAACGGCCGCGCCGAGTGCCGCCGGGTCGGTGTCCGATTTCTGCGAGGAGCGTGCGCGCCCGTTCGGTTTCGTGCACGGCGCCCATGCGTTCGTAGAGTTCGTGGGCGTGGCGGAGCGTGGCCGTCGCCTGCCCCTCGTCGTGCATCCGCAGCTCCGCCTCACCCGCGACCAGCCATGCACGGGCGGCTCGCCGGCGGAACCCCCGCGCCTCGAAGCGCTCTGCGACCGAACGTGCGAGGGCGACCCCGGGGGTGGGTATGCCGGCGGTGATGGCGACGAGGGCGCGGGCGTACTCAGCCTCAAGCGGGACGAGGAATAACGTCGTGCCCTCGTCGACCGCTTGCTGGAGCGCGTCCTGTACCTTTTTCAGAGCGGGGGCGTCGCCGAGGAGCGTGGCGGCGTCCGCGATCGCGGGCAGCACCTCCGTGAGCAGGGCACGCCGCGCGTTGTGATGGCCGGTCAAGGCCTCGGCGAGCGCCAGGAGCAGGTCGCGGCACTCCTGGACGCGGCCGACGTTCACGTATGCAGCGGCGAGGGCCAGTGCGTTGACGATCGCGACCTCGGACGGGGCCTGCCCCGGCGTGACGGCGAGGGTAGGCTCGCCGGGGACGGCATCGGGCGGGTGCCCGAGCGAAGTCTCGACGAGTCGTGCGAAGCCGCTCAGGACCTGTCCGGCGCGGCTGCGGTGTGCCTGCTCGTCCACGGCGATGCCTAGGCGCGCGGTATCGAGTGCCTTCGTCCATTCGCCGAACTCGAACTGCCGGCGCGACTGCATCTTGAGGATGGTGGATGTGGCGGCGCGATCGCCAGCGGTCCTCGCATCGCGGTGTGCCCGCGCGAACCAGCGGAAGGCGCGCGGCAACTCCCCGAGGTCCCCGAGTGCATCACCAATCCCGGCGGCCACGCGGGCCATTGCCTTCATAGAAGTCGAACGTCGTGCCACGGCGTAGGCGGCGCGTGCATGGTCAAGCGCTAGCCCCGGTTCGCCGCGCCGAAGCGCCATGGAGATGAGTCGCACGCGTAGGACGGATTCGAGTTCGGCGTCACCGACGGACTGTGCGACGGACACGGCTTCACGGGCGAGGCTGTCTGCCTCGTGGTGCCGTCCGAGGTTGAACGCTGCGAGCGAGGCGTCTGCGAACTGTTGTGCGCGCTGGCGCGCGTCGATGCCGATGCCGGTGCCCGTGCGGGTGTGCTCCTCGAACAGCGAGAACGCTGCGCGGTCGTCGCCAGCATCCACGAGGCGCCGGAGGCGTCGGGCAGCGATCATCGGGTAGGGCAGGGGCTCTGCGGATGTCGGGCGGAGGCTCTCCAAGAGGCGGTCGGCCGTCTCGTGGTCACCGAGGCGCGCGCATGCCCGGCTGAGCAGCGCAACGGTGTGCGCGCGCACCTCGGGGGCGTGGGTCTGATCGAGGGAGCCGTAGACAAACTCCAGTACGCGCCGTGCGGAGAGGGTCCGTCCGTGTTCCAGCAGCCGTTCGGCGTGCGTGAGGAGGAGCCGAGCCATGCGGTCATCCACGGAAACGGTCCCGGCCTGAGCGTGCGTGGCAAGCGCCGAGAGGCCCGCAGCGTCCGGCACCAGCGCCTCCGAAGCGAACCGCTCAGCAAGCGCCTCGGCAGCCCGGGTGTGCATCGCGCGGCGGGTAAGCAGCGGGGTGTGGCGCGCGATCGCCGCGCGAAGCACCGGGTCAACGATGCGGAAGACCGCGTCGCCTTGGTCTTCCGTGCCGGCAATGAGGTCGGCGTCCTCCAATCGTTCGAGGGCCTGCACCACGCTGGCCGTGGGTAGGTCAGCCATATGCACCACGGCGTCCACCGACGCTGGGGCCGCGTGCAGCGCGAGCGCGCGCAGCGTGGCGAGGCGACGACGGTCGAGGCCTGCGGCGTGGTCGGCAAGCAGATCCTCGGCCGTCGCGAGTGGGGCCTGCTCCGTGAGGAGCGCGCGCCCCTGGAGCACCTCCCAGCGCGCCGAGGGTGCGAGCTGAAGGATGCGATCGCGGATGCAGGCGAGGTAGTACGCATTGCCCTCCGTCAGTTCGAAGGCGGCGGCGGTGAACTCCGGGCTCAGTGCGTCATCCGGAAACCATGATTCGAGGATGGACGTGACGTCGGTCTCGTGCAGTGGGGCGAGCGTGAGCGTTTCCGCGCCGGAGGAGGTGAGCGCGCGGAGGAACTCGCGCGCGGCCGGGCTGCGATCACCGCTGCCCGCTCGGCTGGTCGCGACGACGAGCATCCGGCGGTTCGGTGGCTGGCGGAGGATCGACTCAGCGAACTCGAGGTCGCTCGGAGCCAGTCGATCGGCCGAATCCAGCACGAGCAGGAGAGGCACCGCAGGCTGGGTGCGTAACGCCGCCCGGACGTCTCGTGCGGTGGCGCCGGACGATGACGTCGTCCGCACCTCCAACTGTTCGGTCAGCTGGTCGAGGAGCCCGTAAGCGCCACCAGAGGCAAGCGGTGCAGAGGCGACGATGGTTCGAAAGCCCTCGCTCCGAGCGTGTGTGGCAAGGGCGGATGCGAGATAGGTTTTCCCGACGCCGGGAGGGCCTGTGAGGTGCCCGATCGCGACTGCATCGCGTGACGCGCGCGCGAGCAGATTTCGCAGACGCCGGAACTCATGCGCCCTTCCGATCACCGGAGCGCGAGTCAACGGAGCAACATCGCCGACGCGGGCGATGTTCGTGTGCGTGTTCACGTTCACGATCGCCTTCTGACTGCCGTGGAACTCGGTCACAGTACGCCGGGAGGTCAACCCTCGAAATACGTAGTAGACGTATGGCATCGCGATCTACGTCGCCGCATGATCCCAACGCGTGCAAGGTTCCGCGCGCCAGAGGGAGCAATCTGTGTCACAACTCGACGAGGGCAATTACTGGGGACGTCCGATGAATCGCCGGAGTGTCCTCCGCGCATCGGGCCTCGGAGCAGCGGGCCTCGCTGGCGCCGCGCTCTTTGGATGCAGCGACGGCGCGAAGGAAGATGGCGGCGGTCAGCCAGCCGCCGGTGGTGCAGCGAAAGCCGGCGGTTCGGCCGCCACCGTCAAGCGCGGCGGCAAGCTGACCGTCGCGGTCGGTGCTGAACCGCTCGGCTCGCTCAACCCGCATCGAGGTCAGGGCGGTGGCGACCACAAGTTCTTCTGGACGATGTACGAAGGCCTGGTCCAGTACAACCGTGACGGTGTGCCGGACACGAAGTACTCACTCGCTGATTCGTTCGAGGCGATCGACCCGACCACGATCAAGTTCACCCTGCGTCCCGGCATCAAGTACCACGACGGTACGACGATGAAGGCGGAGGACGTCCGCTACAACATTGGCAAGGTCCAGGCGGAGGCGTACAAGTCCGCCGCCCGCTCGCAGATCCTCCCCGTGCAGAAGGTTGACGTGATCGACGACCGCACGGCGATCTTCAAACTCGACAAGCCGAACGCGGCGCTACTCACGCTCCTTGGTGACCGCGGCGGGCAGATGGTCTCCCCGACAGCCCTGGAGAAGGGTGTCGAGGCGTTCGACCGGAAGCCGCTGGGCGGTACCGGGCCGTTCCGCTTCGTCGAGTGGGTCTCAGACTCGCGCGTGCGGGTGCAGAAGAACCCGGACTACTGGCGCAAGGGCGTGGACGGGAATGCGCTGCCCTACCTCGACGAGATCGAGTGGAGGGTGATCCCGGACCCCAATGTGGCACTCGCCTCGGTGGAGTCGGGTGAGGTCGATGTCGCGGCGCCGCCGCTGTCGGAGATGGACCGCCTGGAGAAGTCCGGGCAGTACCAGATCTCGAGTTTCGTCGGGTCGTCCTGGAGCGGCATGTACTTCAACCTGAAGTTGGCCCCCACCGACGATGTGAACCTCCGCCGTGCCATTTCGTACGCCATCGACCGCGAGGCCGAGAACAAGGCGCTGAACTTCGGCCGCTTCCAGGTCGCGACGGGCATCCTCACGCCGGCCGCGAAGTGGGCGTATGAGCCTGTCGCTTCTGCGCCGAAGTTCGACCTGGCGAAGGCGAAGGAGTTCCTGGCCAAGAGCAAGTACCCCAATGGCACAAAGATCACCTGCACCATCGCCACCTCGCAGGAGGCGGCGACCCGCGCGGCGCTCTGGCAGGACATGCTGAAGAAAATCAACGTCCAGCTGGACTTGCTCCCGCTCCAGACGTACACGAACCGGATGTGGGTCACCCAGGACGTCAACGCGCTCCAGGCTGGCTTCAGCATCCGCGCTGACCCGGACGGCACGCTCGCTGAGGTCGTCCACACCAAGGGCTTCTACAACGCTGGCCACTTCGAGAACCCGCAACTGGACGACATCATCGCCAAGGCCCGCGAGTCCTACGACACGAAGGAGCGGAAGCGCTATTACCAGGAGGCGGAAAAGATCCTCGCCGACCAGGTGTATGACGTGTACGCGACCTACAGCGCGCAGTTCCGCGTCGCCCGCAAGCGAGTTCAGAACACGGAGCTCACCTTCGGTGCCGAAGGTAAGGAGCGCTACGACGAGTTCTGGGTGAACGCCTAAGCAGGGGAGTCTGTCCGACGCGCAAGTCGAGGGACACCCGAGTCCATCGCGGACGATTTCTCGGAAACTGTTTGGACGCACCACTCCCCCGCTAGGGGGAGTGGTTGTGTCATCGACTGCCCGTGAATCGTGAATAAGACGACACGTTGCTCAGTCTTCGGCTCACCGGGGGCTGCGTCAGGACATAACGTCAGCGCACTACCGGGCTGGAACCTGAAGATCCGCTCGGTCGCGGACGAGGGCTGGTATAACGGCGGCGATACTGACCGGGTGGCGGCACCCGGAGAGAATGGATCGTCCGTGCGCGTCGCGCTGATCTCGGACACCCACCTGCCGTCCCTCATGCGGACGCCAGACGACCTTGGCCCCGAACTCGCTGAGTTCCTGTCGGGCTTCGACTTGATCCTGCACGGCGGCGACGTCGTCCGCCCATATCTCCTCGACTGGTGCGAGCAGTTCGCGCCGGTCGTCGTCGCCAGAGGGAACAACGACTCGTTCGAGGACCCGCGGATGGAGCCGGTGCAGTACCTCACGCTGGAGGGCTGGCGCATCGGGATGGTGCACGAGTTGCGGCCCGAAGAGCGGCCCGTGCGCGAGTTGCTCGCCGTCGCCTTCGAGGGTCGCGACCTCGACATCATCATCGCGGGTGACACACACCTCGAGCGGCTGGAGCACCGCGAGGGCGTCGTGGTGATCAACTCCGGCAGCCCGACACTCCCGCACCACAAAGAGATGCGTCTGGGTACGGTCGGGTTCCTTGACTTGCAGCCGGGCCGTCTCCATGCCGAGATCGTGGCGCTGGGGTCGAGCGCCCAGCGCCCCAACCCCGGCAGGCCTCGACACCTGCTGATCGAGGACGGACAACTGCTGGCCGCTGGCGAGGGTGCGTTGCCTCGCGAGCTGCTGAGGCAGGCGGCGGTCATCGACTGAGACACGAATAGGCACCGCCGAGGTGGTGCGAGCGGATCGAGGGGATGCAATGGCACAGGAACGGCTGGCAGCGATCGTCGGGCTGTACGAATGGCCCAAGCGCAAGGATCCCGGCGTCTCAGCGATGCAGATCAAGGCCGCCTCGATCAAGCACGCCCTGGATGACGCGGGGCTGTCATGGAAGGACGTGGATGCGGTCTACGACGCCGGCGATGGCGAGGGCGGTGGCCTGGGTGCGGTGGCGGCCTACCTCGGACTGCGGCCGAACGTGATCGACACCACGCAGGTGGGCGGGTCCTCGTACGAGTTCCACGCGGCGCACGCGACGCGTGCGATCCAGGAAGGCAAGTGCAAGGTCGCCGTGCTCTCGTACGGCTCGAAGGCTGCGACTCAGCGCATCCCGATCGGGACAGGCGGCGGGCGCGCGGGCGGTAGTTGGTCGACGAACATGGAGGCGCCCTATGGCATGACGCTCATCGCGAACTACGCGATGGTCGCCCAGCGCCACATGGCCCAGTACGGCACCACGAGCGCACAGCTCGCGGAGATCTCCGTCGCGACGCGCCATCACGCGATGCGGAACCCGCAGGCGGTGCAGGCGCTGCACGACATGGCTGTGCAGAACATCGGCGAGCTGACGGTCGCGGACGTCCTTGAGTCACGCATGATCGCGGACCCCCTGCACCTGCTGGAGTGTTGCCTCGTCACGGACGGCGGGGGCGCGGTGATCATCGCGAGCCCCGAGGTCGCCCGGACCACGAAGAAGAAGCCGGTGTGGATCCTCGGCAGCGGCGAGGCGCTCTCCTACGTGACGAACACCGGCGACATCACGACGAGTGCGGCCGCGCAAAGCGCGCCGACCGCCTTCGGGCAGGCTGGGGTGAAGCCATCCGAGATCGACATCGCGATGATCTACGACTCGTTCTCAATCACGGTCGCGGTGATGCTCGAAGACCTCGGCTTCTGCAAGAAGGGTGAAGCGGGGGCATACATCGAGGGTGGCCGACTGCGGTACGACCGCCCAGGTGCGCCCGCGCTGAACACGGACGGCGGTGGGTTGTCCTCCAACCACCCGGGGATGCGCGGGATCTTCCTGCTGATGGAGGCCGCGCGGCAGTTGCGAGGCGAGTCCACCAGCCAGGTGCCGAACGCGAAACTCGCGGTCGCCCATGGCAATGGCGGCTTCCTTGGTTCGCTGCACAGCGGCGGCACGATCATTCTCGGCGCTGACTAACCACGACGACACGGCAGGAGACAGCACATGCCCGACCGACCGATGCCTGCGTTCCCCGAACTGGACACCCAGGCGTACTGGGACGCCACGAAGGACAAGAAACTCATCTATCAGCAGTGCAGCGCCTGCAACACCGTGGTCTTCACACCCCGCGCGCACTGCACCGGGTGTGGCAGCGACAACCTGAAGACGCTCCAGTCGAAGGGAGAGGGCACCGTCTACACGTTCTCGGTCGTGCGACAGAACCGTCAGCCCGCCTTCGCAGAGATGGGCGCGTACTCCATCGCATACATCGACCTGGATGAGGGCTTTCGGATGCTCTCAACGGTCGTGGGCGTGAAGGACCCCACCACTGACATCGAGGTCGGGATGCGCGTGAAGGTGGACTTCGAGCGGCAGGACTCCAGCGAGTACCTGGTGCCCGTGTTCCGGCCTGCGTGACCAGTCCAAGATGACGAGCACACCGGGCGTCCCGCGCCCGCTCGCCGGGCATCGAGTCCTTGAGGTCGGGGGCTCCCTTCCGGTGGCGGCGGCGACCAAACTGTTCGCTGACTATGGCGCTGAGGTCATCAAGGTGGAGCCGCTCGGCGGGGCGTCGATGCGGCGCCTCCCGCCGTTCCCGGGCGACGTCCCGAGCCTCGATACCGGGGCGTACCACGTGGCGCTCGACACCGGGAAGCGTTCGGTCGCCGTCGACTTCGAGGTGGCCTCGGGGCGCGAAGTGCTCGATCGCCTGTTGGCGCAAACGGACCTCGTGTTCGTACACCTTGAGAGCGCATTCGCCGTCGACGTGCGTGCGGGAATCCGCGCGCTCGCGAAGCCGCCCGCGTTCGTCGCACTGACCGAGCACGGCCTCGATGGGCCAACGAGCGAGTACGTCGAAAACGACATGTCGCTGTTCGCCTGGACGGGGCGCATGCGGAACCACGCGATCGCGGGGCAGGAGCCGCTGCGGTACGCGCCGCACGTCGCGGAGATGCAGTGGGCGGCGACAGCCTCGGCTGCCGGGGTGGCCGCGCTCTGGGCGCGCGCGCAGGGGCAGCCGGCGCGCGAGATTGAGGTCAGCGGTGTCGAGGCGCTCTCCGGCAACGTCGACACGTGGTTCACGACATGGCAGTTCCTGGGGACGGAAGCGCCTCGCGCTGGCGGGCAGTCGAAGTTGGCGTACCCGGCGGGGTGCTACCGCTGCAGCGACGGCTACGTGGTCTTCGCAGCAGCCGGCCAGCCGTTCTTCAACCGGCTGTGCGAGGGCATCGGTCACCCCGAACTTGCTGCCGACCCGCGGTTTATCGACCCTGCGCAGAAGCCGCTCAACTTCGACGGGTTCTTCGCCGTCCTCGATCCGTGGCTGCGCGCCCGTACCAAGCACGAGGTGTTCACGACCCTGCAGCGGCATGGCGTGATGGTCTCGCCGGTCCTCGACGCGTCGGAGGTGGCAGGCGACGCTCAGGCGGTGGCGCGTGGGTCGTTCGTTGAGCGTGCGCTGGCTGGTGGCGGTACGACGCTGCTCGCTGGCCCGCCGTTCAGGATGGAGGGCGGTTGGGAGGCTGGCCCACCGCCGCGCGTTGGTGAGCACACGGACGAAGTGCTCCGCAGCCTCGGGTACACCTCCACAGAGCGGCTCGCGCTATTCCGCGCGGGCGTGACGGGATAGCGGGATGATCTCACGCCTCCTCGATGGCACCCGGGTGGTCGAACTCTGTGAGGTGTGGGCCGGGCCAACGGCCGGGTCACTACTGGGTGACCTTGGCGCGGACGTGGTGAAGGTGGAGTCGTTCCCGCGGAACTCGATGAGCCGGCCGCTGGCCGCTCCGATCGCAGGCCCCGGCGATGGCCCGGTGTGGGAACGGAGCCATGTCCACCACCTCGCGAACCGAAACAAGCGGAACATCGCGCTGAACATCCGTACCGAGGCGGGCACCGCGGTTATGCGCGACCTGCTTGCGAGCGCTGACATCTTTTTCGAGGGGTACTCGGCAGGCACTGTCGACCGCATGGGGTTCGACTGGGAGACGGCGCGCGCGATCAACCCTCGGCTGATCTACGTGTCACTCCCCGGGTGGGGTGCGCGCGGTCCGTACGAGGGCTACGTAACGCTCGGTTCGGGGCTCGATGCCGCAGGCGGGCACACAGCAGTGCGCGGCTACCCCGACCGGCCGATGGAGGACACGTCGCCGATCTACCACTCGGACGCGACTGGTGCGCTCGCGGTCATCTTCGCGGTGATCACGGCGCTCCACCGACGGGAGCAGACCGGGCTGGGGTCGTACATCGACATCTCGCAGATCGAGGTCCTCAACTGGCACCTGCCGGGACAGGTCGCGGAGTGGGCGATGAATCGACGTCTCCCCGAACGCCTCGGCAACCGCGATCCGCTGATCGTGCCGCATGGCTGTTTCCGTGCGGCTGGTGGTGAAGCAGGTGACGACGACTCGTGGGTGGTGATCGCGGCTGAGACGGACCGTCAGTGGGCAGGTCTCGCGAAGGCGATAGGCCACGCCGAATGGGCGGAGCGCGGTCACCCGTGGTCCACGATCCCGGGGCGCCTCGGTGCGCGGGATGCCGTACACGAGGCGGTGCGCGCGTTCGTCGCGGGTGAGACGGCGGAGCGCGTGGTGGAGGTCGTGCAGCGGTACGGTGGGATTGCCGCACCCGTGGTGGCGCCGTGGTCGCTGCTTGCTGACCCGCAGCACACCTACCGCAACTGGATGCAGACCGTGGTTCACCCGCATGTCGGCGTGCAAATATTTCCCGGATTCCCCTGGCAAGTCAGCCCGGATGCCGCCTCGTGGGATCGCCCGGCTGCGCTGGTCGGCGAGCACAATTACGAGGTACTCACAGGCCTCGGCTATTCCGCCGAGGCGATCGAGCGGTTGCAGGCGGATGGAGTGATCGGCCAGCGCTACGGCGGCTAACGGGCTGACTCAGGCAGAGCGCGACACCGGCGGATGGGACTCTCCGCGCCGCCGAGGGCGCATCGGGCGTCCCGCGAGGTCCTCGAGGTCCACGTCGAGGTGCTCTGCCAGCTTGAGCAGCGTGGACACCGGAAGGTCGCGCTTGCCGTTCTCGTAGTTGGAGAGCGTGGACTGAGTGATCGCTGTGAGGTCGGCGAGCGTCGCCTGTGACATCTGGCGCCTGACACGCCAGGTCCGAATCCGACGTCCCAGCGCGCGCTGAGACGCCAGCGGATCGCTGGTCACGCGCTGACCAATGCCGGGTGCGCCTCTCCGACTTCCGATGTGAGGTTCGTGCTGAAGGTCACCGCGATATCGCGAGGCCATTGGCCGGTCTCGAGAAACGCTCGGTAGCGCCACTCGTGAACTACGGAATACCACCACGGCACGTGAGCCATTGCCACGCCTTCTCTCGCTGGCTTCGACAGTACGGGGCTGGCAATACCGGTCACGTCAATGCTGAGGCGTCATCCATTGCGTTTGAATGCCGGAGACCCCGGTGCATCGAAGGCACACCCGACGAACCCCACTCCGTTCGGGCAGATGACGCGGGTGATCGCGCAGGTCGCCTCGGTAACGCATCGCAGCGATGTAACAGGCGGGATCAGATGTCGAGTGTCCGGAGGCCTCGGAAGGGTGCGGCGCGCCATCGGTCAGATTTGATCTGATGGTTTCTTTGGACGGGGACCTCAGACCGACCTTCGCCGGTTGTTATGACTTTGTCATACATGGACATGACGCGGCCCTCGATCTCGCACGATGAGTACTGCACCACCGCGCGGGTCCTCCGGGGGGCGGGCTCGCGCACCCATCCGTTCGTGCTGGCTCCGAGCGCCTGTTGGCGTCTCGACGGCTGCGTGGCGGAGCCCACCGTCGAAGGAGCCGTCGTGCCTCAGCCTCGAGCCCGTCTGGTCAGCCGCCGGAGCGTCCTTGCAGGGATCGGCGGTGTGGCCGCTGCAGCGCTGCTTCCGGGTGGGATGTCGAGGACGGCGGCGGCGGAGGAATCACCCTCGCTGTACGCGCCGCAGCCAGCGCCGGACAGCGTCCCGCGCGCGCTCCAGTCACGCCCGGACCCTCGACACTTGGCATGGGTGTGGCAGTTCGAGGCCGACGGGGATCCCGCGAAGGTCCGCGACACGCTTGCCGCGCACGGCCTGGGGATCGCGCTCAAGACGCACGACGGGACGAACTGGATGGGGCGCTACTCCAAGACCGGCGCCAGCAACCCGGCCGGCGTGGAGGGCATCGTTCGCTTCTTCGAGCAGGCGGGTGTGCCGGTCCACGCGTGGGCCGTGGTCAAGGGACAGGATCCGCTCAAGGAAGCGCAGATGGCATCCGACGTCCTGAGCGCTGGTGCGCGCAGTCTGTTCCTGGACCTCGAGTCATACGACGGCTTCTGGCAGGGGACGAGTACGAGCGCGATGCGCTTTGGCACGGAACTCCGGCGGCTCCGACCGTCTTCGTGGGTCTCGACCTCCGTGGACGCACGCCCGTGGGAACTGCCGCGCATCCCGCTGACCGAGTTCGCGTCCTTCACGGATGAGATCGCGCCGCAGACGTACTGGAACCTCTTCAAGTCAGCGCCAAACGTCAAGGCCTATCAGAAGAGTGGGGATATGGTGCCGGCCAGCGGCATCACGTCCGCCTTTGTGATTCAGTCCGCGATGCGCCACCTGCGCTCGTACGGTCGCCCGATTCATCCGATCGGTGACGGCACCGCAGGTCCCCTGTCGGCCTGGGGAGACTTCATCAACGGGTCCTATGGGGGCGATGCGGAGACAGTCTCCGTGTGGCGGTACGGCGTGGCCGACCCTGCGATCTGGCGTCTCCTGAAGGACACTCCACCGAAGTCGTCGTCCTACCTCGTGCGGAGTGGCGATAGTTTGCCGGTGATTGCGACGCGGCTGAACACTACCGTGCCCGCGCTGCTGGCGGAGAACGCCTCGTTGACGCAGAACACCGTCTCGATGGGGATGCGGCTGCGCGTGCCAGCGAAGACGGCGAGGCCGACGCTGACCGTGGACGGCCGCGCGCGGCCGTTGCACCTCGACCTCGCGGCGAGGCCTCGATTCGAGACCCCGCTGGGCTCGCTGAAGGTGCAGACGCTGAAGACGCTGCGCTGAGATTGCCGGTCGGCGCGTGGTGGGGGTGTCGCTCGAGCCCCTCACCGACGCCATGGTGGTGGCACTGCTGCCGCCGATCCGACCGAGAAGCCCGCCGTCAGGCGGGCTTCCTCGTATCTGGCCGGCTAAGCGGTGCCTCGTGATATCTCGGGTACTCGGAGCGCGGCTCCCGAGGGATCCTCGGGCGCTCGAGGCGGTTTCGCCAACAGGACGAAGACGGCGGACACCGCGAATCCGATGAGCCCAAGCGTCCACAGACGTGCGGGCGCCATCCCGGAGTCGAGCAGGTAGCCGAACAGCGGTGCGCCGATGCTCGATGCGGCGATCGACACCGGGAGCACGATGCCGCGGATCGCGCCGAGGTTCAGGCGTCCAAAGTAGTTGGGCCACACGAGGCTGTTGAGCGTGATCCAGCCACCGGCGGCGATCCCCCACATGGCATTGTGCGCGAGGATCGTCCATGGCTGACCATCCGACACGATGAGCGGCACCATCGACAGCGCCATGCCGCCCACGCCGATGACGCCGAGGTATCGGATCGGTACTCGGTCGGCGATTGCGCCGAACGCCAGGAGCGAGAATACGACGCAGAACGGGTCAAGCGCGGTACCGAAGCCGACCAGTGCGGGCGCCATGCCCGTGCTCTGCCAGAAGTCGACGCGGTACACAAGCGTCCCCATGAGCATGACACCTTGCAGGGTCAGGGCCGTCAGCATCAGCCACATGGCAGGAGTACGAAGCGCCTCGCGGACAGTCCAATCGCGCGTCGTCGAAAGCAGCGCCGCGCGGGTCTGCGCGCCAGCGGCCTCGATGACAGCCTGTTCGGAGGCTTCCCCGTCGGGGTGAAGTCCGAAGTCCTCCGGTGATCGGCGCATGAACAGTGTGCTCATGGGGACGACGACTCCAGCGACCAGCACGCCGAAGATCAACGTGGTGCCGCGCCACCCGACGGCCTCAACGAGCCACTGCGTGGCCGGCACCGTGAGCACCGTCCCGAGCGGCATCCCAGCCGTCGCGATCGAGATCGCGCGGCCGCGGTGTGCCACAAACCACCTGGAGAGCGGCACCTGGGTGAGCAATTGTCCCGCCGGGCCACCAAACCCGGCGAGCCCCGAGAACGCGAACAACGCGTACACCACCCACAGGGAGTGCCCGGACCCGAGTGCAATGAGCGCGACCCCGCCGATGGCGCCACAGATGGCGCCGAGCCACCTGGATCCGTACCGGTCGAGGAGCAGGCCGATCAACGGGCCGCTGAGTCCGGCGGCGATCAGACGAAGGGTCAGTGACCAGGCGAGCGCACTCTTCGGCACACCCAGGTCGGCACTCATCGGGCCGATGAGAAATGAGAAGACCACGGCGTTGAGCGGTGACACGGACATGTTGATGGCGAACGAGGCGCCGACCATCACCCAGCCGTAGAACACTCGAGGGAATAGCCGCTGCACGCATGCCTCCTACCGTCGTCGCTACCTCTCGGTGGTCGACGCGGAATCGAGGGCCATCGTATCCGTCAGCGGCTTACTGTTGACGTCGACGGTCGAGGTCGCCCGCCATGAGTGGTAGGAGTGACTCAGCCGCAGCCAGGGGCTCTTGTTCGGCCAGGGACGCTCGTCCCTGAAGGATCTCCCACCGTGTTGACGGCGTCAGTTGGAGGATGTGGTTGCGGATGCATGAGAGGTAGTACGCGTTGCCCTCGGTCAGCTCGAACGCGGCAGTGGTGAACTCCGGGCTGAGCGCTTCATCCGGGAACCACGATTCGAGGATCCCCACCACGTCTGCCTCGTAGAGGTGACGGAGTGTCAGCGTTTCTGTATCGGTCGTGAGGCCCCGGAGGAACTCGCGGGCTCCGGGGCTGCGTTCGTTCGTGTCCGATCGACTCGTGACGACCACCACCATCCGACGGACTGGCGGCTGACGGAGGATCGACTCCACGAACTCGAGGTCGCTCGTCGAGAGCCGGTCAACGGCGTCGATGACCACCAGGAGCGGCATTCCACTTTGCGCGTGAAGCGCTACACGGACATTCCGTCCGAGCGACTCGCTGGTTGCTGTCGCATCGATATGCAGTTGCTCGGCGATCTGGTCGACGATCCCGAACGTTCCATCTCCGGAAGTCAGTGGGGCGGATGTCAGTACGACACGCATGTTCTCGCTCCGCGCTTGTGCTGCCAGAGCGAGGACGAGATGCGTCTTTCCAACACCGACGGGACCGGTGACGTGGGCAACCGCGACGGTGTCTCGGGAAATGCGAGTGAGCAGGTTGCGAAGGCGACGGAGCTCCTGAGGACGCCCGATCACACGCACGCGCGCGTGGGCCGCGATGTCGTCTAACGGGTAGGTGTTCGTGTGCGTGTTCACGTTCACGATCCGTGTTGGAGCGATTTTCAGTGTGGCGTCACGGTAAGCGCGGGGTCAACGAATCGAAATACGTAGCAGACGTATAGCGAGGTCCGTCGTCACGACCGCACAATCGCGGCGCGCAGAGGTTTTACGCACCAGCAGCGGCGTCTCGAAGCGACGCTGCGGATGGCTGCGGTGCATTGTCGGTGTTCGCTCATCCGTCGATTTCAACAGTCCCCGGATTGCGGTCGGCCACGCGGCCCCGTGTGAGCTCAACTACAGGAGGCAGGAATGGTCTGGCAGGCCGAGGTCGAGGAGATTGGGCGTCGCCGAGAGATGGCATACGAGATGGGCGGCCCCGAGCGGGTTGCCGATCAGCATGCGAGGAACAAACTCACCATCCGAGAGCGGATCGCGGCGCTCGTCGACGAAGACAGTTTTCTCGAGCGCGGAGTGCTGGCCGGGAGCGCGGAGTACGCCGAGGATGGCCTCACGCTGGTCAACTTTCTGCCCGCGAGCTATGTGGCGGGCATCGCCCAACTCGACGGTCGCCCCGTCGTCGTCGGTGGCGGCGACTTCACCTCGCGCAGTCGCCCCAGTGCGGCAGAACGTGGCCAGCGCACGAAACAGGCCGAGGCACAGGCGATCGCGCTCGACCTGAAACTCCCGTTGGTCTCGCTTCTGGACGGCTTTGGTGCCGACATCCGGACGATCGAAGCGATCGGCCGTACGTACCTCGGTGCTGGTGGATTCGGGGGCATCTTCATCGACCTGATGGGTGAGGTCCCGGTCGTCTGTGCGGCGCTGGGCTCGGTGGCCGGTGCGCCCGCGGGGGAGTCCGCAGCCTGCCATTTCAACGTGATGGTGAAGGGCGTCTCCCAGATCTTCGCCGCCGGCCCGCCGCTCGTGAAGCGCGCCCTCGGGATGGACATCGACAAGGAAGACCTCGGCGGCTATCGCGTACACGCCCGCGCGAGCGGGCTCGTCGACAACGAGGCCGAGGATGAGGCTGACGCATTCCGGCAGATCCGGGCGTTCCTCTCCTATATGCCGAGCAACATCTACGAGGCTCCTCCAGTGTGTGAGACCGACGATCCATCGGACCGTCGTGAGGAGGCACTGCTCTCCCTGATCCCGCGTGAGCGCAACCGGCCGTACCTGGTCCGCAAGATGATCGACCTCATCGTTGACCGTGGGTCGGCGTTCGAGATGAGCCGGTACTTCGGGCCATCGCAGGTCACGATGCTGGCACGGGTCGCTGGAAGGCCTGTCGGCATTCTGGCGAACGACCCGATGTCTAATGGTGGTGCCATGGACGCATCCGCGGCGCAGAAACTCGAGCGCTTCGTCGACCTTTGCGACACGTTCCACCTGCCCGTGATCAACTTCGTCGACCAGCCGGGGTTCATGATCGGTCCCGACGCGGAGCGGTCAGGGACGCTGCGACACGGCATGAGCGCGCTGGCTGCGATCCACCAGGCAAAGATTCCATGGGCGACCGTGGTCGTGCGCCGGTGGTACGGCGTCGCGGGCGCTGGGCAGCAGGCGGGTGGTCGGTTCAACTTCCGCGTCGCGTGGCCGTCCGGCGAATGGGGCTCACTCCCCATCGAGGGTGGGGTCGCCGCTGCCTACCGGCGGGAGATCGAGGCGGCACCGGATCCAAATGCACATCGGAAGAGCATCGAGGATCGGATGATCGCGGTGCGGTCACCATTCCGGACCGCCGAGGCGTTTAGCGCCGAAGACATCATCGATCCGCGCGACACGCGTTCGCTCCTGACGCAGTGGGTAGAACTCGCCTACCGCGTCCTTCCGACGCAACTCGGTCCGCGCGAGCGGCGTATTCGGCCGTAGGGGGCTGACTGGAAACTGGGCTGCTCCCGAGGGACCTCGGCGAAACGACGAGCGACAACACACGACTGCGTCCAATGACGGCACTGGGAGGGGGATCTCGTGCGCGTGCTGGAGATCAGCGACACCGACCAGGCTGCGGCGTGGGCCGGCAAGTGGTTCTTACGCTGGGGTGCCGAGGTGATCCGGGCGACCTCACCGTTGAGTACCGCGAGTGATCGCGCCGCTGAGATCGCCTTCCACGGCGGGAAGACTCGCGTCCGGATCGACCGGAGCCGCGCCGCTGACCGTGACGCCCTCGCGCGGTTGGCAGCGGATGCGGACATCGTGATCGCCGACCTTGCCCCGCGAGAACTCGACGCGATCGGGTTCGACTCGCTGGGTGGGGGACGCACCCGCGCGCGAGTCGCGATCACTCCGTTCGGCCGGACCGGCCCGTATCGCGACTTCGAGGCCACCGCTGCCACGATCCTCGCGTTTGGCGGCTATACGCACCTCGCGGGGGATCCCGGTCGGGCGCCCCTGACGATGCCTGGACCGTACCCTTACGCGCAGGCGGGGACCCTCGCCTACAGCGTCGCGCTCGCCTCGGCGCTCGGGACCAGCGAATGTGCCACCGTTGACCTCTCGGTGCTCGAGACCATCGCTACATTGCACCAGTTCACCGATGTCATGTGGCTCTCGAATCGCGCCATCCGGTCTCGGCACGGGAACCGCTGGGAAAATTCCGCCACGAACTCCATGCTCCGGGCGCGCGACGGTTGGATCGCGATGTGCATCGGCGAGAATTTCTGGTCACCATTCGCATTGTGGGTCGGCGGGGTCGAGTTCGAGAGCAACCCTGACTTTGCGCAGAACGCACTCCGCGTGGCGCGGATCGAGGAAGTGGAAGCCCTGATCGCGGAAGCGTTTCAGAAGGGTACGTCGCGCGAATTGTTCTTCGAAGGCCAGGAGACGTGGCGCGTCCCCGTTGGCGACCTCCAGTCGTTCGCCCAGATGCGGGAGGACCCGCAGCTAATCTCGCGGCAGTTCTGGCGTGGCATCGAGGTCGAAGAAGGCGGCCCGAATGACCTCGCACGAGTTGTCGTCCCGGGTTCCGCGTTCCAGATCGCCGGTGAGCCTCAATCGCCCGAACGTCCACCGCGGCCGCTGCGGGACGACCTCAAGTCTGTTGGGTGGCAAGATGCCGAGCCGCCGCTGCCTGGCGGAAAGGCGCCGACGCACCGTCCGCTTGAAGGCGTCCGGGTGCTCGACTTCACGCGGGTCTGGTCCGGCCCGCTGGCTGCGCGCTTTCTGGCAGACCTCGGCGCGGATGTCCTGCGCGTCGAAGCCCCGGATGGCCGTGGGCCGGCCGTGGTGCAGCGCGGGGCAGGCGGTTATTACCCGGATGGAGATCCGGGTGAGAAGCCGTACAACCGTCAGGCACTGAATAACAAACTGATGCGCAATAAGCGCAGCCTTGCGGTCGACCTCAAGACGGCGGAGGGCAGGGAAGCCGTACTGCGCCTCGTTGCGACCGCTGACATCGTCGTGGAGAACTTCAGCGCCCGTGCCATGCCCTCGCTCGGGCTCGACTACGGCGTGCTGAGCACACACAACCCGCGCCTGATCTTCCTTTCGATGCCCGCCTTTGGCTCTAAGGGCCCGTACCGTGACTACGTGGGCCTCGGCCCGAGCATCGAACCGCTCTCAGGCCTCACGGCGATGATGGGATACAACGAGGACGAACCGCGCGTGACGGCCCAGGCCCTCACGGATGCTGCGGCCGGTGTCTGCGGCCTCTCTGCCGTGATGACTGCGCTCTGGCGGCGCGAGCGCACGGGCAAGGGCGCGTTCCTTGACCTGTCACAGTCCGAGGCGATGGCTGCGTTCTTTGCGGAGGAGTTCGTCGTCTCTCAACTCTCCGGGCGCGAGCCCGAACGGCTGGGGAACGGTGTACCGGACGCGGCCCCATACGGGGTCTACCGCTGCCTTGGCGAGGATCAGTGGATCTCGATCAGTTGCATGACGGATGCGCAATGGGTCGCGCTCGCTCGCCTCGCAGGGCGTGGTTGGGAGACTGACGGTCGCTATCACACCGTCGGGGGCCGCCTCATCTCTCGACCGGCGCTCGACGACGCGATCGAGGCGTGGACCTCCACAGAGGACAAGCGCGCGCTCGCAGACCGCCTCCAGGCGGTCGGGGTCGCAGCCGCGCCGGTGCAGTCGGCGCCGGAGTGGCTTGCCGATCCTCAACTGGAGGCTCGCAACTACTTTGCCTCGCTTGAGACACCGGATGTCGGCCGCTACCGGACCGACGGCCTCCCCATGGTCGTCGATGGAGCACGTCGCTACGACGGATGGACCGGCGCTCCTGGTCTTGGCGCCGATAACGTCGAGACACTCCGCTTCGTCGGCTATACCGATGCCGAGATCGCAGACCTCGCCGTACGAGGTGTCATCGTTGATCGGCCCCCGCGCTGAGACGCAGCCCGTCACTCTCGAGACGACGGGCATCGTTCGTGTGCGTGTTCACGTTCACGAATCGCTAGGAACGAGTTCCGGTTGAGGTCGAGTGCGGCACGCTGTCGGGTAACGGATCGAAATACGTAGCAGACGTATAGCGAGGTCCCTCACGGCCATCGCACAATCGCGGCGCGTAGAGGGTTCCACGCACCAGAGGGGGCATCCGTGCATCGAATCGCCGAACAGAACTATTGGACCGGTTCGCTCAACCGGCGGCGGTTGCTGCGAGGGGCCGGGATCGGGCTTGCCGGGCTCGCGGGCGCTGCCCTGGTCGGGTGCAGCGACAGCGACAACAGCGCCGACGGCGGGGCGGGTTCGCCTGCCGGTAACACGAAGGCAGGCGGCTCGACTGTCGCAATCAAACGCGGCGGGAAACTGACCGTCGGCGTCGGTGCGGAGCCGGCTGGCTCGCTCAACCCACACCGTGGTCAAGGCGGTGGTGATCACAAGTTCTTCTGGACGATGTTCGAAGGGCTGGTGCAGTACAACCGCGAGGGGCTGCCGGACACGAAGTACTCGCTCGCCGAAGCGTTCGAAGTCGTGGACCCGACGACGATCAAGTTCACGCTGCGCCCGGGTGTGAAGTACCACGACGGCAACATGCTGAAGGCCGAGGACATCCGCTACAACGTCGCGCGGAACCAGGAAGAAGCGTACAAGCCGGCAGCGCGCGCGCAGATGCTCCCAATCCAGAAGGTCGACGTGGTGGACGACCGGACGGTGATCTTCAAGCTGGACAAGCCGAACGCGGCGATCCTCACGATCCTCGGTGACCGCGGTGGCCAGGTGGTCTCGCCGGCGGCGCTGGAGAAGGGTGTGGAAGCATTCGACCGTAAGTCGCTGGGCGGTACGGGTCCCTTCAAGTTCGCCGAGTGGGTGTCGGACTCGCGGATCCGCGTGCAGAAGAACCCGGACTACTGGCGGAAGGGCGCTGACGGCGTCCCCCTGCCGTACCTAGACGAGATCGAGTGGAAGGTCATCCCGGACACCAACGTCGCACTGGCGTCGTTGGAGTCAGGGGAGATCGACATCGCGGTGCCGCCGCTGTCAGAGATGGACCGCCTGGAGAAGTCCGGTCAGTACCAGCTCTCGACCTTCACGGGTGCACAGTGGAGCGGCTTCTACTTCAACCTGAAGCTCGCCCCGATCGACGACGTCAACCTGCGTCTGGCGATCGCGCACGCGATCGACCGTGAGGCCGAGAACAAGGCGGTGTTTTTCAACCGCTTCCAGGTGGCGACGGGGATCCTGACACCGGCGCTGAAGTGGGCATACGAGCCGGTCGCTTCGGCACCGAAGTTCGACCTGGCGAAGGCGAAGGAGTACCTCGCCAAGAGCAAGTACCCGAACGGTACGCGTTTCACGGCGGCGATCGGTACGAACCAAGAGTCTGCGACGCGTGGTGCCCTGTACCAGGACATGCTGAAGAAGATCAACGTCCAATTGGACCTGGTGCCGCTGCAGTCCGTGACCACGCGGACGTGGGTGGTGCAGGATGTGAACTCGGCGCTGTCCTCGTTCAGCATCCGCGCCGACCCGGACGGCATCGTGGCGGAGGTGGTGCACTCGAAGGGCTTCTACAACGCGGGACACGTCGAGAATCCGCAGCTGGACGACCTGATCGCGAAGGCCCGTGAGAGCTACAACACGCAGGAGCGGAAGCGGTTCTACCAGGAGATCGAGAAGCACCTGGCGACGAACCCGTACGACATGTACTCGACGTACACGGCGCAGTTCCGGGCGGCCCGGAAGCGCGTCCAGAACACAGACCTCACGTTCGGTGCGGAGGGTAAGGAGCGCTACGACGAGTTCTGGCTCAACGGCTAGTCGCCCAGCCGACTGCATCTCGGACCGAGAGAGCCAAGGACCGTCATGAACCTCGAATACATACTGAACCGTCTGCTCCAGACCCTCTTGATCATGTTCATGGTGTCGGTGCTGACGTTCATGTTCGTGTCGGTACTTCCCGGTGATCCGGTCGTCCTCCTGCTCGGCCCGGAGAGCTCAGCGTCGATGACGCCGGAGGCGATCGAACGCGCGCGCGAGGATTTGGGCCTGAACAATCCAATCCCCGTGCGCTACGCGAAATGGCTTGGGGGCGTCCTCACGGGTGACCTGGGTACTTCCATCCGGACGCGCCAACCAGTGCTGACAGCGATCCGGGAACGCGCGCCCGTCACCCTTCAGCTGGCTGCGATGGCGTGGGTGATCTCTACGGTGATTGCGATCCCGGCAGGTGTGGTCGCAGCGCTTCGACGGAACTCATGGTTCGACCGGGCGGCCACGATGATGGCGACGGCGGGTGTCGCCATACCGAACTTCTGGCTCGGCATCCTCGTACTGCTGCTCTTTTCCGTGAAGCTGGGGTGGTTCCCAGCGTCCGGCTACGTCGATCCCTTCAAGGACCCAATTCAGGGGCTGCGCACACTGATCCTGCCCAGCATGGTGCTCGGGCTCGCGCAGTCGGCCACGATCATGCGTCAAACGCGGTCGAGCATGCTCGAGGTGATGGGTCACGACTACATCCGCACGGCACGATCGAAAGGACTCACGCCGTACGCGGTGACCGTCCGGCACGGCCTACGCAACGCGCTCCTCCCGATCATCACCGTCCTCGGCTTGCGTCTCGGTAACCTCATCGGTGGCTCGGTCATCATCGAAACGGTCTTTGCGCTACCCGGGATGGGGCGCCTGGCGATCGGCGGCATCTTCGCGCAAGACTTTCCTGTTGTGATGGGCGTGGTGCTGGTGATTGGGCTCACCGTCCCCATGGCGACGCTTGTGACGGACATCGCCTACGGCATCGCTGACCCGAGGATCAAAGTCAGTCGGTCGGCGTCATGACGAACATTTCTCAGCCACTCTCCGCTCTGTCTGGGACAGTCGACGAAGGTCGAGGGACACCGAACGTCCTCCGGAGGCTGCTCCAGCAGCGCATGGTGCCCGTCGCGTTCGGGGTATTGCTGGTCGTGCTCATCTGCGCCGTGTTTGCTCCGGTGATCGCTCCCGCGGACCCCGTCGCTACGAGCCCGCTTCAGGCGTTGAAGAGTCCGTCACTCGACCATCCAATGGGGACTGACCAACTCGGACGGGACATCCTGAGCCGCACGATCTATGGCGCGCGGGTGTCATTGCTGATCGGGTTCCTCGCGGTGTCGCTCTCGGTCATCGTGGGGGTACCGCTTGGACTGATATCGGGCTACTTCGGCGGGATGGTGGACAACATCATCATGCGGGCAATGGACACGATCATCGCGTTCCCCCAGATCATCCTGGCACTCGCGATTGTGGCCGCTTTTGGCGGTGGAATGGTGCAAGTCCTCATTGCGATCGGCGTGGGGTCGATCCCCCCGTACTGTCGCGTGACGCGCGGGCAGGTGCTCTCGGTGCGCGAGGAGGACTACATCCGGGCCGCCCAATCGATGGGTTCGACGAACGTGAGAATTCTCCTTCGGCATATCCTGCCCAACGTGATGTCTCCGCTCATCGTTCAGGCGTCGCTGGGCGTCGCCTTCGCTATTCTGGCGGAGGCTGGACTGTCGTTCCTCGGCGTCGGTGTCGACCCGAAGACGCCGACGTGGGGCGGTATGCTGAGCCAGGCGCTCCCCATCATTCGCCGCGCGTTCCACCCATCGTTATTTCCCGGTCTTGCGATCTTTGTCACCGTCCTTGCCGTGAATGTCCTAGGTGACGCACTGCGGGATGTTCTGGATCCGAGGCTGCGCGGACGCAGCTAGGCCCCTCGACTGAGGTAAGCCAGTGCTAAGAAAGGCTATGTCATGGATGTCGTTGCGGGATGGCCCGGCCGAATCGCCGAGCTACAGGTCGCTGTGGGCGATCAGGTCACGATCGACCAGGAGTTGCTGACCGTTGAGTCGATGAAAATGCTGATGCCTGTGGTCGCTCCGGCGGCCGGGCGCGTCACCGAGCTCTGCGTAGCTGTTGACCAGGCCGTGGCCGAGGGCGACCTCCTTCTCCGTCTCGACCCGTAACTAGCCGGAGGCGACGATGTTCGCAAGCGTCCTGATTGCGAACCGGGGCGAGATCGCGTGCCGGATTATCCGTACGTGCCAGCGCCTCGGGATTCGGACCGTCGCCGTCTACTCGGAGGCGGATGCATCCGCGCTGCATGTGGCAGCCGCAGATGAGGCGTACCTGATCGGTCCGCCGCCCGTGGGCCAGAGTTACCTGCTCGCTGACGCCATCCTGGATGTGGCAGTGAAGGCCGGTGTCGAAGCGATTCACCCTGGCTACGGCCTGCTGTCTGAGCGGGCGGACTTCGCGCGTGCGTGTGCGGAGCGTGGCATCGTTTTCATCGGCCCGTCGGCCGAAGCGATGGAGTCGGTCGGCAGGAAGCTTCCCGCGCGAGCGGTGGCCGCTCGTGTCGGGTTCCCTGTCATTCCCGGGTCCCCGGAACCGGTGGCCATTGATACCGTCGAGGCCGAGGCCGCGCGTGTTGGGTTCCCACTCCTGCTCAAGGCAAGCGCCGGTGGCGGCGGCATCGGCATGACGCGCGTCAACGACGAGGCCGGCCTCGCGCGCGCCCTCGAACGTGCTCGTACGACTGCCGAGCGGGCATTCGGTGATCTGGACATCTATATCGAGCGGATCCTCGAACCAGCTCGTCACGTCGAGGTGCAGGTGTTGGCCGATAAGTTCGGGCACGGCGTGGCACTCGGCACGCGAGACTGCTCTGTCCAGCGTCGCCACCAGAAGGTGATTGAGGAGTCGCTCGCGCCGAATGTGACACCGGCGGTGCGAGCAGGCCTCGCAGCGGACGCACTTCGGCTCGCGCAGGCCATCGGCTATTACAACGCCGGGACCGTCGAGTGTCTCGTCTCGGGAAGCGACTACTACTTCCTGGAGGTGAACACGCGCCTCCAGGTGGAGCACGCCGTGACCGAGGAGGTCTTTGGCCTCGACCTGGTCGAGCAGCAGCTCAGAGTCGCCGCCGGTGAAGTGCTTGCGGACGCCGTGCTGTCGGCCACGCCCGTTGGTCATGCGATCGAGTGCCGGATCTACGCCGAGGACCCGGTGACATACATGCCGTCGCCCGGTGTGATCACCTCGATGGACGTCCCAGAGGCGTCAGACGTACGTCTGGACACGGGATTCCGGGCGGGAGACACGGTGACACCGTACTACGACCCGCTCATCGCGAAACTCGTGGTGAAGGGCGCTGACCGTGCATCGGCGGTCAGCCGCCTGTCGGAAGTGCTCGCCGCGACGCAGATCGAGGGCCTCAAGACCAATCTGCCGATGCTTCGTGCGGTCGCCAAGTACGGCGAGTTCGTCGACGGCATGTACGACACAGGTATCCTCGACCGTTTCGCGCTGCAACGGGCGAAATGAGTCGTGCGCACTTAGTGCGCACGACTCGCCTGACCTGCTCACGCCGTTCAGCTGTCGTCGTCCGTTGACCGCGTTGCGACGAGCTCCAGCTCGTCGGTGAGCCGTACCGCTACGGCTGTTCCATCACAGACGACTCTCGTAGAACTCACGGTCCGCCTCGCTGCGTTCGTCGCCCCGGTCTCGCGGCGTGCTGCACGTCGATGAGTGGGGCATACCGATGACGATAATTCGTGTGCGTGCTCACGTTCACGATCGTTTTTGAATCAAAGTCGGTCAGGTCGATGGTGAGTAAGTAAGTAAACCGATCGAAATACGCAGCGGACGTATAGCGACGCTGATCACCGGGCCGCACAATCACGGCGCGTACGAGGTTCTACGCGCCAGAGGGGGCACCGTGGATCGACTCAACGAAGGCAACTATTGGGCGCGTCCGCTCAACCGTCGTCGGTTGCTTCGCGCATCCGGCATCGGGCTCGCGGGACTCGCGGGCGCGGCACTGCTTGGATGCAGCGACAGCAGTGATGGCGGTGCAGGTGAGACGGGTACGCCTGCCGGTAACACGAAGGCTGTGGGGCATCAAAACCTCGATCGCCGTGATTTGACGGCTTCGTCCGCGTGACCGAGGCTCCCGCCAAGCGACGGGAGGTGGGGATGGGTACGTATATCGGACTACTGATTGCGGCGATCCGCGGGCTGCTCAATTCGCGACAGGATCTCGTTCTCGAAAACCTCGCCCTTCGGCATCAGCTTGCGATGTGCAGCCGCCGGCCCAGGGTGCACGGCGCAGACCGTCTGCTCTGGGTCGCGTTCTTCCGACGTTGGACCGGTTGGCGCTCGGCGCTGGTCGTCCTCAAACCGGATACCGTCGTGCGCTGGCACCGGGAGGGCTGGCGCCGGTACTGGCGGTGGAAGAGCGGTCAAGAACGAGGGGGCCGCCGCAAGATCGCTCAGGAAGCTCGAGATCTCATCACGCGCATCGCGCGCGAGAATCCCCGCTGGGGCGCGATCCGGATCCGTGGCGAGCTCCTCGCCCTGGGACACGACGTGAGCGCCGCCTCCGTTCGCCGGTACCGGCGACAGGCGTTGCTACGGCCACCTTCGCAACGCTGGCATACGTTCATCACGAACCACCGTCACCACCTCTGGGCGGTGGACTTCTTCACCGTCCCGACGTTGCTCTTCCAGACGTTGTACGTCTTCGTCGTGGTCTCGCATGACCGCCGGCGCATCGAATACTTCAATGTCACCGCCCACCCGACGGCAGCGTGGGTCTGGCAACAGGTGATCGAGGCCACCTCCTGGGGCCACCAACCACGGGTACTGATTCGCGACCGCGACCGCTGCTACGGCGGCGACTTCATTGCCCGCGCGTCGCGCATCGGCATCGAGACGGTGCTGACGCCAATTCACACGCCGCAGGCGAACGGCGTCGTCGAACGACTGATCGGGACGCTCCGGCGGGAGTGCGTCGATCACATCATCCCGTTGAATGAGCGACACCTACGCCACGTCCTGCGGGAGTACGTCGTCTACTACAACGACACGCGTCCACACCGGACGCTCGCGCTCGAACCACCCGAAGGCGCACGTACGCCGCAGCGGTCCGGGCCCGTCGTAGGAACCCCCGTCCTGGGGGGACTTCACCATCGCTACGAGCGGAAAGCCGCCTGATCGAGGTTTTGACGCCCCACAACCAATGGTCGAAGCACGCTCCGTCCGTGCGGGAGCGGAGCGATGGCGCCTTGAAAGATCAGATCGTCGCGATCCATAAAGACAGTCGGGAGACCTACGGGGCGCCGCGCGTGCACCTCCAGCTGCGGCGGGACGGCGTCGTCTGCGGGCGGCGCCGCGTCGCGCGGCTGATGGCCGTGTGTGGACTCACTGGACGGTGCAAACGACGGTGGAAGCGGACGACAATCACCGATCCTTCCGCCCCGCCGGCGGTCACGGACCTCGTGCGCCGGGCCTTCGCACCGGCGTCGCTTGAGCTCGACCGCGTGTGGGTCGGCGACATCACCTACCTCCGGACGTGGGAGGGCTGGTGCTACCTGGCGACGGTGATCGACCTTGCCAGCCGGCGTGTGGTCGGCTTCGCGATGGCGGACCACATGCGAGTCAGCCTGGTCTCCGACGCCCTGCGGATGGCGATCACGGCCAGACGGCCGAGACCGGGATTGACCTTCCATTCCGATCGGGGCGGTCAGTACACCTCAGCAACGTTCCGCGAGTTGCTCGGCGCCCATGGTGTCGTGCAATCGCTCAGCCGTCCTCGGCAGTGCTGGGACAACGCGGTCGCGGAGAGCTTCTTCGCCACGCTCAAGACCGAGCTCGTCTACCGCTCCGCCTGGCCGACGCGAGGCGCGGTGCAGCACGCGGTCTTCGAGTTCATCGAGGTGTTCTACAATCGCCGACGCCTGCACTCCACGCTCGGCTACTGTTCGCCGGTGGAGTACGAGGCAAGAATGGTCCCACGAGCAAGGAGCGCCTCGGCGGCCTAAGCAATCTGTCCGTCAAACCGGAGCAACCCCA
>CAMBFG010000012.1 GCA_945865925.1 Dehalococcoides mccartyi
CAGCGCGAGGATCGCGAGCGGGCCGTTCATGATCGGCGGGGACTCGTGCGCGTGGTCGTAGGCGTGATGGTCACGCGGCGCGCCGAAGAAGGTGAGCAGCACGAGCCGGGTCGTGTAGATGGCGGTGAGCATCGCGGTGCCAGCGAGGATGACGTAGACACCGATCGGAGCGTTATTCAGCGTCTCGTGGAGGATCTCGTCCTTCGACCAGAAGCCCGCGAAGATCGGGATGCCCGCGAGCGCGAGCGAGCCGATCGCGAACACCGTCGCCGTGAACGGCATCTTGTGCCGCAGCCCGCCGAGGTTCTCGACCTCCTGCTGGTGCGTCGCGTGGATCACGGAGCCGGAGCCGAGGAACAACAGCGCCTTGAAGAAGGCGTGGGTGAACAGGTGGAACATCGCGGCCGTCACGGCGCCCGAGCCGAGCGCGACGAACATGAAGCCCAACTGCGACACCGTCGAGTACGCCAGCACGCGCTTGATGTCGCTCGACACGAGGCCCATCGAGGCCGCCATGACGGCAGTGATCAGGCCGGTGTAGAGGATGACGTCGCGGGCGACGAGCACCTCGGCGTAGACAGGCGAGAAGCGGGCGACGAGGTAGACGCCAGCGACCACCATCGTGGCGGCGTGGATGAGCGCGGAGACGGGCGTCGGGCCCTCCATCGCGTCCGGCAGCCAGACGTGGAGCGGGAACTGTGCGGACTTGCCGACGGCGCCCATGAAGAGGAAGAGCATCGAGACGGTGAGGTAGGTCTCGCCGATCTGGTGGGCCTTCGCGGCCTCGATGATGCCCTGAATGTCGAAGGTCCCGGTGGCCCGCCAGAGCAGGATGATGCCGATAAGCAAGCCGACGTCACCGATGCGGGTGGTGATGAAGGCCTTCTTCGCGGCCTCGGCGGCGGACTGGCGCTCCCAGTAGAAGCCGATGAGGAGGTAGGACGCGAGGCCCACGCCCTCCCAGGCCAGGTACAACTGGATGAGGTTGCCCGCGACGACCAGCATGAGCATCGCGGACACGAACAGACAGAGCAGGGCGAAATACCAGCCGTAGCGCTGCTCTCCGTGCATGTATCCGATCGAGTACACGGTCACCATCGTCGCGACGATAGTGACGACGGGGAGCATCACCATGGTGATGCCGTCCACGAACGTCGAGAACTCGATGACGAAGAAGCCCTGGCCGATGTTCACCCAGTCGAAGGAGAGGACGTTCGAGCCCTCGGGTGAGAAGTGGCCATCGTGGAAGACCGAGGTGTAGTCCAGCATCACGAGGAAGACGAGGCCGACGACGGCGGCCATGCCGAGGGCGGCGATGAAGTCGCCCCGACGCGGGATGAGCGGGTTCAGGAGCGCGAGGACGACGAAGAGCGCCGCCGGGATCGCCGGTAGCACCCACACCTGCTCCATGCCGAACTCGATGCCCACGATGGGCGTCCTTCCCGCCCGGTGCGTCCGGCCTCGCTGTTAGGCGAGGCCTGCCGACCGGCGTCCTACCACTTCAGGCTGCTCGCCTCGTCCACGTTGGCGGTGCGTCGCTCACGGAAGAGCCGGAGCACGATACCGAGTGCCAAGCCGACTTCGGCTGCGGCGACGGTGATCACGAAGAGCGCAAACACGAGGCCGCTGAACGCCTCCGTGTCGCGGTATGAGGCGAAGGCGATGAAGTTGATCGCGACGGCCGCGAGCATCAACTCGACCGACATCAGGATGAGGATGGCGCTGCGGCGCGAGAGCACTCCGAAGAGCCCAATCGCGAACAGCAGTCCGGAGAGGACGAGGAAGTTCTCCATGGGGATCACGAACGGGCCTCCCCTCGGGCAGCCGTGGCGGCATCGGCACGACGCGCGTTGACGAAGGCGCCCGTGAAGGCGATATCGAGCAGCACGGCCACGATCACGACCGGCAGGCTGAAGTCACGGAAGAGGCGCGCACCGAAGTCGCGGAACGGGACGATCGAGGCCTCGGGTGAACCCCATTGCGCGTCGAGCGCCATCGCGACGAACACGCCAGCGATGAGGGCGGCGACGCCGAAGGCGAAGGGCTTCTGGGAGCCATCTGTGACCACGGGGTCGTCCTGGGCGTTGGTCATCATGAGACCGAAGAGCAGGAGGATGACCACGCCGCCGCCGTAGACCAGGATCTGCACCAGCGCGAGGAACTCGGTCAGCAGCAGCAGGTAGATCGAGGCGACACCAAGCAGCGTGACGACGAGGCTCAGGGCGGCATGCACGATGTTCTTCATCAGCACCACGCCGAGCGCACTCGCGAGGAGCATCGCCGAGGCGAGGAAGAAGATGAACTCCGGCGCGGTGATGCGGTCGACGATCAGCAGCGCCGCGAGGACGACGACGACCGGCGCGGCACCGAGGACGAGCACGGTGCCCCCCGCGATGATCGTGCGGTCAAACTGCGAGGGCAGGGGGAGACGGTCGAACACGCGCGTCGTCCTACTCGTTCGTCTCGTTGGACTGGCCGAGGACCGGGACCCATTCCTTGATCGCGCCGACGTGAGACTGGACGAGCAATTGCTCAAGGTCCATCACCAGGTCTTTGCGGTCGTGGACGGAGAGCTCGTGTCCCTGCCAGGTGTTGTTCATCGCGATCGCGTCGAAGTTGCAGACCTCGACACAGATGTTGCAGCGCATGCAGCGCGCGTAATCGATCCAGAACTTGTCGATGATCTTGCGGCGGGAGGAATCGCCCCCGTTGCTCTTGTGGTTCGGATTGTCCTTCATCAGCACGGTCATGCACTCGACCGGGCAGGCACGCTCACAGGCATGACAGCCGGTGCAGAACGGCTCGTCGATTTCCTTGTCCCAGAGGAGCAGCGGGAAGGCGCGGTCGCGCTCGGGCAGCTCACGGTGGTAGTTCGGGTAGTCGCGGGTCACCGGCTTCCGGGTAAAGGTGGAGAGCGTGACCATCAGGGATTTGGCGATGCCCTTCATCAGGCGGCCTCACTTCGCATCGTGCGCGCGGCGCCGGGAAGACGTCGCGTGCTGGCCACCGCACGGCCGGTGATGGACACGAGGGCGACGAGGCCGAGGATGCCGGCGGCGGTGAGGACGACATCGGGCAGTTCGTACACGCGCACGAAGCCGACGACGAGCACCTGCGCGAGGCTGAGCGGGAGCAGGACCTTCCACGAGTACGCCATCAACTGGTCGATGCGCAGACGCGGGATCGAGGCGCGCACCCAGAACACCACGAAGATGTAGAGCCCGGACTTCGCGCCCATCAGCAGCAACTGGTAGCCCTTACCGAGATCCTCGCCGAACGGCCAGGAGTAGCCACCGAGGAACACCGCGGCGGTCAACGTCGACAGGATCCAGAGGCTGGCGTACTCGCCGAGCATGAACATCGACCAGCGGATGCCGGAGTACTCCACGAACGGGCCACCGACGACCTCGGACTCACCGATCGGGATGTCGAAGGGCGGGCGGTTCATCTCGGCCAGTGTGGAGATGAAGAAGATGACGAACGCGAGCGGCAGCCAGACGACGTACGGGACGACCGCCTGACCCTCAACGATGTCCTTCAGGTTGAGCGAGCCGGCGAGCATCGCGACGACGACGAGGCTGAGGACGAGCGGGAGTTCGTAGGAGATCGCCTGCGCCGCGGCGCGCATGCCGCCGATCATCGCGTAACGGTTGTCCGAGCCCCATCCGGCCATCACCCAGCCGACGATGTTCACGGACGACACGGCGATGAAGTAGAGCAGGCCGAGTTCCAGCAGGCGGATGTTCACATCCAGCAGGAACGGCAGCGAGACGAACCCGAGGAAGATCGGGATGAAGACGAAGTACGGGGCCAACTCGAACGTCCACGGGTCGGCGGCGGTGGGGCGCAGGTCTTCCTTGCCCACCAGTTTGATGGCGTCCGCGACCGACTGCAGCAGGCCGAACGGGCCAGTCTTCTGCGGCCCGATGCGCTGCTGGAACCGCGCGAGGATTTTGCGCTCGCCGTAGATGAGGCCCATCGCGACGACCGTCATGACGCCGACGATCAGCCCGAGGCGGGCAAGGCCGTCGAACCAGACGTTGATCTCGAAGCCGAAAAGCGAGTTGTTCACTAGCGGTCAACCTCGCTCAGGACGATGTCGATCGAGCCCAACACGATGATCGCGTCCGCGATGTACTGGTCGACTGACATCTGGCGCAACGCCTGCAGGTTGGAGAGACACGCGCTCCGCACCTTCAGGCGGTATGGGCGGTTGCCACCCTTGCTCACCATGTAGATGCCGTACTCACCGCGCGGGGCCTCGGTGCGGATGTAGACCTCGCCCGGGGCGGCGCGCAGCATGCGCGGCATCTTGTCCGGCACGATCAAGCCGGGCTGGAGGCGCTCCAAGCACTGCTCGATGATCTTCACGGACTCGTGCATCTCGAGCATGCGGCAGTAGTAGCGGTCGAAGACGTCGCCGTTCTCGCCGACGATCACGTCGAAGTCGAGTTCGGCGTACTTCAGGTACGGCTCGTCGCGGCGCACGTCCAGCGGCACCCCGGAGGCGCGGATGGAGGGGCCGGACATGCCCCAGTCGATCGCGTCCTCGGCGGAGATGTAGCCGATGCCCTCGGTGCGGGCGCGGAAGATCTCGTTCTGCGTCAGGAGTTCGTCGAAGTCCCTGATGCCCTGGCGCGTGCTCTTCAGCACCTCGCGGACGCGCTCCTTGAAGTTGAGCGGCACGTCCCAGGCGAGGCCGCCCGGGCGGAAGTAGGCGTACATCATCCGGTCGCCCGAGATCTCCTCGAACAGGTCGATGATCGCCTCGCGCTCGCGCCACGCGTAGATGAACGGCGTACCGAACACGCCGACATCGATGCCGAAGGCGCCGAGGAACATGAAGTGTGACGAGAGTCGGTTGAGTTCGCAGAGGATCGTGCGGATCCACTGCGCGCGCTCGGGGACCTCGAGGCCGGCGAGCGCCTCGACGGCCATGACGTAGGAGAGCTCGGCGTTGTGGGCCGCGAGGTACTCCGTGCGGTCCATGAAGCCGATGCCCTGGCGGAAGTCCATCGTCTCGCAGAGTTTCTCCGCGCCCCGGTGGAGGTACCCGATGTACGGCACCACGTCCTTCACGACTTCGCCATCGATCGTCAGCACCATGCGGAACACACCATGCGTGGACGGGTGCTGCGGGCCGACGTTGATCAGCAGATCCTGCGTCTCGAACTCGTGCTCGGGGGTGGCCTGCGGAGAAGCGACCATCTAGCGGTCCTCCTCGGTGTAGCCCATGCCCTCGCCCTGCAGCACTTCGATCTCCGCGAGGGGATGCGACTTGCGCAGGGGGAAGGTGTCGTCCATGTCTTCCGGCATCAGCAGCGTGCGGGGGTCCGGGTGCCCGCGGAAGCGCACGCCGAACATCTCGGCGGTCTCGCGCTCGAGCCAGTTCGCGCCACGCCAGACGGTCGTTGCCGTGTCGAGTGTGAGGTCATCGTTCGGCAGGGTCGTCTTGACCGTGAGGTTGTGCTTCTTCGTCGTGGAGTAGAGGTGGTAGACGACATCGATGCCCTCGGCCTCGTTGTCGACGGCGGTGAGGCAGCGCAGGTAGTCGAACGAAAGGCCAGCGTCGCGCTTGAGCGCGCGCAGGCCACGGACCACCTCATCACGCGGGATGAAGACGATGACGTCCAGCACGCCGCGCTCCGCGCGGACGGTGACGCCTGCGAGGGCGCGGTCGACTTCGGCCCAGATGGTGCCGGTGAGGTCTTGGGTCGTCATCGGCCGGTGCTCCCCCGCTCCTCCATGACCAGTTCCTGGAGGGCGAGCAGCGAGTCGAGCAGGGCCTCGGGCCGCGGGGGGCATCCGGGGACATAGACGTCGACAGGAATGATCTTGTCGACGCCCTGCAGGACGCGGTCGTAACGGGTGTAGGGGCCGCCGTTGGTGGCGCAGGCGCCCATGGAGATGACCCACTTGGGGTTCGGCATCTGGTCGTAGAGGAGTTTGACGGCCGGTGCCATCTTCTTGGTCACGGTGCCCGCGACGATCATCACGTCGCTCTGGCGGGGCGACGGCCACGGCACGATGCCGAAGCGGTCGAGGTCGTAGTGCGACATGTAGGTCGCGATCATCTCGATGGCGCAGCACGCGAGGCCGAAGGTCATGGGCCAGAGGCTGGACTTCCGCCCGGCGGCGAGCAGCAGGTCCAGCGGGGCCTGCACGATGCCGGGGAGGATCTGCTTGTAGAGCGCCTTGCCCGGGATGACCTCGAGCGGCGCGAGACGTGGGGCCTCAAGCGGGTGCTCGGTGGGCATGACGGGGATGACCGGGAAGGTCATCGGTTCGGTCGCCGGCGCCGTCGCGGGTGCGTCCGGGGTTGCGGTGGTCACGTTTACCGCCACTGGAGGGCCCCCTTCTTCCACGCGTACCCAAGGCCAAGGGCAAGGATGCCGATAAACAGCACCATGAGCCAGTAGGCGAACACGCCGACGTCCATGAAGGAGACGGCCCACGGGAAGATAAACACGGCCTCCACGTCAAAGATGACGAAGAGGATGGCGTACAGGTAGAAGCGCATGCCCACATTGGTGGAGGCGCGCCGGAGCGGGAGCATGCCGCACTCGTAGGTGGTGCCCTTGTCGCGGCCGGGGGAGAACGGGGCGAGGAGTCGGGAGGCGATCAGGGCGGTGAAAACGAGGATGAAGCCGATGCCGACGCCAAGTAGGACTGGCAGGTAGTTCGAGAAGAGTGCGTTGGCCTCGTTCACCGGGTGTTCGGCCTTCCAACGCGCCGTCGATAGGCATGAAAACGGTGCCGGAAACGGCATCTACCCACCGATTTCGGAGCGTAGGCGTGGGTGTAGTGAGTGTCAACGAATCCAGATCGGTGGACGCGAGGCGCAGCGTGAGATCGGCGTGCACCCCTCGAACGCCAGGCCAGGGATCGAGGTGGTGATGCGAGGCCCGTACCGCCGCGCTTCGCGCGAGCGGCCCCACCCCCTACCCCCGCCCCTCGGGGGCGGGGGTTCAAAAAGAAGGTCGATCACCCCACTCCCCCCGGCCCCCTCGTCCCTGAGGGGCGAGGGGGAGCCAGAAGGCCAGAGGGGCGAAGTCGGCGGTCCAATGATGAATCCCAGTCAGACCCATCACGGCACCTAGGTCAGAACCCGGCCGGCAGGCGGAGGCGGCGCAACACCTCGATCGCGGGCAAAGCGAGAGCCACCCGGGTGGGTGGCTCTCGTGGCGCGGCCTCGACACCACCTGAGGGTGGTGCGGCTTGTCGAGGTCGCGAGGCTGGCCCCTTGGGTGGGGGCTACTTGGCCTTGGCCAACTTCGGCGCGGGGCCGCCGTTGACGATGGCCTTCAGGCCGGCGGCGGCCGTGAACTTCGGCGCCTTGCTCGCGGCGACCTTGATCGCCTCACCGGTCTGCGGGTTGCGGCCCATGCGGGCCTTGCGCGCGACGCGGCTGAACTTGCCGAGGCCCGGGTAGGCGACATCGTCGCCGGCCTTCACCTTGGCCTGGACAACGTCACGGAAGGCGTCCAGCACGCGCTCGGCGTCGCTGTTGGCGGTCCCGGCTTGAGCGGCGACGAGCGCCACCAATTCACCCTTGGTCATCGTGGTCCTCCGAGAAACTCCCCGCCGCAGCGGCCCGGTCGGACCAAACTCGCGGCTCAAGCGATTACGCGGGTCATCATTTACCTCGATGGCCGTCCTGTCAAGGGGTTTTTCAACAGTTGGGGGGTGAATCGCCAGTTTTTCCGCCAGATCACAGACGGAGCACGACGGAACGCCAGCGGGCGCGCGGGATTCGAGGCAGGGTCCGCTCAAATCCCAGACGGCGCACGGGCGGGAGACCTGAAAGGCAAGTCGAGGGGCATCAGCGGGTGAGCCATCGGAGGCGCTAGCATGCCGAACCGTTGAGTCGAGGTCAGGAGGACGTGGATGGCGAACGAGAGGCCGCAATTCGGAGGGCCCGGGGCGAGGGCTTATCACGAGGGCCTGGTCCCCACGATCTTCGAGCCGTACGCCCGGGACCTCGGCGAGCGCTTGCCGATCTCCGCGGGGATGCGCGTCCTCGAGACGGCCGCCGGTACGGGCGTCGTCACCCGCGCGCTACTGGACCGGATCCCGCAGGACGCACGCCTGGTCGCCACCGACCTGAGCGAGGACATGCTCGCGATCGGACGCGAACACATCGGAGATGACCCACGCCTCGAATGGCGCCCCGCCGATGCGCAGGCGTTGCCATTCCCAGACGCCTCATTCGACGCGGTCGTGTGCCAGTTCGGTGTGATGTTCTTCCCCGACAAACCACTGGCCATGCGTGAGGCGAAGCGGGTCCTGAAGCCCGGCGGGACGCTCCTTCTCAATGCATGGGACGACTTTGCCCACAACGGTTTCGCCCGGGTCATGAAAGAGACCCTGACGCTCCTGTTCCCCGCGAATCCCCCCACGTTCGTCAACGTCCCATTCAGCTACTCCGACCCCTCCGTGATGCGCACGCTGCTCGATCAGGCTGGATTTGCCGATGTCCAGGTGCGTCACGTGGAGCACGTGGCCGTCAGCGAGAGCGCGGAGCGGTTCGCACGAGGCTTCGTGTTCGGTACTCCGATCCTTGCCGAGGTCCAGGCGCGAGGCACACCGGACGCTGAGGCCGTGACCGCGCAACTGGCAGGGCGACTCGGAGAACTCGGCGGGGTGGCCCCGCATCGAAGCCCCATCCGAGCCCTCGTCGCCTCGGCGAAGGCCTAGCCCGCTACCGCTCGAGCCACCGAGTGAGCAGCCGCTCCGCCGCCGCCTCGACGGTCGGGGCGGGGTCGTGCCGGGTCGCCTCGCGGGTGGCGCGATCGGGAGTGGCGGCCTCGGCATCAGCGATCGAGGCGGAGCGAGCCTCGATCTGGCCCGCGACGGCGAGGCACGGACGACCGACCTCCACCGCGACGGCGGCGACGTGCGCGACCGCCTTGCCGTAGGCAGTCTGGGCGTCCAGCGTGCCCTCTCCGGTGATGACGAGGTCCGCCGCCTCGATGCGCGCGCGCAGGCCGACGACCTCGGCGACGAGGGCGGCACCCGGCTCGATGCGCGCGCCGGGCACGGCCGCCAACAGCCCGCACGCCAGGCCGCCGCCCGCGCCCGCGCCGGCCATTGAGGCCACGTCCAGGCCGAGGTCGGCGCGCAGGCGCTCGGCCCAGCGCGCGAGCGCGGCTTCGAGGGCGGGGGCCTGCCAGTCGCGCACGCCCTTCTGCGCGCCGTAGACGGCGGTCGCGCCCTCGAAACCGAGGAGCGGATTGCGGACGTCGACGGCGATGCGCAGGTCGATCGCGGGTAACGGTGTGCCCCGTTCGATGCGGGTGAGGCGTGTGAGATGGATCGCGCCGGCCGGCAGCGCATGGCCAGCCGCATCGAGCAGCCGCACGCCGAGGGTCTGCGCGAGGCCCGCGCCGCCATCGTTCGTCGCGGTGCCGCCGACGCCGAGGACGATCCGCCGTGCGCCTCGGGCGATGGCATCGAGGACGAGGGTGCCGACGCCGGCACTCGAGGCGGCGAACGGGTCGCGGTCGGGCGCGGGGATGAGGACAAGACCGCAGGCGGCGGCGCAGTCGATGACAGCGAGCAGGCCGTCCCCGCCGGGTGCGCCCTCGATCAGGGCGTACTCGGCATCGACAGGTACGCCAAGCGGGCCGGCGGCGCGGACTCCGACGGAGCGACCACCGAGGGCGTTCGCGATGGTCGAGGCAGTCCCAGGACCGCCGTCGGCGAACGGGAGCAGGTCGACCTCGATGGTGATGCTGGCCTCGGCGGCGGCGCGCTGGAGGCCGCGCGCGATGGTCTCGGCGGCCTCGGCAGCGGTGAGCGAGCCTTTGAACTCCTGGGGGACGACGAGGATCCGCACGCGTCGTGCCCTCCGATTCTGGTGTTGGGCTAGCGCCAGCCCATCGCTTGCATGACGGCACCGATCAAGATCGAGGCGACGTAGATGTAGCCGATGAGCATGAGGCGACCGCGAAGCCTTCGGAACTGGGCTGGGCGCAGGAAGTAGAGGTACGCGCCGTAGCCGAGGCCCACGACGAACAACGCGGAGAGGATGGTGCGGATCGCGTTGGACACGAGGGCCTCCGAGCCGCATCGTAGCGCGACGCACTCGTCGAACCGTGCGCGTGGAGGTTGTTGATGCGCTATCGACGTCTGGGCCGCACCGACTGGATGGTCTCCGAGGTCGGCCTCGCCCTGCGCGCACTCGAAGGCGTCGACGAAGCAGCAGCAGGCGCGACGCTCGGTGCGGCGCTCGCGCAGGGCGTGACGCTGGTGGTGGTGGACGCGCGCGAGCACGAGGGCGGCGTGGAGCCGCTGGTCGGGCGCGTGACCACCAGCGAGCGACCTCGACTCGTGGTCCTCTCCCGCTTCGAGCGCCTTGCCGAAGCCTCGACATTCGAGGCGCAACTACTGGCGGCGGGCAAGCGCGTGAGCGACCTCGGCTACCTCGATGTCGCATTGTTCGCGCAGGTGCCGGATGCCGCGCAGCGCGCCGTCCTCGACACGCTCGCGACGACGCGCAGGGTGCGCGCCTGGGGCATCGAGACCGCGGAGACCTCGATCGCCGCTCAGGCATTCGAGGCCGGCGCGCACGTCCTCGTCGCCCCCGCCGACGCGAGCGAAGCGCTGCTGGCGAGCGCCGCCGCAGCCGGGGCGGGCGTGATCCTCGATGGCGACGGCACCTCGATCGGTGTGGCGCTGGCGGACGTCCGGGTCGCCTCGGTGGTGGTGGCGGCGATGGGCGCTGCCGAGGTGGGCGCGCTAGCGACCGCCGCGCGAGGCTAGGCCAAGCACCGAGAAGCTACGGGTGACCTCGGCGTACGCTGGAAGCGCAGCGCAGGAGGCCCACGATGACCGAGTACCAGCCCAGCCCAACCGAGTGGGTCCGCAACCAGGTCGAACTCATCGAGTCCACCGGCGGCCGAGAAGGCAACACGATGCGCGGCATGTCTGTCGTGCTGGTGACACATAAGGGCCGGAACTCAGGCGCGATCCGTAAGACGCCGCTGATGCGAGTCGTCGACGGCGACAACTACCTGCTGGTCGCCTCGATCGGCGGGGCGCCGAAGCATCCCGTCTGGTACTACAACCTCGTCGCTGACCCGGACATCACGGTGCGTGACGGCACGAAGGTGCAGGAGATGCGCGCGCGCCTGGTCACCGACCCGGCCGAGCGCGCCCGCCTCTGGCCGATCGCCGTGGCCGCCTTCCCGAACTATGCGGAGTACCAGACGAAGACGACACGGGTGATCCCGGTGTTCGTGGCGGAGCCGAAGTAAGCCGCCCGTAGCAGCCGTCGTCACGCGGGCGACAACCAGACGAGCCGTCGGGCGCTCAGCCTGCAAGCGGCGCAACGCCTAGAGTCCCGCCATGACCGATGGGACGACGGGCAGCACTGCGCATCGCGGACGGCCGCGGGCGTGGGATGCGATGGGCGACGCGGCGTTCCGTCGCCTCTGCGTCGCCTCCTATCTGGATTCGTTTGGGACGTGGGCGGAGCGGCTCGCCGTCGGCTGGTTCGTGCTCGACACCACCGGCTCGGTGTTCCTCGCGGCCCTGTCCTTCGCCGCGCGCTCGGCGCCCAACATGTTCCTCGGGCCGTTGGGGGGCGCGGTCGCGGACCGCTTCCCTCGACCGCGTGTGCTCTTGCTCTCCACGGGCGCGAAGTCGGTGCTCACGTACGTACTCGCGATGTTCGGGTTCATGCAGTTGGACTCCGCGTGGCCAGTCCTGCTGGTGGTCGCGCTCAGTTCAGTCGCGCGGACGAGCGAGCAGGCGACGATCCAGGGGCTGATCGGTGACATCGTCGGGCCGGCCAGAGCGGCGGGCGCGATCAGCCTGCACGCCTCCGGCGTGCGCATCGTGGCGTTGGTGGCGTCCGCGGGCAGCGGTTTCCTGCTCAGTGCCGCCGGCCCTGGCCCGGTGTTCCTGATGGCGGCCTCAACCGCAGCCCTCGCGGCGCTCGTGTACGCGACACTCCATGTCGCCCGGGCAGCGCGGGCCCACTCGCATGCACGGCTGTCGCTGTGGGGCGATGCAATCGAGGGCCTGCGCATCGCCCTCCAGATCCCGGTCGTGCTGACGCTGCTCCTTCTCGCCGTCGCGATCGAGGTCTTCGCGTTTTCGTACCAGTCCCTCATGCCCGCATTGGCGGACCGTGTGCTGCGCGTCGATGCGGCCGGGCTCGGCTGGTTGACGTTCGGCGCGAGCCTCGGCGGTGTGCTGGGGATGCTCGCGCTCACGCAACTCGTGGATGTCGTGAGACGCGGGTTGCTCATGGCCGTGGTGACGACGGCGTTCGCGGTGAGTTTGCTCGCGCTCGCCGTGTCAGATCGGTTCTTCGTGTCGCTCGGCCTCATGGTCGTGATCGGGTCGATGGCGGCGATGTTCGATGCACTGCAGTGGGCGCTCCTTCAGGCGAGCGTGCCCGACGAGGTACGCGGGCGCGTCATTGGCCTGTGGACGACCGCGATCGGCTTCGGCTGGCTCGGCCCGGTCGTCCTCGGTGCCACCGCGGAGGTCTTCGGTACGCGCTCGGCCATCGCCGCCGGAGGGGCGGTCGCCCTCATCGTCGCGGGGATTGCGGCCGCTTCCCCGCGCTTGCGGCGGTTGTAGGTGACCGGCACCCCATTGCGCCGCCTAGCGTTGACAAGAACGGTTGTTCTGACCTAACCTCGTTCCAGAACGGACGTTCGCCTCGGCTGGCGGGTCCGTGAGCGAGGTGAAGCCATGACTCCAGCCCACTCCTCTGCCCCCACGATCGAGGCGGTTCCCAGCGCCATCGCGCCCGGTGAGCGGCGCATCCGACGCGCTCGGCCGGCGATGGGGCCTCGCTGTCCCCAGTGCGCTGGGCCGCTGGTCTTCGGGGAGGGGTGCAGCCTCTGCCCGATCTGCGGGTTCTCGGGCTGCGCGACCTAGGACAAGGCGCCGAACCCGCCCTCGATCATGTGAGATTCGCTGTGGATTCGACCGGATTTGCCTGCCTCCATATACTCGGAATGATCGCCAACCGGGGGGCGGGGTTCCGATGGTCACGACTGCTTCCACTGATCTGAAGGTGCTGACACGGCGCCTTCGTCGCCACATCGTCAACATGGTCTACACCGCGAAGTCGGGCCACATCGGTGGGTCGATGTCAGCGATCGACATCATGGCGGTGCTCTACACGCGAATTCTGAAGCACCAGCCGAACGATCCCGCATGGGTCGGGCGCGACCGCTTCATCATGAGCAAGGGCCACTGCACACCAGCGCAGTACGCGATCCTCGCGGAGTGCGGCTACTTCCCTGTCGAAGAACTCGCATCGTTCCGTCGCAAAGGCGGACGACTGCAGGGACACTCCGTCCTCGGTAAGCCGGGTGGCGTCGAAAACTCTGCGGGCGCGCTGGGCATGGGCCTCTCGTTCGGCCTCGGCATCCGGCTGGGGATGCGGCTGCGCGGGATGGATAACCGTGTCGTCGTGCTGATGGGTGATGGCGAGCAGGACGAGGGCCAGGTGTGGGAGGCCGCGATGGCCGCCGCACACCACGAGGTCGATGGCCTGATCGCGATCATCGATCGCAACGGCATCCAGAACGACGACTTCACCGCGAACACCATGCGCACCGAACCGTTGGACGAGAAGTACCGCGCCTTCGGCTGGGAAGTGCGCGCCGGCATCGACGGCCACGACCACGCGGCGATCGAGGAGACACTGCGCTGGGCGTACTCCGTGCGTGGCAAGCCGGTCTGCGTGATCTTCGACACCGTGAAGGGCAAGGGCGTCTCCTTCATGGAGAACAACCCCGGCTTCCACGGCGCGCCACCCTCCGACGAGCAGTACGCACTGGCGATGACCGAACTCGCCGATGCCGAGGGCACACGATGACCACTGCCCCCGCTCCCGCCGCCACTCGCGAGGCCCTGGGGCCCGCCCTCGTCCGCCTGCAGCGCGCCGGCGCCGACATCATTGTGGTGGACGCTGACCTCGGAAAGTCCACGTCGGCACGCGCGTTCAAGGACGCGTACCCGGAGCGGTTCTTCACCTTCGGTGTCGCCGAGCAGAACATGGTCTCGGCTGCGGCCGGCCTCGCGACCCTCGGCAGCACGGTCTTCGCGACGACGTTTGCGGTCTTCGCGGAGCACGCGTTCGACCAGTTGCGAATGTCCGTGGCGCAGCCGCGCGCCAACGTGAAGATCGTCGCGTCGCACGGCGGCGTCTCGACCGGCGAGGACGGAGCCTCCGCGCAGTCCATTGAGGACCTCGCGCTGTTCTCGTCACTGCTGAACTTCAGCGTGGTGGTGCCCGCCGACATCGTCGAGGCGGAGGCGATCATCGATGCCGCCGTCGCGAACGACGGGCCGTGGTACATCCGCACTGGCCGCCCGAAGTTGCCCGTGGTCTACACCGAGGGTCATCGATTCCGCCTCGGCAAGGCCGACATGCTGCGCGATGGGAGCGACCTCACGATCGTCGCCTGCGGCCTGCTGGTGGAGCGCAGCCTGCGCGCCGCCGAGGCACTCGCGAAGGACGGCATCCAGGCACGCGTGCTGAACATGGCGACCATCCGCCCGCTCGACGTCGAAGCCCTCGAGGCCGCCGCGCGCGAGACCGGCGCGATCGTGGTCGCCGAGGAGCACCTGGTGCACTCCGGCCTCGGCGCGATGTGCGCGCAGGCGCTGGCGACCCGCCACCCGGTACCGATGGAATTCGTGGGCGTGCAGAACCGCTACGGCGAGTCAGGCACGTGGGACGAAGTCCTCGACATCATGGGGTTGAACGCCGCCGGTGTGACCGAGGCCGCGAAGCGCGTGTTGGCCCGCAAGCGCTAGGGCTCGCGCCCTAGACCGGAATCTCGTCGTCCGTGTCCTCATCGTCGTCGGCGTCTTCAGCGAAGACGCCGAGGTCTTCGCCGCGCCACACGGACACGACCACGTCCTCGCGGTACTCGTCAGCGGTGGAGACGAGGCGCTCGTCGATGGCGGCGAGGAGGTCCTCGATCTCGTCTTCGGCGATGTAGGGGTGGACGACGAGGGTGCCGTAGGTCTTCGCGTTCGTGAAGTGCAGGTCGACGCGGCCGACCGGGCGGTCGAGCGTCTCGATCACCCACTGCTCCGAGTGCGGGGTGCGAGCGACACGTTCGAAGCGGTAGTCAAGCATCGGAGCCTCCGGGCTAGCCTCGCGTCTGGCCCGTGCCGAGGACGATCCATTTGTACGAGGTGAGTTCGCGCAGGCCCATGGGGCCGCGGGCGTGCATCTTCTGCGTCGAGATGCCGACTTCGCAGCCGAGGCCGAACTGGCCGCCGTCGTTGAAGTAGGTCGAGGCGTTCACGAACACCGCCGCGGCATCTGCCGTCTTCAGGAACTGCTGCGAAGCCGACCACGAGTCGGTCACGATCGCCTCGGAGTGGCCGGAGCCGTGCACGGCGATGTGGTCGAGCGCCTCGTCCAGCGAGCCGACGATGCGCACGGAGCAGTCGAGGGAGAGCCACTCCCGGTCGTAGTCCTCGGGGGTCACGGGGACGCCAGCGACCAGGCGGGCTGCGCGGTCGTCGACGTGCAGCGTCACGCCTCGTGAACCGAGGGCGCCCGCGATCTGCGGGAGGAACGTCTCGGCGATACCGGCGTGGACGAGAAGGGTGTCCATGGCGTTGCAGACCGAGGGCCGCACGGTCTTCGCGTCGATCACGATCCGCTCCGCCATGTCGAGGTCCGCGTCCACATCGACGTACGTGTGGCAGACGCCGATGCCGCCGGCGACCACGGGCATCGTCGCCTCGTCACGCACGCGGCGGATCAGGTCGGCGCCGCCGCGCGGCACCATCAGGTCGATGTACTCGTGAGCGGTGAGCAGCGCACCCACTTCCTCGCGGTCGGTGGAGTCGATGAACTGCACGGCGTCCTCGGGCAGGCCGGCGGCGGCAGTCTCGCGGCGCACGATCTCGGCGAGGATCTGCGAGGAGCCGTGCGCGTCCGTGCCGGAGCGCAACACGACGGCGTTCCCCGACTTCAGACAGATCGCCGCGATGTCCACGGTGACGTTGGGCCGTGACTCATAGACCGTGGCGACCACGCCCAGGGGCACGCGCATCTTGCCGATCTGGAGCCCGTTCGGGCGCGTCGTCATCTCCTCGATGCTGCCGAGGGGATCGGGCAGCGCGGCGACGGCGCGGGTGTCGCGCGCGATGCCGGCGATGCGTTCCTCGGTGAGGACCATGCGGTCGATGAAGGCGTCCGTGATCCCCCTCGCGCGCGCACGCTCCACCTCGGGCGCGTTCACGGCGAGGATGCGGGCGCTCTCCCGTTCGAGGGCGTCCGCGATGCCTCGGAGGGCGGCGTTGCGCTGGTCAGCGGAGGCGGTGGCGAGCCCTCGGCTGGCGGCACGGGCGCGGCGGGCCTTCTCGACGGCCTCGGTCATGGTGGCGGTCATGCTGGTACTCCCACGGGACGGCTCTAGGGAGACAGGATACGCGGGATGCGCCCTACTCCGCCGCACTCTGCTCCTACACCGCCTCTATACCAGCACGAGGTTGTTGCGGTGGATCACTTCCTCGCCGAACTCGTAGCCGAGGGCGTCCGCGATCTGGGCGGACTGTTTGCCGGCGATACGCGCGACCTCGTCGCTGGCGTAGTTGGCGGTGCCGGAGGCGAGGTGGCGGCCCTCGGCGGTCACGACCTGGACGACGTCGCCGCGCTGGAAGGTGCCCTCGCAGCGCAGCACGCCAGCGGGGAGCAGCGAGTTGCCCCCGCGCAGGAGCGCGCCCGCCGCGCCCGCGTCCACGACGATGCGGCCACGCGCCTGTAGACCAGACAGCAGGTAGCGACGCCGGCTCTCGATGCGGTCGCCCGCCGGGAGAAAGTGCGTGCCGACGGGCTCGCCGGCGGCGGCACGCAGCACGATGTCGCGCGCGCGACCGTCCGCGATGACCACGTGCGTGCCACTACCCGTCGCGATCCGTGCGGCCTGCACCTTCGTCGTCATGCCGCCGGTGCCACGCGCGCCCGCGCCGCCCGCCGCTGCCGCCTCGATCGCGTCGTCGATGCGCTCGACGCTCTCGATGAGGCGGGCGTTCGGGTCGCGGCGGGGGTCGGCGGTGTACAGGCCGGCGATGTCCGTGAGCAGGAGCAGCAGGTCGGCGTCGATGAGGTTGGCGACCTGCGCCGACAGGTTGTCGTTGTCGCCGATGCGCGCGTCCTGCAGTTCCTCGACGGAGACGACGTCGTTCTCGTTGATCACCGGCACGACACCGAGGTCGAGCATGGCCAGCAGCGTGTTGCGTGCGTTGAGGTAGCCGAGGCGATCTGCCAGGTCGCCGCGCGTGAGGAGCGCCTGCCCCACGGCAACGCCCGCCTCCGCGAAGAGCGCGTCCCAGAGTGCCATCAACCTCGATTGCCCGACGGCCGCCGCGACTTGCCTCGACTGTACGTCGCGGCCCGCGACCTTCGAGGCGTCCACGTCGCGCAGGGCGGCAATCTCGCGCAGGCGGTGACGTCCAGCGGCGACGGCACCTGACGTCACGAGGGCGACCTGGGCACCTCGGTGGACGAGATCGGCGACCTGGGTGGCGATCGCGGCGATGGTGGGCGTGTGGAGGCCCTCCTCGCCACCGGTGAGGACATTCGAGCCGACCTTCACCACCACACGACGGTGGAGCAGGCGTTGAGGCTGGAGGCGGTCGGCGGTCATGTGTCTCCCGGTACAGGTGACTAGAATAGAGACGTGGGGGCTGAGGTCGAGGAGTCCGGTATGGCTCAGCCCGTCGCCACACCCTCCCCGGCACCTCCTGCCGCTTCGCCGATGGCTGAGGCCAATACCCCGGGAATCTCGCTCCGCCTCATCCCTCGGCTGCTCGGGCGGGCCCTCGTGGCGTTTGTCCTCGACCGCGGGTCGCAGATGGCGGCCGCTATGTCCTACTACGCGCTGTTCTCGCTCTTTCCGCTGACCCTGCTCGCCGTCTCCATCTTCGGCATCGTGCTGCGCGACCAGCCGTTCCAGGACCGTGTGCTCGCCGCCATCCTCGAGGTCCTGCCGGTCGAGGACGAGACGATCGCTGACGCGCTGCGTGGCACTGCGAACCTCGGCCCGACGCTGACGCTCGTCTCCGCGCTCGCCTCGCTGTGGACGGCAGCGGCGCTGTCCGCGTCGCTGCGGAGCGCGCTCAATGTCGTCTTCACCACGGAACAGGGGCGCCCCTACCTGCGAAGCAAGGCGCTCGACTTCTTGCTCTTACCCGTGCTTGGCCTGCCGTTCATCGGCGGTGTGGCGCTGACCACGGCCTGGCGGGTCATGGTGAGTGAAGCGAGCGACCGCTGGGAGTTCCTCGATGGATGGTTCGGCATCATGTGGTGGACGGGGATCCTGGCGATCCCGGCGGCGCTGATGTTCCTCGCCTTCCTGCTGACCTTCTGGCTGCTGCCCAATCAGCGGCTCGCGCTTCGCTACCTCTGGCCGGGCGCGCTCGTGGCCGCCCTGCTATTCGAGGGCTTGAAGCAGGCGTTCGCGTTCTACGTCCACGGCCTCGCGACCTTCGACGTGGTCTACGGGCCGTTGTCGTCCGTGATCCTGCTGCTGTTCTGGGTCTACCTCACGGCGACCATCGTGGTGTTCGGCGCGGAGGTCAGTGCCGCCCTCCCCGGCATCAACGAGGGTGGCCCGGGAGCCGGCGACTGGCGTCGCTCGACGTGGACCTTCGTCCGCGGCCTCGCACTCGCCCCGGAGAACGAGGCGCGCCGGGCCGACCGTGCGGCCGCCGCCGATGCGCGCGCCGAGCGTCGAAACGAACGCCGCCAGTAGTCAGGGTCGGGACTACTTAAGTGCCTACTTCAGCGCGATGTCCACACTCGCCTCAGCGACACGCGAGCCGTCACGTGGGCTCTCGAAGTAGGCGATCACCCGCGCGTTCGAGGGCTGACCGCTCGCCGGAAGCGTGAAGGTCAGTTGCCAGAAGCCAGGCATCCCGGCGTCCGGCGCGACGTACGTGGTCGGCATCTTGAACATCGTGCCGCTCGCCATGACGCCCGAGGCGTTCACCGTCCGGACCTCGACGACCACATTGTTCTCGAACGAACCGCCCGCGTAACCACGCACGGTGAGTACGTTGCCCCGGCTCACCACGGCCCCAGCCTTTGGCTCTTCGAAGCAGACGAACGGCCTCGTTACTTGCTTCGCCCACGGGAAGGCCGAGGCGCACGAGGCCGCGTATCCGGCGGGTGGCGTCGGGCCTGCCGGTGCGGTCGGGAACGCGGTCGGCGTCTGGGTGGCGGTTGCCGTCGGACTCGTAGTAGCCATCGCGGATGCGGTGGGCGGCAGCGGCGCAGTCGCGATCACGCTCGCTGTGGGCGACGGCGTCGGAGTAGGGGTCGGCTGCTCGTTGTCACAGGCAATGAGCAGCACAGTCGCGATGACGGGCACGGCGAGGCGAAGAATTGGATGCATACAGAAGGAAACGCTCCCGGGCGCCTCAGTGTTCCCTCACGAATCCGTGTCAGGCCGGCGCGCGCCTACGCCTTCCTGACTGACAGCGTCGCCCCCACCCCATCGAGGTCACCCCGGAACGCCGTCGCCTCGTCGGGCGGCTGGCCCTCGGTCATCGTGAGGGCGAGGGTTTCGCCCGCGATGGTGTCCCGGTGCGCCTCGAATGCTTCGATGAGTGCGGGGTCACCGGCGTAGGTGACGTGGATGCGGTCGGAGACTTCGAGGCCGGCCTCACGACGGAGGTCCTGCAGGTGGCGGACCACCTCGCGCGACAGGCCCTCGCGGGCCAGTTCCGCCGTCACGTGGGTGTCGAGGATGGCCGCGTAGCCCGCCTCCTCGGCGGCGGCGTAGCCCTCGGTCGGCTGGACGGTGACGAGGATGTCCGTCGCCGCGAGCGTGTACCCACCGAGTTCGACCGGACGGCCCGCGCGCATCGCCGCGACCACCTCGGTTGCGTCGGCGGCAGCGAGGGCTGCGCGTACCTTGCCCACCTCGGCGCCGAACTTCGGGCCGAGCACCGGGAGGTTAGGGCGCAGCGTGTACGAGAGGCGATCGCCAGGGTCGCTCACCACCTCGACGGCCTTCACGTTCAACTCCTCGGCGATCTGTTCGGCGAGCCGTTCGAGGCTGGCCCGCTCGGCCTCGGTGCGCGGGACGAGGATGGCGGCCGCGAGCGGCTGCCGCACCTTGGCCTGCGCCTTCGCGCGCGCGCCACGGCCGAGCGACACCATGCGCTGCACGAGCGCGATCTCGCCCGACAGCGCGAGGTCGATCGCCGAAGCGTCCGTCTTCGGCCAGTCCTCGAGGTGGACGGAGTCACGGGCGGCCGTGACGTGACCGCGCACGAGGTTCTGGTGGAGTGACTCCGCGAGGAACGGCGTGAACGGCGCGAGCAACTTCGTCACCGTGATGAGGCATTCGTACAGCGTGTGCAACGCGGCGAGCGAGTCTGCGCCATCACCGGATCGCCAGAAACGACGCCGGCTGCGACGCACGTACCAGTTCGACAACTGCTCGACGAACACCTCGATCGGACGGGCGGCGTCGGCGGGTTCGTACGCGTCGAGGGCTTCGGTCACGCGTTGCACCGTCTGGTGCAGTTCGCTGCGGATCCAGCGGTCGAGTTCGGTACGGGCGCCCTCGAGGCCCGCGGGCGGCGACGCCGGGTCGAACGTCGCCGTGTTCGCGTAGGTGACGAAGAACGAGTAGGTATTCCAGAGCGTCGAGAGGAAGCGACGGCTCGTCTCGGCGACCAGTTCGCCGGAGAACCGTCGAGAGTTCCCCGGAGGCGACGCGGTGTACATATACCAGCGCGTCGCGTCCGCCCCGTAGCGGTCGAGGATCGACCACGGATCGACCACGTTGCCCTTCGACTTCGACATCTTGAGGCCCTCGCCGTCGAGGATGTGGCCGAGGCAGATCACGTTGCGGTAGGCGATGCCCTCCGGGATGTCCTCGGTGCGGTGGAGCAGGTTCGCCAGCGCGTGCAGCGTGTAGAACCAGCCGCGCGTCTGGTCGATCGCCTCGCAGATGAAGTCAGCCGGGAAGCGCGAGTTGAACGTCGCCTGGTTCTCGAACGGGAAATGCCACTGCGCGTAGGGCATGGCCCCCGAGTCGAACCAGGCATCGGCCACCTCGCGCGTGCGGCGCATCGTGCCTCGGCAGTTTGCCTCGTGGTTCGAACACGCGAACTCGACACGGTCCACGTACGGCCGGTGCGGGTCGATGCCACCCTCGGCGGTACGCAGGCTGTCGGCGGTGCCGGGGAGCGCACGGCGGAACAACTCCTCGTAGGAGCCGATGCACTCGATGTGGTCGCACTCGTCGCAAACCCAGAGCGGCAGCGGCGTGCCCCAGTACCGTTCGCGCGAGATCGCCCAGTCGACGTTCCCCGCGAGCCATTCGCCGAAGCGGCCCTCCTGGATGTGGCCCGGCACCCAGTGGATGCCCTCGTTCTCCGTCACCATCGAGTCCCGGACGGCCGTCGTACGGAAGTACCACGAGGGCTTCGCGTAGTAGAGGACGGGCGTGTCGCAGCGCCAGCAGAACGGGTAGGTGTGTCGGATCGTCTCCGCACGCAGCAGCAGGCCACGCTCGCGCAGGTCCGCCGTGATCTTCGGGTCGGCCGCCTTCGCGAACAGGCCGTCCCCCGGCCCGCCGATCACGGTGCCGTCGAGGCGTACCGGCTGCAGGAAGAGCAGGTCGCGCGCGCGGCCGAGGCGGTAGTCCTCCTCGCCGAAGGCCGGCGCGACATGGACGATGCCCGTGCCATCATCGACGCCCACGAAGTCGGCGATCTCGAGGCGACGGAAGGCGCCGTCCGCCGCGCCGCCCATCTTGCCGGTGCGTCCGTTCTTGAACTGCAGCGGCTCCACGCCCTCCCACGTCTCCGCGGGATAGAGCGCGTCGTAGGTCAGTCCGACGAGGGCTTTCCCCTTCACCGTCGCGACGACCTCGACGTCCGCGCCCAGGACCGGCGTGACGCGCTGGCTCGCGAGGATCAGGTACTCGTCGTTGTGACGAACGACGGCATAGTCCGCGTCGCCGGAGATGGCGAGGGCGGTGTTGCCGGAGAGCGTCCACGGCGTCGTCGTCCATGCCACGAAGTAGACGGGGGTGCCGCCCTGCACGATCGGGCCGAGCGGGCCATCGGGGTCCCACACGTTCACGTTCCCGAGGCGGAACTTCACGAACACGCTGGGGTCCGGGGTGTCCTCGTGGTAGCCCTGCGCGATCTCGTGACTCGCAAGGCTGGTCTGGCAGCGCGGGCAGTGCGGCGTGACGCGGAAGTCGCGGAAGACGAGGTCGTTCTCCCACATGCGCTTGAAGATCCACCAGCAGGTCTCCACGTACTCCTGCGAGTACGTGACGTACGCGTCCGAGGTGTCGACCCAGAACGCGATGCGCTCCGTCATGCGCTCCCACTCGCGCACGTACTTGAACACGGACTCGCGGCAGCGCTCGTTGAACGCCTCCACGCCGTACGCCTCGATCTCCTGCTTGGAGGAGAGCCCGAGGGCCTTCTCCACCTCGAGTTCCACGGGGAGCCCGTGCGTGTCCCACCCGGCCTTCCGAGGTACGCGGTCGCCCTGCATCGTGCGATAGCGCGGGATCAGGTCCTTGAACACGCGCGCGAGCACGTGGTGGATGCCGGGGTTGCCGTTGGCCGTCGGCGGCCCCTCGAAGAACGAGAACACCCGGTCGGCGGGGCGCTCCTCGACCGAGCGCTTGAAGATGTCGTGCTGCTTCCAGAACTCGAGGATCGCCTGCTCCTGGTCGGGGAAGGAGACACGCGAGGAGACGGGCTCGAAGGTTGCGGGCATCAGAGACCTCCACGGGCGCGGGCAAACAAACAGCCCGCCCCAACACCGAATCCGGTGCGGGACGGGCTGTGCGAGATCCTGTTAGAGATCTGGCGCATGAGCCCGCGGTACCACCCGCGTTGCGCACCACCTCGACTGATCGAGGTGGCCACGCCACTCTCCGCACCACGGCGGCCCTCGGAACGTGCCGAGCGCTGCGATGGCGCTGCCCCTGGTAACGGTGGGCGCTCCGGCCGCGTCTACAGGCCTCGGTGGAGGCGTTCGGGCGGCTGCTCGGGAGTGATCTTCGCCTCGCGTGGCACGTACCCGGCTTGCACCGCCCCGGGCTCGCTATCCGGTCCGCAGACCTCGATGTGTGCCATCGAGATCACGGCCGCGTGGCTACTCGTCTCCTTCGTCGCATATCTGTACGAACTACTGAGTCGAACTACTAGGTCGAAGTCTACGCGTGGGGTGCGAGGCGGATCAACGCTCGCGAGACCCGTGCTTACTCCTCAGGTTCCGGCGCGTCGGGGTCGACCTCGATCGCGACGGGGCGCGAGACCGTTGCGGTGATGTCGATCTCGGCGAGGGGTTCGGCCATGCGGCGTTCCATGTCCACGGCGGCGCCCATCTCGGCGAGCGGCTCGGCGACGGCAGAGCGCGTACCGGGGCCGGTGCCCTCGAGCTCCGGGCCGCGACGCATCGAGGCGGCGGCGATGCGCGCGACGGCGTCGTCAGCGGCGGCGGCGTCACGGGCCTCTTGCTTCTCGCGGATGTCCGAGTAGCAGGCGGAGCAGTACACGGGGCGATCGCCGCGCGGGACGAACGGCACCTCGGTGGACTGGGCGCACTGGTTGCAGGCGGCGCGGTGCATCTGGCGTGGCGTGCGGCCGCCGTACGAGACGTACACACCGAAACGCGGCGTCTCTTCGCGGTCTTCAGGACTGAGGAGTTTGCGCTGGTTGCGGCAAGAGGGGCAGCGCACCGGGTCGTGCTGCAGGCCCTTCGTCGCGTAGAACTCCTGCTCGCCAGCGGTAAAGATGAACGGGCCGCCACAGTCTCGGCAGGCCAATTCGCGGTCGGTGAACGCCATCGCCTCGGTCCTCTCGCCGCAGCCACCGAGGGGTCGGCAGGCTGCTGACATCGCGTCTGACAACGCAGTAGCGCGGACGCTGGTGCGTCCGCTTCGAAGTTCCCTTTTGGTTGTTGGGAGCGGTCAGCGTAGCAGAGGCATCGCCGCACCGTCCGGGAATACGATTTCGGACACCGCCGCGGAGCGACTACAGATTCGCGAGACCTGGACGAAACCTCGACGTCGACGGGAATTTACGTCGATTTTACGTGAAAGTGCGCACAAGCACTTGCGGACGGGAACGGTTTCGAGGCACACTACGTTCATCAAGTGAAGACGGGCACAAAGTTTCGGAACGGCTGAGACGGCCCCACATCACTGAAGTGGACTGCTCTGGGTGTAGGCCTCGGGTGATCCAGGAAAGAGGACTGACATGTTGGAAATCAAGGGGCTGTACAACTCCATTCTTATCCGCGGCCGGCGCTCCGCCCCGACCTACGACCAGGTCAAGAAGGAAGCCCGCCTCCTGAATCAGGCCCGCACCGAGGCCAACCTCTACCGCTACTAGCGGTCAGCCCGGGCCGGGCGGGACCCCTCCCCCTACTGGCCCTCGCTTCGGCGAAGAACGGCCCCCGTCCCCGCGGGGGCCGTTCTGTGTCCAATCCACACGAGGGCATTCGAGGCACCTTTACGCGCGCCCACCCGGAACTCCTCGTCTGCCAGGGGCGTCACAGCAGCGGGCGGGTAGACTCTTGTCACCCCATTCGGAAGGCGCCTTCGTGGCTGATGCCCCACCGCCCTCCGGCACCCCACCCCATGCCCCGCACCCCTCGAGGCGCTCCACCGGTGAGGGCTTCCGACGGTTCATTGAGCGTGCACCGGAGAGCAGTGCGGGGCGCTTCTTCCTGAGTGCCGCGTTCGTGGTCGCCGCGGGTTTCGTGCTGTCGCGGCTGCTAGGCCTCGTCCGCTCGGTGGTCATCGCGCACGCGTTCGGTACTGATCCGGAACTCGCGGCGTTCTGGGTCGCGGTCCGGCTGCCTGACCTTGTGTTCCAGTTGCTGGCCGGCGCCACGCTCTCGGCGGCGTTCATCCCCACATTCAGCCGCGTCCTGCTGCGCAGCGGCGAGGACGCCGCGTGGCGACTCGCATCGAGCGCGCTCAACATCATCGCGACGGCGACGCTCGTACTGGCAGCGCTGGCGTACGTCTTCACGCCAACGATCGTGCCGCTACTCGCGCCGGGGCTCGGCGATGCGACGGGACAGCAGGAGGAACTGCGGGCGCTCGCGATCCACCTGACGCGGCTGATGCTGATCTCCCCGATCTTCTTCGGCGCGAGCGGGATGCTCACCGGCATCCTGAACGCGCGCCATCACTTCCTCGCACCCGCGCTCGCACCCATCCTCTACAACCTCGGCATCATCGTGGGCGCGGCCTTCGCGGACGGACGTGTCGAGGGCCTCGCATGGGGCGTCGTGGGCGGGGCGGCGGCGCACCTGCTGGTGCAGGTGCCCGCGCTGCGCTCGACAGGGATGCGTTGGTCGCCGTCCTTCGATGTGTTCTCCGACGGCGTGCAGGAGGTGCTGCGGCTGATGGGGCCGCGCGTGCTCGGCCTCGCCGCGTCGCAGTTGAACTTCATCGCGGCGATCTTCTTCGCCTCGTTCGTCTCGGACGAAGCGATCAGCGCCCTCAACTACGCGTTCCTGATGATGATGATGCCAGTCGGCGTGATCGGGATGGCGATCTCGACGGCAGTGTTCCCGACGCTGGCGCAGCACGGCGCCTCGCAGGACCTGAGTGCGCTGCGGACGGCGGTGTCGAAGTCGCTCCGCCAGATCCTCTTCCTCGCGGTGCCCGCCTCAGCCGGCCTGATCATCCTCGCCACCCCGTCCGTGCGAGTGCTGCTCGAACGCGGCGCATTCGACGTCGAATCCACCGAACTCGTCGTGGCGGCACTGGCGCTGTACGCGGCGGGGATCGCCGCGCACAGCGGCATCGAAATCCTGAGTCGCGGCTTTTATGCCCTGGCGGACACGCGCACGCCCGTCGCGATCGCGGTCGCCGCGATGGTGCTGAACCTCGCGCTCTCCGCAGCCCTCGTCGCCCCGTTCGGCCTGCGAGGACTGGCGGGCGCCGCCTCGATCACCGCCTTCGTGGAGTTCGGCCTGCTGCTCTGGGTGCTCTCGACGCGTCTCGGGGGCCTCGAGCGCCGCGCCCTGACCAGGACCGTCGGCAGCACGCTGGCCGCGACGGCGACGCTGAGTGTGATCATGGTGCTGGCGCTGGTCGCGCTCTCCGCCGCCGGCGTCGATGGCGCGACGACCCTCGGATCCCTCGTGCGCATCGTGGTGGCCGGGACGCTGGGGCTCGTGGCCTTCGGCGTGGCGGGTTACCTCGCGAACCGCGACGACCTGCGGATGGTCGCGCGGCCGTAGGGCCTCGCTGCTCCTCAGGGTTGAGGTCGCAGCGAGGCCGCCACAATGTCTACCCGTTGATGAACGACGTACCCGTCTCCAGCAGCGACTTGAGGTCGCTGAGGACCCAGGGCCAGCCGCCGCCGGCACCCATCTGCTCCATGCCACCAGAAAGCAGCAGGGAGAGATTCGGCGCGCCGCTGAGGTCGTGAATGAGGGTCAGCTTCGTGACGCCGGCCATTTCCTCGAGTTCGTAGGTGATGCGGGTGAAGCCCTCGGCCTTCGTCCCCTCGTCCATCACCATGCGCCAGGTGAGGACGAGCCGCCGCGGCGGGTCAGACTCGATCACTTCGCCGTCGATCGCCACGTCCGGCGATCCCATGTCGCGCATCGCCTGGCTCGTGTAGGCGATGTATGGGCCGCCGGGGCGGAGGTCGTACACGCTGCGCCCGCCGTAGCCGTACTTCTCGGTCCATTCGGGCTTCGTGATCGCGTCCCAGACGGCCTGCGGGGTCGCCTTGATGTAGACGCGGTGTACCTGCGTCGTCACCGCAGTCTCAGTGTTCGATGTCATGCCGTGACCTGTCCTTCTAGATCGCGCTTGAGGTCCGCCAACGCGGCGACCTGGCGCTCGGTGTATTTGTCGATCCACCGGTCGTGGATGAGCCGGATCGGTACCGGGTTGAGGAAGTGCAACTTCTCCCGGCCCGACCGACGGGTGACGACGAGGCCCGCGTCTTCCAGAATTCGCAGGTGCTTCATCACCCCGAAGCGCGTCATCTCTCGCCCCGACTCCAACTGGCTGAGCGTTTGGCCATCGCGCTCAAACAGCCGGTCGAGGAGGTCGCGACGCGTCGGGTCGGCGAGCGCCTTGAACACGTGGTCTTCGTCCATCGAGGAGGATAATATGTGACCGCTTGGTCACATGTCAACAGGCTACCGCCGACGCCTGATCCGCGCGTCTCCGGCGCCCCGCGATGCACGCACGGCACGCACGGTCGAGGTGGGGGCGAGGGCGTCGAGGGGGTCGCAGAGCAGGTCGTACGGGAGCGCGCCGCGCACGACAGCGCGCACCATCGAGCCAGCGGGGTAGGTGCCCTTCAGGAGCGCAAGGCCGTCCACCTCGGGGGCGTCGCGCATCGTGCGGCCGACGACGATCGGGTCGCCGCCCGCTGACCTCGAGGGCTCGCGCGACTCCACGAGGACGTCGAGTTCGCGGCCGACCATCTTCCGGTTGGACTCCTGCGAGATCTCCTGCGCAAGTTCCATCAGGCGGCCGTAGCGCTCTTGCTTCACCGGCTCGGGGACCTGCTCGCCCATCGTCTCGGCGGGCGTCCCGACCTGCGGTGAGTAGGTGAAGGCGCCGACGTGGTCAAAGCGCTGTTCGCGCACGAAGTCGAGCATCTCGCCGAACTCCGCCTCGGTCTCACCGGGGAAGCCCACGATGAACGTGGTGCGCAGGACAACGTCCGGGATCGCCGCGCGGATCACCTCGATGCTCTGGCGAGACTTCGCGAGGACGGGGCGCTTCATCCGTCGCAGCACGGCGTCGCTCCCGTGCTGCAGAGGCATGTCGAGGTACGGCACCACGTTCGGGAGCGCCGCCATCGTCTCCGCCAGGCGAGGCGTGACGCGGCCGGGGTAGGCGTACATCAGGCGGATCCACGGCACCTCGGGCACTTCGGCCGAGAGGGTTTCGAGGAGCGCCGCGAGGCCGTCGCGTCCGCCCTCGTCCTCGCCGTAGGCGGTGAGGTCCTGCGCCACGAGCACGAGTTCCTTCGTGCCGGCGGCGGCGTACATCCGCGCCTCGGCGACGAGGCGGCGCGTGTCCATCGAGTGCATCGCGCCCTTGATCGTGGGGATGATGCAGAAGGTGCAGGGCCGGTCGCAGCCGTCCGAGATCTTGAGGTAGGCCGAGGGCTGCCCGAACGACATCGATGCGCCCTGCGGGATGTCATAGGTCTCGCTCGCCGCGCCGACTTCCGCCGCGATCGCGTCCCACGCCTCGACGCCGAACGCGCCATCGATGCCGGGCACCGCGTCGCGCACCTGAGTCTCGGCGATCTGGGTGAGGCAGCCGACGACGTACAACTTCTGCCCCGGCCGCTTCCCCTCCTCGAGTTCGCGCACGACGCCGATCGATTCGTCCTTCGCGGCATCGATGAACCCGCAGGTGTTCACGAACAGCAGGTCAGCGTCCTCGGGCGCATCGACAGCGAGATGCCGCCCGTTACGCAGCGCCTGCTCCAGCCGCATGGAGTCGACGGTGTTCTTCGCGCAGCCCAGGGTGACGAGGTGGTACTTCACTGATTCAGTCTACGGGGGCGGGAGATTGGGAGCCTGCGATGAATCCGCCCGAATGCCCAATCTGAATCTGCATAACCGGTGTCAATAGTGACACCGAGGTCACCGTGCGGGGGTGGGCGTCGCCGTCCGTGTCGGTGTCGGCGAGGTGGGCAGCGGCGGCTGCGAAACGAAGAGCGTGACGGTACCGCCGGCGGCGATGGCCGTGCCGGGGGCAGGGGACTGCTGGAACACCTGACCCGGAGGCGCCGCGTTCGTCGCCTCAAAGACGAGCGGGGCGAGACCGGCGTCGGTGACGGCCTTCGTGGCGACGTCGCGTGAGAGGCCGACCAGGTTCGGGACCTCGCCGTTGCGGGCGGCGGGCGAGCCGGCGCCGGGCGTCGCGCCCGCAGCGGGCGTGTTGTCGTCACCGCCGAAGGCCTTCGGCACCAACCAGACGAGGGTGACCAGCAGGATCAGACCCAGCACCGCCGCCACGATCACGGGCGGTGTGAGCGGCGGCAGCGGGATCGTGGGCGGTGCGGAGCGGCGCATGCCAGGCATCGGCTCGAGGCCGGCGGGGCGAGGCAAGCCCTCGGGGATCGCGTCGACGGCGGCCACGGGATCGAGGCCGAGATAGCGCGCGTAGAGCCGCACGAAGCCGCGCACGTACACCGGCGCGGGGAGTGTCTCTAAGCGGCCGTCCTCGATCGCCTCGAGGTAGACGCGGTTGATGCGCGTGGTGCGCTCGGCGTCGTTCAGCGAGATACCTCGACGGCTGCGCTCGCTGCGGAAGGCGTCACCCAGACGGGTGGCCTCCGCGCGCCGCGAGGTGGCGAGGTCGCGGGCGGCCTCGTCGCGTCGGGCACTGTCCTCGCGCCGAAGGAAACTCACGCGGCACCCGAGGGATGGAGCGGGTCGACGCCGGGGAACTGTACGAGCGACTTCAGGCCCGAAAGCGCGAGACGGGACTCGTACGCCTCGGGCGCTCGCTCGATGCCGTAACGGTTGGTGACGACCTCGTCGATGTGCGGGACGCCACCGAGCATCGCGACGGTGCGGCGGTACTGGTCGGTGGTGGCGTTCTGCGAGCCGGTGAGGATGACCTCGCCGTAGTGGACGAGGTTCGGGTCGAACGGCACGGCCGGCGCACCCTTCGGGAAGCCGGCGAAGAGGTTGACCGTGCCCTGTGGCCGCACCAGCGAGAGCGCCGGCGAGACCATCTCGCCGAGGCCGACCGAGACGATGACGGCGTCGGCACCGAGGCCGCCGGTCACGTCGCGCACCGCGCTGGCCACGTCCTCGCTGCCCGGGTCGAGCACGATGTCGGCGCCCCAGCGTCGAGCGATGGCGCGGCGCTCCTCTATGGGCTCGCTCACGATGATCGGCCCCGCGCCAAGCGCGCGTCCGAGGATCAGGTGCAGCAGGCCCATCGGCCCCGCACCCATGATCACCATCGAGGTGCCTGCACCCACCTCGCACAGTTCGAGGCTGGCGAGCGTACACGCCGACGGCTCGACGATCGCGGCGAGGTCGAGCGGCAGCGCGTTGGGCACGGGGATGACGTGCCCGCTGCTGACGATCGCGGCCGGCACGACCATATGGTCGGCGAACCCGCCATCGAGGTCGTAGCCGAGCGTCGTGCGCGCCACACATCGATTGCGCCGCCCGAGCAGGCAGTAGCGGCACTGGTTGCACGCAACGATCGGGCAGATGACGACGCGGTCACCCTCGGTGATGCCGGTGACGCCGGGGCTGATCTGGTCGACGACGCCCGCGAGTTCGTGCCCCGGGATCACTCCGGGCAGCGCGTACTTCTCGCCTCGATACACCCGGACGTCCGAGGCACACAGCGAGGCTGCGGCGACGCGCAGCCGGATCTCGCCCGGTCCCGCCATGGGCGTGGGGCGATCCTCGACGGTGACGCGCCCGGGAGCGTGAAAGATGGTCGCGCGCATGCGTCGGCCTTCGGCTACGTCGCTGCTTGGTTCATGGATCCGCGGGCCGAGTATCGCATCCGCACTCCTCGATGGCATGGGCGGCGATGGATGTTGGAGCGCGGCTCGTGCTGCTGCGCTGCGCGCAGGCAGCCCCCACCCCCTGCCCCCGCCCCTCCGGGGCGGGGGTTGAAGAAGAAGCGTCACCCACTCCCCCCAGCCCCCTCGCCCCTCAGGGCAAGGGGGAGCCAAGCGAAGAACGGTGAAAACGGGTACGTAACGGGCCCCTTGCGGGGCCCGGGACGTCTCTCCGGTGGAGGGAGGGCTGTTAGGCGGCGGTCTGCATGAGCTTGAGCGCGCGCGCGAGGCGGGCCTTCGAGCGGGACGCGGAGTTGGGGTGAATGATGTTGCGGCGCGCGGCGCGGTCCAGGGCGGACTGGGCGGTGCGGACAGCCGCGGTCGCCTCGGCGTCACCGGACTTGATGGCGACGCGGGCGTCACGCAGGGCGCGGGCAGCGCGCGTGCGGATCGGCTTGTTCATGGCCGCGTGGTGCTCGTTCTGGCGGATGCGCTTACGCGCGGATCGGGAGTGGGCCATTCGGGGAACCTCGTCACGTCGTCAGGAAGTCGCCGCGCCGGACTACCGCAGTCCGAGGGCGTCCGGAAATCGTAGGCTGCCCGCGCCCGCACGGGCAAGCGCCCAAGCACCCCGACCACCTGTGAGGTGCTCGGGGTGCCTGATCAGCCTCGGATCCCGGTCTGCGAAGCGCTACGCCCGCTTCTTGAGGGTGGCCGTGTGCTCCGCGAAGTGGTCGATGGCGTTCTGGAGGATGCCGCCGACGTTCTTCGCGTACGTGTCCGTAGCCGGGGTGCCCATCTTCAGGAGGTCGTGGTCTTCCACGTACCGGAACGCCCGGTCGGAGATCGCCGTCGCCGCGTCGAGCGTGGTGAGGGCAGCCTCGAGGTTCTCAAGGGGCTTGCGCTCCCAGTCCGTCGGCTTCGCCTGCATCGCCTCGAAGCAGCGGGTGGACATCAAGACGTCCGCACCGATGGCGTGCTCCGCGAGCCGCTGAGGCGTCCATTCGTCGTCCGGGGCCGCCTGCTCCCATTTACCGCCCGTGGCGCTGAGCGCCTCGCGGAACGCTGCGCGGTTCGCCGCCAGTTGCTGGCGCATCTCTGCTGCTGAGGCCATATTCACTCTCCCCCAATACGCCGCGCCGCTGCGGCCCGTACGCACGTCCCCCTCCGGGCCGCTGCGCCGCCCGTACTCTAGGGGGCGCGAGCAACCCGTGCCTGATATCGATTGGCACGCGGCTGCGGGCTAGGCGGGGACATCGATGGCTGGTGGGGGACTCGGGCTCATGCCGGATGCGACCGCCATCGCGCGCGTCGCCCGCGAGGCCACCGGCGACACCCCGGGCGAGGTGCGCCCGCTCGGGCGCGGCGTCACCTGCGTCGCCTGGGCCGTCGAGGCCGGGCGGCAGGAGGTCGCCGTCGTCGTCGAGATCCCGCGTGATGCCCGCGACGCGACCCACCAGGATGACCCCGCCAACCTCGCGGCGCGCCATGCGATCCACGTCGCCCTGCGCGAAGCCGACCCGGCCGCCCCCGTCCCCGAGCCGATCGCCTGCTCCGCCACGATCGACCGCGACCCCCTCGGCGGGCGCTGGTCGTGGCAGGTACTCGGCCTCGCGTCCGGCGAGGAACTCGACGCCACCCGACACCCCGAGGCCGTGCGCGACCTCGGGCGGCTGCTCGCCACACTGCACGCGCTGCCGGTCGAGGGCCGGGGCGCACTCGAAGACCGCGCGGACGCGATCCGCGGCGTCGCGTCGACGCCAACCGACGGGCTGCTCTCGCGCTGGGGGCGGCAGTGGCCGTACGACGGCCGCGCGCTCCTCGCGCATCCGGTCGCACGGCACGCACCCGACCTTATAGGCGCGCTCGGCGAGTTGCGTGAGCCGCTGCTGCGGTACGCCGACGCGAACGCGCAGGTGGGGGTGTGCCACACGGACCTCTACGGTCGTCACGCACTCGTGCAAGATGGACGGCTGACGGCGGTGATGGACTTTGGCGACGCCGCGATCGTCCCCGTCGCCTTCGACCTCGCCTCGTTCGCCTACTACTTCGCGGCACATCGAGGCTGGGGCGCCCTCGACACCTTGCTCGAGGGCTACGAGTCGCGTCGCGTGATGCGCGATGTGCGCGAGGCGGAGACGTACCAGTTGCTGGTGGTGCTGGCTTTGCAGAAGGTGCAGAAGCACACCCTCAGCGGTGATACCGCGCGGCTGCCCGAAGCCCTCGAGGTGCTGCGCGCCGCGCTCCCTCGCGCGGTACGGCGGGACGCCTGAATCGAGGCGTAGACTCCCGCCTCGGACGCGCCGCGAGGAGGCCATCGATGCCGCACGTTGAACTGCCCTCCGGGATCCGCATCCGATACGACGAGCGCGGACCGCGCGATGGTCGGCCGCTGGTGCTCGCGCACGGGTTCAGCGTGGGCCTCGAGATGTGGTTCCCGCAGATGCACGTGCTGTCACAGCAGTACCGGCTGATCTGCTGGGACGCGCGCGGGCACGGCGGCTCCTCGGCGCCGGCGGAGGTCGAGTCGTACACGATGCCCGCACTCGCCTCCGATCTGCGAGGGCTCCTTGAAGCGCTCGATGCCGCGGATGGCGCGGTCGTGGGCGGGATGTCGTTCGGCGGGCAGATCGTCACGCAGTACGCCGTCGACCATCCCGACGACACCTACGCCGTCATCGTCAGCGACTCCACGACGCGCGGTTCCGACAGCCCGCCTCGCCCCTCGCGGTCCTTCGAGGAATGGGCAGGCGATCCCGGGATGGAGGGCTGCATGCGCGCGATGCGCGAGCGGCCCGACCTGACCCGGGCGCTTACGACGCTGGACGTCCCGGCCCTCCTCATCGTGGGCATGCAGGACGACATGATCCTGAGCGGGTTCCACGGCATCTCGAACGCGCTGCCGCGGCGGCGCGTGGTGTACCTGGACGGGTGCGGGCACGGCACCTCCGGCCAGCGTCCGCGCGAGTGGAACCAGGCCGTCCTCGACTTCCTGCGGGACGTGGATGCCGGTGCAGCGCTGGGCGAGGACATCACGCTCTAGGATCAGCCGGCACAGACTGGAACGCTCGATGCTTGCACTGCGCAGCCTCCTCGTGGTCTCCGCCCTCGACGCCCCCGGCCTGACGGCAGCGGCGCGGTCGGCGGCGGACGCCGTCGTCATCGACCTGGCGAGGCCCGCCATGGTCGGCAAGCGCGAGGAGGCGCGGGCGCTCGCGACGAAACACGCGAAGGCGATCGCGAAGACGGGGCGGCCGGTGTTCGCGCGCATCGCCGACACGCGCTCACACGCGATGGAGGACGACCTCGACGCCCTCGTCGGCGTGTGGCTCGGCGCTGTCGTGCTCACAGGGGTCGAGGTACCGCAGGACGTCCGCGACGCGGACGTGCAGATCCGCAAGCGCGAGATGCGCCTCGGGCTCACCCCCGGCGGCATCCGCCTCATCCCAGAGATCGACTCCGCCGAGGGGCTCGCCGCGCTGCCGAGGATCCTCGAAGCCGTCGACCGGCACGCGGCGGTTGCCCTGAGCGCCGAAGGGCTGCGGCTCGACCTGCGCCTCGGCGAGCGGGCGAGCGCGCTCTACGACCACGCGATGGCGGATGTCGCGATCCACGCGGACACCGCGCGGCTGCCGTGGTTGCTGGCCCTCGAGGCGCACCGGCCGGAGTGGGCCTCCCTCCCGGCGCGCGCGCACGACCTCGGCGCGGCGGGCATCGCGATCCACGACGAGACGGCAGTGCGCGGCATGAACGCCCTCTTCATCCCCGACCCGACCGAGGTGGTGATCGCGCGCACGATGCTCGCCGAGTGGGAGCGGGTACGCGCCGCCGGCGAGTGGACGGGCGTCGTGGCCGGCGAGGTGATCGAGGCGCCCACGACCGACCGGCTCGTCGACCGCCGCACCGTGCGCCGTGCGCGCGCCCTCGTCACCCTCGCCGACGCGGTCGAGGCGCGTGAGCGGGTGAAGTAGCCCTCGGGCTACTGAGTACGCACGAGCCAGACGATCGCGCCGACACCGGCGTTCGCCGCTGGCCATGGGGCCACGGCAATGCGGACGCGGTCACCCGCCTTCAGATCCTTGATGCCACCGACGAACGAGCCCGGCGCCGATCGGTGGCGGGTGCCCATCTCGTCGCTCCCGGTCACCGCCTGGAGCGTCACAATCCCGGTCGACAGGTCGACGCTCGCGATGGTGCGTGTCGCCTCGGTGCGCGGCTGCCAGGCAGCCGCCTCGCGGGGGCCGAGGTGGACCTCGTAGGTCTCGCCGGAGCGATGGCGGAGCATGACGCGCTCGCCCGGTGTCACCACCTGTGCGCAGGCAACCTCCGGGCGGGCGACGCCGAGGCAAGCGTTCGGCCATGCGACGACTTCGATGCTGGCGATGGTGAACTCGGTCCGGGGGACGCCGAGCCACTCCGCGATCACGTCGATGGCGCGGGCGGCAGCCTTCTCGCGTGCCGCCTCGGAGGCAGCGTCCGGCGGCGTCGTCGTAGCGCTCGCGCCGGGTGTGGAGGTGCCGGAGGCGCCAGGAGACGGGGGGAAGACGGCGGGCCCGGTGGGGACGGGCGCCGCCGTGCCGGTGGCACGCGACTCGTCCAGCGGGTTCGATGGGGGCGGGGCGCCTCGGTCACAGGCGAGTGTCAGGACAGCCGCGATTGCTGCCGCCGCGAGGAGCAGCAGGCCAGGGTGCCCGGATCGCCTCGGCCCTTCGATCACGAGATGCCTCCTACTGGGGGGCGGTGGTAGCATCGGTCGGGATACCCCCGTGGTGCCCTCGCAACCTGCCTACCCGGTACTTCTAACGTACTGCTCGTGCCGGGTGTTCCGGGAGATCTCATGCCCGTCGTCGTCGTGATTGGTGGCCAGTGGGGCGACGAAGGCAAAGGCCGCGTCGTCGACTTCCACTCGCGGTATTGCTCGGTGATTGCGCGGTACTCGGCGGGTAACAACGCCGGGCACACGATCATGAACGACCAGGGCAAGTTCGCGCTGAACCTGGTGCCGGCCGGCATCTTCCGCAGCGACCGCGCTGCGATCATCGGCCACGGCTGTGTGATCGACCCCGCGAAGCTCCTCAAAGAGATCGCGATGCTCAGCGAGCGAGGCGTCAGCGTCTCCCGCCTCATGGTCAGCCAGGGCGCCCACATCATTATGCCGTGGCACCCGATCATCGACCGCGCCGACGAGAAGCTCCGAGGCGACGCCGCCATCGGCACGACCGGCACGGGCACTGGCCCCGCGTTCCACGACAAGGTGTCCCGCATCGGCATCCGCGTCGCGGACCTGCTGGATGCCGAGGTCTTCGCGCAGCGGTTGCGCATGGCGCTGGACTACAAGAACCGCGTGCTCACCGCGCTCTACGGCCTGGATCCACTCGACTACGACACGATCTACCGCGAGTACATGGAGTACGGGGAGCGGCTGCGGCCGTTCGTCGCGGACACGATGACCTACGTCCAGGAAGCGGACGCCCGCGGCGAGATGATCCTGCTCGAAGGCGCCCAGGGCTCGCTGCTCGACCTCGACACCGGGACGTACCCGTTCGTGACATCGAGCGTGCCCGCCTCCGTGGCGGCGGGCGGCGCGATCGGCATCGGCCTGGGGCCGACGGCGATCCAGCGCGTGGTCGGCGTTTACAAGGCGTACCAGACACGCGTCGGCAACGGCCCGATGCCCACCGAGATGTTCGGCCCGGAAGCGGACGAGATCCGCGAGGGCGGCGGCGGCGTCGCCGGTACCGCCGAGTACGGCGTGACCACCGGTCGGGCGCGGCGCATCGGCTGGTTCGATGGCGTCCTCGCGCGGTACACCTCGCGGCTGAACGGCGTGACCTCGGTGGCGCTGACCCGCCTCGACACGCTGTCTCACGCCGCGTCGATCAAGATCTGTGTGGCCTACGAGGTGGACGGCCAGCGTGTGATGGCGCTGCCGCCGACGCTCGCGGCCATGGAGCGCGCGCAGCCCGTGTACGAGGAACTGCCCGGGTGGCAGGCGGACGTCACGCACGCGCGCTCGCTCGGCGACCTGCCGATCGAGGCGCGTCAGTACGTCCGCCGCATCGAGCAGATCATCGGCGCACCCATCGACATGATCTCGGTGGGACCGGAGCGCGACCAGGCGATCGTCACGCGCGACATCTTCGGCGCGTCGCTGACCTAGCCGCCGTCCGAAGGCACGAGGAGCCAGATGCACACGATCTCGTTGATAGTCCACGTCCTGGCGGCGGCGGTGCTGTTCGGCCCGCAGGTGCTGATGTTCTACGCGGTGACGCCCGCGACGTGGATGGTGCAGAACGAGGCGCTGAAGCGCGACCTGGTGAAGGTGATCGCGGGACGCTTCGCGCGGCTGACGGTCGTCGCACTCGTCGTGCTGCTGGTGACGGGGCTGTACCAGTACTACTCGATCATCCCGGCCGAGGTGCGCGAGGACCCGCAGGGCTATCGTTTCGGGACGCTCTTCGCCGCGAAGATGGGCGGGTTCACGCTGATCCTCGTGCTCATCGGGCTGCACATCGGGCTGTACGCCCGCAAGATCGCGCGGCTCTCCGACGCCGTGATCGCCGGTGACGAGGAGCAGCGCAGCGCGCTGGAGACCGCGCGGACGCAGTCCTTCATGTTCTCGCTCATCCTGCTGGTGGTGACGCTGGTCACGCTCGCCCTCGGCGTGGCGCTCGGCGACCACACGTACTCGTTCTCGCAGTCGTAGCACCGTGAGCCGAGCGCGCAACGTCGAGGTGCCCCCCACGCTGCCGGACCTCCTGGTGCCGGGGCTCGACCTCGTGTTCGTGGGGATCAACCCGGGGGAGACCTCGGCACGGCTGGGGCACTACTACGCCAACCGCGGCAACGCGTTCTGGAGTCTGCTCGCCGGCTCTCCACTCGTCTCGCGCGGCGTAGGGCCCGAGGACGACGCGGCGCTGGCGCAGGCCACCCCGCTGCGCATCGGCTTCACCGACGTCGTGAAGCGCGTGGAGACTGATTCCTCGAAGGTCGAGACGTTCGAGATCCGTGAGGCCGCTGCTGGGTTCCGAGCGCGAGTCGCCCTCGCTACGCCACGCGCGGTCTGCTTCACCGGCGCGCGCCAGTTCGATGTCCTCTTCCCCGGTGACCGCGGCGCGTGGGGCCATCAGTCGGTCGACCTCGACGGCGCGGAGGTGTGGGTGATCCCCTCGACGTCCGGACGCGCCGTCGCCTATCGAGGCGAGATCGCGCCGATCCTCGAAGACCTCGCCGCCGCCCTCGGCGTCCAGCGGACCGAGGTGGCCCGATGAGCCGCTACCGCACGCCCGAGCCGACACCGGAGGAGCGCTTCCGCCCGGACGATGGCTGCCCGATCTTCTCGCCTCGGCTGGAGGCGCACCTCGTCGCTGTGTCGCGTGGCGAGACGCCGGAGCGCGGGACGTTCTGCGGCCACTGCTACACGCCGATCGCGCGCGACACCTCCGCCTGCCCCCACTGCGGGGAATCGACGAGCGCGCGTCCCCCCGTCGATGTCGTCCCGACGCCGATCGCGGCGGCACTGCGCGTGCAGCGGTCGACCGAGGGACGTTGGGTCACCGGTTTCGCCTACCTCGGCCTGCTGATCGCGATGTTCCTGCCGCTGACGTTGGTCCTCGGCATCCCGGCGGTGAAGGACAACCTGATCCTGGGGACGGCCGTGTACGCGCCACTGCTGCTGATCGGGATGCGCGTGTTCCCCGCGATCCTCGGTGGGTACTTCGGCGACCGGAAGGGCTTCGCGGCGGCACGCACGAAGACGCGGGCGGCGTGGGAGCGGTGGCTCGCGGAGCGAGACGCGCCGGCGGTCTAGCCCTCGGCGGGCACGCCTACGAGGCCGCGTCCGCGCCGTCGATGCCAGCGAGGACAGCGGCGGGCGCCTTCCCCCAGCCCAGCACGAACTGCGCCCACTCGCGATACCGCTCGAGATAGGGCGCGAAGAGCACCGCCGGATGCGTGGACGGGCGCGCGGGCTGCTTCAGCAGCTCCATGCGCGCCTCCTGCGGCGTCCGGCCACCCTTCTTGTGGTTGCACTCCCGGCACGCGGTGACGAGATTCTCCCAGACGTGGGGGCCACCTCGATGCTTCGGGAGCACGTGGTCCAGGGTCAGGTCACCGCCGCGCCGGCCGCAGTACTGGCAGCGCTCCTGGTCGCGCTGGAAGACCTCGCGGCGGGTCAGCCGAGGGCGGGGGTGGGGGCGGCGGACGAAGTGGCGCAGGCGGATGACGCTGGGCGTGACATACAGCGAGTCCTCTGCGCCGACGAGCGGGTCTTCGCCCTCCGTGAGGACATCGGCTTTGCCGTGGAGGACGAGGACAAACGCGCGCCGAACCGAGCACACGTTGAGTGGCTCGTAGTTCTGATTCAGTACCAGGGCGCGGCGCTGAATCGCCACGGTCTCCCCAGTCCCCGCGGTTGCCCCGTCCGTGGCTCGGACGTCTGGCCGCGTACCGACACGTCCGACGGACGCGCCCGCTGACAGCGACGTGGGACCGAGTGTACCGGATTGGGGATCCGCCTGCGGTCGGGGGGCCTCGGCGGTCTGGCGGGCCGCTCGGCCCGTCTGCGCAGGCCCCTCAGCAATGAGCGGACCTGCGCCGGGGGTCATCGCGGCTGTCCCATGGGGACGCCCGGAAGAATCGTCCCCTGCGCCGGGAGCGGCTGCAGGAGGCTCGTCACCTCGCGCCATTTCTGCAGCTGGTCCATCGGGTCACGGAAGCGCGCCGGCAACAGCCGGTCGATGGACGGCAACGTGTCGAGGAACACATCCGCGAGTTTCGAATCGTCCACGGCACTGGAGACGGACGCCGCCGCCGGGAAGACGGCCACGCCGATCAGCAGCACCTGCACGACGAGGATGCCCTGCACCAGGCCGAAGATCGCCCCGGCGATGTGGTCCAGCGGGCCCAGGAGCAGCATCCCGGCGACATCGGACAGCACGGCGGACAGCACCTGCCCAGCGATGAGCGTGCCGGCGAAGATCGCGATGAACGCGACGAGGTTGCGCGTGGACGCGTCATCGATCAGGAAGTCGAGGTTGGCGGAGAGGTCATCGCTCAGCGCGCCGGCAAGGAAAATGCCCGCGATCACGGCGATCAGTGCAGTCAATTCGCGGACGAGACCGGTGCGGAACGCGCGAAACGCACTCCACGCGATGATCGCCACGATCACCAGATCGACCCAGTTCACCCGGGCTCCCTATCACCCACCACCCGAGGCGATGGTAACAGGCCAGCCCTCCCGCCGTGACTCACGGCGCATTACTCGAAACCGAGTCCACGTCCCTTCAAGGACACCCATCGACCGGGCCCGTGCCCGATGACCACGTGGTCGATCACCTCGACGTCCATCAGGCGTCCCGCCTCCACGAGCTGACGCGTGAACTCGATGTCCGCGGCACTCGGGCTGGGGTCACCGCTCGGGTGGTTGTGCGCGAGGGCGACCTTCGCGGCGCCTCGACGGACGGCTTCGCGGAAGACCTCCGCCACACGTCCGGGGGAGGCTGCGACGGTGCCGCGATAGAGCATGGTGGTGGCGATCAGGTGGTGCTTGGTGTCCAGGATGAGGAGCCGGAGTTCCTCCTGCTGCAGCAGTTCCATCTCGGGCTGCAACAGCCGCACGATGTCCGTCGGCTGGTTCACCAGCACCTGCACCCCGCCCGACTCGAGCGCTGCCCGCCGTCCGAGTTCGAACGCCGCCGCGATCGTGGTGGCCTTCGCGGGCCCCAGGCCGTGCATCTCCGCCAGCGTGGCGAGGTCGCTACTCGCGAGCCCTCGGAGGCCGCCCCGCTCCACGAGCAGCCGCTGGGCGACGGTCATCACGTCCTCCCGAGCGCTCCCGGTGCGCAGCAGGATGGCGAGCAGTTCGTCCGTCTTCAGCGCACCCGAACCCAGCCGCAGCAGCCGCTCACGCGGCCGCTCCGCCTCCGGCATCTCCGCGATGCGGAACGCCGAGGTCTGGGTCGGGTTCGATGGTGCAGGGGACTCGATCAGCGTCATGCCGAGAGGATGCCGCACGCACGCACTACCTCGAAGGGGGAAGTGGCACCGGCTTACCGCAACTTCGAGGATGCCACCCGGGTGAGGCGGACGAGGGCGTGGGAATGCGGCCAGTGCTCGACGCGCACCTCGTCGCCGAGTTTGAGTTCCATGCCAGCGACGGGACTGAGTTCGAAGAGTTTCTTCTCCACCAGCACGTAGGTGACTTTGCCCAGGAAGGCGAAGCGCGACTTTGTCCACATCCGCTCGATGTGACCGTCAGTCATGACGGGCTGCGCGGTCAGGTCGCGCACGACGCCGAGCGCTTCCAGGCTCAGCGGGATGGCGATGATCCCCATGAAGAACACACCGATGATCGACTGGGGCAACCACGTCAGCGCCCAGAGGAAGCCGCCCATCGTCAGCAGGGCCGCCGGCACGAGGTAGGCGGCGCGACGGAACAGCGACTGCCGGTGTTTCGGGTTCTCCTCGATCACGTCGTCGTTCATGCGATCTCCCTCTGGATGGTGGCGGCGTGAGCGTAGCGCAGCGCTCGAGCGCTGGCGTGCGGCGGGTCGAGGGCGGCGCGAGGCTGCGGCTAGCGGGCGGGGATCGTGAGGCGCTGGCCGGGCTGGAGCGAGCGCGGGTCAGTGATGTTATTGGCCTTCGCGATCGCGTCCGAGACGTCCTGGATATTCACGCCGGGGGGCGTGAAGCGTTGCGCGATGCTCGACAGGCTGTCGCCCGGCGTGACGAGGTACGTGGTGGCGTCTCTGGGGAACGGCGTGGCGGCCGGCGTCGGTGTGGCGGTCGCGGTCGGCGAGGGCGTGGCGGTCGGCGTTGGCGTCCGAGACGGCGTGGCGCTCGCGCCGGCGGCAGCCGTGGGCGTCGGCTCGCCGGGCGTAGCGGAGGCGGTGGCGGAGGGCCGCGGCGTGCCGGTCTGGACGAGGTTGGCGATGGAGGAGGGCGGCCCGTCCTGATCGGCGCGTGCGGGCGGCAGGACGAGCAGCCATACGGCGACGATGGAACCGATCAGGAGTGCCGCGAGGGAACCTCGGAAGACCCGATAGGAGGGGATGGCGGAGGCGGGGTCCATGCAGCGCGCGCAGAGGGCGTCACCGTGGTCGTCGCAATACAGCGCGCCGCACCGGGCACATTCCTGCGTCGCCTGTTCGTCACATGCGTAGCAATGCATCGCTAGAGGCTACCACCGAGGGCGGTTGGGGCGGCACCCCGCACCCCTCGATTCTGCGGCCACACGAAGGTCTTACGGCTGCAGGTTGACGAGGGCGCCCGTGGCGAAGTCCAGGCTGCGGTAGTAGCAGTTCCGAGGCTCACCGGCGGCCGTCTTCGTGTGGCAGATGCCGCCCCGACGAGGGCGGACGCGGTAGAGCAGCGAGTTCTGCTCGCAGTTCACGCGGACATCCAGCAGGTCGAAGGTCTCTCCGGAGGTCTTGCCCTTCTCCCACAGCTCGTTGCGGGAGGTGCTCCAGAACACCGCTGTGCGCGTCTCAACAGCGACCTGAAGGGCCTGCTGGTTCACGTAGGCCACCAGGATGACCTCGCCCGTGTCCGCGTCCTGGACGGCGCAGGGGACGACTCCGCCGACGGCCGCGACCTGTTCGAGTTTGCTCCAGTCGAGGGTGAGGGTGGTGCCCTCTTCCAGTTCGGACGCGGCCATAGCCTCAGACCTTCCTTGCGCCCTCGAAGGGCTCGATGCCAGCACAGACAGCGAAGCGCCGGCCGCAGTGGCCGACGCTTCGCGAGTGCAGCGTGCGCGAGCCTCGAGGGCTACGCGGCGAGCACGAGCGTGGGACGAACTACTTGAGTTCGACCTTGGCGCCGGCGTCTTCCAGCTTCTTCTTGGCGTCGTTGGCCTCAGCCTTGGGCAGGGCTTCCTTGACGGTCTTCGGCGCAGCCTCCACCAGGTCCTTCGCCTCCTTGAGGCCCAGGGCGGTGAGTTCGCGGACGACCTTGATCACGTTGATCTTGTTCGCCCCGAAGTCGGTCAGGACGACGTCGAACGAGTCCTTCTCCTCCTCGGCGGCGGCAGCGCCACCACCGGCACCCGGGGCAGCCATCATGGCCACCGGCGCAGCAGCGGACACACCGAACTCGTCCTCGATCGCCTTGTTCAGGTCCCGGAGCTCCAGCAGGGTCATGCCCTTCAGGACGTCCATTACCTCTTCGACCTTCGCCATCTCAGTCCTCCTTCGTCACCGCTCCGGGTGACGCCGTTCACGTTGTCGCGACTCCGAGGCCTTAGGCCGCGGCGCCATCCTCCAGCTGCTTCGCACGCGCCTCCACGAGGCCGACGAACTTGCGCTGGGTTGCGAGCACCAGGTTGTTGAACTCCGCCACCTTGGCGATGACGTTGCCCGCGATCCGTGCCACCAGTTCTTCCCGCGAGGGGACGGTGGCCAGGTCACGGACGTAGGCCGCATCCACGACTCGACCCTCGACGACCGCGTTGTTGATCGCGATCTTCGTGGTCGCCTCGTTGGCGCGGACGAACTCGGACAGCACTTTGGCGACGCCGACCATGTCCGAGAAGCCGACGACCATGGCGGTCGGGCCTTCGGTCAGTTGGGCGAACTCAGGACGGCCAGCCCGTTCCGCAGCGATGCGGAGCAGGGTGTTCTTCACGACGTGCATCTCAGCACCGGCCTTGCGCAACGCGGTGCGCAACTCCGTCTGCTTGGACATCGGCATCCCGGCGTACGACGTCGAGATGGCGATCTCCGCGCGGGAGACCACGTCAGTGAGTTCGGCGACCTGTGCCACCTTGCGAGGTGTAGGCACGCACTCCTCCATCCGGCGCCCGCTGCCCCGAGGTTGCCCTCAGATACAACTTGCGCCCTCCGCCGCCTGGACCGAGGTCAGGCGAGAGGGCGCATCGCGCCACCGGCGTGGCCGGTGGGAGGTGCGGAAGTCCTCGCCTGAACGGGTGGGCCGGATTCGACGCCGTTATCCCTGTCGGGACCCGTGGTCTGTGGCGGTCGCCCCACGCCGTTCGTGGGACTGCTCGCCCGATCATGCGGGCGACGGGCGTTGGGGTCAACTCGGGAGCCTGAGCCGGGATCCGACGGCAGCGCCCGCTGTAGACCCGCCACCCGCGACACGCCGTTATGAACCCGTCCCCGACGAAGAAGGGCGGCCTCACGGCCGCCCTTCTCGATGTCCCGAGGGAGGCGCTAGTTACGGGCGCCGACGGGGGTCTTCAGTTCCGTGAGTTCCAGGCGGACGCCCGGGCCCATGGTGGAAGCGAGTGAGGCGGTGCGGACGAGTTCGCCCTTACCGCCCGTGGGCTTGTTGCGGGTGATCTCGGCGACCATCGCGCGGAGGTTGGCCATCAACTGCTCCTGGGTGAAGGAGGCCTTGCCCAGGATGACGTGGATGACGTTGTTCCGGTCGATGCGGAAGTCGACGCGGCCGGCCTTCGCCTCGCGCACGCCGCGGGCCATGTCGTCCGCCACCAGCACGGTGTTGTTGCGGGGGTTCGGCATGAGGCCGCGGGGGCCGAGGACGCGGCCCAGCGAACCGACCTTGCCCATCAACTCGCGCTGGGCGATGGCGGTGTCGAAGCCGAGGAAGCCCTCCTGCACACGCTTGATGAGGTCGTCTGCACCGATGATGTCGGCGCCGGCGGCCTCGGCGTTCGCGGCGGCTTCGCCCTCGGCGAAGACGAGGACGCGGACTTCCTTGCCGATGCCGTGCGGCAGGATGACCGAGCCGCGCAACTGCTGGTCAGCGTGACGGCCGTCCAGGCCCGTCTTCAGGTGCAGCTCGACGGTCTCGTCGAACTTGGCGGTGGCGCACTGCTTCACGAGGGCGACGGCCTCGTCCAGCGTGTAGTACTTGTTCTTGTCGACCTGCTCGCGCAGGCCCTCGATGCGCTTGGCGATGGGCATGGCTACTTGACCTCGATTCCCATGGAGCGGGCGGAGCCCTCGACGATGCGCACGGCGTCGTCCAGGCTGTCAGTGTTCAGGTCAGGCAGTTTGATCTTGGCGATCTCAGTGAGCTGAGCACGCGTGATCGAGCCGACGTTTTGCAAGAGGTTCTTCGGCGAGCCCTTGGGGATGCCGGCGGCGCGACGCAGCAGGTCGGAGGCCGGGGCCGTCTTCAGGATGAAGTTGAACGAGCGGTCTTCGAAGATGGTAATGCGGGCCGGGACCACGCCTTCCATCGCCTTGGTCTGCTCGTTGTAGGCCTTGCAGAACTCCATGATGTTGATGCCGTGCGGGCCCAGTGCAGTACCGACCGGCGGGGCAGGGTTTGCCTTGCCAGCGGGGATCTGCAGGGTCACGACGGTGCGGACCTTCTTCGCCATCTGTGTCTCCTTCGCGCGCCGGCCGGGAATGCCCCGCCCTGGTCGCGCTCCCTCTGGCGGTCTCGCCGCTCAGAGGTATGCACTGTGTGATGCGACGTCCGAGGACGCCGCGCTGACCCTCGACTAGCGCTTCTGCACCTCGAGGAAGTCGAGTTCGACGGGGGTCTCCCGGCCGAACATCGAGACCATCACGCGCACGCGGCCACGCTCCATGTCGAGCGCGTCCACCATGCCGATCATGTCGCTGAACGGGCCACTCGTGACGACCACGGACTCGCCGACGGTGAAGCCGATGTTGACGCGCGGCTGGGCGACCTGCTGGTCGCGCATCAATTGCTCGACCTCGGCGTCCGCCATGGGCGTCGGCTTCTGCTGGTTGTCGGACGTCGTGGAAGCGAAGCCGGTGACGCCGGGCGTGTGCCGGACGACGTACCAGGTGTTGTCGTCCATGCGCATCTGCACGAAGACGTAACCCGGGAAGCGCTTGTGGGAGACGGTCTTGCGCTGGCCGTTCTTGATCTCGATCTCGTCCTGCGTGGGGATGAAGACCTGGAAAATACGGTCAGCCAGGTCCATCGCCTTCACGCGCTGCTCGAGCGAGGTCTTCACCTTGTTCTCGTAGCCGGAGTAGGTCTGGACGATGTACCAGGCGCGGCCATCGTCGGTAACCTCGGGCTCTTCGTCGGCGGTGGTGCTGACGGTCTCGTTCACCATGGTGATTCCCCTTACCGCAGCAACGTCTGCTCGACGAGCCAGCCGAAGAACAGGTCAGCCCCGCCCATCACCAGCCCGAGCGCGAGTGAGATCACCACGACCACGGTGGTGAGGTTGACGACCTCACGACGCGACGGCCAGGTGACCTTCTTGAGTTCAGCGACGATGTCCCCGAACCAGCGACGTGGCGAGAAGCCGGTCCGCTCGACGCCTGCGACGGCGGGTGCGGACAGCGTCATCTGGGAACGGCGTGGCTGGGCGGCCTCGCGCTGCTTCTGGCGGCGTTCGGCCCGCTCTTGCGAGCGGCGCTGTTCACGACCCATGGTTGTGTCCTGACTCCCGCCGAGGGCGGTGCGTACGTCGGGGGATGCGTGCGAGCCGGGGCTAGCGCGTTTCGCGGTGGGCGCGGGTGAGGCGGCAGCGCGGGCAGAACTTCTTCAGTTCCAGACGCTCCGGGTCGTTCCGCTTGTTCTTCTTTGTGACGTAGTTCCGCTCGCGGCACTCTGTGCATGCAAGCGTGATGTGGTCGCGGTCCTGTGCCTTCGCCATCTGTGTCTCCTACGCTCCCGGCCGCCTCAGCCTGTCGCCGGTGCTGTCGCGTGGTGGCCTCGGCTGTCCGAGGCCTCATTTATGTTACTCGATGACTACTCGAGAATCTTGGTGACGACGCCGGCGCCCACCGTCCGGCCACCCTCACGGATGGCGAACCGCAGACCGTCCTCGATCGCGATCGGGTAGATCAGTTCGATCGTCATCTGCACGTTGTCCCCGGGCATCACCATCTCCATGCCGTC
>CAMBFG010000013.1 GCA_945865925.1 Dehalococcoides mccartyi
GCTCCCTCGGAAGCGATGAAGAGCGGAGCGAGGACCAGCGTGACGGTGGCCAACAGCTTCACGAGGACGTGAAGCGACGGGCCAGCCGTGTCCTTGAACGGGTCACCGACGGTGTCACCAACCACGGCCGCCGCGTGGATCGCGGAGCCCTTCTTGACGACTTCGCCGTTCTCGTCCTTCATGTCGCCGGACTCGATGTACTTCTTCGCGTTGTCCCACGCGCCACCGGAGTTGTTGAAGAAGGTCGCCATGGCGATGCCGCCGATGGTGCCGATGATCAACATGCCGGAGACCGCGAGCCAACCGGAGGAGTGCGGGTACTCCATCGCAGTCACGACGCCAGCGGCGTTGTGGCTGTAGATCGTGACCGTCGCGTCACGGAAGTACCGGAAGATGAGGCCCACCACGATCGGGGCGCTCACCACCAGGATGCCCGGTGCCACCATCTGGCGGAGGGCGGCGCGTGCCGTGATGTCCACCGCGCGCGCGTAGTCCGGGCGCTCGGTGCCGTCCATGATGCCGGGGTGCTCCCGGAACTGACGGCGCACCTCAGCGATGATCGAGGCCGCGGCAGAACCCACGGCACGGATCGTGAGGGCGGAGAACAGGAACACCAACGTCACACCGAGCACGCCGCCTGCGAAGACGTCGATGCTGGCGAGGTCGATCGGGAGTTCCGTGACCAGCGGGATATCCAGCCGCTCCTTGACCTTGTCCAGGTACGCGGAGAACAGCAGGAAGGCTGCCAGACCGGCGGACGCCACCGCGTAACCCTTGGTGAGGGCCTTGGTGGTGTTGCCGACGGTGTCCAGGGCGTCCGTGATGTGACGGGCGCTGGCGGGAGCACCGGAGAACTCCGCGATACCACCGGCGTTGTCGGTGATCGGACCGAATGTGTCCATAGACAGGATGTACGCGGCCGACATCAGCATGCCCATGGTCGCGACGGCGGTGCCGAAGATACCGGTCGTGAACGCCGGGACGTTCGCGATCTCAGCGTTCGAGCCCAGGGTGTACGAGACCACCAGGGCCAGCACGATGGCGACGGCGGACGGCGCGAACGTTTCGAGGCCGACCGACGTGCCGATGATGATGTTCGTCGCCGGGCCGGTCTTGCTGGCCTCGGCGATTTCCTTGACCGGGCGCCAGGCGCCGGCCGTGTAGTACTGGGTGATGTAGACGAAGGCGAACCCACAGGCGATGCCCGTGACGCCACACCAGAAGAACCACATCCACGAGTCGCCGAGCATCGACTTGGTCGCAATGAAGAGACCGACGATCGAAAGGGCGGAGACGACGTAGTACCCCATGTTCAGGGGGCGCATCGGGTCCTTCTCCGCGTTCTCGGAGAACAGCGGCACAACCATCATGCCGACGATCGTGGCGAAGACGCCGAACGAGCGGAGCACGAGCGGGAACAGGATCCAGTTGAGGTCCTGCGTGACCGTGTAGATGGCCACGCCCAGGATCATCGCGCCGATGTTCTCGGCGGACATGGACTCGAAAAGGTCGGCGCCACGGCCGGCGCAGTCGCCGACGTTGTCACCGACGAGGTCCGCGATGACGGCCGCGTTACGCGGGTCGTCCTCGGGAATACCGGCCTCGACCTTGCCGACGAGGTCAGCACCGACGTCCGCTGCCTTCGTGTAGATGCCGCCACCGATCTGGGCGAACAGCGCGACGAATGAGGCACCGAAGCCGAAACCGACCAGCAGGAACGGCGTAATGGCCTCGGGGTACCCGAGCACGCGGGTGTAGATCACCCACATCGTGGACACACCGATGAGGCTGAGTGCCACGACCAGGAAGCCGGAGACGGCGCCACCGCGCAACGCGACGGTGATGGCGTCCTTCAGGCTGTGCTGGGCGGCGGCGGCTGTCCGGAGGTTGGACCGGACGGCGATGTACATGCCGATGTAGCCCGATACGGCTGAACAGAGGGCCCCCACGATGAAGGCGATGCCGGTGAGCAGCCCTTCCTTCGTCGAAGACATCACGACGTCGCCGTAGACGATCGCCGTGCCCTCCAGCTTGATCTCTTTCACACCGTCAGAGACGAGTGAGACCACACCCATCAACACGACCGCGATGATCGCGGTCATGATGCCAATGGTGCTGTACTGGCGCTTCAGGAACGCCATGGCGCCCTCGAAGATCAGTCCGGCAACCTGCTGCATTTCAGGCGTCCCGGTGTCGCGAGAGAGCACATCGCGCGCTAACCAGAGCGCGAAGAGCACGGCTGCGACGCCGGCCACCGGTACTAGGACAATGAGATCCATGGTTCCTCGCTTCTCCACTCACACACAGAGGAAGGCGGGGGGAGGCCCCACCTGCAAGCGCCACACCGTCCTCGACCGTCACTTGAGCGTGAGATCGGGGGCGGGCCCCTCTGCGCACTGACCTGCGCGGGATGATGCCACCTCGCACGCTCACGCGCGAGCGTTCGATCACCCGGGCCAACAGATGAGTTATGACGAGTAGGGCAGGTTCGACCGCAGCGCGAAGGGCGTCTGGTGCCCTCGGCAGGAGTTGAACCTGCGCACATGGTTTAGGAAACCAACGCTCTATCCACTGAGCTACGAGGGCGCGCGAGCCGCAGCGGGCTCAGCGGGCGGGATGGTGGAGATGAGGGGACTCGAACCCCTGGCCTCCGCAATGCGAATGCGGCGCTCTACCAGCTGAGCTACATCCCCACGAAGGCTCGCCTCCGTGTGAGGCAGCATGACCGAGTATAGGGCGCACCCTCGGACGGGCAACGCGGGAGAGACCCCACGGAGCCTACTCGCGGTCCTCGGGCGATCCGCTGAGCAGGCCTTTCACGGGCTCGATCACCATCCGCTTTCCCGGCACGTCTACCTCGATCACGATGTGACCGAGTGCGGGGATCAGGACGTCTTTCCGGTCCGGCAACCGCACGAGGTAGACATCGTTCGCCCCGGTGACCAGTACCTGCTCCAGCACACCCACCGGCTCGCCCGCCGTCGTGACGACAGCCATCCCTACGAGGTCGTGTGTGTAGTACTCGCCCTCGGGGAGTGGGGGTAGGTCGGACTCGGCGATCTCGATGAGCGCGCCGCGCAGCGCCTCGGCGGCGGTGCGGCCCTCGTGCCCCTCGAACAACACGCAGGGGAAGCCCAGCGGTGTCTCGATGTCGAGGATGCGCACACGGGTGTCCTTCAGGATGACGACTGCGCCCTCGGTGAACCGCTCCGGGTTCGCCGTTAGCGGCGTCACCTTCACGTGTCCCTTGAGCCCCCACGGCGCGTTGATCATCCCGATCGCGACGCGTTCGTCTGCGGGTGGCAGCGGCGAGTCATCGAGGGGCGGTCGGTACACCCGAGGCGGAATCGGACGGGAGGGCCGTGGCGGCCGCGGGACGCGCGGGCCCGGCCGTCCAGGACGGCGGGCGGGGTTAGGCCGGGAACCGGACACGCTTACTCGATGTTGAGCGTGGCGCGAACGCCGGCGCGGACTGCGGCAACGTGGAGCAGGGAACGCATCGCGTTCGCGCAGCGGCCGTCACGGCCGATCACGCGTCCCTTGTCTTCGTCGTTCACGTAGAGGTAGAGCAGGATGCGGTCGCCGTCGTGCTCCTCCTCGACGACCACGTCGTCGGGGTGCTCGGCAAGGGCGCGGGCCAAATACTCGATGAGTGCCCTCATCGGTTAGTTCGAGCCGGCGTCTGCGGTCGCGGCGGTGGCGGCCTCAGCAGCGGCCTTCTCCGCGGCCGCGGCGGCTGTGGCAGCCTCCTTCGCGGCGGCGGCTTCGGCGTCCTTGCGGGCCTTGACCTCTTCGACGTGCGCCTTCTTGGCGGCCTCGGTCGCCTCGCGCTCAACCTTCGTCGGCACGGTGACGCGCTTCTTCGGCTCGACCGTGGTCACGCCAGCGCTGAAGAGCAGCCGGTGGACCGTCTCGGACGGCTGTGCGCCCACGGACAGCCAGTACTGGGTGCGCTCGGCGTTCACCTCGAGGGTGCGAGGCTCAGTCGTCGGGTTGTAGTGGCCGACGATCTCCAGGAAACCACCGTCACGCTTCGTCTCCTTGTGGGCGACGACGATGCGGTATGAGGGCTGGTGCTTCTGGCCGGTACGGCGAAGACGGATGCGGAGCACGGGCACGTTCCTTCAGGGGGCGCTGCGTCTTCGTTGGACGCGGAGTCGCCGGTGGCTGGCAAATCAGTGTCGGGCGGTTCGTGGGTCGAGTCTAGGGGGCCGCCTCAGATTCGGCAGTCCCCAGATTCGGGACCTGGGTCAGAGACCCAGCATCCTTCGGATGCCGCCAGCGTTCTTACCGCCGCCACCCGCCATCGCCTTCATCAGTTTGCGGGCTTCCGCGAACTGGTTCAAGAGGCGGTTGACGTCCGACGGGTGGGTACCGGACCCCCGAGCGATTCGCCGCCGCCGGGAGCCGTTGATGACATCCGGATGCCGGCGCTCCTCCACGGTCATCGAACGGATGATGGCCTCGGACTGGTTGATGAACTTCTCGTTCATGTCGAACCCGCCGCCGAGTTGCGCCTTGATCGCCCCGGCGCCCGGGAGCATGTCGAAGATGCCCGACAGCGGGCCCATCTTCTTCAACTGCTCCATCTGGCCCAGGAAGTCTTCCAGGTCGAACTGGCCGGTCCGCATCCGGCGGGCCACCTCTTTGGCGTCCCGCTCCCCGATCGCCTGCTTCGCTTTCTCCACCAGCGTGACCACGTCACCCATCCCGAGGACGCGCGAGGCGAAGCGGTCCGGGTGGAACTCTTCGAGGGCTTCGAGACGTTCGCCGGTGGTGATGAACTTCACTGGGAGCCCGGTGACTTCTCGCACGGACAGCACCGCACCACCTCGGGTGTCCGAGTCGACCTTCGTCACCACGATGCCGGAGCCTTCGAGGACGTCGTGGAACTCTTTGGCGAGCGTGACGGCCTCCTGGCCGGTCATCGCGTCCACCACGATTAGCAACTCCGTCGGGTCGACGACGTCCGCGAGTGCCGCGAGGGCGTCCGCGATCTCGTCGTCCAGCATCACGGCGCCGACGGTGTCCACGATGATTGCGTTCGCGTTGATCGTCGCGGCGTGAGCGAGCGCGCGCCTGGCGACATCCGCCGCGGGCGCCTCGACCTCTTCGACGTATACGGGGACATCGATGGACTGCGCGAGGATCTGTAGCTGCTCAGAGGCGGCGACGCGCTCGAAGTCGGTGGAGACGAGCAGCGGGCGGAAGCCCTCGCTCTTGAACTTCAGCGCGAGGCGTCCCGCCAGCGTCGTCTTCCCGGAACCCTTGGAGCCCACCACCATGATCTTGGTGGGGCCACCCTTGGCGCGCTCCAGCGGCGCGTGCTCTTTGCCGAGCGTCTCGACCAGCACATCCTGCACGATGCCGATCACCTGCTGGCCGGGTGTGATCGAAGACAGCACTTCCTGTCCCAGTGCGCGTTCTCGCACACGGGCCACAAAGTCTCGGACCACCTTGAAGTTGACGTCGGCCTCGAGGAGCGCGATGCGCACTTCGCGCAGCGCCTCGTCGAGTTCCTTCTCACCGATGCGCCCGGAAGATCCGAGGCGTCGGAAGGTGCCGGAAAGCCGTTCAGTGAGCGCGTCGAGCATGCTTCGAGTGTACGTGGCGTCGCCGGGACGCGCGCCTTGCTACCGCCTCGCCGTCTTCTTCGCGACGGGCCTGTTGCCCGCGGGCCTGTTGGCAGCAGGCTTCTTGGTGGCAGGCTTCTTGGCGGTGGGCTTCTTGGCAGCAGGCTTCTTGGTGGCAGGCTTCTTGGCGGTGGGCTTCTTGGCGGTGGGCTTCTTGGTGGCAGGCTTCTTGGCGGTGGGCTTCTTGGCGGTGGGCTTCTTGGCAGCAGGCTTCTTGGCAGCAGGCTTCTTGGTGGCAGGCTTCTTGGCAGCGGGCTTCTTGGCGACGGGCTTCTTGGTGGCAGGCTTCTTGGTGGCAGGCTTCTTGGCGGCGGGCTTCTTGGTGGCAGGCTTCTTGGCGGCGGGCTTCTTGGTGGCAGGCTTCTTGGCAGCAGGCTTCTTGGTGGCAGGCTTCTTGGTGGCAGGCTTCTTGGCAGCGGGCTTCTTGGCGACGGGCTTCTTGGCGACGGGCTTCTTGGCAGCAGGCTTCTTGGTGGCGGGCTCCGCCTTCGAGGCTTGCGCAGTCGAGGCTTGCGCAGTCGAGGCTTGCGCCGCGAGTCGCGCGCCCTGCGCCGCCCGACCCACCTGACTGCGCTCCGCCGACAGCGCCGAGTGCCGCACCGGCTCATCGACTTCACCGAGGTCCAGCGCGCCCTGCACGGCCGGTGGCGCGGAGACACCGGTCGCCGCGCGCAGCAGCATGACGAGTGCGTCCTTGCGCTCCTCGAAGGCCTGCGCGGTGCGCACCTTCACGTGACGCACGTTTCGCCCGGTGCCCTCCACGATCCCGTGCGGGTCAGGGAGTTGCGCGCCACGCATGAAGCCGAGGGTCACCCAGTTCTTCGCGACACCAATGGCCCCGACACCCCAGCCATCGTGTCCGTACTGGTCCACGCCGAAGCCGATGCCCTCCTGGCCGTGGTTCGGCACCCAGTCGAGGTCGGGGAGCGTGTCGCGCACCAGCGCCTGTACGCGGCGAGCCAGCGACGCCACCTCAGCGGATCGCGTGGCGAGGATCTCGTCGAATCGACTGTCGGTGGAGGGTTGGTTGGTCATAGCGCGACTCCTCGGCTGGTCGGGAGACGGAAGGTACCGCGAGCCGAGGTGGCCTGAGGAGTCGGAGTGGTGGCACGGAGACGGACTCGAGCAGAGCCGCCTCCGCGCCAGGAGCGCCGAAAGGCCCCCGCCGCCTCGGCCAATCGAACATAACACAGCCGCCCCGAATCCGGGGCGGCTGTAGCGCAGAGGAGAGAGGGCGAGCGGCTAGGAGAGCCCTCGTTCGGCGATCATCGCGACGACGTCCGTCAGGCGGCAGGAGTAGCCCCACTCGTTGTCGTACCAGGCCATCGTCTTCGTCATCCCGCCGGGGATGACGAGGGTGGTCGGAGCGTCGTGGATCGCGGAGCCGGGGTGGCCTTTGAAGTCCATCGAGACCAGTTCGTCGGTCTCGTAGAACATGAAGCCCTTCAGTTCGCCCTCCGCCGCGGTCAGATACGCCTCGTTGATCGCGCCCGTCGAGGGCGTGTCGCGCAGCGACGTGACGAGGTCGAGCACGGACACCGTCGGCGTCGGCACGCGGTACGCGAAGCCATCGAACTTGCCGGCGAGCGACGGGATGATCTTCCCGACGGCTTCCGAGGCGCCTGAGGACGTCGGCACGATGTTGAGGCCGGCAGCGCGGGCGCGGCGCAGGTCCTTGTGGCTGTTGTCCACGAGGTTCTGGTCGCCCGTGTAGGAGTGGACCGTGGTCATCATCCCGCGCTCGACGCCGAACGCGTCGTTCAGCACCTTCACGGCCAGTACCACGCAGTTCGTCGTGCACGATCCCGCCGAGATGATGTGGTGGTTCTTCGGGTCGTACTCGGACTGGTTCGCGCCCATGATCACGGTCCAGTCATCGTTCTTCGCCGGGGCGGAGATGAGGACCTTCTTCACGGTGTCACGCAGGTGCGCCTTCGCCTGCTTCGCGTCGCGGAACTTGCCCGTGCAGTCGATGACGAGGTCGACCTTCGCCTCACCCCAGGGGATCTCCGCCGGGTCGTCCGCGTTGAAGACGCGCACCTCATGCGTACCGCCGACGGTGAACGAGTCCTTGCCGTCCTCGATGGTGGCGGGGAATCGACCGTAATCGGAGTCGTAGCGCAGCAGGTGCGTACGGATCTCCACCGGCCCGCGATTGATCGCGACGATCTCGAAGTCACCCCGGCGGTGTTCCCACCACGCACGGAATGCCTGACGGCCAGTGCGACCGAAGCCGTTGATGCCGACTCGCAGCGTCATCGGAAGCCCTCCAAGCGCCGGATCGGGGAGAACAGCGCGCCCGGATCGTAGCGAGCGGCGCGCGTGTAGGGGAGGGGGTGGCTCACGCTCACCCTGGCGCGGCGAATGCCACGTTGTGTCGCACCGCGTCGGGCGCCACGAAGGCGACGAGGCGTTCCGCCTCCGCCTCCAGGCCGTCTCGGTCGTCTCCGCCGAGGCGAGCGAACGGTTCCACGAGCAGTGTCGCCGTCTCGCCTTCGCGGACGATGCGCCAGAAGCCGGCGAAGGCACCGTCCAGCAGGAGACTGCCGCCTCCGGCGCCGTTTCCGGCGAGCGGTGAGGGCGCTCGCTCCTCGGGGATGACACGGCTGCGGTCCGCGTGGGACAGCAGCAGGTTGTCGTACTCGGGGAGGAATCGCGGCGGCACGGGTGTCTCCGGGTCGGGGCGCGGAGCGTCCGGGAGGTCGAACAGCTCGCTGCCGTCCTCACCTCGGAAGGTGCGTAGCCGGGGACGGAGGCGGTCGATCACCTCGCGTAGATGGGTGAGGCCGCTCCACGCCTGGGCGTCCTGGATCGTGGCCGGTCCGAACGCGGCGAAGTAGCGCATGACGAGCGCGCCGACCGAGGGCCGCTTCGTCAGCCCTCGCCCCAGCCAGCCCTCCACCGTCGTCCACGTCGCCGCCGCATGGCCGCCCCACACCCCGCGAGGTGGCACCTGGACGACCGGGAGCAGGTATGTCGCGCAGTAGGCGAGCGACAAGGCATCACTGGCGGGCCAGCGCTTGGCGAGCAGCGCGCCCAGGGCTGCCCTTGTCCTCGGCTGAGCCTCGAGTTCTCGCCGGGCCGTCGCGAGGAGCGCGTCTTCGTCCAGGCCGATGAGCGCGCGCCCGAACGGGCTGCCGCTGTACGTCGCGCGCTCCAGCACGCGCTGCACGACCGGCCGCAGCGCCAGGCAGTCGCGCGCGCTCACAAGGTGGATCGTCCCGCGCATCATCGGCGCGCGGACGACCTGCCGCTCTGTGGTCGCCTTCGCCAGTTCTTCGACAGCGAAGCCCTCGAGGCGGGTCCACAGGCCGACATACGGCGCGAGCGGCTGCTGTGACTGCATCCCAGCCAGATGTTCGATGGCCTCGACGGCGCCAAGGGAGGCGCGCTCGCGCAAGAACTGACGCTCGATGAGCGCTCGGTTCAGGGCACGCGTCGTGAGCACTTCTTCGCGACGTGCAGCGGACCTGGTGGCGGGGGAGAGTTCTGGCATGGGGGCCTGCTACAGCAGGATACGCGTCGGGGCGTCAGCAGGCTTCCGCCTGAAATCTGTGAGGATCGTCCGTCGCCGCCCTCGAGGGTCTTCCCACTCCTCGATGTGGCAGCGTCCGGAGGCCTCCAGGGCCGCCTCGGCGGCTCGGACGTGGGCCACCGCCTCCGCGCGCAGGTCCGCGGCGGCAGGGAAATGCTGCTGCTGGTGGAGCGCCTCGTGCAGTTGGGCGATGCCGACGCGCAGCGCCCAGCCGAGCACCAACTGCGCCCACCCGAGGTGGAACGCGCGGTCGGCGAACACCAACGGGTAACGCTCGTGGCTGGCGCCCTCGGCCACGAACAGCGCCGTCGGCCCGAAGTTGGGCCGCGCGAGGTCTGAGGCTGCCCGGTAGATCGTCCGCAGATGTGCGTCCCCGGCGATCGACTCACCTGAGAAGTACTGGCCGAGGCCGACCTCAATCGAGCGGGTGGCCTCGTGCCGTCCGTAGGCCTCGTGCGTCCAGCGCCGCCACTCGTCCATCTCCGCCGTGATGCCGTGCTGGGCCGCGACCATCTCCACGGCGTTCCGCACGAGGGGGATCGCGGACTGGTACGCGCCCCGCCGGACGAGGGCTGCCGCGTCCGACAGCAGCAGGAAGGAGCGACTCCACAGGCTCGCGTACGCCGCCATCGTCATGTTCCGCGCCGTCACCTGATAGCCAGCGGCCGAGATGCGCGCCTGTAGGTGCAGGTTCGCCTCCAGCAGCGCCCACTCCTCAGCACACACGAACCCCGTCTGACGCCACGCGTCCTCCTCGACGTCGTCGAGGCCCTCGGGTTTGCCGGGGAGTGCCCAGCCGGGGAGCACACGCATGCCGGAGACGCGCTGTGGCGGGTCAGCGATCCGCAGGGGCGGGTGGTCGTGCCCGTCGTGCGCTGTCTCGCCGGTCATCGCGGGTCGCCTAACGCCGGAACGCCGAGCGCCCGGGGTAGATTGCGGCGGCGCCGAGCTCTTCCTCGATGCGCAGGAGTTCGTTGTACTTCGCGTTGCGGTCGGAGCGAGCCGTCGCACCCGCCTTGATCTGCCCGGCACCGGTCGCGACCGCGATGTGCGCGATCGTCGTGTCCTCGGTCTCCCCGGAGCGGTGCGAGATCACCGTGCGGTAACCGTTGGTGTGGGCGAGCCGGATCGCGGCGAGCGTCTCGGTGAGCGTGCCGATCTGGTTCACCTTGATCAGAATGGCGTTCGCCGTCCCTGTGTCGATGCCGCGCCCGAGCCGCTCGATGTTCGTGACGAAGATGTCGTCGCCGACGAGTTGGGTAGTAGCGCCGACACGCTCGGTGAGCGTCTTCCAGCCGTCCCAGTCGTCCTCGGCCATGCCGTCTTCGATCGAGATGATCGGGTAGTCGCGGCACCACTCCGCCCAGAGGTCGGCCAGTTGCGCAGAGGTCGCCGTGCGTCCCTCTCGCTTGAGGTCGTAGATGCCGTCCCGGAACAACTCGGACGCCGCCGGGTCGAGGGCGATCGCCATCTCGTCGCCGGGACGGCGGCCGGTGACCGCAATCGCCTGCATCAGCAGGTCGCAGGCCGCGCGGTTCGTGTCGAGTTTCGGTGCGAAGCCGCCCTCGTCGCCGACGTTCGTGGAGAAGCCGCGGTCGTGCAGGATCTTCTTCAGGGCCTGGTAGGTCTCCACGACCCAGCGCACGCCCTCGCGGAACGTGGGTGCGCCGACCGGCACGATCATGAACTCCTGGAAGTCTGTGGAGTCCGAGGCATGCACACCGCCGTTGAGCACGTTGCACATCGGCACCGGGAGCACGCGCGCGTCCACTCCGCCGAGGTACCGGTAGAGCGGTTGTCCCGATGACTCGGCCCCCGCCTTCGCGACGGCGAGCGAGACGCCGAGGATGGCATTGGCGCCGAGCCGCGCCTTATTCGGCGTCCCGTCCTCTTCGATCATCCGCTGGTCGATCGCGGCCTGGTCGAAGGCGGACATCCCGATGAGGATCGGGGCGAGCACCTCCTCGACGTTCCGGACGGCCTTCAGCACGCCCTTGCCGCCATAGCGCTCCAGCTCCCCATCGCGCAGTTCCACCGCCTCGTGCGCCCCTGTCGAGGCGCCTGAGGGCACGATGGCGCGGCCGAGCGAGCCGTCGCCGAGTTCGACGTCGACCTCCACGGTCGGGTTACCGCGGGAGTCGAGCAGTTCGCGTGCGCGGATGTCGACGATCTCCACGGGGGCCTCCTGGGGCGTAACGGAGCATCGAGGTGTGCTGTGAGGATCGCCCCTTGAGGGCGGGGCGGCAACCGGCGGCAGCCTTCAGGTCAGCGCGCTCGCGGGTGGACGGACTGGTAGACCTCGCGGAGGTGCTCGTCCGCCAACTGTGTGTAGACCTGCGTTGTGGACACGTTTGCATGGCCCAGGAGTTCCTGCACGTCGCGTACGGACGCCCCGCCTCGGAGGAGGTGTGTCGCGAACGAGTGGCGGAGAGTGTGCGGGGTCACGTGAGCGGCAATGCCCGCCGATTTCGCGTAGCCCTTCAGGATGAGCCAGAACCCCTGGCGGGTGAGCCGCTCGCCGCGACGGTTCACGAAGAGGGCGTGCTGCGTGCGGTTCTTCAGCAGGATCGGGCGCGCTTCGTCGAGGTACTTCGTGAGCGCCTGCACCGCCGCCTCGTGGACGGGGATCGTGCGCTCCTTGGAGCCTTTGCCCAGGCAGCGCGCCCACGCCGGTGCGGGTGTCAGGTGGACCGAGTCCATGTTCAAAGACACGAGTTCCGTCACCCGCATCCCCGTGGCGTACATCAACTCGAGCATCGCGTGGTCGCGGACGGCCTCGGCGGAGTCGTACTTGCGAGGTTCTTTGAGCAGCAGGTCGACTTCCTCGGTGCTCATCGGCTTCGGCACGGGCTTCGGGGCGCGGGGGGAGTCGATCTGCGCTGTCGGGTTCGAGGTGAGGTCGCCGTGGTCCAGGAGGAAGGCGCAGAACGACTTCACCGCAGCGACTTTCCGCGCCACGGTCGCCTTTGCGTAGGAGCGCCCATTCAGGTCGCCGATGAACCCGAGGATCGTGTCCTTGGTGACGCCCTTGGCGACCGTCGTCGTCGTCGCAGCCGATGCGCCGTTTGCGCTCGTACCGTTGGTGCCGGCGCGGTGGTCGCCCGTCACGAAGCGCTCGAACCCGCCGAGGTCGTTGCGATAGGCATCGATCGTGTTCTTGGATGCGCCGCGTTCAGCGGAGAGGTAGTGCAGGAATGCCTCGATGCGATCGTGCACCGTGGATCCTTCCTCTCGCCTCGTCGTATCGAGGTACGAGCCCGACGCTCTCCCGCGTGCGCCTGTGTGGCGCACTTCTGTGTTTCGGACCGCTGGGTGTGCTGAACCCTGCCCGCGAGTGACTACGTATACAGGCGCACGCAAGTGGTGTCTACATAACGCGTTGATTCACGGATGAAGATTTCGTGTCGCGCCTGCGCGGGAATCGGCGTATGCGCCGTGAAACACAACGCACCAAACTAGAGCGCGGCCTTGACTGCTGTTGCTAAGCGTGCCGTGAAGCCCACCGTCGTCGCGATCTCTTCGACGCTCGCTTCACGGATCGCTTTGACCGATCCGAACTTGCGCAGCAGTGCGCGTTTCCGCTTCGGACCGACGCCTGGGATCACATCGAGGGCGGACTGCACCGCAGCCTTGCCACGTACCTGCCGGTGATACGTGATCGCGAATCGGTGTGCCTCGTCGCGGATGCGCTGCACGAGGTAGAGCGCCTCCGACTGTCGAGGCAGCATGATCGACTCGGACACATCCGCGACGAAGATCTCTTCTTGTTGCTTCGCGAGTCCACACACCGGGATGTCACGCAGCCCGAGGTTGCGCATCACATCGAGCGCGACACCGAGTTGGCCCTTGCCACCGTCGATGATTACGAGGTCGGGGACTTCGTCCCACGGCGACGGCTCATCCGGCACCGCGACCTCGGTCGGCTCGACCTCAGGCTCCTCGGAGATCGAGGCGGCCACTTCTGCCGACTCGGTCGCGTTCGCTGAGCCAAGTTCGGCGCGGCGACGCTCCGCGATCCGCCGGAAGCGCCGCGTCAGGACCTCTTTCATCGAGGCGAAGTCGTCCTGGCCGGATACCGTCTTGATGCGGAAGCGCCGGTACTGCTGATTCGCCGGCCGCCCGTCGAGGAACACCACCATCGAGGCGACCGTGCTCGTCCCCTGGATGGTCGAGATGTCATAACACTCGATTCGATGCGGGGGAGACGGGAGGTCGAGTTCGGTCGCCAGCAGATTCAGCGCAGATTCGGTCTTGTCGCGGTCAACGACCCAGCGGGCGTGGTGCATCCGCAGGCTTTCGCGCGCGTTCTCTTCGGCGGTCTGGACGAGGCCTCGGCGCTCCCCCCGGACCGGAACCGCGAGTTCGACCGCGCCACCGCGCCGCTCCCGCAGCACGATTTCGAGGTCGTCTCGGTCGGCGGGCTCGAAGGGGAGCAGCACCACCCGCGGCACATACGTCGCGTCTGCGTAGAACTGCGCAAGGAACGCCGACAGCACATCGGCGTCGGACGTGTCCTGCGTGCCATCGAGCATGAATGAGTCCGTGTCGGCGACCACGGTGCCGCGGACGAAGAACACCTGCACACACGCCTCGTCCTCCGCCCGCGCGAGCGCGAACACGTCGGCATCGAGGCTCGTGGTGGTCGCCATCTGCTGGCGCTCGGTCACCTTCTGGATCGCCGCGACTTGGTCTCGCAGCCGCGCGGCGCGCTCGAACTCGAGGCTGGCGGCGGCGCGCTCCATCTCGGCGCGCGTGTGCTTCAGCACCTCGGCAGAGCGGCCCTCGAGGAAGAGGATCGTCTCCGCGATGACGGTGTCGTACTCCTCCTTCGTGCAGTAGGAGGTACACGGCGCGATGCAGCGCTTGATGAAGTAGTCGAGGCACGGTCGCGCGTCGTCGCCGGTGATCTCCTTCGTGCAGGAGCGCCACGGGAACAACTTCTTTACGACGTCGAGCGTGCGGCGCACCGACCCGGCCGAGGCGTACGGCCCGAAGTACCTCGCACCGTCGTTCGCCACGCGTCGCGTGATCGTGACGCGTGGCCATGGGTGCTGCACGTCAACCTTGAGGTATGGGTAGTGCTTGTCGTCCTTCAGGCGGACGTTGTGCGGCGGCTGGTACCGCTTCACGAGTGTGGCTTCGAGGTGCAGCGCCTCGGCCTCGTTGCGCGTCACCACGTGCTCGATGACGCGCGCGGTCTCCGCCAGGAAGCGCACCTTCGGCTCCAGCGACCGGGACGAGCCGAAGTAGGAGCGCACGCGGTCGCGCAGCCGGCGCGCCTTGCCGATGTAGATCACGTCGCCTCGGGCGTCTCGCATGATGTAGACGCCCGGCGTGTCCGGCAGCGAACGGACCTGGTGGAGGACGGACTCGTCGATCATGTGTTCGATCGTACGCTCGCCCGCGCCCCCTCTGGCCCGGGCATGGCACCCATCGCACCGAAGCCCGTCCGCCCGGCCGAGGTGATCCGCACCGCCCGCGTCCCCGGAATCCGCGCCACCCACCCTCGCGCCAGCGCTTGCTCGCACACCTGTGCCGCCAGCGCCCCGCCAAGGTGCGGCCGCCGCTCCGTCCAGTCCAGGCAGCCGAAGGCGAACCGCCGCTTCGTACGCGTAGCCGCCTCGGCATCCGCGCCGAGGACACTCAGCCATCGTTCGGCGTGTCGTCCGAGCGCCACATCCCCTCGAATCTCACCAACGGCCTCGATCGCCTCGAGGTCGACGAGCCGGTCGTAGAGCCACACGCCGAGCGTCCCAGCGAAATGGTCGTAGCAGGTGCGCGCCTGCATCAGCACGGGATCCGTGCGGCGGTCCCGCGCCTTCGGCCCGCCGGCTACCGCGGTCAGCACTTCGACCAGTTGTGCCACCGAGGGGCTCGCGAGGGCGTAGGTCATCTGGCGTCCCGTCCGTTCGGCCTCGACAAGTCCATGCTCGCGCAAAATCCGGAGGTGGTTGGACACATTCGGCTGGCTCGTCCCGGTGACCGCCACGAGTTCGCCGACCGCCGCGCTGCCCTCCATGAGCCGGTGAAGGATCGCGAGGCGCAGCGGGTCAGCGAGCGCTTGTGCGATGGCGGCGGTGTCCGAGGTGTGCGGGGTCATCGGTACCATCGATACATCATGTGATCATGATACATGGTGTGCGTCAGGTAATGCAGCAGCGCTGCTAAGGCATCGAGGGTTCAGGTTCGAGGAGTAGGTACGAAGTGGGGCCAGCGCCGCGAGGCGTTGAGAAGAAAGTGGTGCGCCCGGGAGGATTCGAACCTCCGGCCTCTGCCTCCGCAGGGCAGCGCTCTATCCCCTGAGCTACGAGCGCACGAGGTGGATGCCGCCATCCGGTCCGTGCATGGGACTTGGTGCCGAAGGCGAGATTTGAACTCGCACGAGCAATTGCTCACTACGCCCTGAACGTAGCGCGTCTGCCTGTTCCGCCACTTCGGCGTGCGGTCATCCGGTTCGGCTCGATGGTGGGCGGTATTGGACTCGAACCAATGACCTCTCGCGTGTGAAGCGAGCGCTCGTACCAACTGAGCTAACCGCCCGGCGTGTCGCTCCGGAACGGCCATGCTAGACCGCGCCCCTCGTTCCAGACAAGCGCGAGAGGCCTTCGCTGAATCCGCCCCGCCGCCTACGATCGCACTCAGCGAGCCCGCCGCAACGCCTCAAATCGAGGCCCGTCAGCGCTCGATCCCTGCGCCCACGCCGCCTGAATGGAGTCTGTCATGCCTCGAATGTCTGCACGCGCACTCGGTATCGTCGTCGCGAGTACCCTCGCGGTCGCCCTGGCGGCGTGCGGTAGCGGCGAGCCGAAGCCGACGACGGCGGAGGCTGACGCAACAAAGGCGGCCGCGGCAGCCCTCTTCAGCGGTCCGGCAGCGCAGACGGCTTCCCTCGAAATGACCGACCTCAAGTACAGCAACACCGCCCTGGCTGCGAAGGCGGGCGATGTCCTCGAGGTCTCCCTTGCCAACAAGGGCAGCATCGAGCACGACTTCACCCTCGCGAAAGTGCCCGGCGAGAAGGCGCTCCGCGTGGGCGGCAAGGACACCGACGTGTCGGCCGGCAAGAACGAGGTCCACGCCCACCTGAGGTCGGGCGAGTCCGGGGTGGTACGTCTCAAGGTGTCTGAGGCGGGTACCTATGAGTTCTGGTGCACCGTCGCAGGTCACAAAGAAGCCGGGATGAAGGGCACACTGACCGTCCAGTAGTGCCGAAATGGTGCGTCCGAGAGGACTCGAACCTCCCGGCCCGAATCTGTCCCCTGCTGGCGCGCGGGCGTACGATGCGCGGGCCTTGAGGTCGCGATCCGGCTCAGTCATGCGCTCCCCGGCGCCTCACCGGGGCGTGCGCTTCGAAAGGATCAGGGATGTCCCTGAACAGTTTCGGTGCGCGCGACACCCTCGCCGTCGGCGGGCAGTCGTACACCATCTACCGGCTCGACAAGGCAGCGGCGGCACTCGGGGCGAACCTCGACGCGCTTCCATTCACCCATCGCATCCTGCTCGAGAACCTCGTGCGCTTCGAGGACGGCGTCTCCGTCGACCGCGCACAGATCGAGTCCGTCGCGAAGTGGGTGGCGACCGAGGAGCCCGACAACGAGATCGCATTCCGCGTCGCCCGTGTCCTGCTCCAGGACTTCACCGGCGTCCCGGCTGTCGTCGACCTCGCCGCGATGCGCGACGCGATGGCGGAGATGGGCGGCGACCCGAACAAGATCAACCCGCTCCAGCCCGTCGACCTCGTGATCGACCACTCGGTGCAGGTGGACGCCTTCGGCACCAACACTGCTTTCGCGGAGAACGTTGAACTCGAGTACCAGCGCAACGGCGAGCGCTATCTCCTGCTCAAGTGGGCGCAGCAGGCCTTTAACGGCTTCCGCGTCGTCCCGCCGGGCACTGGCATCGTCCATCAGGTCAACCTCGAATACCTCGCGCAGACCGTGTTCACCAACGCGGCGGGCGAGGCGTACCCGGACACCACCGTCGGCACTGACTCGCACACCACCATGGTCAACGGCCTCGGCGTCCTCGGATGGGGCGTCGGCGGCATCGAGGCCGAGGCGGCCATGCTCGGCCAGCCGGTGACGATGCTCGTCCCGCAGGTCGTGGGCGTGCGCCTCGTGGGCGCGCTGCCCGAGGGCGCCACGGGCACCGACCTCGTCCTCCGTGTGACGGAAGTGCTGCGCTCGCGCAACGTGGTCGGGAAGTTCGTGGAGTTCTTCGGCAGCGGGCTCTCTGGCTTGCCGGTCGCGGCCCGCGCCACGATCGCGAACATGTGCCCGGAGTACGGCGCGACCGTCGGCTTCTTCCCGGTGGACGCGGAGACGCTCAACTACCTGCGCTTCACCGGCCGCGACGAGGCCGTGGTCGCGCGTGTCGAGGCGTACTGCAAGGCGCAGTCGCTCTTCCGCACGGACAGCACCCCGGACCCCACCTACTCCGAGATGCTCGAACTCGATCTGTCGACGATCGAGCCGGCGATGGCCGGCCCGAAGCGCCCGCAGGACCGCATCACCCTTCGCTCGGCAAAGGCGGCCGCCCGCACCGAGATCGATGCCTGGGTGAAGGACGGCTCCGCGCCAGACCCGGTCAAAGTGCACGGCTCCAACTACAGCGTGCAGAACGGCTCGGTCGTGATCGCCGCGATCACCTCCTGCACCAACACCTCGAATCCTGAGGTGATGGTGGGCGCGGGCCTCCTCGCGAAGAAGGCCATCGAGGCCGGGCTGACCTCAAAGCCCTGGGTGAAGACCAGCCTGGCTCCCGGCTCCAAGGTCGTGACGGAATACCTGAACGACGCCGGCCTGACGCCGTTCCTCGACCAACTCGGCTTCGAGTTGGTGGGGTACGGCTGCACCACCTGCATCGGCAACTCCGGCCCGCTCCCCGTGGAGATCGAGGCCGCCGTGGACTCCGGCAACCTCGCCGTCGCGGCGGTCCTCTCGGGCAACCGCAACTTCGAGGCGCGCGTCCACAACAAAGTGCGTTCGAACTACCTCGCGTCACCGCCGCTGGTCGTCGCCTACGCGATCGCGGGCACGACGGACATCGACCTGTACGAGGAGCCGCTGGGTATCGGGAAGGACGGCAAGCCCGTCTTCCTGCGCGACATCTGGCCGTCGCAGGCAGAGGTGCTGAGCACCGTCCAGCAGTCCGTCCGCCAGGAGATGTTCCGCAGCGAGTACGCGGACGTCTTCAAGGGCGACGAGCGCTGGCAGGCCGTTCAGGCCCCCACCGGCGAGCGCTTCGCCTGGGACGAGAAGTCGACGTATGTACGTCGCCCCCCGTTCTTTGACAACCTCCCGCGCGAGCCGAAGGCGGTCGCGGACATCGTGGAGGCGCGTGTGCTCGCGGTCTTCGGTGACTCCGTCACCACCGACCACATCTCACCCGCCGGCGGTATCGCGAAAGACTCCCCAGCCTCGAAGTACCTCGACCAGAACGAGGTCGCACAGAAGGACTACAACCAGTACGGCGCACGCCGTGGCAATCACGAGGTCATGATGCGTGGCACCTTCGCCAACGTGCGCATCAAGAATGCCCTGGCGGGCAAAGAGGGCAACCTCACGATCCACCAGCCGGACGGCGCCTCCATGACGATGTGGGACGCCGCTGAGAAGTACATGCAGGAGGGCGTCCCGCTCATCCTGATCGCGGGCAAGGAGTACGGCACGGGCTCCTCGCGCGACTGGGCCGCGAAGGGGCCGGCGCTCCAGGGCGTCCGCGCCGCCATCGCCCAGTCGTTCGAGCGGATCCACCGCTCCAACCTCATCGGCATGGGCATCCTGCCGCTGGAGTTCGCCCCGGGCGAGACCCCGACGACCCTCGGTCTCACGGGCAGGGAGCGGTTCGATATCACGGGGCTGGCCGCTGGCCTCACCCCGCGTCAGATGATCAACGTCCGCGCCATCGCCGATGACGGTCGCGAGATCTCCTTCGTCACCCGTTGCCGCATCGACACCCCCGTGGAGGTCGAGTACTACCGCCACGGCGGCATCCTGCAGTATGTCCTCCGGCAGTTGTTGAACGGCTAGCGAGGCCAGGCGCGCACGCTCAGAGGCCCCGTTCGACGGGGCCTCTTGATTCGGGACGATGTGAGGCGATGTGAGGCGACACGGCTTCCACGGATGGTGGCTGGTCGGCGCGGGTGCGGCGATCCAGTTCGTCATGTCCGCGCTGATGCAGCAGTCCTTCGGCTTCTACGCCGCCGCCCTCGTGCGCGAGTACGGCTGGAGCCGCGGCACCGTCGGCTCGGCGTTCTCGTTCGCGCGCGTCGAGGGCCCGCTCGGGCCGCCTCAGGGCTGGATCGTGGACAAGTACGGCGCGCGCCTCGTGCTCCAGGTGGGCATCGTCATCCTCGCGGCGGGGTTCCTGCTGTTCGCCACGATCCACTCGTTGTGGCAGTTCTTCCTGTTCTACATCGTGATGTCGATCGGCTCGAGTTTCGGCGGCTTCCAGACCATCACCGTCGCGATCGTCTCGTGGTTCGACCGCTACCGCTCGAGGGCACTCGGCTTCTCGAGCGTCGGCTTCGCACTGGGCGGCATCACGGCGTCCTCGGCGGTCGCGTACGCGATCACGGAGTACGGCTGGCGCGAGACGTCGTTCGCGTCGGGCATCATCATGCTCGTGCTCGGCCTTCCGCTGACCTTCCTCTTCCACGACCGGCCCGAGGACATCGGCCAGCACGTGGACGGCATCGCCCCCGAGGATCGCGACGCGTACCGCCTTGCGATGCCCGCGCGGATCTACAGCACCACGGTCGACTTCACCGTGCGCGAGGCGATGCGGACGCGTGCCTTCTGGATGATCTCGTGCGGCCACGCGGCAGCGCTGCTCGTTGTGACGGCGGTACAGGTACACCTGGTGTTGCACCTGACGGACTCCCTGCACTACTCGGACGGGGCGGCGCGCTGGATCCTCACCTCGATGATCCTCATGCAGATCGTCGGGCAGGTGTTCGGCGGCGTCCTCGGCGACCGGATGAGCAAGCGCCTGCTCGTGATCGTGTGCATGGCGATGCACGCCGTGGGGCTGCTCCTGATCGCGTGGGTGGGGACCAACATCCTGGCCGTCGCGGGCTTCGGGATCCTGCACGGCATCGCATGGGGCACTCGAGGGCCGCTCATGCAGGCGATCCGTGCCGACTACTTCGGCCGCACGCATTTCGGTGCGATCTCCGGGTGGTCCTCGATCATCACGACCTTCGGCCCGATCCTCGGCCCGGTGATCGCCGGGTTCCTCTACGACTGGACCGGCGACTACCGCGCCGGCTTCACCGTCGTCGCCCTAATGGCCGCCGCTGGCTCGATCTTCTTCGTGTTGTCGACACGGCCCGCGCCGCCGGTCCGCACGCCGGTCGAGGGCTAACGACTCACTTCGGCCGCCGTGCCGCCTCCACCGCCTGCCGGATCGGCCGCACCACCTTCACGCTCACACCGACGGCGCCCGCGATGTCCTCGTCGGACGCCCCGGCGAGGATCGCGCCGCGGATCTGCCGCTCGACCTCGAGTGAGAGGTTCATGCCGGCCTCACGACGCCGCGAACTCGCGGCACTTCACGGCCCGCTCGAGGTCATCGATTGCCTCGCGGAGCGAGCGTCGGAGCAGCGTGGACGACTCCGGCGTCGCCGCCAGCAGACGCTGCGCCCGCTCGAGTGTCGGCCGGTCGACCAGGTACGACGGCCAGAGGTTGGAGAGGTAGGTGCCGGAGAACTCCCGCTCCTCCCGTTCGAAGATGCCGGGGAGTGCCTCGAAGTACCGCTCGACGTACGGCTGGAGCAGGGCGGCCTGCGCCCAGTAGTGGAAGCCGCCCATCGCCGCGCCCGTGAGGTGCAATGAGCCGTATGCGGATGGCCCGGTTTGGAACTTCTCCCACGCTGCTGCCTTCACCGCCGCGTCCGGCACCGACACCTCGCACCGCAATAACGCGCGCTGGCCTCGGTCCGAGGGGTCACGACGGCGCTCCTCGGCGACCCGCTCCGCCGCGCCGTCGAGTCCGTACGCGACGTACCTCGACGCGATGCTCCAGCGCATCTCCTGGTCGATCGTCAGTCCGGTGACCTCCACCTTGCCGTCCGCGAGGTCGCCGCAGTGGCGGATGTCCTCCGGGTTGATCGCCACACCGATCAGCGTGCGCGCCCACATGATCCGCAGGTCCGGGTCGGTCGTCCGCTGGAGGGCATCGAGGCAGAGCCCGAACATTCGATGCCCCGCCTGCAACTTCTGCCCTTCCGGCACGTACCGCGCGAGGGTCGCCGTCATCTGCGAAAGGATCGTCTCGACCAGTTCGTGGTCGTGCTCCATCGCGACCTTCGGCCCGGCGAGTTCGAGGTAGTCCGTGGACTTCAACTGCTGGTCGCGCACCATGTTCCACAGCGTCTGCCAGATCAACTGCCGCAGCAGCGCGTCATCGACGCGTTCGAGACTCGACCGCACGAACTCCAGCGACCGCTCGTCCAGCGCCATCTTCGCGAAGGCGTGGTCGTTGTGGTTTGGGAAGACGAAGTCTGGCGCGGGCCGTCCCACGGCCCCGGCCACCTCGGTGCGCTCGCCGTCGATGTCGCCGGGCACGGACTCGATGACGATCCGGGCGCCTTCCTCCCGCACGAGCGCGATCTCCACGTGGTGAGGGCGCAGCGTCGGGTAGGCCGGTGGCGCGCTCTGACGCAGGGCGAGGGCGCTGATCCGCTCACCGTCCCGCTCCACCTCGGCGGAGATCGTGTTCAGCGACGGCGTCTCGAGCCAGGCCTGCGCCCAGCCGTGCAGGTCACGCCCGACGCCCTGCCCGAGGGCATCGAGCCACTGGGTGAGCGTCGTGTTCCCGTACGCGTGCTCCTTGAAGTACAGGCGCATCCCGTTCCGGAAGCCGTCCATCCCCATCGCCGCGACGAGTTGCTTGATCACCGCGGCGCCCTTGCCGTAGGTGATGCCGTCGAAGTTGAGGAACGTCTGCTCCGTGTCCGCGACGATGCCGGAGATCGGGTGCGTCGTGACCAACTGGTCCTGGCGGTAGGCCCAGTTCTTCATCCCGGAGTTGAAGGCCTGCCATGAGGTCTTGAACCGCGTCGCCTCCGCCATCGAGAGGTAGGCCATGTAGGTAGCGAACGACTCGTTCAGCCAGAGGTCGTTCCACCACTTCATGGTCACGAGGTCGCCGAACCACATGTGCGCCATCTCGTGCAGGATCACCTCGGCGCGGCCCAGGCGGTCGTTCTCGGTCGGCGGGTCGCGGAACACCATGCGCTCCGAGTGCGTCACCGCGGCCACGTTCTCCATCGCGCCCGCGTTGAACTCCGGCACGAAGACCTGGTCGTACTTCCCGAACGGGTAGGGGTAGTCGAAGAACTCCGCGTAGAAGTCGAGGCCCTGCTTCGTCACCTCAAACAGTTCGGCCTCGTCCACGTGTGGCGCGAGCGACTTGCGGGCGAAGAAGCCGAGGTCCACGTCGCCGTGCTTGGAGCGGAAGACCTCGAACGGTCCGGCGATGAGCGCGAAGAGGTACGTCGAGAACGGCTCCGTCGCCGTGAACGCCGTGCGCACGCGCCCGTCCGCGATCGTCGAGGTGCCCTCGGCGGGGCTGTTCGCGATCAACTGCCACGCGGCTGGCGCCGTCACGACGAGGCGGTAGCGCGCCTTCAGGTCGGGCTGGTCGAAGCAGGGCAGCAGCCGGTGCGCCGAGTACGGCTCGAAGTTCGTATACAGGTACTCCTGGCCGTCCTCCGGATCGACGAACTGGTGGAAGCCGTCCCCCGTGTGGTCATACTCGTTCTCGTACACGACATGGACCGTGTTCTCCGCCGCGAGGCCATCGAGGGTGAGCCGGTAGCCCGTCCACGCCGGCGCTCCTACCGCGCGTCCGTTCACCTCTAACCGCTCGATGCGCTTCCCGGTGAAGTCGAGGAACACCGGGGCCGTGTCCGCGAGGCGGAAGCGGATCGTGACGTCGCCTCGATAGGTTGGGCTGCCCTGTGTCAGGTCGAGGGTGAGGTCGTACTCGACGTTGGAGACGCGAGCGGCGCGGCCGATCGCCTCGTCCTGGGTGAGTACATCGCGGGTCGTGGTCGTGGGTGCGTCCATGCGGTGCAGTCCTCGCGTCGTGTTGGGTGATGAGGCGACCATGCTAGCGGCCAACCGAGGCGTCGCGTGTCGAGATCTGACGCACGCGTCAAGGATTGGTGTCACTCATAGCCCTTCGCACTTCGTTCACACACGCCGCCCGAGCCGTAAGCGACACTAGAAGTCAGGCAGTCACTACAGCGTGGAGTCAGCGTGCGGCGAACGATGCTCATCGGAGGGGCCGCAGCTGTGCTCGTGGGAGCGCTCGGCGCTTTCGGCGCGTGGACGCTGCTGCGGAGCGATACACCCGCCCCGGCGTCCCTGAGCGAGGCTCTGCGCCAGGCGCCCGCCGCTCCGCCCCCAATCGCCCTCAGCGTCCCGGTCGCGGAGCCCGCGTTGAACCTCATCTCCGGGAGTGGCACCGTCCAACTCGATGGGGCCGGTCGCTATCAGGTCGTCGTCGGCCCCTCCTTCGTGGGGTACCGGGTGAAGGAGGTCCTCGCGGGCCTCGGCGGGAACGTCGCCGTGGGGCGCAGCAGCGAGGTGGCCGCCTCCTTCGCCTTCGACGGACGCAACCTCTCCAACCTCGATGTCTCCGTGAACCTGCAGGCGCTGAAGAGCGATGACGCCCGCCGCGATGCGCAGCTGCGCACCCAGGCGATCGAATCCGAGCGCTTCCCATCCGCCCGCTTCGTCTTCGCCGGCCCGACCAACATCGGCGGCGTCCCCGCCGAAGGCGAGGAGGCACACGTCATCCTCGTCGGCGACCTCACGCTGCACGGTGTCACCCGTCCGGTGACGGCCCACATCTACGGCGCGCGTAAGGGCGAACTGACCGTCGTCGTCGGGACGACCGAGGTGCTGTTTTCCGACTTTGGTATCAAGCCACCCCAGTCAATCGTCGTGGCGTCGGTTGAAGACCATGCCACGGTGGAGTTTCAACTGATCTTCAAGAAGGCGTAGCCCCAAGGGGGCACGCTGTGAGAGGCATACGCATGCGTCGAATAGTGATCATCGGTGGAGCGCTCGCTGCCCTCGGCGTCATCGCCGTCGCCGCAGGCCTGTTCTGGTTCTTCAGCGGCGATGAGCCCGAGGCCGCTTCGGTGGACGCCGCGCTTGCCGGAGGCGCTGCCACTGCTGCCGCCACGAGTGCCGCCGCCGCCACGACCGCCGCTGGCGCGTCGACCGCCACTGCTGCCGCATCCTCCGACCCGATCGGGACGTACAAGATCGTCGCCGGTGAGACCACCTTCGCGGGCTACCGGCTGAAGGAGGAACTCCGAGGCGTTGGCAGCAACATCGTCGTCGGGCGCACCGGCGAAGTAACGGGCAGCCTCACATTCGACGGCAAGGCCATCACCGCCGTCGACATCACCGTGCAGACGGCCAACATCAAGACTGACGACTCCCGACGCGACAGCCAGAACGTCCGAGGCGGCCTGCAGACCGCGACGTTCCCGACGGCGAAGTTCGTCCTGGCGCAGCCCATCGCCATCGCCTCAATGCCCGCCGAGGGCGCCAAGGTGAAATTCGACGCAGTAGGTGATTTCACCCTCCATGGCGTGACCAAGCGCGTCACGATCCCCCTGGAGGGCGCCCGTCAGGCCGGCAGTGTGATCGTCGCCGGGTCCCTCACGATCGCGTTGGCCGACTACGCCATCCGGAAGCCGACGTCCCCCTCGGTCCTCTCGATCGACGACAAGGGCTCGATGGAGTTCCAGCTGGTCTTCCGCAAGTAGGCGCTAGCGTTCCGGGGTCGCGTCCCGCCGCGCTCGCCGGGGCGCGATGACGAGCCTCGCCACGGCGATGGCGACCAGGGCCGCCGCGATGCCGAACCAGGTCAGGGCATACTGCCCGTGCGGCGTCGTGTTCACGAACGGCCGGTAGCCGCGTACGGGGAGCGCCCCATCAGCAGGCACCCGCGTCTCGTCCTCGATGGGCGTCCCCTGCAGCACCGCCCACGGGCGAAGCGGCATCCCCGCCGCCTCCGCCATCGATGCGGGTGCGAGGCCCGTCCACGTCCCCTGAGGCGTCCGTCGGGCCGTCCTGCCCGTGGCGTCAAACGCCAACCCTTCGACGTTTGCGGAGGCCTCGGCGTCCAGCGCAGCGCGAACCCGGTCGCGCTCGGATTCGGGGTACCAGCCACGGTTCACCAGGATGGCGTCGCCGCCACCGGATGGCACGAGCGGGGTGACGAGTTCCTCGCCCTTCGTGCCGAAGCGAATTCGGTTCGCTAGCACCATTGAGTGCGGGTGATCCCACCTACCCGACAGCCGGACGCGGTGCCATTCCACCTCGGACGGCCCCAGGGCGAGGACGCCCGGCGCTTCCAGTGGGGGAGCGGCGAGGGTGGCCGTGCGCTCCTCGACCAGGCGCTGCTTCCACTGGCTTCGCTGCACCTGCCACGTCCCCAGACCGAGCAGGACGGCCACAGCGAGGCTCAGAAGTACGACGAGAACGGGAGTGGGGAGGCGCATCGGGTGACCTCCGTGGTCGTCCTCAGTCTGTCTGGCGGGACGGGTGTGGGCAAACAGCCGATGGACCATCTGGGCTTCAGCGTGGGCCTCTGGCCTGAAATACTGCTGAAACAGCGCAGGCATAGTCTCGCGCTTGCAGGGGCTGGGATTCCCGGCTGGGCACTCAAGGGGCGGCCCGTCCTCGGGCCTTGATTTGGAAGGACCGAGATGGCGTACAAGGCTGAATACATCTGGATTGACGGCGCCGAACCCACCCAGAAGTTGCGTTCCAAGACCAAGATCATGGAAGACGGCGCGGAGCCGGGCATCTGGGGCTTCGACGGTTCCAGCACCAATCAGGCGGCCGGCGAGAGCAGCGACTGCGTCCTCAACCCGGTCCGTGTCGTCCCGGACCCGATCCGTGGCGGCGCGAACAAGCTCGTCCTGTGCGAGGTGCTGCTCATCACGATGAAGCCGCATCCCACCAACAAGCGTGCCGCGCTGGTCGCCACCGCTAAGAAGTACGCCAAGTACGAGATGTGGTTCGGCATCGAGCAGGAGTACACGTTCTTCGACGGCATTAAGCCGCTCGGCTGGCCGGACAACGGCTTCCCGGCCCCGCAGTTCGGCTATTACTGCGGCGTCGGTGCGGATGAGATCTTCGGCCGTGAGATCGTGGAGGCGCACTCGGACGCCTGCATGGTCGCCGGCCTCACCATTGCCGGCACCAACGCTGAGGTCATGCCTGCACAGTGGGAGTTCCAGATCGGTCCGATCGGCCCGGTCGAGTGCTCCGACGAGATGTGGCTTGCCCGCTGGCTGCTCTACCGCATCGCCGAAGACTTCGGTGTCACTGCCACGCTGAACCCGAAGCCGATCGACGGCGACTGGAACGGCGCCGGCGCGCACACCAACTTCTCCACGAAGCAGATGCGCTCCTCCTACGCACCCATCGAGCAGGCGTGTCGCGCCCTCGCTGAGAAGTGGGAAGTGCACGTGAAGAACTATGGTTATGGCATCGAGCGGCGCCTGACCGGCCGTCACGAGACCGCGCCGTGGAACAAGTTCTCCTGGGGTGTCTCCAACCGTGCTGCCTCGGTCCGCATCCCGTGGCAGGTCGCGGTGGACAAGAAGGGCTACGCGGAGGACCGCCGCCCGAACGCCAACATGGACCCGTACGTCGTGACGCGACTCGTCACCGACACGGTCTGCGCCTACGCAGAAAAGGGCGGTAAGTAGCCGCCACCCTCACATCGAGGGCTTCGAGCACACACGAGAGGGGCGGCCGCAAGGCCGCCCCTCTTCGTTGCCGCGGAGATCGAGGTCCCTCAGTGCTGAAGGGCGCGTTAGCGCGTAAACCCGCTCCCGCCCAGCACCAGCGGCACCTCGATCTCCGCGGGCGTCAGGCCCGAGTGCGACGAACGCATCCGCAAGTACCCGTCGCGTCCAGAGAAGCCCGCGTAGCGCAGCGCGGCGGCACCCCGCGCGATCGACAAGTAGTCACCGAGGCGCGCCCGGGTCTCCGGCGTGAGCGCGGCGGCGCCGAGCAGCCCGAGGTCCTCCACCGTCGAGGCGCGTAGGAGCAGGAAGTGCTCTCCGAGTCGTTCGCGGAACGCCGCCTCGAAGGCCTTGTGCGCACCGGGCTGGACGTGCCAGAACTGCGTCCGCAGGTCGCCGGCGGGCGGTGCCGTCAGCAGCGAACAGATCGAATCGCCGTCCGTCACCTCGAGGCGTGCCGAGTCATCGATGGAGAGGTGGCCGTGGTCGGCGACCACCAGGATGCGCACCCCGCCTCGCACGTCCTGTAGCGACTCCTCGATCTCATCGAGGTTGGCGTCGAGCGCGTCGATCGCCTCGGCGGCGGCGGGGCTGTCGAGGCCGGCCTCATGCGCGATCGTGTCCGGCATCGGCGTGTAGACGTAGGTGAACGTCGGTCGTTCCGCCTTGCGCACGCGCTCGATGGTCGCCGCCACGATCTCCTTTGGTTTCTGGTAGCCGGTGCGCTGGGCCTCGCCCGCCATCCAGCGTGTGAATGCGGAGTCGATGATGTTCGCTGGCATGATCAGTGCAGCGTCACGTTTGAACTGAGGGATGAGCAGCGGTCCCGGGAGCAGCGTCTCCGTGGGGACGTTGAGTTGTCCCAGGTTGCGGTTGTCTGTCGCCCGCTCGTGCGCGAAGACCGTGACCGGCGCCTCGACGGCGGGGAGGTGCGTCCACCAGCCGAGAATGGCGTGCTGCGCCGGGTATTGCCCCGTCGCCAACGAGGTGATCGCCACCGGCGTCGTCGTGGGGAACGGCGCGCGGATCCCGCGCAGCATCCGGCGATGGAGCCAGGTGTTCCGCGAGAGCCGGTCGACGGCGTTGACGCCGAGGCCGTCCGCCAGCACGAGGATGATGTGACGCGCATCCCGCAGGTGCCCGGCGATCGCCCTCGAGTGGTCGTTCAGCGGGACGTCCGCGCCGCACGCGTGCGCAACCCCCCGCACGACGTCCACGACGTTCATGTAGGTGGGGTCGGGGCGCAGCAGAGTGCCTGCGGCGAACGCTTGAAGCAGCCGGTCGCGGTCGGGCAATCGCGCCTCCTCGCGCGCCAGCCTAGCGGGCAGCGCGCTGGGATGGGTGTGCTAGACGTGATCGCGAGCGTGAAGGTGGGGGGCGGAGCTAGGAGGTGCGGTAGCGGTAGGCGCGTAGCCCGCCGACCGAACGCCACACGACGAGCGTGATGGCGATCGAGATCAGGCCCCCAAACTGCATCGTCCGCGCCGCGCCCACCTCGGCGGCCAGGAAGCCCACCCAGACCGTCCCGACGTTGTTGGCCGTGTTCGCGGCCAGCAAGCCGAGGCTGACCGTGCGGCCGCGCATGGCGTCCGGCGTCTCCAGCTGCACCATCGTCTCCCGCATGGTCACAGAAACGCCGTCCGTGCCGCCCATCAGCATGATCACGATCACCCCGGCCCAGAGTACCGAGGCCGTCCCGAACAGGAACACCGAGACGGAGAACCCCACCGTCGCGTACACGATCAGCAGCCCCTTCTTCGGGTACCGCTCAAAGGCCACGACCACCAGCGATCCGAGCACCGATCCCAGCGAGTTCGCCGCGGTGAGGATGCCGACGGCGCCCGCGCCCCCTCGGAACAGCCCACTCGCGAGGGCGGGGAGCACCTGCCGGTAGAAGGTGAACACCGTCATACCGATGTCCAGCAGGTAGAGCCCCGGCAGGAACTGGTGCTTGCGGACGAAGGTGAACCCTTCCCAGGCCCGGCGGACGACCTCGCGCGGCCCGCCCGTGATCACCTGGCCCGGTGCGAGGACCGCGCGCGTGTCGGCGCGGATCGCGAGGGGCATCAGGACGCTGGGGATCGCTGTCACCGCCGCCATCACGAAGGCTGCGGTGAGCCCGAGGTACTCCGCGACTCCCGCGAACATCAACGGCGCGAGGATCGAGCCGACCTGCCTCGTGATGTTGTCTGCGCTCACCGCGTGCATCAGGTGCGTCCGAGGCACCACGTTCGCCGTCAGCGCCCCCCGAGCCGGGCTGGCGAGCACCGTGGTCACGGCCAGCACCGCCGTCGCCGCGTAGATATGCCATGGCATCAGCGCGTCCGCCACCGCAAGGATGGCCAGGACGCTGAGCGCGGCCAGGGTGACCGCCTGCATGCCTGCCAGTAGCCGCTTTCGGTCGAGTTGGTCGGCGAGCGTGCCGCCCCAGATCAGCGCCACGATCTGCACGAACAGTTGGACGACGCCGAGCAGTGCGAGGCGGGCCGCCGATCCGGTCTCCTCGAACAACCAGACGGCGGTGACCAGCACGGAAAGTTGCGTCGTCAGCGTGTACGCCGTTGATCCGAGCCACAGCATCACGTAGTCGCGGTACGCGAAGGGCGACCAGATGGTCACCCGCGTCGGGCGCTCCCCTGGCTCAGCGGCCGGTGGCGTCGAGTTGCTCACGCAGCATCTCCGGCGTGCGTGCGGGCAAGCCGCACACCATCGCCTCGCAGACGTATGCCGCCACCTCGCCCGGCGCGACCCCGCGTCCCTCGAGGACGGGGAGCAGGCCACCCGAGGCTGCCGGCACGATGATCGTGGTCGGCATGAAGTGCCGCGCGACCTCGCGCTCGAACGGTGCCCGAAGATCCGGCGCGCCCACGATCGCGATCTCGCGCGGTGGCGAGGCGATCAGGTCGACGGCCTGAAGCGTCGAGCCGAACCCGGTCACGGCACGCTGCAACTTGTCCGCGCACAGCGCGATCACTTCCGCACCGACCGTCTCCCACTCCTCGTTGCCTGTGAACCGAGCGAGCCACGTGGCGAAGAGTGCCATCGCCCCATTGCCGCTCGGCGTCGCCGCGTCGAAGAAGGGCTTCTGCCGGAGCAGCAGTTCCTCACCGTCCAGCGGTGCTTCAAAGAAGCCGCCGGCATCCTCGTCGTGAAAATGGTCCAGTGCGTCGTCCATCAGCCGCTGTGCCCAGTGCAGGTGGTCGATGTCGCCCGTGGCCTTGAACAGTTCGAGGAGCCCGAGGCCCACGTAGGCGTAGTCCTCCAGGAGCCCATCGACCTTCGCTTCGCCATCTTTCCACGTGTGGAGCAGTCCCGCGTCCCACATCTGCCGCCGGAGGAACGTCGCCGTCCGTGTGGCAATCTCGACATAATGTGGTTCGCCGAGGACGCGCCCGCACTCCGCGAACGCTGCCAGCGCCAGCCCGTTCCACGAGGCGAGCACCTTGTCGTCGAGGCCGGGGTGGACGCGCGTGTCGCGCTCCGCCAGCAGCCGCGCCCGCAAGGCGGGCAGCCTCGCCTCGATCGTGGCGACGTCGATGCCGAGGTCGGCGGCGCACTGTTCGAGGGATCGTGGACGGTGCAGCACGTTCTGCCGCCCGAACTCGGGGTGATGGGGGTCCTCGAAATTGCCGGCCTCGGTGACGCCGTACACGGTGCGGAACAGCCGCCCGTCCTCGGCGCCGAGGACGGTATCGATCTGCGCGGGCGACCACACGAAGAACTTGCCCTCGATGCCCTCCGTGTCGGCGTCTTGCGCGGCGGTGAACCCACCCGCCGCGTCGAGCATCTCGCGTTCGAGGTAGGCGAGCGTTTCGCGCACGACGCGCTCGAAGGCGGGGTCACCGGTGATCTGGAACGCGTGCAGATACAGCCGTGCCAGTTGGGCGTTGTCGTACAGCATCTTTTCGAAGTGCGGCACCAACCAGCGAGCATCCACGGAGTAGCGGTGGAACCCGCCGCCGAGGTGGTCGTAGATCCCGCCGTCCATCATGTGCCGCAGCGTGGCGGTGACGAGGTCGAGCGCGCTCGGCTCCAGCGGATCGTCCGGGTGACTCGCGTGGTACGCCAGCAGGAACTCGAGGTTGGACGGGGACGGGAACTTTGGCGCGCTGCCGAAGCCGCCCCATTGCTCGTCGAATTCGTTGCGCAGCGCCTCGACGACGCGCGTCAGGAGGGCGCCATCGAGGGTGACGCCGCTGCCGTTGTTCGCGCGCTGGGTCGCCTCCTGCAGTTGCGCCGTGATCTTCTCGGCGGAGTCCACCACCTTCTCGCGCTCCGCCTCCCACGCCGTGTGGATCGACTCGAGCAGCCGAGGGAAGCCGGGGCGGCCGTGGCTGTCTACGGCCGGGAAATACGTGCCCGCGTAGAACGGCTTGAGGTCAGGCGTCAGGAATACGGTCATCGGCCAGCCGCCCTGGCCGGTCAGCGCCTGGGTCACCGTCATGTAGACGGCGTCCACGTCCGGACGCTCCTCGCGGTCCACCTTCACGTTCACGAACCACTCGTTCATGAGCGCGGCGATCGAGGGGTCCTCGAACGACTCGTGCGCCATGACGTGACACCAGTGGCAGGCGGAGTAGCCGACAGACAGGATGATCGGCTTGCCGTCCGTGCGGGCGCGCGTGAACGCTTCCTCGCCCCACGGGTACCAGTCGACAGGGTTCTCCGCGTGCTGGCGGAGGTAGGGGCTGCTCTCCCCGGCGAGACGGTTCATCGGCGTGCCCATCCGTCGCGAGGCCCGCGAGCGCGTGCGTGGCTCAGCGGACGAAAACGGTAGCATGGCCCCTGCGCTCGTCCGAATCTGCCCGCCACCGTCCGAGGAGCCCTCGTGCCTGCCGACCCCACGCTCCGCGTCCGCCCCGCCGTCCCCACCGACGCCCCCGCGATCGTCGAGTTTGTGCGCGGCCTCGCCCGCTTCGAGCACGAGCCGGTCGAGCATGTCCACCTGACCGCTGCGGATGTTGTGCGCGACGGCTTCGGTGTTCGCCCAGCCTTCGAGGTGGTGATTGCCGAGCGCCTGAGCGATGCCATCTGGACGCCCGTGGGCTTCGCGCTGTTCTTCCCGAACTACTCCACGTGGGAAGGCCGCCCCGGCATCTACATCGAAGACCTGTTTGTCATCGACGAGGAGCGGGGCAGTGGCGTCGGGCGCGCGATCCTCGCCACCGTCGCGCAGATCGCGTGGCAGCGAGGCGCGGCGCGTATCGACCTCGCCGTCCTCGACTGGAACTCCGCGCGCGGGTTCTACGAAGCCCTCGGGATGGCGCACCAGGAGACGTGGCTGCCGTACCGCATGGACCGCGACACGATCGCGCGCCTCGCCTCGGAGGCGACGACCGAGGGCTAGCGGCTTTTAACGCCCGTTCGCAAGCCGCGACTGCGAGACGCGCCCGTACCGCCCGCGCTCGTCGTACCAGACCGACTCCACGATGCCGACGCCAGCCGCCTCGTCACGATGGTCGACCTGGATGCAGAGCCATTCGCCGACCGGCTCGCGGAAGAGGTTCAGGCTGATGTCCGCGTTGATGTAGGACAGGTTCTTCCCGACGCCCGCGAGCCCGCCGAGGGCGTTCCCAAAGTCTGCGAGCGCCGCCGCACGCGTGATCGGCGTCGTCTCTTCGCCCTCGATGAACGGCATCGGGATGCGCACCCACGTCGTAGGCGGCTGATCGCCGGGTGCCGATATCCAGCGGGTTTCGACCGAGGTGTGAAAGCCGCGCAGGTGCGGCCGCTCGAGCGGCGCTCCCGGCGGAGCGACGTGCGGGAACCGGCTGATCCCCGGCTGCGAGGCGTACCCCTCTGGCCCTGCTGGCGAGGGATAGATGCCCCCACCGACCGGTGCCTCGGACCGTCGCAGCAGCAGCGCCGAGGCGCGTACGACCTCGACCCCGTCCGCGATTAGTACGGCGTTCACGCCGATTACGCGGCGGCCACCGCGCACCACCTCGACTTTTGTCCGCAGCGGTACGTTGGGCACCATCCGGAAGAGGTCGACGGTCAGCCGCGCGACCTGCATCTCCGGATCGTCGATGGCGCGCTCGATCGCGTAGGCGAGCAGACCCGAGGGCGGCCCGCCGTGCAGGCCGTCCGGGCTCCAGGGGCTCCTCGCGTGCTCAGTGGGGATGTACGCGTCGCCATCGCGCGTGAAGATCGCCTCGGCCACGTGGGCCGCCTTCCCGTTGCTGGAGGTGTCGAGGGCTAGCGGGCGGTCGAGTCGGCCTCGGGGGCTGGCGTGGTACCGACGGGCGCCCAGCGATGTACCTCGCGAGGCGTCTCCACCGTCGAGGGCTTCGAAGTGAGCGAGCGCACCTTGTCGCGCGCGACCCGTGCGAACGGGGCGGCGGCGGCCATCATCGGCACCCAGATGTGGACGGGACAACCCATACCGCGCTCCTGCCAGTCCGCGCCGAGCCTAGCACCACCGCTCCCTCGGTTCCACGAGGGGCGCCCGGCGTCAGGCCAGCCCGAGGTTCCGCGCTACGGTACGGGCGGGCTCGCTGAAGTTCATGGTGTAGATGTGCAGCCCGGGCGCGCCTGCGGCCAGTAGCGTCTCCCCGAGCCGGGTCGCCTCGTCGATGGCGATCAGGCGCCGCGCGTCCACGTCGTCCCCGGCGGCTTCGAGGCGCGCGAGGATTTCCCGCGGATACTCCGTGCCGTTGAGCGCCGCCATCCGTCCGATGCCTTCGATGTTGGTGGGGGGCATGATCCCTGCGATCACGGGGGTGTGGACGCCACGTGCGGCCATCGCCTCCACGAAACGTGCGTAGTGCTCCGCGCGGAAGAAGAACTGCGTGATCGCGAAGTCGGCCGCCGCCAGTTTCTGCGCGTGGTGGTCGAGCCCGGCCTCGACGCTCGCGGCCTTCGGGTGTCCCTCCGGGTGTGCCGCCACGCCGATCGACCAGCCGATCCGTCCTCGTGCGAGCGCCACGAGGTCGATCGCGCGGGTGAAATGCCCCGGTGGCACTTCGGTCGTGCCCTCCGGGAGATCGCCGTGCAGCGCGAGCAGGTTCTCGACACCCATCGCCGCGTAGGTGTCGAGCAGCGCGCCGATCTCCTCCTGCGTGTGCGAGACGCAGGTGAGGTGCGGCATCCCCGTCACACCCAGGCTGATGATGTTGCGCACCACCTCGGGCGTCGGCCCGCGCGAGGTGCCGCCCGCGCCATACGTGACCGACATGAACGCCGGCCGTAGCGCGGACAGCCGCTCGAGGCTCCTCGACAGCCGTCGCTCGCCCTCGGCGTCGCGGGGCGCGGAGAACTCGAACGACAGCGTGCGCCCCTGCGCGATGAGTTCGGCGATCTTCGGCATGGGGGCATGATCAGGGCAGATTCGCGCGCCGTACAGCGGAGGGCCTTGTGAGGCCAGAGGAGAATGGCGGGGTGTCAAGGAAGCTGGCGCCCACGCTCAAGCACACTGCCTCGGGCCCTGTCAGGTGAGCGCCTTCATGCGCTGGCTCCTCCCGGCTTCTGCCAGCGGCGACGCCTCGCGTCTCGTCGCCGCACGTACCGTCCGAGGGCTGGCGGATGGCTTCGTGTCGGTGCTGCTGGCTGCATATCTCCGCGATGCTGGATTCTCGCCGGTGGAGATCAGCGCCATCGTGACCGGGACACTCCTGGGGTCGGCAGCGCTCACGCTCGGCCTCGGGCTGTTCGGGTACGAGATCAGCCGGCGCACGCTGTTGTTCGGCGCCGTCGGCCTGATGGCGGGGACGGGCCTTGGCTTCGCGACCGTGACCGCGTTCTGGCCGCTGCTCGCGATTGCCGTTGTGGGCACCCTCAACCCGTCGAACGGCGACGTCTCGGTCTTCCTTCCTACGGAGCAAGCGCTGCTCTCTGAGACCGTCGAGGCCCGCGACCGGACGGCCATCTTCGCGCGCTACAACCTCGGCGGGCTGTTTGCGGCAGCGGTCGGCGCGCTCGGCGCTGGCCTGCCCGTGGCGGTAGCCCGAGGCATGGGCTGGGACCTCGTGCAGGCGGAGCGGCTCGCGTTCCTGCTGTACGCCGCGACGGCGTTGGTGTTGTTCGCGGTCTACTCGGGGCTCCGCGTGGACACGACCGTCGAGGGCTTTCGATCGGGCGCGCCTCTGCGGAAGGCGAGACGGACGGTCTACCGCCTCACGGTGCTGTTCTCGATCGACGCCTTCGGTGGCGGCTTCGTCGTGCAGTCGCTGCTCGCGCTGTGGCTGTTCGAGCGCTTCGACATGCCCGTTGCCACCGTCGGGGCGATCTTCTTTGCGGCAGGGCTGCTCGCAGCGACCTCGCAACTCGCGTCGCCGTGGCTGGCCGCGCGGATCGGGCTGATCCGGACGATGGTGTATACCCACCTGCCCTCGAACGTGCTGCTGATCCTCGCCGCGCTGATGCCCAACGCGCCGTTGGCCGTCGGCTGCCTGCTGGCGCGCATGGTGCTGAGTCAGATGGACGTCCCGGCGCGCCAGTCCTACGTGATGGCTGTCGTGCCGCTCGAAGAGCGCGCCGCCGCCGCGAGCGTCACCAACGTGCCGAGGAGCCTCGCTGCCGCGTTTGCGCCACTGCTTGCGGGGGCCATGCTTCAGGTCTCCTCGTTCGGGTGGCCGCTGATCTGCGCGGGAATCCTTAAGAGCGTGTACGACGTGCTGCTGCTGTGGCAGTTCCGCGCCCACCCTGCGCCCGAGGAGTCCCAGGCTCCGGTGCCTGCTTCGGCTTAACGACGGCACGCCACTCGTCGTAGGAGGGCACCTGCTCCTTCACCACGTAGAGGAAGTGGAAGGCACCCATTTCACCCATGAACTTGAAGTCTTTGCCCAGCATCTTTGCGCGGTCCCAGTAGTCCGCCTTCGACCGCAGATACTTTCGGAACGTCCCGTGCTGTTCCTCGAGTTCGAGCATGCGCGAGGCGTTGTGCAGCACCGCATTCACCTTCGTGCGGTTGCGGATGATCCGTGTGTCCGTCAGCAGCGCGTCGATGTCGGCCTCGTCGAAGGCCAGGAGGCGCTGTGGGTCGAAACGGAGGAACGCCTCGCGTAACTCCGGCCACTTCTTGTCCACGACCGTCCACGAGATGCCGGTCTGCATGACGCATTTGCTCATCGCTTCGAGGTAGTCCGCCAAGCCCTTCGGCGTGATCTGGGGTGGGGCTCCGTACTCGCGGGGTGTGGGCATCGAGCGCCTCCTCGGTTGGCTGACGCCGTGGAGTATCGCGCAGGCGTCCAGTCGTAACACGGCGCGCGCTATCCTCGCCGCTGGCACACATCGAGGCGGGAGCGGGCGATGCGGTACGTGGTCTACGGGGCCGGGGCGGTCGGCGGCGGCATCGGCGGCAAACTCGCCCAGGCGGGTAAGGACGTCGTCCTCATTGCCCGCGGGGACCACCTCCGCGCGATGCAGTCCGATGGCCTCCGTCTCCGCACTCCTCGCGAGGACGTGCGCGTGCCCGTCGTGGCCGTCGGATCCCCCGCCGAGGTCGACTGGCGCGGTGACGAGGTCGTCCTGCTGACGATGAAGACGCAGGACACCGTGGCGGCCCTCGAGGCTCTGCGTGAGGCAGCAGGCTCGCGCGTCCCGGTCTTCTGCGCGCAGAACGGTGTGGAGAACGAGCGGATGGCCGCCCGCCGCTTCGAGCACGTCTACGCCACGCTCGTGCAGATGCCCACGACGCACCTCGCCCCCGGCGAGGTGCTGCTGTTCGGCGCGACCGTATGGGGCAACCTCGACACGTGCGTCTACCCCTCCGGCGTCGACACCACTGTGGAGCAGTTCTGCCGGGACGTCGAAGATGCGGGCTTCGAAGCGGCACCTGATCCGAAGGCGCTGGAGCAGAAGTACGCCAAGTTGATCTTCAACATGAACAACATCGCGCAGGCGCTCTTCACCCCGAAGGACGACCCCACCGCCCTCATCGCGCTCCTTCGCGCCGAGGCCGAAGCCGCTCTCCGCGCTGCCGGCATCCGCTGGACGCCCGTCGAGGAGGCCCGCCAGACCAACTTCGTCTACGGCGAGATCCCTGGCCTGAAGCGCGAGGGCGGCTCCACCTGGCAGAGCGTGGTCACGGGCCGCTCACTGGAGACGGACTACCTCAACGGCGAGATCGTGATGCTCGGCCGCGTGTACGGCGTCCCCACCCCCGGCAACCTCACCATGATCGACATCGCCGCGAAGACCGCCGCCGGCCGCCTCCAGCCCGGCTGGATCACGCCTGAGGAGTGCCTGGCGCAGATCGTCGCGCGGGGGTAGTCCGACCTACCGCTTCCGCTCGTATCCGAGGTTCGGCGCGAGCCAGCGCTCGGCCTCCGCCACGGTCCAGCCTTTGCGGCGCGCGTAGTCCTCGACCTGGTCGCGGTCGATCCGGCCGACGCCGAAATAGCGGGCGTCCGGGTGGGCGAAGTAGAAACCGCTGACGGCGGCCGTGGGCAGCATCGCGAACGAGTCGGTGATCGTGATGCCCGCGCGGGCCTCGGGCTCGAGGATCGCCCAAAGCGTCCCCTTCTCCGTGTGGTCGGGGCAGGCGGGATAGCCAGGGGCTGGCCGGATGCCGCGGTACTGCTCCGCGATCAGCGAGGCGTTGTCGAGCGCCTCGTCGGGTGCGTAGCCCCAGAACTCGCGCCGCACGCGCTCGTGCAGCCGCTCCGCGAACGCCTCCGCGAGGCGGTCCGCGAGCGCCTTCAGCATGATCGAGGAGTAGTCGTCGTGGTCGGCCTCGAAGGCGGCGACGCGCTCGTCAATGCCGATGCCGGCCGTCACGGCGAACGCGCCGAGGTAGTCCGGGGTGCCGCTCTCCGCAGGCGCGATGTAGTCCGCGAGCGCCGAGTTCTCCGCGCGCCCTCGGTTGCGCGGGGTCTGCTGGCGCAGCGTGTGGATGGTCGCCAGCACCCGTGAGCGCGAGTCGTCCTCGTACAGGTCGATGTCGTCGCCGTCGGCGTTCGCGGGCCAGAACCCGACGACGCCGCGTGCCGTCAGCCAGCGCTCGTCTACGACGCGCTTCAGCATCCGCTGGGCGTCCTCGAGCAGGGCGCGGGCCGACGGCCCCACGGTCGGGTCATCGAGGATCTTCGGGTAGGAGCCGGCGAGTTCCCACGTCTGGAAGAACGGCGTCCAGTCGATCCGCTCGACCAGTTCGGCGAGCGGGTAGTCGTCGAGCACGGTGACGCCGAGGGTCTTCGGGACGGGCGGGGTGTAGCCCTCCCAGCGCACGGGCGCTGGGTGCGCGCGCGCCTCGGCGATCGGGGTGCGGTCGGCGACCTCCTGCCGTCCGAGGTGCTCCGCGCGGACGGCGTCGTACTCCGCACGCACCTCCGAGGCGTATCCGACCGACTGCGTCTCGGAGAGCAGCCGCGACATCACGCCGACCGCCCTCGACGCGTCGGCGACGTAGACGAGCGGGCCGCTGTAGTTCGGCGCGATCTTCACGGCGGTGTGCGCTCGGCTGGTCGTGGCGCCACCGATCAGCAGCGGGCGGGTGAACCCCTGCCGCTCCATCTCGCTCGCCACGTATGCCATTTCTTCGAGGCTGGGCGTGATCAGCCCGGACAGCCCGATCGCGTCCGCGTGCCGCTCGATCGCGGTGTCCAGGATCTTCTGCGCGGGCACCATGACGCCGAGGTCGATCACCTCGTAGTTGTTGCACGCGAGGACGACGCCCACGATGTTCTTGCCGATGTCGTGGACATCGCCCTTCACGGTCGCCATCACGATCGTGCCATTGGTGCGGCTGCCGCCCTCCGCTTTCAGCGCGTTGATGAACGGTTCGAGGTGCGCGACCGCCTTCTTCATGACGCGCGCGCTCTTCACCACCTGCGGCAGGAACATCTTGCCCGCCCCGAACAGGTCGCCGACCACGTTCATCCCGTCCATGAGCGGCCCCTCGATCACTTCGAGGGGGTGCGAGACGCCCTGCCGTGCCTCCTCGACATCCGCGACGATGAACTCGTCCGCGCCATGCACGAGGGCGTAGGTGATCCGCTCGCCGACGCTCGCGCGCCGCCATTCGAGGTCGACCACCACCTCGTCGCGAGCGCCGCGCTTGTACTCGGCGGCAACTTCCAGCAGGCGCTCCGTCGCGTCGGGACGGCGGTTGAGGATGACATCCTCGACGCGCACGCGGAGGGCCTCGGGGATCTCGTCGTACACCGGCAGGGCGCCGGCGTTGACGATCGCCATGTCCATCCCGGCCGCGATCGCGTGGTAGAGGAAGACCGCGTGCATCGCCTCGCGCACGGCGTCGTTGCCGCGGAAGGCGAACGAGACGTTGGAGACGCCACCAGACACCTTCGCGTAGGGCAGGTTCGCCTTGATCGCGCGTGTCGCGTCGAAGAAGTCGAGGGCGTAGTTGTTGTGCTCCTCGATGCCGGTAGCGATCGCGAAGATGTTCGGGTCGAAGATGATCTCCTCGGGCGGGAAGCCGCTCTCGACCAGCAGCCGGTACGACCGCTCGCAGATCGCGAACTTCCGCACCGCCGAGTCGGCCTGGCCATCCTCGTCGAACGCCATCACGACGGCTGCCGCGCCGTAGCGCCGCACGAGGCGCGCCCGCTGCAGGAACGCCGCCTCGCCGTCCTTCAGCGAGATCGAGTTGACGATCGCCTTGCCCTGGACGCAGCGCAGACCCGCCTCGATGGCTGACCAGCGTGAGGAGTCCACCATGATCGGGACGCGCGCGATGTCCGGCTCGGTCGCGATGAGGTTGAGGAAGCGCGTCATCGCCACCTCGGAGTCCAGCATCCCCTCGTCCATGTTGATGTCGATGATCTGCGCGCCGGCATCGACCTGCTGGCGCGCGACCTCGACCGCTGCGAGGTAGTCACCCGCGAGGATCAGGCGCCGGAACCGCGCGGAGCCGGTGACGTTCGTGCGCTCGCCGATGTTGACGAAGGAGGCGCGCCGTGCGGCCTCCTCCCCGGAGCCGGTGGAGGTCATCTAGCCGCCGATCTCCACCGCTTCGAGGCCCGACAGCCGCAGTGCCGGCGCGATCTGTGGCACCACGCGTGGCGGGAGGCCGCGCACGGCCTCCGCGATCGCACGTGTGTGGTCAGGCGTGCTGCCGCAGCACGAGCCCACGATGTTCACGAGCCCGTCGCGTGCCCACCCGCCGAGGGCTGTCGCCATCGACTCAGGCGTCTCGTCGTAGCCCCCGAAGGGGTTGGGCAGCCCGGCGTTCGGGTAGACCGACACCGGCACGTCCGCGACCCGCGACAGTTCCGCGACGTACGGTCGCAGTTCCTTCGGCCCCAGGGCGCAGTTCAACCCGACGGCCAGCGGCCGCACGTGCTTGATCGATGTCCAGAACGCCTCGGCAGTCTGCCCAGAGAGCGTGCGCCCCGACAGGTCGGTGATCGTCCCGCTCACGATGACCGGCAACCGCTCGCCCATCGCCTCGAACAACTCGTCGATGGCGAAGAGCGCAGCCTTCGCGTTCAGCGTGTCGAACACCGTCTCGACGAGCAGGATGTCGGAGCCGCCGTCGACGAGCCCGCGCGCCTCCTCGTAGTAAGCCTCACGCAGTTCCTCGAAGGTCACGTTGCGCGCAGCGGCGTCGTCCACGTCCGGCGAGATCGAAGCCGTACGGTTCGTCGGACCGAGCGCTCCCGCGACCCATCGAGGCCGACCGTCGCGCGCCGTGAAGGCGTCCGCCGCCTCGCGCGCCAGCCGAGCACCCTCACGGTTCATCTCCTCGGCCAGGTTGCTCATGCGGTAGTCCGCCTGCGCGATCCGCGTCGCCGTGAACGTGTTCGTCGAGGTGATCTCCGCCCCTGCCTCGAGGTAGCGCTCGTGGATCCCGGAGACGATGTCTGGGCGGGTCAGGTTCAGGAGGTCCGTGTTCCCCTTGAGGTCAGACGGCCAGTTCTTGAACCGTTCGCCTCGGAAATCGGCCTCGCTCAGGCCGAACCCCTGGATCAGGACGCCCCACGACCCATCGAGCACCACGACGCGCTCCGCGAGCGCCTCGTGGAGTGCGTGGATCCGAGCGGTCCGAGCGTGGTTCACCATATGGGTCATGATATCCGGAGCCGATGTGACACCCAAATTCCATGCGCTCGTGATCCCCGGCCAGCCAGTGCGCGGCTAGACCCCCCGCCGATTCACCTCGTCGCGGAGGAGCCGTCATACCCGAGCCGGCCACGGCCAGGCCCCCAGGACTTCCCCGGATCAAGCAGGAAGGGCGCCCGCGCGGGCGCCCTTCTCGTTCTCTGCCGTCGGGATGCGCTGCGGCGCCTCGGCGGGATCGAGGCTAGACGGAGACGCGCCGGAAGTCCGGGCTGATTTCCAGTCGCGCACCCGTCACAGCCTGAATGTCCTCGGCGGAGTACCCCGGAGCGTGTTGCTCCAGGATGAACTTGCCATTGCGCACGGCCACGACTGCCAGGTTCGTCACCACCAGCGTCACACCCGAGGGCGCCGTCACCGGCAGCGAGCACTTCTCGAGCAATCGAGGCTCACCGTCGCGCGTCTGGTGATCCATTGCGAGGTAGATCTGCTTTGCGCTGGAGGCGAGGTCCATCGCGCCGCCGATGCCGCCGAGGTTGTTCCACGGCTCCGTCGTGATTTTCCAGTTCGCGAAGGAGCCATCCGGGGCGACCTGGTAGGCGCCGAGGCAGGTGACGTCGATCATCCCGCGGCGGATCACGTTGAATGAGTCGGCGTGATGGACGATGGCGGCGCCGGGGTTCAGCGTCACCGACTGCGTGGCCGAGGCGTTGACGATGTCCGGGTCTTCCTCACCCTCGCCAGCCAGGCGACCGTAGCCGATCACCCCGTTTTCGGAGTGCAGCACGATCTCCTGTTCCGGTGTCAGGAAGTTGGAGACGTTCGTGGGGATGCCGATCCCCAGGTTCACGATCCAGCCGTAGCCCATGTTCTGCGCGAGGACGGCGGCCATCTGCTCGCGGTTCAGCGGTTGCTTCTCTTCGGCCATCGCGGACCTCCTCGGAAGGGGACTATGCGGTCTGTCGGACGGCCATTCCGCTCGCGCGGTTGATGTGGAGGACGCCCCCGACGGGGATGCGCACCAACGTCGTGACGTAGATGCCGGGCACGTGGACCTGGTCGGGGTCGATCTCGCCCGCCTCCACGATCGGCTGCTCCACCTCGACGATCACGTTCCGCGCGGCGGTCGCCATGATCGGGTTGAAGTTTCGCGCCGCGCGCCGGAACACGAGGTTCCCGGCGGTGTCTGCCTTCCACGCCCGGATGAAGGCGTAGTCCGCGAAGAGCGCCGTCTCCATGACGAACGTGCGCCCGCCGAACTCGCGGTGCTCCTTGCCCGTCGCGGTCTCGGTGCCCACGCCGGCCGGCGTGTAGAACGCTGGGACACCCGCGCCACCCGAGCGGATCCGCTCGGCCAGCGTGCCCTGCGGCACCAGTTCTGCCTTCAGGGTGCCATTGGCGACGAGCGCCTCGGCGGTGCCGGTGCGCGACGGGCGCGTCGAGGCGGTGAACGCCGCGATGACCTTCGTCACCCGTCCAGCCATCACGAGGTCGCCGAGGCCCTTGAGGTCCTCATCCGCGGACTCGAAGCCGACGCCGTTCGAGATGGTGGTCAGTCCCGTCGCCGGGGTTCGCCAGAGCGCCGCGAGCAGGTTCGTGGGCTGCCCCGGGCCGAAGCCGGGGATCATCAGCGAGGAGTTGTCGGCGAAACCGGCGACAGCCTCGTCCATAGACATAACAATGCGTGGTCGAGGCACCCGGGTGTCTCCTCCGCAAATCTGAAGTCGCTATCGGCGGCGTTATACACCCTACGCATGCCGCGAGGGAATCTGCTGGATGCTGATCTGTTCGCAGCCATTGCGGTCTACCCCGCGGCGGCATCCAGACGTCGCTTTGCCTCCGCCATCACGTCCGGTGCCAGCGGCCCCTTGCGTGCGGCATCGAGGTTCTGGCGCAGGTGCTCCGGGTTCGCCGTGCCGACGATCGTGGTGTCGAGGTCGGGGTGCGAGAGCGTGAACCGCAGCATGAACTCCATGCGGCTCGCGCTGTTCAGCAGGTCGTCTAACGCGGCCGTCTCCCACAGCGTGCGAGGTCGCTCCTCGGCGACCTCCGGCAGGCGGCGGATGTCCCACAACTTCTCCTCGGATGGCGCACCTCGCGCCACGCCCCCGCGGATAACAGTGCCGGCGCCTGCCGCCCGAGCGGTGGCGATCAGCGCCTCATGCTCACGCTGGAGTGCGGAGTAGGGGATCTGGAAGACATCGAACGCGCCGAGGTCGATCTGGGCCGGCAGGTTCGGCAGGGTGCCGGACATGCCGATGAACCGCACCTTCCCCGCGCGCTGCAGGTCCTTCAAGGCCTCGACGGCTCCGTGCTCGTCGAGGGCGGCGCGTGAGGGGCTCCCGTGGAACTGCACGATGTCGAGGTGGTCGGTCTGAAGCCGCCGAAGGCTTTGCTCGACCGCTGCCGTGATGTTGGCCGGGGTGTAGACATGTCCCTGCTGCCCGGGTTCCACCTGCACCGGGCAGCCGCATTTGGTCGCCAGCACGTACTCGTTCCGCCGCCCCGCGATGGCACGGCCCACCATCTCCTCGCTCGGCCCGTAGTCCGGCGAGGTGTCGATGAAGTTCACGCCGGCGTCCAGCAGCGCGTTCAGCACCTCGTTCGCCTCAGCCTGCGAGACCGTCCGCCCGAAGCGCGAGTCGAGCGACATCGCGCCGTAGCCGAGTGTGGTGACTTCGAGGCCTGTGCGGCCGAGGGTGCGAGTGGGTAGGCCGGTCGCCATCGGTGGTTCCTCCTGAGTACGGGTCGGCGGTCAGACTACCGCACAGAGGCGAGGGCCCTCGCCACGTGGCTGAGCGCCTACAGTTCCGCCGAAGCGGAGGACACCGATGAAGATCGTTCACATCACCACCGGCGCGGACGGCGAGAGCCATGTCCAAATCACGGCCCCAGAATTCACAGAACTCGACAATCGCCGGACGAAGGCCGACGCGGCCCAGAGCATCACCTTCATGAAGCGCGAGGTGGGGTTCAGCGACTTCCACCCGGCGCCGCGCAAGCAATACATGCTCTACCTGACCGCCCGCGTGGAGATCGGCCTGGGAGACGGCTCTAGCGTCATCATGGAACCGGGCGACGCGCTGCTCGCCGAGGACATCACTGGCCACGGCCACACATCGAAGGTGCTGCAGGCCGGGGTGTGCGCTGTGGTGCCCTGGGCGTAGCCCGCGCTACCGAGTCGGCGTCGCGGTTGGGATGGCCGACGGCGTCGGGCTGGGTGTCGGGCTCGGTGTGGGCGTTGAGGTCGGTGTTGCGCTCGTCGCCGGGCTGGGCGTGGGCGTCGCGGTCGGCGCGGGAGTCGGCGTGGCGGTCGGGGTGGCGCTCGGGGTTGCCACGGGAGTCGGTGTTGGGGTCGGTGTGGACGAGGGCTTCGGGGTCAGAGTGAGGATCGGCGTCGCCGAAGCGGTCGGCGTCGGTGTCGGTGTCTTCGTCGGCGTAGCAGTCGGCGTCGGAGTCTTGGTGGGGGTAGCCGTCGGCGTCGGGGTCTTCGTGGGTGTGGCCGTCGGCGACGGCGTCGCGGTCGGCGAGGGCGTGCGGAACGGTGTGGGCGTTGGCGTGCGGAGCGGCGTTGGTGACGCGGTCGGCGAAGCCGTCCGTGTTGCCGTAGGTGACGGCGAGGCCGTTCGGCTTGCCGTCGGCGACGGCGTGCGCGGTGGTGTCGGGGTCGATGTGGGTCGCGGTGTCGGCGTGGGGACCGGGATCAGCGGCGCTTCGCCTGCTTCGAGCACGATGTTCTGGCGACGCATCGGGGTGTACCGGTCGTCGTAGGCGATGGCGTGGTACACAGCCGACCGCGGCGTCTCCTCGTACACCCACACACGAGTCCGCTCCGCATTCGCCCACGCCGCGAAGATGCGGACGTGACCGAACCGGCGCGGGTCCTGCCCGGTGGTCAGGTTCATGATGTCGCCGGGGCGCAGTCCGTCCTTCGCGATCGGCGCGGCGAACTTGTGCAGCGTGTCAGTCGTCTGTCTGGTCAGTCCCCAGGCGCGGCTGACATAGGCCGAACAGTCCATTCCGGCATCGGTGTTGCCACCCCAAACATAGGGGACGCCGAGGAGCGAGTGGGCGATGCCCAGCACGTTGCCGGACGGCACCGGCGGCGGCCCGGAGACCCACTGCACTGGCGCCGGCTCGGCCTTGGGCAGCACGGGTGCGGCTGAGGCGCCCGCCGTGATCGCCGGCACGAGACCGGCGACGCGCCAGGACTCCAGAATTTCGGCGCTCGCGCCTTCGAAGGGGTCGGGGGCCGGGAGATCGGGGACAGTGAAGTTCGCGGCCTCGACGGTCGGGTCATCCTCAGACTCCGGAGCGTCCTCGTCCGGTGGGGTCACGAAGTCGGTGTCAGGGGCGGCAACGAGGGGCGCGGGCGCGGCAAAGCCGTGCGTCCGGACATCCGACGAAGCAGTGAGCAGTCCTACGACGAGGACGCCCATGCCCCGGCAAACGAAGAGCCGTTCGAGATCAGTTCCGCGCATGGGACGAAGGGAACGGCGGAGTGTCAGGGCGGCTAGAGCGACAGTGAGCCCTCACGCGTGCCCGGCCCTGCGCCAACATCGATGTCGTCCCTGAACTCATTGGCCGCCCGCTGCATCAGGAACACGAACACCGCCATCCCGGCCAGGGAGGCGACGCCTGCGAAGTAAAACACGCTCTCGATGCCGAAGACGGACTTGATGTACGCCCCCGCGAGCGACCCGGAGAGGAACCCCGCGGACGACCCCATTGAGTTCAGGCCCATCAAGGATCCCATCCCCACTTTCCGGCCGACCTGGACCAGGATCGCCTGCTGCGCGGGCAACTCAATCGCTTCGGCCATGCCCGCGATGACCAGTGCGAGTAATACCCACGGGGCCATCACCAGAACGTCACCGAGGAGTTGCGTTTCGACCAGACTATGGGGGACCAGAGGCACCGCGAACTGCGCAATCCCCGAGACAACGAGGCCCCCTGAGACGAGCACGACGCGATTGTGGCGGTCCGCCAGCCCCCCGCCGAATGGCTGGAGGATAGCGTTGATCAGCGACCGACTGGACAGCAGCAGCCCGACGAACAGGGCACTGTCCGTCCCCAGCCCCTCATCACTGATGACATACACGCCGAGCCATGACGAGGCCGTCCCCCACGCGAGCGACACCAGCAGCACGGACAGCGTGCACGCCTGAACAGCCGGTCGGCGGAGCAGCACCCGGAACGGCACGACCACCTCGGGCTCGCG
>CAMBFG010000014.1 GCA_945865925.1 Dehalococcoides mccartyi
CGCGCGAGCGTTAGTCCGTGTACAGGATGAGGTCCGGTGTTGTTGGCACGCTCTCTCGTGGAGCGCTGGCGCTGGCGCTGGGCCTCAGCCTGATCCTCGGATCAATGGGGGCGGGTCCTTCTGCTTCGGCGGAGGGACCCGCTTCTGTGAGCGAGGTGATATTCGTCGGGCTGGTGTTAACCGAAACGTCCGGGACATTGCCTGACTATGTGCGCGCGGTCGGGCCGTGGGGCGCAGCGTGCGGCACGGCGGTCGTGACGGGCTTGTCCGATTACGTGGGCTCCTATGTGCTCCGGGTGGCTTCATCGCAGCAGAAGCGCGGGTGTGTTGAGTCGGGCGAGTTTATCCAATTCCTGCTCCTCAACGGCCGTGTGGACGATGGCAGCTGGGCGGATCAGGTGTGGATTTCGGTGAGGGATACCACCACCGTTCAGTCGCTGAACCTGCGCTCCGCGGTGAACCTGACCGATCGCTGGCTCGGCCGCGTAGGTACTGACGGAGCTGCCTCGTGGGTGCGATGGGCAGGCGGCTCGGTACCGCTTGCCGTCGCGCTGGCGGAGCTGCCACTGCCGATGAGCGCGGTGTATTATCTGGATCCCGCATCCGGTAAGTTCGTTGAAGTCATGCCATCCACTCCGGATGTTGTGCTGACAGCAGGCGACCTCTTCTTCGTGCAGTTTCGCTAGGCGCTAGTCTGCCAATCGGACGAAGGCATTTGATCCCAGAGGAGAAGTACATGATGCAGCTGCTCATGGAATATTGGCACGCGATCTGCCGCCGAATGGCGCGGGTCTGCGCCACTGTCATCGCTTCTTTCGCCTTGGCGGTGTGCCTGCTCTTGAGTTACTCACCAGATGCCGCTTCGGCCGCGCTCGGTGTTCCTCCGGTGTTTACCGCCCCGATCCAGGTAGCTGGTCTGACGGAGACGTGGACGATCAGCGGGTGGCAGGGGTCGGGATCGAATCACATTTCCTCGGCGACGGTGACCTTTCCTGCCGGGTTTGTGATCCCGGCGACTCCCACCGTCACCGTGACTGCGAATGCTCTGGTATGCACCGTCGCGCGGGCCACGCGGACAAACCAGTCAGTTGCGATCGAGATCGTGGGCGGATGCGATACCGGACCGGCCGCGCCGTACACGAATCCGGTGGGACGGCAATTGATCACGATCGCCGGGGTCACGAACCCGGTAGCTGCGGGAACGATGGCGGCGACGGGATTCACGTTGCGCACGAGCGCGGACACGGAAACCTCCGCAAGCGCGCGCGTGGTGATCTGGGGAGTTGCGATCACTCCGACGGTGTGCAATGCCTCTGGCGGCCTGAGCAGGGGTGAGGTCACCTTCGTCGCGACTGGTGATGGCACGGCTGCCAATACGGGGTCAGCCACCTCGGCTCCGTTGTTGATCACGGTCAGCAGCGGCTGGTTCAGACTGACGCCGCAGTTTGTCGGGGGCGCGCTGGGCGTGATTGATAATGCGGCCACGACCACGACATCAGCGCAGGCTGTTGTATCTGCCGGGGTGGTCACGGGGTCATCGCTGGTGGTGAGCGTGGGGCGGTCCAGTCCCGGAGTGGTGACGGCGACGCTTCAAGTGAGTCCGATGACCGGTGGCACACCAGTCGTTCTCGGGTCGAGCGAAGTGACATTCACTGGCGAGGGTGTGTGTGTTCCACCGCCCGCGCCCGCGCCTGTAGCAGGTACGTTCTCGGGCGGGACGATCGCTCCGGCGGGGATCTCTCTCGTGACCTTTACGGGCACACTCGCGCAATTGAGCACGGCCGGTACGACCTCGAAGGTGGTGTCGGTGACGGCGGTAACGGGCGGGCGGCTACTGACATTTGTAGTGGGCGCCCCCGACTTCGCGAACGCGGACTTTGCCGCAGTGTTCCCATCGGGCTTCTCTGGCGCGCTGGTCATCGTCAAGGTATAGAGACAGTCTCGTCTTGTTAGATCTGTAGATAGCAGGGCCGGCTCCGGTTCTGAACGCTAGAGCCTGTTCTCACATTACCCGGATTGGTGACTGAGATTTCCGCATGCTGACCTCAAGTCGACTGGCGCGCATCACTTATACCTTCTGTCGTGCCGCATCGAGCGCCTTCGTTCAGCAGCACCGCCAATGGTGTCGCCGCTCGCGGTCGCTGATGGTGGCTGTGGGGCTACTGGTCGTGGCGACGGTCGCCTCCTCGTGTGGCGCTGACGACAATGACTCCGTGCGACTGCTGACGCCCACGCCCTCAGCGCGCGCCTCGGTGACCTCGACAGAGGTGGCGAACCCGCTGCCGACACCGAAGGTGACGCCGCCGCCGGACGCGAACAAGTTGTTCCGGAACCTTGATGACTTCCTGAAGATGTACGACTACCCAAAGGACGCGACCTTCGGTCGCCTGAAGATCCCCACGGTCAGCGTTGATGCGCGGATCGCTTCGCGGACGGTGGGCCGCGACGGTGTGATGGCGGACCCGTCAGGCCCTGCTGATGTGGTCTGGTATGACCTCGGGGATTGGCCGGGCCTCGGCGGGAAGCCGGGCGAGGGCGGCAACGCGATCTTCTCGGGGCACGTCGATTACGACTACCTGATCCCGTACGCGGGGGTGAAGTATCGCGGGCAGGGCGTCTTCTCGAAGATCTCCGCGCTCTCGAACGGCGACCTGATCGAGGTGGAGTACGGCGGCAAGGTGCTGCGCTACCAGGTCGTGTCACGAAAGCAGTACAACGCCGGCAGCGGCGTCGAGTGGACGAGCGTCTGGTCGAACAAGGTCGCGAAGGACACGATCACGCTCTACACCTGCGGCGGTGCGTTCGACACGATCTCGAAGGAGTACTCGGACCGCGTGGTGGTCAGGGCGGAGAGGGTTCCCTAGCGCCTCAATGATGGCTTCGAGGTGGACGTGAGAAGGGCGCCGGTGAGGGCGCCCTTCGTGATCGCGGACTGGCGGAGAGGGCGGGATTCGAACCCGCGAATGAGTTACCCCATTACACGCTTTCCAGGCGAGCCTGTTCAACCACTCCAGCACCTCTCCGCGAGGTGGGACGCCATCGATGGATGCTTCGCGGGGGGCGGTGAGGCCTGGGTGCGATGCGGTGTCAGGCAGGGAGTGTGACTGCCGGACTTCGATGGCGGAGAGGGCGGGATTCGAACCCGCGAAACTTGCGTTTACTCGTTTTCGAGACGAGCGCCTTCAACCGCTCGGCCACCTCTCCACTCGTGAGTCTACCCGAGCGGTACGCGTAGCCGCGAGGCGCCGTCGGGCACGGATCGGCCCGCGTCGCCTCGTGTGGATCGAGGGCGAAGCGGGCCGTCCGAAGGAGATCGGGGCTAGCGCGCCGGGCGCTCCGCCTCTTCCTGCTTCTGCTGGGCGTCGCCGCCGCGGTCCTGGGTGTCCTGCTCTTCCTGGTCGGCCTCGTACCCGGGATCACCTGGCTTCGCGGGCTGGTCGGTCTGGTTGCCACCCATGCGTTCGTTGGTCATCGCGTCCTCCTGGAACGGTTGCCGCTTGATGAGGCAATCGTGCCAGACCGAACGCGCACGCCGGATCAACGGGCGTTCGACGCGAATAACGGATTGCTGTCGATTCGGCAGGCGTCGAGCGTGGCCCTCGGAGGTTACGGGGGGCCGGCTACGGGTGTGTGTGCGTGTGGTAGCGGGCCATCAGGTCGCGCTCGGTGGCGTCGCGTTCGAGGCGGCCCTCGGCCAGCGCGGCCCGCGCCCGCGTGCGAGCGCGCTGCAGGCGGCTACGCCCGGCCTCGAGGGGGTTGCGAGCCGCGCTCGGCAGCCGGTCCAGCTCGGTGTCGTCCTGCAACAGCGTGCGTGCCGCCAGGTAGCCGCCGATGGCGGCGATGTTGAGCACGATGACGGTGGTGAACTTCATCGGTGGTCGCCCGCGCTACTTCCCGCGCCGCAGCCCGGTGACCGAGGCCAGCCCGCGCTTCAGCCCTCGAGTCACGGCCACCGCACGGACGAGGGGGTGGACGGCGGTGTCGGCGATGAACTCCGTGGTGCCTCGGACGTTCTGCACGGCCTGATGGACCTCGTCCAGGGTGGGTTTGACCGAGTCCTTGAGCAGATCCTGCACGACGCGAGAGAGCGCGCGCACCGCAAACCACAGCCCGAAGGCAGCGATGGTGAGCGCGAGCATCAGGATGACGCCCATGACCCCATAGACGATCACAACGACGTCGCGCAGCTCGGCCAGACTCATATCGGTACTCCCGAAGGCATCGTAGCCGGGTGGGAGCGAGGGGGGCTAGCGAGCGCCTCGCCCCCTACCGCCCCGACCCCTCGATCGTGGCGCCGCCGAGGACTTCGGTGCCGCGGTAGAGCACGACGGCCTGGCCGGGGGCGACGGCGCGCGCGGGGGTGTCGAGGGCGAGGGTGAGGCGGTCGGTGGCGACCTCGAGGACGCGGGCGGGGAGGTCGGTGGCGTGGTAGCGGATGCGGGCGGTGACGGGGTCGCCGGGCTCGGGCGGGGTGGTGGTCCAGTGGGGGGCGCTCGCCTCGATGTGTGAAGCGAGCAGGTCGCGCTCGTCGCCGACGACGAGGACGTTGCGTGCAGGGTCGATGGCGGTGACGAACTGGCGGGCGGGGGCGCCGTCGGTGCCGGGGGTCGGTGCGACGGGGACGCCTCGACGCTGGCCCACGGTGTAGAGCGGGATGCCGAGGTGCGTACCGGCGCGGGTGCCGTCGGGTCGCTCGATGTCGCCGGGGGTGCCGGTGACGCCACGCACGGCGAGGAACTCGCGGTAGTCGCCGCCGGGCACGAAGCAGATGTCCACGCTGTCCGGCTTGTCCGCGAGCGGCAGCCCCAGCCGCCTCGCGTGTGCGCGGGTCTCCGCCTTCGTGAGCCCGCCGAGCGGAAACAGCGTGCGCCGCAGCGCGTCCTGGTCGAGCGTGTAGAGGACGTACGACTGGTCCTTCTCGTCATCGACTGCGCGATGCAGGCGGACCACATCACCGTCCCGCTCAACCCTCGCGTAGTGGCCGGTGGCGAGGTAGTCGACGCCCATCGCGAGCGCGCGGTTGAGCAGGGTGTCGAACTTCACGTACTGGTTGCAGTTGAGGCAGGGGTTCGGGGTCCGCCCGTTGCGGTAGGCGTCGACGAACGGCTCGACGACGTCGCGCTCGAACTCGCGCTCCATGTTCAGGGTGTAGTGCGGGATGCCGATGCGCTGCGCCGCCGCCCGCGCGTCGCCCACGTCTTCGATGCCGCAGCAGGTGCGGCCGGAACGGAGCGCGGTGTCGTCCGCCTCGGTGTAGAGGCGGAGTGTGACGCCCACGACGTCGTACCCCTGCTCATGCAGCAGCCCGGCGGCAACGGCGGAATCGACTCCTCCGGACATGGCGACGAGGACGCGTGCGGTCATGCCGTCAGTGTAAACGGGAGGACGGGGAGAGATGGACGACTCAGGCGTTCAGACATCCACCCGTGCCGTGTGCGCTAGCATCCGACTCCTCAGACGGGGAGAAGAGGTAAGACGTGACTCGACTGGCCCCCTTGCTCCTCTGCCTGCTCATGGTCGCGGCAGGATGTGGGTCTGACACGACGACGGCACCCTCCGTCCCATCCACCGCCACGAGGCAAGCGACCGCGCGAGTCGAGCCGTCGGCAACCTCGGTCGCCACGCAGGTGGTCGGACTCACGTCGCCCCAGCTGGCACCGTTCCGCCAGATGACCGAGGCGGTGAACCGAGGGGACGTCGCTGCCGCGATGGCCGTGTTCACTGACGACGTGATCTGGGAGCGCGGAGGCCAGTGCCCGCCGACGTTCTGCAAGGGGATCCAGGCCGTGCAGCGCGAACTCACACGCGACGTGGGTGCGCACCACCAGATCACCCTCCTGAGCGCCGACACCGTCGCGAACGCTCCGAGGGTGCGACTCGAACTTCGGACGGACGGTACGCGTCGGGGCGGCGTCGAGCGCATCGTCCAGTTCTTCTCGCTCGAACTGCGTGGCGAGAAGATCGCCGCTGTCAGAGTTTCCTTTGATACCGACGATGCGGTCACAGCCGCGTTTGTGGCCTCGCAAGCCGGCACACAGCGATAGTCACCGACCGTCCCCGACTGCTCGCCTCGCGGCCGCCGGAGTAGGCCTTCCGCAAGGCTTCCGAGGCCGCCCGGTATACTCGATGTGAGGGTCGCCAGCAGGCGCCCGCCGCCGGAGGTGCCGCCTGGAGTCCCGTATCCCCCCGACCGACAGTGATGATATCGGCGACCCGACCGACAGTGACGATCTCGGCGATGACCTCGACGACGACGACTTCGACCTTGACGACCTCGACACTCCGGACGAGTTCCCCCAGCCTCGGCCGCCTGACCTCGTGCAGTCGCTGGCGCGCGCCCGGATGCTGCTGGACGTGCTCGTCGACCGGCAGGCCGAGGATGTCGTCCTGCTCGACCTCACCAGCCTCGCCGCCTTCGCCGACTACTTCGTCGTCGCCACTGTCGACAACATCCGCCAGGGCCGCGCCGTCATCGACGCCGTCGACCTGGCCGTCAGCGTGGACGGCGGCAGCGCGCGCGCCGAAGGCAACGGCGACGACGGCTGGATCCTCATCGACTGTGGCGCTGGCGTGCTCGTCCACCTCTTCTCGCTGGAGATGCGCGCGTACTACAACCTCGAAGGGTTGTGGAGCCGCGCGCAAGAGGTAGTGCGGATCCAGTAGGTCGCGTCGAGATTTAACTCAACGATGATTGACCTAATTCCGCCGAGCCGCCATGCTGGCGTGCATGGCCTCGAATCGCGATCGTCGATCTCTGGAACAGCGCGCGGCGGTGCATGGTGCTCTGGCGGACCCGCATCGGCTGGCGATCTGCGACCGGCTCGCGCTCTCCGACCTGACGCCGTCTGAACTGGCGTCCCACCTCGGCATCGGGTCCAACTTGCTGGCGCATCACATGGCAGCGCTCGCCTCGGCGGGACTGACGGAGACAGTGGTCTCGTCCGGCGACCGGCGGCGGCGGTATATCCATCTGCGCCGCGAGGTGCTCGACGGCCTGACGTCGATGCCGCGCGTGACGCCCGCTTCGGTCCTCTTCGTCTGCAAGCACAACTCTGCTCGCTCGCAACTAGCGCTGGCCCTCTGGCGGGAGTGCTCGTCGATCCCGGCGGAGTCGGCGGGGACCGAGCCGGCGGCGTCCGTGCATCCGGCGGCGCTCCGGGTGGCCGCGCGCCATGGCCTCGACCTCTCGGGTGCGACGCCTCGGCCCATCGGGTCGCTTGAAGTCCCGCCGTCGCTGCTGGTGACCGTGTGCGACGAAGCGAACGAGGCGATCGATCTTGTTGGAGTCACCCGGCTCCATTGGTCGATCGGCGATCCGGTCGCGGTCGGTCGCGCGCGGGCATTCGAGGACGCGTTCGAGGCGTTGTCAGAACGGGTGGCGCTGCTCAGCGCCGCTGCTGCGTGAGGAGGGTCGTGATGACCAATGCGAAACAAGAGCAGTTGATCGCCGATGGGCACCGGCTCCAGCGCGAGCGAGCGTTGGAGATCCTCGTTGCGGAGTTCGGCAGCACCTTCAACCGAGCGACGGTCGAGCGGCTGTTCGGCGATTCGTTCTACTCGCTGAGCAAGGCGCGCGTCACTGAATTCACGGCTGTCCTTGCAGAGCGGCTCACGCGCGACCGTCTGGGTGCGCTCGCGAGGATCGAAAGCCGGACGGCACACACGATCCCCAGCGTGCTCTTCCTCTGCGTGCAGAACGCGGGGCGTTCGCAGATGGCGGCTGGCTGGTTCCGGCAGATTGCCGCTGGCCGCGCGCTCGTCTATTCGGGTGGCTCCGAGCCGGCTGACCAGATCAACGCGATCGCGGTAGAGGCGATGCGGGAGGTCGGGATCGACATCACCGAGGAGTTCCCGAAGCCCTGGACGGAAGAGATCGTGCGTGCGGCGGACGTGGTGGTGACGATGGGGTGCGGTGACACCTGCCCGATCTACCCCGGCGTCCGCTACATCGACTGGGAACTCGATGACCCCGCTGGCCAGCCGATCGAGATGGTCCGCGGCGTCCGTGACGAGATCGGACGTCGCGTCCGGACACTCCTGCTCGACCTCGGTGTCTCCGTGGAAGTGAGTCACGCGTGATCTCTCGACTGCGTGATGCACTGGTCGCGGAGGTATGCGGGACGTTCCTGCTGGTGCTGTTCGGCACCGGGGTCGTCGCGACCGCTGTGCTGACGGGGGCACAGGTCGGGCTGTGGCAGGTGGCGGCGGTGTGGGGCTTCGGCGTCACGATCGCGATCTGCGCGACGGCTGGCGTGTCGGGCGCCCACCTCAACCCCGCGGTAACGCTGGCGATGGCGGTGTTCCGAGGCGCGGCGTTCCCTCGATCACGCGCGCTGCCATACATGGGCGCTCAGTTGGTGGGTGCGGTGCTCGCGGGGTGCGTGGTGCTGGCGGTGTTCTCCCCGTTTATCGAGCGGTTCGAGCGCGAGCACCAGTTGGTGCGAGGAGAGCGCTGGAGCGAGGCGTCCGCGATGGTATTCGGTGAGTACTTCCCGAATCCGGCGGTGTTCCCGCAGTCGGTGTTCTCGGACTCACCGGACTACGCGCTCGTCACGCCGCTGCGTGCGCTGGGCGTCGAGGCCTTCGGGACCGCGGTGCTGGTGTTCGTCATCTTTGCGCTGACGGACGCCCGACGGGTGCCCGTCGGTGGTGCGATCACACCTCTCCTGATCGGGTTCACGGTGGCTGTGTTGATCTCGCTCTTCGCGCCGCTCACGCAGGCGGGGTGGAATCCGGCGCGGGACTTCGGACCTCGACTGGTCGCGTTCGCGGCGGGCTGGGGCGAAGTCGCGATCCCCGGACCGCGCAACGGCTTCTGGGTGTACATCGTGGGCCCGCTCGCGGGTGGCCTCGTTGGGGGCGCGGTGTACCAGGCGACGCTCGGGCGCGTTCGGGTGGCCGCCGAGGGGTGACGGGCGGCCCGTCCGGCTACTGCAGCCCTCGCAGTACCTCCACCATCGAGGCCAGCGCGCGCGCCCGATGCGACAGCGTCTGCTTCTCCGCGCCGATCTCCGCGGTCGTGCGGCCATCGGGGAGTTCGAAGATCGGGTCGTAGCCGAAGCCGTCGCTCCCACGCGGTGCGAGGGCGATGCGACCTTCGAGGACACCTTCACGCGTGATCACGCGGTTGCCGGGGAGGGCGAGGGCGACGACGGCGCGGAAGCGCGCGCCTCGGCGGGCAGTCGGGACGCCATCGAGGCGGCGGAGGAGCAGAGCGGTCCGCTCGGCGTCCGTCAGCGTGGGGCCGCCGAAGCGCGCCGACAGCGGCCCGGGCGCGCCGTCGAGGGCGTCCACCTCAATACCTGAATCGTCAGCGAGGGCGGGGAGGCCAGAGGCCTCGGCTGCCGCGACTGCCTTCGCGATCGCGTTCTCGGCGTAGGAGCGGGCGGTCTCGACCGGTGCCGCGAAGGTGACGCCGAGTTCGCGCGGGGTGACGGCGTCCCAGCCCGTGCCGGCGAGCAGTTCGCGGATCTCGCGCACCTTGCCGGCGTTCGAGGTGGAGAGCAGCAGTCGTGGCATAGGGCCTCAGATCAGCGCGGGCCTCGCACTGCGAGGCCCGACTGGTGGTTGAGCCGAAGGGCTCGCTAGATGTCGGACCAGCGGCTGGCCATCTTCGCGGCGACGGCGGGCATCGTCGTGTACTCCATCTCGTCCAGCGGCAGGCGGTGCGGCTCGAAGGGGCCGTGCTTGCGCAGGAAGTCGGAGATGTCGTTCGCCTCCTGGCGGGCGTTGTCGAAGGAGAGGTCCGCGAACATGTCGCGCGGCCCGATCAACTTGCCGTTCGCCAACTGGAAGCCGAGGGCCACGACGCGCGGCGGCCCGTCGAAGCGCGAGGGCAGTGCGTCCTTCATCGCGACCGGCATCCACGGCCCGTAGTGCGAGCCGCGCATGAACCCCTCGACGATGTACGGGGTAGTGAACGGTTCGAGCACTTCGCCTACGGCCGGGAACGCGCCCTGCATGCGCACGATGGCCGTCGGGTCGTCCTTGCCGACGTAGCGGCCGGCGATCAGCGACAATTTGTCTGTCGATGAGACGGCGGCGACCTCGCCGGTGGAACGCGCGACGACGCGCTTGATCGCGTAGTGCGCGGGTGAACCGATGAACACCAGGAGGTCGTAGATCTCCTCCGGTGAGTTGAACATGATCTTCTTGCCGTTCTTCAGGTCGTGGACCTCGTACGCGAAGCCGGCGTGCAGCGACTCCGCGATGACGAGCCCGGCCGTGTTGAACGGGTCGGAGAACATCTTGTAGAAGGGCAGGTTGAACGAGCCGGACGACGTCTTGTCGCCCATGAAGACCATGACGGGCTCGGACTGGCGCTCGACGAGTTCGAGTTCCGCGGAGCCGGGGCCCATGCCTCGGATGTTGCCGGAGAAGGCGTCGACCAGGAGGTCCTGGCCCGCGCCGTACAACTTCAACTTCTTGGCGATCTCCGTACCGGAGATGAACGTGTCCCAGGCGAGTTTGTGGACGGCGGTGTTGTCCTGGCCGTGCTCGTGGGACATGATCAGGAACATGTCGTCGCCACAGGACTGCGCCTGTGCGTCGATCAGCATCCCCGACTGGACGGCCCGCGCCATCCACTCGCGCCCCTCATCGAGGACCTCCGGGTGCATCGCCGAGTGGCCGACGAACCCGCCGATGTCTGCCTTGATCACGCTGAGCGTCTGAGTCATCTCGTCCTCGCGTCCTGCCCGCACCCTCGAGGCAACCTCGTGAGCACGGCTGTGGGCACTGCCAGTCTGGCCGGGGGATGCCCCGATGCTAAACGGCACCGCCGCGCGAGGCAATCCAGATTCGGAACGGGCGTGTCCGGCGAGCGCCCGCCGCAATCGCGCCCCAGACATTCCCTACTTCAGGTGCTTGTCGAGGAACCCCCCGACGTGCTCGTTGAAGGCGGCTGCGTCCTCGAAGTAGACCGAGTGGCCGCTGCCGGGGACTTCTACGTACTCCGCATTCGGGTGGATGGCGCAGACCTCGCGGATGATCGCCGGTGCCGCCAGCGGGTCGTCGCTGCCCACGAGGAACAACGTCGGTACCTGGAGGGCGCGCACCTGCTCGGGCGTGGGTGAGTCCGCCGCCGGCGCCGTCGCCGACTCGGCTCGGGGTGGGTTCAGGCCCTGGACCTGCTGGTACAGGAAGGCGCCCCGCGGATGCTCGGCGCGGTAGCGCTTGCCCATCCCGCCGGGCGCCGGGGGCGTCTCGCTCCGCGCGATGCGCAGGGCGTCCGCCTTCACCTGCATCTCGGGCCAGTTCATCCCGCCCCAGTTGTCGCACAGCGCCAGCGCCGGGACGCGTTCGGGATGGCGCACGGTGAACCCGAGGGCAGTGCGACCACCCATCGACTGCGACACGAGCGCGCTGCGCTCGACACCGAGGCGCTCGAACAGGACCTCGAGGTCATCGACGAACCGCGACGCGCCCTCCTGCTTCGGGTCGGTCGAGCGGTTGAACCCTCGGTGGTCGATGGTGATGCAGCGATAGCGCTCACGGAAGACCGGGATCTGCTGCCACCACGAGATGTGGTTGCCGCCTGCCCCGTGCAGGAAGGTCACCGTCGGGCCCTCGCCCGTCACCTCGTAGTAGAGGTCGATCCCGTTCAGCGTCTCGATTGGCATGTCGTCACCCCGTCCCGCGCGCCGCCAGCATGGCCGCGGCATCATAGCGGGCACCGAAGGGCGCGCTTGTGGCTTAAGCCCGTTCCTACTGCATCGGCCCGTCAGGGACATCGAGGCGGGCGCGGAGGTTGGTGACGGTGGCCTGGGCGATGGGGATGCAGGCCGCCTGCACGTCCCAGTCGCAGTCTCTCGCGCGGCCGAGGAAGGCTTCGAGGCCCTCGAGCATTTCGCGGCCCCGGCGGGCGGCGTGCTCGGCGTCCACGGCGCGGAAGCCCTGCAACTTGCGAGGGCCCTCGCGGCCGCCCTCGGAGATGTACCAGTCGGTGAACCACGTGCCGCAGTTCGCCGCGAACATCATCCCGCCGAGGGGCGTTGCGACGGGTGGGACGCGCTGCGCGAGCGCCTTCGCCGTGATCGCCCGGTGCGCGGAGTCGTACTCCATCATCAGGTGTCCGCCGACGGGGACGAGGCGGCCCAGCGTCTTCACGATGTTGCCGTCGATGCCCTCGGGGATCTGGATCGCCTCGCCGGCGAGTGTGAGGCGGCCCTGGAAGTCGGTGACCTCCACCCAGTTGAACCCGGGGAACGCGCCTCGATTGATCAGACCGCCGCAGACCGGCTCGTCCGCCTCACCCATCGAGTCGCTGCTGAGGATCACGCGGTAGTAGTCGCTGCCGACCTTGCTCTTCGGGCCGATTTCGATGCGCAGACGGACGCCGTTGCCGACGACCGCGCCGTTGATCGCGCGCATCGGGTGGTCGGGCAGCGTCTCGACGCGTTGCCAGAGGTCAGGACGTGTCGACGGCATCGGGTCTCCTCGCAGGAGGTGGAGGTTACACTCGCGCTTCGCAGCCGTCAGACGAGGAGCACGCATGACCCTTCGCATCATCCGCGCCGACGAGGGCGAGACCGTCCGCCGTACGGGCCAGCCGATCTTCGAGGGCGAAGTCCACGGCCACGCGCTGACGGGCAACGACAGCAAGCACATCGGCGCGTCGCTCGTCCACTTCGCCCCGGGAGCGCGCACGCGGATGCACCGGCACACCAGCGAGCAGTTCCTCTTCGTCGTGAGCGGCATCGGCCAGGTTGGCGACCACGATGGCGCCTCGACCATCTCCACCGGCGACGCCGTCGTCATCCCGCCCGACACCGACCACTGGCACGGCGCCGGTGACACTGGCTCGCCGATGACCCACCTCACCGTGATGCGCACGGCCTCCGAGACGACGGTGCTCTAGGCTCGCTTGCCGAGGACTTCCCTCAGGATGGCGTTGGAGATCGCGACAAGGCCGGGGTTCGTGTCTCGGTAGTACGGCAATGCGATCAGCGCCATCGATAGCGCCCACCCGCGACTGCGCGCCCAGGCCGCGTCGTCCACGTCGAGGGCGGCACGGAACACCTCGCGCGCGGGGGCGTCGAGGTAGGTCCACGCGACCATCGCGTCGCAGGCGGGGTCGCCGACGCCGAGGCAGCCCCAGTCGATGACGGCGCTGAGGCGTCCACCGTCGACCAGCATGTTGCCGCTGTGCAGGTCGCCGTGGATCCACACACCCGGTCGGTTCCATGCCGAGGCATCGATGGCCGTCTGCCACTCCGCCGCAGCGGCCTCGAGTGTGGGGATGTCGAGGTCGGCGCGGAGCGCTTCGAGCGCCTGTCGCACGCCACGATCGCGGGTCGCCAGCGGGGCACCTCGACCGGAGTTCTCCGGGCTGGGCCCTGGCCCGCCTGTCGGGTCGACCTGTCGCAGCGCGCCGATGAACTCGGCGAGCGCCCGCGCGGCCTCGCGCTTGTCGGTGACGGTTGTGGTGAATGCAGCGGCGCCCGGTAACCACCGGTACACCGACCACTCCCACGGGAAGCCCTCGGCGGGTACCCCCTTCGCGAGGGGGACGGGGATCGCGATCGGGAGGGCTGCGGCGAGCCGGGGCAGCCAGCGCTGTTCCTTCTCCACCTGAGCCACGGCGCTGCGGACGCGCGGGAGTCGCGCCACGAGATCCTCACCGAGCCGATAGAGCGCGTTGTCCGTCCCGGCCGAGGGCACTTGTACCGGTTCGAAGTGCCCCCACTGCGGGAACTGCGACGCGATCAGCCGCCGCACGAGGGCGACGTCGATCTCCTGCTCGTTGGCGTGCATCTTCGGGGCGGGGACGGGCTGCGGGGCGTCGTCGCTCACAGCGCTCGATTAGCCCTCGTACTTCTGGAGCACGAGGACGGCGTTCTGCCCGCCGAAGCCGAACGAGTTCTTGAGGATCACCCGAGGGTTCACCTGCCGCGCCGCGCCGGGGATGTAGTCCAGGTCGCAGCCCTCGCCCGCGTGCTCGAAGTTCAGTGTCGGCGGCACCCAGCCGGTGCGCAGCGCCTGTACGCACGCGATGGTCTCGACGCCACCCGACCCGCCGAGCAGGTGACCGATCTGCGACTTCATCGCCGACACCGGCACGCTCGTCGCGCGCTCCCCGAAGATCGTGTGGATCGCCTGCGTCTCCGCGAGGTCGCCCACGTCCGTGCTCGTCGCGTGCGCGGACACGAAATCCACCGCGTCCGCATCGATGCCGGCGTCCTTCAGGGCGAAGCGCATCGCGCGTGCCGCGCCCGCTCCGTTCTCCGACGGCGCCACGAGGTAGGCGGCGTCCGAGGACGCGCCGTATCCGACGAACTCGGCGAGCGGGGTCGCCCCGCGTGCGAGCGCGTGGTCGAGGGCTTCGAGGATTAGCACGCCGGAACCTTCGCCCGGCACGAAGCCGTCGCGGTCGCGGTCGAACGGCCGCGACGCGCGCTCCGGTGTGTCGTTGAACGAGGTGCTCAGCGCGCGCATCGAGGAGAACCCGGCCAGACCGAGTTCGCAGATCCCCGCCTCCGCGCCACCTGCCAGCGCAACATCGAGGGCGCCCCGGCGGATCACCTCGACGGCGTCGCCGATGGCCTGGGTGCCTGCCGCGCATGCCGTGACGATGGTGTTGTTGTAGCCGAGCAGCCCGAACTGGATCGCGATGTTCGCGCCGGCCATGTTGTTCAGACGCTTCGAGACGAAGAAGGGGTCAACCTTCATCCCGCCTCGTGTGTCCATCGTGCGCACGGCCTCTTCGTCGCTCTGCAGGCCGCCGCCGCCGTTCCCCATGATCACACCGACCCGCTCGAGGTCGATGCCTTCGAGGTTCAGACGGGCGTCCTCGATCGCCATGCGCGCAGCGGCGATGGCGAACTGTGAGAAGCGCGCCATGCGGCGGCCGTCCTTGCGGTCCATGTAGAGGGTGTAGTCCCAGTCGCGGATCTCGCCGGCGACTTTGCAGGGGTACTTGTCGGTGTCGACGAGGGTCATCTTCGCGATGCCGCTCTCGCCCGCGATGACGCGCGTCCAGAACTCATCGAGGGTGTTCCCGAGCGGGCTCACGACACCCATCCCGGTTACCACCACGCGGCGTCGCTCGGCCATCGAAGTTCCCCCCACGCCGCAGGCTGCTGCCTTGCGGAGTCCTATGTTAACCCCGCAGCGGGCGACTGAGAGGGTGGGAACGTGGGTCTAGCGCAGCCCGAGGGCGTGATCGCCCGTCAGCCCCAGCAGGTGTTCCCGCGCCGCCGCGACCGTGTACAGGCTGCCGACCACGAGGACCGCGCCGCGGTCGCCAGCGAGTGTCGATGCGGCATCGAGGGCGTGCGGGACATCGGCTGCGCGCTGGGGGATGGCGCCGCGCTCACGGAGGGCGTGGGTGACGGCGAGTGGGTCGGCGGCGCGTGGGGTCGGCGGCGACGTCACGATCACCTCGTCGCCCTCGCCAAGCCCGAGGCCGTCGAGGATGGCGGGGAGATCCTTGCCCGCGAGGATGCCGAGTACCCACACGCGGCGTGCGGGGATCGCGAGGCCGCGGATCGCCTCGGTGAAGCGACGGGCGGCGAGTGGGGTGTGCAGGCCGTCGAGGATGGTCATCGGCTTGCGCTGGATCACCTCAAGCCGGCCGGGCATGCGCGTCGTCTCCAGCGCGCGCTTCACGGCGGCCTCGGGGATCGGGCCGATGTCCGCACCCTCGGTCGTCGCCCACGCTTCTTCCGCCGCGCGCACGGCGGTGGCGATGTTCTCCGCCTGGTGCGGGCCGACGAGCGGCGTCTTCAGCCCTCGATAGGTGCGCTTCGGGGTCTGGAGGTCGAGCGTCTGTCCGTCGAGGTTGGAGGTGACGATGCGCAGCGCGCACTCCTTCGTCACCTCGTGCAGGGTCGCGCCGGCCTCGAGGGCTCGCGCGCGGACGACGGCGAGCGCGCTCTCGCGCATCGGTGATGCGATCACGGCGCAGGGGGCGGTGATGATCCCCGCCTTCTCCGCCGCGATCAGCGGGATCGTTTCGCCGAGGATCTCCGTGTGTTCGAGGTCGATCGGCGTGATCACCGCGACGCGCTTCGAGGCATGGTCGACGGCGTTCGTCGTGTCCAACCGCCCGCCGAGGCCCACTTCCAGCACCTGCCAGTCGCACTCGGCGGCTGCGCCCGCGAGCCACCCCATCACCGTCAAGAGTTCGAAGTACGACCAGCCCTGGGTCGAGGGGTCGGCGAGGACCTCGTGCGCCAGGTGCGCGAACGCCTCGGGTGCGACGGCGAGGCCATCGATGGCGATCCGTTCGCGCGCGGAGTGCAGGTCGGGCGAGGTGAGCAGCAGTGTGTGGGCGCCGGCGTGGCGCAGAATCGCCTCGGTCAGCGTGGCGACGGTGCCCTTCCCTTTCGACCCGGCGACGTGGACCGTCGGCCGGCGGTCCGGCCGCCTTCGACCTTCCAGCCACGCCTCGACGTGCGCGATGTCCCACTTCTTCGCGTCGGCGGTGTTGCCCGTGCGCTCGAAGCCACCGCGCGCGAGCAGCCCCCGCGCCGCCTCCGCGTAAGCGGCGAGCGAGGCGGCGTCCGGGGCGGGTGGTGGGATCGTGGCCATGCGCGCGAGTGTACGCGCGCCCTCGATCACCTCGCGCTAGACAGGCGCTAGGCGGGGACGATCAATTGCTGGCCGATGTTGATGAGGTTCGGGTTGGCGATGCCGTTCTTCTTCATCAGCGCGTCGGTGGTGGTGCCGTACAGGGCAGCGATGCGGCCAAGGGAGTCCCCGGGCTGCACGGTGTACAGGCGGTCAACCCTCGGCGGGTTGTCGCGCAGCATCGCGAACACGGCCGGGCTCGTGGTGCCGTAGCGCCACGTGGACAGCGTGCGGGCCTCGTGCGCGAATGCCCGCTCGATGAACGAGGTCCACGCGACGCGATCGCTGACGAGGCCGGGCCCGATCGGGTGGATCGGCAGCCCGAACGTCTGGATCTTCTTCGCCGATGCGTCGAGGGCGAAGCGGGCGGTGACGCCGTCCGATCCGGGGATCTCGCCCGCGATCCAGTACTTCGTGATGTTGGCGGCCGTCCCGAAGTCGCTCCAGTACACCTGCGGAGCGATCGCATTCGAGAACGCGGCGAACTCCTTCAGCGGGATGCGGTCGACTTCCCACGGGCGGGCATCGATGGTGGTCAGGACGCCTTTGTCCGGCTGCGCGTTACGCAGGATGTCGCCGTACTGGCGCGCAGCCGCCGGAGTGCCGACCCAGAAGCCGCGGTACGACTCGAGGTCGAGCGAGATCGAGCGAGCGCCCGCGCCGAGTACCTCGGCGGACATCGTCGCCTCGCGCACCACATCGCGGCCGTGGACGACGGCCCAGGCGTGGAAGGGGACTCCGCCGGCCTCGAAGAACTCCGCGAGTTCGGCGATCCGCCTCGGTCCACTGACGGCTGCCGCGCTGGTGTCGTACTTCGACATCCATTCGACGCCGTCGTGCGTCTTCATCGCGATACCCAGGCCGTGAGCCGCCAGCTTCTCGCGGATGACCTCAGGCCGGCCGTCCGTCGAGAACTGCCACACCCACGCGAGGTGCGTCGTCGGCAGCGCCGAGGCGGCGGCCGGGAGCACTGTCGCGGGCGCCTCCGGGATGACCGAGGCGGCACCGGCAGTAGCCGTGCCTGGCCGCAGTCCGGTGGCGAGCACAGCGGCGCCTCCGGCGAGCTTGAGGAAATCGCGTCGGCTGGCGGAAATGGGGAGCGTCACGTGGAACCTCGCAGGCAGTTGGCGGGGAGCGGCGTCCAGATTGGAGGCATCCTAGCAGGACGTTCAGGACGTTTTATTTGCGTTGCGATCCTTCGGCGCGCATCGCAACGCCGTGTCAGGTCGCGCACGTTGAGCGCCGTTCACGCGAGACTGTCTGGTGACTCTTCCGAATCCTGTGAAGCGAGACCCGATGCCCAAGCAGCCGATGTCCGCATGGTTCCTCGCCCTGTGCGCCGTCGCGATGACGCTCGCCGCCTGTGGCGGTGCCTCTCCCGCAGCAACCGGCACCGCACCCGCTGACGATCGGGTCCTGTTCGCACGCCTCGGGGACCTTGCGAGGCAGCGCGTCCACGAGGCGACACCCGGCGCCACGCTCCATCAGGTCGATGTGCTGCCGGGCGATGGCCGGTACACCTTCCGCTTCGTTGACCCTGCCTCATCGCGGGTCGCGAACGCCACTGGCCGCATTGACGCGAAGGCGCCTGCCGACTTCACCGTCACCACCGAGGCCATCGGGACACTCGCCGTGCCACCGACGACGCCCATCGACCTCGCGACGCTGCGGGTAGGCCCGGACGGCATCGTGGCGGCGGCGGTGCAGGCGCTCGGCGCCGCGACGCCTCGGACGCTCGTGCTGTCGAGGCGGGACGGCCGCCTCGTCTGGCGCGCCGTCGTGAACGGTCCAAAGGGAATTGTCAGCGGGACGGTGGCTGACGAGACGGGGCGGTTCGTCCCGGACACGCCCTAATCGCGTGCCTCGGAACGCCCGCCCCGTCGTCGTCCGTGCGACTGGCGAGGGCTACGCGGCGGCGCTTGCCGCCTGCTCCGGGAGCATCCCGCCCAGCAGCCGTTCCACGGCCATCGTGTGCGCACACACGGATTGGTGGCCGTAGAAGTCGCAGCCGCAGACCAGCGCGCCTGCCTCGAAGCGGACCTCGTGATCATCGTTGTCGCCGTGGACCGTGACGGCGAGGCCTGAGAAGCGGAACCGGTTGCGTTCCTCGGCGTAACGGTGAGCCTTCTCGATCTTGCCGATCATGCCTGAGTTCAAACGGACCTCCTCCAGCAAACAGCAACGCCGCAGGGTGACTGCGGCGTTCTTCAGTGACGAACGAGACCTGGGGTGCGCAACCCCGCACCCCGGGGACGGGTGGCGGTCGCGGGCTTCGGTGAGCGAGCGTCCATACGCCCTCCTCAACCATCTGCAGGGGTGAGTCTACTCCGCCTGACCACGCCCGTGGTTACGGCAGGGATGTCACCGAGGTCAGCGGCTGTACCTCGGCGGGAGAGCGCTGAGGTCGAGGCAGTTACCGCCCCCGGACTGCGTAGGTCAGGTGCGTCACCCTCGGCGAGGGCTCCGCGCGTTCCAGCTCCAGGGCCACGCGGCCCGCGTCTATGCCCTCGAACAGGCGGATTCCGGAGCCGAACAGCACGGGCGACAGCGCGATCGAGAACTCGTGAATCAGGCCGGCGTTCACGTACTCCAAGATCGTTGCGCCGCCGCCCGCGATGCGAACGTCCCGGTCGCCGGCGGCCTCGCGGGCCTGGTCGAGCGCGGACTCGATGCCGTCGTTGACGAAGTGGAACGTGGTCCCGCCGGGCCGCTCCCAGGGGGCACGCTTCTCGTGGGTCACGACGAAGACCGGCGTGTGGAACGGTGCCTCCTCCGGCCACATCCGCTCGCCGGCGTCGAACATGCGCTTGCCCATCACGCTCGCGCCGATGCGCTCGAACGTCTCCCGCGCGATGTCGTTGTCGCGCCCTTCCTCGCCGCCCTCGCCGAGCTTCAGGTTTTCCCGAAAGAACCGCAGCGGGAATACCCACGCCTGCAGTTCCATCCATTGCTGCCCCATCAATTCCCCGAGGGACGCGGGCGCGATGAACCCGTCCAGCGACATCGACACGCTGAAGAACACCTTTCCGGCCATTAGCCCTCCGCTCCCTTCCGAACGAGCTCGGTGACGTAGGCAGCCAGGTTGTTCAGGGTCTGCTGGCCGCCCTCGATCGCGCGGTACTTCTCGACCGCCTCGTCGCGCAGCCCCTTGGTGGGGAAGAGCGTGCGCATCTCGATCCGGGTCGCCACCCCGTCGGGCTCGAACGTCAGGACCGACTCGAAGGCGTTCGGGTCGCCGCGGGACTCACCGTGGAGCAGCGCGATCCGCTCTGGCGGGGCGATCTCGGTCCAGGAGATCCACTCCTGGTAGTCCGTCCCGTCCGGTCCGTGCATCACGAAGTCCCACTCGCCGCCGACGCGGAACTCCAACGCCCGCGTGGTGGTGGTGAACCCCTCCGGTCCCCACCACCGCGACAGGTGCCGGACCTCGGTGAACGCCTCGAACACCAGCTCCCGTGGGGCGTCGATGACCCGGGAGATGACGATCTCGCGGTCGGCCGTCGCGGACTGCGGCGGCGCTCCTTGTCCAGTCGCGCTCATCAGCTACTCCTCCTGCCTTGCCTGCTTCAGGTCCTGCACGTACGCGTCCAGCCGGTCGAAGCTCTCGTTCCAGAACCGCTCGAATCCGCCGGTCCACTCGTGGACCGGTCGCAGCCCGCGGGCGTCGAGGCCGTACAGGCGCTGCTTGCCTGCCTTGCGGTCCCGCACCAGCCCGACCTCCCGGAGCACCCGCAGGTGTTTCGACGCGCGCGGCTGGGTCATCCCCAGCTCCCGGGCCAACTCGGTCACCGCCCGCTCACCCGCCCGCAGCAGCACCAGGATCTCCTGGCGCTGCGGCTCGGCGATCGCGTTGAAGACGTCCGACGTAGTCGCTGCTCGTGCCATGGCGCCAATAATATGCCGATATCGGCATGTGTAAAAGCCGAGGGCAAGGGAGGGAGGGGCAGGGGTTGCCCGAGCCGCTCCACCGAACCCTCAATCTGAATCCGGCTATACTGTGGGTCACCGGAGCGTCTCGCTGGTGCCCGCGCCCGATTTGGGCGATTGACGCTCCTGCCACCTGTCCCTAACGTTGAGATTCTGCGCTAACGCGCGTAGACTCGGATGTTGCGTGGGGCGCAGTCAGGTTTAACGGAGCGTGCGGTAACTTCCCCGACGGCCAGTTCGCCGTACGGGGCTCATTACATCCCCTCCTCGGGACGTAATCCTCGACCACCGCCGATGAGCGGGGCGCCTTCGCCAGCCGGCGAGCCGCCTCCAGTCCGTTGTCCTCGACTGCCCAGTGTGAATCAGCCCTCGGCCGGGTGTGCCGGTGCGAGGGGTGAGGGGGGATCGCCGCTTGACCACGAACGCCTCGACCAGCACCTCGGACAGCCAGAACGCCGCGAACCGACGGATCGTCGTCCCAAACCGCCGCGTCCCGTCGCTGAAGAAATCCTTCGGCTCCGGGCGGCATCTCCTGGAGATGCCCAACCTCATCGACATGCCTCGCCGCTCCTACGAGCGCTTCCTGACCGAAGGCCTGCGTGAGTTGTTCGACGAGGTCTCGCCGATCGAGGACTTCACCGGCGGCCGCATGGAGCTCTCCTTCAAGGAGTATCGCTTCGAGGAGCCCAAGTACACCGAGACCGAGTGCCGCGACCGCGAGCGCACCTACGCCGCTCCGCTGCGCGTGCGCGTCGAGCTCCTGGTGAAGGAGACCGGCGAGGTCAAGGAGCAGGAACTCTTCATGGGCGACGTGCCCGTGATGACGAAGCACGGCACCTTCATCATCAACGGCGCCGAGCGCGTCGTCGTCTCGCAGCTGGTGCGTTCGCCCGGCGTCTACTTCACCTCTGAGATCGACCCGGCGACGGGCCGCAGCCTGACCGCCGCGAAGTTGATCCCGAACCGTGGCGCGTGGCTCGAGTTCGAGACCTCCACCAAGAACATGGTCTCCGTGAAGGTCGACCGAAAGCGCCGCCTGCCGGTCTCTGTCCTGCTGCGCGCCGTGGACATGGAGGAAGGCCTCTCCGACACCGAGCGCGGTACGGACGACCGCATCCGCGCCATCCTCCAGGACGTGGACACGGACGAGGACCACCCCTACCTCGAGGCCACCCTGTCGAAGGACACCTCGAAGAACCGGCTCGAAGCCCTCGAAGAGTTCTACCGCCGCCTCCGCCCCGGCGACCCGCCGACGCCGGAGAACGCCCGCGAGTTGTTGGAGGCGCTGTTCTTCACCGACCGCCGCTACGACCTCGGCCGCGTGGGCCGCTACAAGTTGAACAAGCGCCTCGGCCTTGTCGACACGCCGGAGCAGCGCACGCTGCGCCGCGACGACCTGATCGCCATCGTGCGTCGCATCTGGGACCTCAACGTCGGCCGCGGCCACGCAGACGACATCGACCACCTGGGCAACCGCCGAGTCCGCTCGTGCGGTGAGCTGCTGCAGAACCAGTTCCGCGTCGGCCTGCTCCGCATGGAGCGCGTCGTCCGCGAGCGCATGACCATCACCGACCCGGATGAGGCGACGCCGTCAGCGCTCGTGAACATCCGTCCGGTGGTCGCGGCCATCAAGGAGTTCTTCGGCGGCAGCCAGTTGTCCCAGTTCATGGACCAGGTCAACCCGCTCTCCGAGATCGCGCACAAGCGCAAGCTGTCCGCCCTCGGGCCGGGCGGCCTCTCCCGCGACCGCGCGGGCTTCGATGTCCGTGACGTCCACCACAGCCACTACGGCCGCATCTGTCCGATCGAGACGCCCGAGGGTCCGAACATCGGCCTGATCGGCTCGCTCGCCTCCTACGGCGTCGTCAACGATTTCGGCTTCATCGAGACGCCGTACCGCCCCGTCATGCACGAGGTGAAGAAGTCGGACGCGAAGCTGCTGGAGCACCGCGTGCTCTCCGCGGACGTCGCCAACAAGGCCGGCAAGGTCATCGGCGCCGCCGGTGCCCACGTCACCGCCGACCTCGCGAAGTCCCTCGCGGACTCCGCCGAGGAGATGATCCCGACGCTGCCGTTCCCCTCTCCCGAGGCGCTCTACATGGACGCCCACGAGGAGGAGAAGTTCCGCATCGCCCAGGCCAACTCTGAGGTGGACGAGTGGGGCAACCTCATTGCTCGCCGTATCGAGGTGCGCTGGGGCGAGAAGTTCCTCATGGCCAACCCGGTGGACGTCGACTACATCGACGTGTCGCCGAAGCAGATCGTCTCCGTCGCTGCGGCGATGATCCCGTTCCTTGAGCACGACGACGCCAACCGCGCGCTCATGGGCGCCAACATGCAGCGCCAGGCGGTCCCGCTCCTTCGTCCGGAGGCGCCGCTGGTCGGCACCGGCATCGAGGCGGCGGCGGCGTCCGACTCCGGTCAGGTCATCCTGGCCGAGGAGGATGGCGAGGTCATCGGCGCATCCGCGGACTTCCTGAAGGTGCGCTACACCTCCGGCCGCGAAGAGTCGTACCCGCTGCTGAAGTTCGTCCGCTCCAACCAGGGCACCTGCATCAACCAGCGCCCGAACGTCGCCACCGGCGACCGCTTCCGCAAGGGGCAGGCACTGGTCGACTCGTCCTCCACACACGAGGGTGAGCTGGCGCTGGGCCAGTCCGTCCTCGTCGGCTTCATGTCGTGGGAAGGGCTGAACTTCGAGGACGCGATCATCCTCTCGGAGTCGGTTGTCCGCGAGGACAAGTTCACCTCGATCCACATCGAGAAGTACGAGGTCGAGGCCCGCGACACGAAGCTGGGCCCCGAGGAGATCACGCGCGACATCCCGAACGTGGGTGACGACGCGCTCCGCGACCTGGACGAAGAAGGCATCATCCGCGTCGGCGCCGAGGTCCGCGAAGGCGACATCCTCGTCGGCAAGATCACGCCGAAGGGCGAGACCGAACTGACGCCTGAGGAGAAGCTGCTTCGTGCCATCTTCGGCGAGAAGGCGCGCGAGGTGAAAGACACCAGCCTTCGCGTCCCGCACGGCGAGCGCGGCAAGGTGATCGACGTGAAGGTGTTCCGTCGTGAGAACAACGACGAACTCCCCGCGGACGTGAACATGATGGTGCGCGTCTCGATAGCCCAGAAGCGCAAGATCACCGAAGGCGACAAGATGGCCGGCCGCCACGGCAACAAGGGCGTGGTCTCCCGCGTCCAGCCGATCGAGGACATGCCCTACCTGTCGGACGGCCGTCCGATGGAAGTCGTGCTGAACCCGATCGGTGTGCCGTCCCGCATGAACGTCGGCCAGGTGCTGGAGACCCACCTCGGGTGGGCCGCCTCCACCCTCGGCTACCGCGCGGTCACGCCCGTCTTCGACGGCGCGATCTCGATGGACATCGAGGACCAACTGGCGCTCGCCTGGATCGCGATGCAGGCCAACGCCGTCGAGACCCGCAACGCCCTGATGGCCCGCGACCAGCAGGTCGGCCAGCGCGTGGACATCCCCGCGATGGAGGCCTACCTGAAGGAGGCCGGGTTCGACCCGTCCGCGGTCCTTCGAGGCGAGTCCGGCGCTGCACGCCACGCGGCGCTCAGCATCTGGCTCGAAGGCCTCGGCGAGTCCAACGTACGAGGGTTGAGCCACATCGACATCGACCTGAAGGTACGCGCCATGGCGGACCGCACGGGCTTCGCCCCGCCGGTGTGGGGCAAGCAGACGCTGTTCGATGGCCGCACGGGCGAGCCCTTCGACCAGCCGGTGACCGTCGGCTACATGTACATGCTGAAACTGATCCACCTGGTGGACGACAAGATCCACGCCCGCTCCACGGGCCCGTACTCCCTCATCACCCAGCAGCCGCTCGGTGGTAAGGCGCAGTTCGGTGGGCAGCGCTTCGGTGAGATGGAGGTGTGGGCACTGGAGGCGTACGGCGCCGCCCACATCCTGCAGGAAATGCTCACCGTGAAGTCGGACGACGTGGTCGGACGCGTGAAGACGTACGAGGCCATCGTCAAGGGTGAAAACACCATGGAGCCCGGCGTGCCGGAATCCTTCAAGGTCCTCGTCAAGGAACTCCAGTCGCTCTGCCTGAGCGTGGAGATCCTCAACGAGGAAGAGGAAGAGGTCGGCTTTGGTGATGACGACGCGGCCCTGCCGCGGCTCGGCATCAACCTGAGTGGCCGAGAGACGGGGGAGGACTAGATGCTCGAGGTCAATGACTTCAACGCGATCCGCCTGTCGCTGGCGTCCCCATCGCAGATCCGTTCATGGTCGTACGGCGAGGTCACCAAGCCGGAGACCATCAACTACCGCACGCTCAAGCCAGAGAAGGACGGCCTCTTCTGTGAGCGCATCTTCGGGCCTTACAAGGACTTCGAATGCGCATGCGGTAAGTACAAGCGCGTGCGCTATAAGGGCATCGTCTGCGACAAGTGTGGCGTAGAGGTCGCGCGGGCCAAGGTCCGTCGCGAGCGCATGGGCCACATCTCCCTCGCCGCGCCCGTCACGCACATCTGGTTCGCCAAGGGCGTGCCGAGCCGCCTCGGCCTGCTCCTGGACATCGCCCCCCGCACGCTGGAGCGTGTCGTCTACTTCGCCCAGTACGTCGTCACTGAGGTCCACGAGGAAGCGCGCAAGCACGCCCTCGAACTGCTCCTCGGTGAGATCGATGGCGAAGTGGCGCGCCGCCAGGGCGACCTGGGCAACCGCATCACTCTGCGCGAGCAGATGATGAGCCACGAACTCGGCGAGATCGCCGGCCGCAAGGAGACCCAGCACAAGGAGTCGGACGAGGAACTCGCGTCCTCGATCGACGCCGTCATGGGCGAAGCCAAGGCGATGGAGGAAGACCTCCAGTCCCGCCTCGGCGAGAAACTCCGCGGCAAGCTGACGTTCCGCGACGAGGCGGTGGCGCAGCGCGGTGAGGAAATCACCCGCGACACCATCAAGTCACTGAAGGACGCGACCCGCGCTGCCATCACCTCCGTCGAGGAGGGCATCGCCTCGAAGAAGGCAGACGTCTCGCTGATGGCGGACGCCGCCAGCCAGCAGAAGCGCGACCAGACCAACAAGGAACTGGAGCCGCTGCGCAAGCAGCAGGCCGCGATCCGTGACGAAGTGAAGACCGAGTACGCGGCCACCGTGAAGTGGCTGGAGCGCCTGCGCGACCCCGTCGCGTCGGACAACCTCGTCGTCCTGACGGAGGCGGAGTTCCGTGACTACGAGGAGCGCTTCGGGCTGGTCTTCAAGGCCGGCATGGGCGCGGAGGCCGTGCTCTCCATTCTGGAGCGCATGGAACTCGATGGCCTCAAGGTCCGCCTCCAGAAGGAAATCCGGGAGACGTCCGGCCAGCGCCGCCGCAAGGCGACCAAGCGCATGCGCGTGGTGGAGGCCCTCCGCAAGTCGGGCAACCGCCCCGAGTGGATGATCATCTCGGAACTGCCGGTGCTGCCGCCAGACCTGCGGCCCATGGTGCAGTTGGAAGGTGGCCGCTTCGCGACCTCCGACCTCAACGACCTCTACCGCCGCGTCATCAACCGCAACAACCGGCTCAAGCGACTGCTGAACCTCGGCGCGCCCGAGATCATCATCCGCAACGAGAAGCGCATGCTGCAGGAGTCCGTGGACTCGCTGATCGACAACGGCCGTCGCGGCCGCGCGGTCGCCGGTTCCGGCAACCACAAGTTGAAGTCGCTCTCTGACCTGCTCAAGGGCAAGCAGGGGCGCTTCCGTCAGAACCTGCTGGGCAAGCGCGTCGACTACTCCGGCCGTTCGGTCATCATTGTGGGGCCGCAGTTGCGCCTCCACCAGTGCGGACTGCCGAAGAAGATGGCGCTCGAACTCTTCAAGCCGTTCGTCATGCACGCGCTGGTGAAGCAGGGCCTCGCCCACAACATCAAGAGCGCCAAGCGCATCGTGGAGCGGGCACAGCCCGAAGTCTGGGATGTCCTCGAAGAGGTCATCGCGGACCGCCCGGTCCTGCTGAACCGCGCCCCCACGCTGCACCGCCTGGGCATCCAGGCATTCGAGCCCGTGCTGGTGGACGGCTCCGCCATCCAGCTGCACCCGCTCGTCTGTTTCGCCTACAACGCCGACTTCGACGGCGACCAGATGGCCGTCCACGTCCCGCTCTCTTACGAGGCGGTCGCGGAAGCGCGCCAGGTCATGCTCTCGACGAAGAACCTGCTCTCGCCTTCGGACGGTGAGCCGGTGGTCGCGCCGACGCTGGACATGGTCCTCGGCTGTTACTACATGACGTACGACAAGTACGCCGACCAGCCGGACGTGAAGCGGCCGACGTACCAGGACATGGAGGCCGTGCAACGCGCCTTCGACATGCGCATCACGCAGTTGCACGACCCGATCGCCTTCCGTCTGCCGGATGGCAGCCGGATCGACACGACGATCGGGCGCGTGCTGTTCAACGAGATCGTCCCGGACGAACTCGGGTTCCTCAACGCGACGATGGACAAGAAGAAGCTGCGCGAACTGGTCTCCCGCACGTACCGCGAGGTGAGCCAGGAAGCCACGGTCACGCTCGTCGACGCGATCAAGGACATCGGCTTCAAGTACGCCACCCGGTCCGGGACCACGATCGCGGTCAGCGACATCTTCACGCCTGCGGCGAAGGTGGCGATGCTCGCGGACGCGGACGCCCAGATCGCGGACATGGAAGACCAGTTCCAGATGGGCCTGGTCACCGACGACGAGAAGTACCAGCACGCGATCCGGGTGTGGACTGACACCACCCAGCGCATGCAGGACGCCCTCTACGCGTCGCTGCCGCCAGAGAGCCCGCTCGCGATGATGTCCAACTCCGGCGCGAAGGGAAACATCACCCAGATCCGCCAGATGGGCGCCATGCGAGGCCTGATGTCCGACCCGACCGGTCGGATCATCCCGCTCCCGATCCGTTCGTCGTTCCGGGACGGCCTGTCCGTCCTCGAGTACTTCATCTCCACCCACGGTGCCCGCAAGGGCCTCGCGGACACGGCGCTGCGGACGGCCGACTCCGGCTACCTCACGCGCCGCATGATCGACGTGGCCCAGGACACCATCGTCCTGCCGGGCTCCTGTGTGGAGCCGGGCGAGGCGATCCCGGGCATCTGGATCCGTCACCGTCCGGGTGACGTCCTCCTCGCGTCGCTCCTCGAGCGGCTCATCGGCCGCTGGGCCGCTGGCCCGATCGCTGACCCGAAGACCGGCGAGGTCATCGTGGAAGGCAACGAGGAGATCACCGAACCGATTGCCCACCGCATCATCGATGCCGGCATCGAAGAGGCGTTCGTCCGTTCGCCGCTGGCCTGCCGCATTCGACGCGGCATCTGCCAGCACTGCTACGGCCGCTCACTGGCCACCGGCAAACTCGTCGATGAAGGTGTCGCCATCGGCATCATCGCGGCGCAGTCCATCGGTGAGCCGGGTACGCAGCTGACGATGCGCACGTTCCACACGGGTGGTGTCGCCTCGTCCGTGGACATCACCTCCGGCCTCCCGCGTGTCGAAGAAATCTTCGAGGCGCGCGTGCCGAAGGGCCTCGCCATCCTGAGCGAGATCGATGGTGTCGTCGCGCTCACGCGCACCGGCGACCAGCGCGTCCTCTCCGTCACGTCCACCCGGACGGTGTCGGAGGACTACACGCTGCCCGAGGGCTACGACCTGCAGGTGGAAGACGGTGCGGAGGTCCGTGCCAACCAGGTGCTGGCCCTTCCCGCCACGGCGGAAGCCACCACGGGCGATGAGGTCGTACCGACCGAGCCGATCAAGGCCATCGCGGACGGCACGGTGGAGTTCCTGCGTACCGGTGGGCGACGGCGCCCCACGGGCCTCCGGATCGCCGGTGTCCGTACCGACACGCGCGAGTACCCCGTCCCCGCCAACTCTCGACTGCGTGTCGAGGGTGGCGAGTACGTCTCGACCGGCCACCAGATGACGGAAGGTTCGCTGAACCCGCATGACGTCCTGAAGATCATGGGGCCGGCCGCCTGCCAGTTGTACCTGGTCGAGGAAGTCCAGAAGGTCTACCGCTCGCAGGGTGTGAACATCAACGACCGGCACATCGAGGTGATCGCTCGCCAGATGCTCCGCCGTGTCCAGGTGGACGACCCCGGCGACTCGACACTCCTCGAAGAGGAGCGCGTCGAACGGCACGCCTTCAACGAGCTCGCCGAGAAGATGGCCGCCGACGGGAAGATCCCGCCGACGGCGCACCCGGTGCTCCAGGGCGTGACCCGTGCCTCCCTTGAGACCGACTCGTTCCTCTCCGCCGCCTCCTTCCAGGAGACGACGCGAGTGCTGACCGAGGCGGCCCTCGAAGGCAAGACGGACCACCTCTACGGGCTGAAGGAAAACGTGATCATCGGCAAGTTGATCCCGGCTCGGGCCACCATCACGGTGGAACGCCCGACCCCGATCGCCGAGATCGCCATGCCGGAGTCCCTGCTCCTGCCCTTCATGTTTGACTTCGAACGAGCCGACGCCCTCTCGGACGTCTTCGAACCCGAAGCCGCCCTCGCCGCCGCCTCCTACGTCGCCGAACCCATCTAGGCCTCGGCGTCACGCACCCACACGAAGGGCCCCCGCAAGGGGGCCTTTCTGCATACGAGGCCTACCAACCGTCGAGGCCTAGCCACATTTCCGGATCTGGCTTCCCCACCCTTCGAGGCCGCCCGCCCCGCCCGAGTACCATCGATCACACCAGACGCGGCCCTCCCGCCCCGCGCGCAGCGGAAAGGCACAGCACTTGGAACCCATCCTCTCCGGCGCCTTCAACCAGTTCAACGAGGCCGCCGACCAACTCAAACTCGCTGACGAGATGCGTGCCTACCTCACCTCGTTCAAGACCGTCTTCCAGACACAGTTCCCCGTCGAAATGGACGACGGCTCCCTCAAGATGTTTGACGGCATCCGCATCCTCCACAACACCGCCCGAGGCCCCAGCAAGGGCGGCATCCGCTACTCCGCGCGCGTCAGCCTGGACGAGGTCAAAGCCCTCGCCATGCTGATGACCTGGAAGTGCGCCGTCGTGGACATCCCCTTCGGCGGCGCCAAGGGTGGCGTCACCGTCGACCCCGCTTCGATGTCCCCCAACGAACTCCAGAACCTCACGCGACGCTTCACCAGCGAAATCATCCCGATCATCGGCCCGGACAAAGACATCCCCGCGCCAGACATGGGCACCAACCCTCAGACCATGGCCTGGATGATGGACACCTACTCCATGACCCAGGGCTACACCATCCCCGGCGTCGTCACCGGCAAGCCCCTCGCCCTCGGTGGCTCTGAGGGCCGCTTCGAGGCCACCGGTCGAGGCATCCTCAACGTCATCGAGGAGCATCTGCGCGCGGAGGGTGGCATCGCCGGCCGCCGCGTCGCCGTACAGGGCTTCGGCAATGTCGGCGGGATCGCCGCGCGCCTCATCCACCAGGCCGGGGCGAAGGTCACGCACATCTCCGACAAGGACACCGCCCTCTACCACCGTGACGGCATCGATGCCGCCGCCGCCTACGCCTTCGTCGCGGGTGGCGGCACCCTCGCTGCCTGGCGTGAGCAGTTCGGCCGTGACGTCGAGGTGGTGGACGGCCCTGCCGTCCTCGCGGCCGACGTCGACATCCTGGTGCCCGCCGCCCTCGAGAGTGTGCTCACCGAGGAGAACGCCGCCGCCGTGCGCGCACCGCTGATCGTCGAGGGCGCGAACGGCCCCACCACCACCGAGGCGGACGCGATCTTCCGCGAGCGCGGCATCGTCGTGATCCCGGACATCCTCGCGAACGCCGGAGGCGTCACCGTCTCCTACTTCGAGTGGGTGCAGGCGCGCCAGTTCCAGCGCTGGACCGAGGAGCGTGTGAACCAGGAGTTGGGCCGCATCATGGCGCGCGCCTACCAGGCCGTCAGCGCCCGCTGCCCCATCGGCTCACCGGGCTGCACCCTGCGGCAGGCGGCGAACTGGGTCGCCATCGAGCGCGTCGTCGAGGCCGTCTCGCTGCGCGGCATCTACCCCTAGCGGGCTACCGCTCGATCTCTTCGATCAGCGCGACCGCCATCGCAGCGATCGCTTCGCCGCTGCCGAGGCTGCCGAAGCGCTCGTTCGTCGTCGCCTTCACGTTCACCGATCCGACCGGCAGGCCGAGCGTCTGGGCAATGCACTCGCGCATCGCCTCGATGTGTGGCGCGAGGCGAGGGCGTTCCGCGATCACCGTCGTGTCCACGTTCTGGATGCGGAAGCCACGCGCGCCGATCAGTCGCTGCACCCGCTTCAGCAGTTCGCGACTGTCGATGCCGCGCGTGTCCGGGTCGCCCGGTGGGAAGTGCTGTCCGATGTCGCCCTCGCCGGCCGCGCCGAGCAGCGCGTCGATCAGCGCGTGGATCAACGCATCACCGTCCGAGTGCCCTTCAAGTTGTGGTGCTTCCTCGATCTCAACGCCGCCGAGGCGCAACCGCGTGTCGCCGTCCGTGCGAAAGCGATGCAGGTCATAGCCGATCCCCACGCGCATCGTCAGACCTCCCGGTGTACCCCTGCGGCGAGCAGGGCGCGTGCGACCGTCAGGTCGGTCGGTGTCGTGACCTTCATATTCGCAGGGTCGCCCGGTACGACGAAGACCGAGGTACCCAGCCACTCCACCATCGCCGCGTCGTCCGTCACGTCCCCCGTCACCTCGGCGTGTGCGCGACGCAGCAGCGGCCCCGCGAACCCCTGCGGCGTCTGCACGGCCCGCAGCGAGGACCGTTCCACCGTCGCGAGGATGCGGCCTGAGCCGTCGATGTGCTTCACCGTGTCCGTCACTGCAATACCGGGGATTGCCGCGCCGTGCCGGTGCGCACCCTCGAGGACCCGCCGCGCGAGATCTGCCGTGACGAACGGCCTCGCCCCGTCGTGGACGAGATACCACGCCGCGTCCGGTGCCGCCGCGATCGCCGCGGCGACCGAGTCCTGCCGCCGCCGGCCACCCGGCACACACATCACGTGGACGCCACGGCGTGCGGCATCCGAGGCGTACGTGGTGAACTCCGCGTACCGCTCGACGGGCCCCGCCACCACCAGCGTCTGTACGCCCTCGATCGCCCCCAGCGTCTCGATGCTGTGCGCGATCAGCGGCCGCCCACCGAGGTCTGCCCAGATCTTGTCGACGCCTCCCATGCGCGAGGATGCCCCCGCGGCGAGGACGATGACAGCAAGACCGCCTGCGGGGACATCAGAGGGTGGCATCGCGTCATCCTATCGCGCGGGTGTCCCGCGAGACGTCGGCGAGAAAAGGAGCGTGAGACCGCAGAGGTCATCAGGCCGAACAGCAGAGACGAGTACACCCCATCACGATCACGAGGAGTGTCATCGTCGCTGAGTCGTCATAACATGAGAGCGGTCGCATCCCGCCAGCGGCCGCCTGGAGCCTTGTGGGAAGTCTCGAATCTGCCGCCGCCGCCTCACTCTGTCCTCAGGGCTGCTACTGGCCCTGCGAGCATCGAGGCGCCCTCCAGCACGACGCGCGTCCCACCACCGCCGCCCCCATGCCCGTTCATGACGACCAGGGCCAACCGCTCCGCCGCTGCCGGACCTGCGGAGGCACCTTCTACTCGCTCCTCGTCCACGCCCGCGAGCACGAACGCCTGCGCACCCTCGGCTTCATGCCAGAGCGCTACCCGAAGCAGTGGCCCGTCGTCCTGCCGAGGCCGTAGTCGAAAGCGGCTAGCGCCGCACGCTCCAGCGCGTCCCGCCGGCGCCATCCTCGAGCGTCACGCCGAGGGCATCGAGTTCCGTGCGGATGGTGTCCGCGAGCGCCCAGTCCTTCTCGGTCCGGGCCGCCACGCGTCGCTCCAACAGCGCATCGATCGTGCTCGCGACATCCTTGCCGCTGCACACCACGTTCAACCTGGACGCCAGCTTCGCGAACGGTACCGGGTCGAGCCGTGCCGAGGCCTCGTCCGCCGCCCGCTCGACCAGCGTGAGGCCGAGCACACCCGCCAGCAGCCGCAGAGTCGCCTGGGCGACCTCGATGTCCTCGTCCGCGTCGCGCCCGCGGTTGATCGCGCGTGCGAGGTCGAACAGCGCCGCGAGCGCCTGCGGTGTGCCGAGGTCATCTTCCATCGCCTCGATGAACCGCTCGCGCGTCGCCCGCGCGTCGATCGAGGAGGGCTTGCCACCGTCGCCGGGACGCAGCGCTGCTGTCAGCCGCTCGATGCCGGACACCGCCGCTGCCATCGCCTCGTCCGTGAGGTTGTTCGGCTGGCGGTACTTCGAGGACAGCACGTACATCCGGATCGCGTCCGGCGACCAGCGCTCGAGGGCTTCGGCGACGTTGACGACGTTGCCGAGGGACTTCGACATCTTCTCGCCGTCGCGTTGCACCATCCCGTTGTGCATCCAGATGTTGGCGAACGCATGGCCCGGCGCGTGCGTCGCCGCCTCTGCCTGGGCGATCTCGTTTTCGTGGTGCGGGAAGATCAGGTCGACGCCACCACCGTGGATGTCGAAGCGGTCGCCCAGGTAGCGGCGCGCCATCGCGGAGCACTCGATGTGCCACCCGGGGCGGCCCTTCCCCCAGGGCGACTCCCATGCCGGCTCGCCGGGCTTCTGCGCCTTCCACAGCGCGAAGTCCAGCGCGAACTCCTTCGTCTCGCCCGGTTCGAAGCGCGTGCCGCTGCGCAGGTCATCGATGTTGCGGTGCGACAACTTGCCGTAGTCGGCCTTCTCGCGCACGCGGTAGTACACGTCGCCGCCTGCGGTCACATACGCGATGCCGTTCGTGACGATCTCCTCGATCATCCCGATGATGTTGTCGATCTCCTGCGTCACACGAGGCCGCACGTCCGGCAGCGTCAGGCCCAGCGCCTGCTGCTCCTGCTCCCACTGCTCGATGTTCGCGTTCGCGAGTTCGAGCGGGTCGCGCTCCTGCTGTGCTGCGCGGTCGATCAGTTTGTCGTCCACGTCGGTGTAGTTGGAGACGAAGGTGACCTCGTGCCCACCGGCCGGATTGCCGCGCCAGCGCAAGTACCGCACGAGTACGTCGTAGACCATGAGCGACATCGCGTGGCCCACGTGGGCGGAGTCGTACGGCGTGACGCCGCAGACGTAGAGGCCGATCCGGCCAGGGGTGACGGGGACGAGTTCTTCGAGGGCGCCGGTGAGGGTGTTCTGCAACCTCACCCGAGCGTCTCCCGGCCGTCTCCGGTCGCGCTCTGCTCGTTGTGCTTGCGCTGGGCTTCGTACGACGTGATCTCGGCTTCGAGGCTGGTGATCCGCCGTTCGAGCGCGTCGATGCGGTCCCACTCGGGGTCAGGCAGCCGCTCGATCGTGTCGTTGCTGCGGTTGGCGTATGCGATCACGTGCCCCGGCACACCCACAACGGTCGCCCCCGGCGGTACCGAGGACACGACCACGGACCCGGCGCCGATCTTCGCGCCCGCACCGATGGTGATCGCGCCGATCAACTTCGCGCCCGCGCCCACGAGCACGTCGTCCTCGAGGGTGGGGTGCCGCTTCTCGTGGAGCGTCGAAGTGCCACCCAGGGTGACCCCCTGCAGGATGTGGCAGCGGTCGCCGATCTCGGCCGTCTCGCCGATCACGACACCCATTCCGTGGTCGATGAAGAGGAATCGCCCGATGTGCGCCTTCGGGTGGATGTCCACCCCAGTCGTGAACCGTGCCGTGTTCGCCACCAGCCGTGCGACCAGCGGGAACCCGGCGGCATCCACGCGCTGGGCGATTCGGTGGGCGATCAGCGCGTGTACGCCCGGATAGGTCAGCAGCACCTCGAGCGCCGAGCGTGCGGCGGGGTCCCGCTCCATCGCAGCGTGAATGTCTTCGCGCACACCATCGAGGAATCCCACGAGCGTCGCCTTCGGGGCCAGCGCCACCCCCTGGGGAGGGGCTCGCGCTTACCAATAGTAGCGCGCCTGTCGTTGACCGCAGCGCCTCGTCCGGGGTGGGCGCCTACCGCCCGGGCGCCGGATCCACGCCGAGGTTTGCCGCCTCCGCCGACAGGATCGACGTGCGGATCTGCTGGGCGATGTCGGAGACCGCGCCCGGGTTGTTTGGCATGAAGATGACCGTCGACTTGGAGCCGGCGGCGATCTCCTTCTGGGTGTCCATCCACTGGCCGAGCAGCAGCAGGTCCATCAGCGAGCGCTCGTCCACGCGGTCATCCGCGTTCGTCCCGCGCACCAGTTCGACGGAGTCACGCAGGCCCTGCGCGATCGCCTTCCGCTGGTTGGCGAGCCCTTCGCCCTGCAGTTTCTTGCTCTCCGCCTCGGCCTCCGCCTGCTTCACGAGGGTGATCCGGTTCGCCTCGGCGCGCTGCACGGCTGCCTCGCGTTCGCGGTGGGCGGCCTGCACCTCGTTCATCGCGACCTTCACTCGTTCGTCCGGGTCGATGTCGTTCACGAGCACGTTGACGATCTCGTAGCCGTACTGCTCCATGCGCCCGGTGAGGTCGGTGTCGACGGCGGTGGCGATCGAGTCCTTGTTCTCGAACGCCTCTTCGAGGGTCATGATCGGCACCTGGGCGCGCACCACATCGAACACGTACGACTCGATCTGACGCTGGTGGTCCGTCAGGCGGTAGACGGCGTCCTGAATCCGGTCTTCCCGGACCTGGTACTGGATGACGATGGCCAGTTCGACGAAGACGTTGTCCTTCGACTTGCTCTCGACGGTGACATCGAGCTGCTGCACCCGGAGACTGACGCGCTGGTTGATGCGGTCGATGATCGGGATCTTGAATCCCAGTCCGGCGTCCGCGAGCCGCAGGAACTTCCCGAACCGCTCGATGACGGCGGCGGTCTGCTGCTCCACCGTGAAGAGCGCACTCGAGAGCACCCAGATCGCGATGACAGCGAGGGTGACGAGGGCGATCAGCGGTATGAATGACGACGGCGACACGGGGGCCTCCCGGCTCCTGCCGTCATCCCGAGGGAACTCGGTGCGGCTCCCTCGATCCTACGCCGACCGGACGGCCTTCTCCTCGCAACCAGGGGAGAAGGTTGAGCAACCTGAGCAGTTCCGGGTGCGCTCGGCTCCCTCGGACGGGCGCGGAAGGAGGTCTGCGGCCGGCCCAATGTCGCGCTCGCGTTGATCGTGGCGAGCGGGCCTCCGTATACTTCTCGATGGCCGCCCGGAAGGGCGGTTGATTCTCTCTGCCGCCCGTCCGATTGGGCTCGCGGTGTGCCCGAGTGGCGCAACGGCAGCGCAGCCGCTTTGTAAGCGGAAGGTTGTGGGTTCAAATCCCTCCTCGGGCTCCAAGCCTTCGGGGGCGGCGACCTCGGCCACGGTGGACGGCAGAGTGGAGTTCCCGCACGGGTGGGAGAGCGGCTAATTCCAGCGGTCTGTAAAACCGCCGCCTTAACGGCTACACAGGTTCGAATCCTGTCCCGTGCACCAGAGCGGATTTCCCGGCGACCCAGGACGCCGACTCGGGCCCCCATAGCTCAGTGGCAGAGCGCGTTCTTGGTAAGAACGAGGTCATGAGTTCAAGTCTCATTGGGGGCTCCAGCGTCTCGACCGCGAGGCGCGACACACGACAGCGGGCCGGAACGACACCGGCAAGGGAGTAGGTAGCAGGCATGTCCAAAGGCGTATTCCAGCGGAACAAGCCGCACCTGAACATCGGGACGATTGGTCACGTGGACCACGGCAAGACGTCCTTGACGGCGGCGATCACGAAGGTGCTCGCGCTGAAGGGGTTTGCGGACTACTCGAAGTTCGAAGAGAT
>CAMBFG010000015.1 GCA_945865925.1 Dehalococcoides mccartyi
GCGAATACCCATTGAGCGCCTTTTATGAACCCGCGAAGCCACTCCTCATCCACGCAGTTCCGTCCTCCCCACGATCCCGTGAAGCGCCTCCACAATCCGCACCATCGCTAAGGTGTCGCGCTCGCAGTACGCCAACAGATCGGCACGAAGTTGGCGCCGCGCTGACTCATCAAGGTCGCGATCCCATAGCTGCTGAAACTGCAGCGATGCGACATCTCCGTGCTGAATCGTGAGGTCGGTGTATGCGAGCTCGGGCACCATGACCGGGAGCACCGCCTTCAACGAGAAGGAGCCACGGAATTCGGGATGGTAGTACCCGTTCCGCACCACCGGATGCAGATCGAACTGCGGAATCGTAAGCACCGCTTCCAGCGCCGAGCGCAGGTCAGGGAATGCATCCCGCAGGGCGGTGAGCTGAGTGCGCTCATAGCCCGTGTAGACCACGAGCGTCGCGGCACCGCGCAACTGGGCGATGATGGACGTAGCGAATGCGCGCCGCGGATCGCCATCACCATCTGCAAGAAACTCCGCATGCTCTAGCGTTCCGTCGGCTTGCACGACGTGATCGGACCACTGAAACGGGAACGTCTGGTAGGGCCGAGTACCCGGCCATCGAGGCAGCCACGGCGCGACGGTCTCGAAGTCGACGAAGTGGATGGGAGGCGTCATTTGCCCGAGTACACGAGTGAGATCGCTACTAATCCACGGTCGTTGTGATTGCACCGCATCTCGTGCTCGTTGTTGCATTGCGTTGAGCGGAATCGAATCGGGCAAGGTCGACAGCGAGCGGTAGCCCGCTGCGCGGAGTTCATCTACGCGCGTTGCGCGAATTCCCGGTAGGCCATCGATCGGCCAGTCCGGCTCGTTTCTCCGGCAGTACGCGACGAACTGGCATGTGTAGGGCTTCGAACAGTGCGCCCCGATGTCGATGCTCGGCTCGTGACCCGCTGCCAGTGCGGTTCGCATCTCGGCTAGCCGCGTCGGCACCTCGCCGAGGCGTTCCTGCGCGAATTCGGTCACGTCCTCGACGCTGAACAAGTCGCCTACCACCGGCGATCCGCCCGCGTACACGTATTGATTGTTGATGAAGGCCACCGAGGCCCGAGTTACCTGAACTCCGGCGCGGGCCAGCACGTGCAACTGCACCGCCACGTCGTCGATGTATTGGTCTTTCACAGAGGTCGCGGACTTCACCTCCACGATTTCCCATGAGCCGGCAGGACCGCGCACCAGGATGTCCGCGCGGATCCGAATGTCATCCTCGGTGAACGCGGCCTCGTACAACGCGCTCACGGTGGAGTCCTGCAACAACTCCTTCGTTCGAACGGTTGCTTCGCGATGATGGAGGTAGTCCTCGGCAACGAGGACACCACCCGGATACAGCTGCTGCGCAAGAATCCCTGCCGCAGTCCCCGAGGAGAACAGCGATTCCTGTCCGGGTCCGGGTGGCGTTGCCAGCTCACGCGCATACAACTCGAGGTATAGCCGCTTCACGCACTGCAACCCCGCGGTGTAACGAGTCTTCGAGAGCAGCGGGATACGCGGAGGCAAGTCTGACGACGTCATAGGTGCACCCTATAGAACTCCTGTCAGAACTGCGAATCCGGTCGGCGTGGCCCTAACAGCTATTCGCGCTCGAATTCGGTTCTGTCAGAACTCAGTGCTCGCCTCCGATTTCGGCTAGAAACGTGATGGTGGGGCTGGGCGGAGACGACTAGAGGAAGTAGAAGCCGACACGCGACTTCTCCGCGACCACGTCCGCGAGCAGGCAGTACACCTCCGCGTGCGCGAAGTGGTCCGGCTTCCCGTTGTCCACCCACCGTGCGATCCAGTTGCCCGTGCTATCTCGCTCGACCGTCCGCTGCTGCGCGAGCAATTGCCGGTAGTAGTCTCCGGCGCCGTCCTTGATCCGCCCACCGAGCTGGCGCGCGTCACGAGGGAGTTCGGCGTTGCCGTCCTGAAACCGCCCCGCCATCTCATCAAGTGCCTGCGTGCGGTTGGCGTGGCAGATGCGTACCCCGTTGGGGTTGCGGGCGAGCTCATGGCCAAGTTCGCTGCGACCGTAGTAGCTGAGCGTGACGACATCGCCGTGGCGCTGCGCGAATTCCATCGCGAGCCGCACCTCCGGCTGCGCATCGATCACGCACCGCTGCACGTGAAACCGTTTTATCAGCGCACCGAGCTCGAGGAAGTTGTCGACTTCGGCGGCGAACCAGAGACGGGGAAGATTCCCCGAACGACGCTGACGGAAACCGCCCCGCTCGAACAGCGTCTCAAACAAGTGCTCACGGATGACGACGTGCAGCTTGATGCCCACGTCGACCCCCATGTCACAGGGCTGTCCCGCGTATTCGTCGAGCGCGTACTCCCGACGGCAACGGTCGAGCAGGTCCAGCGAGAGGCCGCTCCCCGGCGGTGAAAACACTTCCCCCAGATCACTGTTCTGGAACTCCTGCAGCGCCGCCGGAGTCGTGGCGGTGCTCGCCTCGACGAGCTCGCGGATGTTCACCCAGGGGCTATACAGGCGGCTGAGGTGGTAGCCGCGAATGCGGTCGTTACCCGGCGCCGTCGCGACCCACCGCCCCTCGACTCGTGGGTCGAGGGGTTCGCGGCATTCCCGGCACACGAGCAACATCCGCTCGCTGTCGATGTTCGCGTCCCACGCAAGCACCTGCTCCAGGCCACACGCCGTACACGGAAGGAAGTACCGGCGCTGGTCGGACTGCAGGAAGAGCGCGTTGACGCCCGCCTCGGGGTAGCGCGGCGTGGATGCGACCCGCAGCATCCCGCGACGACTCGAGGCGAGACGCTTCCGTGCCAGCTCGATCGTGCCCTCCGCCATCTGGTCGAACTCGTCGAGTACGACAAGGTCGGCGTCGACGGACGCGATCTGCCGTCGGCTGTCTGCGCCGCGCAGGTAGATCCAGCCGGGACCGAGGTGCTTCAGGCGCTTGCTGTCGGCGCCCTTGCGCAGCGGCGGCTCCGGCTGGAGTCGCGCGCGGAGGTAGGGACTGTCCTGCAGCGCGCGGTCGAAGCGCGCCTGCGCGAAGTCGTCCATCTGGTTCTGGGTCGGCATCGCAAACAGGACGTTCCCGCGTTCGGCGTAGCCGGTATCGGCGGTCCACAGCGCGAGGTTGACGAGCAGTTCGGTCACCCCGACCTGCGCGGACTTCTGGATTACGACGAACGGATGGTCGTCACGGGCGATTGCGGCAAGCGCGGGGAGATGCACGAGCCGCTGGTCGCCGAAGCGCCGATGCGAGAGTGCCCAGGCGTGTGGGTCATTCGGTTCCCGTCTCGCCAGCTCGTCCCACAGCGCGCTCCGCAGATTCGACGAGTCGTCGGAGTTCATCGGTACTGAAGTCGGTAAATCTCGGGTCATGGGTCTCACCTCCATCGCTACGATCGTGATCACGTTCACCGGGTTCGCCGCGGGCGAGTCGCTCGAGCTTGGCGCCCTCGACGATGGCCCGGATGGCGGTATCCGGACTCGCGTCGCCTGCGTCGACACGCGTCAGCCACTCCGTCCCACGCTGTTGCAACAGCAGTCCTTCCTTCGCTTGGCGCTCGTACATTTCGTGCGTGGCCTGCAGTTGCTCGTCGTGCTGCACACGCTGCGCATCGTGTTCGAGCTCGACGATGCGGGACTGCCAGTGGTACTGACTGGACCACGTGAACAGCGTGCGCAGCCCTGGTGTGCGCGTAGTCCATTCGACGCGCAGCACCTCGTGCAGGTGTTCGACAGAGCGGTCCCGACCGAGCGCCCAGTACCGGTCGAAGGCGAGGCGTTGACGGGTGCGTTCAGCCATGGTCGCGTCCGTCGAGGTAGCTCCGGGCGAGGAGCGCCAGCGCGCGCCCGCGGACGTTGTGACCGGTCAGGCCGTCCTGCGCGATCGCGAGCGCGGTCTCGATGATCTGCTCGTCCTCGACCGACACTGCGAACGACAACAGCCGCGGCGAGGCGGCGGCGGTGCGCGTCGCCGCGGCCTCGAGGTCGGCGAGCAGGGCTGCGCTGTCGAGGTCGAGCAGTGCGAGCGTGTCCGTGATCGCCGAGGCGTCCTCCGGCAGCAGCTGCGCCAGCTCGTCCACGGACAGCATCGTCGTGAGCTCCTGCAGCAACGCAGCGCGCTGCGCCGGGACGTCCTCGCCCTCGAGGCGGTTCAGCGTCGTGAGCAGGATCAGCGCCGTCTCGTCGTCGCACGGCCACGGGAAGATCAGCGCGTCCGCGATGCCGAGGCGACGAAGCGCCTTCAGGCGGTGCTCGCCGTCGAGCAGCTGCCACTCGCACGGGAGATCGGGATGCGGGCGTGCAGCGAGCGGTGGATAGCGCCCTTCCCGCTCGATGTTGCGCGCCAGCTTCTCGAGCCGGTCCTCCGACATGCGGTTGGCGTTCGCGGGGTGCGGGTGGATCAGTTCAAGCGGGACGCGGATCAGCCGTTCGTCAGCCGGCGATGATGATGAGCTCGCGATTTGCGACACGGTGGGCCTCCGATGCAACCGAACGTAGATGCGGATACGGGACGGCGATGGCACGCAGCACGTCACGGTGTTGACCGACCTGCTCGCGGAGTTGGTCGAGCGTCACGCGCGGGCCGCCGAACGACAGCACGAGCAGCGGGATGTGCTCCGCGGCCTGCAGGAGATCCGTCAGCGACAGGGGGACCGCCGACGCGATGGGCGTATCGCCCAGCAGCTCGTCGAGCACGCCGTACGCGGTGTGGTAGCCGGTGGTGCCCGGGTACGGCGGGTCGAGGTAGACGATGTTCGCCGTGGTGCCGGTGATCATTGTCACCGCATTGCCCCTACTGGCCTCGCCGCTGCCGCCGAACACGCCGGCGTTCACCTCCTGCGCGATCGACCAGAGCGTGGACGGCCGCAGGAGCCGATCAGCGTGCAGATAGTGGCGGAGGCGGGACGCCGTGAGTCGGTCGTAGTCACCGGTCGCGGCGGCACCGGCATCGGTCGCGGACAGCATCGAGAGCGGCTGGAACCGCAACATCGTCTTGACGACCACCAGTTGCAGCAGGCTGCGCAGCGGCTCCGGACGCCGGTTCGCGCGCGCCAGCGCGTTGTCGACGAAGGCGGCCTGCGCCTCGTTAAAGACCTGCGGGACGTGCGCGGCGGCGATGCGCGGATAGTCGCCATCTGGTTCGGCGTACAGGTCGAGGATGTCGTCGATGCGGAGGCGAATGTTCGAGTTCGCGATCAGGGCGCGGGCCGTGAGCGCGCCGCGCTCGGCGAGGTCGGAGGCGATGACGCTGAACCCCTGCGCCTTCGCGTACAGCGAGATGGCGCCGCCGCCGCACATCGGGTCGAGCAACGTCGACCCCGCCCATTGCGCCCGAGGGAGCACCTCGGCGAGCGTCGAGAAGATCAGCGGTGCGAGTCGCCGCTTCCCGCCAAGGTACGCGGGGAGTGCCTGGAGGAATGCATGGTGTCCCATGCATTTAGGGTCAGTCTCCTGACCCCGGCGGTCACGACCCGGTTAATCGCCGCGGCTATTTACCGTCCGACTTTTTCGCAGGCGACTTCGCTTTTCGCACGCCAGCGGTCCGTCTGAGCCGCTGGACCCGTTTTCGGTTTTGTTCGGGAGCGTCGTAGTAGTACCCATCCCACAGCCCAGCATCGCGACCGCAGTCGTAGACCTCGACGTCGGTCCACGTTGGGTGCGCCTGAATGTCTGCGACGACCGCGGCCCGCTGCTCGGTAACGAAGCCGCGGTGCCGGCCACGTGGCTTGTCCTGCACGCCGAGGGCCGCGTGTCGCTGAAAGCTAATAGCGCTCCACAGCTCCCGGTACTGCGTTTCGTCCAACTCCGTCGCGTTCACCCAGACCTGGCCGACCGCAAGTTGACCTGCCATCTCCTGAACATCAGCGTCGTGGAGGAGTAGCCGGAACGGGCGGGGTGGGTATTCGGGGATGTTCAAGAGGCGCAGCGGAAGTAACGACCCGAGTTCCTCGTCGAATGCCGTGATGAGCAGCGTGGTAACCCCGCCCCGACCGAACAGGCGCTGAAAGCTCGGAGCTTCTTCTTCGATCGCCGCGTAACCAACGGCCATTGCCGCATCGATCGCGGCCGCGAACGCGGAACCTTCCTCATCATCGAAGTGAGCCCCATCCGCGCGCCGCCTGGCGCCAAGGGCCGCGAGCTCCGCACGCACCGCGACGATGCGCGGATGATCAAGCTCGGCGCGCACCAGTTTGCTGATGCCGGCGAGTTGACGGGTGTAGACCGGCGAGGCGGAAAGCTCATCGGACATGGTTCACATGTTAGTACAGATGTTCTATCGATGCACTATGGGGGTCGGCTTCCGCAACAGCGCCTCCGACCTGCGTTTTTCCTGCCATTTCCCTGCCATTTTGAATCTGGCGCTGTCGAGCCACGGATGGTCTATCCGTTGATCGTTCCCGGCCCAAAACCGCTCCCTGCCGGCCCGCAGAGGTGGCAACTCATAAGCCGTTGGTCGCGGGTTCAAATCCCGCTCCTGCTACCACTGGAGCACGAAGAGGCGCCCGCACGGGCGCCTCGATCGTCCCGTCCCGTCGTTTCTTTGCGCGAGAACCGATCAGGCAGGGTAGGCTTTTACCTAGATCGACTCGTGGCGGGGCCGATGGGGTACTTGTGTTGCGATGGTCCCGCGCCACCTTGATCTCCGTGTGCGTCGTCGTGGCGCTGTGTGTCCCCGTGACTTCATCGATTGCCCGTGCCGCTGAGGACAGCCCGATCGGCAGTAGCGCCAGCGCGCTCACGGCATGGGCTACCACCGCTGTCGGCCAACAGCAGGGCGAATGCTTCCCGTGGGTACGTCGGGTGGTGCAGGCCGCCCTTGGGATCGTCATCGGCAACGACTATCGGTTGGGGTACTTGCAGGCCGGTGCGGTCGAGGTGACTCCACAGGCTGCGCGCAAGGGCGACATCATTCAGATCGCGAATGACGCGAACACCACTCCTTCCGCGGACTATCCCGGCCTGCACACCGCGCTGATCGTCGAGAACGAAGGTGGCGGCAGGTTCAAGGTCGTTGATTCGAACTCGAACTTCGATGGCCTCGTACGGGTGCGCAACGGATATGACCCGGGCGCCGCGGCAGCGCGATACCCGGGCCTCTCATTCCACATCTACCGGCTCCCTGAGCGTGCATCGGGCGCGCCGGTACCGCTGCCCCCGGCTTCAACTGGGAATACGCCAGGGGTGATCCCCATCGGCTCGGCGGCGGAGATCGCCGCGGACGGCGACTGTCTCCGCGTGCGCACCATCGCTGGGCTTTCGGGCGGGATCGTTGGTTGCCTGCCAACCGGTATGCGCGTCACGGTGACTCAACCGGGACCGGACGTGGACGGGTACCACTGGGTCACGATCACGAACGGTGCGATCTCGGGCTGGGCGTCGGAGCGATACTTGCGCGCTGTGAGCGCGATCCAGCCCGCGCCCGCCGCACCGGTGGCCGTAGCGGCGCCGGTGCCCCTCGCCCCCCGCATCCTGAGCGGCGTCTTCCCGCCACGGGGGATCGCGCTGGTCGTCTTCAGTGGCGGCACTGACGCGCAGTTACTGGCGGCATCCGGCTGCCCGAGTGAGACTGCTTCGTTCTGGGTGGTCCAGGGCGAACGGTTCGTCCAACTGTTGCCCGGCGTGACGATACCGATCGTGAACGCCGAGTGGCGGAGCACCTTCCCCAACGGCATTCCGGCGAATACGGCACTGATGGGACGCTGCCGTCCGCTTGAAGCGCCGAGCGCACCCACCCCGGCCGTCGCCCCGCCGACAGCGGCCGCTGTCCCCACGACACCATCCGTCACAGCCGATCCGTCGAGCTACACAGTCGCCGAAGGCGATTCGCTGTCCAGCGTGGCGGAGCGTTTCCACCGTCCCAACGTCTCAATCGGGGCCTTCCTCGACGCACTTTACGAAGCGAACAGCCTCACCGTGGACAGCATCCTGCGCGTCGGTCAGGTCCTGCGGCTCCCGACCTAGGGGCGCACATCGATGGTGCCCCGCAGGCAAGCCATCCGCCTGGCAGGCGGGGGGCTTCTCCGTTCCCAATCGACGCGGGTAGGATGCCGGCATGCCTACGACACGCCGTCTCTCGCTGTACTTCGCCGCTGCCCTGGCTGTCGCCTCGATCTTCGCGGCCGTCGGCGTCAGCGCGACTGGGAGCGTGGCGACGGCCGCCGCCGAACCCTCGATGCCCGCGCGCGATGCCACCGAAGGCGCCACGGACACACAGGCTGCACCAGCGGCGCAGGCGCTGCGAGTGGGGATCAAGCCGCTCGATCCGTTCGTGGTGCGGTCAGGGTCGCGGTACTCGGGGTTCAGCATCGAGTTGTGGGACGAGATTGCACGACGGAACGGGTGGTCTACGACCTACGTCTGGTACGACACCCTGCCACCGCTGCTCGACGACGCCAGCGCCTCGAAGGTCGATGTGGGGATCGCGGGAATCTCGATCACCCGGGAGCGCGAGTCACGGTTGGACTTCAGCCACCCGATGTTCAACGCCGGGCTGCAGGTCGTCGCGACGCAGCGCACCGACCAGTCGTGGTACTCGCACCTGAGGAACCTGGCATCCGCCTCGGTGGGGCTGTATCTCGCGGGCCTGGTGGTGGTGATCCTGATCGCCGGCAACGTGGTGTGGTTCCTCGAGCGAAAGCACGAGGACTACGTCCGCGGGGTGGGGCACGGGATGTTCCGGGCGGCCGGAGTGGGCCTCGTGGGTGACCTCGGTGAGCCGGGCCACTCGATCGGCGAAATGGCGCGAGTGGTGTGGGCGGTGGTCGGGATCTGCTTCGTATCGGCATTCACCGCGTCGCTGACGACGGAGTTAACGGTCAAAGAGATCACCGGCGGCATCCGCAGCGTGAACGATCTCGTCGACAAGCGGGTGGTCACCGTCGGCGGTACGACGGCGGCGCAGTACCTCACCGACCGGCGGATCGACTTCGACGCGATGGACACCGCCGAGGATGCGTTCGCGCGCCTGGACGACGGGCGAGCGGACGCGATGGTGTTCGATTCGCCGGTGCTCCACCATCACATCGAGGTGACCGGCTCGGATCGGCTAGCGCTGATCGGCAATGTCTTCCAGCGCGAGGACTATGGGATTGCGCTGCCGAACGGGAGCACCCTCCGGAAGCCCGTCAACTCGACGCTGCTCGAGATGCGCGCCGACGGGACATACGACCGGATCTACGAGCACTACTTCGGGCGAGTCCGGTAGGGCAGCAGCGTCCGGCTACTTCTCTGTCCAGCAGGCGCGCAGGCCGCAGAGCGTACACAGCATCTCGTCCTCACTACGCGCGGTCGGAGCAGGCGCGCCAGCAGTCGCCGTCGGCGGCTGAGCGGTCGTCGCGGTGGCTGTCGGTGGCTTCGAGGTAGTGGGGGTCACGCGGAGACTCCAGCGGTGTGCTTCTTCAGGAAGTCACGGATCACCTCGATCGTATGGGGGACGACCTCGGGGGTCGCCTTCCAGTCTTCGAGGATTTCGGAGCGGGGAAGCAGCTGGGCCACTTCGAGGCCGACCTCGGTCGGGTGGGCCTGGTCGTAGCCGGGGAGGACGAGCATCGGGGTGTCGATCGTGTTGAGGAAGTCCTTCGGGACGCTGAAGACGAAGTCGCCGTCCCACATCGCGTGTCCGAAGGCGAGCATGCCGTCCGTGGTGAGGTCCGCGCGCTGTTCGACGAGGGCCTCGCCCCAGGGCTTCCAGATGCGGTCCTGCCAGATCTCGAGGTTGGAATCGACACGGCCGATCGGCTGCATGAGGACGCCGGCGGTCAGGCGCTTCGGCTGACGCTCCACCTGCTTGACGATGTAGGAGCAGCCAATGCACGAGCCGAGCGAGGTATAGCGGTCGATACCGAGGTGATCGAGCAGGCCCAGTTGATCATCGACGTAGGAACCCCACGGGTCCTCGGCGTCCAGGGGGCCCGTGGACTGGCCGCAGTTCCGCTGATCCATGGCGATGATGCGGAAGTCGGCCGCCAGCGCCTCGATCGGGTTGATCGGCATCCGCGCCCAGAAGGCGATGGCGGAGTTCATGCCGCCGGGGGAGATGAGCAGGAGGGGGAATCCGGAGGCGTTGCCGGATTCCTCGTAGTAGATCGAGGCTGCTCCGCGTTGGTAGAAGGGCATCGGGAGAACTCCTGACGGTGACGAACTAGCAGTGAGCGGCGGGATCGTAACGCCCGGAGCCACCTCCGGCCGCGGACTTGTCACACACACGGACAATGGGACGACGTAGGATGCGCTCGACGCGATCTCGGTAGGAGGCGACGGCCATGGCAGTCACGATCTTGACCAGCGAATCCGAATCGACACCCGCCGGCGCGCGCGCCGATGGAGCGCGCCTCTGGCTCCGCAGCGATGAGTTGCTCACCTCGACCGGCTGGGAGATGAAGCCGGAGGGGGTGTGCCGCGGGGACGTGTGCGTACCGCTGCCGCCAGCGCAGGCCGCAACGCTGCTCTCTGAGCGCGACGGTGCGACGTGGCTCGATATGGCGGGGTTCGCGGAGTTCATCGGGCAGACGTACGCGCATGACGCCGCGACGGAGAGTTGGTACTTCGGCCCCGGTCCGGAGGAGCGTCGAGGTCAGTTCGACTTGCTGGACGCACCGGACTTCGAATTGCCTGACCTCGAAGGCCGGAAGCACCGGCTGTCTGACTATCGGGGGAAGAAGGTCTTGCTCGCGCTCTGGGCTTCCTGGTGAGGATGCCGGTTTGACCTGCCCGTGTGGCAGGTCCTGCGCAGCGAGTTGGCCAGCCAGAACTTCGAGATCATCACCGTCGGCTGTGACGCCAAGGGTGCTGAGGTGGAACGCGAGTTCATCGAGATCGCGAACCCGGAGTACCCGTGTCTGATCGACACGAAGTTCGTCGTCACGGAGCTGTACAACACGCGAAACGTGCCGGCGCTGTTCTGGATCGACGAATCGGGACGGATCGTGCGGGGGAATGACCCGGCGTACATGACTCGTCGCGATCCGGAGACGGGCATACGGACGCCGAATGAGCGATATATGGATGTGGTGCGCGACTGGGTGAAGAACGGCTCGGAGAGCATCTATGTCACGTCGAACGATGTGACGCAGGAGCGGCTCGGGGCGTCGGACGAGTCGAACCAGCAGGCGATGGCGCATTTCCGGCTGGGTGTACACCTCGACAGTCACGGGCAGCACGCGGAGGCGGTAGAGCAGTTCAAGGCGGCGCTAGCGCTGAAGCCAGACAACTGGAACTACCGACGCCAGGCGTACAACCTCGGCAATGCGGACGAGTACGGGATGACCATGCAGGAGGCGATGCAGGCGGTCGGCCCGATGTACGCCGTGGCACTGCAGTTGCCGGATGCGCCCAAGACCTAGCGGTCACGACTACCGGAGTTGCTTTGCGAGGTCCACGACGACCTCGTCGCCACGGGGGTGTGGGTACCGCGCGGTGACGATGTAGCCGAGGCGTTCGTAGAGTTCGATGTTCCTTGGCAGCATGGTCCGCACGCTGATGCGGGCTTCTGCTCGCCCCTCGGTCAGCGCGCGTTGCTCCATGGCGAGCATCATCGCCGCAGCGATGCCGCGCGCACGGTACGGCGGCAGCACGGACAGACGCCCGATGTACACGTGGTCTTCGCGTAGCGCGTAGCGCCCGGAACCGACAGTGTCGGTACCAACGCGGGCCAGCATGGCACCGCCCTCAGCGATGTGGCTTGCGACGTCCTCGACGGTCTCCCACATCGCGCTGGATGGCACGGTCAGGACGGCGTCGTATTCGCTAAAGGCGGCGCGCATGAGGTCGCGCACCACCGCGGCGTGCTCGGGGCCGACGAACTCGAGGGTGACGGCGGCGTCTTCGCCCATCAGAGTGCCGCCTAGCCGGCGAGAAAGGGGCGGAGGGCCGCGAGTGCCGCCTCAGGTTGATCGTGGTGGAGCCAGTGGCCGGCGTCCTCGACGAAGACCGTCCGTGCGTCCTTGAAGTACTTCTCGGCGTCGTGGACCTGGTTGGCCTGGCCGTGGCGGGCGAAGACGTGGAGGACGGGGCACTCCACAGCGGCCCAGAAGCGCGGGAGTTCCTCGCGACGGATCTCCATCGAGGTGCGCCCGTTGACCCACCAGTCGTACTTCCAGACGTAGCCGCCCTCCACCGGCTTCGCGGCGTATGCGGTGAGGTGGGGGACGAAGTCGGCGGGGAGTCTCGGGTTGGCCTCCGCGACACGCACGGCGGCGGCTTCGAGGGTGGGGTACACGCGCGGCGCAGAGCCCTCGTAGGAGCGGATGCGGTCACCCCAGGTGCGGAGCCAACGAGGGCCCATCTCGGTCTCGTCGCGCGGGTTCAGCGAGTGAGTGCCTTCGAGGACGGCGAGCTTGGTGAAGTGCTCCGGGTAGGTGCCGGCAGCGATCAGGCTGACGGAGCCGCCGTAGGAGTGTGCGAGGACCCGCGCCGGCGCGCCCACCGTCTCGATGACGCGGACGAGGTCGATAGCGTTATCGGAGAGGCCATACGTACCGCCTGGCGACCAGCCAGAGTCACCGTGGCCTCGGAGGTCGAGCGCCACGACGTGGTAGGTGTCGCGGAATGCCTGCGCGATGCGATCCCACTGGCGGGCGTGATCTTTGCCGCCGTGGACGAGGACGAGCGGCTGTGCCTCTTCGTTGCCCCAGTCCCAGTAGGAGATGGGGATGCGCTGGGAGGTGACGAACTTCTGGGTAGGTTCGGCGGCCATCGGTGAGCCCTTCACGGTCATGTGTCTGCCCTGCCGGATGGTAGCGCTGCCTCGACTACGAAGCGTGGTCGCAGGCGGAGGTTCGCGGCGGCATCGTCGCGCCTCGGCCGAGCGACCTGAGATAATCACCATGGAGGCCGCGATGATGCAGTTCGGCGTGTTCACGGTTGGCGATGTGACGGTGGACCCCACAACCGGGCGCGCGCCCACCGAGGGCGAGCGGATCGCCGCGATTGTTGCGATCGCGCTGAAGGCGGAGGAGGTCGGCCTCGACGTCTTCGCGACGGGCGAGCACCACAACCTGCCGTTCGTGCCGTCATCGCCGACGACGCTGCTCGGGTACATCGCGGCGCGCACGGAGCGGATCATCCTGTCGACGGCGACGACGCTGATCACGACGAACGACCCGGTGAAGATCGCGGAAGACTACGCGATGCTGCAGCACCTGGCCGGTGGCCGGGTCGACTTGATGATGGGTCGCGGCAACATGGGGCCGGTGTACCCGTGGTTCGGGAAAGAGCTCCGCGACGGGATCGCGCTGGCGTACGAGAACTATGCGCTGCTCCATCGACTCTGGCGTGAGGACGTCGTCGACTGGGAGGGCAAGTTCCGCACACCGCTGGAGGGGTTCACCTCGACGCCTCGGCCGCTCGATGGCGTCCCGCCGTTTGTGTGGCACGGGTCGATCCGCAGCCCGGAGATCGCGGAGCAGGCGGCGTTCTACGGCGACGGCTTTTTCCACAACAACATTTTCTGGCCGATGCGACACGTGGTGGAGATGGTGACCCTCTATCGGCAGCGGTTCGAGCGTTTTGGGCACGGGCGCGCGGACCAGGCGATCGTGGGGCTCGGCGGGCAGATTTTCGTGCGCCCCAACTCACAAGACGCGATCCGGGAGTTCCGTCCGTACTTCGACCACGCGCCGGTGTACGGCGGCGGGCCGTCGCTCGAGGACTTCATGGCGCAGACGCCGCTCACCGTCGGCAGCGCGCAGCAGGTGATTGAGCGGTACGCGGGGATGCGCGACTCGGTCGGCCATTATCAGCGGCAGTTGTTCCTGATGGACCACGCGGGGCTTCCGCTGGAGACCGTGCTGGAGCAGATCGAGATCCTGGGTACCGAGATCGTGCCGGCCCTCCGCATCGAGATGGCGAAGGGGCGCCCCTCGGACGTCCCGGACGCGCCGACGCACGCGTCGCTGGTCGCGGCCTCGATGGCGGCACAGGCCTCAGCGGTTACGGGTGGCGAGGATGCGCTGACGCCGTAGGAGGGTGCGCTGACCTCGGCCCCCGCGCATGGGACACTGCGCGCGGCATACGGACAGATCGAGGGGGTGCGAGATGGGCAAGTTGGACGGCAAGGTAGCGCTGGTCACGGGCGCGAGCCGCGGCATCGGGCAGGGGATCGCGGAGTTGTTCGCCCGGGAGGGTGCGCGCGTCGTGTGCGCCGCCCGGACGCTGCACGAGGGTGACCACATGCTCGACGGCTCGCTCGACCGGACGGTCGGGCGGATCCGTGAGTTCGGCGGCGATGCGATCGCGGTGACGGCCGACGTGTCGAGCGAGGACGACTGCAATCGGATCGTGGAAGAGGCGAAGGCCGCGTTGGGTCCGATCGACGTGCTCATCAACAACGCGGCCCTGAACTACTACATCCCGATCGTCGACTACCCAGCGAGCCGCTGGATGCGCGCGTTCGCGGTGAACCTCCACGGACCGTTCATGCTGTCGAAGGCAGTGCTGCCGGACATGATCGCGAAGCGCTCGGGCGCAATCGTGAACATCTCCTCGGTCGGCGCGATCGGGCCGGGCCGCGGGCCCTACCCGGGCGCGAAGGCAAGCGGTGGCGTGATGTACGGCGCGTCGAAGGCGGCGCTGGAGCGGTTCACGCAGGGCCTCGCGCAGGAGGTGTACGAGCACGGTGTCTCGGTGACGTGCTACTCGCCCGGCATCGGTGTGGCGACCGAGGGCACGGTCCACTTCGGGCTCTCGAAGAGCCTCGATGACCCCGACCGGGAGCCGATGTCGATCATGGCGAACGCGGCGCTGCTGCTGGCGACGGAGCCGCTCGACAAGGTGACGGGGCGAGTCACATACAGCCAGGAGATCCTGCAGGAGTTCGGCTGGATCACGGACGGCAAGGGGCTCGGCCTCGACCGGCCGGGGTCCGGCTTCTCGCGCATGTAGGGATCATCGAGGCGGCTCGACACGCAGAGGGCGCCCTCGGGGGCGCCCTCTGCTGTCCCGGCTGCGATCGCGGCGGACTAGCGGCGGATGGTGGTCCTCGGCAGGCGGGCGGCGGCGACGATGGAGCGGCCGAGGTACGGGACACCCTGCTTGATGGGGGCGGTGCTGATCCACTCACGTGGGGTGTGCGCCTCGCCGCCGGTGGTCACGCCGATGCAGGTGGTGGCGAAGCCGGCGCCGAGCGCGGCGTTCGCGTCCGTGGAGCCAGCGTAGAACTCTGGCTCGGGAAGCCCGAGGGCCTTGCGGACGCCGAGGACAGCCTGCACCAGCGCCGACTCCATCGGGATGCTGCCTCCGGGGCGCGCACCGATGCGCTTGAACTTCACCTCGGCTTCGTCGCCGACAACCGCGCGCATCGCGCGGCGGGCGTCGCGGAGTAGCGCGTCGACGTTCGCGGGTTCGACGGAGCGGATGTCGAGTTCGAAGACAGCATCGGGGGCGATGGTGTTCACGCTGCGGCCACCTCGAATGACGCCCACGTTCATCGTGGTCTTCGGTGTCGCCGCCGGATCCGGCATCAGCGGTTCGAGGGCCACGATGGCGCGGGCGAGGAGGGCGATGGCGTTCTTGCGGCCGTAGGCGCTCCAGGAGTGGCCTCCGTCGGTCTCGATGCTCACCTCGTAGCGCAGGGACGCGACGGCCTGGATCTGGACGCGGTTCAGGGCGTGACCCTCGATGGCGATCATGGCGTCGAAGTCTCGCGCGTAGTCCTTCACGAGGCGGCGCGCGCCACGGAGATCGCCGCGGCCCTCCTCGCCGACGTTGGCGGCGAAGATGATGTCGCCGACACCCGTGACGTTGCTGGCCTGCATCGCCTGAGCGACGCCGAGCATGGCCGCAACGCCAAGGCTGTTGTCGCCAACACCTCGGCCGGTGAGGACACCTCGGCTGCGGACGACGGGCGTCGCGGCGTCGGGGAAGACGGTGTCGAGGTGGGCGCAAAGCAGGAGGCGCGCACGGCCGGCCTGGCCTTTGCGGACGGCAACGACGTTCGCGAGGCCGTCGATCTCGAGGTGTGACCAGCCGCCGATGGCCTCAAGCCGGTCGTACACGTGGCGGGCGCGGGTGCGCTCGCGGAACGTGGGCGCGGGGATCTCGGTGATCTGGATCGTCTCGGCGATCACGCCGGGCACCGCTCGATCGAGGGCGCGTTCGTAGGCCGTGGGCATCGGCGGGCTCCCATCACGCTTGCGACTCGCCCGCATACTATCCGCACGGCAAGCCGGTGGTGCCTCAGATCGGACGAACTGGCAGCCTCGGAAGGCGGCGGCGATGACGTTCACGCTGGACGACTTCGTGCAGGTCGAGGTGTCCGAGCAGCCCTCGTATGACTCAACGGGGACGCACGTCGCGTTCCGATCCAACCGCTCCGGGGTGTCGCAGGCGTGGATCGTCCCCGCCTCGGGTGGTGAACCGCGAGTGCTGACGGACACGGGCGGGGTGATCTACCAGGTCGCGTTCCGGCCGGGCCATGACCAGTTGCTGTACGTGGCGGACGACGGCGGCGACGAGCAGTACCAGTTGCACCTGCTGGACCTCGCCGACGGCATCAGCCGCGCACTCGCCTCGATGCCACGGGTGATCCACAACTTTGGCGCGTGGTCGTCGGACGGGCGGCTGCTCTCGTACGGATCGAACCGGCGTGACCGCGCGTTCTTCGACATCTATGTGCTCAATCTGGAGACCGGTTCGGAGCGGCTGGTGTTCCAGCACGATGGGATGAACGCGGCAGGCGCGTTCTCGGCCGACGGGAAGTCGCTGCTGATCACCCGACCCAACCTCGAGGTGTCGGCGGACTCGACGCTTTGGTTGCTGGACCTCGACGGGCGCGAGGCACCTCGACTGTTGACCGAGCACGACGACCTCTCAGAGTGGACGGAAGCGCACTTCCACCCGGGTGGAGCGGTACTGGTGCTGGCGGACGACAGGCGCGAGTTCGCCGGGCTGCAGCGGATCGACCTCAACACGCTCGAACGCGAGTTCCTCCTGACGCCCGAATGGGGGCTGGAGGCGCTCGCGCTGACGCCCGATGGCGGCAGCCTCGCGGTTGTCGTCAACGAGGCCGGCTACGGGCGGATCGAGGCGTACGAGGTGACAGCGGACGCCCGCCTCGGACGGCGGATCACCATCGAGCAGCCGTCGGGAGGCGTGGCGAGCACGCCGGCATGGCGGCCAGACGGACGTGCGCTGGCGTTCACGTTCGAGGGGCCTCGGGCGGTACCGGACGTGTGGGCGGCGGATACGGAGGACGGTACGGTCGCGCGCCTGACGTCGAGCCAGACGCAGGGGCTGCCGCTGGAGTCGCTACCGGAGCCTCGGCTCGTCCACTACACGAGTTTCGACGGGCGCGAGATCCCGGCGTACTACTACGTGCCGGAGGTTGCGCCCACCGATGGATCACTCGGGTGTGTGGTGCTCGTGCATGGCGGGCCGGAGATGCAGAGCCGTCCGGCGCTCTGGGGGCGGTACCCCGGGCCGCACTACCTCCTCGCGCGCGGTGACGTGGCGCTGCTGGTGCCGAACGTGCGGGGCTCCTCGGGCTATGGCAAGGAGTACAGCCACGCGGACGACGTGGAGAAGCGCATGGACTCGGTGCGCGATCTGCTGTCGGCGGCGGACTGGCTCGCGGGGTCAGGCGAGGTGAACCCGAAGCGGATCGCGGTGATGGGTGGGTCGTACGGTGGGTTCATGGTGCTCGCAGCGATCACCGAGGCGCCGGAGCGCTGGGCGGCAGCGATCGACCTCTACGGGATCGCGAACTTCGAGACGTTCCTCGCGCACACCGGCGCGTGGCGTCGGAAGCATCGGTCGCGCGAGTACGGCGAAGATCCGGAGTTCCTGCATTCGATCTCGCCGATCCACAAGGCGCACCTGATCCGGACGCCGCTGCTCGTGTTCCAGGGTGACCACGACGTGCGGGTACCACCCGAGGAGTCCGAGCAGATCGTGGAGACGGTGCGTCGCAGTGAAGGCGTTGTGGAGTACGTGGTGTACCCCGAGGAGGGGCACGGCTTCCAGAAGTTGCCGCACCGCATGGACCTCGCGCGGCGCGTGGTCGAGTTCGTCGGCGAGCATCTCGGGGTAGGTCGCTCGGCGCGCCAAGACTTGTAACTCACACGCGATGCCGGAGGGACGCGGTTCAGGCGCCTGTCATGCCTCGATCAGTAGGGTCGAGACATGGGTAAGTTCATCGTTGGCGTCATCGTCGGAGTGCTGCTCGTGCCAATCTTGATCATCAAGGCCTGCACGTAGCAGTTGCAGAGTTCTGACTAGCACGTTGAGACACACCCGAGGCATCGCAGTGCCTCGGGTGTGTCTCTCGGTGCTAGCGACGCGCGAGGCGGCGTGAACCGAATACCGCGGCGACTGCGAGGATGGCGAACGCCACGACCGGGACGGTGCTGCCTGCGGGCAGTGGGCCAGCGTTTCCGGTCTTCGCGGGAGCCGGGGCGGGTGCGGTTGCCGGAGCGACGAGGAACGGCGCCGGAACGCCGGTGAATCCACCCGGGATCGAGATCGTGAGCAGCTGAATGCGGACGCCGGGGTCCGTGAAGTTGCCCTGGGCGTCCCACTTCTCGCTGAACGAGAAGTCGTTGTCGTTCATGATCGCGATCGAGGTCGGGCTGAGGATCACCAGGCCCTCGATCTTGCCGGGGATGTTCGGGAGCGTACCGAGGTCAGCGACCAGGAACTTCGGCAACGCGACGATGCCACCCGGGCTCGCCTCGTTCAGCGCCTCGAGTGCTGGCGTGGTGGCCGGGTCGTCCCAGCGGGTGCCGAGGATGTTCGTGGCCTTCGAGAGGTCGACGCGGTAGATCTTCGCGATCGGGTCGGTGCGCTCGTCGACCAGGATCGTCGTGGCGTCGATGGCGGCGAGGGCGGAGACCTTCATCTCGGCGGCGGTCGGCGCGGAGCCGAACTCGGTGTGCGGCTGGAATTGGTAGAGGTACTCGCCCGTGACTTTCTCGGTGGCGATGTCGAACGTGAGGAATCGGGTGTTGCGAGATGCGTTCCCGATCGGCGTCGTGGGATGTCGGAGGGGGCTCTGGAGCGCCAGGACGAGCGTCTTGCTGTCGGGGGTGATCGCAAGGCCCTCGAAGCCACGGTTTGGTGTGCGCTTCGCGAAGATGGCAGGGAGTGCCTCGACAACCGGGTAGTCGGCCGTGGGGAGTTTGACTCCGACCGGGACGTACCGCCTGAGCACCTTGCCCGTGCTGTCGATGCGGACGAGCGAGGTGCTGTACTCGTCGACGGTCCAGAAGTCGCCGTTGGGCGTGCGCACGAGGTCTTCCGTATCGAGGCCACTCTGGTTGTACGTCGCCAGGCTCTGCGCGTCATAGAGGTATGGGACCTCGTCGACACCGGCCAGATTGGAGAGCCCCGTGACCGGCCGGCCGGAGGTGCCAGTCAGGACGAGCGTCTCAAGCACGGTCAGTGTCTGGCCTTGTGCCTGAACTTTGACGAGGGCGGGTGAGAAATCGGGTACAGGGAACGTCCGGCGATTAGCGCCATCGACGGGAATTTGGCCGTTCGGACCTCGGTCGGTGATCGTCCAGTAGACGCCAGTCGGGTCGGTGGGGGTACGCCAGAGGCCGGATCCGAGGCCACCCATATTGATTCCACGATCGTTGGCGATAGTGCTTGGGCGGGCAGCATTAATTGCCGTGGCGAGACGGATCGGCTGCAACGTCGCGACGTTGGTCACGCTCGCAGCAGGCACCGCCTGGGCGGACAGTTGAACCGTTCCGGCGACCCCGAGGGTCAGCGTGACGGCGGCGGCAACAAGCACTCGAACAGAGGGCAAACCCACAGCAGATCCTTCCGATGGCGCGCGGCAGGGCCGCGTCTGCGCCATCGTCGGGAGCGTTGGTTAGCGGCACGTTAGTGCCGTCCAGACTCGGAGGCGCTACCCGACCGCACCCCTCGCACGGAAGGCGCCGATCTCGTCGGCGGTGTAGCCGGCCGCCGCGAGGATCGCGTCCGTGTCGCGGCCGAGGGGCGGTGAGGCGGAGCGCGGTGCAGGCGGGGTCTTACTCATCTTGTGCGGCGGGGACACCATCGACTGCGGGCCGGAGAGGTCGTGGTCGAGGGCGACGACGTAGTCGTTCTCGATAATCTGCGGATGCTGGTCGAGTTCCTCGGTGAAGTTGAGCTCACCGACCGGGACGCCTGCCGCCTCGAAGAGACCGATCCAGTGGGCGGTCGGCTCGGCGGCGATCATCTGCTCGACGCGCGCGGTGAGGGCGTTGCCGGCCTCAATGGCCTTGGGCTCACGCGGGTTGTAAGCCGGATCGTGGTCGCGAGCGTCGTAATCGATGCCGAGGACGTCGCGCATCTTCTGGCGCAGGGAGGCCGAAAGGTTCCCGACAGCGATCGCGCCGTCCTTCGTCAGGTAGTTGCGGTAGTAGATGTTGCCAATCTGCGCCGCCTGGAGCCGGGCCTGCCGGCGCTGGACGATCTGCGCGTAGCCCTCGCCCCGCTCGCGCGCGGCCTTGGCGTCCGCGAGGAAGGCGGTGCGCACCAGTTCGTCCGCGGCAGGCAGGGACATGAACGAGCCGCCGAGGAAGTTGAGTGCGTTCACCAGCAGTGAGGTCTCGACGAGTTGACCTTCGCCGGTCATCGCCTTGTGGTAGAGCGCGGCGCAGGCGCCCCAAGCGATCGCGTAGCCCGTCGCAAAGTCGGCGGTGGCGGTGCCGCCGGGGAGTACGGGGTTGCCGTTTTCGTCGAAGCGTCCGCCAGCCGCCGTGAATCCGGAGACCCCCTGCGCAACGATGTCGTAGCCAGGACGCATGGCCCACGGGCCTTTCCGACCGAACGCAGTGGAATCGACGTAGATCAGGTCGGGTTTGATCGCTCGCAGCGTGTCGTAGTCGATGCCGAGGCGCGCCGGGACGTCCGGGCGGTAGTTGCTGACGACGATGTCCACGTCCTTCACGATGCGGTGGACGATCGCCTGGGCTTCGGGCGTGTTGAGGTCGAGGGCGATGGACTGCTTACTGCGGTTGAGGGACTGGTACGTCTTCGACTCAAGAGGCATGAACTGCGCGTAGACGCGCCAGGGTTCGCCACCCAGTGGCTCGACCTTCATCACCTCAGCGCCTTGATCGGCGAGGAGCATGCAGCCGAAGGGGCCAGCGATGATCTGGGTGAACTCAAGAATGCGGACGCCAGCCAGCGGACCAGTCATGTGAGTGCCCTCCGTCGCGTCGCGCTCGCCCTCGATGTAGGGGGCTGCGACGGGCGGACGTTACCACCGATGTGACGCCGAGTGGCCGGAGGGCGTCGCAGGTCGTCGGAGGACGATTGCCGAGCGCCGACGCAGCCTCGGAACACCCGACGGCCGTTGCCGTTAACCTCGTCCGAGGGCAAGGAGGAGGACGAGCATGGAGTTTCTGGCCGACCCACAGGTGTGGATTGCACTCCTCACGCTGACAGCGCTGGAAGTCGTCCTCGGCATCGACAACATCGTGTTCATCTCGATCCTCGCAGGGAAGCTCCCGGCCGAGCAGCAGCAGCGTGCTCGCACACTTGGGCTGTCGCTGGCGATGTTCATGCGGATCGGGCTGCTCTTCTCGCTCTCCTGGGTCATCGGGCTGACCGATCCGTTCTTCGAAGTGCTCGACAAGGGGTTCTCCGGGCGAGACCTGATCCTGCTGGGGGGTGGCCTGTTCCTGGTCGCAAAGTCCACGCTGGAGATCCACGAGAAACTCGAGGGTGAGGGGCCGCACGCGACGGCGGGTGGGGCGGCCAGGTTCGGACCGACCGTCATCCAGATTGTGTTGCTTGATGCGGTGTTCAGCCTTGACTCAGTGATCACGGCCGCGGGGATGGCGGACGACCTACCGGTGATGATCGCTGCGGTCGTCATCGCGGTCGGGGTGATGTTGGTGAGCGCGACCTCGGTCAGCCGATTCGTGAACGAGCACCCGACGGTGAAGATTCTCGCGCTCAGTTTCCTGTTGCTCATCGGCACGTCGCTGATCGCGGAAGGCTGGGGGTTCCATATCTCGAAGGGCTACATCTACTTCGCGATGGGCTTCAGCGTCTTCCTGGAGGCGTTGAACATGCGCGTCCGCCAGCGCCATGAGGCGCCCGTGGAGTTGCGGCCGACCTTCGTGAAGGAGCCAGACGCGCGGGGCTAGCGCCCCCGATCATTCGGGAAAGACGACGGCGCCCCGAGGGAGGGCGCCGTCTGCCGGGGGCACGGCCTAACGCGTCGAGTGCGGTCGACGCGCTTGCGAGGGGCTACGAGCCGATGCGGCCGCCGCCGTTCTTGGTGATCACGATGAGACTCGGAAGCGCTGGCCAGGTGCCGTCCGGCCACACGCTCTGGGGCTCGTTCGGGCCTTTGCCGCCCTCACCCGGGTGCTGAATGTTAGCGAACAGCGCCTGGTAGTCGGTGCTGAACTCCGGCCCGCAGACCTCGGCTCCCGAAGGGCAGTTCATGAACGCTTGCAACTTGCCACGGTCGGGACCGGCGACCGGCACGGCGAAGATCGAGTCATTCTTTTTGATCGGGTTGAACTGGCCGTCCGTGGCGATCCACATGTTGCCGAGGGCGTCGAAGGCGATGTTGTCCGGTGCGCCGATCGCGCTGACGTCGGCCTTGCTGAAGCCGGCGAAGTAGGTGTTCCCGTCCGTCGGGTCGCCACAAATCATGAAGATGGACCAGGTGAACCGGGTTGAGCCGAGGTCACCGTTCCACTCGTCCATCTCAATGATGTGACCTGCCGCGTTGCTGGGGCGCGGGTTGGGGCCGTCGATCTGTGCGACCGTGCGGTTGGTGTTGTTGGTGCACACCATGTACACGCGGTTGTTGGCCGGGTTGATCTCGACGTCCTCGGGGCGGTCCATCGGCGTGGCCTTGACGGCGTCGCCGGCGCCTCGGGTGTTGGTGAGGATCTGGGCCTGCGTCCAGGTGGCAAGGGCGCCCTTGCCGGCCTCGAGCGGGATCCACGTGCCGGTGCCATCGTCCGACAGGCGCGCGACGTAGAGCGTGCCTTCGTCGAGCAGGGCCATGTTCGCGGCCTTCGCTGAGGCGGCCGGGTTGTAGATGCCCTTCGAGACGAACTTGTAGAGGTAGTCGAAGCGCTCGTCGTCACCGGAATAGACGACGACCTGACCGCTGCGGGCGATACCGACTGAGGCGGCCTCGTGCTTGAAGCGGCCCAGGGCGGTGCGCTTCTTCGGGACGAAGGTGGGGTCGTACGGGTCGATCTCGACGAGGAAGCCGAAGCGGTTGACCTCGTTCGGTTCCTTGGCGGCGTCGAAGCGGTCGATCAAGCGCTCCCACTGGCGCTCGGTGGTCTTGGGCGTGACGCCGTAGCGCTTGTTGACGGCCTTCTGCGGGTTGCTGTCAGGCAGGTTGTCGTTGTTACCGAAGTACTGGTTGAAGTTCTCCTCGGCCGTGAGGACCGTCCCCCATGGCGTCCGGCCGCCGGCGCAGTTGTTCAGAGTGCCGAGGACGGTCGTGCCGAGCGGGTCGGCGGAGGTCTTCACCAATGCATCGCCGCGCAGCGGGCCGGTGAGTTCCATCGGCGTGGTGCCCGTGATGCGGCGGTTGTACCTCGAGTTGATGTTCGCGCTCCACGCGTTACCGGTGCGCGCGAGTTCCACGATCGTCATGCCATGGGCGGCGAGTTCGAGGTCGACCTGTGCCTTCGTTGCTGTGGCACCGGTGTAAGTACGGAACATCCGAGCGCCCTCGGTGTACTCGTGGTTGATGGCCATGAGTCCGCCCGTCGAGCCTTCGAGGGCGAAGAATACGTTGAGGTCGCAGTTGTATCCGAAGGTCTTCGCCTGCAGTTCTGCTGTGGCGTTGTCGATCGTCATGCGCGGGGTGTTTGGGAACAGGGGGTCACCCCAGCGGAGCAGGACGCTGGAGGTGTAGCCCGACGCCACCTGCACGGAGTCAGCGGTGTGCAGAGGAATACCGAAGAAACCGAGGCTCCGACCTGCGACAAAGGCCTCCGCTCGCTTCGGGCCTGCGGAAGAGCCGAGGAGGGCCGAGCCGACAGGGGTGCCAGCGATCACGAGCGGGACGGTGGCCGCGACGGCGCCCTTAATCATCTGACGGCGACTGAAACGCCGATTGATGATGTCGGCCATGCTGTCTCGACCGCTGCGCTCGTTCGGGGCCTCGTGGTAGCAGGCACCGGCACACTTCCAGATGCATTTGTTGGGGATCAGCGCGTTGCGATCCTCGACGAACTGCAGCGGCTGTGCGTCAGGGCGTTCGGGCGTAGTGGTCATCGATGCTCCCGCTCAGGTACGACTTCGTGTGGCCACAGAATGCGGCCAGTGGGAGCGTCGTAGCCGCGCGTTAACGGAAGTTAGGCGCGCGATTAACGGACGGATCGCCTGTGTAAAATCCGCGTTCACGAGACAGCGCTCCGTTGTCCGCCTTCGGCAGCGTGCAGTCCGTGCCGTGACGCTGGCGGGATGCCCCCGCACGCCGTCGTTCACTCTTTGGTCATACCTTCCCGGCGCCGAGGCGGTAAGGTCATTCGATGAGATCGACCCGACCGTGGCTGGTGCTCGCCGTACTCGCAGGGGCCGTGGTGCTCGCCTGCAGTTCAACACCCGCCCGACCGACCGAGGCGCCGCCCCCGGACGCAGCGGCGAGCCCGTCCAGTTCCCAGGTCGTGACGACCGTCCCTCAGGGATATGAACCACCGAAGGATCGAGTGGCTTCTACTGGCGCGACGATTCCGGTCAACGGGAAGCCAACGCTCGTCTTTGTCGATGCGATCTGGTGACAGTTCTGCGCGCTGGCGCGACCCGTCGTGCACGGGCTTCGATACGAATATCAAGACCGGGTGAACTTCGTGATCCTCGACTACGACCGGGATGCGGACAGCCGTCTGGCTCAGCGTCTGGGTGTCCGAGCACATCCGGCGTACGCGGTGGTGGGTGCTGGCGGGTCTCAGGTGGTCGAACGGCGATTCGGCCCCCTGGACGAGGCGGCGCTGCGGTCCGTTTTGGACTCGGCCACCCGCCGACCGTAAACGGTTACCCGTCCCCCGGGATCAGCCGCTCTGCTGTCCCGCCCATCAGCATGTCGAAGGCGTGCTCGGAAAGCCCCATCGCTGCGAAGCGCGCGACCTGATCGGCCACCGACACTGGATTGTTGGGCGCGTCGCTGCCGAAGAGGAGGCGGCCTGCGAAGCGCTCGAGGTCGGCGGGCGCGGCCTCGTTCTCCCGGAGCCAGACGGGAGTGACATCGGCGTAAAGATTGTCGTGCTGGGCCATGAGCTCGAGGGCGGCGGGCGTCGAAGGGTGTCCAGTGTGGGCGAGGACGAGGTTCAGGCGTGGATACGACCTGAGCACGGGGCCGAGAGCCTCGAGTTCGCTCGCGTCGGTGTTGCCGGGTGAGTTCTGGCCGACATGAATGAGGATCGGGACGCCCTCCGTAGCTGCGATCTCCCATAGCGGCACGAGGCGACGGTCTGAGGGCGGGAATGCGCCGACCGAGCAGTGGAGCTTCACGACGCGCAGCCTGAGGTCGACGAGGGCGTGTTCCACGAGCGCAGGGAACACCTCGTCATCCGGGTGGAAGGAAGCGCCGGGGACGAGCCAGGGGTAGCGTGAGACCTCGGCGGCCACCCATTCGTTCAGGCTCTCCGCTACACCCGCACGGTGGGCGTACGGGAGGATCCACGCGCGGTCGAACCTGGCCGCCTGCACGTCGCGCGCGATGTCGGGGAGGAGCGGGCTGCTCGTGAGGCGTCCGGTCGCATCGAGGCGCGCACGAACCGCGAGCGCGAGGCGCTCCGGGAAGGCGTGGACGTGGGCGTCGATGCGTGGGATGGCGCCCTCCTCGGAGCGAGCGGCGCGACGATAGCGCGTGACGCGTACCCTGCGCTCGCGTCGCGAGGTCGGGACGCAGAGGGCGGTGCGCGATGGGGCTCAGCGGCACAGCGGCGATCGTGGGGATGGCGGAGTGGAAGCCGGAGCGGCGGCCACCCGGCCATCGAGGGTTGAGCATCGAGCAGTGGGGAGCGCTCGCGAAGGCGGCGCTGGCGGACGCGGGGATCGACCCGCGCGAGGTGGACGGGATCTGCACGGGCGGGATCCGGGAGTCGGCGTCGTTCGTGCCGTCGACGGTGGCAGAGTACCTCGGGATGGCGGTGAACTTCGCGGAGTTCGTCGACCTCGGCGGTGCGACGGCGGCGGGAATGGTGTGGCGCGCAGCCGCGGCGATCGAACTCGGCATCGCGAATGTGGTGCTCTGCGTGACGCCCTCGAGTCCGGGGCCAACTGCGCCGGGGCAGGTACCCGTGGTCAACCTCGGCTATGGGGCGTCGAGCGATCGGTTCGGGTCGCCGCAGGCGGAGTTCGACATCCCGTACGGGAACGTGGCGCAGAACTGCGGCTACGCGCTCATCGCGCAGCGGTACGCGCATACCTACGGCTACGACCCACTGGCCCTCGCGAAGATCGCGGTCGACCAGCGGACGAACGCCTGCGCGACGCCCGACGCGATCTTCTACGGGCAGCCGATCACGGCGGAAGACGTGCTGAACTCGCCGATGATCGCCGACCCGATCCACCTACTGGAGATCGTGATGCCCGTCGCGGGTGGTGCGGCGGTCGTAGTCGCGAGCGCGGACGTCGCGAGGCGGGCGAAGCACCGGCCGGTGTGGGTGTCTGGGTTCGGAGAGCACGTCGCGTTCAAGACGCCCACGTACGCGGAAGATCTGATGCAGACGCCGATCGGGCCCGCCTCGGACCAGGCGTTTGCGATGGCGGGGATCGCGCGACGTGAGGTCGACATGATCTCGGTGTACGACTGCTACACGATCACGGTGCTGATGACACTCGAAGACGCGGGCTTCTGCGCGAAGGGCGAGGGCGCGCGATTCATCCGGTCGCACGACCTGACGTATCGCGGCGACTTCCCGACGAATACGCACGGCGGACAACTCTCGTTCGGACAGGCGGGACTTGCGGGCGGTATGTCGCACGTCCTCGATGGCGCGCGGCAGATCATGCGGCGGGCGCCCGCGCAGGTGGCCGACTGCAACACGGCGTTCGTCTCCGGCAATGGCGGGATCATGAGCGAGCAGGTCGCGCTGATCCTGCGGGGGGAATAGACGATGCCCGACCGACCGCTCCCCATCCCGACACCCACCTCGCAACCGTACTGGGACGCGCTGCGACAGCACCGGCTCGTGTTGCAGTATTCACCGAGCACCGGGCAGTGGGTGTACTACCCGAGGAATCTGGCGCCCGGGACGCTCGCGGACGACCTCGAATGGCGCGAGGTGACAGGCACTGGCGTCGTCTACACGTTCACGATCGCTGACCGACCGACGGCGCCGGCCTGGCAGGGTGCCTCGCCGCAACTGATCGCCGTCGTGGAACTCGATGAGGGGCCGAAGATGACAACGGAACTCGTGGGCGTGGCACCCGATGCGATCCGCATCGGGATGCGTGTGCGCGCGGTCTTCGACGATGTCACCGGGAGCGAAGTCACGCTGCTGCGGTTCAGGCCCACTTCTGGGGCTAGTCGCTAGACGACGGGCGACGAGCCGCCGTCGATGTTGATCGCGGTCCCGGTGATGTACGAGGCGCGCGCGGAGGCGAGGAAGCAGATCACGTCGCCAGCCTCGGCAGCCTCGCCGACGCGGCCGAGCGGGACGCGCTCGCCCATGCCTGCGTAGAACTCGTCGAGGGTGCGCGTGGGGTCGCGCTCTTGCATGGCCTCGTAGCGGCGTTCGTGCTGGCCGCTCTTGATCACGCCGATGCAGACGGTGTTCACCAGGATGTTGTCCCCGGCGTAGTCGCGGGACATCGCCTTCGTGAGGGCGATGCCAGCCGCGCGCGCCATCGATGTGGGCAGGGAGCCCGCGCCCGGCGCTTTGCCGCCGCCCGTGGTGATGTTGATGATGCGGCCGCTGCCAGCGGCCTTCATGAACGGGATGGCAGCGCGTGAGCAGTTGATCGCGCCGAAGACTTTGATCCCCAGGTCGGTCTCCCATACCTCGTCAGTGACGTCCTCGAACTTGCGAGCCGCCGAGGTGCCCGCGTTGTTCACGAGGATGTCGATGCCGCCCCATTTCGCGGCAACCTGGGCGACGGCGGCCTTCACCTGCGCCTCGTCCATCACATCGCACGAGATCCCGATGACATCACCGCCAGCGGCGCGGATCTCGGCCTCGGCGGCGTCGAGCTTGTCCTGACGGCGAGCGACGATGGCGACACGGGCGCCTTCGCGCACTAGGGAGAGCGCCGCTGCTTTGCCGATGCCATCACTGCCGCCCGTGATGAGTGCGACTTTGCCCGTGAGACCGAAATCCATCCGTTGTCCCTTCGAACGATCATCGAGTGAAGTACGGCCTAGGCGGCTGGCGCGTCCGGGATGCGCGTGGAGTGCCATGCGGCCATCTTCCATGCGCCGGCCTGCTCCACCCAGACGCTGATGAAGCGAGCCTCAATCTTCATTTCCTCGCCACGCGGGTTGAGGCGAATGTGCGCGAGGCCGCCCATCACGACGGTGCCCGGGTACGTGCGTACCTCGACACCCTCGACCGAATAGTTCGTGTACTTGCGACGTCCGGAGCGGAAGGCGTCGAGGAAGAACTCGCGCGTATCCAGCGTGGCGCTGGAGTGGACGTAGGTGAAGTCGGGCGTCGTGAGGCGGTCGAGGACATCGGCGTCCCCGGTGACGAGGGCGGCGAGCCACGCGTCAGAGGCGGTGGTCACTTCGCGAATGATGTCGGTGGCGGTCACGCTCGGTTCCTTCTGCCGCTCACGCGGCGCTTGTTGGACGGGAGTCTGCGTGAGTGTTGCTATGTCTTGGTGTTGTCCCACGAGGCGATCTTCGCGGGGTGGACGCGGACGTAGGCTGCTCCGGTACGGGTCGTGGTCGGCAGTTGATCCTCGGCGGTGCCACGACGGCGAGCGCCCTCGCGCACGAGTTCGAGGACGGCGGCGGGGTCTTCGACCAGGGTGGCATCCCCTCGGATGACGACACCCTTCAGATCTTTCATTGCGCTACCGGACTCGACCGTCACGGCGACCTTCGGGTTGCGTGCGATGTTCACTTTCCGCTGGCCTCGCACCGGCAGTACGACGTCCTCGCCCTGGCGGAAGAAGCCGAGTGGCACCGCGTGGGGATAGCCGTCCTTGCCAATGGTGGAGAGCACGGCGTAACCGCCATGCGCATCCAGGTAGGCATTGACCTCGTCAGCTGTCATCTCGGCCATGGTGTCACCCCGTCTACCCGACGCTGAGCCGGGATGCGGATTATCCCACCGCCGTCGAGGGAAGCCAATCAGCGGTGCACAACGCGGTCGCCGGAGCGCAGGGCGAGACCCGCGTACCATCTGTTTGCGCCGTCACGTCCCCGAACCCCTTGCAGCCTCATCAGGAGCCCTCGTGCTGTCGCGTCCGTTCGTCGTCCTCTTCGCCGCGATGTTCGTCGCGATGGCGGGCATCTCCATGGTGTCGCCGCTGCTGCCGGTCTACGTACAGGATGACCTGGGCGGACCGGCAGTCGCGGTCGCTCTGTCGTTCTCGGGGCTGGCGCTGGCCCAACTCGCGTTCGCGCCATTCATCGGACGTCTCGGTGACACCTTCGGAGCGAAGCGATTCATCGTGCTCGGATTCGCGATCTACGCGGCCGGGGCGGTCGGTTATCTGTTCGCAACGAATTGGGAGACGGTGGTGGGGTTCCGCATCCTCTCGGGGGTAGGCGCGGCAGCAATGTTCCCGATGGCGATGGCGTATATCGGCAGGATGGCCCCCGTGGGTGGCGAGGGCCGGTACATGGGTTGGTTCTCGGTCGCGCAGATCGCTGGGTTTGGCACCGGGCCACTCTTCGGTGGCGGCCTGCGGGACTTGTTTGGCACGAACTTCGCCTTCGGTGCGATGGCTGTGATGCTCGGCGGTACCGCGTTCGTGACTCTGCTGCTGCTCCCGCGCGACCGTCCGGAGCCGGCCGC
>CAMBFG010000016.1 GCA_945865925.1 Dehalococcoides mccartyi
CGTCGCCGACCTCAAGCCCGGTGACGTATTCATCACGCTGGGCGCGGGCGACGTGACCGACCTGTGCCCTATGGTGCTCGCAGCGTTGGAGGCACGACGATGACCGCAGCCTCCCTCCAGCGTCTTGCAGTGATCTTCGGCGGACGCTCCGTCGAGCATGAAGTCTCCGTGGCTTCTGCCCGCAGCGTGATGCGCGAGGCTGACCGCGCACGCTTCGAGGTAGTCCCCTTCGGCATCACCCGCGGCGGTATGTGGCTGACGCCGGACGAGACCCGCCAGCGCCTCGTGCGTGTCGAGGCGAGCGAGCGCCGCGACATCGGCGACGAGCCGGGCGAGGGTGTCTTCGCCTACCCGGAGGTCGTGGCCGCGCTCCGCCTGATCGACGTCGCCTTCCCGATCGTTCACGGCACCTTCGGCGAAGACGGGACGATGCAGGGGCTGCTGGAGATGGCGGAGTTGCCGTACGTCGGCCCCGGCGTCGCCGCCTCCGCCACCGGTATGGACAAAGAACTGATGCGCGCCGTCTTCGCCGCCAACGGCATTCCACAGGCGCGCTACCTCGTGCTCCGCGACGCCGAGACACGCGAGGCCGGCCCCGAAACCGCAAAGCGCATCGAGCGCGAGATCGGCTTCCCCTGCTTCGTGAAGCCCGCCAACGGCGGCTCGTCAGTCGGCGTCGGCAAGGCCCGTTCGCGCGAAGACTTCGGCGACGCGCTGGCCGAGGCCGCCCGCTTCGACCGCAAAGTGCTCGTCGAGGCTGCCCTCACCGGCCGCGAGGTTGAGTGCGCCGTCCTCGGCAACCGCGACCCGCAGGCCTCCCCGCTCGGCGAGATCCGTCCGAGCTCGGAGTTCTACGACTACACCGCGAAGTACCTCGACGATTCCGCCGCGCTCATCGTGCCCGCCGAGGTAGACGCACCCACGACGGCACGCGTCCAGGACCTCGCGGTCCGTGCCTACCGCGCGCTCGACTGCGCTGGCCTCTCGCGCGTCGACTTCTTTGTGGAGCCCACGGGCGACGTGAAGTGCATCGAGGTGAACACGCTGCCCGGCTTCACCCCGATCTCGATGTACCCGCGCCTCTGGCAGGAAGCCGGCCTCTCCTACCGCGACCTGATCTCGCGGCTGGTGGACCTCGGAGTCGAGCGGTTCGAGGAGGTGCGCGCTCATGCGTAACCCCTTGCGAAATCTCCAGTGGCCGGGCCGTGGCCCTGCGCGTCGCTCGACGGTGCGTCGCTCCTCCATGGGTGAGGCGCGCTACGGCATGGCCCCCCGCCGCTTCGAGACCACTCGTTCCGAGGCACCGCGACATTCACGCTCCAGCGCGACGCCCTCGATCTCCCTCCGAGGGGTCAGCCTCATCGCTGGCAGCGTCGTGGGCGTCGGGCTGCTGTCCGGTGGTACCTGGTGGCTCGCCTCCAGCGACGCGCTCCGCGTCCAGCACGTCCGCGTCACCGGCACCGAGGTCGTCTCGGTTGAGGACGTCGCGAACGCGACGGGCCTCCAGGGCGACTCAATGGTGCGCCTGGACTCGAAGGGCGCCGGCGACGCCGTCCGCGCGCTGCCGTCCGTGAAGGACGTGCGGATCACCCGCGACTGGTTGCACACCGTGAACATCGCGGTTACCGAGCACCAGGCGTTCGCCTACTGGCAGTCCGGGGCGCAGCGCATCGTGGTCGACGAAGAGGGCCGCGCGCTGCAGGCTTCGAAACCCGCGCCGCACACCGCGCCCACGATCGTGGAGCTCGGCGCCGATGTCGCGAAGGGCGCCCACGCGGACACGGACACGGTGCGCCTCGTCGCGCGCCTGCTGGGTGACGGCACCTTCGGGCGCGTCGGCCACCAGCCGAAGGCCTACCTGTTCCGCGCCGACCGAGGGCTCACCGTGATCGCGGACGGCCACCCGGACGTCATCTTCGGTGACTCCTCCAACTACGAGTTCAAGGTGCAGTCATGGGCTGCGCTGTCTGACCGGTTCAAGAACGAGCCGCCAAAGGACAGCGTCCAGGAGATTGACCTCCGCTTCGGGCGAAACATTGTGTTGCGTGCTCCCGCTCCCCCGACCGTCACACCCGGTCCGGTCAGCGCCACGCCCACACGTACGCCCGTCACCCCCACTGCGACGCCGGGGCCGGGAACCCCGACGGCTGCGGGCGGCACCACGAAACCGGCGCCAACGCCGGCCGTGGGGGGGACTCCAGCCTCGGGCGGGGCGACGACCGTGGGAGGCCGCTAATGGGCAGCCACAGCATCGCCGCCATCGATGTGGGGACGACGAAGGTCTGCACCATCGTCGCTGAGGTCACACCGCAGGGAGAACTGCGGATCCTCGGCGTCGGTGTTGGACCATCGGCAGGCCTCGACAAGGGCGCAGTCAACAACATCCAGGCAGCCATTGAGGCGATCGCGTCCTCGGTCGAGCGGGCAGAGCGGGCGAGCGGAGCGAAGATCCTCTCCGCCCACATCGGCGTCGCCGGGCCGCACATCTCGTCGATGAACTCGCGCGGCATCGTCGCGATCACCGACCCGCGTCGCCCGATCGGTGACGGCGACGTGCAGCGCGCCCTCGAAAGCGCCCGCATCGTCAACGTCCCGAACAACCGCGAGGTGATCCACGTTGTCCCGAGGTACTACGTCGTGGATGGCCAGGATCACGTCATCGACCCCACTGGGATGTTCGGCTCGCGGCTGGACGTGGAGACTCACGTCGTCACCTCCAGCGCCGGTGCGCTCAACAACCTCGTGCAGTGTGTGGAGGGGGCCGGCGTCCGCGTCGAGTCGCTCATCCTCGAGCCTCTCGCGAGCGCCGAGGCCGTCCTGACCGACGAAGAGATGCGGCAGGGTGTCGTGCTCATCGACATCGGCGGCGGCACCACGGACATCGCGATCTTCGTGGACGGTGCTGTGACACACACGGCCGTCCTGCCGATCGGCGGCGTTCACTCGACGCGTGACCTCGTGGTGGCGCTGCGCGTGCCGCAGCCCTCGGCGGAGCAGGCGAAGAAGCGCTTCGGACACGTGATCCCCTCCTTCATCCCGGAAGAGGAGCAGGTCGAACTCGAAGCGTTTGGCTCGGACGGCAACAAGTACGCCTCGCGTCGCTTCATGGCGCAGGTGCTCCAGGCCCGCACGGAGGAACTCCTGGAACTCGCACTCGCCGAGATCAAGCGCGGCACCGAACCGGAGATGCTCTCCGCCGGTGTCGTCCTCGCCGGTGGCGCCTCGGGCATGGCCGGCATCGACATCCTAGCGAGCGACGTGCTCGGACTACCGGCGCGGATCGGACGGCCGAGGCACCTCGCGGGGCTCTCGGACATCCTGCACGACCCGGCCTACGCGACGAGCGTGGGGCTCCTGAAGTGGGCCCTCAAAGAGCAAGAGATAATGTTCCGCTCCTCGTCGGCCCCTGTGCCGGCGTTGGGCGGTGTGATGAAGCGGTTGGCGCACCTGATGCGTCTCATCCTGCCGCAGTAACCACTCCACTTCGGAGGTAGGGCGACAGGCGGAGCAGCGAGGAGCAATCGATGACAAACAGCAACGAACCGCAAGCGATGGGCGCTGGCACGCTCTTCGACTACCTGGCCGCCGCTCGGCGAGCGGCCCAGGAGGCGCCGACCGACGGTCCCGAGCAGCCCGAGGCGTACGTGATGCCGTCCGCACCCGTGATCGGGGTGGCCTCACCGGCCTACGCCGCACCAGCCCCGCTAACCTCGACGCCGCAGGCCGCGGTGGCCGAGCCGCCGGCACCCGTCGTGGCCGAGCCCGTGCGCAACCTCGACCTCACGGTCGAACCGCCGACGCCTGACACGCACTCCGAGTTCGATGCGCTGGCATGGTCTCGCGGCGGTCTCAAGCCCGCTGTGGACGAGTCCACCGAGCCCCTACCGCCACCGGTCGCGGTCGCACCGATCGTCGTGGCACAACCCGCCACCGAAGTGACAGCGGCCGCGCCGATCGCAGCCCCGGTCGCAGAACACACTCCGCGGCCGCGGCCACATCCCCGCCCGCGTGAGACGCAGGCGTCCATCCCAGAGGAACCCACCAGCCCGAAGGCTTCCGAGCGGCAATTGCCCTCGGCCGGCTCGACGATTGTGAGAGGCAAGGCCGTGAAGTCGAACAGTCAGGAGCGGAACATGCAAAGCGTGGACGGCCTGCCCCCGATCAAAGTCGTGGGCGTAGGCGGAGGCGGCAGTAACGCCGTCAATCGCATGATCAGCGCCCGCCTCCCGGGCGTGCAGTACGTCGCCATGAACACGGACATGCAGGCCCTCGAGCACTGCGATGCCGAAGTCCGCGTCCGCATCGGTGACCGCCTCACCCGCGGCCTCGGCGCTGGCGCTGACCCCCTGCGCGGCCAGCGCTCCGCCGAGGAGTCCCGCGAGGTCATCGCAGAGGCCCTCGCAGGCGCGGAGATGGTCTTCGTCACCGCCTGCCTCGGCGGCGGGACCGGCACCGGTGCCGCCCCTGTGGTGGCCGAGGTCGCCCGTGAGATGGGCGCCCTCACGATCGGCGTGGTCACCAAACCGTTCACCTTCGAGGGTGCCAAGCGCCGCCAGCAGGCGGAGGAAGGCGTCCGCGACCTGGAGGGGAAGGTGGACACGCTCATCGTGATCCATAACGACCGCCTCCTCCAGATGGGCGACGACAAGATCTCCATCGAAGAAGCCTTCGCAATGGCGGACGACGTCCTGCGCCAGGGCATCCAGGGGATCAGCGAGTTGATCACCACCCCCGGTCTCGTGAACCTCGACTTCGCTGACGTACGCAAGATCATGACGGACGCTGGCCCCGCCCTGATGGCGATCGGCTCCGGCCGAGGCGAGAACCGCGCCACGGACGCGGCCCGCCAGGCGATCTCCAGCCCGCTGCTGGAGGTGGACATCACCGGCGCCCGAGGCGTGCTGTTCAACGTCACCGGCCCGCGCGACCTCGGCCTCCGCGAACTCGATGCCGCCGCCCGCGTCATCGCCAGCGTGGTGGACCCCGAGGCGGAGATCATCTTCGGCACGAGCCTCGATGACTCACTGAAGGACGAGGTGCGCATCACCGTCATCGCCACCGGGTTCTCCGGTGTGAAGAAGATGCCGTTGCGCCACCTGCTGGACGAGCAGCCCGAGCCAATCAAGTTGGGACAGATCCGCCCCAACCCCACGGCCACGGACGCGCTCACCGAGTCCGACTTGCCCACGTTCCTGCGCCGGTCCTTCCCCACGCGGTAAGACGTCGCACTCGCTTCACACGAAGGGCGGCCGTAAGGCCGCCCTTCTCTTCGCGATTCGCAAGCTGATCTCCCGAGCACCCTTGTCCGCCAAAGCGGTCAAGGAGTACATATTCAGTAGTCACTACTAAATATGTACCTTGCCTCATATGAGGAGAGACGGGAACGATCGATGGCATTCGTCGAGTACGAGAAGCGCGGCCACGTTGCGATCGTCACGCTGAACCGACCAGACCGTCTTAACGCTGTCGGTCGCGAGGTCAGCCGGGCGCTGCGCGAGGCGGAGAACGACTTCGCGCAGGATGAGGATGCGTGGCTGCTGATCTACACCGGGACGGGCCGAGCATTCTCCGCGGGACTCGACCTGAAGGACCGCATCGACCGCCAGGGCGGCGGGGGCGCCGACGACAGGCCGATCCCGGCCGCGATCGAGATCACGAAGCCGACGCTCGCCGCAGTCAACGGCCTTTGCTACGGCATGGCGTTTGAGATGGTCCAGCGCATGGACATCCGCATCTGCGCCGACGTGGCGAGCTTCGCCATGCCGGAAGTGAAGATCGGGGTCGTCCCGCCCACCGGGATCTTCTACCTGCCGCGGATCATCGGTCGGAGCGACGCGCTATGGATGATGATGAGGGCGCACCCATCGATGCCGCGACCGCGTTGCGGACGGGGCTCGTAAGCCGTGTGGTGTCAGCCGACGACCTCCTGGCCACCGCGATCGAGATGGCCGAGTTGATCTGCGCGAACGGCCCGACGGCGGTCCGCGCAGTCCGCAGCCTCGTCCGCCTGACGAGCGAAGTGCCGCTCGAGTACGGGCAGAAGATCGCCGCCCAGCAGATCGCTTCCATCTGGGCTTCGGACGACTCCCGAGAGGGAATGCGGGCCTTTGTGCAGAAGCGGGCACCGGTCTGGACCGGTCACTAGTCCGCGCGTCTGCTTCAATCCTGAGGCGTTTCACCCCTCGCCGATCTCGCGCCGCGTTTCACACTTCGGGGGACGGATCGACGTTTCACGAGCAAGACAATGGGCTCGCAGGGGACTGTGCCCTGCGTTCAACGCATGCCAACACGCGTGGGGACAACTCGGGCGCAAGCATGTGGATGGGCCCCGTTGTGGCCGGAGGCTGGGGCGCGCATAGTCCAACATCCGGGGTATTCCCTCCCCGTCCCACTTCAGTCGCCTCTCCCCCGAGGAACATGAGCACACACCTATGAAGTGCCCGTTTTGTGGCCATGCCTCGACCAAGGTCATCGACTCACGCGCGGTCGAGTCCGGCATCCGCCGGCGTCGCCGTTGTGAGTCGTGTGGCGAGCGGTTCAGCACGAACGAACAACTGCAGCGTGCCGTCGTCATGGTCGTAAAGAAGGACGGTCGGCGGGAGGAATTCTCACGCGAGAAACTCCTCTCCGGCCTCCGCATCGCCGCCCGCAAGCGTCCACTCCCCACCGGGGCCGTCGAGGCCATCGTCGAGGACATCGAGCAGCGGCTCTCCGGTAGCAGCCGGCCCGAGGTGCCAAGTCGCGTCATCGGTGAGATGGCGATCACTCGCCTCAAGCGGCTCGACCCGATCGCATATATCCGCTTCGCGTCGGTCTATCACCAGTTCGTCTCGCTGGACGAGATGCTGGAGGAACTCAACCGCATCGCCCGTTCCCCGATCGGACTCGACCCGGAGCAGGCACGACTCTTCGAGGACGAACTGGACGCCATCGCCCGCGGCGAGGCCCCACGCGCCCCCCTGGACGAGGACGAACTCGAACCGATCTCCCTGAACGCGCATCGCATGCCCATTCCAGCCGGACTGCGCTAGCCGCCCTCATCGCCCTGAATGAGACGTACCGCCCGGCCTCATCCGCCGGGCGGTGCTGTCGTCGAGCGCTGACGAGGTGAGTAGCATCGCGCGATGACGGAAGTCCTCACCACACGCGCCCTCAACCGCGCCACGCTCGCGCGGCAGTTCCTCCTCGAACGCACCGCCCAGCAACCGCTCGAGGTCATCGACCACCTCGTCGGTCTCCAGGCGCAGGTCCCACGCGACCCCGTACCTCGCGCTGTGGTCACGCGTCGAGGGCTTCGAGCCGGTCGAGGTCGAACGACTGCTGCTCGACCGCACGATCGCGCGCTCCCCGCTCCTGCGCGGCACGATCCACCTCGCGAACGCCGCGGCTTGCCTGGCACTGCGGCCGCTCGTGCAGCCCGTCCTCGCGCGGGCGCAACAGGGCGCCTTCGGAAAGCGGCTCGCGGGCGCAGACCTCGAAGCGATGGCCGAGGAAGGACGGGCGCTGCTCGCCGAGGAGCCTCGGACGTTCGCCCAGCTGCGCACGCTGCTGAGTCAGCAGTGGGCCGAGTACGACCAACAGGCCGTCACCTACTCGATCTCGTAGCTCGTGCCGCTCGCCAGGTGCCACCTCGCGGGTTGTGGACGAAGGGCGCGCTTCCCACGTGGACCACTACTGAGGCATGGCTCGGCAAGCCGCCGAGGAAGCGCGTCACGCTCGATGTCCTCGTGCTGCGCTACCTCGCCGCCTTCGGCCCCGCGAGCGTCGCCGACGCGCAGGCGTGGTGCGGCCTCACCCGCCTGCGCGAGGTCGTCGAGCGGCTGCGTCCGCGCCTCGTGACCTTCCAGGACGAGCAGGGGGTGGAGTTGTTCGACCTGCTTGACGCACCTCGACCACCCGAGGACACCCCCGCGCCGGTGCGCTTCCTCCCGCAGTACGACAATGTCTTCCTCGGCCACGCCGACCGTTCGCGCATCACCGCGGCACGGGGTTCCCCTGCCGTCGGCGACAACGAGACCGTGCGGATGCTCCTCGTGGACGGATCGCTCGCGGCGTTCTGGGCTGCCGAGGGCACCGCGAAGGCGGCCACGCTCCGCGTCACACCCTTTTCCCGCTGGAACCGACAGACTCGGACCGAGGTGGAGGCCGAGGGCCTGCGCATGCTCGCCTTCCTCCAGCTGCGCGCGACGCACGAGGTCATCGTCGCGCGGTAATCCTCACTCGCCCCGATAGAACCGATGTTCTATACTGATTGTCCGAGAAGGGAGCACTCGATGGTGGACGTCGGACTTCGCACCTCGCCTTTCGCCCTGACCGACAACGCCCGCGTCGTGCTGGAGAAGCGCTACCTCCTGCGTGACCGGCGTGGCGAGGTCATCGAAACCCCCGAGGACATGCTCGCCCGTGTCGCCTCGGCGATCGCGGAAGCGGAGCCTGAGGCCGAGCGCGCCGCCTGGGCGCAGCGCTACTACGACGCGATGGCCGCGCGGCGCTTCCTGCCCAACTCCCCCACCTTGATGAACGCCGGCACTGGACGAGGCACCCTCGCCGCGTGCTTCGTCCTCCCCGTCGACGACACACTCGAGTCGATCATGGCAACAGCGACCGCAGCAGCCATGGTGCAGAAGTTTGGCGGCGGCACCGGCTTCTCCTTCTCCCGTCTCCGAGGCGTGGGCGAGTCGATTGCTACCACCCACGGCGTCGCCTGCGGCCCCGTCTCCGTCCTCCAGCACTACGACGATGTGTCGAGGCTCGTCACCCAGGGCGGCAAGCGCGACGGCGCGAACATGGGCATCCTCCGCGTCGACCATCCGGATGTCCGCGACTTCGTCCACGCGAAGGACGACGGCGTCACCGCCCTCCGCTTCAACATCTCGATCGCCGTCACGGACGACTTCATGGCCGCAGCAGACGAGGGCCGGCCCTTCGGCCTCCGTGACCCACGTGATGGCGCACCCCGGGGCGAGATCGATGCGCGCGCACTGCTCGACGAGATCGTGCAGTCGGCGTGGCGTACCGGCGACCCCGGTCTCATCTTTCTGGACACGATCAACCGCACGAACCCGACGCCTGCCCTCGGTGAGATCGAGGCGACCAACCCATGCGGCGAGGTCCCCCTGCTGCCCTGGGAGGCCTGCACGCTCGGCTCGCTCAACCTCGCCGCCTTCTGGGACGGCGACCGCCGCGACCTCGACTGGGGCGCACTCGCCGAGACTGTCCGCCTCGCCGTGCGCTTCCTCGACGGTGTCGTCGAGGTCAACGAGTTCCCCGTGCCGGAGATCACCGCCGCCGTGCGCGGCAACCGCAAGATCGGCCTCGGCGTCATGGGGTTCGCGGACCTGCTGATCGCCGCGCGGCTGCCCTACGCCTCCGAGGGCGCGCTCGGCCTCGCGCGGCGTATCGCGCAGTTCATCGGGCGCGAGGCAGACGAGGCGAGCGCGGCGCTGGGCGAGGAGCGCGGGCCGTTCCCGAACTGGGCGACTTCGATCTATGCCGGCGGACCGTGCTACCGGAACGCGACGCGCACCTGCATCGCCCCTACCGGCACCATCGCGATCATCGCGGGCGCGTCGTCCGGCATCGAGCCGCTGTTCTCCCTCGCGCACGTCCGCCGTATGGGCGACGGCACCCTGCTCCCCGAGGTGAGCGAGGCGTTCCGTGCCGAGGCAGAGGCCGGTGGCTACGCCTCAGCCGACCTGCTCGACGACCTCGCCCACGGCGTCCTGCTCTCCGACTGCGACGAGGTCACCGAGGATGTCCGCGCCCGCTTCGCCACCGCCCACGAGATCGAGGCGTCATGGCACGTCCGCATGCAGGCGGCCTTCCAGCAGCACACCGACCTCGCCGTCTCGAAGACTGTAAACCTGCCGAACGAGGCGACCCCCGCCGACATCCTCGCCACGTACATGCTCGCCCACCGCCTCGGATGCAAGGGCGTCACCGTCTACCGCGACGGCTCACGCGCCCTCCAGGTCCTCGCCCACGCCGCCTCCGAAGCCTGTCCCGACTGCGCCCAACCCATCGAAACCCTCGAAGGCTGCGCGACGTGCCCCGCCTGCGGCTACGCGAAGTGTGAGGGTGGGGAGGTATAGGGATGGTCGGCCGGCTCGAACGACATCTACTCGATCACTCGATCAGACCTGCGTCGAAGGCCGGATCGACCAAGAGCGCGATACCGCTGGCAAGGTCGATGACCGCTGCAGAAAGCTTCGTCTTGAGCCCCAATGTCTTGGAGCTATCGAAATCGTCATAGATGGAGATCATCACTCTGGAGTTGCCCCGATCTGACGGACACCCAAGATATGGCGTGTAGCCTTGGAAAGATGTCTAAATGGAATCGACAGGACGGCGTGCACGGCGTGCATTCACGGACGAGTACAAGGCGGAAGTAGTCGACCTTGCCGCACGAGCGGCAAGACGATCGCTGCGGTCGCGCGAGACCTCGGTCTGACCGCGACGGTGGTGCGGCGCTGGGTGACGCAGGCCGAGATCGACGTCGGACGGCGTGACGGGCTCAGCACGGCCGACCGCGACGAAATCGTCCGACTCCGCAAGGAGGTCCGGGTGTTGCGCGAAGAGCGGGATATTCTCAAGCGTGCCACGGTGTTCTTCGCAGCCGAGACCTGATGAACGTCTACCCGTTCATCGCGGCGGAGAAGGCTGCAGCGCACGGTTCCGTCAGAACTCAGGGCTCGAGGTCCAAACGGCGCCTGACAGGCTCCCGAGTAAACTCCTCTGTACATGGCGACGCTCGACCAAGCCATCTCCAGCCTGCCCGCTGACTCCGGCCCAAAGGGGACGTCATGGGAGGGCCTGTACCAGTGGTTCCTGCTCAACGACCCGGTCTATGCCAGCCAGCTGCGCCGGGTGTGGCTGTTCAAGGATCGGAGTCTCCAACATTCCCGGGGCGATTCACATCCGCTTACTTTCAGATCCGGGATAGTGCCGACAGTGCGGAATGGTTAGCGCATCCCAAAAAAAGGGCGTCCCTAACGCGCTCGGTAGAGATATAATATATTTAATAAGAATCAACGCCGTGGCAGCCGTCGAATAGTGAGCAGGAAGGAGCGAGGATGGCGTGCCGGCCCTGCTACAAGCATCACTTGCTCATCGGCATCACTGATAAACGGCGTCTCCCTAGTCGTCGAAGTTGACCCGCCGCGAGTGCATTCCCATGGCGGTGACATTCGCGGGCCTTGCGTGCGGCGTCGCTTCGTTCGAGGCGGCCCGAACTGGCGCCTGGGACATCGCCCTTCGCCTCATCTTGCTGGCCGCGCTCGCTGACGGCATCGACGGCACCGTCGCCCGGCTACTGCATGCTTCCGGCCGGATCGGAAAAGAACTCGATGGGCTGTCCGACGTGGTCGTGTTTGGCGCCGTGCCCGCGCTTCTCTTCCTGACGCGCTATATCGATGCGGCCGAGCCGGCACACACGGCACTGCTTGCGTCTGCCATCGTCTTCCTCTGCTCCGGCGCGTACCGGCTGGCACGCTTCCAGGTTGATTCTCGTCCCGAGACGTTCTGCGGGCTCCCCATCACGGCCGCCGGGGTATTGTTAGCGGCGACCGTCGCGGGGCCGCTCTCGCCGCCGGCCCCTGCCGCGGCCGTCGTCACGCTGTTGCTCGCGGCGCTGATGGTGAGCCGCGTGTCCTTCCCGACGTTCACCCGGTGGCGGCGGACGTTGCTCGCGGCCATGGGTGCATCAATCGTCCCCATCGTGATCTGGCCGCGAGGCAGCACGATGGAGATCGTCACAATCGCCCTCTTCGGGATATATTTGCTGTCAGGCCTAGCGAGCCACGTGCTCGATCGAAATGACGCTGGGATTGTAAAGGCCACCCTAGATGTCTCCTGACGCCGGCGGTCAATCCAGCCTGAGCATGGCGCGGTGGAACTTCTTGAGGACCTTCATACGTGACCGCAACATGGTCGGTTCCGTCACGCCGACGAGCCGGCGTGTCGCACGCCGTATGGCCCAGCTCGGTGGTGTCGAACAGGCGAGCGCCGTCGCAGAGCTCGGCCCGGGCACAGGGGCGATCACACGCGAACTGCTTGCCATGATGCCGGCCAGCTCGCGCCTCTGGGCGTTCGAGCTCCACCCGCTTTTCGTCCAGCATCTGGGAAAGACGGTCACGGATCCGCGATTCATCCTCGTAGCGGAGTCCGCGGAAATGGTCGCGCGAGTGGACACGGGGGCGATCGAGGCCGGGTTCGACGCGATCATTTCATCAATCCCGTTTCGCTTGCTCAGCCCTGACTTGACCCATCGGATTCTTGATGATGCGGCGAAGGCGCTGCGCCCCGGGGCGCCGTTCGTCACGATTCAGTACCACCCGTCGTATCTGTTGCCCTACATCCGCGAGCACTTTGCGGAAGTCACCCGCCATCCATCCGTGTGGAACATCCCCCCCGCGACACTGTTCCGCGCGCGCAACGTACCTGCGGCGAGGTGACCAGCCCCCGCTGGCGTCCACTCACCGAGGGCGGTGCGATCATCCTGCCGCTGCTCGTCGCAGGCATCGTGGCGGCGCGACTACTCCCGCCCGCTGCGCCGGTCGCCCTGCTCGCCGCCGCCGGGATTGCGCTCGCCTTCCGCGACCCTGATCGCGCGGTCGAGCCCCAGCCCGGCGTCGCCCTTGCCCCCGGCGACGGACGTGTGATCCACCTAGGTCAGGTACACGATGACTACTGGAAGACCGACCTGACCGAGATCGTGATCTTTCTCTCGCTGCTGGACGTCCACGTCCAACGTGCGCCCCTCGATGGTCTGATCGTGGCTCAGCGCCGTCGCACCGGAGGATACCGGCCGGCGATGAGCAGCGCGGCGACGCATGGGAACAACCAGCTGGCCACATACTTGCAGACCGAGGCAGGCCCGTGCACCGTCACGCAGATTAGCGGGCTCGTCGCGCGCCGCATCGTGATGTGGTGCGGCGAGGGGGACCGCCTGGCTCAGAGTCAGCGTATGGGCATGATCAAGTTCAGCTCGCAGGTCACCCTGCGCGTCCCTCTCGCCGCAACCGTGCTGGTGCAGGTCGGTGACCATGTACGTGCTGGTGTCACTCCAGTCGCCCGTCTGACGCCAGCATAGCGGTGGACTCGCGAACGGGGTCCGGCCATGATCACTGTCTACACACTTAAAGAATTTACACTCTGAAAAAATTGTTAATTTTCAAAATAGAACTTCACTTAAGTTCTGCGGACTAGGTGCTTTCAATCTTTCGCGAAACCTAAAGTCGCTCGCACTTCTTCAAACATGGAATAAAAATCCGCCAATTCAATCCCTGTTCCTTGCTTGAACGCAAGATCAAAAGTTTTTCCCTGTCCAAGCGCAACATAAACATTAAGCATTTTTTCCACACCCACTTGCGCAACCAAAAATTCTGTTGCAGCAAATCCAATAGCATACGGATCTATTATTTTATCATTTGCTTTTATTTCACTCAAGTTTGCAGTGCGATTAATCGGAGCCCCATTCTTGTATCGCTTTATCATCGAAGGCCGACCAACCGTTAAATAATCCGTAAAATCGAGCACTCCTGCAGTTTCTTGCCCTACAAACGTCGCAGGACCTTCCCAGAACCAGTTGGGAACTTTGTCACCTGTTGGTCCAGCTAGGTTTGGTGCTGCAAGTCTTTCCTGAATTGCGTGGAAAAATTCATGTCCAGGAGTTTGCGCCATTCCCGATTTGTTAGTCACCATCGAATTGTTTTGTTGAATAGAAGAGTAGTTCCAAAGGTTTGTGGTGGAGCCCCCGCACGCGGGGGCTCCACCACAGAAATTACCTGCCGACTTCTTGGCAAAGTCTGCCGCGTATCCTTCTGCAAGATAGCTAGATTCAAGCCAAGTTTGATCGATTGCGATAAAGTTTACAAATGGTCGCATAAGCTTTGGGTAAGCAAATCGTCGGGCAACATAGGTTGCACCATCCTTCACCCAAGAAATTAGAGTTGGATCCACGCCAGTTTGTGCAATAACTTTAATTTCTTGATCTGTGTTACGAATAGTTAATGTATAGCTCTTAAAATTATCCGTTGCAGCTTTACTCACGACATCTGCTGATGTTGGTTTCGTTAAATCGTATTTCTCCCAAATGGCGGTCCTTGTTGGACTCGGTGTTGGACTCGGTGTTGGACTCGGTGTGTTGGCGGTGGCGGTGGCCTTGTTGTTGGTGCACCCAACAGCGAGCACGAGCATCAGGACGGCAGCGAAGATGGGGAGGCGGCGGCGTAGGTTCATGTCCCGCATTCTATAGAAGTCAGCGATGAGCTCGCTCATGACGGCGCTAACCCTCGATCACATCGAGCGCGGCATCGAACCGCCAGGCAGCGCCGTCCTTCGCGACGCGGCCGACCGAGGGCGCCCCGAAGTGGCTGCCGAGGACGATGGTGCCGGTGTCCGCGTAGCGCGCGAGGAAGGCGCGGCGGCCGGCGGCGCCTGCTTCCTTGTCACGGTCGAGGCCGGAGGCGAGGTCGGGAAAGGCGCACTGGATCGGCGAGTGCATCACGTCACCCGTGATCACGGCACGCACACCGCGCGACTCGATCTCGATCACCACATGGCCCGGCGTGTGGCCGTGCATCGGCACCAGGCGCACCTCCGGACTGACGACGTGGTCGACGGCGACGAGGTGGGCGAGGCCCGCCTCGACGACCGGGCGGACGGAGTCCGCGAGCAGGCGCTCGGTGGCGGGTTGCTCCGGCGCGACGGATGTCCAGTACTCGTACTCGGGGCGCGCGAAGAGGTGACGGGCGCGCGGGAACGTCGGCACCCAGCGGTCGCCCTCGAGGCGCGCGTTCCAGCCGCAGTGGTCCCCGTGGATGTGCGTACACAGCACGAAGTCGACGCCCTCGGGCGTCACACCGAGCGCCGCCAACCGTTCGAGGTACGGCGTGTCGAGGTGGTGGAACTGCGGAATGCCGCCGGAGCGCTCCTTGCCGTTGCCCACGCCGGTGTCCACGAGCATCACCGCTGCCGGCGTCTTCACGACGAAGGTGTGGATGCTCTGCAGCAGGAATCCGTCGGCGTTCTGGAAGTGCGGCTGCAGCCACTCCGAGCACGGCCCCGTCTCTTCGCGCGTCGCATCCGGCAGCAGCCACCGCACCGATGTCGGCAACACGAGTTCGTCCACCCGCTGCACCGTCACATCGCCAATGCGGATCGTCGGCCCGGCAGAACTCGATGTGGTCACGGGACACCTCCTCGGCGCGAGCGGGTCAGCGCGCGGCATCGTACCTCGGCTGTCCCGCCAGCCCTCGGAGAGGGCCCCGCCTACACTGGAGAGATGGCCCGACGCGACTCTTCGTCCCCGATCGAGAATGCCTCCTGGCGCGAGACGCTGCTGATCATCTTCGTCGTCTTCCAGACGCTGGCAGGGCCTCTCCTCTTCATGCTCGGCACCATCGGGCTGCTGGCCTGGTTCTTCCTGGCGATGTTCTCGAATGTCTGGCTGGCCCTGATTCCGGTCGCCATCGGCGGCGGGGTCATCTACTGGTTCGTGCGCAAGGATCAGCAGGCAGCCCTCAAACTCGAGGACGAACGCGACGGCATCACCGGCCCGCGCGCTCCCGGCGCCCCGCGCCGCCCCGGCCTCTAGGCACCGCACGATGACTGCCCCCACCGCCGTCGACGTTGCCACGAACGTGGCCGCTGTCCGTGCCCGCATCGCCGAGGCGTGCGCTCGCGCCGGCCGTGACCCATCCGAGGTCACCCTCGTCGCCGCCTCCAAAGGTCAGTCCGCCGCCCTCGTCCGTGCCGCCGTCGAGGCGGGCTGCGCCGACCTCGGCGAGAACCGCGCGCAGGAGCTGCTCCCGAAGGCCCTCGAAGCCGGCACCGACCCTCGATCGCCTGCGCCACGATGGCACTTCATCGGCCACCTCCAGCGGAACAAGGTGCGCGAGGTGCTGCCGCACATCGTCGCGCTGCATTCGCTCGACTCGCTCGACCTCGTGCGGGAGATCGAGCGGCGCGCTGGCGCCCTCGGTGCGGCCACCACGCTCTCCTGCTACCTTGAGGTCAACGTGGCAGGCGAGGCGCAGAAGCAGGGCATCACGCCCCACGCACTGCCTGAACTGCTGCGAGCCGCCCGGGCCTGCGACGTGATCGAGGTACGCGGTCTGATGACCGTCGCACCCCATCTCGGAGCACCCGAAGCGGTACGGCCGGTCTTCCGCGCGCTCCGCGAACTCGCGCAGGCGCATGGACTGGCCGGGCTCTCGATGGGGATGACGGAGGACTACTCGGTCGCCATCGAAGAGGGGGCGACAGTGGTGCGGGTCGGGCGCGCGATCTTCGGAGCGCGGCCCGCCTAGGACCGTCGAGGCAAAGGTCGAAGCCAGGGGGCGGCATGCGCATCGGGATCATCGGCGGCGGCTTCATGGGCGAAGCGTTCCTGCGCGGCCTCGTGCGCGGGAACGTCGCCACGCCCAACGACATCGCCGTCGCGGAGGTCTCTCCCGCGCGTCGCACCGCCCTCGGTGAGCACGGCGTGCGCGTGACCGACGACGCCCAGAGCGCCGCCATCGGCGCGGAGGTCGTCCTCATCGCCGTGAAGCCGCAGGACCTCGCCGCCGCCGGCACATCGCTCCAGGGGGCCATCGGCAAGGATGCCGTCGTCATCTCGATCGCTGCCGGTGTCCGGCTCGACGACATCCGACGCTTCACGGGACATCGCGCCTGCGTACGCGTCATGCCGAACCTCCCCGCCGCCATTGGCGAAGGCGCCGCCGTCTACCTCGTGGCCCCCGAGGTCTCTGCCGCCCAGCGCGCCCGCGTCCGAGAGGTCGTCGCTGCCGTCGCGAAAGTCGTCGTCGAGGTGCCCGACGACGAGGCCGTGGACCTCGCCACCGCGATCCACGGCTCCGGCCCTGCCTACGTCTATCTGTTCATCGAATCGCTGGTCGAAGTCGCGGTGCGCCTCGGGATGAAGCGCCACGACGCCGAGCAGTTGGTGCTCGCGACCGTCGCCGGCTCGGCTGCCTACGCCCTCGAGACCGGGCTGCACCCCGCGGTCCTGCGCAACGCCGTCACCTCGCCGGGCGGCACCACCGCCGCCGCGCTCGCCGAACTCGAGGCGGCGGGCTTCCGCACCGCCATCGACTCCGCCGTAGACGCCGCGTTCGAGCGGGCGCAGGAACTGGGGGAGTAGTCGATGAACGACGTCGTTGCGGTGGTGGCGTATCTGCTGCAGTTCCTCGGGTTCGCAATCTTCGCGCGCTCGATCATCTCGTGGTTCCCGATCGACAAGAACGGGCCCGTGTTCCATGCGCTCGCGGCGATCACCGATCCCATCCTCGAGCCGCTCCGGAAGGTCATCCCGCCGCTCGGCATGCTCGACATCTCGCCGATGGTCGCGATGGTCGTGCTGTTCCTGCTCAGCGAGTTCCTGCTGAAGAACCGCACCTTCTAGGTCGTACCGTCGCCCTCCGGCGGCGGCCCGTCGTACCCCACGCGGCGCCACACCTCCGCCACTTCGAGCCCCTCGATCTCCACTACCTTGGACTTCGATGTCTGTCCGCCCACGATCCGGACTGCCCGCACTGCGACACCGAGGCGCTTCGAGAGCACCCGCGCGATCGCCTCGTTCGCCGCCCCGTCCACTGGCGCCGCCGTCACCCGCACGAGCAGCGCGCCCATCCGGTAGCCGACGACGACGTCGCGGGACGCCCTCGGCACCACTCGCAGCGCGAGGCGCGCCACCGGCTGGCCGGGCTCGCTGCGGTCGGGGCGCTGGCGCAGGGGCATCGGGTGACCCTCCTCGGGATGGGATGAGGCCGCATCGTCGGCCCTCGATGGCACGCCCGTCGAGGCGGCGCGATCAGCGCTCAACGCTGGTTGTCTTATGCGAATCGGCGGGCCTAGGATGGCTGACAGGTGGCAAGCGCCGCCGGAGGGTTGAGATGGGCGATACGAACGGTTCGAGTATTCGCTAGTCGCCCGCGGCGCGTCATGCCTCGCCGTGGGCGAGGAGGCGCGCGATGACCCAGCCACACACCGACGGTGAATACGCGGTGCTCCCGACGGAGGAAGCCTCCTCCCCGGCAGAGCAGTGGCTTGCTGTGCCCTCAGACGAGCGCCTCGGCACCTTCCAGGCGCTCCCTCGTACGGAAGCCGCCGAGGTCTTCCAGGCCCTCGACCCGTCCGAACAGGTCATCCTGCTCCACGAACTCCCTGTGCAGGAGCGCCGCATCTGGCTGCGCCTGCTCCCGCTGGACGCGATGGCAGACGTCGTCCAGCACGCCGACAACGACGACGAGCGCATCGCGCTCCTCGACCTGCTCGACTCGGTGACGCGGGTGGAGGTGCAGGCGCTGCTGGCCTACGCAGACGACGAGGCCGGCGGCAAGATGAACCCGCGCTACGCGCGGCTGCGCCCGGAAATGACCGTGGAGCAGGCGATCTTCTACGTCCGTCACCAGACCGGACGGCAGATCGACCTCATCTACTACCTCTACATCGTGGACGACCACGACCACCTGGTCGGTGTGATCTCCTTCCGTGACCTGCTCACGTCGCGGCCACAGGCCCGCATCGCCGAGATCATGCGCCGCGACTTCACGGCCGTGCATGAGGACGACGACCAGGAGACCGTGGCGCGCGTCCTGCAGAACGCAGGCCTCCTCGCGATCCCCGTCGTGGACGACGCCGGCCGCATGAAGGGCATGATCACCGCCGACGACGTCCTGGACGTCCTGCAGGACGAGGCGACTGAGGACATCCAGAAACTGGGTGGTGTGAACGCCCTCGACCTGCCGTACTCGCGCACGCCGGTGCTCACGCTGGTCCAGAAGCGCGCCGGGTGGCTCTCGATCCTGTTCGTGGGCGAGATGCTCACTGCGACGGCGATCGGCTTTTTCGAACACGAACTGGAACGCGCGGTGATCCTGGCGCTCTTCCTGCCAATGATCATCTCAAGCGGCGGCAACACCGGATCGCAAGCGGCAACGCTGATGGTGCGCGCCCTCGCGATCGGCGAAGTGCGCCTCGGCGACTGGGTGCGCGTCATGCGCCGCGAGTTCGTGACCGGCGCACTGCTTGGGCTGATCCTCGCGGTGATCGGGATCGGGCGGATCCTCACCTGGCACTTCGCCTTCGGCTCGTACCCCGACCACGCGTACGAACTGGCGGCGACGATCGGCATCTCGCTTATGGGCGTCGTGCTCTGGGGATCGCTCGTCGGTGGGATGTTGCCGTTCGCGCTCCGCCGCCTCGGATTCGACCCCGCCACGGCCTCCGCGCCCTTCGTCGCGACGCTGTCTGACGTCACCGGGCTCGTCATCTACTTTGGCGTCGCCAAGTTCATCCTGATCCCGGCGCTCTAACGCGAAAGCCCGGCTGGAGCTGCGCGTATCCTCGAACTTCGAGTGGTGTGCCGGTGAATGCTTGACAGCAGAACGCGCGTTCTATACTGTTCCGAACATCGGTGGCGGGGGCTCCCGACAACGCGAGGCGCATGAGCGCCCGATCAGGAAGGCACAGACCCATGCCAGCCGAAAAGCGCAGCACCGAAGACAAGAAGGCAGCGCACGCCATCGGCGCAGGCAAGGCCGCCGATCTCGCGAAGGCGCTTGAACAGATCACCAAGGACCACGGCAAGGGCGCGATCATGCGCCTCGGTGACCCGGAGGCTGCGATCAACGTCGCCGCCATCCCCACCGGTGCCCTCTCACTGGACATCGCCCTCGGCATTGGCGGCATCCCCCGCGGACGCATCACCGAGATCTTCGGACCAGAGTCCGCCGGCAAGTCCACCCTCGCCCAGCACATCATCGCGGAGGCCCAGAAGGCCGGCGGCACTGCTGCCTACATCGACGTTGAGCACGCGCTCGACCCGGAGTACGCCGCGAAGATCGGCATCAATATCAACGAGCTCCTGATCTCGCAGCCAGACACTGGTGAGCAGGCGCTGGAGATCTGCGAAGCCCTCGTCCGTTCGGGTGCCATCGACATCGTCGTCGTCGACTCCGTCGCGGCCCTCGTGCCGCGCGCAGAGATCGAGGGTGACATGGGCGACTCGCTGCCTGGCCTGCAGGCGCGCCTCATGTCGCAGGCGATGCGCAAACTCACCTCGGCGGTGTCCCGCACGAACACGTCGCTCGTCTTCATCAACCAGTTGCGCGAGAAGATCGGCGTCGTCTTCGGCAACCCGGAGACTACGCCCGGTGGCCGTGCGCTGAAGTTCTACTCCTCGGTCCGCCTGGACATCCGCCGCATCGAGTCACTGAAGGACGGTCAGACGTTCATCGGCAACCGCGTGCGCTGCAAGGTCGTGAAGAACAAGGTCGCACCGCCCTTCCGTCAGGCGGAGTTCGACATCATGTTCACCGGCGACCTCCACGGCATCAACCACTGGGGCGACGTCCTGGACCTCGCGGTCGAGTACGAGATCGCCAAGAAGATGGGCGCCTTCTACTCCTACGGCGACCAGCGCCTCGGCCAGGGCCGCATGGCAGCGATGGCGTTCCTGCGCGAGAACCCAATCGGCCCGGAGATCGAGACGAAGATCCGCAACGCTGCCACAGCCCTCAAGCGTGGCCCGTCCGCCGCTGTCGCCGAGGCTGTCGAGGAGCCCGAGGGCATCTCGATCGACGCGTAGGCGGATCGAACGACAACCAGCGCAGAGCAGCGGGAGGTCGACGGGCAGGTGCACCTCACCGTCACGAGCGTCGACTACCGCACGCACGGCATCGCCGCCGTCACCATCGCCACCGATTCCTCGGAGGCGATGGTCGGCGGCGACATCGTGTCCCCCGTCGTCGACGGTGACGGCGAAACATCCGAGGTCGCACCCACGCTGATCCTCGGTGACACGGCGATGCTGCACCGGCTCACCCGAGGCCGCACCCTGACCTCGGCGGAGTGGGACGCGATCCGCGAAGAAGGCCGTGTCGGCCTCGCCGTCCGCCACGCGATGAACCTCGTTGCGCGGAAGCCACGCAGCGAGTCGGAGATCCGTCGCACCCTGCTCACCCACGCCGCCGCATTCGAGCCGTCCGAGGTGGACGCCGCAATGGCTCGCCTCCGCGACCTCGGCGCCGTCGATGACAGCCGCTGGGCGGCCAGTTATGTCGCACAGCCCCGCGCGAACGGCCGGGGGGCGCGGCTGCTCCGGCGTGAACTCGGGCAGCGCGGCGTGCAGGACGCCGACGCCACCGAGGCCCTCGATGGCCGTGACGAGGGTGCCGCCGCCCTCGCTGCCGCGCTCAAGCGCACCCGCTCGCTGCGCGGCCTGGACCGCGAGGCCGCCCGCCGCCGCCTGTACGACTTCCTCCGCCGCCGTGGCTTCGACGATTCGGTCGCCCGCCGCGCGATGGAGACCGCCCTCGCGGAACTCCTCGCTGAGGCCCCTGCGGAGGCCTGAACCTCGCCCCTCTTCCGCAACCCGTCCGCAGCGCCTCTGCAAGCCCGGTGATACGATCAGGTCAGGCAGAGCACTCCCTTATGTAGTGCGACCGCCTCAACAAACACATCGCGGCCACTTGCGACCCCCTTGCAGGGCGAGGCGCGGGCCGTCCGTGAATCGGAGACCACGATGGATCCTGTGATCCTGGCGATCGTCGCTACCGTTGCGGGCCTGGCTGCTGGCGGTGGCCTCACCTTCCTGATCACGCGCAGCGGCGCCAACAACATCGTCGCGCAGGCACGCGAGCGGGCTCGACTGGCTGGCGACGAGGCCGAGCAGCGCGCGCGCGCCGCCGAACTCGACGCCGAGAAGCGCGCCCTCGAGCGCCGCGAGACCGTCGACCGCGAGGTGAACGAACGCCGCGCCGAACTCAGCCGCGCGGAGCGCCGCCTCGAGCAGCGGGAGACCGCCGTCGAGCGTCGTGGGGAGGCCCTCGAGCGGTCGGAGCAGTCGCTGCGCGACCGCACCGCCGCCATCGAGCGTGCCGAGCGGGAGGCCGAGGAGGCCCGGGCGACCTCGCGAGGCGAACTCGAGCGGGTGGCCGGCCTCACCGCCGAGCAGGCCCGCGAGGAGCTGCTGGCGCGTCTGGACGATGAACTGCGCGAGGAATCTGGCCGTCGCGTCCGCGCGATGGAGATCAGCGCCCGCAACGAAGCGGACGTCCGCGCGCGCAAGGTACTGGCGACCGTGATGCAGCGCATCACCTCGGACATCACGGCGGAGACCACGGTGAGCGTGGTACCGATCCCCTCGGACGAACTGAAGGGCCGCATCATCGGCCGCGAGGGCCGCAACATCCGCGCCTTCGAGGCGGCGACCGGCTGCGACCTGATCATCGATGACACCCCGGAGGTCGTCACCGTCTCCGGCTTCGACCCGGTCCGCCGCGAAATCGCCCGTGTCGCCCTCGCCCGCCTGCTGCAGGACGGCCGCATCCAGCCGACCCGCATCGAGGAGGCTGTCGAGCGCGCCCGCGGCGAGGTCGACGAGATGATCGAGCAGGCTGGCCGCCAGGCGATCATCGATGCGGATGTGCCCGCGCTGCACCCGGAGGTCGTGAAGACCCTCGGACGGCTGCGCTTCCGCTTCTCCTACGGCCAGAACCAGTTGCGCCACTGCATCGAGACGTCGTGGCTCGCCGCCGCGCTCGCGACGGAGATCGGCGCGAACGTGGAGGTCTGCCGCATGGGCGGGCTCCTCCACGACCTCGGTAAGGCCGTCGACCGCGAGATGGAGGGCACCCACGCCAGCCTCGGCGCGGAGATCGCGAAGCGCTTCGGCGTCCCTCGCGAGGTCGTCCACTGCATCGAGGCCCACCACGAAGAAGTCCGGCCAGAGACGGTCGAGGCCCTCGTGGTCATCTGTGCGGACGCGATGTCCGGCAGCCGACCGGGTGCGCGTCGTGAGTCCGCCGAGGACTACATCCGCCGCCTCGAAGCCCTCGAGTCGATCGCCAACTCGTTCGACGGCGTCGAGCAGGCGTTCGCGATCCAGGCCGGCCGCGAGGTGCGGATCATCGTGAAGCCGGAGCGCGTCGACGACGCGGGCGCGATGCGCCTCGCACGTGACGTCTCCAAGAAGATCGAAGAGTCGATGCAGTACCCCGGTGAGATCCGCGTCACCGTGGTGCGCGAGACCCGAGCGAGCGCCGTCGCCCACTAGCGACTCAAAGGCCCGTAGTCGAAGGCCCCGTAAGGAGCGTCCGCTGGCTGCCACGCTCGACTGCCACCTGCACTCCTCGCGCTCGGACGGGGTGCTGACGCCCACCGACCTCGTCGACCTCGCCGCTAGCCGAGGCGTGCGCGTGATGGCGCTGACCGACCACGACACCCTCGAAGGGATGACCGAGGCGCGCGCGGCCGTCGTGCGGCACCCGGGGATGCGGCTCATCCCGGGCGTCGAACTCTCCTGCGACGTACCGGGCACTGAGGTCCACATGCTCGGCCTCTTCGTCGATCCGCAGCACCAGCGGCTGCTCACCTCCCTCGAACAGATGCGGCGCACGCGGGTCGCCCGAGGCGAACGCATCGTCGAGGCGCTAGGCCGCCTTGGTGTCCCGATCGAGTGGAGCCGCGTGCGCGAGATCGCGGGGGAAGCCTCGATCGGCCGCCCACACATCGCGGCCGCGCTGATCGAGGCAGGCCACGTCGCCAACATCGACGAGGCGTTCGGGCGGTACCTCGGGCGTAACTCCCCGGCGTATGTCGAGCGCGAGCGGCTGGAGCCGGATGCGGCGATCGCGCTCATCCATGACGCCGGAGGCCTCGCCGTCTTCGCCCACCCGCCGTTCACCGACGGGTATGAGGCGCGCGCGGCAGCGATGGCCGCGGCCGGACTGTGGGGCATCGAGTGCTACTACCGCTTCTACCCGCCCGAGACCGTCGCCGCACTCACCGCGCTCGCGGGACGCCTCGGACTTGCGGCGTCGGGCGGCTCCGACTATCACGGCAACGGACGGGACAATGAGGTGCCCCCCGGTACCTTCGAGTTCCCCGAACACGCCGTCGAGGCGTTCCTGGAGGCCGCGACCGCGGCGGGCGCACGGATTCCGGAGGCGGCTCGATGACCTCGTCACCCACGCCCTCGACCGAAGCGCCGACGATGTGCGCGCGCCACCCCGATGTGGAGACGGCGCTGTCATGCGGGCGGTGCGGGACGCCGATCTGCCCGCGCTGCCTCGTCTACACGCCAGCCGGCACACGCTGCCCGGACTGCGGACGCGCTCCGACGTTGCCGATCCACGAGGTCGGCATGCTGGACGGCTTGCGGATCGTGGCCACCGCATTCCCGCTCGCGATCATGATGGGCATCCTGGGCGCGATCGTGTTCCCGCCGAGGGCGGGCGGGCTGCTGCTGATCCTGATCGGCGTCGCGGCCGGCTCCGGCGCGGGTGCCCTCATGGCCGCCTCAATCATGAAGGTGTCGAGGAAGCGCGGTCCGCGCGTCATCGCGATCGCGAGCGCGGCGCTGCTGCTGATGGGCATCGTGCGGTTCGTGGGTGGTGGCGGCGACTCGACGACTCTGATCCGCGACTTCGCCGGGATCTTCCTGCTGCTAATCGCCGTGAGTACGGTCTCGAACCGCCTGCGCTGACCTTCGAGGCCTGCGCGGGAGGTGCCTGCTGCACCCGGTCGATGCTCTATTGCAGCCGGTCGATCACGGCCAGGATCGCGAGCAGCCCGAAGCAGGTCGCGGTCACACCAGCGACGCGCCGGAGTTCCATCTTCACGTTGACCGCCTCACGGGCGACGTATGCCGTCGGCCGGAGCGCCTGCCGTGAGGTGTGCTCGGATGCCGCCACCGCGGGCACCGGGGCGCCATCGTAGGTCGGCCGAGGCGGGGCAACGCGGGTGAGTCGGCGGCGGGGCGGAGTGCTGGGCATACGGTGCCTCTTTCACCCTCGATTCTACGGCCCCCCTGCCGAGGACGCACGCTCAGCCCGCCGTCCGGCGCTGCTCGGCGCCGCCTCGACATTGACCACGGGAACCGGCGTCGCTACGGTAGGTTCTGCTTTCGCGGCCCCGTGGTGTAGAGGCCTAACACGCCACCCTGTCACGGTGGAGACCGTCGGTTCGAATCCGATCGGGGTCGCCATAACCGTCTCGACACGCCGCCCCACCAGGGCGGCGTTGTTGTGTCGCTACGCGGCGAACAGCCGCCTTACGGTCGAGATCAACCTTCGGATTGCGCGGACACGCGAGAATTTCGGGAGAGGCGGGAGCGGAGCAGCTGCGCCCAGGCTCCCCCGGGAGAGATCACGTCGGAAGCCGCGCTCACAGTGGCCGCATTTCCACGCGGCCGGGTTCGTGGGTACGACACAGCCGCCAAACACCACGGGCCGCGGCGGTAGCTCTGCTAACAGTCCCCAAAGGACGGGGGTGAGCCTTCTTCCACACTGTGGGCAGTCGGGGATCTCGGTGAGAATCTGCTGCGCCTCGGCGCGAGCGGCCTGAGGGCCGGCGGCGTGTTTAAAGACCCAGTCGAGGTAGGGCGGGTCGTTCTCGACAACCCAGCGGACCTCGCGCGAGCGGTGCTTCCCAAACCCCATCTGCATGAGCGGCCTACTTCTCAATCATCGCCGAGAGCGTACGCCAGGCACTCACCCTCGCAGAGGTCGATGTTATCTAGGGCGGGTACGCGGTCGGGACCACCCCGGCATTGTGCCTGAGTCACGTCCGCCCGTTTCATTGTGCGCAGTCGCCGGGACATATACAGGGGCGCCTCTCGATCTATGTAGGGCCGCATAAACGGGGCGGCCCGATACCAGCCCGCGTCCGTAGATACCCGAGGCGCGTCACGTCATACAGAGGGCCGCGTAGACGGTGTCGGCAACGGCACCGGCGGCGCGTCTGTAACGCGTCTGCCGCCCGTAAAGACAGAGGCCCGCGTAAACGGGCCTCGGGCACCCGGGCAGAGGCGCGGGTGCAAACGGGTGGCGCGGGTGACGCGTTTGTCCCGGTGTTCTCACCGGTAAAGACAGAGGGCCGCGTAAACGGGCGGCGGGCGCAATGCTCCGCCGCCCGTTCCATTTACCCGCGCACCCGTCGCACTTACCACAGGTAAGTATCCGGCGTGGGGCGCGTCACGTAATACACAGGGCCGCGTAAACGACGGCCCCGCCCCTAGCCTACGGGCGGCCCGCGGCTAGGGGCCCCGACCGACGCGTAAGACATCACCATGGGGCGTGTCACGCAATACAGAGGGCCCAATAAACGCGGCCCTCCTGTGAGGGCCCGCGTCCGTCTGCGCCATGGGCGCGTTCAGTAATACGGAGGGCCGAATAAACGGGCGGCGGGCAGCAATGCTCCTCCGCCCGTTCCGTTTACCCTCGCCTGTAACGGCGCGGGGGCGCGTCACGTCATACAGAGGGCCGAATAAACGCGGCCCCAACGCGGCCCCTACACCTACGGGCGGCCCCTAACCGGGCCGCCCGTTTCGTTGTCCGCACCACGCGGGGCCCGTCACGTTCTATGTAGGGCCGCGTAAACGGCCCGCGTGCGGATGCACGATGGGGCGAGTCACGTAATACAGAGGGGTTTACACGAACGGGCGGGCGGGGCGCGAGTCTCACCCGCCCGTTTCTCTGTGGACACGCCGCGGGACATATACAGACGGGGACGTTTACATCGGCTCCGCTAGTGAAGGGACGGTACTCAGAAGAGAACTACTAGCCAGCGTCTTGCCATCTATTCCGTAGGCCGCCCAACTGGGCGGCCTTTTCGTACCTGTGGAGGTCATCATGAGTTCTCGCTTCGTCAAACCCCGTTCCCCTGAGAGCCAACCACTACTCGCTGGTGATCTCGTCCACCAGCGGCTGGGACTCCACCGCGACGAACCAAATGTCCGTTGGGTCGTCGTCAAAGTCACTGTCACGAGCGTCAAGATCATGTGCTGCTCCCGCGGCCGAGGCTCCAAAATGCGCGGTCGCGTGTTTTCGTTCAGCGCAGATCAGGCTGCATCGATGCTGATGCGTGTCAGCGATGGCCGTGACACGGCGGATGCCGCCTAGCGGGCGCCGGTCGTTGCGACATTCCCCCGAGGCCGCCTACAGGCGGCCATCTTGTTCCCTGAAAAGGAGTCGTTATGCCGTCCCTTCAAATCCTGGCGCCCGTCGGCCGTTCGACGGACCGTTCGCAGTCGGCTGAATTCCAGCCTCGGCAGATTCAAGTCGGACTTCACCACCTCCGCCAAACGGCGGACCGTCCGTCGCCCTCTGCCGCGAAGTCCACGTCAGTCGGCCGGGCCAGCGGATACTCGCGCTCGAATCCGAGATCGTTCGAGGCCTTCCGGTCGAGTCCCCGCAACACAACCTGCTCTGTCAGTCTCCGGAAGACGGCGCAGCCTTTGGTCCTAGAGCGATGGGACGTCGAGGACAGGCTCAGTGCGGGAATGGGGATCCCCTGGGTGCCGGGGGGACCAAGGAGGAATTCCACGGGGCACATCACCGCGGGCTCCTAACCCCGCGACCAGACATCGCGACGTTCCACCCGAGGCCGCCCCTGAGGCGGCCATCTTGTTGCCCCAGAAGGAGTTCTGTATGCCATCCCCTCAAATCCCGGCGCTCGTCGCCATGTCCGAGCTGGTTTCTGCCCAGCGCCGCATCATGCACGCGCGCGCGACGCTCGATTCCGTCGCGTGCACGATTCCGACCTACGCCCGTGCATTCGACTTGGTGTACGACGCCATCGAGGTCCTAGGCCCGCTGCTGGACGACGCAGCTGATTACGCTGCCTCCCTCGCTGACTTATTCAATGCGCTTCTCCCGCCGGCGGCCCCGGCCGAAGGCTCTCTCGGTTGGCTACTCGCTGAGGCGGAGGGGCATCTTGAAGACCTTGCGCTGTTAGCAGAGGACTTGATTCACGAAGGTGACCGCTTGGCCGTGCGCAGCGAGGCGGCCCTGGAGTCGGCGAGTCGATCGGCCTACAGCAGCCATGGTTCGGTGCGACACATCGACGAGATCAAGGCGGCGCTTGCTGACCTCTTGGCCGCGGCTGACGAGGCGACCCGCGCCACGAATGTTGCAGTGTTTGCGGGGGACCGGGTCCTCGTCACATGTGATCCCCGATCCGATTGATCGAGGATCACCCATCGAAGGGCGATTACCGAGGGCGAGATGGCACAGCGGGACGGGCGTCAGCGGCACGCGCCGTTCTGGGGGGCCTACTACGCGGCGCTGGGGCGAACGCCGCCGCCCGACTTAGGGCCGCGACCCTAGGGGGCTCCATGCACTCAGCCGTCGTTGAGGCTGACTTCGCGGCCAACGCGCGGCTTGAGACGGGCGATTCGCAGGGGCGAGAAGTTCCGCGCGACAGGTCCAGCGCCACTGCGCTGAGTTCCGTTGCGAACATGTCAGGGCGTAGGACTCGCCGGAACCCCGCGTATCGAAGACTGGCGCCGTGCCGCTGCGATCGACCGCCAGCGAGTTGCCCATTTCGAACTATCGTCACACGGGCGCAGCGGTGATTCTGCTGTAACCCTGATCCAGTACTCAGACTCAGTGGCTTCGCGGCCTTTGAACTGCGGGATCGTGGCAAGCGGTGGGGCCTTTGAGGCGAGGGTCTTCTCGCGGTGGCACTTGGCACACAATGGCTGGAGGTTGTTGATTTCGTTCCCTAACGTCGCATCGATATGGTCGATTTGCGTTGCCGGGTCACTGCATCGCAGGCAGCGCCTTCCCTTCATCAAGTAGACGGCCTGGCGCTCAGCCCGACTCAGGGGAGGTCGGATCTCGTCTCCGGCAGAGTGGGCGTGCCCGGTAAACAGCAGCGCCTCCTGAAGCACCAAGGCGTCACGTACGTCTTGCTGACTGAATCGACCATCAGCCTCAACACCGCGTCGGTAGCGGACGAGGGCGGCGAACGACGCACAGTAGTCGGAACAGTAGATCGACCACGGCTTTCGCGGGGTCTGAACGACAGCATCACAGTTAAGGCACTCCAACCTAAGAGCCTGTGCCGCAGCCTCTCGAAGTGCGAGCCGTTCCTTCCCCCTTTTGGTGACGAGGCCAGTCCTGCCCGCCTTTGCAGCGGCGGGCATGTGTGAGGGGACTGTCGTTGCCTTCGAGGAGCTACCGGCGGAGAGCGCAACCCCAGGGACCGAAGAGTCACTCATGCGAATCTGGGGTTGCTCCGGTTTGACGGACAGATTGCTTAGGCCGCCGAGGCGCTCCTTGCTCGTGGGACCATTCTTGCCTCGTACTCCACCGGCGAACAGTAGCCGAGCGTGGAGTGCAGGCGTCGGCGATTGTAGAACACCTCGATGAACTC
>CAMBFG010000017.1 GCA_945865925.1 Dehalococcoides mccartyi
CGAGTTCATCGAGGTGTTCTACAATCGCCGACGCCTGCACTCCACGCTCGGCTACTGTTCGCCGGTGGAGTACGAGGCAAGAATGGTCCCACGAGCAAGGAGCGCCTCGGCGGCCTAAGCAATCTGTCCGTCAAACCGGAGCAACCCCAAATCACCGTGTGGGCCATCGGGTATCCCCCACGCGTTAGCGGCACCGCATCTCTGTCTAAGGGGATCTTGTCGCGGATCTTTGTCCGTAATGGCTTTACGTCAGTTCAAACGGATGCCGCTGTGAACTCCGGCAATTCCGGTGGCCCACTTACCGACGGCTGTGGTCGTGTCGTAGGGCTGGTGCAGGCGAAATCGGCTACCGCAAATACGGAGGGCCTTGGATATGCGCTCGCAACGCTCGAAGTACGACGAGGGATTGAGACTGCCCGCCAGACGCCTCCGTCGATCGTCCCGTCCACGCCGCCAACATCAAGCACTGTTCCTTCGATAACAGGGCTCACCGGTAGCATCTCCGCGTATGGGAGGGACACGCTTCTCATCGATTTGACCTGGACAGGGACCGACGCGTCAAGGAATGAGAACCGGTACCTTCGCCGAGTGGGCGGCGTCTGGGAGTCTTGGGACTCCTCTCCATACCGGTACGGCGCCAGTCTTCGGAACAGTCAGCGGTCAGAGCGAACCACAATTGAACTCCCGATGACGTCGACTCAGATGGCGCTAGGACAACGGTGGTGCAATGACGTTGGTTGCGAGTCGACCCCGTGGACCCTCGCGACCGTGGGTCGGTCTCCCGGGGGCCAGTTCTATGCCGTTGCCGACTGGCACCGCACGAACGTTGGAGTCAGCGCGATGAATCTCGGGCCGGGCCCAGCAACTATCACGGCCTTCGCCGGCTCAGAGTCGACCACGCGCACCTGTGACGTCGGTGTTGTGTGCTTTGGCACTGGGTTCGCCCTACAGACAACCAGCACGACAGTGACGTTCGTGATCACTTTCTTGAATAATGCGGCGCCGTCGAGCACGCTAATTCTGGTGGGTAACTGAACCCGTTGATTACGAAGCGAGTGCTTCGTCGTTCTCGATAGCGCTTCGAGCGTTTTCGGAACGGGAATTGTCAGGTTCAGGGCGGAGGGAGGCTGCGTGTGCAGCCGTAAAGCCGAACCACGCCGAACAACACCCCGCGAGAACTACTCTTCGTCGGGGAACGGTGGCCACCCCCACCCTCGCCCCGGACACCGAACGGCCCACGTGTCGCCTCCCGAAGGGTTGGGCGCTTCGGTCCACGGTCAAGTGTTCATTACGCCGATCGAGAGGACTTCGGTAAGCAAGGTCATCAGCGCAACTCAATCGCTGCGAGTGGAGGGGTACGCGTGAAAGCCTCACTGGCACTTGTCGCGTCGCTCGGCATGCTCCTGGTGGGCTGCAGTCCGGACGGTGGAGCCGCGGTCGGATCGCCGCCACCTGCCCCGAGTACGAGAGCGCCCGAGGGAACAGCGGCGGCTAGCGCAACGGTCGCCACCAGCAGCGCTGGGCAGGCAACGATGTCGCCAGGGCCTGCGTCCGTGCAGGAGACGTGGCAGGTGGCGAACGTCGTGGATGGCGACACAGTCGATGTGGTCTCCTCGAACGGTCGGACGGAGCGCATCCGGGTCATCGGAATCGACACGCCCGAGCGCGACGAGTGCGGCTTTGCTACTGCCACCGCAGCACTCGCCCGCATCGTTCAGGGCAAGGTCGTGACCCTTGTGCCCGGCGCGAGGGACAACAGGGACAAGTACGACCGTCTCCTGCGGTATCTCGATGTCGAGGGGCGTGACGCCGGGATGGAACTGATCCAGGCCGGCTTCGCGATCGCTCGGTACGACAGTCGTGACGGATACGGACGGCATCCCCGGGAGGACGCATACGTAGCCGCAGCCGCAGCGGCGGCAAGCTCGAACATCTGCGGGCGACCGTCCGCCAGTTTGCCGGGTGCGCCGTCTCCCGCCGCGACAGCGACCACTCCGATTCAGGTGTTCCGTAACTGCGCCGACTTGAACGCGGTGTATCCGGGAGGCGTAGCCAGAGTCGGCGTGACCGGGAATACGGTCTCGGGCTCGCTCCGCCCCTTCGGGATCACGCCCCACTTCGACAATGCGCTGTACGAGGCTAACCGCGCCCGCGATGGTGACGCGGACGGGATCGCTTGCGAGAAGTAGGCGCATAGTCTGCGGTGCCACGACCCCGCCTCATCAGGGATAGATTCACCGGCGATGCCCTCGGGCTGGCCGAAGTGATGTACGTGCTCGGCCGGCGCGCATCTATCCCACCGCGGTACCTGACGTTTCTCTTACGCACGGGGCGCGGTCGGTTCGGAGTTGCTATTCTCCCGACCGGGGTGGACTCACGGACCAGGGACGGGATGCTCGCTGTGGCAGTCGCACTGCACTTCGCCACTCGCCCAGGCACGCCGCCCCTGCACTACGTCGACGGGGATCCGCTGTTCGACCCTGCGCGGGCAGAGCGCGCGCGCCAGTTCGCGATCGCCTTCATAGGCGGCGCGGCCGTACGAAGGAAGATCGCGTGATTCGTACTGCGGTTATTGGCCTCGCTGGCCTGGCACTCATCGTGGCCGGATGTAACGGCGACCCGCCGAGCGCCACTACAACGGCTGCTGACGGGTCCAAGGGGAGTGCAGCAGCCACCAAGGCGCCAGCGTTTACCGACTCACAGCTCGCGACTGCCCTGCTCACCACCACCGACCTCGGCGGGACGTGGAAGGTCGCACCCAAGTCGACTGCCACACCAAAGACGAGCCCCTCACCGGCTGCAGCGGCGACACCCCAGAGCGACACCGGGTGCGCCTACCTGGATCGGCTGATCAAGAACAGCGACAAGGGCGGGGCTGATGACTTTGGCGGGGGTGCTGGCCCGGAAGTCAACTTCACGGTCGACACGTTCGGCCCGTTCCTATTCCAAAAGGTCAGCGCATCGGGCGAGGCCGATGCGAAGAAGCTGATTTCGCTCCTCTCGGGCTTGGCTTCGAACTGCAAGACTTTCCAGTCCGTCGACGAGAATGGCACCGCGACCGAGTTCCGCGTTGAACGCATCGACCTGAAGAAGGCTGGGGACGACACGGTCGGTTTGCGACTCACGGGCGCGACGCCCCCCACCCTGTTAGGCTCGCTGACGGTCGAGTTCTCAATGATCACAGTGAGACGTGGCCAACTCCTCAGCACGCTGGCGTGGATCGGGATCAACACCAAGCCTGACCCCGCGTTCCTGCAGAAGCTAACCGATACTTCGGCCGAGAAGCTGAACACCGTGAAGCGCTGACATGCCCTTCCGCTTCCGTCGCTCCATCAAGATCGCGCCCGGCCTGCGGCTGTCCTTCGGCAAGAAGGGCGCCAGCCTACGCCTCGGCGTACGCGGTATGGGGATCTCGAAGTCCACCACCGGGCGCACTACGGCTTCCGCTGGGATCCCCGGCACCGGCCTGGGGTGGACGAAGTCACTCAGTGGCGCGTCGCGATCCGCGAAGCCCGCGCGCACGTGCCAGGGTTGCTCCGCTCGCCTCCGGGTTGCCGACAAGTTCTGCTCGAAGTGCGGACGCCAGGCGTGAGGCGCGCCCTCGCGGCGGCCGTCGTGGCGATGTTTGCCGGCGCGTGCTCCGGGACAGCGGACACGCCGACGACTTCGAGCGGGCCATCGCCTGCGCTCGCGTCGTTCACCACTGCCCTGGAATCCGGAGCCTCATGCGCCGCCCTCTGGACTCTCCGCGACTCCCTCCCCGAGTACGAGCGGGTCGGGGCAGGTAACGTCATGCGCAGCGTCGGCTGTGATTCGCGCACCAGCACAAGGACGCCGTCGGCCTCCTCGAGCTCGACGGCGACTTCCGCGAGTGCGACTGCGACTCCCACTCGGACGGCTACCGCGAGTGCGACCACGACGCCACCGGCCACAGCGACAGCAGCGATCTCGACGGCGACTCCCACCGCTACCGCGCGCCCTTCGACGCCTGCACCTACCGTCGCCCCGAGCAGTGTGTTCTACGCGAACTGCACCGCCGCCCGCGCCGCTGGCGCCGCGCCTCTCTATCGAGGCCAGCCCGGCTACCGCGCCGCCCTCGATCGCGACAATGACGGCGTGGCCTGCGAATGATCGCCTACCTGATCTCGATCTTCGTCGTCGGGCTCGTCGGCGGCTGGTGTGGCATGACCCTCTGGATGTCCGGCGGCTGGCCTCGAGGCGGACACCGTGTGGCGGCGCTGCTCTGGCTCCCGAAGATTCTCTAAGCGATGCTAGAGTCCCGCGCATGAAGCGCCTCCTGAGCCTCGCCCTCCTGTGTGTGCTACTCGCATCGTGCACTGGAGGGGCTTCCAGCGCCGAGGTAGAGAAGCTTCGCAAGGATGTGGAGGCCCTGAAGGCCGCTACTACCGCAGTCCCTACCCCTCAGCCAATTCTTGTGGTGAACAAGGACACGAAGCCCATCCCTGGAAGATTCGACGTACTGCCGTACTGCGTAACCTACTCGGTAGCGGGCGTGGCGCAGGAGAGATGCCGTGATACTTGGACACCGGGTGGCCCGAACCTCGCTCCCGAACTTCAACAACAATCCGCCGCAGTGAGGGCGTGCTGGAACCCTATCCGTGTAGGCGATCCGCTACCCGATTGCTGGCGCTAGGCGTTTTGCACTTCGCTCCCATCAGGCGTCGCCAGACCCGGTCGTAAATCGCGGGGTCCTGGACGGTGAACGAGAGCGTGAACGACTGCCGGCGCGCCGGGTGCGACGCCCCGCTGTCGAGAAACGACACCCGCCCACCCTCGACCAGGTAGTACGCGAGCGCCTTCACCGCGAGGCGGGTGTCGTCGAGCGGCCTAGGCAATGCGACCCAAACGCTGCCCTAGTCGGTTAAGGAGTGCGATATCCCTCGCGAGGAACACGTTCGTGGCCCGCGCCTCGGCCGTCTGGAGCCGCTCATAGGTTCGCCAGTGCATCCTTGGAGGCTTGGCCGGGAAACGCTCGATGAGGTTCCCTGAGCCGCCTACGCGCCCTCTAAGCGCTCTCGCACGTCGCATCTGACGATCCGCCTCCCCTTCGCGCCGCGATGAGTACGTCAGGTCAGCACAGGCGCGGCACACGAGCCACCATGCGCCGAGGTACAAGTGCCCAACCCGTGCGGTACAGGCTGGGCATTCGAACCAAGCGCGCCTCCCGCCCAGATTGCAGGCCGTCCAGGCCACCGCAACAAGACACCCCGCCTCCGGCCCGGGCTCCCAGGTAACGCGAAGGGCATCTCCCTCGAATCTCGCCGCAGCCGTTGGCAGCGCGCCTCCGCGAGTCGAGGTCCAGGTCCACCTCCACTCAACGAACGGACGCAACTCAGGCACCTTCGAGACGGGATCGAACAGACCGGAAATCCCGATCCGCGGGAGCGATTCAACCGTCGAGCGCCCGCTGTGCCGCCACGATCCTGATCCCCAACCGCCCATGACAGCCTCCGAGGATTTTCGAAATCACTAAGCAACCGGATCGGCGTCCGATTCAGGAGCACTGGGAGTATCTCTGGGGGATTCGGCGGGCGGTCGCCAGGAGGTGGCTTCGTGAGGCAGGGGCTCTTGCCAGTCACAGTGCTCGCGGGGCTTTGCTCGTGTGACCTGTCGTGCTCGCCATTCCTCTACCCGTTGTGCCGCGCACGGAGAGCAGCGAGTCGCCGAACCACACGGTTGTCCGCAGTCTGCGCAGGGGCGCGGTCTGAGGAATGCCTTGAGTTCCTCACGGCGGGTCATCAGTTCGATGACGATGGTCTCGGCGGATCGCGGTCCGCGCAGCACTACCTCGTCGCCATCCATACGCCACGTCAGCCCGGCCTGCTGGGCCTCGGCAAGACGGTAGGTCAGCGGAAGCGCCATTCAACTTCCTCCTCGGGTACCGGGCGCAGCTGGGAAGCGGATCTCGATTCGTCCGACACACGCACAATCGGAACATCGGAAACATCCGAAACAGGGGGCGCGATTGGCCGCACGGGGACTGTCGATCCGGGTGTTTCGGATCGCGTTTCGGATCGTCCCGGGTTATCCGAAACACCTCGCTGGGGCGGAAACGTTGGGTCTTCTGGAGGATCGGAGGCGGATGTTGTGTCGGTTTCGTCTGTTTCGGTTGATCGCCTGTATCGAGTCCAAGCGTCCTCGAAGAAGTGGCGGTCGTACCCCTTCAACGTGCTTGCGCCGATTCGCTTGGTACGCGGACGGACGCTGTACGGCCGGAGGAGCCGGGCAAGTCCGTGTGCTGACAACTGTCGCCCACCCCATTCCGACCACGGCGCGTCGTCGATGGCGATGAGTGCGATGAGAATCTCCTGGGTCGTTAGGAAGTCGCGGTCCTTGAAGATCACGAACAGGTCATCAAGCAGCCGCTCGCTCACGGTGCCGGTATCGGGGTCGGAACCTTGTTTGGTCAGGGCACGACATGCGGCCCGAGCCCGTACTGGCCAGGTACCTCCGGCCACGTCCGCCACTGCCACGAGGGATTCCCATACGTCCGCGGCCCGGTCCTCAACCGGCATGGCAGGCTCGGTGTCCGCGATCTTCGTGAGGTTGTCGGTAACCCAAGCGGCGAGGCGGTCGCGGATATCGTGGAGTTCGGGAAGTGCGTACTTGCGTCGGAACGGCCGGACTCTCTCGGCGGTGGCGCGGCGACGCATTCCCACGACCACCCCGCGGTCTTCGATGGTGTCGGGTAGGTCACCGATACACGCGATGGCCGCCATCGAGAAGGTGGGGCAGGACTCAACTTGGCGTTTGGCTGCGTCCCAGCGGGTGTAGGGCCAGCCTCGCGAGTGGCCGGAGTTCAGAATCCCCCGGATGTCTTCGGCCTTCTCTGACGCCTCACCACGACGCTTCGCGAAAATGGTGTCTGCCTCGTCGAGAACCAGGGTGCAGGGGTCCGCTTCGTCGATGGAACGCACTAATGCTGCCGTCGAGATGTTCGTCGTCCGCAGAGGACGGTGAACCGTCTCCGACACCACTTCCAAGAGCCGCGTCTTCCCGCACCGTTTCAGTGGCGACTTCACGACGAGACGTGACGCGTGTTCTAGCACTGTCTGGGCATGGGTTGCCGTGATCCACAACGCAATGGCGTCGGCAGACTCCGGCGATGGAAGGGCAACGTACTTAGTGAGTACGCTGACCAGGTCATCGAGCAGGTCATCTCCCACTAACGCTTCGACTGCAGGGACAGCTGGAACTGCTGCAGGAGCCGTCACGATGCGACTCCAATCGCTCGTGCCGCCGAAGCAACCGTGCGGCGCGCTTCGAACTCGGGGAGCCCGACAGCGCACCCGGCCGCGACGAGGTCACTCTTGATCCGACTCATCAGACCTGTCTCGGCTGCACGCCGGGCCGCCCAGTACAGGCCCGCGTTTCGCTGCCCGGGCGTGAGGGTTGCGACGAACCGGACGAGTCCCCTGCCGCTTCCACCGTGTGCTCTAAGCACACTCAGAGTGGGTGGGAGCGGTCTCAATAGTTCGCGTAGCCGGTCAGGCAGCGGCGCGGGCTCAGTGATCTCCCATCGATACGGCTGGCCGGTCACCGGGTGCGCACTCGGCGGCATGATCAGGTACCCGTGCACCTTGAGGTCGATCCCCTTGGGGAGACGCGGCGCTGTGAACGTCCCTGGCGGTCGCAGGAAGTAGAGGTGGCGTCCACCGTCATCACGACCAGACCAGACCGTCAGCGTGGCGGGGAGTGGGCCTGCGAGGGTCTCCAGCGCGTCGAGGCTTCCCCCGTTTCGCGGGTCGATGTCGATCACGAGGAGGGACTCCGGCACCCTCGCTCCGATCAGCGAGTCCGGGTGGAGAGACCACCAGCGCCGGATCACCTCGGGGTCACCCGACGCGTCGAGATGGCCATGGGGAGTGCGTGGGGCCTTAGCGCTACGGCCGGATTTCCAGCATGGAAAGACAGCCCAGCCCGCTGCCGCGAGTTCGAGAGCGGAATCGAGCAGTGCCGAGGTCATTGCCCCACTCCTTCACCCCGCAAACGCGCGACATAAGCCTCGACGGCAGCAGCCGGGATACGGCGGCTTCGCCCGATGAGAACGCTCTCTATTTCGCCTCGACGGATGGTCTCGTAGAGCGTTGACCGCCCGACACCAAGTCGCGCGGCCGCGGCCTCGACCTTCAACAGCAGTGCGCCTTCCATGTGAGACCTCCAGCACTTGAACCCGTCCGCTGAGACCAGCGTAGACAGCCCTCCTACGGCTATATATGATTTCAATATGACGCAACGACGGGATCCGACGATGGACTGGGAGACGTCTGGGTTCGTGGACGTCGAGTCCGGGGCGTTAGGGACCTCGACCTTCACGATGGGAGAGACCCTCGTCCCCAGGCTCGTCGAGATCGTCGACACGCCTAATCGCGCAACGTCGTTGATCTGGCGGATGTGGGTTGAGTCACCTCACGAGGGGATAGTCCGAGGCAGCAGCGCACGCATGCTGGATAACTTTGTGCGCATCAGGGACGCTGACGGTGTTCGGGATTTCGCCAGACGGTTCGGCGTCCTTGGGCTCTGTCAGCATGATCGTCCTGCCACGCACAACCCCGCACCTCGATGGCCTCGCACGACTGCCGACCTAGTACTCGGCGGGGCGACGTGGGCGACGATGGCCGGGGGCGCGCCAATGATGGATGCCGTTCCGGAAGGGTCGTTTTGTCAGCCACGAACCCTTCGGAATGGCTTTCATATCGAGTCAGTAGCGGTATGGCTTGACCTCGCTGCGCAGATGCGTGCAGTTCTGAATGTGGTGAAGGCTAGCGAAGACGGGCAGGACGGACGTCAAGAGGATCTCGATGTCCTGGGGTTCCCTAAGTTGTCTGCTGATGCTGTCGCTGCGAACAACGCCGCGCGAAAACAGCTAGAGGCACTCGCCGTTCCCCTCCCGAAGTCGCCGCTAGCAGACCATACCCCGCTTCAGATGGCACCAGAAGTCGCGCGATTTCGGGTTGCCTGGAAGGTTCAGGAGTGGGCGTCGTGGGCCTACCTCTCTCCATCTCTCGTGTGGCGTGCGGGCAAGCCTCTGACCTTCGCAGTCGAGGTCAGTACCTTCGGTTCGCTGGTCATGCAACTCATGATCGCCATCAGCGGTAGACACGGGCTTGAGACGTGCGGCGGCTGCGGGGCGCTCTACATGCGCGAGCGGAAGGCGCAGGCCGGGCGACGAAACTACTGCCCTGACTGCCGGTCGAGGAAGGTTCCTCAGCGAGACGCGGCTAGAGATGCCAGAGCCCGACGCAACGTCACACGGGCTACGAATGGCGAGACGCCTGGGAGGCTCTAATGAGTAGGCGCGGTAACGGCGAAGGCAGCATTTTCAAACGCTCAGACGGGCGGTGGGCTGCGACCCTCGACCTTGGGTACTTGGATGGCAAGCGCCACCGAAAGACGTACTACGGGAAGACCCGCCGTGCGGTTCAGGAGCAGCTCACGGAAGCCTTGCGCACCCGACAGCAGGGACTCCCGATCCTTACCGAGCGAGAGACACTCTCGGATTTCCTGGAGCGCTGGCTCAGAGACTCTGCGCGCCCGCAGCTTCGTCCGCTGACGTACGTCACTTATGAGGGCATTGTCCGCCATCACCTGATTCCAATACTCGGTCGGCATCAGATCCGGGACGTAACTCCACAACACGTCCAGAAGTTCCTCAACGAACGTTCAGAGTCAGGGCTCGCACCGGCCACAGTGCGGAACATCCTCCGCGTCCTACATCGTGCCCTGGAGATCGCGATGCGGTGGGGACTAGTTGCTCGCAACGTCGCGGATCTCGTCGACGGCCCGCGTATGGTCAGGAACGAAGTGCATCCTCTGACCGGCGAGGAGGCTCGGTGCTTCCTCGATACCGTCAGTGGAGACCGACTGGAAGCGCTCTATACCGTGGCGCTCGCCACTGGACTCCGGCAAGGCGAGGCACTGGGTCTCCGATGGTCCAGCGTTGATCTCGGAGCAGGAACACTCGCAGTCACGACTGCGTTGCAGCTGATCGGCGGCGCGCCAAGACTGGTCGAACCGAAGTCAGCAACGAGTCGCCGCGTTGTCGTCCTACCGGGGATTGCCATCGAGGCCCTTCGCAGACACCGAGCAGCACAACTCGAAGAGCGCCTGCGGGCCGGTGACGTCTGGGGGACGGAGTGGGATCTCGTCTTTGCCAGCCCAACCGGCGAGCCACTAAGCGCACGAGGGCTCAGGGAAGCGTTCAAGAAGCACCTCAAGCGCGCAGGGCTGGGTGACTCGCGGTTTCACGACCTTCGTCACTCTTGCGCGTCCTTGCTGCTCGCCCAGGGCGTCCCTGCTCGCGTCGTGATGGAAACGCTGGGGCACAGCAGCATCCAGATGACACTCAACACGTACAGCCACGTCATGCCTGTGCTGACCCGACAGGCCGCCGACTCGATGGACACGGCGCTGAGGGCTTAGGGCACCCTGGAGAGAGCACGTGGCTGTCAAATTGGCTGTCAGACGTGAAAACGGGAGGCTCGGCAGAGTCTCCCGTTTCTCTCGCCAGATTCCGAAACAGGCGATCCCCTAACTGCACCCGCTCGTCGCGCCGCAGTTCATGCACTTGAGGCACGTCCCGTTGCGGACCAGCATCAGCTGGCCGCAGTCGCCGCAGGGGTCGCCCTGGTAGCCCTTCTCGCGTGCTTCTGCCTGGAGTGAGGCGGCGGAGCGCACCTCGGGGGCGGCGGGGGTTGCGGCGACCGCGACCGCCGAGGCGTACGCGGGGGCCGAGGCCACCGCGGGCGCGGGCTTCGAGGCCGGAAGCACCACCGTCGGCGGGGAGATCCAGGCGACCGGGGCGGCTGCGACGGCGTGCGTCGACGTCACGGTCGCGACGGCGACCGGCGCGACCGGGTCGGGGACGTAGGCGATGGCCGGCTGCGTGCCGGGCGCGGAGTCCTCGACGGGGTCGGTGGCGAGGTCGACCGGGCCGACGTGCGCGAGTTCCTCGCGGCCGAGGTAGGAGACGGCCAGCTCGCGGAAGATGTAGTCGATGATCGAGTTCGAGAACTTGATCCGGTCGTGGCCCTGGACCATGCCCATCGGCTCGAACTTCGTGAACACGAAGGCGTCCACGAAGCGCTCCAGCGGCACGCCGTACTGCAGCCCGATCGAGGTCGCGATGGCGAAGCAGTTCATCAGGCTGCGGAAGGCTGCGCCGTCCTTCGCCGTGTCGATGAACAACTCGCCCAGGCGGCCATCCTCGGCGAACTCGCCGGTGTGGATGTAGATCGTGTGCCCGCCGACCTTCGCCTTCTGCGTGTAGCCGGAGCGGCGGTTCGGCAGCGTCTCGCGCTCGCCGCGCTTCAGGCCGCGCTCGGTCTGCTGGACCTGCGTGATCGCGACCATCCGCTCGGCGGCGGCCACCGCGGCAGCGGCGGTCGGCACGGCGGGAAGGTCGTCGCCCTCGAACTCATCGATGTCGGCGAACGCGGCGTTGGCGAGCGGCTGCGACAGCTTCGAGCCGTCGCGGTAAAGCGCCAGCGCCTTCACGCCGGTGCGTGCGGCCTCCAGGTAGACCTCCTTGACCTCCTCGACGGTGGCCTCGGCGGTCATGTTGATCGTCTTCGAGATGGCGCCGGACATGAACGGCTGCGCCGCCGCCAGCGTGCGCACGTGCGCCATCGCCGCGATGTAGCGCGTGCCGTACTTGCCGCACTTGTTCGCGCAGTCGAACACCGGATAATCGCTGACCTCGAGGAACGGGGCGCCCTCGATGGTCATGCGGCCGAGGATGTGGTCGTTCGCCGCCTCGATCTCGTCCTTGGCGAAGCCGAGGGCTTCGAGGATGTTGAAGCCGGGGGTGGCCATCTGCGCGTCGGTGAAGCCGATGGCGCGGCAGACGTCGTCGCCGAGCGTCCAGCGGTTGAACACGAACTGGATGTGGAACGCGGTCTTCAGCGCGTTCTCCAGCGTCGCGAGGGCGCTCGCCGGGAAGCCCGCGCCGACCAGCCGCTCCGTGTTCACGTGCGGTGCGCCCTCGAGCGTCTGCGTGCCGACGCAATACTCGACGATCGCGGCGATCTGCGCGTGGGTGTAGCCGAGGCGCTTGAGGGCGGTGGGGACGGACTCGTTGATGATCCGGAAGTAGCCGCCACCGGCGAGCTTCTTGAACTTCACCAGCGCGAAGTCTGGCTCGACGCCGGTGGTGTCGCAGTCCATCAGCAGGCCGATGGTGCCCGTGGGCGCGATCAGCGTCGTCTGCGCGTTGCGGTACCCGTGCTGCTCACCGAGGACGAGCGCGCGGTCCCACGACCGCTTCGCCGCCGCGAGCAGGTCGCTCGGGCAGCCCGCCTGGTCGATGCCCGTCGGCAGTACGGAGAGTTCCTCGTACTGGTTGGCGGGGGCGTCGTAGGCGGCGCGGCGGTGGTTGCGGATCACCCGCAGCATCGCCTCGCGGTTCTCCGCGAAGCGCGGGAAGGCGCCGAGTTCCGCCGCCATCTCCGCCGAGGTCGCGTACGAGTCACCCGTGAGGATCGCCGAGAGCGCCCCGGTCCACGCCAGCGCCGCCGGCGAGTCGTACGGGATGCCCTCGAGCATGAGGAGTGCGCCGAGGTTCGCGTAGCCGAGGCCGAGCGTGCGGTAGTCGTACGACAGCCGCGCAATCGGGTCGCTGGGGAACTGCGCCATCAGCACGGAGACTTCGAGGACGATCGTCCAGAGCCGCACCGCGTGCTCGTACCCCTCGAGGTCGAACACGCCAGTCTCGAGGTCGGTGAACGCGAGCAGGTTCAGCGAGGCGAGGTTGCAGGCGGTGTCGTCCAGGAACATGTACTCGGAGCAGGGGTTGGAGCCGTTGATGCGGCCGCCCGCCGGGCTCGTGTGCCACTCGTTGATCGTGGTGTCGTACTGCAAGCCCGGGTCGGCACTCTGCCATGCGGCCAGCGCGATCTTGTCCCACAGACCGCGCGCCGGGATCGTGCGATGCACCTTGCCGTCCGTGCGCCGGATGAGGTCCCACGGGCGGTCGGCCTGTACGGCCTCCAGGAACTCCTGCGTGACGCGCACGGAGTTGTTCGAGTTCTGGCCGGAGACGGTGTTGTACGCCTCGCCCTGCCAGTCCGTGTCGAACTCCGCGAAGTCCACCTCGGTGTGGCCGCCCTCGGCCAACTGGAGCACGCGCTGGATGGTGCCCTCGGTCACCCCGTCCTTGCGCGCGAGTTTCACCGCACGACGCAGCGAGGCGTTCCGCGTGGGGTCGATGCCCCCCGCGTTCACATCGAGCGCCGCGTCCAGGATCAGGCGGAGGTGCTTGCGGGTGACGAAGGCGCCCGTGACCAGGGCGGCGACCTTCTGCTCCTCGCGCACCTTCCAGTCGATGAACTGCTCGATGTCCGGGTGGTCGGCGTTCAGGATGACCATCTTCGCCGCGCGACGCGTGGTGCCGCCGGACTTGATGGCGCCCGCCGCGCGGTCGCCGATCTTCAGGAACGACATCAGGCCAGAGGACTTCCCACCGCCGGAGAGCGGCTCGTCCTCGCCTCGGAGGCCGGAGAAGTTCGAGCCGGTACCGGAGCCGTACTTGAAGATGCGCGCCTCACGCGTCCAGAGGTCCATGATGCCGCCCGGGTTCACCAGGTCGTCACTCACGGACTGGATGAAGCAGGCGTGCGGCTGAGGGCGCTCGTAGGCGTTCTGGGAGACGCGCAACTCGCCCGTCGTCGGGTCGACATACGAGTGGCCCTGGGCGGGGCCGGTGATGCCGTACGCCCAGTGCAGCCCCGTGTTGAACCATTGCGGCGAGTTCGGCGCCGCCATCTGCTTCGCCATCATGAAGGAGAGTTCGTCGTGGAACGTCTGCGCGTCCGCCTCGGTGTCGAAGTAGCCGTGCTTCCAACCCCAGTACGTCCACGTCCCCGCGAGGCGACCGAAGGTCTGGCGCGCGTCGTCCTCGCCACCTGGCGCGGAGTCGGGTGCGGCCACGCGGCGCTGCAGCCACTCCGGCACGCCGTCCTCGGCCACCCGCACCGTCGAGGCGGGGACACCGGCCTTGCGGAAGTACTTCTGCGCCATGATGTCGGTCGCGACCTGCGAGAACTTCGCCGGCATCTGGATGTCGCGTGCCTCGAAGACGACGGAGCCGTCCGGGTTCACGATGCGCGAGGTGCGATTCGCGAACTCAACGTTCTCGTAAGGGTCGTGGCCAGCGGTGGTGAAGCGGCGCGAGATCTGCATCGAAGGAGCCTCCCGAGAGGGTCGGCCCGTCCGGCTCGTCGGCCCAAGAGGTTGGGGAGGGGGAGCGGTCGGGACACAAGATGTTGGGACAATCTGTTCAGGTGAGTGAGCACCTGTTCAGAGGAGCGAGGGGCATCATTGATCCGCTGGGGTGGCCTGTCAACGCGATCAATCGCGTTAACAATTGGAGCGGTAGCAGATTGGCGCAAGGGGTTGGCCCTCCCACTTCGACGGCGGGAGGTGCCGCAGATCACGCTGTGTCCCCGCCGTTAGTCGTCGAGCAGCAGGGCCGCGCCCGAGGTAATTCGCTGCTCGAAGATCGCCCGGGCGTCGTCAAGCAGGCTGTACAGGCGTTGGTCCGGGACGGAATAGAGGACGGTGGTCCCTTCCCGCCGGGCTGTCACGATGCCCTCGCCGCGCAGCACAGCCAGGTGCTGGGAGACATTCGACGCGCTGACCCCCAGGGCCTCCTGAAGGTCGCTCACAGAACGCTCGCCCATGCGGAGTTCTTCGAGGGCTCTCACACGCAACTCGTGCGAAAGGGCCCGGAAGAGCCGGGCCTTGAACTGCTGCAACGTGGGAGGCACAGGGCTCTCCTTGCGTTTATTCATTCCTACTTTAGAATATGCTAACATACGCACATCACCTGCTGCGACCCAATCGGTGCTCCGGCTCATCTCCCAAGAAGGCCCTCCATGTTCCTACGGCAGACGTTCGGACACTCCATCCGCTCGAACATCGCAGCCGGAGTGGTGGTGGGGGTGGTGGCCCTCCCGCTGTCGCTTGCGCTGGCCGTTGCTGTTGGCGTTCCGCCGGCCACTGGACTGTACACGGCTGCATTCGCCGGATTCGCTGCCGCGGTGTTTGGGGGCTCGGCGTTCAACATCACGGGACCGACTGCTGCACTCGTCCCGATCCTCGCGCATGTGGTCCTGACCCGCGGTGCCGCCGCCCTGCCGATGTTGGCGCTGATGTCCGGCGGTCTGCTGCTGCTGATGAGCGCGTTCCGCTTCGGAAGGCTGATGCGATTCATGCCTGGTCTGGTCGTGACGGGGTTCACGGCCGGAATCGCGCTCTCGCTCGCGTTCGGCCAACTCAACGCCTTCCTCGGGGTCAGCGGCACCAACCCCAAAGTCGAACACTTTCACGAGCGGGTCTGGGACACCTTCACCCACCTGTCCTCAGTCGCGCCGACAACGCCGTTGACGGGCCTCGCGATTCTCGCGCTGCTGATCGTCTGGCCACGTCTTCCCGCGGTGCGACGGGTGCCCGGGCCGTTGGTGGCGATCGTTGCTGCGACTGCGGTTGCGACTGCATTCGGTCTCGACACGCCAACGCTGGCACAGCGTTACGGCGCGATCCCGAGCGGCATCCCCGTCCCGAGTCTGGACTTCTTGGACGTAGGGATCGCGCTCTCACTCCTGCCATCGGCCGCCTCCGTGGCGATGCTCGGCGCCGTCGAGTCGCTGCTGAGTGCCGTCGTTGCGGACGGCATGGCATCGGCGGAGAAGCGTCACGACTCGAACCGGGAGCTGTTTGGGCAAGGGATCGCGAACCTCGTCTCGCCGATCATGGGCGGCATGCCGGCGACGGCTGCGATCGCCAGGACCGCGACCGGCATCCGCAACGGGGGAACGTCGCGGCTGACCGGAGTCGTGCATGCGGTCACCGTGTTGACCGCGACGGTCGTGCTGGGTGCGTGGGCGGGGCGGATTCCCCTCACTGCCCTTGCTGCCGTGCTGCTCATCGTCGCGTGGAATATCGCTGAGGTACCTGCGGTCAACCGTCTGCTTCGGCGCGCCCCTCGCGAAGATCTCATCGTGCTCGTCATGACGGTTGTCATCACGGTCTTCTTCGATCTCACCTACGCGATCGGCTTCGGCGTTGCCACCTCTGGATTTCTCCTGATTCGGAAATTGCTCAGACTTCCTGCGGTTCAGGCGTTAGTTCCGGACGAGGCCGGTCGTATCCAGCAGGTATCGGCGGAACTGAGCGATCTCATCCAGGCGCGTCCGGATGTCACTGTCTTCACACTTGGAGGGTTTCTGTCCTTCCATAGTGCGGCAGCGTTCGAGTACGAATTGTGGGGCGCTGAAGACGAAACGCTCATCCTCCGGATGAAAGACGCGCACAGCATCGACACGACCGGGTTGCTCACGCTCGAGGGCGTGATCGAGCATCGCCTCAGCCACGGTCGCCGCACGATGCTGTCGGCGATTCAGCCGGAGATGCTGCCAGTCTTGCGACGATTCGGGATTCTCGACCTCGTCGGCCACGAAAACGTATTCGCTGCTACACGCGACGCGATCAACTCCGTCAAGCCAAGGGCTGATGACGGACGAGATGGAGCCGGACTGGCTGGCCCGCAGCAGGTGAAATTGGAGAGCTCAATATGACGACGACCGACCAGACCAACGAAACGACGAGTGGAGATCGGTCGAACTCCGGTTCGGGCTACCAGCTGCTGCTCCGGCTGCGTTTCCCCAACCGGCGCGGAGCGCTCGGCAGGATCACGACCGCGATCGGCGAACATGGTGGCGACATCCTCGACGTTGACATCGCTCAGGCGGGGCCTGATCTGATGGTGCGGGACTTCCGGTTGGTCTGCGAGGGTGAGCAACAGGCCCGCGACCTCGTGGCAGCCATCTCAGCGCTGCCCGAGGTCGTCGTCGAGATGGCCTCGGATCGCACGTTCCAGTTGCATCGGCGCGGGAAGATCGAGGTAGCCAACAAGGTGCATATCCGCACGAACGCGGAGCTTGCACATGTCTATACGCCTGGCGTCGGCCGGGTGTCGATGGCGATTCACGACAATCCGGACGCGGTTTGGGACCTGACGATTAAGCCGAATGCCGTCGCGATCGTGACCGACGGGACCGCCGTCCTCGGCCTCGGGGATATCGGTCCGGAGGCAGCCATGCCGGTCATGGAGGGCAAGGCGATGCTCTTCAAAGCATTCGCCGGCATCGACGCCTGGCCGATTTGCCTCGACACGAAAGATCCTGAGGAGATCATCAAGATCGTGAAGGCGATCGCTCCCGGCTTCGGCGCCATTCTTCTGGAGGATATCTCCGCGCCGCGCTGCTTTGAGATCGAGGATCGATTGCGGGCCGAAATGCCGATCCCCGTGTTCCACGACGACCAGCACGGGACGGCGGTGGTGCTGCTCGCCGGGTTGATGAACAGCCTCAAGATCGTGCAGAAGCGCCCGGAGGACCTCAAGGTCTGCGTGCTCGGCGTCGGTGCTGCCGGCGTGGCGTGCTCGAAGATCATGATGAACTTCGGCGTGAAGAACGTGATCGGCTTCGACCGTGAGGGTGCGGTGTATCAGGGCCGGAAGGCACACATGAATACAGCGAAGGAATGGTTCGCCGCCCACACCAACCCGGAAGGGTTTGACGGAACGCTGGAGGACGCCTTGCGTGGCGCAGACGTGTTCGTTGGCCTCTCAGGGCCGGGTCTGCTCAAGGGCGAGTGGGTAGCGAACATGGCTACCGACGCGATTATCTTCGCGCTGGCGAACCCGATCCCGGAGATCATGCCTTCGGAGATCCAGGGCATGGCTCGCGTGATCGCGACCGGGCGGTCAGACTTTCCGAACCAGATCAACAACGTGCTCTGCTTCCCGGGGCTCTTCCGGGGGGCCCTCGACTCTGGGGCCCGCAGTATCACTGAAGAGATGAAGATCGTCGCAGCGCGGGCGATCGCAGAGTCGGTGCCCGAGAATCTCCTGTCCGAGGACTACATCCTGCCTTCTCCGTTCAACGAGGAGGTCGCCCCCCGTGTCGCTGCTGCCGTCGCGGCAGAGGCAGCACGGACGGGCAACCTCCGGCGCACAGGTACGAGGGTATTCATCTAGCGGCCGCTACCCGCCGATGATCGCCTCGATCGCGTCCGGGTCGCTCGGGATGCCCTCGCTGAGATTCTCCCGGCCACGTTCCGTGACCAGGATGTCGTCCTCGATCCGGATGCCGATGCCCTTCAGGCGGGCGGGAACACCCTTCGTCTCCGGTGCGAAGTAGAGGCCGGGCTCCACCGTCAGCACCATCCCGGACACCAGCCGCGTGGACCTCCCCGCCGTCCGGTAAGCGCCGGCGTCGTGGACGTCGAGGCCGAGCCAATGGCTGGTGCCGTGCATGAAGAAGGGGCGGTACGCCTCCTTCTCGATCAGCCCGTCGATATCGCCTCGCAGCACCTTGAGGTCGACGAGGCCGCGCACGAGGGTGCGGAGCGACGCGTTGTGTACGTCGTGGAAGCCGGCTCCCGGCCGCGTCTTCGCGATGCCGGCGGCCTGCGCCTCGAGTACCACGTCGTACACCGCCCGCTGCGCCGAGGTGAACCGGCCGTTCGCGGGTACGGTGCGCGTCACGTCAGCGGAGTAGAGGTCCCACTCCGCGCCGGTGTCCATCAGGAGCAGGTCGCCGTCCTCGATGCGCGCGCGATTGGCGGTGTAGTGGAGCGTGCAGGAGTTCGCCCCTGCCGCCACGATCGCCGGGAAGCCGTCGCGGATGGCGCCCTCGCCGCGATAGGTGGCCTCGAGGATCGCCTGCACCTCGTACTCGTGCATGCCGGGGCGCACCGCGCACATCGCCGCGAGGATCCCCGCGCCGGTGACGTCAATGGCCTTGCGCAGTGCCTTCACCTCGGCGGGCGTCTTCAGTACGCGTAGCCCGTCGACGAGCGGCTCCGGGTCACGCCACGCCTCGAGCGGTACGGCGCCCCGCTGGGCGCCCTCGCGGCGCGCCGCGACGTAGTCGATGAGCCCTCGCTGCACCTTCTCGGCGAGCGGGCCGGCCTGGCCCATCGAGTAGTGCAGTTCCTTCGTGCCCCGGAGCACCTCCGGCAGTCGCTGGTCGAGTTCCTCGATCGGGAAGGCCTGGTCAGCACCGTAGATGGCGCAGGCGCCCTCGACGCCTGCTCGAGGGCCCACCCAGATGGCCTGCACGGGGTCGTGGGGGCGGACGATGAGGGTGAACGGCTGCTTTGCGCCCGGACGCAGCACGGCGACCGCCTCAGGCTCCTCGAAGCCCGTCAGGTAGAAGAAGGTCGAGTCCTGGCGGAAGGGGTGGTCGACATCGCCGTTGCGGCGGCTGTCCGAGCCGGCGACGAAGACGGCCGCGCTGCCCGTGCCGAGCGCCTGCATGAGGCGTCGTCGCCGCGCCGCGTACTCCCGAGGCCCCACGAACGGTCCCGCCATGCCGCACTCCATCCCCGAGGCGTCATCCCCGAGATCATCGGTCGGGAAACACGAGATTCGCGGATTGCCCGCGCGCCCGATGATAGCCGAGCCCTCGGAGGAGTCGCTCGTGCTGGAAGTCCTGCTGCTGGGCTTGCTCGGCTTCACGGTCGGCGCCTTCGGCACCCTGGTGGGCGCGGGCGGTGGCTTCATCCTCGTGCCCATCCTGCTGCTGCTCTATCCCGACCGACCACCCGAGGTGATCACGGCGATGTCGCTGTTCGTCGTCCTCGCGAACGCGGCCTCCGGCACCGTCGCCTACGCGCGGTTGCGTCGTATCGATGTGCGCAGCGGACTCGCGTTCGCGGTCGCGACGCTGCCCGGTGCGGTAGCGGGCGCGATCGTGGTGAAGCAGATCGACCGGGACACCTTCAACCTCGTATTCGCCGTCGTGCTTGGCCTGATCGGGGTCTACCTGCTGCTGCCGAGGCCGGTCGCGACGATCCGCGAGCCCTTGCGTGGTCGCGGCGTCGTGCGCCGCCAGATCGTCGACCGCGACGGGACGATGTACTTCTACGCGTACCGGCGCTGGCAGGGCCTCGGCATCAGCGGGGGCGTGGGGTTCATCTCCAGCCTGCTCGGCATCGGCGGCGGGATCGTGCATGTGCCGGTGATGGCGATGGTGTTGCGCTTCCCCGTCCACATCGCGACCGCGACCAGCCAGATGGTGCTGGGGCTGATGGCGCTTCAAGCGGTCGTGACCCACTTCGCCTCGGGCACGCTGCGATGGGATCAGACGCTCGCCCAGGCCGCGATGATGGCCGCCGGCGCCCTCGGCGGCGCGCAGGTCGGAGCACTCGCGTCCAACCGCCTCCAGGGTGACTTCATCCTGCGAGCGCTGGGCGGCGCGCTGCTGCTGGTCGCGGCGCGCCTCGCGATCCGCTAGCGCGAGGCTAGTCGCGGCCCTTGAGGACTTCTGGTGTGTAGGTCGTACCGACGAGTCCGCGAGCGACCAGCGCGTCGTAGTCCGCGCGGGAGTAGCCGAGGAGGTCGAGGTAGACCTCCTCGTTGTGCTCGCCGAGTTTCACCGGGGGTGTGCGAATCCAGTTCGGCGTGTTCGCCCACTTCGTGAAGATGCCGGGGTAGCGGTGGGTGCCCACCCCCTCCATCGTGATCTCTTCGAAGAACCCGCGCTCTTCAAGTTGCGGCGAGCGCGTGGCGGCGAGGTCGTCATGGACGGGCCCGGCGGCGACGTGCGCCGCCTGCAGCGCGTGGAACAGCGCTTCCTTGTCGTGCCCCCGGGTCGCGTCTCCCATCGCGGCATCGAGGGCGGTGCGGTGCTCGATGCGCCCGCCGGCGGTGCGGAAGCGCGGGTCCGTCGTGAGCGCCGGCGCAGCGAGCACGCGGCAGAGCGCGGCGAACTCTTCGTCCGTTGCGATATCGATGGCGATCCACTGATCGTCGCCGGTCGTCGGGTAGATCCCGTGCGGTGCGTGCGAGGGGTGACGGTTCCCCTGTGGTCCTGTGGCGCGACCGTTCATCGTGTAGTCCATGATGAACTCGCCAATGACGGGCAGGAAGGATTCCGCCAGCGGCATCTCGATCTGCTGGCCCTGCCCGGTGCGCGCTCGATGTCGCAGCGCGGCGACCACCGACCAGGCGCCCATCACACCCGCGATCGCGTCCGCCGTGAAGGCGTCACCCATCTCGTCAGGGGTGCCATCGTCGTAGGTGCGGATCAGGTGGTGCCCGATCATCCCCTCGACGTGGGTGCCGAAGCCCCGGTAGTTCTTGTACGGGCCGTCGAGGCCGTACGCGGGCATCCGCAGCATGATCAACTTCGGGTTGACCTCACGCAGCACGTCATAGGTGATGTTGGCACGCTCGATCGTCTCGGGGACGTTGTTCTCGATGAGGACGTCGCACTTCTCGATCAGGCGCAGGAACGCCTCGCGCCCTTCGGGAAGGCGGACGTCGCAGGCCATCGACTTTTTGTTGCGGGCGTGTGCGTTGAAGGCAGGCGAGCGGTTCCATGGATCCTCACCGGGGTCGAAGTCGGGCGGGATGCCCATCGACACGCCGGAGGCACCCAGGGCGCGGTACTGCGCTTCCGTGCTGACCCGCTCGGCACCGCGTGAATATGGCTGGATCGTGGTCACGGGCTCTACGCGGATGATCTCCGCCCCCCACTCGCCGAGGAGTTGGGTGACGTGAGGTCCCGCCCAGACCACGGTGATGTCCGCGATCCGGATGCCCTCCAGGGGGAGCCGGTGTGCAGCGTCGCGTTCGCGTCGAGCGTTCGAGGTCATCGCACGCCTCCTAGATCACACGCTGGGCGCGCAGCCGGGGCAGCGCGCTGCGGTCGTAGCCGAGTTGGGTGAGCACATCGGCCGTCTGGGCACCGAGGAGCGGCGCGGGCCGGGCGGCGGCGCGTGGACTCTCGGAGAGGATCAGTTGGCGGCCGGGGTACTCGAACGTCCCTGCGACCGGGTGCTCGATCGTCTCCCACACGCCACGGCCTCGGTAGTGCGGGTCGTTCACGAGGTCTTCGGTCGACATGATCGCACCGCCGAGGATGCCGTGCTTCTGCGTGCGCGCGACCGCTTCCAGTTTCGGCGTCTCGAACAGCCAGGCCTGGTACGAACCCTCGACCTGCTCCTGGTACTCCGCCGAGTACTGGTGTACCTGCTTGCCGAAGTCCGGGTGGTCCTTCAGGTCGGGCCGCCCGATCTCGTCAAGGAACCCTCCGAACCGCTTCGTGCCGCCGCCGAGGATGTTCACGTAGCCATCGATCGCCGGCCGCGGGCCCAGCGCGGTGCGCGAGCCAGGCGGCTGACGGTGGCTCGAGAGCCCGCTGTATGCCGCGGCAGTCAGCGAGATCGTGCGGCGATCGCGGAAACCCGCCTGCGCCTCGTACACCGACTGGTCGATCCAGTCGCCGGCGCCCCCACCCTCGACGCGGAACCGCGCGAGCAGGATTGCGAGCGAAGTCGCGAGGCCGGCGTGGTAGTGCGCCGTGTTGCCGCCGAGTTTGGCCGGCTCACGGTATGGTGCCCCGTTGCCGTGCAGTGGCCCGCCCATCGCCTGCAACGTGATCTCGGTGCCGATGTAGTCGCGCCACGGTCCGCTCTGCCCGAACGGCGTGATCGACGCCATCACGAGGTCGGGGTGTCCCGCAGACATCGCGTCGTAGCCCATGCCGTACTCGGCAAGGACACCTGGCCGGAAGTCGTCGATGACCACGTCCGCGTGGCTGATGAGTTTGCGAGCGATCTCGCGCCCTTCCTCGGTCTCGAGGTTGAGCGTCATCGACTGCTTGTTCGTGTTGAGGTGGAGGAAGAGGCCGGACTTCTCCGGGTGGGGTTCGTCGTTCGGGAAGGGACCAGCGGTGCGGGACGGGTCGCCCGAGGGCGGCTCCACCTTCAGCACTTCGGCTCCATAGTCGGCGAGCAGTTTCCCCGCGAACGGGCCCGCGACGTTAGTCGCGAACTCGAGCACGCGGATGCCCTCCAGCATCTGCGTCACGGCAGTCTCCCCTCCGCGGCGGCAGGTCTCCCCGTCGCCTGGCGCGCGTGCGCAATCTGCGTCGCGCTGCCGGGCGGGACGATACCACGGGAGAAATATGCGCGCCTGAGTCTCCGAGGGCGGTGAGTACGATGGATCACATGGAAAACGTCGCGACGACCGCCGCCCCGCTGCCTGTGCTCACACCCGACGGGCAGGAGGTACGCCTCGGCGCGTCGTGGGCAGAACGGCCCGTCGTGCTGGCGTTGATCCGGCATTTCGGTTGCCAGTTCTGCAAAGACCACGTCTCGCAACTCGTGCCTGCCGTCCCGGCGATCCACGAGGCGGGCGCGGAACTCGTCATTGTCGGCAGCGGCAACCCCTCGATGGCTGGCTTCTTCGCGGAGGACTACCACGTCACGACGCCGCTATTCACCGACCCGAGCCGCCAGGTGTACCAGGCCTTTGGCGCGAAGCGTCCGACCTGGACAGCGCTGCTCAACCCTCGGCTGTACTGGAACGCGCTACAGGTCCACCGCCGAGGACACCGCGTGGGGAAGGTGCAGGGCGACCTCGCGCAGTTGGGCGGAGTCTTCATCGTCCTGCCGAACGGTGACATGCCCTTTGCCTACCGCAGCAGCATCGCCGGCGACTTGCCGAGTACGGCGAGGGTGATCGATGAACTGCGGAGCGCCCTCGCTCGCTAGGGCGTCGATGTCTGGGTACGACGAAGGGGAGCGGCTTGCCGCTCCCCTTCTCTATGTCTGCGT
>CAMBFG010000018.1 GCA_945865925.1 Dehalococcoides mccartyi
GGGGTAGAGGACGAGTTGGCCGGGCCCGTGCCAGGTGACATCGCCGCCGCGGTCAGCCTCGACGAGCGGGGCGGCGAGCGCGGCCTCTGGGAGGCGTAGGCCCCCTCGGGCGGCGCGGGCACCGAGGGTGTAGACGGGCTCGTGCTCCAGCAGGGCGACAGCCTCGAGGCCGCCGGCGCGGACGGTCTCCGCGCGGACGTGCATCCAGTTGAGGGCCACCGCGTATGGGACGTGCTCGCGCCCGGCGGTGAGCCAGAGGTCAACCGGCGGTGAGCCGTCCATGCGTAACAGTCTAGCCACATGCGGTGCGGTACTCTCGACACATCGGACGGAGGTGCGCGTGGCAGACGAGGCAGCAGGCGCGCCGGACGCTCCGGACTGGGTCGAGACGCGCGAGTGGACCGAGGCACTCCGCGACGTCGTGCGTACGTCGGGTGCCGCGCGAGCGAGCCGGCTGCTGCAGTCGCTCCAGATCGACGCCCAGCGCACCGGCATCCCGCTCCCCGTCACCTCCCGCACGCCGTACGTGAACACCATCCCGCCCGAGCATCAGGCGCCCTACCCCGGCGACCTTGAACTCGAACGGCGCATCACGCGGCTCGTCCGCTGGAACGCCCTCGCGATGGTGACGGAGGCGAACGAGCGCACGCCGGGCATCGGCGGCCACATCTCCACGTACGCCTCCGCCGCCGTGCTGTACGAGGTGGGGTTCCAGCAGTTCTGGCGCGGGCCGGACGCACCTGGCGGCGCTGACCTGCTCTACATCCAGGGCCACGCTTCCCCCGGCATCTACGCCCGCTCCTACCTCGAAGGGCGCATCTCGGCGAAGGAGATGCGGAACTTCCGTCGGGAGTTCGCGGAGGGCGGCGGGCTCTCGTCGTACCCGCACCCGTGGTTGATGCCGGAGTACTGGCAGTTCCCGACGGTTTCGATGGGCCTCGGGCCGATCACCGCGATCTACCAGGCCCGCTTCATGCGCTACCTCGAGCAGCGCGGGCTGATCCCGGTGAGCGACCGCAAGGTGTGGTGCTTCATCGGCGACGGGGAAACGGACGAGCCGGAGTCGCTCGGTGCGATCTCCCTCGCGGCGCGCGAGGGCCTCGACAACCTCATCTTCGTCGTGAACTGCAACCTCCAGCGCCTCGATGGGCCGGTGCGAGGCAACGGGCAGATCATCCAGGAACTGGAGGCCGTCTTCCGCGGCGTTGGGTGGAACGTGCTCAAGGTGCTGTGGGGTGGTGACTGGGACGCTCTCCTTGCCCGCGACACCGAGGGCCTGCTCGTGCAGCGCATGGGCGAGGTCGTCGACGGGCAGTACCAGAAGTACGCCGTCGCGGGCGGCGCCTACACGCGGGAGCACTTCTGGGGTGTCGACCCGCGCCTCGCGAGGTTGGTCGCGCATCTGTCCGACGACGACCTGCTGCACCTGCGCCTCGGCGGGCACGACCACGAGAAGGTGTACGCGGCGTACCACGCCGCCATGACGCATCGAGGCGGCCCGACGGTCATCCTGGCGCGCACGATCAAGGGCTATGGCCTCGGCACCGCCGGCGAGGCACGCAACGTCGCCCACCAGCAGAAGCATCTGGACGAGGACGACCTGGTCGCGTTCCGCGACCGCTTCATGCTCCCGCTCTCCGACGAGGAGGTCGGCCGCGCACCCCTCTACCGTCCCGCCGAGGACTCCCGCGAGACGCGGTATCTCCTGGAGCGACGGCGAGCCCTCGGCGGCTTCCTCCCACAACGACGCGTGCGCGAGGAAGCGCTGCCGCTGCCGCCTGACTCGGTGTTCGCGGAGTTCCTCGCTGGCTCGGGCGACCGCGAGGTCTCCACGACGATGGCGTTCGTGCGCATCCTCGCGGGGCTCATGCGCTCACCCGACCTCGGCAAGCGCATCGTGCCGGTGATCCCGGACGAGGCACGCACGTTCGGCATGGAGGCGTTCTTCCGCGAGTTCGGGATCTACGCCCACCAGGGCCAGAACTACGAGCCCGTCGACCGCGAGAGCCTCATCTACTACAAGGAGTCCGCCGACGGGCAGGTCCTGGAGGAGGGCATCAACGAGGCAGGCGCGTTCTCCTCGTTACTTGCCGCCGGGACGTCCTACGCCAACCACGGCCGCGCGATGCTGCCGTTCTTCATCCTCTATTCGATGTTCGGGCTGCAGCGCGTCGGTGACCTTGCGTGGGCGGCAGGCGATGCACGGGCACGCGGCTTCCTGATCGGCGCGACCTCTGGGCGTACAACGCTCAACGGCGAGGGCCTCCAGCACCAGGACGGCCACAGCCACCTGCTCGCCTCCGCCATCCCGAATATGCGCGCCTATGACCCGGCGTTCGCGTTCGAACTGGCCGTACTGCTTCAGGACGGTGTCCGCCGGATGGTCGAGGGCCATGAGGACGGTCTTACCTACCTCACCGTCGGTAACGAGAACTACCGCCAACCCCCGATGCCCGAGGGCGATGGCGTCCGCGAGGGCATCGTGCGCGGGCTCTACCGCTTCCGCACACTGACCCCGGCAGGCGCCCCCGCCACCGCGCGCGTCCACCTGCTGGGCTCGGGCGCGATCATGAACGAGGTGCTGCACGCGCAGACGATGCTCGCAGAGCGCTTCGGAGTCGCCTCGGACGTGTGGTCGGCCACCTCGTACACCGAACTGCGCCGCCAAGCGCTCGAGGTGGAGCGGTGGAACCTGCTGCACCCGGAGGCGGAGGAGCGGGTGCCGTACATCGGACAACTCCTCGCCGCCGGTGCGCCAGTCATCGCCGCCTCGGACTTCGTGAAGGCACTCCCTGACGGCCTGGCGAAATGGGTGCCGGGCCGTCTCGTAGCGCTGGGGACGGACGGTTTCGGCCGCAGCGAGACGCGCGAGGCATTGCGGGATCACTTCGAGGTGGACCGCAACCACATCGCCTTCGCCGCCCTCGCAGCCCTCGTGCGTGAAGAGACGATCCCCGCGCGCGTGGCAACCGAGGCCCGCAGCGCGCTCGGCATCGACGCCGAGCGCAGCGACCCGGCGCGGGCGTAGGCTCAACGGACGAGAGAGAGCGCGATGGCAGAGTTCAAGTTGCCCGACCTCGGCGAGGGCATCACCGAAGCCGATGTGCTGAAGGTCTACGTCTCGCCCGGTGACACGGTCGCCGTCGATCAGCCGATCGTGGAGATCGAGACGGAGAAGGCCACCCTCGACGTCCCGTCCGGCGTGGCTGGCACCGTCTCGGCCGTCCTCGTGCGCGCGGGCCAGACGATCCTCATCGGCACCCCGCTGATCGAGGTTGGTGCGGGCGCTCCAGCAGCAGGGGCACCCGCTGCCGCTGCTCCTCCCGCTCCCACGGCCCCTCCGGCTCCCGCTGCGGACGTAGCTGTCGCGCCACCAGCAGCGACGCCGGCACCGGTAGCCGCTGCGGCACCGGCGGCTCCCGTCGCGCCGCCCGCTCCAGCACAACCGCCTGCTCCGGCCCCCGTGGCCGAGGCCCCCGCGCCGACGGCTCCCACGACACCGACCGCGCCTGCCGCACCGGCGCCGGCTGCCGCGGAAACTGGCGTCGTCCCCGCCTCGCCAGCGGTGCGCAAACTCGCACGCGAAGTCGGCGTGGACATCGGTAGCGTCACGGGCACCGGCCCGGGCGCGCGCATCACCGACGACGATGTGAAACGCGCTGCCCGCGAGCGCGTCGTGACCCCGGCCCCTGCGCCCGCCTCGACGGGTGGCGACGAGGTGCATCGGAGCGCCGAGGGACGGCCACTACCCGACTTCACGCAATGGGGTGAGGTGACACGGGAACCGCTGTCGCGCCTTCGGCGTACGGTCGCGCGCAACATGGTGCAGTCGTGGACGGAGATCCCGCACGTCCACCTGTACGACCGTGCCGACATCACCGCGATGGAAGAGGTCCGTCAGCAGTTCAAGGCTCGCGCCACGGCCGCCGGTGGCACGCTGACGATCTCCGTGATGATGCTCAAGGTGATCGCCGCCGCACTCCGTGCCCACCCGAGGCTGAACGCCAGCCTCGACACTCATGCCAACGAACTCGTGCTGAAGGACTACGTCCACATCGGTGTCGCCGTAGACACCGAGCGAGGGCTGGTGGTGCCAAAGATCGAAGATGTCGATCAGAAGAACATCATCGAACTCTCGGTGGAACTGAACGGGATCGCGGAGCGGGCGCGCAAGAACGAACTGACGCTGGAGGAGATGCGCGGCTCCACCTTCACAGTGACGAACCTCGGCTCGTTCGGCATCGGGCATTTCGACCCGATCATCAACTGGCCGGAGGTCGCCGTGATGGGCCTCGGCCGCGCGCAGCAGACCGCCGTGTGGGACGCCGCCTCGAAGTCGTGGGAGCCGAGGCTGCTCATGCCGCTGTCGCTCGGCCACGACCACCGCATCATCGACGGCGCGGACGGGGCACGCTTCCTCACCTGGATCGTCGAGGCGATCAAGAACCCGCTGCTGATGGCGCTGGAGGGCTAGCGTGGCCGACCCGATCCGCCTCGCCGTCCTCGGGGCGGGCCCCGGCGGCTACCCGGCCGCCTTCCTCGCCGCCGAGCGCGGCATGGACGTCACGCTCATCGATGTACGCCCACAGCCCGGCGGTGTCTGCCTGTACGAGGGCTGCATCCCCTCGAAGGCGCTCCTCCACGCCGCCTCGGTGGTCACGGACGCACGAGCCGCCGCCGCGATCGGCCTCACGTTCGACGCCCCGCGCCTCGACCTCGACCGGTTGCGCGGGTGGAAGGACGAGGTGGTGCGCGGGCTCACCGGCGGCCTCGGCCAGATCGCGCGCGCGCGGAAGGTGCGGTACGTCCAGGGACGCGGCCGCTTCGTCGACGCGCACACGCTCCGCGTGGCGACCGAGGGCGAACTGACCGAGGTGCAGTTCGACGCTGCCATCGTGGCGACCGGTTCGTCTGCCTCGATCCCGCCGCCGCTACGCCTCGCCTCCTCTCGTGTGTGGGACGCTGAGGCGGCGCTGCGGCTGACCGAGGTGCCGGCGACGCTGCTCGTGGTCGGCGGCGGCTACATCGGCCTCGAGATGGCGACGGTGTACGCCGCGCTCGGCTCGCGCGTGACGGTCGTCGAGGCAACAGCGGGGCTGCTGCCGGGCGCCGACCGCGACCTCGTGGACGTGCTCGCGAAGCGCGTCGCCAGCGTCGTCGAAGGCATCCTGCTGCTGACCAGCGTGGATGGGCTCGCCGAGACAGACGACGACGGTGTGCGCGCGACGCTTTCGGGTGCCGCCGGCACGGAGGAACGCCGGTTCGACCGCGTGCTCATCGCGACGGGCCGCCGCCCCAACAGCGCTGACCTCGGCCTCGACACCACGTGTGCCCTCGTGACCGCACGCGGGTTCGTCGAGGTAAGCCCGCAGCGGCGGACGGCAGAGCCCTCGATCTACGCGATCGGCGATGTCGCCGGAGAGCCGATGCTCGCGCACAAGGCCACGCACGAAGCGCGGGTGGCGGTGGAGGCGATCGGCGGTGAGCCCAGCGTCTGGGAGCCACCCGTGATCCCCGCCGTGATCTACACCGACCCGGAACTCGCGTGGTGCGGCCTGACCGAGACGGAAGCCCGCACGCGTGGCCTCGACATCGAGGTGGCCCGGTTCCCGTGGAGCGCCTCGGGCCGCGCCGCGACCGCAGCGGACCGTGAGGGCCTCACGAAATGGCTGGTGGAGGCCGGCACGGGCCGCGTCATGGGCGCCGGCATCGTGGGCCGGGGTGCCGGCGACCTGATCGCGGAGGCAACGCTGGCGGTCGAGATGGGCGCGCGGCTGGATGACATCCGCCTGACGGTGCATCCTCACCCCTCGCGCTCCGAGACGCTGATGGAGGCCGCCGAGGCGTTCTACGGCACGAGCCCCCACTTCATCGCGCGAAACCACCCGCGGACGCCGTAGCCGCGCGACCAGGAGATTCCGATGGCGTCGAGTGGACTCGAACTTCGGGGCACTGTGGGTACCGCGTACAGCGATGTGCTCACGCCTCGTGCGCTCGCGGCGATCGCCGCCCTGGTACCGCTCGACGCCGACCGCAAGGCCGTCATGACAGCGCGGATCGCCCGCCGCACGCGGCGCGCGCGCGACCGCCAGCCGATCGCATTCCTTGACCCGGCGTCCACGATCGCGAGGACCTCGATCACTGTGCAGGACGCGCGTGAGGGACGGTTCAGCGGAAGCGCGATCCCGGCCGACCTCCAGCGCCAGTGGGTGCAGGGCACCGGACCAGCCGCGCGGCCACACGTCCCCATCGACCGCAGCATTCGAAACGTGGCCTACGCCCTGCTCTCCGGAGCGGACGGCTGGATGTTCGACGGCGAGGACGCATTGGGGCAGGTGGCCTCGATGTCACTCGACAACCAGCGCAACCTCCGCCTCGCGGTGCACCGCGACCCCCTGTTCATGCAGGCAGCGCAGCAACTTGCCGGTGAGGTCAACGAGTGGGCCCTTGGGTTCCTCGGCCACCGCACCGTCGACGACTGGGCGGAGCAGATCGGCTTCACCACCAAGATCTTCCGGCCGCGCGGGCTGCATCTGGAGGATCGCCACCTCCGTCACGACAGCGGTGCTGGCCTCTCGGCCTCGATCGTCGATGTCGCGCTGTATGTGGTGAGCAACCACGAACGACTCATGGCCGACGGTTCATCGCTGGTGCTCTACCTCCCGAAGATCCAGACAGCGGAGGAGGCGGCGCTCTGGAACGATCTCCTGACGACGCTTGAGGAGCACCTCCGCCTCACGGTCGGGACGATCAAGACGTACGTGCTCGTGGAGCAACTGGAGGCAGCATTCCAGTTGATGGAGATCCGTGCGGCGTTGGGGCTGCACTTCGTCGGCTTCAACACCGGGCGCTGGGACTACATTAACAGCGTGTCGGACGCGATGGCGTGGGACCCCTCGTTCGTCAATCCCAACATCGACGTCATTACGATGACCTATCCGTACATGCGCGCGTACGAGGATCGCGTCCGCCGGGCGGTGAACACACCGGATGTCCTCGGCCAGTACGCACTCTGGCAGGGCGGCATGGAGCCCAACATCCCCGTGGGTTCCGAGGCGGGCGTGAAGGCCGGGATGGAGCGCGCGGTGGGTGGCGCGCGACGCGAACAGGCCGAAGGTGCCAGCGGGAAGTGGGTGGCCCACTGGAAGATGGTGCACATCGTCCGTCCCGTGTGGGAAGCCGTCGGTCAGGACAACCAACGAGGCCGGGCGTTCCCACGCCTCACGTACACCGGCGATGATGCTGCTGGTCTGAGCGCCCTCGACGCCCATCCACGAACGATCCGCGGCGCCCGCGACCTGCTCAGTGTGGGCTTGCAGTACGGCAACGCCTTCGGCCAGGGGATGCAGGCCGCGGCGCTGAAGTCCGCCGACTCATTCGGGAATGACGATGTGCTCTATCTGATGGAGGACATGGCGACCGGAGAGATCCGCCTGAGCATCCTCTGGGAGTGGCTCCACAAGGGAGCGACATTGACCGCCGATGCGCCTGAGGTGGGTGCGCAAGCGGGTGACCGCTTCACCACCGATCTGCTGCTTCGATTGATCGAGGAGGAGTACCAGAAACTCCTGAGCGCCGCCGACCGCGACGTCTTCGAAGAGTCGAAGCGCACGACGCTGCCGATCGCGCGGGAGATCGTCCGTGCCTACCTCCTCGAACCGGAGAAGTTGCCGTGGTACATCGACTTGCTGAACGCGAATCTGGGTAACCATGACCTCTCGAAGGCGGTGGATCGCATCCGAATGCTTGCGGAAGCGTTCCGGCGGAATGGGGCGCGGGTCACCGAGAACCTCGACTTCACCGCACACGAGTAGGCACCGGGACGCACACGTGGCTCGGGCAACGAAGAGGGGCGGCCTTGCGGTCGCCCCTCCGTTCGTCGCCTGACCGAAGGCAAGGCCTCGGGTATTAGACGTCCAACCAGCGCTCGGGCAGGGTCTCCGTCGGCGCGCCGTAGGCACGCGTCTGGATGATGCCGCGGACCTCGGGCCGGTAGGCCGTCCAGCCCACGCCGGCGCCGATCTGCGACGGTACGTAGTACATCTTGTCTGCGTTGATCCGCTGGATTTCCCAGATGAACTCGCGACGCTTCTCGGCGTTGAGTTCCACCGCCTGCTTGGCGTCCAGTTCCGTGATCTTGGCATCCTTGATCTTCCCGTGGTTCTGCGGGTCATCCCCGAAGAGCCGTGTGAAGTAGTTGCCGACCTCCGGGAACGGAGTCTCCAGGCCGAAGGCGATGCCCTTGAAGTTCGAGCGGAACGTCTGAGTGATGTAGACCGAGGCGTAGTCCTGAGTCTGGATATCGACGTTGATGCCGCCCTCGCGCAGGTAGTTCGCGGTGGCCTCCGCAAGAGAGTCGAAGGTGGAGGTGTAAATCTTGTTCGTGTAGATGAACGGAATCTTCTCGCCCTTGTAGCCGGAGGCGTCCAGGAGCTTCTTGGCTTCGGCCTTGTTGAACTTGAAGAATTCCGCGGAGGCACCCATGTCCTTGCCGCGAGGGTCGAGCCACCAGGCCGCGAAGCCAGCGGGCACGATGTTGTTCCAGAGGATCGAGACGTCCAGGCCCGCCTCCTGCAGCTTCTTGACGTTGTATCCGGCCTCCGTGAGGGAGTCGCGGTCCTGCGTCATGGAAACAGCCTTGCGGAACCGGTCGTCACGCCACGCGGCGTTCGGTGCGGTCTCCGCCTTCTCGAAGTAGAAGAAGTTCAGGAGTGCCGGCAGTAGGCCACGCCACTGCACCTTCGGTTGGTCCTTGCGGAGCTGGAGCACGTCGTTCGCATTGATGCCGGAGAAATGCACATTCCCCGCCTGGAACTGCGACAGCCGGTTGGCGTACTCCGGGATGATCGCCAGCTCGATGCCATCCGCGAACGGCTTTGGCTTGTCGTGGTACTCGGTGTGTCGCTTGAAGGCGAACTTCACGTTCGGCTTGTACTCGTTCATGACCCAGGGGCCCGAGCCGATCATCTGCGTCTTCGGGTCGAACCCGGAGCCCACTTCCTTCGGTTGGATCCACAACAGGTTGGAGTCCGAGATGAAGTGGAGGAATGTGGCGTTCGGCTTCGGAAGGGTGAACTTGAGGGTGGACGCATCCACGGCCTCAAGCTTGATGTCCTTCGCGGCGTCCTTGTTCGGACCCTTCTCATCGGTCAGGCGCTTCCACGAAGCCACGACGTCTTCAGTCGTGACCTCGCGGCCGTTGACCGGGGCGATGTTGTGGAACTTCACGCCCTTCTTGAGTTTGACGGTCCAGTTCTGTCCGTCTGTGGACTCCGCGCTCTGGGCGATGTCCGGCTCCGTGCCGACGGCGTACGGGTTCTTGTCCCCGCGCGCCGCAACCTTGTAGAGGCGGCTGTAGGTGTAGGCGGCAATGGTCTTGGCGGTGAACGAGGCGTTCCCGTATGGGTCGATCGTGACCGGGTCAGCCGTGAGCTCACCCTTCAGGATGCCGCCGCGCTTGATGTTGGCAAACGGGTCAGATGCCGTCGCCTGGGCGTTGGCTGCAGCGGAGGCCGCAGTCGCCTTTGCCGGTGTGGTCTCTTCCTTGTTGCCGCAGCCGATGAGGGCTGCACCCGCGAGCCCAGCGCTCGCGATGCCGACGCCGCGCAGGACGGTCCGACGGGACACGCCCCCCTCGAGCGCCCGGGACCAGTAGTTCCGCTCCTCCAACAGTCCACCTCCTGCACTCATTGCGACGCCCGATATCGTTTGCTGCGCCGTCCCCCCGAGTGATTCGTGGATAATACGCAATGCGCTGCTCAATCGGATGCAATCGGTGTCCCGGAATCAAATCTCGTTCGTGATGCCTGCATGACACCTACGCGCGAATCTGACGGTCTGTGCGACGCTTCGGCGCTGCCGGCGATATCATCGAGCCCTCCGAGCGGGGGTAGCTCAGTGGCAGAGCACCTGCTTCCCAAGCAGGGTGTCGCGAGTTCGAATCTCGTCCTCCGCTCCAACTCGTAGTAAGGAAGAAGTCCCGCGATGCGGGGCTTTTTCGTCGTCAGAATCGGCGACACCCTGCTTACTGAGCATGTGCTCTGTGGCCTTTGGCCTGGAAGCCCCGTGCTGCCTCCCGACCTAGGACGACGAGACCTCAAGGGAGATATGCCGTCCGACCCCGAAGGGGGTGCACACGATCACCGGGTCGTGGGCGACCGTCCGTCGGTCAGCGCGGACCGCCTTGCATCCCGGCCTGGTGCAGTTCGGTCCGTGGCCCAGCTGTCGATCCGAACTACTTCGCCAGCTCGAACCGTGCCCAACCGCGGTTAAGCGGCCGGTGGCGGGAACTGGGCGTGACCGCACTTGCATCGCGAAGCGTCAGGCGCCCCCTCGTACCACACCGGGGTTCCGCAATCGTTGCAGGTGAAGTGGTGCCGCAATTCGGCAATTCGAGTCAGCGCGTCGTCAACCTCCTGGTTTGACGTGCCTCCCCGTCCCGCATGCGCCTCAATGTTGAGCACCGCTTGGAGATCGGCCTCCAACCCAGTCAGGAGGTCACTCATCTTCTCGTACAGGAGCTTTGATCTCTCGCGGAGAGTTCGCCGCAGACCCTTCATGACCTCGTCGGCCATCCTTTGGTCATTACGGAGTCCCCTCCGGAATGGAAGGAGTGCTTCGACTCCCTCGCATGCTTCCTGAAGGAATTCCTCAAGTGCGCGGCGGCCCTTCTGAGCCGCGGTAATGCGATCTCCGAGTGTGAATGCTTCTCGAGCTTCTGTAAGCAGTCGATCACCTTCGTACCGCTTCGTGCGCGGTCCGCCTTCGAAAGACCAGGAAGTGAAGCGAACCTGAAACCACGCGGGTGCTCGTCGACACAGCTGCGTGTAGAACTGTTCGTCATGTGTCAAGACGATTAGCTGCGTACCTTCAAACTCCCGTACCAATAGCTCAGCCAGTCGTCCACGATGCTCCCGATCGAAGCTATTCACTACGTCATCGAGGACAATGAATCCGATCTGCTCGTTAAACGTCTCTGCCATCGCCAGGAAGAGCGCAACGCCCAGTGAGTTCAGATGTGACTCACTCAAGACCCGGTGAGGTGGTGCCTGCTTCCGTCCATGAAACTCGACTGAGAGTTCGGCTCCCTTCTCCCCAACCACTTCGACCATGATCTCCGTAACGCCGCCTTCAGGGTGAAGGAACTGATAGATCTCCGCCGCACGGTTCGAGATACGCGAGATGACTCGGCCAAAATGTTCATTCTGCCGCTGCTGGTATCCCATGAACACGCGGTTCGCGAGGTTGAACGCTGCCGTAGCTTCATAGTCGTGGCGCTCCGCCTTCTGCCAGTCGGACGCTCCAGTGTGGATCACACCGATCTCCACGAGCGCCTGATCACGTGCCGTCGCCGGCGCTGGGGTCGCAGCTTCCAAGGCCTGCAAGGCATTGGCGTCCCAAATACCGAGATCCCCCTGGTATCTCTCTGCGGCGGCCTGATCCACTGCGGCAATGGCATCGATTCTTCGAGAAAGGTCGTCAATTGGGCTCGCGGGCAACTCGGCCAGTGCGACGCCGTGCCCACGTGCAAGATGGGCAACATCCAGACGCTTCTGATGTGCGTCTCGCAGTACGTTGACAACTCTCTTTGCCGCATGCTGCGCAGCTTCGAGTGCTCGTGCAGCACCATCGAGCGCTGCAACTTCTGCTGTGATGCTCTGCGCGAGAGCGCTCAGGTCAAGTGGCTGAGCGCACAACGGACACTGTCCAGGCTGCGCATGGCCGGATTCGATCAGCGCTGCCGCCGCCTCTTGGAGGCTCAATCGAAGCTGGTCGGATTGCCCATCTCCCAGGACGAACTGGTTCCAAACGACCATGGCATCAAGCGATATCGGTTGATCTCCGATGGCCCGAACTGTCGCTGACGCAGTTCGTAGATCCCCAGCCAATTTGTCAGGCATCTGTACACGAACGACCGCTTGAACCCATTGCTGCTGTGGGTGAACGGCATTCCTCTCGTCGTCGGCGAGACCAAGACACCGTTCAAGATGAACCTGTCGTGGCTCGACGCGGCGACCGACATCACGAACACCTACGAGAAGAAGAGCGCGTCCTTCTTCGTCCCCAATGTCTTCAACTTCGCCTCGGACGGGACGGACTACCGCTACGGCGCCGTGGGGCAGCCAGCGGAGATGTGGCTACCGTGGGGCGCAACGACCGACGACCTCGACATGCCGCCGCTCGCACGAGCGCTGCGTAGCGTCGAACTGATGCTCACCCCCGAACTCGTCCTTGACGTGCTGCGCTATTACACGCTGTTCTCGACGAATGCCGTAGGGAACAGCACGTCGCGCATCAAGATCATCCCCCGGTACCCGCAGGTGGAGGCCGCACAGGCCATCGTCGAGCGTGCAAAGGAGCCGGGGCGCAACCGTGGCCTGATCTGGCACCACCAGGGCTCCGGTAAGACGTTCCTGATGGCCTTCGCAGCGGTGCAACTCCTGCATGAACTCGACGGCCCGACGGTGCTCATCGTGCTCGACCGGCTCGACCTCATCGAGCAGACGGCGAGCGAGTTCCAGTCAGCAGGCGTGCCGCGCATCCGCGTTGCGCAGACCAAGGATGAACTGCGGCAACTGCTCGCCGAGGACGCGCGCGGCGTGGTCATTACGACCATCTTCCGTTTCGAGGACGCAGGTCACCTGAATGACCGCGAGAACATCATCGTGCTGGTGGACGAAGCCCACCGGACGCAGGAAGGCCGCCTCGGTAACGACATGCGCGAGGCACTGCCCAACGCCCAGTTCTTTGGGCTAACGGGCACGCCCATCTCCGCCGCCGACCGCAACACCTTCACGTTGTTCGGCGACCCTGACGACCCGAACTTCGTTCTGAACCACTACTCGATCGAGCGGTCAATCGCGGACGGGGCCACGCTGCCCGTGCACGTCGAGACGCGCCTCGTCGACTTCCACCTCAACTCTGAACTGCTCGACGAAGAGTTCGCCAAGTTAGTCGCGGAAGAAGGGCTGACGGACGAGGAGCGAGACGTGCTCGCCCGCCGCGTCAGTCGCGGCGACGCGTTCATGAAAGACCCCAAGCGCGTGCATGCGGTCTGCACCGACATCGTTGATCACTACTTCGCGAAGATCGCCCCCCTCGGCTTGAAGGCGCAGGTCGTCGCGGGCGACCGCGAACTGTGCGTGCTCTACCTCGACGAGATTCGACGCCTACTCGCTGAGCGCGACGAATCGCCGCCGCGAGAGGCCGAAGTCGTCATGACCGTCGGCACCACCAAGACCGAGCCGCCCGAGTGGCAGATGTACGAACGCGACCGGGCTGCCGAAGCCACCCTCAAAGCGCGGTTCAAGAACGTCACCGATCCGCTGGCGTTCCTTGTGGTCACCGCAAAGTTGCTGACGGGCTTCGACGCCCCTATCGAGGGCGCGATGTACCTCGACAAGCCGCTGCGTGCCCACACGTTGTTCCAGGCCATCACGCGCACCAACCGCCGCTGGACGAACCCGCTGACGCGGCAGGAGAAGCAGTTCGGCCTCGTCGTCGACTACGTCGGCGTGGGAGAGGAGATCGCGCGCTCACTGCAGGCAGGTGACCCCACCCGCCCCTCGAAGCGCCCACTCGACATCAGCGAGTTGGTCGAGGAGTTCGCTGCGGCCATTGAGCGGGCGCTGGCGCGCTTCTCAGGCATCGACCGGACTGATTCCGGGTTCGCCGTCCTCATGGAAGCACAACAGCGCCTGCATGAGGCTGAGCCGAAGGCAGAGTTCGCCACCGAGTTCCTGCGCTGCTCGATGTTGTGGGAGTTCCTCTCGCCCGACGCGGCTCTCCGCCCGTACGAGGACGACTACCGCTGGCTGGCGAAACTGTATGCGTCGGTGCAGCCCAGCAGCGCCCCCAACCAACTGCTGTGGCACCGCCTGGGCGCGAAGACTCTGGCGCTGGTACACGGGGCGATCACCGGTGTGCAGGTGGGTAGAGGGCTGGAGAGCATCGCCCTCGATGACGAGTTGATCGCGGTAGTGAAGCAACTCGACCTCGGCCTTATCGGGGATGCGTCACCGCTGCCAGCACAGGAGCCGAAGACCGCCGCTGAAGTGCTGGACTCGATCGAAGCGCGGCTCCGAAGGCGTCTCGTCGACGCCCCGCATCCCGTGTGGGTGGAACTCTCGGCGCGACTCGAAGACCTGCGGCTTCGGCGCATTGTGCAGGCTGAGGACTCGGTCGATTTCTTGAAGCACCTGTTGCAGGTCGCACAAGATGTGGTGCGGGCGGAGAAGGCGGAGCGCGACGGTAACCTCGATCAGGTCGCCGCCGGCATCCTGAACCCCAATATCGGTGCACTCACGCAAATCTTGCAGGAGTACGGGCCGACGGATAGACCGGCGATCATCGAAGCGATCGTCACCGACATCGACACGATCGTCCGAACGGTGCGCTTTACGGGCTGGCAGCAGTCGCAGCCCGGGGATCGTGCGGTGCGGCGGGAAATCAGGCTGCTGCTAGTGAAGTACTCGTTGCCAGCAACCGGGCCACTGTTTGACCGCGCATATCAGTACATTGTGGCGAACTACTAGTGGTTTCCGAAGAACTCAGGGCCCACCGCTAACAAGCCCCGCCCAACACTGCTGCGCAAGAGCAGATAACTGGACAACATTTCGCTCTACTCCCACGTCTGTAGCACAGCGCATATGGGATAATGCTTCCCAAGCAGGGTGTCGCGAGTTCGAATCTCGTCCTCCGCTTTATAAGCACCTAGCGCCTTGTAAACACAAGGCGCTAGGCGCTAGGTGCTTATAAAGGAAGTTGTTACAAATGATAATCCGCGTAAAGCAAATAACTGCCTCCTGACTCTGTGCGGACCCATATCCACCGCCCTCGCTAGATTCGCGCTCAGGAGCCCTTTCATGCGTAACAGTTATTTAGCATTTCTTGTCCTAATAACAACCGCAATCGGAACCATGCTGCTCTCTCCCGCAACACCGGCGGAAGCGGTAGCTGCTGCTCCTAGCGTGACCTCGATCGCGCCCACCCGCGGACCAGCCACGGGTCTTTCTATCATCACGATCACGGGAACTGAATTCTCAGCTACACCAACGGTGGCGATCGGCGGAGTTGCAGCGACAAACGTCACTCGCGTGAATGCAACAACACTTACTGCAATTACCGGAGCGATGGCCGCAGGCGTGAAAAACGTCGTGGTCACCAATCCAGACGCTCAAAGCGCAACTGGTGCAGGACTGTTCACGGTCTACGGCTCGACGCCGGCCGGGACGTGGACGGGAGTTAACCGATTCGCGGCCGGCGGCGCAACGGCCGTGGCTATCAGCCAAGCAAATAATGCGGCAACACCAATCATCACCGTGATTGCGACGGTTGCTAATACTCCCGGCTTGATTCACCGATCACTTGATCGCGGTGCGACGTGGACAACGTTCACTGGCCCGGTTGCGCCCCACGGCGAAGGAGACGATCAACACAGCAGTGGCTGGTGGCAACAGCTTGTCGCGAGTGCGGATGGACAAAAGCTGTTCCTACGAGAAACAGTCACCCACCAATGCTGCCCTGTCGGCTCAATCTGGGTGTCTTCTGACGGCGGCGCTACTTGGAGTCGAGCAAACGCAACATTTGCTAACAACCGACTGAAGTACAACAGCATCGCAATGAGCAGTGACGGGACCAAACTATGGGCGACCGCCGATGCCGGGAGAGACGGTGGCGCTGGTGCCTGGAAATCGACTGACGGCGGAGCCACTTGGTTGAAATATGCTGGTGCAGGGCAAGCAATTGCAAATACTGCAGGCCCCGTATCGATGTCGCGGGATGGCCTGCGAGTCTTAATCAAGAGCTGGGGTGGACCAGATTTCTATTCGGTCAATGGCGGGGGAACTTTTGCTGATACAGGAGCGCCTCCGTGGAACGTGGCTCTCGATGACTGGGATGGCGTTGCCTGTGCCGACGATTATTGCCGTATCTTCGAAATGGCTGTCGGTCAACTGGCACGGGCCCCAGGGGGCTTACTCCTTGCGTCACCGGAGTTCGGCGGGCTGCCAAACGTCCGATTTTCGACTAACTCTGCTCTCACTTGGAACACAACTCCGCTGAATAACGGTTGCGGTGGGGGTCAGCAGGTTGGGACGGCGTCCCTGTCTTTGGACGGAACGTTAGGGGCCATTATTCACCCGGGTTGCGGTTTGATTCTGGGAGTTTTCACCAGTGGGCCTCCACCAACGGTGAAGCGCATCGGTTCAATCACAGGAGAGTTCGGCACACCCATCGCCGGGTCAGGAGGGGGATGGAATGGTGGCGGCAGGGTCATGGAACTCTCCGGAACGAACTTCCAACAAGGAGCAACCGTCAGCTTTGGGCGCTCTCATCAAAACCCAAATCAAGCCATTACGTTTGGTACCAACGTGGTCGTTACCAACGCGACAACGATTCGTGTAACAACTCCGGCCGTTGATTACACGGGTTTCGTATCGGTATTCGTCACGAATCCTGACGGACAAACCACAAGTTATGGCTATGGGCGAGGAAATAATATCCCCGGCCCCCTATGCAATCCGCAGGCCGGCGTTACGTATTGCTTCCAATACCAGGATGCGGGAATGCCCGCGGGTGCTCTCGTGGTAACTCCTAACAGTGGTGTTCCCGGGGGGGGCACTACTGTGCGTCTGAGCGTTACGGCCGGTAGCGTGGCTGATCCGGGAACTGCTTTCGACTGGAACCAGGGAATCGTTTTCGGCGGCGCTGACCTTGTTGGTCAGCAAGTGTGCGTCCCTGTTTGTGGTTGGAGCGTAGTGAGCCCTGCACACGCGGAGGGACCGGTAAACGTTAGCGTCAAATTTAAGGTCCAAGGAGAAATAATTCAAAAGACCACACTCAACGCATTTACCTATGCGAGCCGCGGAGCGATTACCGCGGCGGTTCCCGGAACTGGCTCGACTGCAGGTGGGGCAACGGTTCGAATTACGGGCGCTGGATTTGTAGCTGGCGCCGCAGTTCGCTTTGGCACGGCGCTCTCGCCAAGTGTCACTGTTGTGAACAGCACGACCATCGATGCGACTGTCCCGATTAACGCCGTAGGGACCGTCAGCGTTTCCGTGACTAACGGGGATGGTACTTGGGGAGTCGGAAGCAACCTGTTTACATATGTTGCTGCGCCCACCGTAACTTCGGTTACGGCAAGTTCAGGGCCGGCTAACGGAGGAACCGCGGTCACCATTACTGGGACTGGCTTCTCCGCTGGAGCATCGGTCAGGTTCGGAGGAGTGGCTGCCGCACAAGGAACGGTCACCGTTGTGAATGCGACCACCATCACGGTGACTACTCCTGTTCGTGCGGCCGGACTCGTCGACGTCGTTGTCACAAACACTGACGTCAGCGGATTCGGGACGGGAACCGGTGTATTCACATACACCCCTGGTCCAACGGTAATTTCAATCGATGTGATCGGTGGCGCGGTGACTGGCCTTAATACGGTCATCATCACTGGAATTAACTTCAGTACGAATCCCACCGTACTAATCGGTGGCAATGCCGCGACCAACGTTGTGCGCCTCAGCGCCACACGTATCAGCGCTAGGGTGCCTGCTGGCCTTGTTGGACTCCGTACTGTTCAGGTGACGAACACCGATACTCAGGTGGGGTCGATCGCCAACCTCTATCGCTACTACGATCTAACAACCCCTGTTGCATCGACAGCACCTACCGTCACCGTCCCAATTCTCGTGCCAGTGGAGAGTCTCCACTCCAATGCCAGCGCCACGAGAATCGAAGCCACGACCACCAACAGGCGGCTCACCGGTGTCGAGGCTCGAGACACTGCGGTAAGAGTTACCGTGCCGGTAGGCGCGATTCCGACAGCCGCGAGAATCATCGTCGAACCGGTCGCGTCGCTTGCGACTCTCGCTCTAACCGCACCCACAAGTACTACCATCATGCTTGCTGCTGTATCAGCACAGGCACTTGATACAGATGGCAACGCGATCACGACAAACTTCACCACGCCCGTCACCATTATGGTGACGGTGCCTGCTGACTCGGTGCCATCGGGTGCGCCGATTACGGCCTTCTCCATGCAGTTCTGGTCTGGAACGCAGTGGAGGGACGTCGTTTCGACTAGCGCGCTGAATAATGACGGCTCAGTCAGCCTCACCGCGTCGACCTTGCACTTCACGATGTTCGCAGCGAAATTCACGGCAGAGCCGCCCGCAACGGCACAGCCGCCACCTGTCGAAACGAACACCGAGGTGCCGCAGGTCTACATGGTGCCTCTCGGTGCATCAGGTGTAGTCCGTGCACTCGCTCCGAACACCGCTGCGCTCACTTCTGGTGACAGCACAGTCGTGCGTGGAAACGTCGTGAACACTACTTCGAACGGTGGTGAGAGCTATGGCTCCACCGCGCAGATCACCGTCCCCGCAAGAGCCGTTGCTAGCGGCTCAACGGTCGTGCTGCAGTCACTCGACTCAGTGCGCAATCTCGCCGTGGCCGCGCCGTTCACTGGTGGAAGACTGATCGCTGCACTGTCAGCTCAGGTGCTGGATGCCGCCAAGCAGCCGATCACCACGAACTTCACGAAGGCCGTGACGCTCTCGATCACACTGCCCCCGGCAGCGCTGTCAGGTGTCGCTGCAGCCGATCTCCAGTTGGGCTACTGGTCGAACACAGAATGGGTCGTGGTGCCGAGCACGGTACAGGCGAATGCAGACGGTTCCATCACCATCAGTGCTGATGTCATGCACTTCACGGTGTATGCCGTGAGCGCACGCAGCCAGAGGTGGTCTGGGAACCTCGCGCTTCGTGGGGTGTCGTTGATGATCTGGAACGGTCAGGCTGCGTCGTTGCCGGATGCCATAGAGGCGCTCTCTATGAAACCTGCTGGGGTCTGGATGGTCGATCCCCGATCTGCTTTTGGGTGGCTCACCTACCTGCCTGGTGCACCGACCTTCGTGAACACGTGGACATCGATCGCACCAGGTCAGATCGTGATCATCAAGACTGGAGACTCAGCAGGCGCATGAGCAGATAACTGGACAACATTTCGCTCTGTTCCCACGTCTGTAGCACAGCGCATATGGGATAATGCTTCCCAAGCAGGGTGTCGCGAGTTCGAATCTCGTCCTCCGCTCCAGCTCGTAGTAAGGAAAAAGCCCCGCGATCCGGGGCTTTTTCGTGGTCAGAATTGGCGACACCCTGCTTACTGAGCACGGGGCTGGCGATCCAGTTCTGTACCTATCTACCTCAGCGTGAGGTCGGTGCTGCCAAGCGGATGAGTCCGGGAGTCGAAGAAGATCAGGTTGATGTTCTCGCGACCGAGCATCATTCGGAAATGCGCAACTTGGGCTTCCACATCGCCGGAAGGCGGGTAGTGGGGTTGCTCCGGTTTGACGGACAGATTGCTTAGGCCGCCGAGGCGCTCCTTGCTCGTGGGACCATTCTTGCCTCGTACTCCACCGGCGAACAGTAGCCGAGCGTGGAGTGCAGGCGTCGGCGATTGTAGAACACCTCGATGAACT
>CAMBFG010000019.1 GCA_945865925.1 Dehalococcoides mccartyi
CGCTCGTGCGGCAGAGCTCGACGACTTCCGCCTTGTACTCGTCCGTGAACGCACGCCGTGCACGTCGTCCTGTCGATTCCATTCAGACATCCTTCCAGGGCTACACGCCCTATCTTGGGTGTCCGTCAGATCGGGGCAAGTCCACTAGAACGTGATCGGCGTCAGGCGTATGCACCTCGTAGTCGACGAGCACGTCACCAATCAGCGTTAGGAAGTACAACTTCCACAGGTTCTGAAATTGCTCCTCGCTGGCTGGTGGGTCAGTTACAAGACCCTCAAAGGCTGGCTGGCCCCGCGGGTTCTCCGCAGCCGTTATCGCGATACCTCGGTCAAACAGCTCATCTTCCCTAGCAATAAGGAGGAAGTAAGCCGCGCTCTTTCCCGAACCCTTAGCACCCAAGACGACGTCTGCTTCTCCCCCCAGAATTCGCCGCCACTGTTCTGTCTCAACGAAATACGAAGCAAGGACATCGGCTTCGTCCTCGGCCACGCGGCGGCCGAAAGTAGTTCGTCGCAGTAGGTCAATCTTTTCCACGAGCGGAGACTACCGCAAGTCCATGACACCGCGTAATCCCTCCGAATCCCTCCGAATCCCTCCGGACCCCTCGGGGGCCCTCCGCCCCCCTCTGCGTGGTCACCCAGATTTGCCGACCCGAGTAGTGAGAGGTAAGCCCATCGGCTCCAGCCCATTCCCCCGGCCGTACTACAAGAGGGCGTCTTCGGCGGCGTAGTTGAAGAGGCGGGCGAGGTAGGTGTTGCTCCAGTCGCGGGTCGGGAGTTCGGCGGCGATCCAGGCAGCGGTGTCGCGGACGGCTTCGGCGTAGGTGGTGAGGGGGCGGTAGCCGAGTTGGGCTTCGGCGGCTCGCATGTCGAGGACCAGCGGGTGGGGGACGGCCCAGGGGTTCGAGAGTGATGGGCGCTCGTATCGGCTTTCGGGGAGCAGGCGTTCGTGCAGGTGCGGGCGGCCGAGTGCGTCCGCGATGGCGTGTCCGATCTCGGCGGTGGTGAGGGCCTCGGGATCGCCGGCGTTCAGCACGCGGGTCGCCGGGTGGTCGGCGGCGAGGCGCGCGAGTTCGGCGAGGTTGGCGACGGAGGTGGTGTGGAAGCGGCTGCGGCCGTTGTCGACGAGGACGACCCCACTGCGTCCATCGATCAGTCGTTTTGTGAAGAAGAGTTCGCGGGGGAGTGCCGCGCCGGGGCCGTGGATGGCGCCGGGCGGAGGATCGTGGTGTCGAGCGGGCCGGCGAGGAGCGCCTGTTCCATCGCGACCTTCTGGGTGGAGTAGCTGGCGTCCGACGGCGAGACGAGCGGGTGTGTCTCCGGGATCGGGACGGGGAACTGCGGGAACGCCTCGAGGGTCGTCGCTTCGTCGAGTGAGCGGCCGCGGGCATCGACGTAGACGGAGGCGGAGGAGATTACGATCGCGGAGCCGATGCGTCCGGCGAGCGCGTTGATCTGTTCGGCGTCCGCCTCGGTGAACGCGATGAGGTCGATGAGGACATCGACGCCGTCGCCAAGCGCGGCAGCGAGGGCGCCGTCCGTGGATCGGTCGACGCGTACGGAGTCGACGCCGAGCGCCTCGATGGTCGGGGGGAGTGCGGCGGAGCGGGAGCCGACGGTGACGCGCCAGCCGTGCGCGCGGAAGTGCGGGACGAGGCCGCGGCCGATGAGTCCGTTCCCGCCGAGGACGAAGGCGTGCGGCATGGCTTCGATCCTACGCGGACGAACGAAGAGGCCGCCCGATGGGCGGCCTCTCTTGTCGTGGCGGTGAGGCCTCGAAGGTGGTCGGTGGCTAGCGCTTGGTGAACTGGGCGGCCTTGCGGGCGCGCTTCAGGCCGGGCTTCTTGCGTTCCTTCACGCGCGGGTCGCGGGTGAGGAGGCCGTGGGCGCGGAGCGGGCGGCGGTAGCCTTCGTCGGCGGCGACGAGCGCGCGCGCGAGGCCGTGACGGATAGCGCCGGCCCAGCCGGAGATGCCGCCGCCTTCGACCTTCACCTGCATGTTGAAGGCACCGAGCATCTCGGTGACGGCGAGCGGGCTGAGCATGTCTTCACGGGCGAACTCGCGCGTGATGACCTGCTCGACGGGCTTGCCGTTGATGAGGACGTGGCCGTTGCCGGGGTAGAGGCGGACGCGGGCGACCGCGGACTTCCGCCGGCCGAGGCCGAAGTGGTAGTGCTCGTTGGTCATCGCGTTACTCCTTCACCGCAGCGGTCTTGCTGCGGCCGGCGTTCACCTGCGCCTCGTGCGGGTGCTCGGAGCCCACGTACACCTTGAGGCGACGCAGGATGGCGCGGCCTCGAGCGTTGTGGGGCACCATTCCCTTGACGGCGCGTTCGAGGACGCGCGTGGGGTCCATGGTCATCTGCTCGCGCAGGGTGCGCTCGCGCAGGCCGCCCGGGTATCCGGTGTGGCGGTAGTAGACCTTCTGAAGCGACTTCTGGCCGGTCACTTCGACCGCACCGGCGTTGATGATGACGACGTGGTCGCCCATCGCCAGGTGGGGCTCATAGGTCGGCTTGTGCTTGCCGAGGAGCAGCCGGGCGGCCTCGCCGGCGATGCGGCCGAGCGGGCGACCGGCGGCGTCCAGGACGTGCCAGTCCTCGCCGAGGTTGGTCCCGCTGAGGCGGAAGGTTTTCTGCTGAATGATGATCGCCATCAGTTACCCCACTCGATTGTCCCGGGCGGATACCGCACCGCGACTAACGTCAGTCCCTGCGGTGGTGCGGCGGAGGCAGCCGAGGCCGCCGGTCCGTCCAGCATCGCCGCGAACTCCGGCGGTGTGAGTCTTCCGACTCCCACGCGCTGAAGTGTCCCCACCATCATCCGTACCTGGTGCGGCAGGAAGGCATCCGCCTCCAGCGTCACCTCGACGGTGTGCGGGGCACGTCGCTCGACGGTTGCGTCGAGGAGTGTCCGCACGGTGGTGTAGCCCGCCGCGACCGCACCGCTGAAGGCGGCCCAGTCCCGAGGGACTCCGACGGGCAGGAGCGCGAGCGCTTCCGCCATGGCGGTGACGTCCAGTGGACGTTCCACCTGCCAGGTCCGATGCCGCGTGAGCGGCGACCGAGCCTGACCGTCCTGTATGCGGTAGCGGTAGGTCCTGGACACGGCGTGCCGCCGTGGGTCGAACCCTGCTGCTACCTCGGCCGCTGCGCACACGGCCACGTCCTCCGGGAGGAAGTGGTTGAGCGCGTCGCGGACGACTTCCGGTGCGTGTGCCGACTCGATGTCGAGTGCGGCGACCTGTCCCAGTGCGTGTACCCCGGTGTCCGTGCGTCCGGCGAGCGCGATGCGCGTCTGCCGTCCGGTGAACTGCGCGAGGGCCGCTTCCAGAACCTCCTGCACCGTGCGTACGGCGGGCTGCAGTTGGCTGCCCGCGAACGCCGTCCCGTCATACTCGAGCAGCAGTGCCAACCGCCGCCCGTCCATCTCCCTAGACGAGTTCGAGCCGCGCGATGTGCGCGGCGTCGCCCTTGCGCTGGCCGAGCTTCACCACTCGGGTGTAGCCGCCGGGGCGCTCCGCGTACTTCGGTGCAACGTCGTCGAAGAGTTGCTGCACGACGTCGCGGTCGTCGATGAAGGCGAGGGCCTGACGGCGCGCGTGAATCGTGCCGGCCTTGCCCAGGGTGATCATCTTATCCACCATGGCCTGCACTTCTTTGCAGCGTGCCTCGGTGGTCTGGATGCCGCCGTGCTGGATGACGTGCCGGGTGAGGGTGCGGAACATAGCCATCCGCTGCCCTGTCGGCATATCAAACCTGCGGCCGGTCTGTCCGTGTCGCATTCGATCTGTCCTCTCGCGTGACGCCCCGCGGCGCTACGCGCGCTTCGCTACTTCTCGCCCCGGTTGGCTTCTTTGAGGGCTTCCATCAATGCCGCACCGAGCGCAGAGACCTGCTCGGTGTCACCGTCTTGGCCGTCGAGGCCTTCGTCATCGTCGTCGTCCATGTCGGACATCGAGGCGGACGAGGACATCTCGGACGGGGCGGCACGGCGCGACTCCGAACGGGGGGCCGGGAAGCCGTGGCCGACCAGTTTCTCCCGCAGTTCGAAGTAGGACTTCTCGCCGAAGTTCCGGAGGGCGAGGAGTTCTTCCTCGCTCTTCTCGAGGACGGCGCCGACGGTCATGAGGCCGGAGCGCTTCAGGCAGTTGTAGGCGCGGACGGAGAGGTCGAGCTGCTCGATGGGCATGTCGTAGCCCTCGAACTGTGCCTCAGCGCGGGCGCGTTCCGGTTCGAGGATGGGCTCGATCCGGCCGAGCAACTGGAAGGGCGCGAACTGGGCGCGCATGATCTCGGCGGCCATGGAGATGGCGGCTTCGCCGTCCAGGGTGCCGTCGGTCCAGATCTCGAGGTCCAGCTTGTCGTAGTTGGTCTCGTGACCGACTCGGGTGCTTGAGACGCTGTAGTTCACGCGGCGCACCGGGGTGAAGAGCGCGTCGACGGGGATGACGCCGATCGGCAGGCCCTCGGAGACGGTGGCGGGCAGGTAGCCCCGGCCGTTCTCGACGTTGAGGTCAACGGCGAGGGAGGCACCGGCTTCGAGGGTGGCGAGCCGGAGGTCCGGGTTCACGATCTCGTAGTCGGCGGTGGCCTGGATCTGGCCAGCGGTCACCTCGCCCGGCCCAGAGACTTCCAGGAACAGACGGGCGGCGCGGTCAGCGTAGGCGCGGAGGCGGACTTCCTTCAGGTTGAGGAGGAACTCCGTCACGTCTTCCTTCATACCGGGGACGGTGGAGAATTCGTGCTCCACGCCCTCGATGCGGACGGACGTGATGGCAGCGCCGGGGAGCGCGGCCAGGAGGACGCGGCGCAGGGTGTTGCCCAGCGTCGTGCCGAAGCCCCGCTCAAGCGGCTCTGCGACCAGATGGAGGTAGTCAGCCTCCTGGGTCTCGATGCGAATTTCAGGATGCAGCAGGTCGGCCAAGCGACACCTCTCTCGTCTCCTGCCCCACCGGGGGCGACGAGCCGTTACGAATACGCGCCGGTTAGCGCGAGTAGTACTCGACGACCGCGTTCGGGTTGAAGTACGGCTCCCAGTCACCCGGACCGGGTTCCGTGATCACTCGGCCCTTGAGGGCTTTGCGGTCGACCTCCAACCAGCCGGCGACGTTACGGTTCACGATCTCTTCCGCGAGGATCTTCGCGTAGGTAGAGCGCTTGCCGCGATCGGTCAGGGAGATTTCCTGACCCGTCTTCAGTCGCGCAGACGGGACGGAGAATTTCCGGCCGTCCACGGCGATCAGTCCGTGGTTCACCAACTGCCGGGCCTGCGAGCGGGTGCTGGCAAAGCCGAGGCGGAAGACAGTGTTGTCCAGGCGCATCTCCAGCAGGGACATGAGGTTGTTGCCGGCGACACCCGGGCGGCGCGTGGCGCGCTCGTAGGTGTGGCGGAACTGACCCTCCATGAGCCCGTAGGCGAAGCGCACTTTCTGCTTCTCGATCAGCTGCTGGCCGCGATCCGAGATCTTGCGGCGACGCATCGACCGAGGCCCCGGGGGGAACGGGCGGCGCACGATGGCGCACTTCGCCGTCCCGCAGAGCGAGACGCCGTAGCGGCGACATTTCCGGCACTTGGGCCCAATGTAACGAGCCATGAATCCTCCGAGGTCCTGCGGTCTTCGAACTCTGCGCTTAGACGATTACTGACGCGGGCGACGTCGCGCGCGACAGCCGTTGTGCGGGATGGGTGTGGTGTCACGGATGGCCGTGACGCGCAGGCCGGCAGCGGAGAGGGCACGGACGGCGGACTCGCGGCCGGGGCCGGGGCCCTTCACCGTGACGTCCACTTCGCGCATGCCGTTCTCGAGTGCGACCGCGGCCACGCGCTCCGCAGAGAGTTGCGCCGCGTACGGCGTGCTCTTGCGGGAGCCCTTGAAGCCGACGACGCCGCCGCTGGCCCAGGTCAGCACGTTCCCGTTGGGGTCCGTGACAGTGACGATGGTGTTGTTGAACGTGGACGACACGAAGACGCGGCCGCGCGGAATATTCTTCCGCTCGCGACGTCGGGTGCGGGTCGTGGTCTGCTGCTGCTGTCGTGTCCGGCCCATGACGATCCGCCCTCGTTACTTCTTCGTGGCTTTCTTCTTGTTGGCCACTGTCCGACGCGCACCACGACGGGTACGTGCGTTGGTCTTGGTCCGCTGGCCGCGCACCGGCAGGCCCTTGCGGTGCCGTGAGCCGCGGTAGCAGTTGATCTCGATCAGCCGCTGGATGTGTCCGCGGACCTGGCGGCGAAGGTCGCCCTCCACCAGCAGTTCGCCTTCGATCACAGCGCGGAGGCGGGCGACCTCGTCGTCGGTCAGATCGCGGACAACCGTGGTGGGGTCGACGTTGGTCTGCTGGAGGACGCGATGCGCGGTGGGGCGCCCCACGCCGTAGATATACGGCAATGAGAAAGCCACCTGCTTGTCCCGTGGGATGTCAACGCCAGCGATACGTGCCATGCGTGTCTCCCTAACCCTGCCGCTGCTTGTGCTTGGCGGTCACACAGATCACTCGGACGTGCCCGTGCCTCCGGATGATCTGGCACTTGTCACAGCGCTTCTTCACGGATGCGGACACCTTCATACCGAACTCCTCAAGGCCTCACGGCCTCTGTCACGCCCTGGCCCCGCTAGCGGAACCGGTACGTGATCCGTCCACGGCTCAAGTCGTAGGGACTCAGTTCGACGAGAACTTTGTCCCCGAGCAGGATGCGGATGTAGTTCAACCGCATCCGACCCGACACGCCGGCGAGGACGTGGTGACCGTTGGCGAGCTCGACATCGAACATGGCGTTCGGACGAGCTTCTTTGACGATCGCCTCGACCTCGATGACCTCTTTCTTCTCGCGCGGAACCCGTGGTCCGCGTGGTGGTTGCCGGTTGCCCCGTCCTCGTCCCATAGGCTTCGGACTCACCTCAGTCGAGGCGAGTCAAGACCTCCGGTCCGTCTGCGGTGATGGCGACCGTTTCTTCCCAATGAGCCGAGAGGCTGCCGTCAGCCATCACGACCGTCCATTCGTCTGCGACTTCTTCCGTCGCCGCGCCGCCCGCGCTGAACATCGGCTCCAGCGCCAGCACGAGGCCGGGCTGGAGGCGGAGTCCGGTGCCGGGACGGCCGTAGTTCGGCACGTGCGGCTCCATGTGCATCTTGCGGCCGACGCCGTGCCCGCCGTAGCCGGTCACGATGCCGTACTTGCCGCCCGCGACCGCGCCGATGGCGCTGGAGACGTCTCCGAGGCGGTTGCCCGCCTTCATCTGATCGATGCCTGCCCAGAGGGCGCGCCGGGTCGTTTCGACCAGCGCGAGGGCCTCGTCGCTCACTTCACCGACAGGAGCGGTGAAGGCAGCATCCGAGACCCAGCCCTTGTAGGTGACGCCGAGATCGATCGTGACGATGTCCCCTTCTTGCAGAGCGCGATCCGGACCGGTTGTCCCTGGGCGACAGCGCCGTCCGGGGGCCGGAATCCCGTGCACCAGTTCCTCGTTGACCGAGTAACAGATGGCACCCGGGTAGGGCGGCTTCCCCATCGGCGCGTAGCCGACGAAGGTGGGTTCCGCCCCGTGCTCCTTGATCGCCTTCTTGGCCAGTTGGTCGAGTTCCAGGCCGGTGACCCCGGGACGGATGGCGTCCCAGAGCAATCGACGCACACGAGCATTGATACGGCCCGATTGCCGCATCCCCTCGAGTTCCACCGCCGACTTCAACTCGACAGACATATCAGTGTAGCGTCCTAACGCCTTATGCCGCACCCGGAACCCGGGAAATAGATTCGATCAACCGTTCGGTAATCGCGTCCATCGCCCCGGTGCCATCGATTTCGTGCAGTTTGCCTTGCTTGCCGTAGAACTCCGCCAGCGCCTCAGTCCAGGCGCGGTTGGTGTCCAGACGGGTCTTCACAGTGGCGGGCTGGTCGTCCGCGCGCTGGGTGAGGGCGGCCGAGCATTCGTCGCACTTGCCCGCAGCCTTCGGGGGCTTGGTCTGGTTGTGGTAGATCGCGCCGCAGTTGGGGCAGGACCAGCGGCCGGTCAGGCGCTCCATGAGGTCGCCCTCGGGCACCTGGATGTAGAGGACAGCGTCGATCTGCTGGCCACGGCCAGCGAGGGCACGGTCGAGCGCCTCGGCCTGGGGGATCGTGCGCGGGAAGCCATCGAGCATGAGGCCAACCTGGGCGTCCGGCTTCGCGATGCGCTCGAGGAGCATGCCGATGGTGACCTCGTCCGGGACGAGTTCGCCCTTCGACATGAAGTCCTGCGCGCGCTTGCCGAGTTCGGTGCCAGCGGCAGCAGCCTCGCGGAACATGTCGCCCGTGGAGATGTGCAGCAGCCCCTTGCGCGTGGCGAGGTTCTTCGCCTGCGTGCCCTTACCGGCGCCGGGAAGACCAAGGAGGATGAGCCGCATTATCGGATGAACCCCTCGTAATTACGCATCGTCATCTGCGCCTCGATCTGTCGCATGGTGTCGATGACGACGCCCACGACGATCAGAAGGCCGGTCGCGCTGATCTGGAGCGCCTGCACGTTGGTGAGGCGGGTCGCGAGGAAGGGCAGCACGGCGACGAAGCCGAGGAACAGCGCGCCACCCCAGGTGATCCGCACGAGCACTCGAGTGATGTAGTCAGCCGTCGGGCGGCCGGGCCGGATGCCGGGGATGAAGCCGCCTTGGCGCTGCAGGTTCGTGGGGAGATCCTGCTGCTGGAAGACGACCATCGTGTAGAAGAAGGTCATGACCATGACGAGCACGAACGTGCCGATCCAGTAGATCGGCGCCGTCGGTGAGAGCCAACTCGACAGGTGACCGGCGACGTTCGCGATCCAGCCGACGTCCGCGGTGTTCGCGACGAATTGCGCGAAGGCCGGCGGGAAGATCATGAACGAGGTGGCGAAGATCAGCGGGATCATGCCCGCGCCGTTGACCTTCAGCGGGATGTGCGTCTGCCCCTGCTGCCGGTAGAGACGGCCACCCTTGAACTGCGACCGCGCGTACTGCACGGGGATGCGTCGCTGACCCTCGTTGAAGACGACGATCATCATGATGACCGCGATCGCGACCACCGACAGGAGGAACAGCCCGCCGAGGGCCGCGCCAGTGCCGGTGAGCACGCCTCGGCCGATGAGCGAGGGCAGCCCGGCGACGATGCCGGCAAGGATGATCATCGAGACCCCGTTGCCGAGGCCCTTCTCCGAGATCAGTTCACCCATCCAGACGAGCAGCATGGTGCCGGCAACCATCGAGACCAACGTCGCGAGGGTGATGAGGCCCTGGGAGTTGAAGCCGAGACCGATCGAGGTGATGCCGCCCAACCGCTGGATCAGGAGCAACTGCGCGTAACCCTGGAACGCCGCGAGCGGCAGGGTCAGCCAGTGGGTGTAGGTCTGGATCTTCTGACGGCCGGCCTCGCCGCCCTCCTGGCTCAGTGCGCGCAGACGCGGCATGAGCGGGGTGGCCAGCTGCATCACGATCGAGGCGGTGATGTACGGGTACACACCGAGCGCAGCGATCGAGAGGTTCTGCAGCGCACCACCAGAGAAGATGTTGAGGAAGCCAAGGATCGCGTTGCTCTCGAACGTCTGCCGCAACTGCTCGCGATCGACGCCCGGGACCGGGACGTGCGCGATGAGACGGAAGATGAGCAGCAACCCGATGATGAAGAACAGCTTCGCGCGGATCTCCGGCTGCTTGAACGCGTCGATCCCTGCCTGAAGCAGGCGGGGTCGGCTGTTCGTCGGTGCTCCGGAAGAGAACGCCATCGAGGCTAGCCCTTCGCCTGGTCGCGGCGGTGCTTGCGGTCACGCGGCGTGCGGTCGGCGGGTGCGAACTCGTCCGCCGTGCCACCGGCGGCCGCGATGGCCTCCTTGGCAGTGGTGGAGATTCGAGGCGCACGTACGGTGAGGGCGAACGGCAACTCGCCGCGGCCCAGCACCTTGAACGGCTCGTCCGCGCGACCGAGGATGCCGGCTGCATGCAGCGCGGGGCCATCGATCGTCGCGCCGGCGGTGAACCGCTCGGCGAGGACGTCGATGTTCACGGCACGGAACTCCGTGCGGAACGGGTTCTTGAAGCCGCGCAACTTCGGGGCGCGACGGACGACGGAGATCTGGCCACCCTCGAAGCCGGGGCGGACGCCGCCGCGTGCGTTCTGGCCCTTGCGGCCACGCGTCGCGTAGGTGCCGTGGCCGGACGCGTTACCGCGACCGACACGCTTCGACGGTCGCTTGGCGCCGACGGCCTGACTGAGGTTGTGCTGGTCCATGGCTACTGGATCTCCTGAACGGTGACCAGGTGGCGCACCTTGCGCACCATCCCGCGGATGGTGCGGTTGTCATCGTGTTCCACGGTCTGCCACATTTTGCGGAGGCCGAGGGCTCGCACGGTGGCCTTCTGGTCCCACGCGTAGCCGATCGACGACTTCGTGTACGTGACGCTGATCTTCGCCATCACCGGCTCCTTAGACGCCTGCCAGCGCCAGGCGGCGCTCGCGTGCGGCCTTCGGGTCGCGCAGGCTGCGCAGGCCCTTCACGGTCGCGTTGACGACGTTGATCGGGTTCGTGGAGCCCTGCGTCTTGGTGAGGACGTCGGTCACCCCGGCGGCCTCCATCACGGCTCGGACAGCGCCACCGGCGATGAGGCCGGTACCGGCGCGGGCCGGGTGCATGATGACTCGGGTCGCCTTGAACTCGGCGATCAGGTCGTGTGAAAGCGTGCCTTCGCGCATCTGGACCTTGAACATCGTGCGGCGGGCGATGACACCACCCTTACGGATGGCCTCCGGCACCTCGGCGGCACGGCCCATGCCGAAGCCGACGCGGCCGGCGCCGTCACCGACGACGACGATGGCGGTGAAGGAGAAGCGACGGCCACCCTTCACCACTTTGGCGACACGGTTGATGAAGACGACCTTCTCGATGAACTCGGGCGTCTCTTCTTCGTCACGGCGTCGGTCACGACGGTCACGGTTGCCGCCGGGGCCACCCGGGCCACCGCGGTCGGGGCCGCCACGGCCACCGCGACCACCACCACCGCCTCCACCACCGGGGCGAGGTCCTCCCATGTTGACCATCTAGAAGACCAGCCCTTCTTCGCGCGCCGCATCCGCGAGGATTTTCACGCGGCCCGCGTAGCGGAACCCACCCCGGTCAAAGATGACCTGGGTGATGCCGTGCTGCTTCGCGCGCTGCGCGACGAGTGCGCCGACCTGCTTCGCGCGGTCGCTCTTGGAGCCGGTGGCTCCGAGTGCAGGCTCGCGGTCGGAGGCGGCGGCGAGGGTGCGGCCCGCTGCGTCATCGATGACCTGCACGTAGATGTGCTGGTTGGACCGGAACACGGCGAGGCGCGGTCGGTCCGGCGTACCGGTGACCCGACGTCGGACACGGGTGTGACGACGGATGCGGGCGGCGTGCGCGTTCGATTGCGACATTACTTGCCCTTCGTCTTCTTCCCGGCCTTGAGCTTGATCCGCTCGCCGCGGTATCGCACACCCTTGCCGTGGTACGGCTCGGGCGGACGGACTCGACGGATCAGGGCGGCCTGCTGGCCGACGACCTGCTTGTCGTTGCCGTCCACGTGCAACAGCGTGTTCGTCTCCACGACGAACGCCGCTCCCGACAGCGGGCGCATCTCCACCGGGTGGGAGAACCCGACGGTGAGCACCAGGTTCTGACCCTGCAGCGCGGCGCGGTAACCCGTGCCCTGCAGTTCGAGCGACTTGCGGAAGCCTGTCGTGACACCCGTCACCATGTTGGCGACGAGGGCGCGGGTCAGGCCGTGCAGCGCACGGTTGTCCTTCGTGTCGTCCGGGCGGGTCACGACGACCGTGCCCTCGGCGACCGCGAGGTTGATGTTCGGGTGGATTTCCTGCGTGAGAGTGCCCTTCGGGCCCTTCACCGTGCAGGTGCTGCCGGACACCGAGATGTCCACGCCAGATGGGATCGGGATGGGGAGCCTGCCGACTCGTGACATCTCGGGCCTACCAGACGTAACAGAGCACTTCGCCACCGATGCGTCGACGCCAGGCCTCGCGGCCAGACATGACGCCCTGTGACGTGCTCATGATCGCAACCCCGAGGCCACCGAAGACCCGCGGGATTTCTCGTTTGTTCACATAGACACGCAAGCCGGGGCGGCTCACCCGGCGGATGCCGGTGATCACTGCCTTGCGGTCCTCACCATACGTGAGGTCCAACTTGATGAACTGGCGCGGACCGTCCACTACCTCTTCGATGCCGCGGATGAAGCCCTCTGTGTGGAGGACGTCTGCGACCGCACGCTTCACGGTGGACGCCGGAATTTTGACGTCGCCGTGTCGCGCTTCCGCTGCGTTGCGGATGCGAGTGAACATGTCTGCCAGGGGGTCGGACTGGGTCATCCGGGTCGCCTGCCTTCTTCCGCGTGGGTTCCGTTACCGCGCCACCACTGTGCCGGTACGGCTACCACGAGGCCTTTTTGACGCCGGGCAGCATGCCCTGCACGGCCAACTCTCGGAACTTGATCCGAGACACTCCGAAGTCGCGCATGTAACCGCGCGCGCGGCCGGTGATCTGACAGCGGTTGCGGAACCGAGTCGCGCTGGCATCGCGCGGCATTTTGCCGAGCCTCCAGTACGCCTGGTCCTTGGCCTCAGCCGTAGCCTTGCCGTCCCTGATCACCGCTACCAACTCGGCACGTCGCTTGGCGTGCAGCACGATGAGGCGCTGTCGCTCTGCGTTCTTGACGAGTTTGGACTCTTTTGCCATCTAGCCCGCCTACTTCTTCGCAAACGGCATGCCGAGGAGTTCGAGCAGCCGCTTGCCTTCTGCATCCGTCTTCGCGGTGGTGACGATGTTCACCTGCAAGCCGCGGACCCGGTCCACCGTGTCGAACGGCAGTTCCGGGAAGATGATCTGTTCCGAGAGACCGAGCGAGTAGTTCCCGCGGCCATCGAAGGCGTCCGCCGGCACGCCGTGAAAGTCACGCACGCGCGGAAGCGCGGCGCCCATCAGGCGGTCCAGGAACTCCCACATCTTCGCCCCGCGCAGCGTGACGGCCAGGCCGATCACGTTGTTCTCGCGCAGTTTGAAGTTGGAGATGGCCTTCTTCGAGCGGCGGACGTACGGCTGCTGCCCCGTGATGGAGCGCAGGTCGCCGGTCGCCGACTCGACGGCCTTCGCGTTCTCGATGGCCTCGCCGAGGCCGATGTTGACCGCGACCTTCACGACGGAGGGCACCTGCATGACGTTGTCGTAGCCGAATTCGGTCATCAGCGTCTTCGCGACTTCGTCGTGATAGCGCGCCTTGAGCCGGGGGCTGGTGGAAGTGGCTGTCGCCATTAGTCGATCGCCTCCCCACACTTCTTGCAGGAGCGAACCTTGCGGCCGTCCTCGAGCATCTTGAAGCCGACGCGGACCGCGCTGCCGCAGGAGCGGCAGATGACGGCAAGGTTGGACACCGCGATCGGCGCTTCCATCTCGATGATGCCGCCGGGCTGGCCAGGGCCAGTCGCCTTCTTGTGCTTCTTCACCATGTTGATGCCGGTCACGACGGCGCGCCCGGCTTCCGGGTTCATCGCGCGGACGGTGCCACGGCGACCGCGGTCTTTACCCGCGAGCACCTGCACCTCGTCGTTCCGCTTCACCTTGGCTGCCACTACAGCACCTCCGGGGCGAGCGAGATGATCCGCATGAAGCGGCGGTCGCGCAGCTCTCGGGCGACGGGCCCGAAGATGCGCGTGCCGCGCGGGTTGCCTTCTTTGTCGTTGACCAGGACGGCGGCGTTCTCGTCGAAGACGATGACGGAGCCATCCGGGCGCTGGACCGGGAACTTCGTGCGCACGATGACCGCACGGACGACAGCACCCTTCTTCACGTTGCCGTTCGGCTGCGCCTCTTTGACGGAGGCGACGATGATGTCGCCGACCGAGGCGTAGCGACGCTTCGAGCCGCCGAGCACCCGGATGCACAGCAGTTCGCGTGCCCCCGAGTTGTCAGCGACCTTCAGCCGGGTCTCTTGCTGGATCATCTAGGACGCCCCATCCCCGGCAGCACCCGTCGAGGAGTCCTCGGCCGCGGCGTGCGCAGCGGAACGCTGCATCTCCGCGACGAGGTTGCTGTCCAGCGACTCCGGCGCCACGTTGGCGACGGCGCGCTCGGTCAGGACTTCGATGAGCATCCAGCGCTTCAGCTTGCTGATCGGGCGGCACTCTTCGATACGCACGGTGTCGCCGAGCGTCGCGGTGTTCTGCTCGTCGTGGACGTGGTAGCGCTTCGTGCGCCGGATCACCTTGCGGTAGAGGCGGTGCCGAGAGGCGCGCTCGATCTGCACGATGATCGTCTTGTCGCCCTTGTCGGACACGACGGTGCCGACCCGGGCTTTGCGGTTGACCGCCTGTGCTGGTGCCATCTGATTGGCGGCCATTGCTTATTCCTTGCCCTCAGCGGCGTCGATCTCCGCCAGAATCCGGCGCTCCTTCAGGAGCGTCAGAGCGAGCGCGATGCGCTTGCGCGCCTTCGCGATCTCCGAGTTGTTCGCCAGCTGGCGAGTCGCGGCCTGGAACCGCAGGTTGAACAGCGCGTGGTGCGCCTCTTCCAGTTCTGCTTTCAACTGGTCGTCCGGCAGCGCGCGCATTGAAGTGGTCGCGGTTGAACTCACTGGTACGCGTCCTCCTTGCCGATGACCTTCGTGTCCACGGGCAACTTGTGGTGGGCCTTGCGGAACGCTTCGCGGACCGCAGCCTCCGGCACGCCGGCGACCTCGAACATCACGCGGCCGCGCTTGACGACGGCGACCCAACGGTCGGTCGCGCCCTTGCCTCCACCCATCCGGACTTCGACCGGCTTCTTGGAGACCGGCTTGTCCGGGAAGATGCGGATCCACACCTTGCCGCCACGGCGCAGGGTGCCCGTGATGGCGCGGCGGGCGGACTCGATCTGCCGTGCGTCCACCCAGGCCGTGGTCTGCGCCTGCAGGCCCCACTCGCCGAAGACGACGGTGTTGCCTGAATGCGCGGCGCCGCGGCGGTGGCCACGGAACGACCGACGGTACTTGGTGCGTCGGGGCATCAGCATGGTGCTATTCCCCCTCGATCGTCGTGACGACCAGCGGGTTGGTGTCCGGGGTCACGTCGCCCTTGTAGATCCAGCACTTCACGCCGATCGTCCCGAAGGTCGTCCGCGCGTCGGCCCGGCCAAAGTCGATGTCGGCGCGGATCGTGTGCAGCGGCACGCGGCCCTGCATCTCCTGCTCCACGCGGGACATCTCCGCGCCGCCCAGGCGGCCGCCGATCTTCACGCGGCACCCGAGGGCGCCTCGCTGCATCGTGCGCTGGACGGACTGCTTCATGGCGCGCCGGAACGCCACGCGGCGCTCCAGCTGGTCAGCGACGGAACGGGCGACGAGGTAGGCGTCCAGTTCAGGGACGCGGATCTCTTCGATGTTGAGGCGGATGCGCTTCTCCGTGGAGCGCTGCAACAGCGCGCGCAACTGCTCGGCGTTCTGGCCGCCCCGGCCGATGACGATGCCCGGCTTCGCCGTGTGCAGGGTCATGGTGACCTGGTTGGCGTTGCGGTCGATGATCACCCGGGAGACACCTGCCTCGGGCAGTGTCTTCATGATGAGTTCGCGCAGTCGCATGTCCTCGAGGACCAGGTTTGCGTACTGGGTGGGGCGGGCGAACCACTTGGACTGCCAGTCCTTGGTGACGCCGACACGGAACCCGTACGGGTGGATTTTTCGACCCATTAGAACTGGTTCCCCTCGACGACCACTTCGATGTGGCTGTAGCGCTTCACCATGGGCGCCGTACGACCGCGAGAGCGGGCGCGGAAGCGCTTCAGCGTGCGGGCGTCGCCCGCGGAGGCACTCTTCACGCGCAACCCGTCCGGGTTCACGTCGAAGTTGTTCTCCGCGTTAGCGGCGGCCGACTTCACGACCTTCCAAACGATGCGCGCGCTTCGCTGCGGCATGAACTGCAGCAGGTTCAACGCCTCATCGACGGAACGGCCTTTGATGGCGTCGAGGATCAACCGCACCTTCTGAGGGGCGACCGGCTGGTCCTTGGCGAGAGCACGCACTTCCATCAGCGCTTCCTCGTGGTGACTTCAGACTTGCCGCGGTGTCCGCGGAACGTCCGCGTGAACGCGAATTCGCCGAGTTTGTGGCCGACCATGTTTTCGGTGCAGAACACCGGCACGTGGCGACGGCCGTCGTGGACGGCAATGGTCATGCCCAGCATCTCGGGCATGATCGTGCTTGCGCGCGACCAGGTCCGAATGATTTCGCGGCGGTCCGCACTGCCCACGGCAAGCACCTTCTTGAGGAGCTTGGGGTGGACGAACGGCCCCTTCTTCGTTGAGCGCGACATCCGTCCCCCTTACCGCCGGCCCTGCGAGCGACGACGCACGATGAACTTGTCCGTGCGCTTGTTGCTGCGGGTCCGGTATCCGAGCGCCGGCTTGCCCCAGGGCGTCTTCGGCCCGGGCATACCGACCGAGGTCTTGCCTTCACCACCACCATGCGGGTGGTCGACCGGGTTCATCACAGAACCACGGACTTCCGGGCGACGGCCGCGGTGACGCGCCCGTCCGGCCTTGCCCAACTTCAACTGCTGGTGCTCGCCGTTGCCGACGATGCCAACCGTCGCGCGGCACCCCTCGGGCACCTGGCGCATCTCACCCGAAGGGAGGCGCAGCAGCGCGTAGCCGTTGTCCTTCGCCATCAGCTGGATGCCGTTGCCAGCGGAGCGGCCGAGCTGGCCGCCGCGACCGGGGGACATCTCCACGCAGTGCACGATGGTGCCGGTGGGGATGTTCGTGAGCGGCAGGCAGTTCCCGCGGGCGACCGGCGCGTCCGGGGAGGAGAGGACGGCGTCGCCGACCTTCATCCCGTCCGGCGCGAGCATGTAGCGCTTGTCGCCGTCCGCGTAGACGACGAGGGCGATGCGCGCCGAGCGACCGGGGTCGTATTCAAGCGCGGTGATCTTGCCCGGCACGCCGAGTTTGTCGCGCTTGAAGTCGATGATGCGGATGAGGCGCTTGGCACCACCACCGCGGTGACGCACGGAGATCTTGCCACCCGAACGGCCGTCCACACGGCTCTTCGAGATGGTCAGCGACTTCTCCGGCGCCTTCTTCGTGAGCTCCTGGAACGTGAAGCCAGTGGCACCACGGCGTCCGGGGGAAGTGGGGCGGAACTTGCGAATCGGCATCGCCTAGATCCCCTCGAACAATTCGATCGTGTCGCCCGCTTTGAGCGTCACGATGGCTTTCTTCCACGATGATGGGTCGGCGCCGGGACGGCCAGAACGCGTCTTCTTCCGCTTGGCGCGCTGCATCGTCGTGTTCACGTCTTCAACCGTGACGTTGAACGCGCGCTGGACGGCGTCCTTGATCTGCGGCTTGTTCGCGCCATTGGCGACCTCGAACACGTACTTGTGGAGGGCGGCCAGCGACGTGCTCTTCTCCGTCACGATCGGACGGCGCAGCACCTCGTACGGATGGATTTCCTTGGGCATTGGTTAGGCCTCCACCCGATCGCGCTTGGCGGCGCGTTCGCCACCCCACAGCGCTTCGATGCGGCGCACGGCGTCCACGGTCAGCACGAGGTGCTTGTGGGCCAGCATGTCCGCGACGCTCAACGTGTCCGCCGGGACGACGCGAGCGCCGTCCACGTTGCGGGCCGACATGAACACCATGCGGTCCGGACCACCGGTAACGATGAGGGCGGACTGTCCCGCACCCGTTGCCGTCAGCAACCCAACCATCGCCTTGGTGGACGGGCTCGCGAGGGCGAGCGAGTCGACCACGGTCAGACGCGACTCGGCGGCACGCGACGAGAGCACGGAGCGGATGGCGAGGCGACGCATGCGCTTCGGCAGTCGCTGGGTGTAGTCACGCGGCGAGGGGCCGAAGACGACACCACCACCACGGTGAAGGGGGGAGCGGATGCTGCCCTGGCGGGCCATACCGAGCCCCTTCTGGCGGCGGATCTTGGCGGTCGAACCCTCGACCTGACCTCGAGTCTTTGTCGAGTGGGTGCCGGCGCGGCGGGCGGCGAGTTGGGCGACGAGGGTCTGGTGGACGACGGCCTGATTCGGCTCGATGCCGAACACCGCGTCCTCCACGTCGATCGACTGCTGGGCCTGTCCGGCCAGGTCAACGACCTGCAACTTCATGACGAAGCCTCGCTCTCGGCGTCGTCCGTGGCGACCACGGTCCCGGGGACGATGGCCGGGAGGTAGCCCTTGATGGGCTTCCGGCGGCCAACGTCGACCGTCACCATCGCGCCGCGGGCGCCAGGAACGGAGCCCTCGACGAACAGCAGGTTGCGGGCGGGGTCGTTCGCGACGACCAACTGGTTGAGCACGGTGCGCGTGACGCTGCCCATGTGCCCCGCCATGCGCTGGCCCTTGTAGGTACGGCCCGGCGTGGTGCCGGAGCCGACGGAACCGGGGGCGCGGTGTCGGTCAGACTGACCGTGGGTCTTCGGACCACCACGGAAGTGGTGGCGCTTCACGCCACCGGCGAAGCCCTTGCCCTTGGACGTCGCGGTGACCGCGACGAACGTGCCCGGCTCGAAGCCCTCGCACGTGACGGTCTGGCCGAGGGTAAACCCGGAGACATCGTCCGTGCGGAACTCCTGCAGGCGGGTGAGGACCTGCTTCTCGAGGCCTGCCGCGCGCAGGTGGCCGGCCTCTGGCTTGTTGGTGCGCTTGCGCGCGCCGCCGAAGGCCAACTGCACGGCGGTGTAGCCGTCGCGGTCAGGCGTACGGATCTGGCTCACGTAATTGGGGCCAAGTTCGATCACGGTGACGCCGCGCACGTGGCCTGAGCCATCGTACAAGCGCATCATGCCGGCCTTGCGTCCGATCATCCCGGTGGTCATGCCGGCGTCCTTACAGCTTGATCTCGATGTCCACACCAGACGGCAGTTGAAGCCGCATGAGTGTGTCCACCGTGCGTGACGTCGGCTCCAGGATGTCGATCAACCGCTTGTGAGTGCGGGTCTCGAACTGGTCGCGTGAGTCCTTGTCGATGAATGGTGAGCGCATCACGGTGTAACGCCGGATGCGGGTGGGCAGCGGCACGGGGCCAGCGACCACAGCGCCAGTGCGCTGAGCCGATTCCACGATCTGCTTCGCCGAAGCGTCCAACACGCGATGGTCGAACGCTTTCAGCTTGATGCGGATGCGCTGCTGAGCCATGCCGGTCCCCTGTCGTCCTACGTGCCGTCAGTGCTCTTCAGTTACTCGAGAATCTTGGTGACGACGCCGGCGCCCACCGTCCGGCCACCCTCACGGATGGCGAACCGCAGACCGTCCTCGATCGCGATCGGGTAGATCAGTTCGATCGTCATCTGCACGTTGTCCCCGGGCATCACCATCTCCATGCCGTC
>CAMBFG010000020.1 GCA_945865925.1 Dehalococcoides mccartyi
CGCTCGTGCGGCAGAGCTCGACGACTTCCGCCTTGTACTCGTCCGTGAACGCACGCCGTGCACGTCGTCCTGTCGATTCCATTCAGACATCCTTCCAGGGCTACACGCCCTATCTTGGGTGTCCGTCAGATCGGGGCAAGTCCACTAGACGCTTACGGAGAGAGCAAGCGCGAAGAGTTTCGTCAGCCGTTGTACGGAGGCGGGATGAGAGTGTTCAGGGACGCCTTGCGTATCTATGGGGACATTATTTCCAGGGCAGATCGAATGCACCTCGTCGATTCATTCTGCTTCGACGATTGGGAGAAGGCAGGGCCTGGATTGAGATCGGATACTTCGTCGTCGTCATCGGTATCGTGAGTCCACCCGCTTCTCCCCCTCACCACCTTGACCCCATCCCCTCTGCACCCCCACCATCGATGCGTGCCCAACCACCGACGCCTCGCCCTCACCCTCGCCATCCTGCTCACCGCTAGCGCAGCCCTCGCCTGCCGCGCCGACAAGCCCGAGCCCACCCCCACACCGACGCCCACCGCCGCCGCCACACCCGTCGGCGTCCCCGCCCAGAACCTCCGCGACGTCGACTGGAAATCCCCCGCCGTCCTCGACGAACTCCGCAAACACTTCAACGGCGGGGAAGTCGAGCCGAAACGCGTCGCTTACGCCGACCTCACCGGTGACGGCAAAGAGGACGCCCTCGTCATCGTCGAATCCGGCGGCACCCTCGGCGACCTCGGCGCCGCCGTCTACAGCCTCAACGCCGGCCGCGCCTCCGTCCTCGCTTGGATCGACCGAGGTGGCCAGATCGAACTCCGCCTGCCGAACGCCGGGCCCAATTCCGCGTTGATCATCGTGAAACAGGGACTCTTCGCGGCCGGCGACGCCAACTGCTGCCCCAGCCGCATCAAAGAGACCACCCTCCGATGGGACGGCTCCGCCTTCGCGATTTTCGGCGAGCAGACCCTGCCGCGGTAATGGAATTGACATAACTGTTGGCTATCATCGGCGGGGAAACAGCGATGGTGCAGGAGACAGTGATGCCACAGCACTCCGCCCAGCCCACCGACGCCAAGCACGTCCAGCCGGCCCGCCGCCGCACCACCCCCACCGCCGCCGACATCGTCGCCACCGGCGCCATCACGGCGCAGCAGGCCTACTCCGCCACTCTCGTCTTGGCCCGCCTCCACGACCGCGGGGTAGGGCGCACCATGACCCTCGAAGAGATGTGCGAGGTCCTCGGCTATCTGGGCGACGGTCGCCGCCCCGCCTCCGTCCCGAAGGACCGAGTCGCGCCCCCAGGCCTCCGACGCGGCCCGAAGGCCAATTAGGCGCCAGCACCGCCGAACCAACCTCTACGATCACCGCGTGCAACGAGCAGCCCCGTAATGCGCATCCAGACCGAGCGGCTGGTCCTCCGCGACTTCGTCATCGACGACTGGCTCACCGTGCTCGCCTACCAGCGCGACGCTCGCTACAACCGCTATTACCCCGACCGCTGGGTCGACCGCTCTGACGACGAAGTACGCGCGTTCGTGCAACGCCTCATCGACGGCCAGCACGAGAAGCCCCGTCGGCTGTTCCAGCTCGCGATCACCCTGCCCGAGACCGGCGAGGTCATCGGCAACTGCGGCGTACGCCGCAAGCCCGACACGGAGTGGGAAGCGGACATCGGGTACGAACTCAACCCCGAGTGCTGGGGGCGGGGCTATGCCACCGAAGTGGCCCGCACCCTCATCGCGTTCGGATTCCGCGAACTCGGACTCCACCGCATCTCCGCACAGTGCAATGCCGACAACGTCGCCTCCGTGAACGTCCTACAGAAGGTTGGCATGCGCCTCGAGGGCCGCATCCGCGAACACGAGCACTTCCAGGGACGCTGGTGGGACAGCCTCGACTGGGGCTTGCTGGAGACAGAGTGGGCCGCCGCACCCGACCGCTGAGCGACGGAGCGTGAAGCCGAGGCGAGTGGACGCCTCGCCTTGCATGCCGCCAATCCATGTATATACTGAACCACATGGTTCAGTATCAGCGGATCCGCTTCGATGCCTCATTTGCCGCGCTCTCGGACGCCACACGACGCGGTGTTCTGGAGCAGCTCGGGCGTGCAGACGCTTCGATCACGGACCTTGCCGACAAGTTCCACATGACCCTAACGGGTATGAAGAAGCACGTCGGCGTCTTGGAGCAGGCGGGGCTCGTCACCACGGCGAAGGTCGGGCGCGTGCGGACCTGCAGCCTCGGCCTGCGCAGACTGGATGAAGAGGCGGCATGGATCGAGAGGTACCGCCAGCTCTGGGGTGCACGGTTCGACGAGCTGGACAAGGTTGTCGAGGAACTGAAACGGAAGGAGAAGGTTGATGGACGCAAGAAGTGAGAGTGAGCCCACGCCGATGAACAACCGCACGACGGTGGAGCGGAAGTCGGAGCGTGAGCTAGTCGTTACCCGAACCTTCAACGGCCCGGCCCGCATCGTGTTCGAGGCATGGACCAAGCCCGAGCTGTTCAGGCGGTGGTGGGTGCCGAAGTCGATGGGCATGTCCCTGCGTTCCTGTGAGATGGATGTTCGTGTCGGGGGCAAGTACCGTCTCGAGTTCGAACCCGATGCGATGGCGTTCTTCGGCACGTACCTCGAAGTGACACCGCACTCGCGCCTGGTGTGGACCAACGAGGAAGGTGGTGAGGGTGGGCCTGTCACCACGGTGACATTCGAGGAAAAGCGTGGCAAGACGCTGCTAGTCATGCACGAGATCCATTCCTCGAAAGAAGCTCTCGACGCTGCCGGCACCGGGGCGGCGGATGCGATGGTCGAGACGTTCGCGCAACTGGACGAGCTTCTCCCCAGCCTGGGCGCGAGCGTGGGACGGTCATGAAGTCGTCGATCTCGCGGGGATTCGCCGTCACGAGTCTGAGACAGCTTCGCGCTCGACTGGAACGCCACATTGAACCCGGCTTTGCGCCGGGCATAGTTGGCCTCGTCGCCAGCGGACCCGGAGTCGAGACGTTCGTACTCCGCGAGATGGCGTTCGAAGGTCCGGACATGCGCCGCGACTCTTGCTTCCGCATCCCGACTCCCCTTGAAAACTGTCCGCCACCCCAATCCGTCGAAGTCGCGCGATACCTTCGAGCCACAACGCACATCCGAGGGACACTCAACCGCCGATGCACACCGACCAGCCTGACTCCGTCGGCCGCCTCGCTACCCTCATGGCCATGTGGGACGACCTCGTCGCCGCCCTCCCACCCGAAGCCCTCGCAACCCGCCTCCCCATCCGCTCCAACCCCATCGGCGCACAACTCTGGTGCATCGTCGGCGGCCGCGAGTCCTACGCCCGCGCCCTCCGCGAAGGCGCGTAGGCCGGCTTCACCTGCACCCTCACCGCGGACGGCACCCGAGACCCCGCCACCGTCGCTGCCGCCCTCAGCACCTCTGCCGACCTCGTTCGCACCTCCATCGCAACGCTCGACTGGACACCCGCCCGCACCAACCTCCTCATAGACCTCCACGAACACGAAGCCCAACACCAGGGCCAACTCATCCGCTACATCTACGGCCTCGGCTACGCATTCCCATCCTCCTGGAAGCAACGCTGGGCTCTCGACGCCTGACTGCGTCGTCATCACTGGATCCCGCGAAGAGGAAGAGACCGACATCAGCGACTGAGCGGCAGTCCAAGGTGAATGTCTTCTGGCTCCACAGCCAGCAGCGCCGGGTCAGGCGGTACCAGCAACGTTGCACCGCGGCTGAGATAGAAGCCCACGGCTGACGCAGTCGGCGTCGCCGAGATATAGAGCCCCTCCGCACCTCGTCGCCGCGCCTCACCCTCGACGCGCTCGAGCAGGCGGCCGGCCACACCCTGCCGCCGATACGGCTGGCTGACGTGCATGAACTTCAACTCCAGCAGCGACGGCCGTGTCTCCACCGGTTCCGCGCCGAGGGCCGCCACCCCTGCCAGCCGCCCGCCTTCGGCGGAATCCTCGGCCCCGAAGCACATACCCCCGGACTGCAGGCACATCACCAACCGGCGCACGTACCCCGCAACACGTTCAGCGGACCAGCGCTCCGCCTGCGAATCGATCGCCTCCGAGACGAGTACGCCATCTTCGACGCGGTAAACAAGGGTGACGTGTTCGCGGCGGTCGATCTCGCCGACCCGGCCCAACTCGTCTACCTGAAGGTCGCGCAGCGTGATCATTGCAGGCAGATACTCAATTCTCGCTGAGTCGTCCCTCAGAGTCCCGGCGCGATGCTACACCGGCCCGCTCTCGCCGAGCGCCAGCGTCACCCGCCGCAGCCCGTCCTCCGCCGCACGCACATACCCCTCGCCCGATGGACCGAGCCCACGCGCAACATCGAGCGCATCGCGATACGCAGCAGCCGCGCGGTCGGGAGAACCGACACCTTCGAGTGATCCGGCGAATGCGAGGTGGAGCGAAGGCCACAGTTCGCGCACGGACTCCGCGTCCTCCGCCTCCGCGAGGCGTGCCTCATCCATCGCCGTGCGATGCCAGTGGTGCTGTCCCGCCGCGAGCGGCTGCCCGCCCGCGACGTAATGCGCCGCCACCGCACGCTCCCACGCGGTCGAGGCGTCCTGCCACGCCTCTTGCAGCAACGCGCGCGCACCGTCGAGGTCGCCCGCGACCTGCCGTTCCTGCGCGGCCATGCAAAGGCGGACGATCGGCTGGTTTGCATCGAGCATCGAGGGTTACACCAGCCCGCTCTCGCCGCGCTCCTGCGCCATCCGCTCGCGCTCGGCTTCCTCGATCGCTGCGATCCGCAGTTCGAGCGAACGCGCACACCGCGAGGCCTCACCCAACGCCACCTCGGTCAGCACTCGCCGCAGCGAGGTCTCGCCCCATGGGGTGAGCAGCGCCTCGCTCAGCCGTGCCTCCTCGTGTCGTGCCAGCGAGGCGAGCATCCGGCGGTCCTGCTCCAGCCGCGCGAGCAGTGCCGGGATCGTCGGCGCGCCGTACATCACCGCGGCCACCGCCGCCGGATGCCGGTCGACACGTCCGCCCGCGGCAGCCACGCCCGCCGCTGCCGCACCGAACGTCGCGCACGCCAGTTCCAGGCTCGCCGCGTACCCCGCCACCACCCGTCGAGGCGCCTCGCGGCCGCCCTCGTCCGCCTCAATCTCACCGATCGCCCGCAGCGCCACCGCGATCCGCCGGTGCAGTTCCCCGCACGTCTCTTCGAGTGCATCGAGCGGCAGCACGTCGAGCGCGTCGAGGGCTGTAGGGCCGGCAGTGTCGTCGGATGGCTGGTTCACACCTCTATCCTACGAGCATGAAAGCCTTCGGCTGGGGCACTCACGCGCTCATCCTCGTCAGCATGCTCGTCGTGCTCTGGGCGGGCGGGGATTACGTCGAACAATGGTGGGGCCACACGGCCCGCAGCATCGCGGAACTGCTGCTGATCTTCTGGTACCTCACCGCCGTCATCGGGATGAAGCTCTTCCTCCCGTGGCGCCGCCGCAAAGACGACGAGTAGCGTTGACCGCACTCCACGACGCTGTCGAACTTCACCTCGACACCCTCTACGAGCGTGACACCGCCGGCCTGATCCTCCGCATGCGCGCCAGCGACCGCCCCCCACCGCGCGTCCACCTCGTCCGCACCGTCGAGGGCAACCGCTGGCTCTTCGCCGCCTCGCTTTCCCCCACCATCCGGGCGGCGCTCGACGCGCTCCTCGCCGCCGAACCGGTCGTCCCGCTCATCGAGGCGATGGAGTACCGCGAACCTGCTAGCCGCGACGCGCTCGCGGCTGTCCTCGCGTCCGACGCCCCGCCCGCCAACGAATACCGCGGCCCCGCCTTCACCTTCCCCTCGGATCTCCCGGCCCCCGCCCATCCAGTCGAGGTGCTCGCGATCCCCGAGGTCGCCCGCCCGCACCCAGATGTCGCCTGGCTCGCCTCCTTCGTCGACACCGACCGCCCTGTCGTCGTCGCCCGGGTCGAGGGCTCAGCGGTCGCCTTCTGCCACTCCGCCCGCATCGGCCCCGCCTCCGCCGAAGCTGGCCTTGAGGTCGTCGAGACCTACCGCCGGCGCGGCCTCGCGAAGGCGGTCACGCTCGGCTGGGCGCACGCGATCCGCGCGACCGGCCGCGTGCCGCTCTACAGCACCTGGTGGGGGAACGAGGCGTCACGCGCCACTGCGCGCAGCCTCGGCCTGCTCCCCTACGCCGAGGACTGGCACGTCGACTGAGCGCGCTCGATGGGCCTCGGCTGGCGGCTCGAAACCGCCCTGTGCGAACATTCCGGCGCGGCCGGGGCGATTAGCTCAGCGGTAGAGCGCCCGGTTTACACCCGGAAGGTCGGGGGTTCGAGCCCCTCATCGCCCACCACACCCGCCCGCGCTGGCATGCTCGTAGGAGGACGGTTCGATGCAACTGGCTGGCGCCGCGACGGCAAACGAGATCGGTGCGGCGTTCACGTTCGGGGCCCTCGAGGGCGTGATCACCGCTGTCTTTGCCCGCGTGGACGAGATCCACACCGACCCTCACAGCGGCTTCGACCTCGCCTTCCCGGAGGGCACGCCCTTCCCCTGTCTCGCGGCGGGCACCGTCGTGCTCGTGGGCGTGGACGGCCAGGACAACTGGGGCAGGATCTTCGGGAACTCCTGCATCATCGATCATGGTGATGGCACCCGCGCCAACTACGGGCACTTCCGCGACGCGCTCGCCCTGCAGGTCGGTGACACGGTCGCGCTCGGCCAGATCATTGGCATCCAGGGCAGCACCGGCTTCTCCACCGGCGACCATGTCCACATCAGCCTCGCGAAGTCGGACAACCCATGGTTCAGCAAGGACGTGGACGGTGGCGTCTCCCGCCTCCTCGACCCTGTCGAATTCCTCGGCGGCGACGCGCGCCAATAGCCCGCTCGTTGCGTGCATCGAGGCCATCACACCGGCTTAACGCGCACCTCAAACCCTATCTGGCATGCGCACGTTGCCCGCTTGCCTCTCCCTGGTTGTAACGCTGCTTGCTGCATGCGTCGGCTCTGGGCCGCCCACCGCGTCAACCGCCATCCCGGGCGTCCAGGCCAGCGTCACGTCCTCACCCTCCGCCTCCCCGACCGTCGAGGCCGCACGTACGACGGCGACATCCACTCCACCGGCGGCCTCACCTCAAGCCTCCGGAACGCCGACGCCGACTCCTCGGGCAACGGCGTCGCCACCGGGCATCCGAAGCACTGAGATCCGCCGGTCGGCCTTCGAGTCCCCGATCGAGGTCGCCGCGGGCACGACCATCGTCTGGACGAACCAGGAGGGCATCTCCCACACCGTGAGTGCCGTCGACGGGTCATTCGACTCGCCGTTTCTGGGCGCAGACCAGCAGTTCAGCCAGGTCTTTACCCGGCCCGGAACGGTTGATCTCTTTTGCCGAGTACACGCCGGGATGACCGGAGTGGTCATCGTCCGCTGAATCTCAGCCGTTGCCCGTCCCGTCAGCCGATCCGTACACTCGGGTGCCTTGGAATCACTGAATCCGCCGGGAGCGACCTTCGCACCGGACGCACGGGCCGCCGCGGCCCTCGATGAGCAGGTGACCCGTGAGCAAGAGCACTCAGGAGTGGTTGGAGACGACGTGGGGGAAGGCGACTGCACGTTTCCCGCAGCGGCGCCCAAAGTTCGAGTCGTCCTCCGGCGCTGACGTCGACCCGCTCTACGGCCCCGAAGCCCTCGCCGAGTGGAACTACCACGAGAAGCTCGGCTTCCCGGGTGAGTTCCCCTTCACCCGCGGCGTCCAGCCCACGATGTACCGCGGTCGCCTCTGGACCATGCGCCAGTACGCCGGCTTCGCGGACGCCGAGGAGTCCAACCGCCGCTACAAGTTCCTGCTGGAGCAGGGCCAGACCGGCCTCTCCGTCGCCTTCGACCTCCCGACGCAGATTGGCTACGACTCCGACTCGCCCGAGGCTGAAGGCGAAGTCGGCAAGGTCGGCGTGGCCATCTCCTCGCTGGAGGACATGGAGACGCTGACCAACGGCATCCCCATGGAGAAGATCACCACCTCCATGACGATCAACGCGACGGGACCCATCCTCCTCGCGCTCTATGTCGCGGCCGCGAAGAAGCAGGGCGCCGACCTCTCGAAGATCGGCGGCACGATCCAGAACGACATCCTGAAGGAGTACATCGCGCGCGGGACGTACATCTACCCGCCGCGCCCCTCGCTCCGCCTCATCACGGACACCTTCGCGTGGTGCAAGGACAACCTGCCGGAGTGGAACACCATCTCCATCTCCGGCTACCACATGCGCGAGGCGGGCTGTACTGCTGCCCAGGAACTCGCCTTCACCTTCGCGGACGCCATCGAGTACGTGGACGCCGCGCTGAAGGTTGGCATGCAGTTCGACGAGTTCGGTGGGCGGCTCGCCTTCTTCTGGGCGTGCCACTCGAACTTCCTCGAGGAGGTCGCGAAGTTCCGTGCGTCCCGCCGCATCTGGGCAAAGATCGCGAAGGAGCGTTACCAGTCGAAGGACCCGCGAGCACAGATGGTGCGGTTCCACACGCAGACCGGTGGCGCCACACTCACGGCGCAGCAGCCGCTCAACAACCTCGTCCGGACCACGCTCCAGGCGATGTCCGCCGTCCTCGGCGGCACCCAGTCGCTCCACACCAACTCCTACGACGAGGCGCTCGCCCTCCCGACCGAGGAGTCTGTGGAGCTCGCTCTCCGCACTCAGCAGATCATCGCGTTCGAGAGCGGCGTCGCCGACACCATCGACCCGCTCGCCGGCTCCTACTACATCGAGGCGCTCACCGACCGTGTCGAGGCGGAGGCGTGGGCCTACCTCAGCCGTATCGAGGACATCGGCGGGGCGCTCATCGGCATCGAGCAGGGCTTCCAGCAGCGTGAGATCCAGGAGAGCGCCTACCGCCTCCAGAAGATGACGGAGACGAAGGACCGCATCGTCGTCGGCGTCAACGACTTCGTGACCGACTCGATGGTCGAGCCTGACCTGATGCGGGTCGACCCGACGCTCGGGAAGCGCCGCGCCCAGCAGTTGGCTGCGCTTCGCAAGCGCCGAGACAACGCCAACGTCGAACGCATCCTCGGCCGCATCCGCGAGGCCGCCCGCGGCGACGAGAACACGATGCCGCTCTTCATCGAGGCAGTTGAGGCCTACACGACCGTCGGCGAGATCTGCACCGTCCTGCGCGAAGAGTGGGGCGAGTACCAGGAAGTCATGACGATCTGATGCCCGAATCCCTCCGCGCACAGGTCGATGTCGTGCTTGAGGCGAACCGTGCCACTCGTGCGGAACTCCTCGGCGCTGTCGACGCGCTGACGACTGAGCAGCGGCGCGAGGTCTGGTTCGGTACCTGGTCGCTGCACGAGGTGATCGCGCACATCGCCGCCTGGCAGGACGGCTTCGCGATTGCTCTCGAACAAATGCTGGCCGGCGAGCGCCCGGTCATCCCTGGCTTCGACCCGAGCACCGAGGACGGCGACGCCACCGACCGGTTCAATGCCGCCGCCGCCGAGCGCAGCCAGGGCCTGTCGTGGGAGGCGCTCCTCAGTACCCTTCGCGTCGCGCGCGAACGGCACGAGGCCGTCCTGAACCGCCTCCCCGATACCCTCGACGCCGACCGCTTCACCGAAGGCCGCACCGCCCGCCGCCTGGCCGACGCCGGCAACCACGACCGCGAGCACATCGACGCCATCCTCGAATGGCGAGGCAGCAGGGGGTACCGCTCATGATCGACCGCATTCACCACGTCGGCATCGTCGTCCACAGCGCAGACACCGCCCTCGGCTTCTTCCGCGACACCCTCGGCCTTGCGGTCACAGAGGACCGTGTCATCGACGAACAGGGCGTGCGAGGCGTCCTCCTCGGCGTCGGTGAGAACGAGATCGAACTCCTCGAGCCGACGCGAGACGACACCGGTGTTGCACGCTTCCTGGCCACGCGTGGCCAGACGATGCACCACATCTGCTTCAACACGGACAGCGTGGACGCTGAACTCACGCGACTGAAGGGCCTCGGCGTCGACCTCATCGACCAGGAGCCGCGCGACGGCCTCGCGGGGCGGATCGCGTTCATCCACCCGAAGGCGGCTCACGGCGTCCTCATCGAACTCGCGACGCCGCCCGCTGGCGCACACACCTCCCACGCCAAGGGCTTCGACCACCTCGCGGTCACCGTCGCCGACTACGCCGCCGCGCAGGCGACGTGGGAGCGCCTCGTCGGCCTTAAGGTCACCGGCGAGGTCCGCCCGGAAGGCCGAGGCATGGTCATTGGCCAGATGCACTCCGGCCAGGCCGTCGTGGAACTGATCGCCGCCACCTCACCGGATTCGCCGATGGCCCAGCGCATCGCCGAGCAGGGCGAGCGCGCCTCCTCGATGGTCGCGATCGAGGTCAAGGACATCGATGTTGAGGTCGCGAAGTACCGCGCGAAGGGCCTCACGCTCCCCGATCCCGCCTCGGGCGCGCTGCCGAACAGCCGCACGAGCACGATCTCGGCCGAACAGGCTTTCGGGCTGGCGATCCAACTCATCCAGTTCGACCGGTAGCGCAGCGCGCCGGACTCGGCGAGACTGATCCCGCCGAGGCCCGTCGACGGTCTCGGTTGGAGACTCGGAGCGTCAGATGACCCAGGAACGCCCCATCCGCGTACTGATCGCCAAGCCGGGCCTCGATGGCCACGACCGCGGCGCGAAGGTCGTCGCCCGCGCCCTCCGCGACGCCGGCATGGAGGTCATCTACACGGGCATCCGCCAGACGCCGCAGATGATCGCCGAGGCAGCGCTCCAGGAGGACGTCCAGGTCGTCGGCCTCTCCATCCTCTCCGGCGCGCACCTCGAACTCTTCCCCCGCGTCGTCGAGGAACTCCGCTCGCGTGGTGTCGACGATGTGCTGCTGTTCGCCGGCGGGATCATCCCGCAGGACGACATCCCGGCCGTCAACAAGATCGGGTTCAAGGGCGTCTTCGGTCCCGGCACGGACACGAACGACATCATCGCCTTCGTGCGCGAGCACGCTCCCGTACGCGCGTGACCCCGCCGTCTGGCGGCGTTGACACCGCATCCGACCTGGTCGAAGGCGTCCTCGCTGGCAATCGCCGCGCGCTGGCCCGTGCGATCACTCACGTCGAGGCGGATAGCGCTATCGGCCGCGAGGTGCTCGCACGCATCTACCCGCGCACGGGCCGCGCCCAGACTGTCGGCATCACCGGCTCCGCGGGCGCCGGCAAGTCCACGCTCGTCGGCGCGCTCGCGCGGGAAGAGCGGAAGCGAGGCCGCACCGTCGGCATCGTCGCCATCGACCCGTCCTCGCCGTTCTCGCACGGCGCCATCCTCGGCGACCGCATCCGCATGCAGGACCTCACGGCGGACGGCGGCGTCTTCCTCCGTTCGATGGCCAGCAGGGGCAACCTCGGCGGCCTCTCCGAGTCGGCCACGGGCGTCGTCGATGTCCTCGACGCCGCCGGGTTCGACGTGGTGATGATCGAGACCGTGGGCGCCGGCCAGGACGAGGTCGAAGTCGCGAACGCGGCGGGCACCACGGTGCTGGTGGCCAACCCGGGCGGCGGCGACGAGGTGCAGTCGATGAAGGCCGGCCTCATGGAGGTCGCGCAGGTCATGACCGTGAACAAGTCTGACCTGGCGGGTGCGGATACCGCACTGACGCAGCTGAAGGCGCTCCTTGCGATCGCCCACCTCGGATCGTGGGAGCCGCCGATCCTCAAGACCATCGCGCGCACCGGCGAGGGGGTCCCCGAACTCGTCGATGCGATCGACCGGCATCACGCGCACATCACCTCCTCCGTCCACGCGGTCGAGGAGCGTCGAGCGCAAGCCACCCGCCAGTTGATCGCCCTCGCCCGTGCCGCGCTCCACCGCGAGGCGCTGGTCGCCGCTGCTACGACCGGTGCCCTCGAAGCGCTCGTCGACTCGGTCGCGCGACGTGAGCGCGACCCCCGGAACGCGGCGGCAGCGCTGCTGGATGCCGTGAAGGCGCAGTGGGCCCGCGAGTAGGCGGGTCGTTTCGGCGAGACGTAATGTGCTGTTCTGCCCCGTAACGTGTCGTCAGCGCTTGTCCTCGATCACTCAATCCGGTAGTGTCCAGATTCAGGCGGGTTGGTCTCCTCGGGTGAGACCGGTAGAGGGTGCCCCAGCACCGTGTCATTTCGTCTTCCCACGTTCGGCCCAGCACAGATGGTGCTCGCTGTTGCCCTGCTCCTGCTGGGTCTGTTCCTGTACGCCATGGCCCAGACCGCAGTGCAGGCGCATCGCCTCGGTCAGCGGGAGCGGGACGTGTTCGCCGAGGTGGAGCAACTGCGTCACCAGCAGGCGGAGCTCCAGGGCCTGCTCACCTACCTCAAGTCTGACGAGTACATCGAGGGCTTCGCCCGCCAGCAGTTCGGCTACGTGAAGCCGGGCGAGACGCTGGTGGAAGTCACGGCCCCGCCCGCGCCCAAGGAGCAGCGTCGTGCGGGCGAGCGCTGGTGGGAGGCTGCCTTCGATGTCTCCGCCGCCGAGCGCCCGACACCAACGCCGGCGCCCGCGAAGCCGTAGACCGGCCGTCGAGCGCGATACCCTCCGCGCGTGACTCGACCTCGTGATCCCTACCCGCGTACCCGCCTGACCGGCGCCTTCGAGCGTCGCATTACCCGAGCACTCCACGCACAGGTCCCCGCGGACGCCTCACTGGTGGTCGCCTGCTCTGGTGGCCCCGACTCAACGGCGACACTGATCGCGATCGCTCGCGCGCATCCCGGCGAGGTCGTTGCGGCCACCTTCGACCACGGCATGCGCTCGACCGCCGAAGCGGAGGCCGACGCTGCAGTCGTGCGGCGCGTCTCATGTGACCTCGGTATCTCGGTGATCGAGGGGCGTGCTGCGAGCACTCCAACGGGTGAGGCGGCTGCACGCACCGCGCGCTATCGCTGGCTCGCGCGGATCTGCTCGAAGGTCAGTGCCTCGATCGGCGTGACCGGACACACTCGCGACGACCAGGCGGAGACGTTGCTGCTCCGGCTCTCTCGCGGCACTGGAGCGCGAGGAGCGGCCGGGATGGCCCCCAGCGCCCCGTGGCCGGTCGCGGCGCCCTCAGCCGCCTCGCTTCGCCTCGTGCGCCCATTGCTCGATGTCGCACGCCTCGAGGTCGAGGCATACCTGGCAGCGCTCGGCGTGCATGCGGCCCACGACGCCTCGAACGAGTCGTCCGAGTACGCCCGCAATCGGGTGCGCCATGACGTACTCCCGGCCCTCGCAACCGTGAATGACCAGGCGGTGTCTCACCTCGCGGCCTTCGCCGATCACCAGCGCGAGGACGACGAAGCACTTTCCGAGTGGGCGGAAGGCTGGCTGAACGAACATGGCAAGGCCAGCGCGAGCACCGTCCGCCTGCCTCGAAGAGCGCTGGGCGCGCTGCCGGCCGCTGTCCGTGCGCGCGTGCTGACCGCCGCCGCGGGACGCCTCGGGATCCGCCTGGGCGAGGCGCACCTCGAGCGATTGGGGAGCCTCGCGAGCGGGGCGGGGGGGCGAGTGACACTCGCTGGAGGTCTAGGCGAGGCACGTGGTACAGTCTTCGAGTTACGGCGGGATGCCTGACCGGGTGGGCCACCAGCGGCTACCCGGTTCACGCCAGCGAAGATGAAAACTCTTCGCCAATCTCCTCTGCGCCTGTTGACCCAGGTTGCCTGAATCCGTAGCATCCCTATTTGTCGTCCGCGAAGCGGCCGCAACGCACATTTACACCTGGATAGCGCGCAGAATCTGAATCGGACCCCGTCAGGGGTATCGGTCGGGCCAATCCGTGACGGGCAACCGTGATGGAGGAAACTCGCATGTCCGATACCGACTGACATCCAAACCAGATAAATATCGGGCCGCTTCGGCGACTCGTAGTCTGTTGTTTTGGAGAGTTTGATCCTGGCTCAGGATAAACGTTGGCGGCGTGCCTAATGCATGCAAGTCGCACGAGGGCTTCGGCCCTAGTGGCGGACGGGTGAGTAACACGTACGAATCTGCCCGGAGGTGGGGGACAACTTCCCGAAAGGGAAGCTAATACCGCATACGGTCTACGGACCAAAGCCGAAAGGCGCCACCGGAGGAGCGTGCGGCGGATTAGCTAGTTGGTGGGGTAACGGCCTACCAAGGCGACGATCCGTAGCTGGTCTGAGAGGATGGTCAGCCACACTGGGACTGAGATACGGCCCAGACTCCTACGGGAGGCAGCAGCAAGGAATTTTGCACAATCGACGCAAGTCGGATGCAGCAACGCCGCGTGGGGGATGAAGGCTCTCGGGTTGTAAACCCCTTTTGCGAGGGAAGAAGATCTGACGGTACCTCGCGAATAAGTCACGGCTAACTACGTGCCAGCAGCCGCGGTAATACGTAGGTGGCGAACGTTGTCCGGATTCACTGGGCGTAAAGCGCGCGCAGGCGGACTGATAAGTCAGAGGTGAAATCTCCCGGCTCAACTGGGAGGGGCCCTTTGATACTGTCAGTCTTGAGGCACCTAGAGGAGAGTGGAATTCCCGGTGTAGTGGTGGAATGCGTAGATATCGGGAGGAACACCAGTGGCGAAAGCGACTCTCTGGGGGTGACCTGACGCTGAGGCGCGAAAGCGTGGGGAGCAAACGGGATTAGATACCCCGGTAGTCCACGCCGTAAACGATGAGTACTAGCTGTCTGGGGTATCGACTCCCTGGGTAGCGAAGCTAACGCGATAAGTACTCCGCCTGGGGACTACGACCGCAAGGTTAAAACTCAAAGGAATTGACGGGGGCCCGCACAAGCAGCGGAGCGTGCGGTTTAATTCGAAGTTACGCGAAGAACCTTACCAGGGTTTGACATGGCGTTGACCGCCGATGAAAGTCGGTTTCCCTTCGGGGCGGCGTCACAGATGCTGCATGGCTGTCGTCAGCTCGTGCCGTGAGGTGTTGGGTTAAGTCCCGCAACGAGCGCAACCCTCGTCGTGTGTTGAATTTTTCACACGAGACTGCCCGGAGCAACCGGGAGGAAGGCGGGGATGACGTCAAGTCAGC
>CAMBFG010000021.1 GCA_945865925.1 Dehalococcoides mccartyi
GCCGCTCGTGCGGCAGAGCTCGACGACTTCCGCCTTGTACTCGTCCGTGAACGCACGCCGTGCACGTCGTCCTGTCGATTCCATTCAGACATCCTTCCAGGGCTACACGCCCTATCTTGGGTGTCCGTCAGATCGGGGCAAGTCCAGTCATCGCGTGGCGGGTGCCAGCGCACGACGGTGACTGGCTCCTGCGCGTGCCTCGACTGGCCGAGGCACGACCGACCATCGAGGCGCAGCACCGGCTCGCGGCAGCCCTCGATGGGACGGGCCTACCGATGCCGCGCGAACCTCGACTGCTGCGGGCCGCAGACGGAGCGGTCGTGGCGGGGCTGTATCGGTTCGTGGACGGCGAGGTCGCGCGTGTGTCCGGGCGGGCGGCACGGCAGCGACTGGCCACCTCGATCGCTGAGTTCCTGACGACGCTACATGCGCTCGATCCGGCGATCGGCGAACGCTGCGGCGCGACGCCATCGGTCCCCTGGGACGACGTCTACCAGCCGATGATCGAGCGGTGCGCCCCCACGCTCAGTACGGCCACGGCGGGTTGGGTACGAGCGACCGGGGCACGCCTCGAACAGGCGTCACGCACGATGCCGCCGCTGACGCTGATCCACGCCGACCTGAAGCCGGAGCACGTGCTCGTCGACGGCGAGCAACGCATCCTCGCCGTCCTCGACTTCGAGGGTGTCCAGGTCTCCGACCCTGCGCGCGACTTTTCGCGGCTGATCCAGAACTGGGACCCCGCGTTCGCATCGATGGTGCTGTCCGCATATCGAGGCCGCGTGGACGACGGGTTCCTCGCGCGGGCGCAGTGCTACCGGGACTTCGATGGACTGGAAGCCCTCGACACGGCGGTCCGGAGGGAGTGGCCGGAGTGGGTAGGGTGGTCGCGGCGCGCCCTCGCAGCGCGGGCGGGGGCGGCGACTCGGCGGGGGCGGGCGCCGAGGCCGTAACGGCGGACGCGCCTACTATCGCTGTGATGACCGCCGCCCTCGACGGAACGAGCGCCCTCGTTGTCTCAGCCTGACCTGACGCCTTCGCCCACCGAGCGACGCGCTCGCCCGCTCGGTCGCGGCGTGTTCTACGGCTGGTGGATCGTGGCTGCGGGCGCGGGGATGCAGTTGCTGCAGGGGACGCTGCTCGGGCAGGCCTACGGCTCCTATGTCGTCGTGCTGCATCGAGACTTCGGGTGGAGCCGCACGATCCTCTCAGGCGCTTCTGCGGTACGCGAGATGGAGAGCGGCATCTTCGGCCCGGTGCAGGGGTGGCTGCTCGACCGCGTGGGACCTCGAGCGGTCGCGCGCGCGGGGATGATCACCCTCGCGATCGGCTTCATGCTGTTCAGCCGGATCAACTCGCCGGCCACGTTCTACGGGGCATTCCTCGTCATGTCGCTCGGCGCGAGCCTGATGGGGTACCTCACCCTCACGCACACCGTCGTGCAATGGTTCGAGCGACGTCGATCGACCGCGCTCGCCCTGATGAGCCTCGGCGGTGCCTTCGGCGGCGTCATCCTGCCGGTGACGACCGTGCTGGCCCTCGAGGCGTTCGGATGGCGCACCACAGCGTTCGCGTCGGGCGTCATCGTCTTGCTCGTCGGGCTGCCGATCACGCAGGTCCTGCGCGCCGACCCAGCGGCGATGGGCTTCGCACCCGACGGAGCGCTGTTCGTCCCGCCGGATCTCGATGGCGCTCCGCTCGCGCCCTCGTCTGACTTCACCCTCCGCGAAGCGCTCCACGCGCCCTCGTTCTGGTGGATTTCGCTCGGGCATGCGTCCGCGCTGTTCATCGTGGGTGCGGTGAACGTACACATGGTGTCGCACCTGAACGAGACGCTGGGTTACTCGCTCGGCAAGGCGGCCGGCGTGTACTCGATGGTGACGCTGATGTTCATGATCGGGACGCTGGTCGGTGGCTGGGTGGGCGACCGCGCGAGTAAGCGGATGCTTGCCTTTGGGTGCATGGGCATGCACGCCGTGGGGATGCTGCTGCTGTCGCACGCCTCGACTGCCCTCATGGTGGGCGCGTTCGTCGTGATCCACGGCACCGCCTGGGGGATGCGAGGGCCGCAGATGGCGGCACTCCGCGCCGACTACTTCGGGCGCACCTCCTTCGGGAAGATCATGGGGATCTCGAACATGGTGGTGATCCTCGGAGCCATCGCCGGGCCGCTACTGGCGGGTTACGTGTACGACACCACCGGTAACTACCGCGTCGGCTTCGACCTGCTCGCGGCTTTCGCCGCCGTGGGATCCATCTTCTTTGCCCTCGCCGCCCGCCCGAAGCCGCCGGTGCGCTAGCCTCCCAGCATGCGCTCCCTCGCCCCCACCCACGCCACCCAATCGCCCGCGATGTTCGTCATCGTCTACGACGGCGGCTGCCGCTTCTGCGCGCGCATCGCCGCATGGGCGGCCTCGCGGGCGCACGTGCCGGTAACGACCGTCGCCTTCGACGCCGTGCCGCGCGAGGCGTGGCTGACGTCGTTGTCGGAAGCGGATGTGCAGCGGCAGGCGCACCTGATCACACCCGGTGGCGTCGAGTACCACGGCGGAGCGGCAGCGACGGCTGCGCTCCGGCTCACGAGGTTCGCGGTGGCCGGGCGGATCCTCGACCTGCCGCTCGTGAACCTCGCGCGTGACGCTGGCTACGCGCTCACCGTCCGATCGCGGGGGTTGCTGTCGAGGGTGATCGACTGGCGGGCGGCGTGAACCTGCTCACCGATGGACCGAAGGACGGCGTCCCCGCCCTCGTCCTGGCGCACGGTGCAGGTGCGGGAATGGACAGCCCGTTCATGGTGCAGTTTGCCGCGCTCGTTGCCACGGAGGGCATCCGCGTGGTGCGCTTTGAATTCCCGTACATGGCAGCGCGCCGGACCGGCTCGCGGCGGCCTCCTGATCGGGAGCCCGTGCTTCGGCGCACCTGGCTCGAGGTGATCGAGGCGCTGGGCGGCGGCGCGAACGTCGTCATCGGCGGGAAGTCGATGGGCGGGCGGTTCGCTTCGATGGTCGCGGACGAGGCTGGCGTGCGCGGGCTGGTCTGCCTCGGCTATCCGTTCCATCCGACGGGGGCGCCCGACAACCTGCGCACCGCACACCTCGAAGGCCTTCGGACGCCCTCGCTGTTCGTGCAGGGCGAGCGCGATCCGTTCGGCACGCGCGCGGAAGTCGAGGGCTACACGCTCTCGCCGGCGATCCGGATCGAGTGGCTGGGCGACGGCGACCACTCGTTCAAACCTCGGAAGGCCTCAGGCCACACGTATGAAGGACATCTGCGCACTGCGGCGGCCGAGGTGGTCGCGTTCGTGCGGGCGCACTAGCCCCCGGGAGCATCGAGGGTTGCCACGGAGGCCTCCGATCGCGTCAACTGGAGGGGAAGCAGGCCACGAGCGCAGCGAGAAGGACACCCCGATGATGGACAATGCCACCGTGACCGAGAGCGGCCTGAAGTACGTCGACCACGAGGTCGGCACGGGTGAGTCGCCGCGCATGGACCAGCAGGTCACCGTCCACTACACCGGCAAGCTGGCCGCGAACGACCGCAAATTCGACAGTTCCGTCGACCGCGGCGAGCCCGCGACGTTCCCGATGAACGGCGTGATCAAGGGCTTCTCCGAGGGTCTGTCCACGATGAAGGTCGGCGGCAAGCGCACCGTCTACATCCCATCCGACCTCGGCTACGGTCCGCGCGGCACCGGCCCGATCCCCGCGAACGCCGACCTGATCTTCGAACTCGAACTGATCGCTATCCGCTAAGTCGTGCGAGCCCGGCCATCAGCAAGTCGAGGCCGGAGTGCCGACCCTCCACTACGGCTTCGACGTCAAACAACTGGGCCGTTGGGTGCTTCCCGGTGAGTGTGACAACGGGGCTCTCAGCGAGGTGGTCGATGACGGCCTGTGCCTGATGTCGCTCCTCGAACAAGTAGAGTGCGCCCCACTTCCTCGAGTCCGGACTGGAGATCCACGTCTTCTGACGCAGGCCTTCAAGTTGTTCGAACCGCGGGATTGAGCGTTCCCGGAGGTAGTCGCGCAGATCCTCGAAGGTCGCCCCACTGCCCTCGGAGAGATCCCAGAGGACGAGGAGCGCAGTCAGAGGCTTTGTGGCGGTCATGCTCGACTCCCTGATAGACAACGGAGGCCCCGTCTGACGACGGAGCCTCCGGGTTGCGGGCTCGATTGCCGGTTACGACCGGCGGCGAGACACCTTGCGGGCGCCGACGGTGAGCACGAACGCCGCACCGACCAACGAACCCACGAGCAGCATCGAGGCGCTGCCATCCTGAGCGAGGCCAGCGTTACCGGTTTTGGCCGGCGCGGCTGCGGGGGCGGCAGTGGTAGTCGCGGCTGCAGCGGCGGTGGTGAACGTCACCGTCGCGCGCGTGTCGCACGCGGTGTGGTTCAGCTGACCGAGGACGGCGATGACCGTGTGAGAGCCCGCAGTGAGCGTGCCCAAGTCCTGAGTCGTCGTGCCGCTGTGGATGACCTTCGGGTCACCACTCGGAATCGTCGCGCCGGCGGCGGTCGCCGGAGTGTCGACGAAGTAGTGCATGTGGAGCGACGTGGTGTCTGCCACTGCGGCAGCCTTGATGTTCTGCGCGGGTGTGATGGTCACGTTGACGGTGGTTGGTGCGGCGGCTGTCGGTGCGGTGATCGTCATCGTCACGCCGGTCGGGCAGGCGGCGATCGTCTGGGCGGTGGCCGCGTTCGGCGACAGGAACGAGATGACTGCTGCCAACGCGACGGGGGACAGCAACCAGCGGGAACGACGAAGCATGGAGCCTTCTTCCTGACACAGGAGAGCATTGGCGCGCAACCTACCAGACTCAGACAGCACTAGCATCTGGGGCGTATCAGCCAGTTCATGACTCGGGAAGGCACCACGATGGCGACCGAGGCGTTCCGGGCTTCCTCGATGGCGTGGCGGCTGTACAGCGGCGACGAGGTCATCGAGCAGTACCTCGCCAGCGAGGTCGAGCGGGCGGGCGCGCGGCGGGCATTCGTCGTCTGTTCGCCCTCGATCACCCGGCGGACGACGGTGGCGGCGCGGATTGCCGAGGCGCTCGGAGCGCGCTACGCCGGGGTCTTCGACGGCATCGAGAAGGACTCGACGTACGCCTCGGTTAGCGCAGCAAAGGCGGCGGCGGTCGAGGCGGGCGCGGACCTGCTGATCGCCGTCGGCGGCGGCAGCGTCATCGTCGCCACGCGTGCGGTCGCGATCTTCATGGCGGAGAGCGCGAGCCCCTTCGAGGTCATGACTCAGTACCCGGAGGGGAAGCCTGCCTTCAGCCCTCGCCTGCTCGCACCAAAGCCACCGATCATTAATGTGCCCACCACGCCGACGAGCGCGATGAACCGCGCTGGTACCGGGCTGAAGAACCCCGACCTCGATCACCGCATGGAGTACTTCGACCCGAAGACCCGGCCTCAGGCGGTCTTCTGGGACACCGATGCGCTGATGTCAGCACCACCTGACCTCATCCGCTCGACGGCCACCACGGTGTTCGCCAGCACCATCGCCGGCATGGCGGAGACCGATGTGAACCCGCTGGTCGACGCCGACCGGCGGCACGCGTTCCGTCTCGCATACGGCGCCTACCCGCGTGTCGTCGAGGCGTTGGACGAGCCAGGCCCGCGCTTCGATCTGTGCGCCGCCGCACTCCTCCAAAACCGCGCTGAGGACGACGGCCGTCGAGGGCGGGCGCCCGCCCCGTTTGCGGGAAACTATGCCGTCTCCACCGCGCTCCATGTGCGCTACCCGCACGTCGGCCAGGGCGAGTCCACCTCGGTCGTCGCCGCCACGACGATGCGGCTCCACCCCGCGCCACCCGAGGCCTCCGCACGCAACGTCGCGCAGGCCCTCGGGCTCTGGCGCGAGGGGATGGGCGCCCGCGACGCCACACTCGCCATCGCGGATGCCGTCGAGGCGTTATACGAGCGTGCGGGCGTGCCGACGCGCCTGCGGCAGTTGGAGATCCCGAGGGGTGACCTGCCGCTGATCGCGCGGGAGACGGTGAAGAACTTCAACGCCAATGCGGGCGAGCGCTCCGAAGGAGACCAGGTCGAGGATGCGATCCGGCTGCTCGAGGCCGCCTGGTAGGGCCGCCTCGGGCTCCTCGAACACTGATACCGGGCAGTGGTAGGGTGGGAGCCCACCTGAACGCTCACGGGAGGAACCGCCATGGGTGACAAGAGCCCGAAAGACAAGAACAAGAAGAAGCCGAGCCAGAAGCCGGTCAAGGGTGGTGCTCGCCCGAATGCGACGCCGGCCGCGAAGCCGGTGCGCTAGACGACCGAAGACCGCCCGGTAGATGTACCGGGCGGTCTCGTTTCCCGGCGCGGGAACGAGATCGCACCCGCCGGCGTTCACCTCCCATACACCTGGACAGGTACGGGAGGCGACAGATGACAACGCGCATCGGTTCACGTGTGTTGCTCGCGGCCATGGGCCTCCTCGCAGCCATCGGCGTGTTCGCCGTCGCACGAGGCCTCAGCCCCGCCTCCGCCGCCTCGGGCGGCACGATCACCGGGCAGGTGGTCTGGTGTTCCCCGCTGCCGTACCTCATGGGCGTCCCCGGCACCGCCGAGGGCGGCGCGGTGCCACCCTCGTTCACCACCACCTCGATCGACCCCGTCCCGCCGACCGCCGAGACCAAGCCCGGCGTGACACCCGCGATCGCTCCCCCGCTTCGTCCAATCCCCGTCCCCCGCCTGATTCCCGCCGGCGCGGTCCTCGTCGCTGTCCAGGGCACCAGCCTGAGCGCGCGCACTGGCGAAGATGGCCGCTTCGTCATCGAAGGCGTCCCGGCCGGCCAGTACCTGACGGTGGCAGTCGGTCCGGTCGCCAAGATGAATGGCGCCGTGGCGTCGAGGCCCAACGTCTTCCTCACCGAAGGCCAGAAAACGGATGTCGGACAGTTCTCCCTCAGCCAGCCGTGTAACTACTACGGGCCAGTGCCGTACGCAGTCCCTGCGGGTGCGGCGACCCCTGACGGCGCTGAGTAACCCGTCCAAGTAAGCCCGACTTGGCTGATCTGAAGCACTTTGATCACAGGTCAGCGCGTGCGTGCTGTTACCCTGAGACACCGATTACACATCGGAGGGTTGCCCGATCAGGCCCCGATCCGGGGTTGCGCGCGCCAGCGCCACAGGAAGGAGCGGCCAATGACCACCGCTAGCCAGGGTTCGAATTCGATGAAGTTCACGCTCAACGAGGTGCTTCAGGGCATGCTCGCCAGCGTCGAGCAGGACACGTTCACCGATGACGCCACGCGTCTCGCCAAGATGTTTGAGGGCCTCGCCACCACCGTGCCGCTCTTCGCGCCGATGGCGGCTGGCGTCGACCCGCAGGCCGTCGCCGGTGCCCTCAAGTCGCTCGAGGACAAGTCGATCATCACGCACGCCGATGGCAAGTACACGCTGACCGAGTCTGGTCGCGCCCACTGCGTCTCCGGCAAGCGCACCCTCTTCAACAAGCGCGACCAGGAGCAACTCGAGGCAGCCGCGAAGACCTTCGCGACCGTCTAAGACTCGTCCGCCCCTAGGTCGCCTCGCCACGCTCCACACGGGTGGCGAGGTCGGCCATGTAGGCCTCGTCGTGGTAGCGGGGATCGCGGCGGTCGCGGAGGGCGTAGAGCGCCTCGCGGTGCTCGGCCGTCTTGCGGGCGTCCGCGAAGTTCTTCGACGAGCGCCGGTCGATGGTGCTGAGGTCGTCCGTCAGTAGGTCTTCCATCACCATCCGCTTGATCACGCTCAGCGTGGACGTGGGGTTGTTCGCGATCTCCGAGGCGAGTGCAATCGCCCTCGGCATCAGGTCTTCGGGCGCTACTACCTCGCGCACGAGGCCGAGGTCGCGCGTCTGCTCGGCAGTCCAGATGCGGCCGGTGAGCATCATCTCCTTCGCGCGCTGCACGCCGATCAACTTCGGCAGCATCCACGAGGAGTTGAGTTCCGGCGTCAGCCCAATCGCCGCGAACCGTGCTGAGAACCTCGCCTCCGTCGACGCGAGGATCACGTCGTACCAGAGAATCGATGTGAACCCGATGCCGACGGCGACACCGTTCACCGCAGCGATCGCCGGCTTCCCGTCCGCCATGTACCACGGCGCGAACGGCGCGTGCGGAGCCTTCTTCTCGACCGGCGCCTCGCCGCCCGTGAACGAGCGCTCGAACCCACCGATGTCCGCGCCCGCGCTGTAGGCGCGGCCGTTCCCCGTCGTCACCACCGCACCGATACTCGGGTCGGCGTTGAAGGCGTCGTACGCCTCGATCCACTCGGCGTACATCGTGCCGTTCATGGCGTTCAGACGGTCGGGGCGGTTCCAGCGCACGATGCCGACGCGGCCTTCGCGCTCCACTTCGATGGTCTGGTAGTTCATCGTCTTCGCGGGCTCGTACGACACGGGCATGGGGCCTCCTGGCGGCTCGACGGTCGGCGCGAGTATAGCCACGCCTCAACTGGAAGGCTGCGCTAGGCTCCACGGGGCCAACCCCGAACGCCCGAATCACAGGATGGATGCCAATCCATGGGCCCGACCGCGCGACTCGCCCAGTTCATCGTGCAGACCGACCGCGAGGCAATCCCCGTACACGTGCTCCACGAGGCGAAGCGCACGCTCATCAACGTCCTCGCCGTCGCGTTGGCCGCCTCCGAGGATCCCTCCGTCGACGCCCTCGAGGCGTGGGGCGGCACCGAGGGCTCGACGAGCGTCTTCGGGCGCGGGACGGCGAGCGGGGCGCAGGCGGCACTCGTCAACGGCTACCTCGCCCACCTCCAGGACTACGACGACACCCATTTCCCGACCGTCCTCCACCCCAGCGCACCGACATGGCCCGCCGTCCTTGCTGCCGCCGAGCACACCGGTGCCTCGGGCGTGGAGACGCTCGCCGCCTTCGCCATCGGCTGCGAGGTAGCGTGCCGCGTCGCACTCTCCACGCACCCCTGGCACTACGACGCCGGCTGGCACATCACCGGCACCGTCGGTGGCTTCGGCGCGGCGGCCGGTGCCGCTCGCCTGTTCGGCCTCGACGAGGTGCGTACGACGCAGGCCCTCGGACTCGCCGGCACGCATGCCGCCGGCGTCCGCGACGCCTTCGGCACCAACGGCAAGGCACTGCACGCCGGCCACGCGGCATCCAGCGGGCTACGCGCGGCCTCGCTGGTAGCGGGCGGCTTCTCCGGCCCGGACGCCATCCTCGAGGGGCGGCGTGGCTTCTGGGCGGTGCTCTCACCCAACGGCCACAACCCTGCACCCATCGAGGCCCTCGGCGACCTCATGACCACCGGCGCGCGTTGGGAACTGCAGAACAACGGACTGAAGCCATACGCGAACGGCGTCGTCTCGCACCCGCTGCAGGACGCCGTCATCGAACTGCGCAACCAGCACTCGATCCTCGCGAGCGATGTCGTCGCCATCGAGGCGCGCGTCCATCCGCTCGTCCCTGAACTGATGGGGCGTGCCCAGCCGGAGACGGGCCTGCAGGCAAAATTCTCGCATCAGCACTGCGCCGCCGCCGCCCTCATCGACGGCGCGGGGCACGAGGCGCAGTTCCACGACGAGCGCGCACGCGACCCGCAGATCGCCGCCCTCCGTGCCCTCGTCCACGCGACGCCAGACGCCGCGGTCCGTGAGGACGAGGTGTACGTCACCATTCGTCTCACCGACGGACGCGCGCTGACCACGCACATTGAGCACGCGACCGGCTCGCCGGAGAACCCGATGTCGGACACGCACCTCGAAGAGAAGTACCGCGCACTCGCCACACCGATTCTCGGCGCGCCGGCTGCCGAGGCGCTGCTCCGCGCCGCCTGGGCGCTGGACGAGGCGCCCGACGTCCGTGGGCTGATGGCACTCGCCTCGATGCGGCGCTGACCGCTAGACGAACGCGCTCACGATCGTCACGACGCCGAAGACGACGAACAGCACCGCGGCGATGAGGCCAACCGTCCGTTGCGGCAACCGCTTCCCGGCCACCAGCCCGATTCCGACTGCCAGGGCGTCCGCCACGACCATCCCCACGGTCGAGCCGAGCCATACGCCGGTGAACGACTCCTCGCGGCTCGCCAGCGAGACCGTCGCGAGTTGCGTCTTGTCACCGAGTTCCGAGAGGAAGAAAGAGATCGTCACGACCCCGAACGCGCCCGCCCATCCGAAGCGCACCCGCTCGTCGTCCTCGTCCAGCGAGTCGCCTCGGATGCTCCACCACGCGAAGCCGAGGAACGACAGCCCGACGACGACCCGCAGCACCGCCTCCGGCACGAAGCCATCGAGCGCGCGTCCCGCCGCAACGGATCCGAGGTGTACGACCAGCGTCGCCGCCGTCACACCGGCGAGGACCGTCCACCAGCGGTAACGCGTGGCGAACCACAGCGCGACTAACTGGGACTTGTCGCCCAGTTCAGCCACGAAGATGACGAGGGTGGAGAGAAGAAATGCCGACACCGATGACTCCCATCGCTGGGTGCTGCGGCGTCGGGAGGAGCGTCATTGAGACGTCCGGCCCGAGACACGCGCAGCACGCGTGTTTCCGGGCCGAAAGTCTCGTCCGCTGGTTCATCACCAGCCGCGCCGCCGCCCTCACATGGGAGGAAGTATGTCGACGGACGCGCGAGGGACTACTCCCCTTCGGTCTGCCAGTAGGCTACGGGTGACCAGCGCTGAGTGCCAGCGTGTCCTCGCATGTACCGCAGGGCCTCGGCTGGCACACCCTGCGCAACCCTCGCCGTTACCATCAATCCTCACGCGGAAGGCGGCGTTCGGTGGGCATCGAGGCACTCACGCATCGGGACGACGGGACACTTCGCGACCCCACCATCGAGGGTTGGGACGAGTGGGTCAGCGCGTCCTCGACGCGGAACTATGCCCTCGGCGACCCCATCCTCGACTGGCTCGAGATGTACGGCGAAGCACAGGGATACGTCCGCGACGATGCGCTGCCGGGCTATGACCTGCGTACCGACTTCCGCGAGTTCCTCTTCGCGCAGGGCCGCGAGTTCGAGGCGCGCGTCCTCGCCCACCTGCGGCGCGAGACCGATGTGCGCACCATCATCGACGACCACCTCCAGACGCGTAGCCTCGATGCCGCCGAGCGCACCTTCGCTGCGATGCGAGAGGGCGTCCCCGTCCTCTATCAAGGCGTCCTGTGGGACGCCGAGCACGGTGCCTTCGGCGCGCCCGACCTCCTCGTCCGCGCCGACATGCTCGAACGACTGTTCCCCGGCACGCTCGACGCGACGGCGATCGCGGTCGCCGCGCCCGACCTCGGCGGCGAGTGGCACTACCGAGTGGTCGACGTGAAGTTCTCGACGCTGCACCTCAACGCCGCCGGTACTGATCTCACCAACGGCGGATCGATGCCCGCGTACAAGACGCAACTGTTCCTCTACAACCGAGCGCTCGGCCGCATCCAGGGGTACGAGCCACCCGCCACTCACCTCATCGGCCGGTCGTGGGAGCGGACCCAAAAGGGTGTCGACTATCGAGGCGACAGCGCCCTCGATATCGCCGCGTCGCTCCCGCAGTCTGGCGAGACCGCCCGGGGCCGCTCAACCGCGTCGACGGCTGCGGGCGCGCTCCACTGGGTGCGCCGCTTGCGCACCGAGGGTGCTTCGTGGCAGGCAACGCCGGTGCCCTCCACGCGCGAGTTGTATCCGGACGCCGGGAACGCCCAGGACGGCCCATGGCATGCCGCGAAACGCCAGATCGCGCATGAGATCGCGGAACTGACGCTGCTCTGGCAGGTCGGCGTCGAGAAGCGCAACGACGCCCACAGCACGGGTATCACCCGCTGGACGGACCCGCTCCTCACGCCCGAGCACGTCAGCATCAAGCCTCAGAGCACGTACTACGGTCCGTTCTCCGCGCTGCTGGACATCAACCGCACGACCGATGGCGCTCCCGTCCGTCGAGGCCACGGGACGGATCCTGCCGCATGGCGCTCCCTCCCGCCTCTCGAGTTCTTCGCCGACTTCGAGACCTTCGGCGACCTGCGCGACCACTTCCGCACGTTCCCCGAGCGCGGCGGTCAGACCCTCATCTTCATGATCGGCAGCGGCCACATCGAAGATGGCGAGTGGCAGTTCCGCTGCTTCGTCGCCGACGCCGAGACCGAGGAGGCCGAGGCGCGCATGATCGACGCCTGGCTCGACCACATGGCAACCGTCCGCCAGCGTCTCGCGCCCACCTTCGACGCCCCCCGCGTCACGCATTGGTCACACGCCGAGAAGGTGACATTCGAGACGGCGTTCAACTCTGCGAAGGCACGCCACCCGGAGAAGGGCTGGCCGTCACCGAACTGGTTTGACTTCCTCACGCAGGTCGTACGCAAAGAGCCGGTGGTCATCCGCGGCGCGATGGGCTTTGGCCTGAAAGCGGTCGCCCGCGCCCTGCACAGCCACGGCCTGCTCCAGACCCTCTGGGGCGACGGCCCCACGGACGGCCTCGGCGCGATGATGGGCGGCTGGTGGTGCTACGACGAGGCGCTCCGCGCCAGCGTCCCCGTGATGTCGCTCGACCTCATGCAAGAGATCGTCGCCTACAACGAGGTCGACTGCCGCTCGATGTGGGAAGTCGTGTGCGCCGTCCGAGGGCTGGAGTAGAGCTGCACAATCGAGTTGACGAAGAACATGCGTTCGTCTATATGATAGGAACAGTGACTCCCCGCCACGAGGTTCGACATGGCTGAGACTCCGGTAGGCATTGCGACAGAGATGGATATTCTCAGGGACGTTGTAACCGCCCTAGCTGCGGTATCGCCCGCCGCCCAGGTGCGAATTCTAAAGCACGCGCGGGAGTGGCTCGAACTTCCCAAAGACCCATCGGAACCACAAGTTGTGGTTCCGGCGAGAGAAGTGCCTGTCCGCACGGAGTCGGAGAACGCCGGTTCCGCGACCTCGATCCCAAACATCAGAACACTCCGAGAAACCAAAAAGCCATCCACGAATGTTGAGATGGCGGCCTTGGTCGCGTACTACCTGAGTGAGATGGCACCAGAGGCTGAACGGTCGGACACGCTCGACTCGTCGATGATTACTAAGTATTTCAAGCAGGCCGGGCACCCGATTCCCGACAAGCCTATCTATACCCTGCGCGATGCGAAGAATGCCGGATACTTCGACACTGCGGAGCGCGGGCAGTACTGGGGTTGCTCCGGTTTGACGGACAGATTGCTTAGGCCGCCGAGGCGCTCCTTGCTCGTGGGACCATTCTTGCCTCGTACTCCACCGGCGAACAGTAGCCGAGCGTGGAGTGCAGGCGTCGGCGATTGTAGAACACCTCGATGAACTC
>CAMBFG010000022.1 GCA_945865925.1 Dehalococcoides mccartyi
CTGGTAGGTGACAGAGAGGCCCTTCGACCGGGCGCGGGCGCCCTTCAGCATCGCCTCGTTCATGTCGACGCCGGTGACCTTCAGGCCGCCCTGCGCGAGGGGGACGGTCACGCGCCCGGTGCCGCACCCGAGTTCGAGGACCTCGGCGCCGTGGGTCGCCGCGAGCCGCGCGTAGAAGGACGCGTCGTCGTGGTACTCCTCGAAGTCGAGGTCGTAGAAGGGCGCGATCGAGGTGAAGGCGTCATCGTCGGCGTGCGCGGGAGGTGGGAGGTCAGTCACCGGTCGATGCTACCCGACTAGCGAGGCGGGCGGCGAGGCGGGCGCACGCGCGCGCCGGACGGGTACGCTGCGCGGCATGACGGACGTGGCACTATGACAGACGTGAGTGGGGGCGACTTCGCCGACCTGATGGCCTTGATCCGGACGGTGCCGGACTTCCCGGTAGCGGGCATCCAGTTCCGCGATATCACGCCACTGCTCTTCGACGCCCCCGCCCGCACCCGAGCCGTCGAGGCGATGGCCGAGGCCGCCCGCGCCCTCCACCCCGAGGTGATCGCGGGGATCGAGTCGCGTGGGTTCATCTTCGGCATCCCCGTGGCGGAGCGGCTGGGACTGCCGTTCGTGCCGGTGCGGAAGGCGGGGAAGTTGCCCCACGACGTTGCCATTGCCCACTACGACCTGGAGTACGGGACTGCGACGCTGGAGATGCACCGGACGCCCTCGGTCGCGGGGCTGCGCGTGGTGGTGGTGGACGACCTGCTCGCGACAGGCGGGACGGCGGCGGCGGCGGCGCGGCTGGTGGAGGAGTTGGGCGGGACGGTGGTGGGGTTCGTATTCCTGATCGGGCTGGACGCCCTCGATGGCCAGGCGGCCCTCGGCGGCCGGGAGGTGCGCTCGATCCTGGCGTACTGAGGCGAGGCAGCCCCTCTCCAGGGCGCCAGAATGGAGCCCAGCGGTTGCCCCCACGCAGCGAGTACGGCACGCTTACGATCTCCCCGAAACGACCGCCGCAGGGCGCGTCGGAAGGCGCCATGGTCGAGGGTCCACAGGCAGCGTTTGGTGTGATCGGCGGGTCGGGCTTCACTGCGATGCCCGGGCTGGCGGATGCGCGCGCGTTTGACCTCGACACCCCGTTCGGAGCGCCTTCGTCGGCGGTCACGGTGGGCTCGCTCGGTGGGCGACAGGTGGCCTTCATCGCACGGCACGGCGAGGGACACACGACGCTGCCCGAGGAGATCCCAGCGCGCGCGAATGTGTACGCGCTGAAGGCGCTCGGCGTGACGCGCATCCTGTCGGTCTCCGCTGTGGGGTCGCTGCGCGAGGACATGCATCCGATGGACGCCGTCGTCCCTGACCAGGTGATCGACCGGACGAGCGGGCGCGCCTCGACGTTCTTCGGGGACGGGGCGGTGGCACACGTGGGGTTCGCCGATCCGTTCTGTCCGAGCGTGGCTGGTGCGCTCGCGGACGCGGTCGAGGTGGCGGGGGTCGCGGTACATCGAGGTGGGACGCTGGTGGTGATCAACGGGCCGGCGTTCTCGACACGCGCGGAGTCGCACCTCTACCGGCAATGGGGCGCCGACATCATCGGTATGACCGCGCTGCCCGAGGCGAAACTGGCCCGGGAGGCGGAGTGCTGTTACGCCTCGCTGTGCTTCGTGACGGACTACGACGTCTGGCGCGAGGGCGAGGATGATGTCTCCGCCGACCTCGTCATGCAGCGGCTGTCGGCGAACGTGGCCCGAGGGCGCGAGGCGGTTGCGGGCGCGATCGCCTCGCTGGGTGACCGCCCTCGAGCGTGTGGGTGCGGGGATGCCCTCGGGAGCGCGCTGATGACCTCGCGTGAGCGGGTGCCGAGCGCGACGCGACAGCGGCTGGGTGTCATCGTGGAGCGCTACTGGGGGGCCGCCTGATGGCCCAAACGATCGAGCGCGGAGCGGCCGGTGGCGGCTCGGTGCGGCCGGGGCCGTGGGAGGTGCGCGAACTGCGCCAGCGCCGCGATGTGCGCGCGTGGCTCGCGGTCGACCGGCCGTTCTCGGCGTACGCGCTGGGGCACCTCGAAGGTGGGTTGCTCGAGTACGCGCGCTTCTGGGTGGCGGAGGGGCGCGGCAGCAACGCCGGCGGGCTGGTGATGCACGCGAGCGCGCTGGGGCAGAGCATGGTGACGGTGGGTGACCCGAGCGCAATCGCGGCCCTGGTGTCCGTCCACCCCGGCCCGCGCGCGACTTACCTCACGACGGCGGCACGCGAGCACGTCGATGCGCTGCGCGAGGCGTACTTCATCGGGGATGTGCTGGCGATGCGCCGGATGTCGGTGACGAAGACGGAGTTCGCGCCGGTGAATGGGCTGGTGCGCCGGCTACGCGGGCGTGACGCGGGGCGCATTAACTGGCTGTATTCCATCGACGGCGGGCGCGGGCGCTACTTCCCGGACGCGATCGAGCATGCGATCTATTACGGCGTGGTCGAAGGCGACCTGCTGGTGGCGGTCGCGGGGACGCACATCGTGGCGCCGAACGAGGGCGTCGCGGTCGTCGGCAACGTGTTCACTCACCCGGAACACCGCGGGCGCGGGTACGCGGAGCGGGTGACCTCGGCGGTGACGGCGGAGTTGTTCGAGCGTGGCTGCAGCGAGGTGGTGCTGACGGTGGACCCGCAGAACACACCCGCCGTGGCGGCGTATACCCACCTCGGCTTTACGCCGGGGTCGGCGGTGGTGGAAGCGCGCTTGCGCCGGCGGGACACGCTGGGCATCGCGCCGTGGTTACGACGAACGCAGGCGGTGCGGCGCGGCCGCACGCTGGGCACGGCAGTAGAACTGGTAGACGCGAGGCCAATCCTTGCGCGAGAGGACCGATGATGACGACGCAGCAGACCCGGAACTATTCGGGCGACATCGCGAACCCGGGCCTCGCCCGCGAGGGTGTGCAGCGGATCGAGTGGGCGGCACGCGAGATGCCAGTGATGGCGATCATCCGCGACCGGTTCACGAAGGCGCAGCCGTTTAAGGGCATCCGGATGACCGCCTGTCTCCACGTGACGAGCGAGACGGCGAACCTCATCCTCGCGCTGAAGGCGGGGGGCGCGGAGATCCGGCTGACGGCCTCGAACCCGCTCTCCACGCAGGACGAAGTCGCGGCGGCACTGGCCATGGAGTACGGCATCCCGACGTACGCGATCAAGGGTGAGAGCACGGAGACCTACAACGCGCACCTCCAGGAGTCGGTGGGGCACCGGCCGCACCTGACGATGGACGACGGCGCCGACGTGGTGGCGCTGCTGCACCGAGGACGTCGCGACCTCCTGAAGGACATCGTGGGCGGCACGGAGGAGACGACGACCGGGGTGATCCGGCTGAAGGCGCTCGCGAAGCAGGGGAAACTGGAGTACCCGATCGTTGCGGTGAACGAGGCGAACACCAAGCACTTCTTCGACAACCGCTACGGGACGGGCCAGTCGACCCTCGACGGGATCATCCGCGCGACGAACATCCTGTTCGCGGGCAAGAACGTGGTGGTCTGCGGCTACGGCTGGTGTGGCAAGGGCGTCGCGATGCGCGCGAAAGGCCTCGGCGCCCAGGTCATCGTGACCGAGGTGGAGCCGTTGCGCGCCCTCGAAGCGGTGATGGACGGCTTCCGCGTGATGCCGATCGCGGAGGCTGCGCCGCTGGGTGACATCTTCGTGACGGTGACGGGCGACGTGAACGTGATCGACCGTGGCTCATTCGAGACGATGAAGTCCGGCGCGATCATGGCGAACTCCGGGCACTTCGACGCGGAGATCAACCTGAAGGTGCTCGACGAGATGTCGGAGAGCCGCCGCGCGCTCCGCCCGTTCGTGGAGGAGTACCGCCTGATGGACGGCCGCGCGCTGGTCGTCCTCGCGGAGGGGCGCCTCGTGAACCTCGGCGCCGCCGAGGGGCACCCGGCGTCAGTGATGGACATGTCCTTCGCCAACCAGGCGCTCTCCGCCGAGTACATGGTGCGGGAGTCGAAGAACCTGAAGCCGGACGTGTACGACGTCCCGAAGGAGATCGACGATGAGGTCGCACGCCTGAAGCTGGCGGCGATGGGCATCCAGATCGACACGCTGACCGCGGAGCAGGAGCGCTACCTGAACTCCTGGGAACTGGGTACCGAGTAGTCAGGCCCAGCAGCGGTATCGCGGCTCGCGCAGGCGCGCTGACCTCGGTACGCTCGCCCACGACGCGCAGGCTGGCCGCCCCAGCCGCCTGCACTGGCAGTACGGAGGACCGATGACGACGTCGTTCATGAGCAGCCCGTCGCTGCGCTTCACCAGCGAGTCCGTGACCGAGGGGCACCCGGACAAGATCTGTGACCAGATCTCGGACGCCGTCCTCGACGCCATCCTGGTGCAGGACCCTCGCTCGCGCGTCGCGTGTGAGACGGCGACGACGACGGGCACCGTGTGGGTGTTCGGCGAAATCACGACGAACGCGTACGTGGAGATCGAGCAGATCGTCCGGCAGACGCTGCGGGACATCGGCTACACGAGCAGCGAGATGGGGTTCGACGCCGACACCTGTGGGGTGATCTCCTCGATCAAGGGTCAGTCGCCGGACATCGCGCAGGGCGTCGGTGATGCCCTCGAGTCACGGGAGCAGTCGGGAGACGTCGAGCAGTACGACCGCGTGGGCGCGGGTGACCAGGGGATGATGATCGGCTTCGCGTGCAACGAGACCGAGGAGTACATGCCCCTCACGATCTCGCTCGCACACCGGCTGACGCAGCGGCTCTCCGAGATGCGGAAGAACGGCATCCTCCCGTGGCTGCGGCCGGACGGGAAGAGCCAGGTCACCGTGGAGTACGCGTACGGCGCGCCTCGACGGATCGACGCCGTGGTGATCTCGACGCAGCACTCGGCGGACGTCGCCTACGACGACCTGCGCGCGGCGATCGAGCGGGACGTGATCCGCGCGATCTGCCCGCCGGAGTTGATGGACGACCAGACGAAGATCTTCGTGAACCCGACGGGGCGCTTTGTCGTCGGCGGGCCGATGGGTGACGCGGGGCTGACCGGCCGCAAGATCATCGTCGACACATACGGTGGCGTGGCACGGCACGGCGGCGGCGCTTTCTCCGGCAAAGACCCGACCAAGGTCGACCGCTCGGCGGCGTACGCCGCACGCCACCTCGCGAAGAACGTGGTGGCGGCAGGACTCGCGGACCGCTTCGAGGTACAAGTGTCGTACGCCATCGGCGTGGCGCACCCCACCTCAGTCGCGTTCGAGACGTTCGGCACCGCCAAGATCGACGAGGCCGAACTCGGGCGGCTGATCGAGGCGCACTTCGACATGCGTCCGGCGGCGATCGTGGACCGCTTCGACCTGCGCCGGCCGATCTACCAGCAGACGGCGTCCTACGGGCACTTCGGCCGGCTGGACCTCGACCTGCCGTGGGAGCGCCTCGATGTGGCGGACGCGCTGCGGAAGGCTGCGGGGCTGTAGGCGGGGGAATCTGCACTCACGGACATAACCGTTGAGGTGCAATGGCGACCGCATCGCTCGCCTCCCCGATCCCGCGTAGGATCGCGGTGATGCGAGCAATCGTGCTGGTTGGTGGAGAGGGAACGCGGCTCCGCCCACTGACGTGGCGGACGCCGAAGCAACTCGTTTCCGTCCTCAACCGCCCGCTCCTCGACCACCTGCTGCTGCACCTGCGCGCTCACGGCGTCGACCGCGTGACGCTGGCGTTGACGCGCCGCTCCGACCTGATCCAGCGGGCGTACGAGGACGGTGCGCGGCTGGGGCTGGCCCTCGACTACGCCTACGAGGAGACGCCGCTCGGTTCCGGGGGGGCGATCGCGAGCATCGCGCAGGGGTGGGACGAGCCATTCTTCGTGTGTAACGGCGACATCATCACCGACCTCGACCTCTCGGCGATGTGGCGGTCGCACCAGGAGCGCGGGGCGGTGCTCTCGATCTCGCTGTTCGAGGTGGAGGACCCCTCGGCGTTCGGGGTGGCCGACCTCGGCGAGGGGTTCCGCATCCGGCGGTTCGTGGAGAAGCCAAAGCGCGAGGATGCGCCGAGCCTGCTGATCAACTCGGGGACGTGGATCTTCGATCCGTCGCTCATCACGCAGATGGACCCGACGACGTTCCACCGAGTGGAGGAGCGGCTGTTCCCTGACCTGTGCAACGCGGGCAAGCCGGTGTTCGGGTTCGACCACTCGGGGGGGTACTGGGGCGACATCGGCAATCCGATGGCGCTGCTGCGGGTGAACCTCGACCTGGTGCAGGGGGCGATCCCCGCGCGCCTGATCGGCGTACCCGTCACGCACGGGGTGCTCGTCGACGCGACGGCGACCATCGATGACGGGGCGCGCATCGAGGGGCCGGCAGTGATCGGGGCCGGGACGGTCGTCGCGCGCGGCGCGCGGGTGACCAGCAGCGTGCTGTGGGACGGCGTCCACGTCGGCGCGAACGCCGTGGTACGCGGCTCGACGGTTGCGACGGGCGCGCGCATCGGGGCGGGGGCAACGGTCGAGAACGCGGTGATCGCGCACGACGCCGTGGTGCCGGCGGGCGCGGCTGTTCGAGGAGCCTCGGTCGAACCGGGGACGACGTTCGAAGGGACGGCAGCATGACATCGACGCCCATCGTCTTCGGCACGGACGGGTGGCGCGCGGTGATCGCGGACGACTACACGTTCGAGAACGTGCGGTCGGTGACGCAGGCGATGGCGGACTGGATGAAGCGCGACGGCTTCGCGGAGAAGGGCGTGGTGATCGGGTACGACACGCGCTTCCTCTCGGGGTCGTTCGCGGGCGCGGCGGCCGAGGTGATGGCGGCGAACGGGATCAAGGTCGCGCTGTCCTCGGTGTTCCTGCCGACGCCAGCGCTGTCGTTCGCGGTGCGCGAACGCGAGGCGGGCGCGGGGATCATGATCACGGCGTCGCACAATCCGGCGCGGTGGAACGGGTTCAAGGTGAAGCCGTGGTATGGCGGGTCCGCGCCGCCGGAGGTCACCGCCGCCATCGAAGGCGCGATCCCGGCGATCCAGGCGGCGGGCACGGTGCAGTACGCGCCGCTGGGTGAACTCGAAACGCAGGGGGCAGTCGAGCGGTACGACGTGCGCGCCTCGTATCTGCGGGCGTGTACGAACTTCGTCGACCTGGAGCGGATCAAGGCAGCGGGGTTCCACGTGCTGGTGGACTCGATGTTTGGCGCGGCGCAGGGGTGGGTGGCGAAGGCGATCCTTGGCGGCGCGACGACGGTGCAGGAGTTGCACGGCGAGCGGAACCCCTCGTTCCCTGGCCTGCGTGCCCCGGAGCCGATCGCGCCGAACTTGACGGAGCCGATGGCGCTGATCGCGGGCGGGGGCATCGACGTGGGCCTCGCGACGGACGGGGACGGCGACCGCTTCGGGCTGATCGACGAGCGCGGGCGGTTCGTGACGCAACTGCAGACGTTCGCGCTGCTCGTCCACTACTTCCTCGAGGTGCGCGGTGAGCGCGGGCCGATCGTGCGGTCGGTGACGATGACGCGGATGGTGGACCGCCTCGGCGAGTTGTACGGGTGCCCGGTCCACGAGACGCGCGTGGGCTTCAAGTACCTCGGGCCAAAGATGATGGAGACGGACGCGATGATCGCCGGCGAGGAGTCGGGCGGGTCCGCGTACCGCGGGCACATCCCGGAACGTGACGGCGTGCTGTCCGGGCTGCTCGTCCTCGACGCGATGGCGAAGACGGGAAAGCGGCCCTCGGAACTGCTGGCGGACGTGTACGCGCGGGTTGGGCCACACGAGTACGACCGGATCGACGTGACGGTGCGGCCGGACGAGCGCACGGCGATCGAGGGACGCGTCGGTGGTGCGACGCCCACGCGGATCGCGGGCCTCGCGGTCACGGCGGTCGACCAGATCGATGGGTACCGGTTCACCCTCGAAGGTGGGTGGTGGCTGCTGATCCGGTTCTCCGGGACGGAGCCGCTGATGCGGATCTACGCGGAGATGCCCTCGATGGAACAGGTGCAGACGGCGCTGGCCGAGGGGCAGGCGCTGGCGGGGGTGTCGCTGTGACGACAGGGCCGTCGCTCGAAGACGCATCGGTGATCGCGCGCGTAGACCCGCAGGGGTTCCACCGGTTGCTGCGCGCGCTGCCGTCCTCGGCGGCCGAGGCGTGGCGACGCGGGTCGGAGTGGCCGCTGGCATCGTCCCTGCGCACACCTCGGAAGGTGCTGTTCGCTGGGGTCGGTGGGTCGGCGATCGGCGGCGACGTGGTGTCGACGCTGGCGGGGGTAGCGTCCGAGATCCCGGTGCAGGTGGTGCGGCAGTACGAGCCGCCGCCGGTGGACGAGCACACGCTGGTGATCGCCTCGTCGTTCTCGGGGAACACCGAGGAGACGCTGGCGGCGTACGAGGCGTCGTCGGGCGCGATGCGCCTCGCACTCACGACGGGCGGCGAACTCGCACGACGCGCCGAGCGCGATGGCGTGCCAGTGTTCACGTACACGTGGGACGGGCCGCCGCGCACGGGCCTCGGCTTCGGGGTGTTCGCGACGCTGGCGATCCTGAGCCGCCTTGGCGTGTTCCACCTGCCGCCGCACGAGGTGGAGTCGACGATCGAGGCGATGGAGACATACACGGCGCAGTGGGTGCCGGAGCAGCCGGACAACCTGGCGAAGCAGATCGGCCGTGCGCTCTACGACCGCGCGACGCTGGTGATCGCGCCGGGCGCCCTCGAGGTCACCGCGCGACGGTGGGCCGGTGAGATCGCGGAGAACGCGAAGCAGTGGGCGCTGGCCGCGGGGTTGCCGGAGTTCAACCACAACCTGCTCGAAGCCGCCGGGACGACGGCGTCGCCGCTGGGTGTGGTGCTGCTCGACTCTCCGGTCGTCCACGCGCGGAACCGCCTGCGCATCCGCGAGACGGCGGGCATCCTGCGCGCGATGGGGACGCCGGTCGAGGTGGTGGAACTGCCGGGCCGGACGATGCTGGAGACGATCATGCTGGGGTGCGCCCTCGGCTCCTGGTCGTCGTACTACCTCGCGATGCTGCGCGGGTCCGACCCGTACCCGATCCCGGTGATGGACGCGCTCAAGGGGCGGATGTCCGAGGGGTAGCCTCGATGGACGCTCTCACGCTGTTCGGTGCGGTCGCCGTTTCGCTGATGCTGCTGTTCTACGCGCTGGAGCACCGTGCGCCGGTGTTCGTGCTGGCGTTCGCCGGCGCGTGCGCGGCGTCCTCGATCTATGGCTTCGCGCAGGGCGCGTGGCCGTTCGGGGTAGTGGAGGCGGTGTGGTCGGTGGTGGCGTTGCGTCGGTGGTGGGGGCGGCGAGTGGGGGTGGGGTAGTGGGGGTAGCGGCTATGTCCTCGCGCGGCCTTGAGTTAGCCGGAGGGGACCTCTATAGAGCAATGGTACCCAATAGGTCTTACCGATCTTGCTCGTTCGAGGCTCGAAGAACCCGATCTCTACGAATCGCTGAGCCATCTCCTCCGCCTCGTCAACGCTTACACGCCAAATCCCCGCCAGAGATTCAGCTGTCTGCTCTGCCTTCGCCGAATCGAGCTGCTCAATGCGAGTGCGGAGATCGGGGTACTCGGCATAGACAGTCTGCTCAAGACGAACTTTCGAAACTTCGTCGAGCGCCGCCTTGATGGATGGCCCGCTGATCATGTGCTCGCCTTCAGGGGCCGCCCGACCTACCTCAACTGCGTTGATCTCGCGCAACCGCGACGTCTCAACGAGATGAATCAACTCACGAGGAGCTGTACGAGTTGTCCCATCTTGAGTGTGACCAAGCATCCATTTCCAAGTCTTGGATCGGTTGGAGCCCACTTCCACCTGCTCGGGAAAGAGACGCTGAAAGAGCGCCTCCTGTTCGCTGAACTTTGCAAGTACATCGGCTGGCTTACAATCGTAGTATTCTGTTAGCGCCTGATTGCTCAGCGCACGCCTCATCAGTAGGTTGAGCAGCGCCCCATCTTCCCATGCCAGTGTGATCTGGCGGGTAACGTGACTCGACTCACGGAAGCCAGGCCGCGTGATCCTCTGCCAGATATCGTCCCGCAAGAAGATCTTGAGCTTGATGTTCGAGAGAGCAAGGTTGTCAACATACACACGGAATAGTGCGCGCAAAGCATTCGCTTCGAGATCCGGGCTCGCAGCGAATGCGACATCCAAGCGATCGAGGAGTATCCAAACGTTGAGGCCATTCTCGATCAAGGCCGCATCGGCGTAACGGAAGAGTTGGTCAGCAGAGACCATTCCATACTTTACTTGCTCGGCTGACGGTTCCCGAAAGGTAATCTTTCCCGTGAACATCGGCATACCGGCGGGATCCAGTTGAAGGCCGGCCGATACCGACTCCGGACCTGCGTAACGACGAACATACGACAGGACATCCTGCAGACGCTGACCTAGCGTCGGACGCCCTTCATGGAGACCTGTGTCGCGAAGAACTTCAAGTGGGGTTGCTCCGGTTTGACGGACAGATTGCTTAGGCCGCCGAGGCGCTCCTTGCTCGTGGGACCATTCTTGCCTCGTACTCCACCGGCGAACAGTAGCCGAGCGTGGAGTGCAGGCGTCGGCGATTGTAGAACACCTCGATGAACT
>CAMBFG010000023.1 GCA_945865925.1 Dehalococcoides mccartyi
GCGTCGACGCCACCCGCCTCCTCATAGACCACCTCGCCGCCCTCCCCCACCCGCCGAAGGCATTCGTCGCCGCCACCGCCAGCGGCATCTACGGCAACGGCGGTGCTACCCCACTCACCGAGGCCTCCCCACCGGGCAACGGCACGCTCGCCACCCTCGCCCGCGACTGGGAACGCGAGTCGATGCGTGCGGGCGATGCTGGCATGCGCACCGTCGTCCTCCGCTTCGGCCACGTACTATCGAGGCAGGGCGGCCTGCTCACGCGCCTGCTCCCCACCGCGCGACTCGGCCTCGGCGCCACCTTCGGCGACGGCACCCAGTACCTCTCGTGGATCCATATCGACGACCTCACCCGCGTCATCGAACTCTCCCTCACCACCACCATCGAGGGCGTCCACAACGCCACCGCCCCCACCCCCGTCACCCAGCGCGAGTTCACCCGCGCCATCGGTCGCGCCCTCCACCGCCCCGCCGTCCTCACCCTCCCCGCGAGCGTCCTCCGTCTCGCCCTCGGGCCCGCCGCGGACAACCTCATGCTTTCCGGCCAGCGAGTGCTCCCCGAGCGCCTGCTGGCCGCCGGCTTCACCTACCAGCACCCGGAGATCGAGGGGGCGCTGCGGAAGATTCTGCGGCGCGGCGAGTGACGCCCACCGCTTGACGAGCGGGCAGCACGATCGTGATAGTGCCTCCGCCACACCTCGCACTCGCGAGGTGCCACCCGCGTCGCTCCGGATCACGACCCGGAGATGGGAGTACAGCAATGGACTGGACCGATAGCCCCGAACAAGCCGCCTTCCGACAAGAAGTCCGAGGCCTCATCCAGACCAAACTCCCCGAGCGCTACCGAGTGAGTAACGGCGAGAGCGAGGGCGGCTCCTGGCAGGTGGACCGCATATCCAAGGACCCCGCTGCGAAGCAGGCGGCCCAGGAGTGGGCGCACGCACTCTCCGAACGAGGCTGGATCGCGCCGCACTGGCCGCTGGAGTACGGCGGCGCCGGCCTGTCGCCCATCGAGCAGTTCATCTTCAAGCAGGAGATGGCCCAGGCCCAGGCGCCGGCCGTCGGAGGCATGGGAGTCTCCCTCCTCGGTCCGACGCTCATCGTGCATGGCACCGAGGAGCAGCGTGCCAAGCACCTGCCGAGGATCCTCTCGGGCGAAGTCGCCTGGGCAGAGGGCTACTCGGAGCCGGGGGCTGGTTCGGACCTCGCGTCGCTGCAGACGCGGGCGATCCGCGACGGTGACGAGTACGTCATCAACGGCCAGAAGATCTGGACCTCCGGTGCGCACACGGCCGACTGGCTGTTCGCGCTTGTGCGGACTGACCCGGAGGCCCCGAAGCACCGCGGCATCTCCTTCGTCATGATGGACATCAAGACGCCCGGCCTGAACGTCCGCCCGCTCATCAATATGGCGTGGCAGCACGGGTTCAACGAGACGTTCTTCGAGGACGTCCACGTGCCCGTTGCGAACCGCGTAGGTGAAGAGAACCGCGGCTGGTACGTGGGCGCGACGCTGCTCGACTTTGAGCGCTCCAACATCGCGGCCGCGATCGAGAACCGTCGGTTGCTCGCCACCCTCCTCGAGTATGTGAAGACCGAGGATGGCCAGCGCAAATCGCGGCTCGGCGAGAGTGTGGGGTTCCGACACGAGGTCGCCGAGGCCTACACGCAGACGGAGGTGCTGTTCAACTTCTCCTTCCGCGTGATCTCGATGCAGAACCGGGGCATGATCCCGAACTACGAAGCCTCCATCACGAAGTTGTTCAACTCCGAGTTGGTGCAAAAGATCGCCCGCTTGGGGACGCGCGCCTTCGGGTTGTACGGGAACCTGTGGTCGGAGAAGGAAGCGCTCGCGCCCGCTGGCGCGCAATTCACCCGGCTGTACGTCACCTCGATCCCGCGGACGATCGCCGCGGGCTCGTCGGAGATCCAGCGCAACATTATCGCCACCCGAGGCCTCGGCCTCCCGCGCGGCTAGACCGCATCGCGACGACACCAGAAGGCCCGCCACCCGGCGGGCCTTCTGCTATCGCGCGCCGAGGCCCCATTCCCGCTTGACGAGCGGGCAGCACAATCGTGATAGTGCCCCCGCCACACCTCACACTCGCGAGGTGCCACCCGCGTCGCTCCGGATCACAGCCCGGAGATGGGAGAACAGCGATGGACTGGAACGATAGCCCCGAGCAAGCAGCCTTCCGACTCGAAGTCCGAGGCGTCATCCAGACCAAACTCCCCGAGCGCTACCGCCAGACGGGCGAAGACGGCGAAGAGGGTGGATGGCAGCGCGACCGCAAGTCCGATGACACGGCCACACGCCAGTCCGCGATCGACTGGGCCAACGCACTCGCCGAGCACGGCTGGGTCGCGCCTCAGTGGCCGAAGGAATACGGCGGCGCCGGGCTCTCCCCGATGGAGCAGTTCATCTTCAAGCAGGAGATGACGGCATCCGGCGCACCCGCCGTCGGCGGCATGGGCGTCCAGATGCTCGGCCCCACGCTCATCGTCCACGGCTCGCCCGAACAGAAGGCCGAGCACCTCCCGAGGATCCTCTCCGGCGAAGTCGCCTGGTGTCAGGGCTACTCCGAGCCGGGCTCCGGCTCCGACCTCGCCTCGCTCCAGACCCGCGCCGTCCGCGACGGTGACGACTGGGTCATCAACGGCCAGAAGATCTGGACCTCCGGCGCACACACCGCCGACTGGATGTTCGCCCTCGTCCGCACCGACCCGGACGCCCCGAAGCACCGAGGCATCTCCTTCGTCATCATGGACCGCAAGACCCCCGGCATCTCGCTCCGGCCACTGATCAACATGGGCTGGACCCACGGCTTCAACGAGACCTTCTTCGAGGACGTCCGCATCCCCGCGAAGAACACCGTCGGCGAGATCAACCGAGGCTGGTACGTCGGTGCATCCCTCCTCGACTTCGAGCGTTCCAACATCCAGGGCGCCATGGCCGCCCGCCGCACCATCGGCGAACTGATCTCGTACGTGAAGTCCGACGCCGGCAAGGCCAAGTCGCAACTCGAGCGCGAGCCGGTCTTGCGCCACGAGATCGCCCAGGCCTACGTGGAGTCCGAAGTCCTCTTCAACTTCTCCTTCCGCATCATCTCGATGCAGAACCGCGGCCTGATCCCCAACTACGAGGCCTCCACCTCCAAACTCTTTAACTCCGAACTGGCCCAGCGCCTCGCACGCACCGGCACCAAGGTCTTCGGCCTCTACTCGAACGTCTGGGACAGCAAGAGCCAGCACTCGGCGATGAACTCTCGCTTCACCCAGTCCTACGTCATGAGCATCCCCCAGACCATCGCCGGCGGATCCTCCGAAATCCAGCGCAACGTCATCGCCACCCGCGGCCTCGGCCTCCCGCGCGGCTAGCGCCCCCTCGCGACGACACCAGAAGGCCCGCCACCCGGCGGGCCTTCTGCTTGGGCGGGAGCGTGTCTACTGTCATTCTCACTTGACAGTTGTTCTTCCCACCCCCACCATCCCCGCCATGCCCACCTCACGACACGACCGCGCCCGCGACCAGGTACTCGAGGACCACCTCCACCGACTCCACGCCGTCGACGGCGTCCTCTCCTGGGTCGCCGACGAGCAGCGACGCGCCCGCGCCCTCCGCGACCACGCCATCCGCGAGGCCGCCGAGGCTGGCCTGTCGCTCCGCCAGATCGGTGGCGCGCTCGGACTCTCCGCGCAGGGCGTCCGCTCCACGCTCCCCGGCACCCCCGCCGTCTACGACCAGATCGGCACCACCTACGCACAGACAAGGCAGCCAGACCCGCAGATCCAGTCCGCCATCTGGGCAGCACTCGAGGGCGCGCGCACCGTCGTCAACGTCGGTGCCGGCACCGGCTCCTACGAACCGCCCGAAACCCTGCTCGCCGTCGAACCCTCGATGGTCATGGTCGCGCAGCGCCCGCCCGGCCTCGCCCCCGCCGCCGTCACCACCGCCGACCGCATCCCGCTCCCCGACCACTCCGTCGACGCCGCGCTCTGCTCCCTCACCATCCACCACTGGCCCGACCTCGAAGCCGGCCTCGCCGAGGTCCGTCGCGTCGCCCGTCGCGCCGTCATCTTCACCTGGGACCAGAGCGTCGCCCGCGACTTCTGGCTTATCCGCGACTACCTCCCCGAATACGCCGACGCCGACGACCACCGCGCCATCCCGATCGACCGCCTCTGCGACCTCCTCGGCACCACCGACGTCCGCACCGTCCCCGTCCCCCGCGACTGCACCGACGGCTTCCTCGGCGCCTTCTGGGCCAGACCCGAGGCCTACCTCGACCCCATCATCCGCGCCGGCATCTCCGGCTTCGCCCAACTCGACACCCCCACTACCGAACGAGGCCTCACCCACCTCCTCGAAGACCTCCGCACCCGCACCTGGCACCGCCGCCACGCCGCACTCCTCAAGCGCACCGAACTCGACCTCGGCTACCGCCTCATCGTGGCCGACTGGTCTAGCGACTGACGAGCGCAGGATGAGAAAACACCTCGATCGCTCGAGGTGTGATGTGTTCGTTGCCAGCCCGAAGGCGCGGATTACTTTTTCGACGGCTGGTAGTACGGGTTCGTGCCCGACGCGTGGTCAGTCGTGTCCACGACATCGTCGATGTCCGCCACGTTCTCCTTGACCGCCACCTCGACGCCCTGCTTCAGCGTCACCGCGATCATCCCGCAACCCACACACCCGCCACCGAACTCGACGTAGGCGGTGCGACCTTCGATGCCGATCAACTCGACGCGGCCGCCGTGGGCAGCGATCTGCGGGTTGATGAACTGGTCGAGCAAGTCCTGGATCTGGAACTCACGCGAATCGATCCACAACGGGTTCGGGTTCCGGAACTCCAGGCCCTGCTCTTCGCCGTCCTGGAAGTAGTGGACTTCGATGTTGCGGAGGTAGGGCGCGCTGCGCTGGTCCGTGTACACACAGATGTCGCCAGCCTCGATCTGCACATCACCCTCGGCCTGCGCGCCATCCTCGACGAGCGACAGCAGGTGGTGGAACTGCCCACCCTCACGCGAGGTGATCTGCAGCCGCAACCCCGCCACCGGGTTCGCGTGGCTGCCGATGATCTCGGACAACTTCGCGTATGCCTCATCGGTGAAACGGACGAGCGGCTCGGCGGTCGATGTGTCTGCCATGACGAAAGGTTAGCCGATCTCCCCCAGCCCTGCGAGGGCCCTGCCGAGGCCGCTACCCCATCACCCGGTCGGTGAATCCCGCGATCTCCTCCGCCACCAGTCCCGGATCCTGCATCGGGATGAAATGCGTCAGGTGCGACAGCACCCGGTCGCTCCCGTGCGGGAACGTCGCGGCCAGGTCGGGCGACGTCGGTGACGTCTCGAACCCGCGAGTCTGCACCCCCGGCACCGGCTCGCGCGCGCGCAGCACCCGTACCGGCGCCGTGACCTTCGGGACCGCCAGCCAGATGTCCTCGCCCAGCCCTCGCCCGCCGTACACCGCCGCCTCCACCGCCGGCGGACACGCGAGCACGAACCCCTCGCCCGAGGGCGCGGGCAACAGCCCGTACCGCGCGTAATCGTCCAGCACCTGCGGCTGCCACAACTCGAATGGGAAGCGGCTCTGGAACCGCTCGATCATCTCCTCGGGCGACCCCCACTCGTTCCGCCGCCGCTCCACCCCGCTCGCCGGCGCACCCTCCGCCCGAGGCACGTCCGTGTTCCGCCCGATCGTCGGATCGATCAGCATCAACCCCGCGAACCTCGAGGGCTCGCGCACCGCCGCGTACACCGCCGAATGCCCGCCCATCGAGTGCCCCACCATCACCACGTCGCGAAGGTCGAGCACGCGCAGCACGTCGGTGATGTCAGCGCCGATGTAGTCCCAGATATACGGCGGCTCCGGCTTATCGCTCGTCCCGTGCCCCCGCGTATCGATCGACAGCACCCGCCGTCCCGGCAACCGCCGCACCACCTCATCCCAGATCCGCGCGTGGAATCCCGTCGCATGGATCAGGAAGATCGGCGCGCCTTCGCCCGCCCACTCCACCAGATGCAACCGCACCCCGTTCGCGGTCACATCGAAGTCGCGCGGCTGCTCGCCCGCAGGTCGCATCTCAGTCACGGTGCCTCCGAGGTAAACCGGGTCAGTCTCGAGCGACTGCCCGCAGACGGAAGGGTAGCGGGTCATGCGAAGTCATCGAGACCTGTGTCACACCTTGCCAATCCCTGTGGTCGGCGGAGGCCCGATTACCACGCTGTGCTTCCCCTCTGGCTTCCCCTTACCGATGGAGGGGTAGAGCCGCTGGCATGAGTTGTGTTCATAGGTGAATGCAGTGGGTACAGAGGGTCGCATTGATCCGGCACGGACCGAAGCAGCAGACACAGATCGAGGCCTCAGTCTCGGGCCTCACCTGTCCCCACCGGAGGGCCACACCGTCGTGCGTTTGACCGTGGATCTCGCATCCATCACGAAAGTCGCTCGGAATGACCTCGGGAACGGTCGCGAGCGTGGATCTCGTTGCACCTTGGTCCGAACGTCCACCATGTACAGAGGGAAACAGTCCCTGATTGCGGAGTTTGGTGACTACCTGATCGGGTTGTCTGACTACCTCATCCCATCCGAAGCGAACAGTCCTCCAGCCAGCCGCCGCGAGGAGTTGATCGCGCTCCTGATCGTGTGCTTCACGCCCCTTGTGGAATTCGATACCGTCCGTTTCGATCGCCAGGTGGTGCGACGGGTAGGCGAAGTCGATGCGATATTCGTGCCCGGAGACACGGACCCGATGCTGCAGTACCGGGTCTTCGAACCCTAGGCGTTTCAGCAACTCTAGGAACCGCTGCTCGAGTGGCGACTCGGGTGCCGCGGCAGGCGAGACGTCAACCTTTTCCTTGCGATTGAGCAGGTAGCCGAAGCCACCCAACAGAATGAAGACCACGACAGCGAGAACCACCGCTGTTGCGTCACCGCTCGACGTGGGAGCAGAGGGTCTAAAGCCTCTCAGTCCGTCTTCATCGTAGACAGACACACACTCGTGATCCCCGTCGGGAACGGAGCGTGAAACCTCATTGGGCCCACAAGATGCATTGCTAGCGCAACCTACGAGTAGCGCAGCGAGTGTGATCGAGACGCCCAATCGGGATTTCATCCAGCCCCCCACAACGACAGACTCACATCATTTTGTCGAAGGGCGAGTCCGCGTGTCAGTCTCGGCCCTCGCACGAGCTGTCGCTAGCCATTCGTCGAGCACCAGAACCACGCGTCCATAGTGGACCACCCGCGGAATGTAGGTCCCCTTTCGCCTGGCCACAGGCGTTCAGAGTCGTAGCGGCTCGTTGGGGTGGGAGGGCCACTCGGAGCGAACCTTCGGAAGCCGACCTTCCGGTGAGGCGCCGACGACCCACGTTAGGTGGATCGAAGCTCCTGATTGATCAGTTCAAGGAAAGATCGCGCCTGAGCTGTGGTCTCCTTCCTGACATTTCTCCAGTGTGTGAGGGGCTCGATGTCTCGGTTTCCCGAGTCGCGGCTCGCTTCCCAGGCATCGCGGGCGGTCGCCAACCTCGTACGCTGCGTCAGTATTCCGTCGAACGCCTCCAATACCGCGGGAGAACCGTATGCCGCAACCTTCGCCTGAAGCGACCACCAGTCTTCCTTGCTTGGGAATCCGGACTCGATGATCTCCCGACTGGCCTCCACGCCCGGAAGAAGGCTGCCAGCCCTGAGACGCACCAGCAGATCTGCCAGCTGAACGTAAGCATCCTTCTTGCCAGCGAGATTCACTGTGAGCCGTACCGCTTCGGTATTTGCTCGCGAAGTCCATCGCTGAGCAAGCATTGACCCGCCGATCGCCAGCACGCCTCCAAGAACGACGCGTAGCACATCGAACAGTTGGTCCATTAGACGCTCTCCGTCAGGCGGGCCCTCAGTGCGGACTTGGAGGATAGTGCCGCGCGGCAGTTGGCGGCGCAGGCGACCGCGCAGCGGCTGTGGCCTTGAATCGCTGGTCAGTCTGGATCAGGCTAAGACGATCGGACACGCAAAAGCCCGCGGTGCGGCGGGCTCTAGGTAGGCTTGGTGGAGGCCGGGGGAGGATCGACCTACTCGATCACAAACACCAACGCCTCGTGCGCCGCGCGCAGCGCAGCCTCCACCTCCGCGGGCGACCCACCTCGAGCGAACACAAAGCCGAGGTACTCCGTCCCTTCCGGAAGCGGCACCACCCGGCCGCCGATCGGGATGCTCACCGTCACACTCTCGATCAGCGGCACCGACTCCGCCTCCGCCACACCCTCCACCGCGCGCAACGTGCCCGCGCGCGGGATCGGCAACATCATCACCCCCGCCGCCTGCGAGTCCCGCTCGAACGACGGCACATCGAGGCCCGTCGCGTGGCGCAGCAGCAACTCTTCCAGACTCATCCCCGTCCCGAACTGCAGCGTCCGCGCGCACAACCCACCGATCGACCGCGCCGCCACATCCACCACGTATGCCTGACGCCCGTCGAGGCGGATCTCCACATGCACCGGCCCATCGCGCAGCCCCAGCGCGAAACACGCGCGCTCCGCCGTCTCCTCGATCAGCCGCTGCTGCTCCACCGGCAACCGCGAGGGCGTCACGTAGATCGTCTCCTCGAAAAACGGCCCCACCAGCGGGTCCGGCTTGTCGAAGATCGCGAGCGTCCGCAGGTGCCCCTGCGCCAGCAGCCCTTCGAGCGACACCTCGATGCCCGGGATGTACCCTTCGATCAGCACCCGGTCGGCGTGCTCCGCCCCGCACTCCGCCAGCGCCTCCTCCGTCGACAGGATCGAGACCACCCGACGGAACGCGCGCACGAACTCCGCCTCATCGTCCGCGCGGATCACCCCGCGGCTCGCCGACAGCGCCAGCGGCTTCAGCACCACCGGATACCCCACGCGCTCACGCACCGACACCGCCACCGCCTCGGGCGCCTCACTTACGAGGGCCACGAGCCACGCCGGCGACGGCAGCCCCGCCGCCTGCATCTTCGCGCGCAACAGCGACTTGTTCCGTGTCGCCTCGACGGCGCTCACCGGGTTATGCGGCAACTCCAGGCGTCGCGCCGCACGGGCCGCCAGCAGCGTCCCCCCGTCGTCGACCGCCACGATCGTGTCCACCGGATGCAGCGTCGCGTACGCCTCGATCTCATTCGCCCCACGCTCGAGGTCCACGAAGTCGAACGTCGCCAGCCCGCCGTGCGACCCACCCTCGAGCGGCGACCGCCGGTCCGTCCCCACCACCACCTCGACGCCAAGCCGCGCCGCCGCCTCCATGAAGTCGGGCGCGCGATACGAAGCACTCGGAATCAGCAGCATCACCCGCGCCATCGACGCCTCCCCAACCCCAACCTACCGAGTGTATGTGCGCCGGCCGTCATGCATCAGTGATGCTGCCTTGCCCTACGAGGGATCGCGAGGATCGTCCGATGCGACACCGCTCTTCCTCCCTCGCTCCCTCGCCCCTCCACCCCGCCGACACCACTGTCGGGTTCTGGTCCCCCTGCCTCTGAGGTCGTGGGATTGGGTGATCGCGCCCACCGAGGCCGCCCACCCATCTCCCGATCCGACCTCCCCCTCGCCCCTCAAGGGGC
>CAMBFG010000024.1 GCA_945865925.1 Dehalococcoides mccartyi
CGAGTTCATCGAGGTGTTCTACAATCGCCGACGCCTGCACTCCACGCTCGGCTACTGTTCGCCGGTGGAGTACGAGGCAAGAATGGTCCCACGAGCAAGGAGCGCCTCGGCGGCCTAAGCAATCTGTCCGTCAAACCGGAGCAACCCCATAGAAGCAGATCACCAGCGCGTACCGCCCAGCGTTCCATCTGCTCAAACAAGTCATCGGGTTGATCGTGGAAGAATGGCGATTCGAGTTGAACGAGGCGTAGACCTTCGTCGCGTTGCTGGCGGAGTAATGATCGGATGCGTCCAATTTCGTTGGTTCGATCGTGCTCGCTGGTAGATGTTCCGCTCTGAAGCAGGCTCTCCTTCGTTTGCCGCGCGAGTCCGCGCAACGAGCGGGCCACGCTCGCGCGTGAGGTGCCATTTGGATCGTTTCGGTGACGACTAACGATCTGACCAGCCTCATAGTCGAAATAGGTCAGGGCAGAGGACTCGGGACCTGTTGCCACTCGACCCACTTCCTCCCAAATCCCGTAATCATTCATCCGTGCCTGGCGCGCCTTGTCAGAGAGTTCCGGCCCCAATGTTGCGATCGAAATCTCGACGTGTTTGTCGAGAAGTTCGATGAACTGCTCGTTTCGATTCCGATCTTCCGCCGCGGGCGGCGACGACTCCTCTGTTCCCTCTTTCGTCGCGCCAGAGACTGTGTGTTCAGCCGCCTCTTCCGGGCCCGGCTCAACGGATCCCCAATCCGCGGCGGCGACGGTCTCTGCTCCGCTATCCCCTCGGAATAGTTGGAAAATGCGTGCTACTCGGGACGCCACAAGAGATGCGGACACAGCTGCTGACATCGTCGCTACAAATGAAATTATTCCAGAAGCCCTGTCGGAATTTGGGACGTCGAGGTACGGGATTAGGGCAGTGGCTGCCCGAGTGATCGGGCTACCAACAATCCCCCAGACCACGTAGAAGAATCCAACGATGATCGCGAGACAACCAGCCCAAACAGCGACCAGCATCAGATCTGCTGTTATGCCGCGCATTCGCTTTCCTCGACGCTCTTCAATCACATCGAGGAACTCAGGACCGAACTGAAAGCCCATCGTGGGCACCTCCATCGTTGGCAGGCATCGCTGACCGACTCAAGTGAAGAGTACCCGCGTCCCATCGACGATTCCGGTTAGTAGAAGACCCAAGCGTCACCAGCGTCGCACCTTGACCACCTCGATGCGTCGGCGACTGTCGCCAGGGGACCGTCATGACTCTTCGCGTTGATTGCATGGGCGCGATGCCACTCGCACCACTCCGAACGACCTCGCGCGGTAGGATGGGGGTCCCCAGCCCGGCGTGCCTCGAGGGTCGAGGTGCGCCACTGCTGTCTGGGGGCTCGCTTGTCCAATCGGTGTGCTGCGTGCGGTGAGGCGCTCGATGCGGGGGCGCCGTGGTGCTCTGCGTGCGGGGCGCGGCCGGATGATGGTGCGCCGCCGGTGTGGGGTGAGGTGGTGGACGAGGCGGCTGCGCCGCTCGCCTCGATGGCTGGGCGGGCCTCGGGCGAGGCGCCTGCGGCGCTCGCCTCGGTCGGCGGGAACGTCTCGGAGCGGCGAGCGAGCGAGCCGCTGACGGCGCCGCTGGTGGCGGATGCGTCGACGGTGGCGTGGCCCTCGGACCTGTCGGCGTACCGGCGGCGGTTGCTGGAGGTGTTCGGGTATCCGGATTTCCGTGGGGGGCAGGAGTCGGTGCTGTCGGCGCTGGGGGAGCGCGATGTGCTGGCGATTATGCCGACGGGGGTGGGGAAGAGTCTGTGTTACGTGCTGCCGGCCCTCGAGGTTGGGCGCGCGGTCGTCGTCTCTCCGCTGATCGCGTTGATGCAGGATCAGGTGGAGTCGCTGCAGGCGGTGGGGGTGAACGCGACGTTCATCAACTCGCACATCGGGCGGGAGGAGCAGAACCGTCGGTACATGGCCTTCGTGCGCGGCGAGGTGCCGCTGTTGTACGTGGCGCCAGAGCGGTTCCAGAACCCTCGATTCACGGTGGGACTGCGCAACGCGGGGATCAACCTGCTGGCAGTAGACGAGGCTCACTGCATCTCTGAGTGGGGGCACAACTTCCGCCCCGACTACCTCCAACTCGGCGCGGTACGCGAACGGTTGGGGTTCCCTCGGACGCTGGCGCTGACGGCGACGGCGAACCCGCAGGTGCGTCGCGATATTGCGCAGCGCCTCGGGATCTCGGAGGGCGAAGAGATCGTGACGTCGGTGGACCGGCCGAACCTGACGTTCGCCGTGGAGGCGATCGAGGGGGCGGACGATCGACGTCGGTGGGCCGTGGACTACGTGCGGGAGCGGCCGGGGCTCGCGGGGATCATCTACGTGCGCACTCGACGCGGCGTGGAGGAGATGGCGGAGGCGCTGCGCAACGCGGGGGTGAAGGCGGAGGCGTACCACGCGGGCCTCGACCGTTCGCGTCGGGCGATCGTGCAGCGCCGGTTCATGCTGGGTGACCTGCCGGTGATCGTGGCGACGAATGCGTTCGGGATGGGCGTGGACAAGCCGGACGTGCGGTACGTGATCCACCTGAACATGCCGGGACGCCTCGAGGCGTACTACCAGGAGGCGGGGCGTGCGGGACGCGACGGCGATCACGCGGAGTGCACGCTGCTGTATGCGCGTGCCGACCGGCGGTTCCAGCAGGGGTTCATCGACGATGCGCACCCGGACGCCCTCGCGGTGCGGGCAGCGTGGCAGGCGTGGCTGCAGCGCGCCGATCACGAGGGGCGGCTGTCGTTCTCGATGGGGGACGACGATCCGGGCTTCGCGATGACGGTGGCGGCGCTGCGCGACTCCGGGCTCGTGGACCCGGTGGCGCTGCGTGTGACCTCGACTGATCTCAACGCGACGATCGACGTGTCGGGGATCGTGCGACATCGGGCGCACGAGGAGGCACGGCTGCGGGAGATGGCGGAATACGCGGAGACGAAGGGGTGCCGTCGGGGGTTGATCCTGCGGTACTTCGGGGAGCAGCCGGCGGAGACGTGCGAGGCGTGCGACAACTGCCTCGGCCGTCACGAGCACGACGAGGTGCCGGCGTACCCGCCGGACCTGTACGACGACATCGTGGTGCTGCGCGACCGGCTGGCGCGGTCGAGCGACCGTGACCCGTACCTGGTGTTCGAGAACCGCACGGCGCGCGAACTGGCGACGTACCGTCCGGCATCGATGGACGCGCTGCGCGCGGTGTGGGGGATCGGGGAACGTCGGGCGGCGTGGTTCGGGCAGGATCTGCTGCGGCTGATCGCGGCATGGGAGACGACGCATCCGGCGAGCGCCCCACCAGCCTCGAATCCCTCGGTGCAGCCGAGCATGGGGCTGCGGCCGGGGCGGGCGACGGGGATCGTCAGCGCGACGTCAGAAGAGGATGTGCGGCCGGACGATCCGCTGTACGTGGCGCTGCGGGCGTGGCGGACGGAGCGGGCGAAGAGCGAGGGTGCGCCCGCGTACACGATCTTCGCGGACCGGACGTTGCGCGACCTCGTGCGGCTGCGACCGCGGAACATGCACGCGCTGATGCGGGTGTGGGGCCTCGGCGAGTCGCGGGTGGACCGGTTCGGGCGGGAGTTGCTGGAGGTGGTGGAGGCGCACGAGACGGGCGAATGACCCGCAGCGCACTCGGATTCCCTTCCTGACGATTTGCGTGGATCGAGAGCCGGCGAGGCGGGCGTGACGCGCGCGTGACGCAGTCTGGGGGACACTCCACCAATCGCCCTCATGCGATGGACTGGACGTCAGATTTGCTCTCATTCTTCCCCCCCACGACTCGGCCTCGATCACGCCTCAGTGTTGCGTTCGCGCTGCTGATGGCAGTGCTCGCACTCACCCTGACTCAATCGACCGCGCAGCCAGTACACGCTGCGGCGCCACCCGTCTCGCAGTGCAACAACGACACGGCCAGCAACGTGGGCGGACAGGGCATCGCGTGCACGGTCACGGTCACGAACTTTGTGACGGGGGCCGGCACGATCGACACCTCGACGGCGTCGACGGTGACGGTGACGCGGTGCGTGGGTGCGGCAGGGCCGGTCGGCGCCGGTGCTGGCACGTGCGCGACGACTACCTCGACTTCGACTGACGTCGTGACGACCGTGCAGCAGTGCAACGGATCGGGGAACGGCGGCGGTGGGGTGGTGATCTGCTCGGTCACGGTGACCACGACGTTCACGAGCGCCCCGGCGGTGCTTCCGGCTGGTGCGACGGTGTACCAGTGCATCGGCTCGGTCATCACGGGGACTGGCGCGCCCGGCACGTGTACTCCGGTGAATACGCCCGGTGTGACCTCGGTGACGGCTGCGACCGTGGGCCAGTGCAACGGCTCCGGGAACGGCGGGACGAGTGTGGGCTTTATCTGCTCCGTGGGCGCGGGCTCCACGACGACGACCACCTCTGCCCTGGCGGTGCATGTCGACCAGTGCAACGGATCGGCGAACGGTGGCGGGGCGCTGACGCGGTGCTCGGCGACGGTCACGACGAACGTGCAGGTCGCGACACCGACACCAACCGCGACGCCGACGCCAACGGCGACCCCGATCGTCACACCAACCGCCACACCAACCGCCACACCGACGGCGACCCCGATTGCTTCGCCAACCGCGACATCGACGCCTGTTGGGGCGCCTGTGCCCGTGGTGGGGGTACCACCGGTTGGCGGGCCACCGAGCGTGACCCCGCCGGGTACGACGCCACCGACGACGCCCCAGCCGCCACGCACCGGTAATGCCGGACTGACGGACCGTGACGAAACCTCTCCGCTGGCGGTCTGGGCGCTGGTCGCCGTCGCCATCGGGATCTCGCTCGGCGGTCGTGCCTTCGCGACCCGCAGACGGGGCTGAGCCGGGCCTCGGTTGCCGGGGTTGCGGGCGTGAGCGAAGATAAGCGGGTCATTCAAACGATTTCGCCGCACATGCGGCTGCTCGGGAGGCATCGATGAACCTCACCGTCACTTCAATTGCACAGGAGCGGCTCACGACGCTGATCGGCGAGCGCGAAGCCGACCAGGGGATCCGGGTGTTCATGCAGAGCTCCGGTGGCGGCTGCGGTGGTGGAGGCGGCGCCTGCGGTTGTGGCGGCGGCGCCCCCCGCTTCGGCATGGGCCTGGACACCGCGACTCCGGACGACGCCGTGATCACCGTGGGGACGCTGCGCTTCCTCGTCGACCCGGCCTCGGCGCTGACGCTGAACGAGGCGTCCATCGATTACGTCGAGGACGTGATGCAGCAGGGCTTCTCGATCACGGCGCCGAACGCGATGGGCGCTCCGGCTGCTGGCGATTCGTGTGGCGCCGGTGGGTGCGCCTGCGGCGGCCACTAAGCCTCGACAGGGCTCTGCTTCGAGGGTGCGTAGCCCTCGAATGGTTGAACGAGGAGACGCCGGTCGCGAGGCCGGCGTCTCTGTGTCCCAGGCCCAGGAAGGGGACGCGGGATGGGCGAAACGTGGGTCACCACCGACGACGGCGCCCGGCTCTGGGCGGAGTCGAGTGGTCACGGGCCAGCACTGGTGCTGTGTCACGGCGGCCCGGGTTACTGGGACACCCTCGGCCCGGTCGCCGCAATGCTCGACGACGCGTTCTCAGTGGTGCGATGGGATCAACGAGGGTGCGGGCGATCGCCTGACGGCGACGGTCCTTACAGCATCGCGCAGTCGGTCGCGGATCTGGACGCCGTGCGAGCGCATTTCGGAGCGGAGCGGATCGTCCTCGGCGGGCACTCATGGGGGGCATCCCTCGCGCTGCACTACGCGCTCGCGCATCCCGAGCGGGTGGAGACGCTGCTCTATTCGTGCGGCACGGGTCTCGAGTGGGCACATGGGCCTCGGCAGGCGTACGGCGTCGAGCGATCCACACGGCTGGGTGACGACCTCGCACGGGTGACCGAGTTGGACGACCGTCCGCGGACGGCAGAGGAGGAACACGAACTGCGCCTGCTGATGGATGCGACGAACTACGCCGACCGCAGCCGAGCGCGTGCGCTCGCCGAGGCGCATCTGGACGAGCGGTTCGCAGTCAACTGGGCTGCGAACGCCTCGATCAACGCGGAGACGAAGGCCGTCGATCCGGCGGTCCTGGCGAGCGCGTGCGCGGGGCTCGACGTGCCGGTCCTGGTGTTGCAGGGTGCGGGTGACCCTCGACCGCTTGCCTCGTGCGACACGCTGGTCGCGGCGCTTCCGCGAGTGACACGGGTGATCCTCCCCGACGCGGGGCACGAGCCGTGGCACGAAGCGCCGACGGCCATGCGGGTCGCGTTGCGCGGGTTCCTCGGGCTTTCCGCAGGGGCGTAGCGGACGCGCGCTGGGTCGCGCCCTACTTCGCGGGGCGCAGGCTGATCACCAGCGTGCCGACGACGATGGCGGGGAGGGCGATCTCCGCGAGGGCACTCGCCTGGCTGTGGACGAGGGCGGCGGCCAGCGCGAGGGCTCCGGCGCCGCCGATGGCGAGGGCCATTGAGTCGCCGACGATGAAGTCGTACCAGAAGCGTCCGAAGGCTACGAGGTACTTCATGCGGCGCCTCCCGATCCGGCGAGGGCGCTCTGCGGCCTCGCTGCGTTGCGGCGAAGGATGGTGACGGCCGCCCAGGCGATGAGGGTGTAGAGGGCGGTCAGCACGAGGATGGTCCAGTCGCCCAGCGACCATTCGACGCCGATGCCTTCGCCGCCCCAGAAAGTGCCGAAGGCGACGAGCATCAGGCCGACGGTGAACTTGATCGAATTCTCCGGGACGCGCGTGAGCGGCTTATGCACGGCTGCCCCGACGAGCGAGACGAGCACGACGGCCAGCACGGCACCCAGGGCGCTCGCGCCGAGGGAGTTCTGGCGTTTCGCGGCGATGGTCAGGACGATGAAGGCGACCTCGAGGCCCTCGAGGAAGACGCCCTTGAAGGAGACGACGAAGCCGGTCCAGTCGATGTCGTTGCGGCTGGGGGTGCGTGCCGCCTCGTTCAGCGCTGCCAACTCCTCGCGGAAGATCTTCTCTTCGTCATGGAGCGCTTTGAGGCCGGAGGCGCGCAGGATCGCCTTGCGCAGCCACTGCAGGCCGAAGATCAGCAGCAGCGTGCCGATGAGGACCTGCAGGTCCTCGATGGGGATGATGCGGACGAGCGCTGGGCCGAGGGCGATGATCACGACGGTGAGGGCGACGAGCGCGAGGCCTGCGCCGAGGAGAGCGGTGCGCCAGCCGTTGGTGAGTCCGACGGCGAGCACGATCGTGAGCGCCTCGACCGACTCGACCACGGTGGCGAGGAAGACGGCGGAGACGACGAGCGCGAGTTCCTGATTCATTCGTGCGACTCCGTGTTGCTGCGATGTTCTGGATCATGGCGATAGGCGTTTTCGAGGTAGGTCTGCAGGCGTGTCGCGGCCTGCTCGATGGCGGTGGTGGCCTCGGCCTGGTTGGCTGGCGGGCCGACGTCACGCATGACGACGAGCGCGAGTTGGCGGCGCACCTTCTGTAGTTCCTCTTCGAGGCTTTCGACCTCGGCGAAGCGGTAGTCGCGGTCTTCGTCCTCCTGGGCGATGTGCTCACGTAACTTGCGCGCGCTCTTGACGACCTGGAGGTACTCCTCGCGGCGCGCGGCGGCGAAGGTGTCGGCGATCGTGCGTTCGTCGGCTTCGCTGAGGGCGGTGGCGCGGAAGGAGATGGCGCTGCCGCCGCCCTGGGTGACGCGCTCGGTGAGCTGTTCGACGACCTCGATGTAGGTGTCGCGGTCAGGGAGTGCGTAGAGGCCGGTGCCGAGGCCGACCGCCCCGTGCTGGCGGAGGTCTCGCCAGACGGCGACGCGGACGGCGCTCGGCTGGGCGGGGACGCGGTAGGAGAAGAGAAGCCAGTCCATGCACGGACGGTAACACCTGTTACGTAACAGGTGTTACAGGTCGTGCATGGGGCTAGGCATGCGCCGATCCAGTTGGGTGGCCTCGATGGTGGGGGTGAGGCTCGTACCGCCGTCGCTACGCGACGAGCGGCCCCATCCCCCTGCCGCCTTCCCCTCGGGGGAAGGCGGTTGAACACCTATGGGGATTACCCCACTCCCCCCGGCCCCCTC
>CAMBFG010000025.1 GCA_945865925.1 Dehalococcoides mccartyi
GTGGGGGAGCGCGGCGAGGTGGTCGATGAGGAGGCGGGTGGCGTCGACGCGTGAGGTGCGGATGAGTTCGCGGCGGGCGCGCGTCCAGCGGAGGTCGCGGAAGTTTGTGCCCGCGATCGGTGCGCCGGCGAGGTGGACGACGGCATCGACGCCGTCGAGTGCGCCGGGGCGGATCCAGCCGACGGCGGGGTTCCAATCGGCGAGGCGGTCGTCCGAGGTGGCGCGGCGGACGCGATAGACCTCGATGCCGACGCCTTCGAGATGCTGCGCGAGGGCGGTGCCGACGAGGCCGGTTGCGCCGGTGATAGCGACGCGCATGCGGGGGCCTTTCGGGCGATGGGACGGGTGGCCTCGGAGGTATGATCGCATATCAGAACCCGCCCACCCGAGATCGGGGGCGAGGGTGCTAGGGGACTCGGTCCCACAGAGGGAGACTGGCGATGTTGGACTTCAAGATGCAGCGGATCGACGGGACTGAGCAGTCGCTGGCGGACTACCAGGGCAAGGTCGTGATGCTGGTGAACGTGGCGAGCAAGTGCGGGCAGACACCGCAGTACGAGGTACTCGAGCGGGTATACGAGCAGTACAAGGACCAAGGGTTCGAGATCCTGGGGTTTCCGGCGAACAACTTCAAGGGCCAGGAGCCGGGAACCGACGCGGAGATCGCGGAGTTCTGCGCGCTGACGTACGGCGTGAAGTTCCCGATGTTCTCGAAGATCTCGGTGCAGGGTCACGACATCCACCCGCTGTACCAGTACCTGACGACGCTGCCTGAGCCGATCGGCGGCGACGTGAAGTGGAACTTCCAGAAGTACCTCGTGGACAAGCAGGGCAACGTCGCGTCGCGCATCGAGTTCCGCACGCGCATCGACGAGCCCGAGGTAATCGAGCAGATCGAGTCCCTGCTGAAGGCGTAGCCGATGCACGTGTCGCGCTGGCTGAACGATCTGGCGAGGCGTCCCCGTGGACGCCTCGTTTCGTGGTGGGTGCCGCGTGCGGGCGTCGGGATCCTGGTCGCGGCGGTCGCCCTCGTTGGGTGGGGCGCCGAGGCGAGCGCGCAGGCAGGACGGGAGCAGATCCGGTCGTACCTCGTGGACATCGTGCTGGAGCGGGACGGGGACATCGTTGTCGTCGAGCAGATCGACTACGACTTCGGCAATGAGGAGCGGCACGGGATCTTCCGCGACATCCCGACGCGGTTGCGGTACGACGATCGATATGACCGGGTGTATCGCCTCGATGACCTCAAGGTCACGGGCAGCCCCAACACGCCGACAACGCATGAGACCGAGGACCTCGCTGGCGGGCTGACGCGGATCAAGATCGGCGACGCGGACCGGACGATCAGCGGACGCCACACGTATCGCATCGAATACCGCGTCCAGGGCGCGCTGAACGGGTTCGCCGACCACGACGAGTTGTTCTGGAACGCTATCGGCCAGGACTGGGACGCGCCGATCGCGGCGGCGACGGTGGCGGTGCAGATCGAGAACGGTGGCGACCTCGAGCAAGCCCAACTCGCGTGCTTCGCCGGCCCTCGTGGCTCGCAACTGGCGTGCCGGGCGAGCCGCGTCGAAGGCGGGCGCGCGGTGTTCGAAGGCGGCGCCCTCGACGACCGCGAGGGGATGACGGTGGTGGTCGGGTTCCCGAAGGGTGTGGTGGCGGAGCCTGCGCCGATCCTCGATGAGCGGTGGTCGTTCCGGCGGGCGTTCACGGTTGACCCGCTGCGCCTCGCGCTGGCCGGGATCGTGCTGACCGCTGCGGCAGGCGGCGTCGCACGGCTGTACTGGCTCAACGGGCGCGACTGGCGATGGCGCGGGTCGGCGACCGAGGTGGTCTTCGGCAGCACGGCGGGGACGCAGCGCGTGCCGTGGGGTGACGGGAGCGTGTTCGCCGCGGAGTACACGCCGGTAGACGACCTGCGGCCGGGACAGATCGGGACGCTGATGGACGAGACAGCGCATCCCCTCGATGTGTCGGCAACGATCGTCGACCTCGCGGCGCGGGGGCACCTGCTGATCGAGGAGGTGCCGAAGGAGGGGTGGTTCGGGTCGGCGGACTGGCGGCTGAAGAAGCAGGCGGCCGTGAAGGACAAGCGTGCGCTGCTCGACTACGAGCAGTTGCTCCTCGATGGCCTCTTCGAGGACGGCGACGAGGTGTTGCTGAGCGACCTGAAGACGAAGTTCGCGACGCGGCTGAAGCAGGTGCAGGACGCGCTGTACGCGGACACGATCGCGCGTGGCTGGTTCGTCGGCAGCCCGTCGTCGGTGCGGGCTCGATGGCTGGGGACGGGCATCGGCGCGCTCGTGGTGGCGATCGGGGTGCTGGTGCTGGTGGCGAAGACGACGACGTTCGGGATCGTGGTGCTGCCGCCGATCGTGGGGGCGCTCGGGCTGATGGCGATCAGCGGGCAGATGCCTCGACGGACAGCGCAGGGGACAGCGGTGCTGCGGCGGACGCTCGGGTTCCGTCGGTTCATCGAGGACGCAGAGACGCACCGGTCGGAGTTCGCGGAGAAGGCAGGGCTGTTCTATGAGTACCTGCCATACGCGATCGTGTTCGGGTGCGTTGACCGCTGGGCGAAGGCCTTCGAAGGCCTCGCGACCGAGGCTCCGTCCTGGTATGGGTCGTCCGGGGCGTTCAACGCGCTGGTATTCGCCAACGCGATGTCGGGGTTCTCGGACACGACGACGAGCACGCTGACCTCGACTCCCGGGGGGAGCGGATCGAGCGGGTTCGGTGGGTCGTCGGGTGGTGGTGGCGGCGGCGGTGGCGGGGGGTCGTGGTAGAAGCGTCGGCGAGCCGTCGCGCTTGCTCCGACCTCGGGCGGTCGGGATACTGGGCGACGGCAGGATAGCTCAGCGGTAGAGCAGCGGACTCATAAGCCGTTGGTCGCGGGTTCAAATCCCGCTCCTGCTACCACTCGAACCGAAGAACGGGCGCCCTCGAGGGCGCCCGTTTCTGTTCTCTTATGCAGCATCGAACGAGGGCCTCAATCAAGCCTCGCTGCCAGGTCCCCTGACTGCCCGTAATTGGTCGTGACTAGCGGCCCAAAGATCCGCTCGCTGCCATCGACTTGCTTCCGAGCCCGCCCAGAGTGAGTGATGTGGGTGAACGGAGCCGCCCATGGCACTACTCAACGAACTCGCCCAGACCTACCTCACCGCCTGCGACGTCGAAGGCAAGGCGCGCAGCACCATCCGCGGGTACCGGGAGTCGCTCACCCGCTTGCAGGAAGTGGGCATACGCCTCGAATTCCCAGCTGAGGTCGAGGCGTTCACCGTCCAACACGTATACGCCTTCCTCGGCGCGCTTCGGGAGCGAGGTGCGAGTCGGGCCTACCAGCATCGGCTGCACCGCGAGGTGAAGGCGTTCTTCTCCTGGTGCAAGCGGTTCGACGTGGTACCCGAGAACGTCTTTGCTCGGGTACCGCTCGTGAAACTCGAGCAGCAGATCGTGCAACCGTTCTCGACCGACGACGTGCGCCGGCTCCTCGCGGCGATCAATCTCCATGTCCGAGCCGGGACGCGGAACTACGCTCTCGTACTCTTCCTGCTCGACACAGGGGTCCGCGCGTCAGAATGCGTCTCGGTGAGGCTCGACGATGTCGACTGGGAACGCGGCCGTGTCCGCGTCCTCCATGGCAAGGGACAGAAGCAGCGGTGGGTCGGACTCGGGGAAGAGGCGCGAGCCGCGCTCACCGCCTACCTCATCGTGCGGGGCAAGGCCGAGGGGCCGCTGTTTCTCTCAGAGCGCTCCGGGAAAGGACTGCATTCGCTCGCGCTGAACGTGTTGCTCAACCGGCTCGGCGAACGCGCCGGCGTGACGCACGTCCACCCACACCGCTTTCGGCACACGTTCGCCACTTGGGCGATCCGGTCACAGGCCCGCGAGATCGACGTCCAGAGCCTGCTCGGGCATTCGTCGCTCACGATGGTCCAGCGATACGCCCGCACCTACTCGTCGGAACAGGCGGTGCTCGCGCACGAGCAGTTCAGCCCCGTCGCTCAGCTGGAGATTGGCTGACCGTGACCCACATAGAAAGAATCTCCCGCCACACCAACTAGCGGACCCGCGTCGTGTTACCGAGGCGCCGACAGAGCGTGTCCGCTCCCGCCCGCCCGCGATACCCGTGGACGCGGTTCTGTCAGAACTCAGGGTCCGATCGGCGCGTAGCCTCGTCCAACTGAGATGAGGAGAACCCCGATGACCTGCCCGCACTGCGAATCGCCCGTCGTGCGGCGGCGGAAGCCGCGGACCGCCCTCGGATACCGAAGGTTCGCATGCGCTGATTGCGGGCGACGCTTCAACGAACGGACCGGTACGCCGTTCAACGAACTGCAGTTCCCGACTGACATCGTGCTGCTCGCCGTGCTCTGGCGTCTGCGCTACAAGCTCGGGCTGAGGGATGTATCGGAACTCCTGCTGCAGCGTGGCTACACCGTGAGCCACGAGACGATCCGCGCCTGGGAGTTCCGCTTCGCGCCGCTGATCAGCGATCAACTCCGCAGACGTAGAACAGGACGCGCCGGCCGCTCTTGGTATCTGTGGGGTTGCTCCGGTTTGACGGACAGATTGCTTAGGCCGCCGAGGCGCTCCTTGCTCGTGGGACCATTCTTGCCTCGTACTCCACCGGCGAACAGTAGCCGAGCGTGGAGTGCAGGCGTCGGCGATTGTAGAACACCTCGATGAACTC